>NZ_JAFLJM010000015.1 GCF_017745675.1 Alkalihalobacillus sp. BA299
TTTTTAATTCTGCATCTTTGTCTGGACGATCTAAATGCTTTACATAGTAATAGTATGTACTACGTGGAATATCTGCCAACTTTATAAGTGCTTTCACCGAGAATTCATTCCTTAGTTCATAGACTACTTTCGCTTTGTCTTGTTTGGTGATTTTTCCTTGTTTTGAACTAAGGCATTCAACTTTTTTAAATAAGCATTCTCCATCCGTAGTTGTTCTATTTCTGCTTTTAGAGCTTCTAAAGATCCTTCTGTTGGTGCTACCTTTTTCTTCTTTTTATTATCTTCTTTCGTCATGAGTGTACGCTCCTTTTTCTTTGGTTCCAGGGCGTTCACTTCTCCTTTTTTGAAAAGGATCCTCCAAGTTCTAATCGTAGCTGGGGAGGGAATGTTAAAGATTACTGCCGTTTCATTTGGTGACGTCCCATTATCATTCATGTAATTGAGTACGTCTAGTTTAAACTGTGCTGTGTAATTTGTATAGGATTTCTTAGAAAGTCCCTCAATGCCATGATATTCAAATTGCTTAACCCAGTTCATAATCACACTTTCAGATGTCCCAATCGATCTCCCAATAGAAACAAAACTTTCTACACCCTCCAAATAGCGTGTAACTGCTGAAATTTTTTCCTCAAGGGTATATTTAGCCATAGAAAAACTGCACCTCCAATTGTTAGATAGTGTCCAACAATTGGGGTGCAGTTCAATTTATTCACATTGAACTGCAGTTCAATTCCAAGCGTTTTACTCTTATTCTGGATGAATCGTTGATAAAACAAGTAGGTTTATATATCAATATTTGTAAAAAATGCCAATATAAGTAAAAAAACGTGTTATAATGTTTTTATATTCGGAATACGAAATATATTTAGATAGTATTCCCAATGAACTAAAACAAGGAGATGGATTGAATTGACAAAGCGATTAGCTCGAACTGATGCACCAGTGGAACAAACGTGGGATTTACGTGATTTATTTTCTACTAATGAAGCGTGGGAAGCGGAGTTACATCAGCTGCCTGAAGAAATTAAAACGGTTACTCAATATAAGGGACGATTAGGTGAAGGTCCTGATGTATTACTTGCTTGTCTTAATGCTCAGGAGGAACTTTTACAACGAACGATCCGTTTCGCTACATATGCTCATTTAAATACGTCTGTAGATGGTACTAACCCTTTGTACCAAGCGAATGCAAGTCATGCTTCATCGACTGTCGCTTCGATCCATGCAGCATTATCTTTTGTGCAATCTGAAATTTTGGAGTTGCCTGAAGGTAAGATTGAAGAGTTTCTCGGTAAAGAAGAAGCACTTAGCACATATCGTAAAACATTAACTGAACTTCTAGAAACAAAACCCCACCGACTATCACCTGAAACCGAATCCGTATTAGCTTCGTTAGGTGAAGTGTTGGACGGCCCTTTTGCGATTTATTCACGAAGTAAATCTGCAGATATGCCGTTTGATCCAATCATTAATGAAAATGGAGACGAACAGCATGTCTCTCTCCCCTTATATGAAACTTTGTATGAGCAATCGTCAGATACAACTGAACGAAGAAAGGCGTACGCTTCATATACAAAGGCATTCAATCAATATAAAAACACATTTGCTACAACGTACGCAACCGAAGTTAAAAAACAAGTTGTCATGTCACGTGAACGGAACTATAAATCAGTAACAGATATGCTATTGCAACCTCAACAAGTAACATCAGAAATGTATCATAATATTTTAGATGTCATCCAAAGAGAATTAGCTCCACATATGAGACGTTTTGCAAAGCTCAAACAAAAGGTCTTGGGTCTTGATAAGATATACATGTGTGATTTAAAAGCACCACTTGATCCTGAATACAATCCGGATGTTACATACGATGAAGCAGCAAAAGAAGTGCTCGAAGCTTTAGAAGTTATGGGTCCAGAGTATATGGAAATTATGACAAAAGCGATCAATGAGCGCTGGGTTGACTACGCAGATACTGTTGGAAAACGAAGTGGAGCGTTCTGTTCAAGTCCGTATGGGGTTCATCCGTATATTTTAATGACTTGGGCAGGAAAAATGCGCTCTGCTTTTACGTTAGCACATGAATTAGGACATGCGGGTCATTTTGCGCTAGCTGGCCGGTATCAACGGTATCACAATACGCGACCTTCTTTGTATTTCATTGAAGCACCGTCTACTTTAAATGAAATGTTATTAAGTCATTCTTTATTAGCTAAATCTACTGACCCACGTAAGCGGTTAGCTGTGATCGTACAAGTGTTAGGTACGTATTATCACAACTATGTTACGCATCTGTTAGAAGGTGAAATGCAACGTCGCGTCTATGCTCATGCTGAAGCTGATAAGCCGATTACAGCCAACGTTCTATGTGATTTAAAAGGAGCAGTTCTTTCTGACTTCTGGGGAGATACGGTTGAAATAGACGAAGGGGCACGGCTTACTTGGATGCGTCAACCTCACTACTACATGGGCTTATATCCGTATACGTATGCCGCTGGATTAACGGCTTCAACAGCTGTAGCTCAAAAGATCCAAGAAGAGGGTCCAGTAACAGCTGAGCGTTGGCTCGACGTGTTAAAAGCTGGGGGAACTAAAAAGCCACTTGAATTAATGAAGCTGGCTGGAGTCGACATGTCAAGCCCAGAGCCAATTCGAAATACAGTAAAATTTATCGGGTCACTTATTGATGAATTAGAAAAAGGGTTTGAATAAAAAAGATACTAAAAGAAATATATACACTAATTACGTTTGGTGATTAGTATGGAAACATCAAATAAGGTAATGAATAGGGCTATAAATCACAATCGATTTATAGCCGTTATTTTATATTGGAAAATAACATATAGTCGATTTTACTGTTGAGTCAGTATCAATTTTTATTTACGAGTTACGCTGCTGTTTTCGTTGTATTTTTTCTAAAATACCATTTTAAAACGGTTGGAACAAACATAATGATGACCAGAATACGAGTAAGCTGCAGTGCGCTTACTATTGCTGGGTCTCCACCGACTATTGCAGCGGTTAGCACCATTTCAACAATACCACCAGGTGCCACACTTAAAACCGCTGTTGCGAAGTTAAGTGATGTAAAATGAGCGAGAACGGCACCTAATCCAAATGATGTTATGATTAGGAAAAGTGCAATACTAAAATAAACGAAACAGTACTTCCCTCCTAATTTTAAATCGGTAAAGGAAATGCTTTTACCAAGGCTAATACCAACTGCCATTTGAGCTGCAAGTAATACTAAGTTAGGTACGCTTGGGAGGGTTACAAAGCTGATGTTAATAAGTACAGTGGCAGCAAGTGGTCCAATGACGAACCCTGCTGGAATTTTATTTTGAACTAACATTCCAATAGCGATTGGAAGTATAAACCATAAATAAGACCACCTACTTGAAGCGATAACTTCTTGAACTACCTCTGTAGTTGGGATAGGGTTTTGTTCTGTCAAATAAAAGACAATCACAGTTGGAACGATAAAAAGAACCGTTAGTAGTCGGACGGTTTGAAAAATAATAACTAATGAAGGTTTTGCATTTAGTGATTCACTAGCAATGACCATTTCAGTTAAGCCACCTGGTATTGAACCGAATACACTTGTAATTTGGTCGACATTGATCCATTTCGTGACAACTGTACTTATAATAATACTTACACTAATGATTAGTATAGTGATGAGAAGGAAAGGTAAAAAATATGGTCCAATCGTAAGAAACGTTTCCGTTGTAAAATATAATCCGAAATATATACCAAGAATGCTCAATCCTGCGTTTTTAATAGGTTTTGGCCAATAGGCTTTACGTTTCGAAAACCCTTGCCAAAGCATGACAAAAGTTAACGGTCCTAACACCCACGGTAAGGGGAGGTTTGCAAGGCTAAACACGTACCCACCTAAGAAACCTAAAAAAGAGGTCTCTAACAACCGGTATAATCCTTTGTTGTTCATTATAAAGACTCCTTTAATTTTTTGGCTATAACGTAATTTTAACACATATTGATGATTTTAGCCTCTCGAAATATATTCAAAGTTGAACATTAGATTGATTTTTTAATTGATTATTAAGACAATCCGTTTCTAATTTGGATGTCATTTCCATAACATAGTATAATGCAATTAGAATTGCCTATAGGAAGAGTTGGTTTATAAATGAAATCGAAAATGGATTTGAGAATAACAAAATCTGAAATCAAAGATATGTTTTCTAATACAGTGTTTCGTAGAGGGCTAGTTTATTATAATGAAAATCGAGTAGTTGATTTATACTTTGATGCAGAGGAACAAGTATGGCATGCAACTGTAGTTGGTAGTGAGGAATACGATGTGGAAATTAGTATTAAAAAAAATAGGACAGTCATTGCCGATTGTAATTGTCCTGCTCATGCTAGTTATGGAGAATGTAAGCATAGTGTTGCCGTTTTAGTTAATTTAGCTGAACAAGGATCATTAATAGAAAGTGAAACGTTTTATCAAGAAGGACAAAAGCGGAAAATCTATAGAACAGCAAATGCCCTCATAGATTCCTTCACAAATTTACGTCCACTTGAAAAAAATGAGGTGACTTTACATACGAAGGAATTGTTGACGGTTGAATATTATTTAAAAATCCATAATTCTTATTCTTTACAAGATAAATACTTTTTTACACTTGAATTAAAGGTGGGGCCAAAAAGAGCTTATGTTGTAAAAAAGCTTGGTGAATTTTTAAAGCATATTCACGAACAAAAGTCATACTTCTTTACATCGAACTTTAGTTATGATCCATTTGATCATCAATTTGCTGCAAAGGATCAAAAAATATTAAAAATTCTTTATGACATGCATGAACAAGAACAATTGTATACGCGAATGTCATCTAATTATTGGTCTAAGACGTCAATCATAACTGACAGGGAGTTACTGATTGCTCCTTATATAGTAGATCATTTGTTTTCTACTTTTAAAGACACCAAAACGGATCTATTATATAGCAATGCACAAGGATCGTTCGAAAATGTGGCTATTCATCCTGATTTTCAGTTTCCTTCTTCAATTGAATTGTTAAAGGGAGATGAAAATGAGTTCATCATTGATTTTAGTAAACTACACGATATGTTTTATATGCAGATGTACGGGTATGTGTTCGACGAATTAAATTTATATAAACTAACAGAGGAACAGCAACTGTATATGAAAGAATTGGACGGATTTTTATCTCACCATCAATTATTGATTGCTAAAGATCAGATTGAACCGTTTGTTTCACATGTTGTTCCAAAATTAAATAAACTAACGACAATTCAAATGGATGCGACACTTAAAGATGAATTAATAAGTGTTCCGCTTCAGTCGTACGTTTATATTGATTATGATAACGAGAGAGTGATAGTAAAAGTAGAATATCATTATGGTGAAAACATCATCAATCCTTTTGAATTTAGAAACCAAAATGATCAGTTTGAAAATAAAATTATCATTCGAGATGTAGATAAAGAACAAAATGTCATGGACGTTATTGAAGGTTCATTGTTGAAAATTCATGGAAATGAATTATATGTAGACGGGGAAGCAGAGATTTACAACTTTCTTTTCCATACGCTTCCACTTTTTGAAAAGGAAGCTAATGTGTTTTTAACAAGTACAGCAAAAGCCTTGTTAGGTTTTGAACATTATGAACCAACAACATCGATCGATATTGATTCGAGTGGGAATTGGCTAGAAGTAAGCTTTAATCTTGAAGGCATTGATCAAGGGGCTGTACAGTCTATTTTACAAGCAGTTGTTGAGAAGAAACGATTTTATCGTTTACCAAATGGATCGTTCCTGTCGTTTGAAAACCAGTCGTTTCAACATATCGAGCAAATTTTTCGACAGTTGGATATTCAAAAAACACAGGTTGATGATGGTAAAGTAGAAATCCCGCTTTATCGTAGCATGCAAATTGAGCACATTATCGGACAAGATGAACAGTATAAAGCTAAATATAGTAAAGCATTTCGTAAACTCTTACAAAATTTGAAGCATCCAGACGAACTCGAGGTTCCATTACCTAACCATGTTCACGCTGAACTTCGTGATTACCAACAATTTGGGTTCCATTGGTTTAAAACATTAGCAACTTATCGTTTAGGTGGGATATTAGCTGATGATATGGGGTTAGGAAAAACATTGCAAAGTATTACGTTTCTTCTCTCAGAAAAAGAAGAAAATCGCTTACAGGCCCCTGCGCTTGTCGTTACCCCAGCCTCACTCATATATAATTGGAAGAGTGAATGTAATAAATTTGCACCTAGCTTACGAGTGATTGTTATCGATGGAACGCCGGAAGAAAGGAAACAGAAGCTTGAGGATTTAACCGAAGTGGATGTTTGTATTACTTCATATCCATTAGTCCGACAAGATTCTGAAATATATACCGAAAAAACATTTGATACGCTCGTACTAGATGAAGCTCAAGCAATAAAAAATCCACAAACGAAAACGTTCAAAGCAATTACGAAAATTCGTGCACCTAAGCGTTTTGCTCTAAGTGGAACACCGATTGAAAACTCAATCGAAGAGCTTTGGTCCATTTTTTACGTGTTACTTCCTGGTTTTTTTCCGAACAAGCAAGATTTTAGTAATTTAGAGCTAGAACACATTTCCAAAATGGTTAAACCGTTTATTTTACGACGAATGAAATCGGATGTATTAAAAGAATTACCAGATAAAATTGAAACGGTTCACATATCTGAGTTAACGAAAACGCAAAAAGAATTATATGTAGGGTATTTACAAAAGGTAAAACAAGAAACGTCAGAGATTTTACACACGGAAGGACTAAATAAAGGAAGAATTAAAATATTAGCGGCTTTGACGAGGTTGCGCCAGCTTTGTTGTCATCCGTCATTGTTTCTCGATAAGTACGAAGGCGGTTCAGGAAAACTTGAACAGCTCCTTGAATTTGTTCAAAATGCGATTGCTAATGGCAAACGAATTTTAATTTTTTCTCAATTTGCTTCTATGCTTAAAATGATTGAAGATCAAATGCAGCAAGAAGGCTATGAGTATTTTTATTTGGATGGGCAAACTCCTGGGAAGGATCGTGTCGAAATGGCAGAGCGGTTTAACAATGGGGAAAATAGCCTGTTCTTAATCTCATTAAAAGCAGGTGGAACAGGTTTAAATTTAACGGGAGCGGACACCGTTATTTTATATGACTTATGGTGGAACCCAGCTATTGAAGAACAAGCTGCTGGCAGAGCTCATCGAATTGGACAGAAAAGTGTCGTTCAAGTGATTAAAATGATTGCACAAGGTACAATTGAAGAAAAAATCTATGATATGCAACAAGCGAAGAAAGAACTCATTGAAAAGGTGATTCAACCAGGTGACACGATGCTGACAAGCTTAACAGAACAGGAGATTATGGAGTTACTTGGTTAATACTCGATTGAACGCTATAAAATTTCGTGAGGTGTAATTTATAGCTTACGAATATTCATGTAAGTAATTTGCAATCTGATTAAAGGAAACAAGGATGACTCAAAAACTAAGTGTCAGGCACCTTAATCACAAAATATAGTTGCTATAGAACATCGAGCAATCATTTTGTGTAAAAGGAAGGGGCAAAGACATTTATGAGTTACCCTTGTTTTTTTTTGTTTATTTAATGATATGGAGAAGCTAGTGATGAAGGTTTAAGTCTAGTCGAAATAAGGCATGAATGGATACCAGTTATATAAAATTATTCGGATATATACTATTTATTATTGTAATATAAAAATTTACTTTTCTGAATATAGGAAATAGCATTGTTTTAAATTGGACACTATGTAAAATAGGGATATACATTTGTGTTATTGACACGTACAAAATTGGAAGGAGATGTATTGAATGAAATTAATATTTAAATTAATCATCGGAATTATCGTCGGTATTATATTAGGGTTGATTGCCCCGGACCTAACCATTCGATTTTTAATTACTTTAAAAGTCCTGTTCGGTAGTTTTATAGGTTTTATAATCCCGTTTATTATTTTATTTTTTATTGCAAGTGGAGTAGCAGGATTAGGAAAAAGCTCGGGACGATTAGTTGGGATGACGGTTGGAACAGCGTACATTTCTACGATCTTGGCGGGGTTATTAGCTTTTATTATCGCTAGTATAATCGTTCCGCTTTTAGCACCAGAATCGGGTAATGTAACAGAGGGTACGGTAATTGAACCATTTCTTATACTAGAGTTGGCACCGATGATGGGGGTAGTAACCGCATTAGTAACTGCTTTTGTGTTTGGAATTGGTATTGCTAAAACGGAGGGAGAATGGTTAAAGAAGTTTTTTGATGAGGGAAAAACTATTATCGAGTTAGTGATCGCAAAAATTATTATTCCATTTCTCCCTGTTTATATCGCTGGTATTTTTGCTGAATTAGCAGCATCAGGAGAAGTGTTCGGTACATTAAAAGTGTTCGGTGTTGTATTAATCTTAGCCATTGTTACACATTGGGTCTGGTTAACTATTCAATATGTGGTTGCTGGTATTGTCGCTAAGAAAAACCCATTAATCTTATTAAAAAATATGCTACCGGCTTATTTTACAGGGATAGGCACGATGAGTAGTGCAGCTACGATTCCAGTTACCCTAAAATCAGTAAAGAACAACAAGGTCAAAGAAGAAATTGCAAACTTTGGTGTACCACTTTGTGCTACGATTCACTTATCGGGAAGTGTGATTACAATCGTTATGTGTGCCGTTGCAGTAATGGTATTATCACCTGATTTTATGCAACCTAATTTCGCGCAAATTTTACCTGTTGTATTCATGCTTGGATTAATAATGGTTGCAGCTCCAGGAGTACCAGGTGGAGCCATTATGGCAGCTTTAGGTGTACTCACATCGATGCTTGGATTTAATGAAGCTGCTATTGGATTAATGATTGCTCTTTATATGGCACAAGATAGTTTTGGTACAGCAACGAATGTCACTGGAGACGGGGCCATTAACGTGTTAATTGATCGATGGGCAAAGTAACTTTAT
This sequence comes from Alkalihalobacillus sp. BA299, assembly GCF_017745675.1. Classification (GTDB taxonomy): domain Bacteria; phylum Bacillota; class Bacilli; order Bacillales; family Bacillaceae_F; genus Alkalihalobacterium. The sequence continues at coordinate 8,999 of NZ_JAFLJM010000015.1, forward strand.
AAATGATAGCTGACGAGTGTAGGTAATAAAATTTATTTCTATCTCGTTAGCTTTTTTTCATATTATCGATCATTTTGTGATTGCTCTTTTTCACCACTCAATTATTCTACACATAGCATAGAATCATGGAATAATTAGAACGGATATGAAGGAAGGGCTATCCAATGATGATTAATACAGAGGTAGTTTCAACGATTGAAAGTATTATAGAAAAGTTAAAAAAAGATCAAACATATGATGGTTCATGGAGATATTGTTTAGAAACCAATCCAGTGACAGACGTATATTTTATTATTTTATTACGCCTTTTAGAAATTGAAGAGGAAGAAGAACTGATCGAGCAACTTGTAAAGCGGATTAAAAGTATACAAGCAGGAAATGGTGCATGGAAACTTTATCATGATGGTGAAGGAGACTTAGATACAACGGTAGAAGCCTATTATGCGTTACTTTTCTCTGGTCTAAGTAACAGAGGTGATGAACACATGAAAAAGGCTGAGCAGTTTATCCGATCAAAAGGTGGGGTAGAAAAGATAACAAACTTATTTACACTGGTTTTACTTGCGATAACAGGTGAAATTCCTTGGCCGAAAAATCTCAAAATACCACCAGAGTTTATTCTCCTCCCGAACTGCTTTCCTATAAATAAATATGATTTGGTTGGCCATGCACGTATTCACTTTTTCCCGATTATGATTATGGCAAACCAAAAGTTTTCTATAAAAAATAAGTACACACCTAATATTCGTCATTTATATGTGAAAAAGAATTTTCCCAAAATGAATGCCTCATTATTTCATGTATTATTAAAATTAATAACTCTTCCAACGAAAGTAGTACCTCCTCTATCGAAGCATCTCTATAAAAAATCACTCCTTAAAGCTGAACAATATATGTTGAATCGAATCGAGCCGGATGGAACCGTATATGGCTTTGCCCCGGCAACAATATATTTGCTTTTTGCTTTGTTAGCAATCGGTTATAAAAAGCAATCACACATCATTTACCAGGCTATTTGTGGACTGAAATCACTAATATGTAACGCTCATTTACAAGTTTCAACGTCTACGGTTTGGGATACGGCTATAGCTAGTTTTAGTCTGCAAGAGGCAGATGTCAATTGTACAAATCCATTGATAACAAAAGCTAATACGTACCTAATTTCACGGCAACATGATATTCCTGGTGATTGGATCGTTCGCAATAAAAAAACTAAACCAGGCGGGTGGGCTTTCTCAGATATTAATACAATGTATCCAGATGTTGATGATACGGTTATCGTATTACGTGCGTTAAAAAGAAGTACACACATTGATCCTTTAATTACTCAGTCTTGGAATCGCGGTTTCAATTGGGTGTTATCTATGCAAAATGATGATGGTGGATGGCCGGCATTTGAAAAAAACATAGATAAATCATTCATAAAGTTTTTAGTTCCTTATGATGAAACAAAAGATTTTGCGAATGATCCTTCTACGAATGACCTAACGGGAAGAGTTCTTCAGTTCTTAGGCCATGATTGTGGAATGACTTTAAATCATCTCCGTATTAATAAAGCAGTCCGTTGGTTAAAAAAACAGCAAGAGAAAAATGGGTCGTGGTATGGGCGCTGGGGTATTTCATATATACATGGTACAAGTGCTGTTGTTTTAGGGTTAGTATCCGTCGGTGTTCCAATAGAAGACCCATCGATTAAGCGAGCATTCGAGTGGATGGTAAGTATTCAAAATAAGGATGGAGGCTGGGGAGAATCCTGTCGTAGTGATGTCAAAAAAAAATACGTCCCACTTAGATACAGTACTCCTACGCAAACAGCCTGGGCGTTAGAAATGCTAATTGAAGGCCATGATCAGCCTACACGAGACATCAATCGCGGTATTCGATATTTGATCCATTCACTTCAATCAAATGATTGGAAGACTGTTTACCCAACAGGAGGGGGAATACCTGGAAGGGTTTATTTTTACTATCATAGTTTAAATCATACGTGGGCGTTACTAACACTCGCTAAATATAAAAAGAAATATATTGAAAAGCAATAAAAAAATCATGAAATTTTCATTAATTGGTTTGATTTTCCGTATAAGAATACATTTCCCAGAGGAAAATAATTTAAGAAGTAATGCTATAGTAGGAGAATTGACACTTCTTAAACCGTATTAATATACAAAAGGCTAAATCACAGGGTGAGTATTATGAAACGGAAAAAAATAGGGAAAACTGGATCAATTTCTTCCTTAATCTCAAAAAAGAAAAGTGAGACGATCTACTACGTTGACGATAAATTAAATATTGGAGATACCTGTGTTTACGAAAGTTTGGAAAGCAATATTAGAAAAATGAATGAAGTGATGGGGAGAAGTCATGACCTCATAATGCGAGAATTACTAGTGAGTCAAAAACCTCCCATTAAAGGAGTCGTTTTTTATATCGCGGGGTTAGTTGATGAAAAGCTAGTCGGTGATTTTATTTTGAAAGCTTTAATTGAAGACCATATAAATCTGGAGGAACAAACGCTAACGTCGATGGAAGCTATACTAACCTCTATCAAAAATCAAGTACTTACGATAGCAAGCGTAAGTTCAATTAAAGATTGGAACAGGATTATCAATGCTTTACTTTCTGGAAAAACGATTCTTTTTATTGATGGAGTCAATCAAGCCATTATTGGAGGTACAAAAGGCGGAGAAAGGCGTTCAATCGAAGAACCAACTTCAGAAATAACGATTCGTGGACCGAAAGAGGGCTTTACTGAAGCCATTCAAACGAATATTTCACTTATTAGAAGGAGAATTAAAAGTCCTCACCTGCGGGTTGATATGATGCAGTTAGGGACAATTAGTCAAACGAATGTAGCGGTTGTTTATGTAGATGGTATTGTAAATGAAAAATTATTACAAGAAGTCAATGAAAGACTTGGCAGAATTGAAATTGATGAAATAACAAGTTCAGCAAATGTTGAAGAGCTAATACAGGATAGTACGTTTACAGTTTTTCCAACTATATTTAATACGGAGCGACCTGATATTGTCGCAAATACACTGTTAGAAGGAAGAGTGACTCTTGTTATCGATGGAACACCATTTGTCCTTATTGTACCGACAGGGTTTTCCCAATTCTTTAAAGCCGCAGAGGATTATTATCAACGATATGACTTATCAACACTCGTACGTATTTTAAGATATTTGGCCTTTAGTGCAGCTATGCTCGGTCCATCGATCTATATTGCTTTAATTACGTTTCATCAAGATTTAATTCCAACAACACTCGTTATTAGTTTAGCTGCTCAAAGAGAAGGTATTCCATTTCCAGCCTTAATTGAAGCACTCATTATGGAGATTACCTTTGAAGTTTTACGTGAAGCTGGAGTTCGAATGCCGCGTGCAATTGGACAAGCGGTATCAATCGTTGGGGCACTTGTAATTGGTCAAGCGGCTGTTCAAGCAGGTATTGTGTCAGCGGCTATGGTCATCGTTGTTGCCGGAACAGCGATCGCAAGTTTTACGACTCCTGCCTATAGTCTAGCCGTAGCTGGACGTATTTTAAGATTTGTTATGATGATACTAGCGGCAACGATGGGGTTGTACGGAATTATGCTAGGCCTTATTATTCTTGTTGCACATCTGAGTAGTTTAAGGTCGTTTGGCGTTCCATATTTAGCTCCGTTTGCACCATTAATTCTAGAAGATCAAAAGGACGGATTATTTCGTTTCCCACTATGGGCTAGAAGAAAACGCCCTCGACTAGTTAGTCAAAATAGAACAGTCCGAATGAAAGAAGGATTACGACCATCTCCTTCGAATGGAAAAGGTGATTCTAATGAAATCTAAATGGTATCTTTTATTAGGTTTTATAATCACATTCTTATTTTTATCAGGTTGTTGGAATGCAAAAGAACTAACGGAAATGTCACTTGTCTCTGCTGTAGGTATTGATAAAACGAAGGAAGAATATCGTGTATCATTTCAAATTATTAATGCTGGAGAAGTGGCGACAGGACAAGAAGGCGGGCAACGAAATGCAGCAACAACGATCGTTTATTCTTCAACTGGCAATACCATATTTGAAGCCATTCGAAAAACAACTCAAAAAGTGCCAAGGAAACTTTATTTCCCACACACAAATCTGATCGTAATAAGCGAGCAGTTTGCAAAAGAAGAAGGGATTGAAAAAGTGATTGACTGGTTTGAACGTGATCATGAGTTTAGGACAAATATTCAAGTGATCATTGCACGGGAAACAAAAGCAGAAGAAATATTAAAAATACAATCTCCAGTTGAACGAATATCAGCAAAAAAAATTACAACTGAACTTGAAACAACTGAAAAGGTTTGGGGAGAAAACCTCGTCATGGAAATCGATGATATTATTCAAGCGCTTATAAGTAAGGGAAAAGAAGTAGCGATGAGTGGCGTTAGAATTAGAGGTGATAAAAATTTTGGTGCAAAGGTTGAAAGTTTACAACAGTCATATCCTGCGGCTACTTTAGAAGTTAGTGGAACCGCAATCTTTAAAGATGGAAAATTGATCAGGTGGGTTGAAAATAAAGAGGCAAGAGGAACAAGCTGGATATTAGATAACATCCAAAGTACGATTGTTAACCTAGATTGTGACGGGCAAAAAGATGCGATAGCCATTGAAGTGATCCGTTCAAATACAAAAATTAATTCTTTGATTAAAAACGGTAAACCGACCATTCAAGTCATAATCAATGAGGAAGGAAATATCGGTGAAGCTAATTGTTCGTACGATTTTGAACAGCATAAAAATATTACTGAGTTGGAAAAACAACTAGAAGAGGAAATTAAAAGTGAAGCAATGAGGGCAATAGCGATTGCACAACAAGAAAAATCGGATTTTTTGGGGTTTGGAAATGTCATCCAAAGACAACATCCAAAACGTTGGAAAGAATATGAGAGTGAATGGCCAGATCTATTTTCAACGCTTGAAGTAGATGTTCAAGTTCACGCTTTTATTCGTAGAACAGGGATGCGATTTAATTCTTTTAGTGAGTAATTTTTTGATAGAAATGATAAGGAAAGGAGGTCCTCAGTGGAACAAGCAAAAATGAATGCATTTCAGATGTTTTCACTAATGGTTCTTTTTGAGTTGGGAAGCGCAATTGTTATAGCTATCGGCATAGATGCAAAGCAAGGAGCTTGGCTTGCGATTTTACTGAGTTTAAGTGCAGGCATGATGATGTTTTATGTTTATTTTTATTTATATAAACAATACCCAGATCAACCATTAACAGGATACCTTCAGCACATTTTAGGAAAATATATTGGGGGTCTGGTAGGAGTTCTCTACATGTTGTACTTTTTTTATATCGCAGCAAGAGTTTTACGTGACTTTGGGGACCTTCTGTTATCATCTACACTTGCTGAAACTCCTTTATTTGTTATTAATTTACTGATGATCTGTACGATCATGTATGTCATATATCTTGGCATTGAAGTATTAGCAAGGACAGGCGAATTTTATATATTATTATTACTATTACTCGGTTTTGTTGCGAATTTACTCATTCTTTTTTCTGGAATTATCGATGTAAAAAATTTACTTCCTATCTTAGGGGAAGGGTGGAAACCTATCATTCAAACTGCTTTTCCTGTCGGCTTTACTTTTCCATTTGGAGAAATTGTTGTTTTTTCGATGCTACTCCCTTATTTAAATAAACCAAAATCAGCTCTTAGAGTAGGTCTTACAGCGTTAGTTGTGAGCGGACTGACAATCGCGTTTAATACATCCTTAAACATAGCTGTACTCGGTGTAGATATTGCAAGCAGAACAACCTTTCCTCTCCTTACATCCGTTGGAAAAATTAGAGTGGGTGAATTTTTAGAGCGCTTGGATGCATTGGTCGTTATCACGCTAGTTATTGGAATGTTTTTTAAAATTGCTATCTTTATGTATGCGGGAATAATTGGCATTACAAAATTATTTAATGTCAATAACCATCAACATTTAGTCTTTCCTATAGGGATTATTATTTTGTTTAGCTCCCTTTCCATTGCGAGTAATTTTTCTGAGCATCTAGAGGAGGGTTTAAATATTGTCCCATATTATTTGCATTTACCTTTTCAAATTTATATTCCTTTATTGCTGTTTTTACTAACGCTAATACGAAAGAAGTTTTTAAAGCATAACTAATTTTTCTTTTTAGTAAAAAGTTTAAAATAATATTTTATTGGAATGGCAACTGAAATCATGATTAATATGACTAATATAGATAGTTCTCCAACATCCATCACCCAAAATGGATTACGAACATTGTTTATACTTTTGCTAAAAGGGATTCCTACAAATAGATCAATGAAAATAAGAAAAGCAGCCATTATGATTGAAAAGAAAACGAAAATCAAAATGATTTTAGTCATATCAGAAAACCTCAATTTTATGGATTTTTTGAACGATTAGTCATGAACCACTTTCCAATTATGATTGATAGTAGCTTCAACAACTTTTCTTTCTAAAATATAATTAGCGAGCAGTTCGGAAACATCAATTGGGATGTCTTGGACCACTTCTTTATTTTGAAACATCACATAGTCACCGCCTCCTCCAGCACGATAATTATTCATCACAACCTGATATTCCTTTGTAGGTTCAACCGGTTTTCCATTATAAAGAAGCAGAACAACTCTTTTTCCAAAAGGGCGAGATATATTGATCTCGTATTCAATGCCTTCCCACATATCGTAGTTATAGTGCTGTGGCTTAGGCGTTGTAAATTCTGGGTTTACTTTAATTTCTTTGCCGTTGAAATCGTCAAAGTAAGAAGCTGAACGTTCAAGAGCGTCTTTTATATCTTTTCCTGTAATTTTCAAAACCTTTAATGTGTTTGGGTAGATATAATTTGAGACAATATCCCTCATTGTCACTTTTGAATGTAAGCCAGGTGCTTCATCTGAAAATAAGGCGGTGTTTGATATATCTACTTTCGAAACGTCCATTTGTACTTTATTGATAAATTCAATTAGAGCATTATCCTTAGTACGAATTTCCATCGGATTACGAATTAACATATCTCCTTTAATTTGGCCTATCGGTTGATCTAGCCACTTTTGTGTTTTTTCTTCAAATATTTGTGTTAGTTGGAGTATTTTAGGGTCAGCTTTTGTTTTTTCATCGACTTTTATGATTTGAGCTGATTTTTCTAAAATCTGCCACTTGTCTCTTTGTTTTTCTAATATAATGTTAACTTTGCCTAATGCTTGCCCCTTATCACCAGGCTGAAGGATGGTGATATTATTGACTTCTCCTGTAAGGAAACGGTGCTGGTGTCCTGTTAAAAGCACATCAATTCCTTCAACCTCTTGACACAACTGATACCCTTGATTTTCACCTGTGAGGTGTTCAGTAACTTCTCCCGTAGTAAGGTTACGTTCAAACCCACCATGATAAGACACAATTAATACATCTACTTTTTCCTTTCTTCGTAAAAACGGCACCCATTTTTGTGCTGTTTGAATAACGCTCTCGAAGGACAAATCTTTAATATGATTTGGGTTTTCCCAATTGGGGATGTAGCTTGTTGTTAAACCTAATATGCCAACTTTTAAATCATGATCAAAATGCCTAATGGTATAGGGTTTGCCGTAATAGGGTTCTTTCGTTCCTTTATTTAAAATATTAGCGGAAATCCATGGGAATTGAGAATCACGAATCGATTTTTGTAAAATTTCCTGACCGTAATTAAATTCATGATTTCCAAGGACTGCTGCATCATATCCCATAGCGTTTAAAACAGAAATAACGGGATTTGTACCTTCACTATTAACTCGAGCATAGTAGTAGGTAAGCGGTGTTCCTTGAATGACATCACCGTTATCTATAAGAATTGTGTGTGATATGTTTTTGGCTTTTTGTTGTTTTATTAGCGTAGATAGTTTGGCTAATCCGAGAATTGCAGGCTCATTATTACCATAATTGATAGGAAGAATATGACCGTGTACATCGCTTGTTTCAAGAATAGAGAGGGTTACTTTTTCTGACATTAAGCTTCTTCCTTTCATAACTATTGTACCGCTTTTCATGAGTTTACCATTTAGTTTTATTTTTTTCACGAAATTCCATAATATCTTTAATAATTTCAATATGTAATGAAGCCCATGCTTTTTCGCGATAATGGAGTAAAATAAAAATAAGAGCAAAAAGAGTGAAGAAAGTAAGAAACAAAAAAATAAAATAAATATTATTGTCTGCCACCTTTTGAATTTGCTTTGAAAAAATTAATCCAAGCCAAGGTAAAATTGAAATTAGTACTGGGATCATGCCACTACCGTTTTGTTCTTTAATCATGCGATAATGTATGAGCTTTAATTCGTTAAGAGGAAGGGTTTCATAGAAGGTTTGGATCGTATTAATTTCATTAATTTCGCTTAAATTATGAATAGTTTGCTTTTTAGCAATTATATTTTTTATTTTTTTGTAAAATTTATGGGCGTCCCCGCGAAACTGTTCCATCAGTTTAGTTCCTCCTCACCTTTAGAACGTTTTTTAGTTAGTCTTTTGAAAAGTGAAGATTTTATGCCTTCTTGAGAAAACATTAGTCAGACGACAATAAATCGTATAAAATAACAAATAGATATCATCCTGATAGGCAAATGATAGCAGAGTGATTGGTGATCATAATTATTATTGGAGGTGGAGTGGTTGAGTGAAGAAAATAGAGTTCAATTAAATGTTAGAATAAGTAAAGAAACAGCAAATCGATTTGATGAGATTGTCGAGTATTACCAAGAAAACACTAAGCTTGGAAGAGTATACAAAGGTGATGTATTAACAGATATTATTGAAAAATCGTATCAAATCATGCAAAAACAGAAAGCTTTAAATAAATAAATGTAACTTATTGTAATGGAGTGGAATTCTCGTTTACATATTATGGTGGGCATCTACTAAAGCTTTTATGAATAAGTTTAGAATTGAAAATGGGAATAGAAGAAAGGAAGGCTGTCATGGAAATTACTGGACATTCGGTTGAAAAGCTTCAAGATACAACGGGTATTTTATTAGGAGACCGATATGAATTCCACCTGGACATTGAGGTACCAGAGGATGATGAACTGTATCAAGAAAAAGGGTTGTATTTACGTGTAATCTTTGCTGTTACGCAAAATGAAAGTCATATTGCACAATATCAATTTTATGAAAAAGGAACAAATGAATACATCGATTTTGCTTTAGAAGAGGATGAGAAAGAAATCATTAGTAATTATTGTAAACAACACATCGGGTAGGATGATTACTTTTAGCATAAGAATAAATTATTACTACAGAATAAGTAAAGTGAATAAAAGCATAACTTTATGAAGGATTAAACAAAGCAGGCAACCAAGCGATGTCTGCTTTTTATTGTGTTTTGGTTATTTATTCAATAAATGTAATCTCGCCCCTCTGAATACATGACATTTATCATGTGTTATACATGACATGTATGACTACAAAGCATGAAAGAAAACCATTATTCTAGAATTACAAATGAAAAAGTGGAAGGGAATTAAAAAATAATGGCAAACCAAAAACACAATCAATTAAGAAAACAAATTGCACCATATGAAAAGTCAAATACTAAGGAAAGTGTTTGGCAACTAATAAATACACTGGTACCATTTTTTGCCCTATGGATCCTTGCATATGTTAGTCTTTCTGTTTCCTATCTTCTTACTTTCGTGATATGTGCAGTTGCGGCTGGCTTTTTAGTACGGATCTTTATCATTTTCCATGATTGTTGTCATCAGTCATTTTTTAAAAATCGTCGAGTAAATCAAATTATCGGGACCATTACTGGTGTTATGACATTTTGTCCTTATGAACAATGGAAGCATAGTCATTCCGTACATCACGCAACGAGTAGTAATTTAAATAAACGAGGTACTGGGGATGTCTGGGTACTCACTGTAGATGAATATAATGCTTCTTCTTTTTGGAGAAAGTTAGCGTATCGATTATATCGCAATCCGTTTGTCATGTTTGTGTTAGGTCCAATTTATATATTTTTAATTGATTACCGATTTAATGAGAAAGATGCGCGAATGAAAGAACGATTGAACACGTATTTAACCAACTTATTAATTGTAGTAACGATCGCCATTTTATGTTGGACGATCGGTTGGCAAGCGTTTCTTTTAATTCAAGGTCCAATTTTCTTAATTTCAGGATCTATAGGAATTTGGTTATTTTATGTCCAACACCAATTCGAGGATTCATATTTTGAAAACGAGGAAGAGTGGGATTATGTCAAAGCTGCATTAGAAGGCAGCTCATATTATAAATTACCAAAAGTATTGCAGTGGTTAACAGGTAATATTGGGTTTCATCACATTCACCACTTAAGTCCGCGAGTTCCAAACTATAAACTTGAAGAAGTTCATAATAACCACCAAGCTTTACAAGAAGTACAAACGATTACGATTGGTTCAAGTTTAAAATCCCTTCGTTTTCGACTTTGGGATGAGAAAAACAAAAAGTTTATAGGATTTAAAGATCTTAAAAATGAACAGGTGAAACCAGTAGTTAAAAGGACAACTGTCTCAGCTTCGATGAAATCTGACTTATAAGGTTTTGCATTCTAGTTGCCTCTCTTTTTTACGAGTATTTACGTATTGTAGAAAAGTAGAGGCTACTTTTTTATTACCCCGATCTATTTATTGTTTGTTTACTGGAAACTTATGCTAAAATATCGAGGATGACACAATGGTTAAAAGAGGTTTCAGCATGTTAAAAAAGTTTAAGAACTTACAAAAAAATTCAGCGATATCTCCTTATATTTGGAGTATCTTTAGTATATTACCGTTTTATTTTATTTTTCAATCTTCATCGACGCTGGAAATTATTGCAGGGATTACACTTACGATAGTATTTTTTATCGCATATCGGTTTGCGTTTATGTCTAAAAAATGGCCTGTTTATGTTTGGACATGTATTTTAATCGCGATATCGATAACGATGACGATAGTGTTCCAATTTATTTATTTTGCTTTCTACATTGCATATTATAACGGAAATATTAAAAATCGAATTGCTTTTTTAACGTTATATATAATTCATTTAGTATTTACGACAATATCGATTAATTATAATATCGTTATTTTGAAAGATGATTTATTTTTAACACAATTGCCGTTCATCATTATTGTTTGGATCAGTGTTATTCTTCTTCCGTTCAACATATATAATCGTAAAAAGCAAGATCAGTTGGAAGAGAAGCTTGAAGATGCCAATAAACGAATAGCTGAGCTAGTCAAACAAGAAGAACGACAGCGGATCGCTCGTGATCTACATGATACGCTCGGACAGAAGCTATCACTCATTGGCTTAAAAAGTGATTTGGCTAGGAAATTGATTGATAAAGACCCAGGGCAAGCTAGAGATGAATTACTGGACGTACAACAAACTGCGAGAACGGCATTAAATGAAGTCCGGAAAATGGTCTCGCAAATGCGTGGGATTCGTATAAAAGAAGAGCTTGTACACGTGAAGCAAATTCTTAAAGCCGCACAAATTAAATTTGTCTATGATGAAGAAGTTCAATTAACAAATGTATCACTATTTATTGAGAACATTCTAAGTATGTGTATAAAAGAATCCATAACAAATGTCGTAAAACATAGTCAAGCTTCGACTTGCCAAATCTCAATCATTCAAAACTCTAATGAAATTTGCATTATAGTTAAAGACGATGGAATTGGGATTAATGAAGATCAAGACCTTTATAAAGGAAGTGGACTTCAAGGAATGAAGGAACGCCTTGAGTTTGTTAACGGGATTCTAGAAATCGAATCTAGTCATGGAACGACGATTAAGATGAGAGTGCCAAATGTGATTAAGGAGTCGGATAAGGAGGGTCCTTTATGATTCGAATTGTCATCGCTGAAGATCAGCGAATGTTATTAGGTGCATTAGGTTCATTACTTAATTTAGAAGATGATATGGAAGTCATTGGCAAGGCTTCAAATGGGCAAGAAGCGATTTCGCTTGTCGATGCACTTATGCCTGATGTTTGTATTATGGATATTGAAATGCCAGAAAAAAGTGGACTTGAGGCTGCGGAAGAACTGAAGGGATTGCAATGCAAAGTCATCATATTAACGACGTTTGCTCGTTCTGGATATTTTCAACGGGCATTAAAAGCGGGAGTAAGTGGATATTTGTTAAAAGACAGTCCTAGTGAGGAGTTAGCAAGTTCGATTCGAAGCGTTATGGATGGAAAACGTGTATATGCTCCGGAACTAATAGATGATTTATATAGTGAAGAAAACCCACTGACTGAGCGAGAAAAGGCTGTGTTAGAACTTATTGCTGATGGGAAAAATACAAAAGAAATTGCTGAAGAACTGAATATTAAAGCTGGAACGGTACGAAATTACATTTCTACGATTTTAGATAAACTTGATGTGAAAAACCGAATTGAAGCAATAACTCAATCCAAAGAAAAAGGCTGGTTTAAATAAAAGGCTCTTCACGCTTTACGTGAAGCTTTAAAAATGGTCCAAAAAGCAATAAGGTTTACGAAGACAGCCAAATAAAAAAAGGATCGCTCTAATCCATTAGCGCGATCCCTTTTTTTATACAATAACATCATTTTAAAGTTATCTCTGGACAGAAAAGGTGTCATTTTTATTACTGTCTAGCTAAATTTGTCTAATAAATAAACAATTCAAAGTATATATTTGTATATTTTTCATACACTTTTCTTCCATTCAAAACATAGATAAAAGATTTTAATAAAGCAGAAGGGTATTCTATTAGGTGATTTAGTTAATTGCTATCTATTATTATTTTTGGCATAATTTTTGCAATTCTCATTTTTATAGATAGATCAAGGTTATTTTCAAAGCGTAACGCAAAGTGTAGATAGTCGATGGTCTTCAAAATAATGATTAAATGAGGGGATAGTGTATATGCAAAAGTTAGTTCATTTTGATAAAGCGGATGGGGTGGCTACTGTTACAATAGATAACCCACCAATGAATGTATTAAGTAGTCAGGTGATAAGAGAATTAGGCGAAGTTTTCTCTTCTATTTCAGAAGATCCAGAAGTGATTACTGTTATTTTAACAGGGGCAGGTCAACGTGCTTTCATGGCAGGTGCAGACATTAAAGAATTTCCTCAATGGTTACATATGAGTAAAGAGGAATTAAAAGAAGTAAACTTACAATCTCATAAAGTCTTAAACCAAATCGATGATATGGAAAAACCTACAATTGCCATGTTAAATGGCATTACATTTGGTGGAGGTTGTGAGCTTGCATTAACGTGTGATATTCGCATTGCTGAAGATCATGCGCAAATTGGCTTGCCTGAAGTGAAATTAGGCCTTTTCCCGGGTGGTGGAGGTACGCAACGTTTACCGAGACTTGTTGGCGAAGCGAAAGCAAAGGAATTAATGTTCTTAGGAGACCCACTCTCAGCACAAGAAGCGAAAGAGATCGGTTTAGTGAATAAAGTCGTTGCTACTGGAGAAGGAATGGCAGCAGCACAACAAATGGCTCAAAGAATCGCTAGTTATTCATTGCAAGCACTAACTCGTATAAAAAAAGCAGTAAATGAAGGGATGGAACTTGAATTTAATGAGGCGATTGACCTTGAAGCAGAATACTTCGCGGGTGTTTTCCAAACAGAAGATGTAAAAGAGGGTGTTCAAGCATTTCTAGATAAGCGCTCACCAAACTTTAAGCATCGCTAAAAGAAAGCATCCTAAGCATGTAGTTTAGTTATACGATTGACTCGATTTTAGCTAACTTACAAATTCTAATAATTGGAGGACATTGGATATGATACAGAACAAACCAATACATCTACAAAAATATACAACAAAAGTCAAAGAAGGTATTTATCAAATCGTCCTTCCTACTCCTTTTCCTGTAGGACCAGTAAATGTGTATTTAATTGAAGGGGAAGTCTTAACTTTAGTAGATACGGGGCCTAAGACGGAAGAAGCTTGGGAAATACTTTTAAGGGGTATAAACGAAGCGGGTTATCAATTAAAAGATATACAGCAAATTCTCATTACTCATCACCATATCGACCATTGTGGCCTTCTTGAACGTGTAAGAAAGATAGCGGGTGCCAAAACGCTTGGACATCCATTACTTGCAAAATATATTGAGAAAGACCAAACGTTTAATCATTACCGCACTCATTTTTTTTATGAGTTTTCTCGCGAATGTAATGTCCCCCCTGAATATCAACACCATTATGCTAGGCAGTTAGAATATATGCAATCTCTAATGGAACCAAGTCAAGTTGATATTAAATTAGCGCATAGACAACAAGTTCCAGGGCTAAAAGAATGGGAAGTGCTATATACACCTGGCCATTCACAAGATCACTTGTCTATTTATCGAAAACGAGATGGAGTTTTTCTCGGTGGTGACCACATTATCGAACATATTTCTTCAAATGCATTAATTGAACCACCATTTGATCCATCTAACGAACGACCAATGACATTAGTCCAATATCGAACGGCGTTGGAGATGTGTGCAGATGAAAAGATAGAGATAGTTTTTTCAGGACACGGTGAGTCCGTTACGAATCATCGAGAATTAATTCATAATCGGTTAAAGAGTAACTGGGAGAGAACAGAAAATATACGTAACCTACTCAAAGATGGACCGAAAACGGTATATGAACTTACTACACTACTTTTTCCTACAATATTTCAAAAAGAATTGGATTTAACTTTATCAGAAACAATGGGCCATCTTGATCTTTTAAAGCTCGTTCATCAAGTAAATGTACAAAAACGAGATGGGATATCTATTTATTCAATCGAAAGTAATGAAAGGTGATTTTGAAAATCAAAAATGCTTTAGGGTAAATTCCTACAAGTACGGCAGTGTTATATTCAAGACGCATCCGACATAAAAAGGGGGTGGACTTTTTGTTGGAAACGACTATGCAAGCGATCCGATTATTTTTTGAGCGGAAATTAGCAGGTGCGAAAAATGTACAAATTTGTGATTTCCAACAACCGTCAGCAGGGTGGTCAGATGAAGCATTTACTTTTTCTGTTACATGGGAAATGAACGGGGAAGCGCATCATAAGGGATACGCGATCCGTAAACAAAACAAAGGTGGTTTAATGACAGACTATCAAAATTCGTACCGTCATTATAAGCTATTAGATCGGCTAAGTCAGAATAGTAAATTACCAATTCCACGGGTTTATTGGTATGAAACGGATGAGTCAATAATAGGGGGTTCTTTTTTTGTCATGGATAAGCTACCTGGTAAAAGCTATGTTCCTTGGTCAAAAGAAGGGAAACAATTTTTTAAACAAGCTCATGACGATGGAAAGATTCCATTACAGTTTGTTCGATATTTAGCAGATCTACATCTTATTGATTATAAGCAAATAGGTCTCGCTGAAGACTTAGAAGAGCCTGTAGGGGAATACGGCTATATTGATAGAAAAATAAATGAATTTGAAGAAATGTATTATAAGTATCAAATTAGTCCTGATCCGATTATGGTCGATGCTCTTGAATGGTTAAAAAAAAATAAGCCTGCGGCACAACGATTTTCAGTTGTACACGGAGATTACAGATCGGGAAACCTTTTATATCTTAACAATAGTATTACTGGAATTTTAGACTGGGAAGCAACGGAAATTGGTGATCCTATGGCAGATGTTGCCTATGTATGTACTAAGTCTAATCGAATGGACTCTCCACTATTAAACTATTTATTAGATAAAGACATGTTTCTTGAGAAGTATAGTGAATTTACAGGACTGTCGATTAATGAAAAAGTGCTCCATTATTACGAAGTCTTTCACCAATTGCGGTTTGTTCTCATTTCTCAATCAGCGGGAACTGACTTTGCTAAATTAAAAACAAAAGATCTCCGCATGGCAAGACAAGGATTCCGTTGGCCTTTAATGCGAGGGATGCTAGCAGAATTACTAGGCTACTAGGGGGTACATACATGTTAGATAAATCACTAACGATCCGTACGGTAAACGATGTATTAAAGGAAGTCATCATCCCAAATATAAATAATAGCATGGCAAAAGAACAAGCAATTGCGATCATTTCCGTACTTAAAAATGTAGATATGCACTCCGTTCAAAACGTAGGACCAAAAAAACAGCTAGTCGAACATATCCAAGAAACATTAAATGAAATGATTTTAAAAATAATAAATGACAAGCTTTCTTCAAGAATGGAAAGCATTGTGGGACAATTTAAAGATGAATTAATCAAAATAGAACGATTCGATGACGTTACTGAAAAATGTAATCGATTAAATGAATTACAATGTAACCTTATACGCTCCTTGTATGAAGAAAGTACTTATAACACCGAAGTTGAAAAGCTATATATCTTACCGTTACGAAAAAAATTTAGAGAGCAATTAATGATTGAGATGGCTCTTGTTCGGTAATGATAAAATATTTGCAAAAGCATTCCCTAATCAAAACTGTCCTTAAAGATATAATCGATATCTTAAAGAGCAGTTTTTTTGTTGTAATTATTTGATTATTCTTACAAGTAGTATGGTAAAATGGGGAATAATGAAATAGAAGTAATATGCATTGTACGGTTCAAATGAGCATTTTTGTGAAGGAGTAGATTAAATTGAATTCAGTAAAAAAGGTCATGACTCCAGTTAATGAGTGTCTATCTCCTAATAACACCCTAAATGAAGCGATTAATTTTATGAAAAAAACGAAATGGAATACTGTACCAGTTACTGATTCAACAGGAAAATTAATAGGTGTTTTTACTCGGAGTGCTCTCTATCAAATGTTGCTATTAGAATTAGATCAAAAGACTATGATCGGTAATTTTATAAAAGAAGATATTGGGACAGTAACACTTGATACAACATCTGAACAATTAGAAAAAATAATTGAAAATAGTGAAGTGGGAACAGGGGTTGTGATTGATGATAGCGAAAAGCCGATCGGTCTAATTACGACATCTTCAGCTGTTTTAAGCTTTTTACAAAGTACGCGTTTTTTAAAAAGACAGTTAGAAACGATTTTACAAACTTCTAACTTAGGTGCCTTATTGACAGATGAACGAGGTAAAGTTATTTATGTAAATGAAAAATTGAATAACATGCTTAAGCAAACGAAAGAAGAGTTGCTTTTTAAAGATTTACAAGAAATCATTCCAAGTTGGAAAAGTTCAACTTCTGAAAAAGAAATTCACACTCGAGTAAAAATACAATCTGATTATTTTGTCGTCCGTTTGTCCAACTATAAAAGACCAAATGGTTCAAAAGGATATATTGCTCTTTTTCAAAATGTAAATGAGCTAGAGAATATGGCTCAAGAACTACAGTCCGTAAAAAAATGGAAAAGTATTCTCCAAACAGTAATTGATAACGCTTACGATGGCGTAGTCATGATTAATGAAGATAGTCAAATAATTTTTATAAGTCCCTCACTAATCGAATTATTTGAACTTAATGAGAAAACCATTGAAAATTCGCCTGTTAATGAAACCCTTCCTCACCTTGAATTAACACCAACTCTTAAAACGGGTGTTTCGGATATAAGTGATTTTATGGATGTTAAAGGAATTAATTACATCGTCCATCGCATACCTGTCTACCAAGATGATCAAATCATCGGAGTCATCGGTAAAATTGTCTATCGTCAATTACATGAAGTAAGAGAACGTTTTAGGAGATATGAAAATATAGAAAAGAAAATGCATGTTTCTACTAGAAAGACAGAAACATCAAGGTTTACATTTAAAGAAATTCTTTCTCAGGATTCTCAGATGGAAAAATTAATGCGAAGTGGTATTAAAGCTGCAAAAGGTCGTACAACGATTTTAATTCGTGGAGAAAGTGGCACAGGAAAAGAACTGTTTGCACATGCGATTCATAGTTCAAGCTCATGCGGACAAGGTCCATTTATTACGGTCAATTGTGCTGCTATACCAGAACATTTATTAGAATCTGAGTTTTTCGGGTATGAAGAAGGAGCATTTACTGGAGCTAAACAAAAAGGGAAAATGGGCAAGTTTGACTTAGCAAATGGAGGGACGCTGTTCCTTGATGAAGTCGGTGATATGTCTCTCCAACTTCAAGCTAAATTACTACGTGTACTACAAGAGAAAGAATTTTATAGAGTTGGGGGCACCGAGCGAATTGAGGTCAATGTTCGGATTATAGCAGCGACGAATCGTTCTCTTGAAGAAATGGTAGAGGCAGGTGAATTTCGGGAAGACTTATTTTATCGATTAAATGTAATTTCATTTGAAATTCCCCCACTTCGAAAGAGAAAGAAAGATATTTTATTATTAAGCGAAACATTTATCGAAGAATTAAATAAACAAAATGGAACGAGTATCATCGGGTGGGATCCGTTAGTTCAGCAGGCGATGATGGACTATGATTGGCCTGGGAACATTCGCGAGTTACGAAATGTATGGGAGCGAGCGATGATATTCGCTGAAAACGGTAATGTCCAACTTGTTGATTTACCCGACTATTTATTAAAAAAAGTCGGTTATGATTTATTTATAGAGGAAGAAGAATCGGGGTTTGCCGAACAATCGTTACTAGAAAAAGCGGAGCAAATAGCTATTCAAAAAGCGTTAATTAAATCTAAAGGAAACAAGAGTCAGGCATGTAAATTATTAGGGATAAGTCGTTCTGTCCTCTATGATAAATTGAAGAAGTATGAAACGATTGAAGTAAAGTAGATGGGAGTGGAATATAAAGCCAATTGTAAGCGCAGTCACGCAAAATTATTGTGCATATCTTTTTTATCCCGTTTAATTAACTCTAAGGACTCTCACTTCAAGGCAATACAAGGCAGTTTAACTGGGAGATAAGCGCTAGTAACAACCAATTATAAAGAACTGTGAGCAGTATTTAAACATATTTGATTTTTCAATTGTCTTGTTTTCAGACACTTTTATGAATTATGCGTTGTATAAGACTTAAATAGAGCGTTATAAAATATGGCATAGTTTTTGCAATAGAAAAAAATGTGATCGTCATATACGAAACAATATTTACTATTATAGGGGGAATGGAAATGCGTGAAGTTGTAATTGTAGAGGCAGTTCGAACACCTGTAGGAAAACGAAAAGGAGTTTTAAGTACAGTTCGTCCGGATGATATGGCTGCGAAAGTATTAAAAGAGCTAGTAAATCGTTCAGGAATTGACCCTGCTCTTGTTGAAGATGTCATTATGGGTTGTGTATCTCAAGTAGAAGAACAAGGGTTAAATATTGCACGTACAGCTGTATTACAGGCGGGTTTCCCTATCAGCGTTCCTGGTACAACCATTGATCGGCAATGTGGATCAGGTCAACAAGCTGTGCACTTTGCTACGCAGGCGATAGCAAGTGGAGACATGGAAATCGTCATTGCTGGTGGAGTGGAAAGTATGTCACGTATTCCAATGGGAGCAACCAGACAAAATTCCGACTGGAGTGAAGAATTAACATCACGATACGAGATGATTCACCAAGGATTATCAGCAGAGCGAATTAGTGAAAAGTGGGGATATAGCCGGAGCCAATTAGACGAGTTTGCATTAGAAAGTCACCGAAGAGCTCTCCAAGCACAAGAAGAAGGACGCTTTGACCGAGAAATTATGCCTTTTAAAGTTACACTTGAAGATGGAACAACGACGGTTGTGACCCAAGATGAAGGTCCGCGTAAAGGGACATCTCTTGAAAAATTAGCATCATTGAAACCTGCATTTACTGAAGATGGCGTCATTCATGCTGGAAATGCAAGCCAAATGAGCGATGGCTCTGCGGCGATTCTATTAATGTCTAAAGATAAAGCACTTGAACTCGGATTAAAACCACGCTTCCGAGTAGTAGCACGTCAAGTTGTAGGGTCAGATCCGACCTTAATGTTAACAGGTCCAATTGAAGCAACAAAACAAGTACTTAATAAAGCTGGTTTAACGATTGAAGATATTGACCTCTATGAAGTTAATGAAGCATTTGCACCAGTGCCGATGTGTTGGTTAGATGAAATTAAAGCAGACCCAGCTAAACTAAATTCAAATGGAGGAGCTATTGCCTTAGGACATCCATTAGGTGCTAGTGGGGCGCGTGTGATGATTACTCTTATGCACGAGTTAGAAAGAACAGGTGGACAATATGGTCTTCAAGCGATTTGTGAAGGCGGCGGAATGGCTAATGCAACAATCATTGAAAGAATTTAATTAATAGATTTATAGAAAATAAACGAATAAAGAAAAATGGATGAGAGGAGTTTTTTCGATGAATATATCAGAAACAATAGCACTCGTAACAGGTGGAGCTTCAGGTTTAGGGGAAGCAACGGTAAGAAATATTATCGAAAATGGCGGAAAAGCAGCAATTCTTGATTTGGCAGAAGAGAATGGAAAGCGCCTCGTTGAGGAATTAGGGGAAAATGTAATTTATGTAAAAACGAATGTAACGGATGAAGCAAGTGTCCAAAATGCATTAAATGAGACGGTACAAAAATTTGGTAGCTACAATGCGGTCGTTAATTGTGCGGGGATTGGACTTGCACAAAAAACAGTAAGTAGAAACAAAGCACATGATTTACAAGACTTTGTCAAAGTGATTAACATAAACCTTATTGGAACATTTAACGTCATTCGCTTAGCTGCGGAACAAATGGTTGTAAATGAACCGAATGATCAAGGTGAACGTGGAGTGATCATTAATACTGCTTCAGTTGCGGCATTTGATGGACAAATCGGTCAAGCAGCCTACAGTGCTTCTAAAGGCGGGATTGTTGGGATGACGTTACCAATCGCTCGTGATCTAGCGAAGAGTGGCATTCGTGTTGTAACGATTGCCCCAGGACTTTTTGAAACACCATTATTTAATACATTGTCTGAAGAAGCTAGAGTGGCATTAGGTAAGCAAGTCCCATTCCCATCGAGATTAGGTGTGCCAGCAGAATATGGTCAACTGGCTCAGGCGATTATAGAAAACCCAATGCTTAACGGAGAAACCATTCGCTTAGATGGTGCGATCCGTATGCAACCGAAATAACTAAGGTTGCAAAAATCGTAATGCTAATTTAATCACTAATATCTTAGGGGCAGCTCAAATGGTTATTGTTTGAGTTGGCCCTTAAAAAACATAGAGGGGTGATTTTTTTAATGACAAAACCTTACTTAACAGAAGAACATGAAATTTTTAGAAAATCATTAAGAAAATATTTAGAAAAAGAAGTGATTCCCTATGTAGAGGATTGGGAAGAAGCTAGACAAGTACCCAAAACATATTGGAAACAACTTGGAGAGCAAGGATTTTTATGTCCATGGCTAGATGAAGAATACAGTGGTATGAATGCAGACTTCGGTTATTCCGTTGTATTAACTGAAGAACTTGAAAAAATTTGTACGGGTATTGGTGGTCCAGGGCTTCATAATGATATTGTCATGCCTTATATTGATTCCTTTGGGTCGGACGAACAAAAGAAAAGGTGGTTACCTCGAAGTGTAACGGGCGAAATTATTTCATCGATTGCGATGACTGAACCAGGAACCGGTTCAGATTTAGCTGCAATTAAAACAACAGCTGTAAAAGACGGAGATCATTATGTAATAAATGGGGAAAAAACGTTTATCACGAACGGTTATTCGACGAATTTCATCGTTGTAGTTTGTAAAACAGACCCTAAAGCAAATCCTCCTCATAAAGGAATTAGCCTTATTGTCGTTGATACGATTGATGGGGAAGTTCCAGGTTTTAAAAAAGGGAAAAAGCTGAGAAAGGTTGGGCAGCATACAGCAGATACAGCTGAGTTAATATTTGAAGATGTAAGAGTTCCGGTTAAAAACTTATTAGGTGAAGAAGGAAAAGGATTTTATTACTTGATGGATAAATTGCAACAGGAACGGTTAATGGTTGCGATCCAATCGATTACCTCAGCAGAACGGATGTTAGAAATGACAATTGATTATGTGAAGCAACGAAAAGCCTTTGGTAAGTCAATCAGTCAATTTCAAAATACCCAATTTAAAATTGCGGAAATGGCAACAGAAGTACAATTAGGGCGTACGTTCGTAGACAGTTTGATTGTAAAACATATGGCAGGAGAAAACGTAGTTACTGAAGTGTCAATGGCTAAGTGGTGGATAACTGATATGGCCAAAAAGATGGCAGGAGATTGCATGCAATTACATGGTGGTTACGGCTATATGGAAGAATATGAGATTGCTAGAAGATATCGTGACATTCCAGTTGCGACAATTTATGCAGGTACAAATGAAATCATGAAACAGATAATTGCTAAAAACATGGGGTTATAATCCTCCTAGGGGAGATTAACGGTAAATAGTGTAAAACGCAGAAAAAAAGACGTAAGATTACTAACCTATAAATATAGAATATGAGGAATGGAGAGAGACCTATCTAACTGATAGTAAGGTGCTAGCTTATAGAAGCGCTTTTCTATCAATGGGATTAAAATAGGTATATAATAAAATAGGTAATGAAAAATTTCTTTTGTTTTAAAGGCTTATATGTTTAAATAAAAGTCTTTTTTTTCTTAGAAGTAACGGTTTGAAGAAGAACTTATTTATGAAGGAGGTGTTTTTAAAATGAAAGATATCCGTAAAGAACCGCAATATTTAATTTCAGATGCTGATAAGAAAAAGCTTATTAGCTTGTTGTGTATTTTACTTTTATTTTCAATAATGAATTCTACGATGTTTATGGTTTCTGTACCAGATATCGCGTTTTACTTTGACCTCTTACCATCGCAAGTAAGCTGGGTTGTGACTGGCTATATTATTTTATATTCGATTGGTGCTTTATTATACGGAAAGTTAGGAGATATTTTTCCAATCAAAAACCTTTTAACGATTGGAATTATTCTGTTTGTAATCGGTTCGATTGTTGGCTTCTTTTCTCCTATTTATTTAATGGTTGTTATTTCAAGAATGATTCAAGCATGTGGAGCTGCTGCAGTTATTGCTATTGTATTTGTCATTCCATCTCGGTATTTTCCGGAAGAAAAAGGACGAATTCTCGGTATTTTATCATCAGCAATGGCTTTTGGTGCCGGCTTAGGTCCAG
This sequence comes from Alkalihalobacillus sp. BA299, assembly GCF_017745675.1. Lineage (GTDB taxonomy): Bacteria > Bacillota > Bacilli > Bacillales > Bacillaceae_F > Alkalihalobacterium. The sequence goes on from NZ_JAFLJM010000015.1 coordinate 32,024, forward strand.
TTTTGGGTGGATTTATTGCTGGTTTTTTAGATTGGCATTATATTTTTCTCTTTTCTTTTGTTGTTGTTTTAACACTACCTATGATCAGAGTTTTACTTCCTCAAGAAGAAAAGAAAAGTGGTAAGCCAGATATTATTGGAGCCATTTCAATGGCTTTTGGCGTTGCACTTTTTATTTTGTTTATTACTACGTTTAACTGGGTCTATTTACTATTAAGTAGTTGTATAACTGGCTTCTTTTTTTGGTGGATCTATCATTACAAGCAACCTTTAATAGTACCTTCTATGTTTAAAAATAAAGTTTTTCGATTGACCGTTTTAACTAGTTTTTTTGGGACATTAATTATGTTTAGTAATTTATTTGTTCTTCCGCTCTTACTAAGAGAGGTACATGGTCTTAGTACAGTACAAATAGGGTTAGTGCTGTTTCCTGGTGCAATACTGGGTGCGTTAGTTGGACGTTTAGCTGGTGGGTTTACGGATCGTTTTGGAAGTCATTTAGTCGGATATATTGCGATCATTTTAATAATGATAGGATCACTTTTGTTATCAAGTATTGTTGGTTTTGCACCGTGGGTTATAAGTTTAGTGTTTAGTATTAATTTTTTAGCGTTCCCAATATTTCAAACGTCAATGGCTAATTTAATTTCTACGGCTCTTCTAGATGAGCAAATGGGTGTTGGAATGGGTATCTATAATCTAGGAAATTTAATATCTGGTGCAATAGGTGGTGCCGTTATTGGAAGAATATTAGATTATTCAATAGTGGGTATTTCATTAAATCCGTTTATAGAAAGTATTGGAGTTATTGTTGTTTATAGTAATATTTTTGTTGGATTAGCTCTTTTAACACTATTGTTTGGTCTTTACTTCTACTTTTCTAATCGAAGACAACAAGCAGCAATCATTAAGCATCAGATGCAAAAATGTTAAAAAAAACGTAGGTTTATATTTACAACCTACGTTTTTTTTTAGTTCAATAATTAATGATAATAGTGAGTTGAATTCTACTAACATACGTTATTTGTATGTACTTTTTTTATGTATTTTTTGATATAACAGAAAATACGGAAAATTTAAAATGAAAAGAAGGGTTTATGAAGTAGACAGAGAATAAATATAAATAAAGTAAATAAGTTCCAACCATCTAGTCTTTAAAATAATGTTTTACTCGGTGTCCATTAAAAATTTATCAACTTAGGGGGAGAATATGGGTACGATTCGAAAAAGCGGAATTTACGAGAACATTAGTAAAAAAAGATGGGAATACTGGCTAGTGAAGAATCAAGATATAAAAATCATGGTGTCTTGGTTACAATGGGGTTCTTCAGAAGAAGAATATAAAAAGTGGGAGGAAGCTTGTCTCGTATCTAGAGCGGGATAATCGGATAGAGTATATTTAGGGGTGTTACTTATTTCTATAGGTAATGCTTCTTTTTTGCAGTTTTTACCAGGAAGTTACTACTGCCGTGGTAGTTAATTTTCCATCCTACATATGATAAAACTTGTTTTGCTTTCAATGAAAGCGTATTATGAATCAGTGTAGTGCTAATATGATTGAAACAAATATTGTTTATATTAATGACATAGAATGAGGTTTTTTTATGAGTAATCATAGCTTTAAACAGTATAATTTAAGTGCTGAAATTTCTAGAGCACTTATCCAATTGGAATATTTCCAACCGACTAACGTTCAACGTAAAGTCATTCCAGTTGCACTAAATCAAAAAGACCTAGTTGTAAAGTCACAAACTGGAAGTGGTAAGACAGCAGCATTTAGTATTCCTATCTGTGAATTAATTGATTGGGAAGAGAATAAGCCTCAAGCATTAATTCTGACGCCAACACGTGAGCTTGCGGCTCAGGTGAAAGAAGATATTACAAATATAGGTAGGTATAAGCGAATTAATGCTAATGCAATTTTCGGGAAACAATCTTTCGCCAGACAAAAACTAGAGTTAAAGCAAAAAACACATGTCGTCGTTGGAACCCCCGGCCGTGTGTTTGATCATATTCAAAAAGGAACACTTAACTTAGAGCGTTTAAATTATTTTGTAATTGATGAAGCAGACGAAATGTTAAATATGGGCTTCATCGATCAAGTTGAAGCGATTATCAATGAATTACCTAGATACCGTATAACGATGCTATTTTCTGCGACTTTACCACCTGATATTGAAAGCTTGTGTCAAAAATATATGCAAGACCCAATTTATATAGAAGTAACAGCATCAGGACTCACAACTAATGCTATTGACCACTTTCTAATAGAAGTAACTGAAGACGAAAAGCTAACGGTTTTAAAGGATGTAATGATTGTCGAAAATCCAGATAGTTGTATCATTTTTTGTAGTACTCAAGATCAAGTAGACGAGGTATTTAAGCATTTAAAACGTACTAGATATCCGAGTGAAAAAATCCATGGCGGGATGACACAAGAAGAGCGATTTTCAGTGATGAATGAATTTAAAAGAGGGAAGTTTCGTTATTTAGTAGCTACAAATGTAGCTGCAAGGGGTATTGACATCGAAAATATTACGCTTGTGATTAACTATGACTTACCATTAGAAAAAGAAAGCTATGTCCATCGAACAGGGAGGACGGGACGTGCTGGAAAAAAAGGTAAAGCGATTACATTTATAACAGCTAATGAGCAACAATACCTTATAGAAATTGAGCAATATATTGGTTTTGAAATTCAAAAAGTGCCTGCTCCTCCGAAAGAAGAGGTAACTCGAAAAAAGGCTGCTTTTGAACGAAAACTAAAAGATCAACCGCTTCTTAAAAAAGATAAAAGCGAAAATTTCAATAAAGAAATCATGAAGCTTTATTTTAATGGTGGGAAGAAAAAGAAGATAAGAGCTGTAGACTTTGTCGGGACGATTGCGAAAATAAACGGTGTCACGGTTAATGATATTGGGGTAATTACGATCCAAGAAAATGCTTCATTTATAGATATATTAAATGGAAAAGGTCCGTTAGTCTTAAAGGCAATGAAAAATAAGACGATTAAAGGTAAGCAATTAAAAGTGCACCAAGCAAAAGAACAATAGATGCAGTTTTATAAATTTCTAATCATTAGGCAGGGATATACTTCACTGCAACGAAATGTTAATATATACCGTACATTTCAGGAGGGGTTCAAAGTTAAGCATTCAACCTCCTTAATAAGAGTAGTACTTTATATAATCGGCTTCACTTAAGTATAATGGAATGGGAGGGAAGCAGATGACCAAAAAATATTTTACACTAAAAGAAGCTAATGAATTACTACCATTATTAGAACAAGAATTAGTTACGTTACAACAACTACAAAAAAACTTCCAAACGAAATTAAAACAATTAAATGAACTTAACGCAAATAAAAAACGAAGTGACGAAGTGAGAATATTTACGTTGGAAAGTGAATTAGAATTTCTAGAAATGGAAGCACAGCTCCATTTACGTAATATACAGTCAAGAGGAGTTCAGTTAAAAGGGGTCGATTTAGGATTACTTGACTTCCCAGCATTATTAAACGGAGAAGAAGTATTACTTTGTTGGAAACAAGGAGAACCCGAAATTAGTCATTATCACGGGGAATATGAAGGATTTGCGGGGAGAAAACCGCTAAAATAATATAGTCTGAATACTTTGAATGGAGGTGGTACAATGGAATTGACAGCGATTCTTGGAGCTAGCTATGATAGCTTAATCGAAGCTAAAGTTGATAAAAGTCCTGATGAAATAGTTGTTACCGAAAACAATGAAACGTTTTATATCGTTTCAAAAAGTGATTATGAACAAAAGCTTGCAGGCTTAAACTATAAGATCGTCGTAAACACAGGAGAGTAAATTACTCTCTTGTTTTTTTCTAAACTGATATATTGTATGAGGAGATGATTATATGCTTTCTCCAACTCCACCGATAATTGGGATCACTAGTACGGTTGAAAATCATAATAATATTCCGTCTGTCCATGTGCATGAGAAATATATTCGAGCCGTCATCCTTGCAGGAGGAGTACCGGTTGTTATTCCAATAGGTCCAAAGGAAATGGTTAAAGAATGGGTTGCTATTTGTGATGGTTTTATTTTTAGTAGTGGCGAAGATGTTGACCCTTATTACTTTGGGGCTGATCCCCATCCTAAAGTACTTAAAACGAATGGGAAACGTGATAAAATGGAAATCGAACTCGTCAAACAAGCTCAAAGCAAGCTAAAGCCTATTCTAGCGATTTGTAGAGGTATTTCTATTTTAAATGTTGCTTTTGGAGGGACACTCGTCCAAGATATTGAAGCTAACAACCCTAAGGCAATTAAGCATTTTCAGTTAGCCGAAAGACCTGAGGCGACTCATCAAATTGAAATCGTTAAGGATAGTTGGTTGCACGGGGTCATTAATCGCCAAAAGATACATGTAAATAGTATGCATCACCAGGCGATCAATACGTTAGCTCCTAATTTAAAAACAGTTGCTACTGCCCCAGATGGAATCATCGAAGCTATAGAAGGGGTCGACGTATCTTTTATGGTTGGTATCCAATGGCATCCAGAGGAAATGGCTGTAGAGGACCCAAGTATGCTTGAGTTATTTAAAGCGTTTATTGTTGAATGTTCCAATAGAATGAAGTGACATGGTGAATATTATTACGGACCTAAATTTTGATGTGAGGATGTGATCGGAAATTTGAAGCAACAAAAATCATATGTCTGGTATGCTAGCTATGGATCGAATTTAAGTAAGGATCGATTTTTATGTTACATAAAAGGCGGGAAGCCAGAAGGTTCTGAAAAAGTGGAAGTAGGTTGTAGAGATCAGTCGCTTCCTATTAAAGAAAAGTCTCATAGGATGCAATACCCCTTATATTTTGCAAAAGAATCAAGACGATGGCAAAAGCAAGGTGTCGCATTCATTGGGCTTACAAAAAATGAAAAGTATTGTACATACAGTCGTAAGTATTTAATTACAGAAGAGCAATTTTTCGACGTCGTTAAACAGGAAAACAATGGTGTAGAATTAAATTTCGATTTCGATGAAGTAAAGCAAAATCGCTATCAGACACTAAGAAAAACATGGTATGGAACGATCTTATATGTTGGAGAAGAAGAAGGTTATCCTATTTTTACATTTACAGCCGATTGGGATTTAAATGTTCCTTTTAATAAACCATCTCAAGAATATTTAAGTATGATTATTGAAGGCTTAAAGCGAAATGTAAAGCTGAGTAATTCAGACATCATCCAGTATTTAATTTCGAAGCCCGGGGTTACGGGATATTATAGTCACTCCGAATTAGAACAGTTAATCATTTAGAAAGAAAGTGCCGCGGATAAGTGGTGCTTTTTTATTTACTGACCTTATTCATAAAAAGAAGGAAAATAAGTTCATAAAATTGAATATAAATTAAATAATTAAAATTATTTTCAGATTAATATTTGATATAGGCAGCTTTCGTAAACTTTGTTGCTTTTGGACCGTTTTTTGAAAATAAAGTAGCCTTTTCAAGACAAATTCATTTGTCTGAATAGCTATTTTATTTTCAAAACCTTCACGCTATGCGTGAAGAGCCAAGCATTCGCTTGGCTTACGGTCCAAAAGCGAAAAGCAACAATCTTTGAGAAAAGAGCCTTGATATAAAAATAATTATGAAAAATAGGGGGGATATAGTGACAGTCATTCCTAAACCGGCCTCAACGGTCATATTAATAGATGATATATCTAGAGTCTATTTAACGAAAAGGCCGAAAACGATGAAATTTTTAGGTGGATTTTATGTATTTCCAGGTGGTACCGTTGAACAAGCTGACAACATTGTAGAAAATAAGTACATTATGAATTGTGTTCCTCATGATGTATTTAGTGGAGCTCACTATGTAGCTGCGGCAAGAGAGTTGTTTGAAGAAGTAGGTGTTTTTCTTGGTACTACCAGTGAAGGTGTACCGATACAAATTCCAGAAAATACTGCAGATGAATATCGTCAACTTCTTATTAATAGGGAGATTTCTTTTTTAGACATATTAAAATATGAAGGATGTTTGCTTGATTTTGAAAAATTACAGTATTTTGGTAACCGATTAACTCCAAAAGGGAGTCCGTTTCGTTTTGATACTCGTTTTTTTCTCGCCAGACTCCCTAAAGGTCAATCGCCCAAACCGGATTCCCATGAAATTGCTGATGCTTTTTGGATTACTCCAGAGGATGCTTTATTATCGCATCAAAAAGGAGAGTTATCCATGGTGTCACCAACGGTTGTTTCTCTACGTACGTTACTCGATCATCAAAAAGGAGCCCCGTTAATGATGCCCGAGAGACAGAAAAAATAAAAATTCCCTAATTGCTGAGTGAATAAACAGAGTTCTGTTGCAACACAATTCCTTCTTTTATTAATTTAATAAGATGAGCTTCCGTTGTTTTAGTTGCTACGTGAAAAACACTAGGATGTATCGTATTTTCATAGATTTTTTCTGTTAATTGAGTTGCTGTTAAATAAACGTGGTCTTTAAGCAGCGACTTAATTTGTTTTTCTCGCTTTAGCCGGCGGTTTAGAACGAAATCAATTTGTTCATAAGGGTGTAAAACCCAGTCGCCATGACCAGGTCCAATCTTAGTTAGTTTCAATTGATTTAATCGCTTTAAAGTATAAATATAATCACTCATGTCTCCATCAGGTGGACCTATCCAGGTTGTACCCTCAGCAACAATATTGTCCCCAGCTAAAAGAATTTGTTCGGAAGGGATATAAAGGTTTAACTGACCTGCTGTATGCCCTGGACCATGAATAACGATCATCTCCATATCAGCTACTTTAAAGGATTCTCCATTTTGTAGGAATGAGATATTTTTTACTGGAGAAATAGCATTCATAATAGCTTCTTCTTCACTTCGATGACAATAAATAGTCAGCGGCCAGTCCATGAACTGACGAACACCAGGTGCATGATCACGGTGGGAATGAGTGAGAATAATAGACGTCGGCTGAGCTAATCCTGTGTTTTCGATAACAGCTTCAATTTCTTTTCTCGTTTCCAGCCGGTCATAGCCTGCATCGACTAATACACACTCCTCTTTATTTCCAATTAAATAGCAATTTGTTGTTGTATGTGGATATAAGGTTGGAGTTGGTACAGGAATCCGAATGACTTTTACAGGATGTTCACTTCGCATAGGCACCCTCCTTTCATTTAAATGACTAAAAAATAATATAGAACTTTATTCTTCTTTAATTATCATTTTCCTTCTATATGCACAAACAATACGGATGCAAAATAGAAAATGCAACTCACTTTGTATTCAATGAATTGAGTTGACAAGTAGAACGGACGTGATAAGATTGTAATATTAATAAAATAATCTCTACATATTGTTTTAGCCACTAGGGGGGCCATTTATGGCTGAGATTAAAGTATGTCTTTAAGACCCTTTGAACCTGAACTATGTAATCGTAGCGTAGGAAAGTGGACATCTTTTTATAAGCTATTTAACATTTTAGTTATAATTGATGACTGCTTTCAAATTTGGAAGCAGTCTTATTTTAATTTAAACGTGGTAATGGGAGTGTCAACATTGATAACAGAGTATTTAGCATTAAAAAAAGAATTGGTTGACTTTATTATGAAACCAGATTCTACTGATAACGAATTTAATACGATGGCGCTAAAAGTGTTTCAGTTTCAATATGAGTATAATCAGCCTTTTCGTAAATTTTGTCGAAAACGTCGCGTGTCACCTAGGACAGTAAAGTATTTTACAGATATTCCACCTGTCCCTATTGATGCATTTAAACTAACAACTCTATCCTCGTTTCCAATTGAAGAAACAGAATCTCTTTTTATGACAAGTGGTACAACCAATCCAGAAAAACGGGGGAAAAATTATCATCGAGATTTAGAAATTTATGATTTATCGATGAAAGTACATTTCAAATCCTTTGTCATGCCTGATCTTGATAAAATGAAAATGTTTATTCTATTTCCAAAGGAAAGTGAGTTACCTAACTCATCCTTAGCGCATTATTTACATATTGCTAAAGAACATTTTGGTACTGAAGAAAGTAAATATGCCATGTCTAGTAACGGTTTTGAATTCGGATCCTTTATTGAACAATTGCAGTTTGCGGAAAAAAATGAAGAGCCTATTTTATTAATTGGTGCAACATTTTCTTTTATTCATTTATTAGATGAATGTAAAAAGAAAAACATTTCTTTTAACCTACCTCCTAACAGTCGAATGATGGATACGGGTGGAGCAAAAGGACGCTCACGAGAATTGGACCCTAAGCAGTTTAAACAAGAAATGTGTCAATTGTTTTCACTGCCAGTAGAAATGTGCGTAAATATGTATGGTATGACAGAGTTAAGCTCGCAGTTTTATGACCGGAATTTATATGATTATTTTGAGCAACAACAAATCAGTACTTTAAAAAAAGCCCCTCACTGGGTAAGAACGCTCGTTCTAGACATTGAACGAATGGAAGAGAAGACAAAGGGTGAAAAAGGAATAATTGTTCATTATGATCTGGCAAATATTAATTCAGTTATGAGTATTCTCACTGAGGATGTTGGGATTCATGAAGAAGGAGGATTTCAATTATTAGGACGAGCTAAAGGAGCTGAAGCTAAAGGGTGTTCTCTAGCTGTAGAACAATTCTTAGCCTCATCGCAGAGATCCAGAGGAGAACAGTGATGTCAACAAGCTTTTCATGTTTCCATATCCCAGATCAATGTCAACACTTACTTAACGAAGTTCCTATTAAAACATTAACATTTGAAAATCATGGGGAAAGTGTAGAAATACTAGTTCCTGAACTTGTTCCAGAAACAATTAACAATATTATGGATGTATTAACGGTTCAACAAAAAAATTATATACAACAGCTTAAAACTAATGAAGTAATCGACATCATTAATGAGGCTATACACAGGTGGTTAGATCCTAGCTATGAATTACGACAAATGGCCGAGTCCATGCTTCCGATAATTACTGGGTACGATCACGATATGGTTCGCTTATTTTTAAGTCGTTATTTACGGCAATTTCGTAAAGAAAAATTGCTGCGAATGATCGATGAGGATTTTCCCAACCCTCTCGTATTAGATGAATTTCGGCCACGCACATCCGGTGGCTTATACAGAGCATATGGACCTGAGATTATCACTCATATTTTTTCTGGAAATGTACCTGCTTTGCCACTTTGGAGTTTAACTGCGGGCCTATTGTTGAAATCAGCAACATTAGGTAAGGTTTCTTCCTCGGAGCCGTTATTTCCAGTATTATTTGCTAAAACAATAAAAGAAGTTGATCCCAAGCTGGCAGAAAGTATAGCGATTTTATCGTGGAAGGGCGGTGATGAAGCTTTAGAAAAGGTTAGCTTTTCTAGGGCTTCGGCTGTTATTGCTTATGGAGGGAAGGAGACGATTGAGTCAATAAAACAGAACGTTCCGTCTCACGTTAGCTTCCATGCTCATGGACATAAGGTTAGTTTTGGCGTGGTTACAAAAGAATGTTTAACAGCTACAAAGGGCTGGCATACTGCTAAATTAGCAGCTTATGATGCATCGTGGTTTGACCAGCAAGGGTGTCTATCACCACATGTATTTTTTATAGAACATGGTGGAGCGTTTTCACCAAGAGATTTTGCTCAAATGCTTGCAAATGAAATGGAAAACTTTCAATATAAGCATCCTCGTTCTTCTTTAACTGCAGAGGAGCATCATGCAATTGTGAAGCTACGATCAACGATAGAGTTTGAAAGCTTTGAAGGTGCACAAGTGGAGATGATAAAGAGTGAACATGATACAGCATGGACAGTTGTTTATCGTGAAATACGGGAGAATAAAGAGGATAATATTTTTCCGTTTTCTCCACTTAATCGGTTTATAACAGTCATTGCGGTAGACAATTTTGAACAGATAAAGCCGTATATTAAGGAGATAAAGGGCTTTATTCAAACTGTTGGGGTAGGGTGTTCGCCACAAAAGTTTTCTTCAATGATTAACTTTTTAGGAGAATGTGGCGTCAATCGAATTTCTGCAATAGGATCTATGCCACATCCTCAGCCGGGTTGGCACCATGACGGGCGCTTCCATCTAGCTGATTTGGTTCGCTTTTGTGATGTTGAAGCTTCCCTTGAAGGACAGATGGATGAATTCGATCCTGATAGAGAGTAAGAGGAGAGTCAAATATGACAAGGATGATTGATTGTCAGCAGGTAAAAATGCAATTTAAAGGAAATCTAGATCCTATCCTAACGAATATTAATTTACAAGTTCAGGAAGGAGACTTTGTTAGTATTATCGGAAAAAGTGGAAGTGGAAAAACAACATTATTACAGATGATTGGCGGTTTACTAGAACCGACAGCAGGGGAAGTGAAAGTGAACGGAACGTTAATACAAGAGCCGATTGATGAAATAACATATGTATTCCAAAAGCCCGTTTTATTAGAGTGGCGCAATATACTTGAAAATGTTCTGATGCCACTTGAATTAAAAAGGCGTCTAACGAAAACGGATATCGAACAGGCGAGAGAGGTTATTAATATAGTAGGATTAGCTAGCCATGAAAATAAATACCCTCATGAGTTATCAGGTGGAATGATGTCTAGAGTTACTTTAGCTAGAGCGTTACTTTCTCAACCGAAAGTTTTATTAATGGACGAGCCATTTTCAGCTTTAGATGCAATGACTAAGGAGCAACTTCAAATAGAATTAATGGAGCTATCCAACCGGTTTTCCACGACGGTTTTATTTATAACCCATGATATTACAGAAGCTGTGTACTTATCTGATCGGGTTGTGCTTTTAGGTGATCAGCCGGCGCAAGTCATTAATGAATTCTCAATCCCTTTTCCTAGACCGAGGCCAAAAGAGTTGAAGTTCGATGTAGCTTTCACAAAAATAATAAAAGAAATTCACGAGCAAGTTGAAGTGAACGGCGGGGCTACATGATGAAAAAAACACAGTTTTATTCAGTGATATTATTCATCATGGTGATCGGTTTTTGGGAAGCAATTGTCCATTTTAAGAGGATTTCAAAGTTGATTCTACCAGCCCCTTCAGACATTGTGGTAAATCTTTTACACCATTTTCAAAGTGGGTACTTTTATCCTCATATTATGGTAACTTCAATTGAAGTTTTTGGTGGATTTTTTGTAGGAGCAGTCCTTGGTATTGGGTTAGGGTTTATTGTCGCTCAATCAAAAATCGCTCAGGAAATTTTACAGCCCTACATCATCGCTTCTCAAGCAATGCCCAAGCTTGCTTTAGCACCTCTGCTTGTTCTTTGGTTCGGGTTTGGATATACGCCTAAAATTGTGATCGTAGCACTTGTTTGTTTTTTTCCGTTATTTGAAAGTACAGTCACAGGTCTTTCATACGTAAGTCGAGAAAAATTAGCTTTATTTCGCTCATTACGAGCAACCTCTTTTCAAACGTTAATTAAACTCCGATTACCGACGGCGATGCCTTATATTTTTTCTGGCTTGCGTGTAGCTGTCGTGTTAAGTGTCGTAGGGGCTGTTGTAAGTGAGTTTATCGGTGCAAATAAAGGCTTAGGCGCACTGATTATTGCTTCACAAGGAATGTTAGATACGACGTTAATGTTTTCCGTTTTTATTTTACTTACTGTAAAAGGCCTTTTATTATATCAAATCATTTATTGGATTGAAGCAATTTTTTTTAAAAAGTATATGTTTTCTAGGGGGAAACTGAAATGAAAAAATTTATAAAAAAACTAAGTTCAGCATTTTTGCTGACTGCACTTACACTAAGTGCTGCAGGTTGTGGTGGAGCAAATGACGAAGGACAAGAAGGTGTCCAAGAAAATGAAGGAGTAGCAGAAGAGCAAAAGATTGAAAAAGTAAGAATGGCATCTTGGAGTCAACCAATTGTTGAACAAAGCAACCTATATTTAGCAGAGGAAAAAGGGTGGTTTGAAGAAGCTGGTCTTGAATTTGAATATATTCCTGGTGCAGGCGGTGGTGATGCAGTCCGTAATATTATTGCTGGCAATGCTGATATTGCATTTGCGAATGTCGAGGCCATTCTATTAGCACTTGAGCAAGGAGAAGAATTACGTGTAATTTATAATATTTATCCTAAAAATGTATTTAACCTCGTATCACTGAAGGAGAGCAATATTCAAACTATGGAAGATTTACGAGGAAAAGATGTAGGCGTGTATAGTCTCGCTAGTGGAACCTATCAAAATCTCCTCGTTTTACTTCATCAGGCTGGTATGACGAAGGAAGATGTAAATATTGTTGAGGCTGGAGTATTAAATTTCGGACCATTAATGAATCATCAGGTTGTAGCAACAGCAGCAACAGATACAGGTTTATTTGATGCCAAACAAAAAGGATTAGGAGAAGTAGATGTTATTGAAGTAAAGGATGTGTTAAATACTCCAGCTGATGTTTTTGTCGTGACTGAAAAAGTATTCCAGGAAAAACAAGATATGCTCATTCGATTCTTACAAGTATATCGTGATAGTGTAGCTTATACGATGGAGCATCCTGAAGAAGCAGCTGAAGCGGCTGTAGCAACAGCGATCGATGGACAGGATGTAGAAAGAAATGTAGAAATTATTAAAATCCGTAATCAAACGTCTACTAATGAAGATATGAAAGAAAAAGGGCTAGGCTGGTTAGATCTTGAAATTCTAAAGGAAGTAGAAAGTACGTACTATGATTTAGGCCTGCTTAATGATAGAGTAAATATTGATCAAATTACGACAAATGAACTCGTACAGCAACTAAGATAGGTGATTGTTATGGATACACAATTACAACAAAAAGTTGTTCTTATTACAGGTGCAAGTCGAGGGATAGGGGCTGTACTTGCAAAAAGCTTTGCTGAACAAGGTGCAACGGTTGTCATTAATTATGTGAAGAGTAAAGAAAAAGCGGAAATGCTTGCAGATGAACTAATGGAGCAATATGATGTTGAAGCTTACGCTGTACAAGGTGATGTAACAGTAGAATCGGACATGAAAGCAATGATTGCTGAGGTTCTCTTGGAGTTTGATACGATTGATATTGTTGTTAATAATGCATTACATGCCTATACATTTGATCCTGAAAAACGTAAAATGGCTTGGGAGCTAGAATGGGAAGATTATCAGCGTCAGCTTGATGGAGCTTTAAAAGGAACCTATAATGTTTGTAAATATGTTATTCCGATTATGAAACAAAAAAGTGCTGGTCGAATCATTAATATGGTAAGTAACCTAGTATACCGCCCAGTCGTTCCTTATCATGATTATAATACGGCAAAGGGAGCAGTTCTTTCTTATTCTCAAAATTTAGCTGTTGATTTAGGTAGTTTTGGGATAAATGTTAACTGTGTTGCTCCAGGGTTAGTCTATCCCACTGATGCTAGTCGTTCAACAAAAGAAGAAATAAAAGAACTCATTAAATCCCAAACCCCATTACATCGCATTGCAAAACCTGAAGATGTTGTCGGAAGTGTTTTATACTTTGCTAGTAGTTGGTCATCATTTGTCACTGGGCAATGTATTGTTGTTGATGGGGGTTTCGTAATAAGATAAAATTGTATTTGATATTTATGAAAGTATTAGCCCATTCATTTTATGGCAAACTAATGGTATTCACGTTAGTAAGTGTGAGGAGGGTGAAACCTGAAGTACGAAGAAATAGAATCAATTGGAGCTAGTATGTATTACAAACCAATTGAAGTTGTAAGCTTAAAAGGTATTACAGTTTCATTACTAGCTTCAGGAGATGGAACAGAAGTGATTCACCACCATATTCAAAAAGGTAGTCAATGGTATTTAAATCCTGAAGAAGGGTGGACCGCGCTAGAATGCTTTTACATTTTAAAGGGCGAACTATCATGGTCTTCACCAAAAGGTGAGAAATCTTTAACAGCTGGAATGACATTTTCTGCAGAACCAATTAAACAACCGGTTGCTTTTAAGGCGGTAATTGATACAGAATTTATGTATGTTTCTTCTCAACCTGTGTTCCAGTATTATAGTTATGCGATTAATGATAAGAAAAACCTTGCTGTCTTAGTCGAAGAAAAAGATGGATATACGGCTGATCATTGTTATCGCATTAAAGATTATTCCTTAATGATAGCTGAGGAGATAAATTTACCTCAAGAAAAAATGTATATTCTAAATCTTGGATCTTTCTTACACGATATCGGGAAGGTCAAGGTTCCTGATTCGATCTTAAATAAACCAGGGAAACTAACGGAAGAAGAATTTGAGATCATCAAAAGGCACACGATTTATGGCTATGAATTGTTGAAGGAATCAGAATTACCTGACTTAAGGAAAGCTGCATTTATTCCGCTGGAACACCATGAACGCTTTGATGGGAAAGGCTATCCTTATGGTTTAAAAGGAGATCAAATTTCAATTGAGGCGGCAATTGTTTCTGTTGTCGATGCTTTTGATGCAATGACGACAGACCGAATTTATCGAAAAGCATTGACAAAGCGTGAAGCATTTGCTGAAATAATAAGAAATAGGGGAAAAATGTTTCATCCATTAGTCGTTGACGCTTTTATCAAACTCATAAAATAAAAATGTTTAAGGAGAGGTTCTACAATTGAAAAAAGTAAAAGTTTTTATTATGACGGGATTACTTATAGGAGCTTTCTCTTCAACAGCATTTGCAGAACATAATCCAGAGGCAGATAAAACAATAAATATTAGTACAGGAGCTAAGTTGAACGACATCCCTGCAAAGAGTGCTGACACTACAGAGGATGTAACCAAAGTTATTGGTGAAAATATGGACAAGCTTTCACGCGATTATTCTTATATTTATATTCAAGTAGACGATCAATATATCGCAATTATTGATCCGCCTGCTGTAGGATATTAGTCATTGTAACAATTGTATACTTTCAGCAAGAAAAGTGGACCGATAAATAAACCGGTCCATTATTTTTTATACCAAAATACAGGAGTATAAACCCCTGTTATTGTTTAGAATTTTGACGACCTGTTGGTGATATGGCTTTTTCAAGCTCTTCTTTTGCTAACGTATTGTCTGAAGTCATAGCCTCGTTATAGGGGTTTCCTTTTTGGCTACCATTTTTTGTATTCATTCGTTTTTTATCATTTGTCAAAGTCATTCACTCCTCAATTTTTATTGTTCTTAGATAGCATGTGAGATCGAACACATATTTATGCTTATCTACAAATTAAAGTTACGAAATTACTGGGGCTATAAAAGGCAAAATTGTAATTAGTGTGTAAGTCTTTTTATTCTCTATTTTGTAAAAAAACGTTTTACTGATAGTCAAGGGAAATAGGTGATATAATGAGAATTGTAACGGCTGCAGAAATGTATAATATTGATGCATACACCGTTTATTGAAAATATTCCACGCACCCTTAAATGGATTAAATGAAGATATTTGTGTAGGAAAGGAGCAAGATTTTGATTACATATAAAGAACTTCATCATGTCAGTTTACCTGTTACAAACCTAGAGAAGTCGAAAAAATTTTATAGTGAAGTATTAGGGTTAGAAGAAATTGATAGGCCTAATTTTGATTTCTCAGGTGCATGGTATCGAGTAGGAAACCAACAAATTCATTTGATTGATTTTCCAGCTACCCAGGTATTGAGAAAAGATCAAGAAATCAATACGAGAGAAGCTCATTTTGCATTAAGAGTCATTGATTACTTTTCAACTTTAGAGTGGTTAAAATCTCAAAATGTTCTATTCAAAGAAAATCGTTATAGTAAAAGTGGCTTTGCCCAAATCTTTTGTTGTGACCCTGACGGCCATATTATTGAGTTAAATGTCGATCAAAAAGAATTGGAATAGATTTTGTTAAAAGACAACGAGACAACTACAAGAAGGGACGTCCTGTCATGGCCGTCTCTTTTATTTTTATAGATGATTATTATTTTCAGATTCTTGAGCATCAAGGATTAATTCTAACAACTTCAGCCTTTTTTTATTACTCACTTGCTTCAACCTTCTATTCCAAAAATTATCAGAATCTACACGGTGAACAAAGACTATGTTTTTTTCTGGGATGATATCAATGGATTGACCATATCTACCTATAGCAGAATAGAGTCCTAATTCACTGAATTCTCCTTTATCAGCAACCCACCACATATAACCATATCCATAATCATCTGAATGGATAACAGGGGTTTGTACCGATGTACTTTTCTTGATCCATTCTTTTGGAATAATTTGTTTTCCATCCCATGATCCATTTTGAAGATATAATTGCCCAAACCTCGCCATATCTCTTACAGACATTCGAAAAAGATATGATGGATGGATTGATCTGCTTACCTCCATTTTATAAACCGTATCCTCCATTGTATAATCTTCCATTCCGATTGGAACAGCTATCTTATCTCTAAATTCAGTAAATAAATCACTATTCGTCTGCTCTTTAAAAATAGTTCCTAACACATTAAAATCCCAATTATTATAATAAAAATGGGTTCCTGGTAAATATAAACCACGCTCAGGTCTGGACCATCTCATCCATAACGATTCTTCACCTGCCGTCAAAAAAACCCCTGAACGAGATGTGAGTAAGTCAACAATTTTCGCTTTTTTTTCTTGTTCTGATAACAGAACATTGTCCATAATATTTAGATCTTTTAATGTGGAGTTGATATTGATATTCCCTTTTTCAACATGGATCCCGTACAATGCACTTAAAAAACTTTTCCTAATCGAATGAATATTGCTTTTTTTTGTAATATCTCCCCAAGAAACAAGAACTTTTCCATTATAAATCACCATTGCAGCGGTAGATCCCAAGGAATCGTAATATTTTTTTGCAGCCTTTAATCGTCTAGAAGACCAGCCCGCTTCCTCTGGTGTTTCATACTGTTCCCACGTCGATTTCATGTTCGTCAGTGTTGTATTTTTTGAACCTGTCAGATTGTAAAATAATATAAAAAAGATCCCAGAAAATATTAACAAATACCATTTCTTTTTACCGATCATAAAAATTCATCCTTATGTGATAAGTTTTAATCGATTGGATATTACATACGAACTTAACATATTTTGTGACTACTTTAAAGCTTTAGCATGCTTAGATATCTGAGAAAGTATGAGCTAATCAAAATAGAGAGTGCTGTGACACTCTCTATATAAAATCATGAACCATTTTTTAAGTTTTTTAATACAGGTGGCATTTTCTTATCAGTATCCTTTTCCTTTTTCTCACGCTTCGTATTATTGGTGTTAGCAGACCTAAATCTTGCTGCATCCATGCCGTCAATGATATTTGTCAAAATTTCAACCTCCTTTCGGGCATTAGTATCACCTTCTTTTTATTTTACATGTGATATTCATTACAGAAATATCGAATTGTGCCTCTTAGTTCATATTCAGTTCATTTTTGAATGGTACTATGCAAATGTAAAAATGTGTTATTCAAATATGTACATAGTAGATGGAGGTTAGTAAGGGGAATTTACGAAAAAACAAAGGACTCTTTTTTCCTTTTATGTTGTTATTAGCTTTAGTATTAGTTGGTTGTAATACTCAATCTACGAATTCTGTTGAAAAAGAAACTGAAGAAGCTATGTTTGGTGAGAGAAGATGCGATTATAGAAGCGAGAGTTACAAGGTTACGCCCTATTCTTATGACGATGCTAACGACTGTTTTAGCGATGGTACCTTTAGCAATCGGTATGGGTGAAGGAGCAGAGCTGCAAGCACCAATGGCAACTGTTATTGTATTTGGTCTGACTTTTTCAACAATTTGGGGTTATGACTATGACGGTGATGAAAGAACGGTTGATGTCCATATTAAACGTCTAAGGGAGCAGTTAGGATCTTTTCCAGATTTGACGATTACAACTGTCAGAGGTTAGGGTATCGCCTAGAGGAGAAATAATTGTTTAAAAAGAATCTCTACCTGCGTATTGTTGGAACATTTATAAGTGTAGTTATCATCAGTTTGTTTATCTCGTATTTAATTAATTCGTTGTTTTTCCACCGTGAAATTTTTATAGAAGAGGAAGTTACGAAAATTACAAAAGGTGTTGCTGAGATTGTTGAAATTACTCAAGAAAATAAAATTCCGGAACTATTGAAGACGTAAAAATATACAAGTATACTTAAATTTGGAAAAGGTTGAAGTTTATGCGGACCAGGACTTATTTGAACATGTTTGGTTAAATCTGATCACAAATGCGATTCGATATGCCGATGAAAATGGATCAATCGTTATTGAACTGAAGAAAATTGGAAATCAATTAACTGTATGTATAAAAGATTCAGGTAAAGGAATCCCAGAAGCAGCTATTCCTCATTTGTTTGAGCGGTTTTATAAAGTAGATAAAGCGCGATAACACAAAATTAAATTTTTTTAAAAAATATGTTGTAATAGTAATAGCATTATAATGTGCAAATGTGTTTTTAAAAAGGTAGAGGTGAAAAAAATGGACATCAAAAATATCGTTGTTGTCAGTCCAATGTATAATGAACTTAAAACGCTTATTACGAACAAAGGGATTCAGAAAAATTTTCGTTTTTTATCGGAAGAGAATTTTACTAAAAATGACTTACTTTGGGCCGACGCGTTTGTTTCTTTTAATACAAAGAAGGACTATGATTATAGTCAGGTTAAATGGGTACATTCCCTCGGTGCCGGTGTTGATCGCTTTTTATTTAAGAAGAAATGGAATGAGGAAGTATTATTAACGAGAACAATTTGTTCCTTTGGGCAACGAATTGCGGAATATTGCTTGAGTTATATTCTAAAAGATATCCAATTCCATGATGAATTTCAACAATTAAAAGTACATAAGCAATGGAAACCTAAAACTCCAAAGTTATTAAATGAACAAAAAGTAATGATCTATGGAACAGGAGAGATCGGTCAACAAACTGCTAAGATCCTTTCCTTATTAGGAGTACAAGTTTACGGTGTATCTTTAAGTGGGAAAGAAAAAGAATACTTTAAAGAGGTACTACCTGTTGAAGACCACTTTATCCGTTTAAGTGAGATCGATTTTATTATAAATACGTTACCTTTAACTGAAAAAACAGAAAAGCTTTTTGATGAAAAGGTTTTCAAAAACATAAACAATGTGGGATTTATCAACGTTGGAAGGGGCGCATCATTAGATGAAAAAGCTTTGTTAGATGCTCTTCATCATGAGCATGTAAGGTTTGCAGTCCTCGATGTATTTGCCGAAGAGCCGCTTCCAGAAAGTAACCCTTTATGGGAAAATCGAAAAGTTTTCATTACTCCGCACATATCAGCAGTAACAACACCTGATGAAGCTGTTGATTGTTTTATTGAAACATTAAGTTGTATTGAAGAAAATAAGCCACTTCATAATAAAGTAGATATAACAAAAGGTTTTTAATGGGAGACGGATTACTTTATAGTGAACGGAATACTATACTTGTAAAGGGTGACTCAAATGTCAGGCACCAAACGACTTATGAGTCACCCGATATAAGGGCTACAATGTTTTCTAACATTAAAATTGTGGTTCAAGAGGAGTGTTGGATAAAACGTAAAGCTAAAGCTCACGTTTTATCCAATTATTTGATTAATGCTTTGAATAGCTGTTTGTACCATATCACTGGTCACTTCACGATGGGTAACGAAACGTATAATACCATCATCAAAAGGTCCGGCTAGTATTCCAGCATCTTTTAATAACGTAAGAAATTGATCATTTGAAAGGCCAGATTTTTTAATATTACAAAGAATAATATTTGTTTCGACATTTGGAACACATACATTTAACCCTGGGATCTGAGTTAATCCTTCAGCGAGCAGCTTAGCATTCGTATGATCTTCTGCTAATCGACTGACCATGTTTTCTAACGCGATGATTCCTGGTGCTGCGAGTACTCCAACTTGTCGTAATCCTCCTCCTAGGCGTTTTCTCCATTTGCGAGCTTCTTTTATAAACGATTTACTACCAGCTAAAATAGAGCCGACTGGAGCTGAAAGTCCTTTTGAGAGACACACCTGAACGGTATCTACATACTGTGTAAATTTTGAGGCTGAAACACCAGTTGCTACAGCGGCATTAAACAACCTTGCACCATCGAGATGGACGGGAATATCTTTATCTTTAGCTATTTCATATATAGATTTCATTGTATCAATAGGAACAATTCTTCCTCCTGCTTTGTTATGGGTATTTTCCAAACAAATTAAACCAGAGTAAGGATAGTGAATGTCATCACCGCGAATCGCTTTTTTAACTGCTAGTGGATCCATCGCTCCATTTAGTCCTTGTAGCGGTCTTGTTTGAATACCAGCTAAGGCAGAAGCAGCACCACCCTCATATAAAAAGATGTGGGATTCAGCTTCCAAAATAACTTCATCACCTGGTGCACAGTGTGTTAATATCGCAATTTGGTTTCCTTGTGTACCACTAGTAACAAATAGTGCATCTTCTTTTCCTAGTATCTGGGCTGCTAGTGCTTCCAAACGATTGACGGTTGGATCTTCACCATACACATCATCGCCAACCTTGGCATTAAACATTGCCTCTCTCATTTCTTCTGTTGGTTTTGTCACCGTATCACTGCGAAAATCGATAAAGTTCATAACATTCTCTCCTATGTCATTGATATAGATCTTTAAACAGCAGATCCTGTTGCGAAACCGCTATGTAAAATAAGATCCCACAATACTAAAGGGGTGGGATCTTACATTTAAAGTTAACATTAATTTTATTTTTATAAAAGTAATATGGTACTCACATTCTAGTGTTTACAAAAAGCAACCTAATTGTCAATTTAAATTTAATTACTATATTAAAAAGTTTTTTATAGGAGTATTATAAGGAATAACAAATCATTTTAATGTAATCCTATTCACTTATTATTTAGCTAGGTTTAATTTTGTTTTTGGTTGTTAACCGAGTAAAATATAACTGATATTTGCAAATGTGGACACACTATTTTGAGAATAGGTAAATTGAGAATGTGCTAAAATCATGAGTCATAGATTTTGTTAAAAGAATAAGAAAGCATATTAATTATAACGATAATGTAGGAGGTTGTTTACGACTTGAAACCAAAATTCGCAAAAGAATCGAAAGTAATAAAAACACATTTAGTATTACCAAATGAAACAAATAACCACAGTACATTATTTGGTGGTATTTTAATGAGAAATGTTGATGAAGTAGCATCCATCAGTGCAAGGTTACATTGTCGGACAGATGTTGTGACAGCTTCAACAGATTCTGTCGATTTTTTAAACCCGATTTATCAAACGGATGCTGTTTCACTAGAATCTTTTGTTACATGGACAGGTAAAACTTCAATGGAGATATTCGTAAAAATCATCGCAGAGGATTTTAATACTGGGAAGAGAAGAATGGCAGCAACCGCATTTCTTACGTTTGTCAGTCTTGGTGAAGACGGGAAACCAACGGCTGTTCCAGAAGTAATACCCGAAACGGAAGAAGAAAAACAGCTTAATAAGACCGGCTTAGAGCGTGCAAAAATTCGTATTGGACGAAGAAAGCAAAGTAAAGAGCTAGCAGAGTTTTTAACAATAAATAAGCCTTGGGAGTAATAAAACATTCAATAGAAGATTATTAAAAGAAACATCCCTTATCTTTTTTGATAGGGGATGTTTCCTTACTTTTAATAGTGAAGTAAGGATGGGGCTATAGAATTGGACTTATTTAAATACGACAAATTTCTATCGGACAAGCGGGGTATGATGGACAATTGCATATGCAGCGTAATTCATTCAATTTTTTAATCGTAATTTGTCCGTTTCTTATTGATAAAATCCCATCTTCTCTCCAAATGTTTAAAAAACGATTAACACTTTCTCTTGTAGCACCAATGAATTCAGCAATATCAGTATTCGTAAGTTTTATGTCCAATAGAATACCTTGTTCTGTAGTAACACCATACGAATTACTCATCCGGATTAAAGTTGATGCAAGAGCCCCTGCTTTTCCATTAAGTAACAGATCATGTAATTTGGACTGTTCTTTCTGATTAATAAAGCCAAGCCAATTCATAAATCCTATAGCAAAATTTCCGAATTGAGCTAAGAGATTTTCTAATTCTTTAATTTTAACAACACCAATTTCAACATCTTCAACTAGTTCTGCATTATAACGATGTTTTTTTTCACCATAGCCGCCAAACTCACCTAAGAGGTGCCCACTTCCCATAATCGATAAAATTAATTCTTTTCCTTCGCTAGTTGTTTTTTTTAATTTAATTAATCCTGATCGGATGTAATATAATTCGTTTGCATCATCGCCCTCCCAAAATAAATGAGTAGGCGCTTTTATTGATACAGGTTTCATGATATTTTTTAGTGTATCTAAATGATCTTCAGTTAAAAAATCATTAATTTTACCCGAAAATGTCTGGGGTTGTTTTGTACAAACGTTCATTTCTTTCAAAGGGTATGCATTCATTGATATATACCTCCGTTTAATTTTTCCTTATATTTATTTTGCCATTTATACAACTTTAATAAAATCGGTGGATTCCCTGAAACACGTTCTTAAATCCCCTTAAAGTTATATGGTGAATGCTCCCCAAATTATCTTTCCTCTCAACTGTCTTTTTTTAATTGATTTTCTATACTACGAAATAACATCTGATTTTCAAGATGAATGTGTTGTAATATACCGTTTTCTAATGATTTTAATCGCTTAAACGTCAGTTGATACGTCATACAAGTTTCTGTAAGCAAGTAATCATTTGTCATTTTTCTCATCTCCATTAAATGGTTACATGTTATATCATGTTCGTTCTTTAGTTCAGCCATCATAGTTTTTAGTTTGGTTTTATTTATAAGTGCGGGGTTTGATTCAAATACTTTAATAGTAGGAAATACTTCGGATTCTTCCTTTAACGCATGTTCTATTAGTTCTAATTTAAGTATTTGATATTTCTCACTTAAGCAAACTAGTTCTTTATGATTGGCACCGTAGATGTTTTTAATTTTCACAATATACTTATTTAAAGTTTGAAGTTCATTATAAAGAAAAGAATGATGCTTGATCAGGATATTATCAATTGTTTTAGAGTATGAATTAAAATTTATTTTCCAATTTTCATTATCTACTATTGATGACTGGGTATCCAAATAAAGTTGATTTAATTTAATTAATAACTCATTTTCAGCCAAGTTTTTCATAATGAACTCCCCGTTTCGTATTTTCGCTTATATTCATTATGGTATTTTAATAGAGAGCCTATTACCGTGATAATTATCACAAGTACTTTATCCCTTAACCTTAATTTAAAATGACTTATAAAAATTTTATGTCAAGTTATTTTACAGGAACCCTTAAAGCTTATTTTATATATGTCATAATGTTAGCAATCATATAGAAAGTAGGGGCTTCAATTGATGAATAAGGGAAGTTTATCGGCGTTAATTATGTCAACATTAGCTATGATAGCAAGTTTTACAGTTTGGGTTGTCATGACACCTGTGGTATCTCACCTAGATGAAGTTTTACAGCTTAGTACGATTGAAAAGAGTGTTCTTGTAGCAACTCCGGTATTATTAGGATCGATCATGAGAATTCCTATGGGGATTTTGACAGATCGTTATGGAGGAAAGAAAATTTATACCGGAACGATGTTATTTTTAGCATTTCCATTAGTTGCAGCAGGGTTTGTTCATTCTTATCATCTTCTTTTACTTGTTGCATTTTTTATAGGGTTTGCTGGTACAACATTTGCAATCGCAATTACTTTTGTATCAAAGTGGTTTCCGTCTGAAAAGCAAGGGCTAGCTTTAGGAATTGTTGGATTGGGTAATTTTGGTACCGCAATTGCTAGCTTTAGTCTCCCTTCAATTATTAATGTTGTTGGTGTAAGTTGGACGTTTTGGGGCTTAGCGCTCATGATGATTGCCATGGCTGCGATTTTCTGGTTTGGAACTAGCGAATACTCAAGCTCAAAAAATGTGGCTACACTAAAAAGTGCATTATCAGTTACGAAACATAAAGAAACTTGGTTATTATCTTTGTATTACTTTTTAACGTTTGGAGGCTTTGTTGCTTTTAGTGTTTACTTACCGACATTGTTACAAGATATATTTAATTTAACTCCAGTAGAAGCGGGCATAAAAACAGCTGGATTTATTACAATTGCAACATTTATTCGTCCGGTTGGAGGATATTTAGGAGATCGTCTGGGTTCGGAGAAAATTTTAACAGCGATCTTTGTTGGTACAGCCATATGTTCATTAATTATTGCTTTTTCTATCGATCACTTTATTTTGTTTTCTGTTGGCTGTTTACTTGTAGCATTTTTATTTGGGATTGGGAACGGTGCGATTTTTAAACTTGTTCCGCAAATATCTTCAGGAAATACAGGGGCTGTTACAGGAGTCGTAGGTGCAGTCGGTGGAGTTGGAGGTTTTTTTCCGCCAATAATGCTTGGTATAGTGATGGATTTAACAGGAACTTATTTTCTCGGATTTTTATTTTTAAGTTGCTTTGCGGTAGTTTGCTTTATCGCCCATCAATTATTCATTCGCAGTACGCAAAAAGAAAAAACATATAAAACAGAACAGCAAGGAGCATAATCAACAGTTTAAATATATAAAAGGTTCACCGGTCATTTTATACGGTAAACCTTTTTTTACTACTTAAAACTAATAAATAAATAGTCAATCAGAATTCTATGTCAACACATCTGACATACTTGCAGACTTTTTCATGCAATGTTAGATAGGATAGTACTGATGTATATTTAATAGCGGTAAGTTTATAAGGACTTATAGCGAATAACAAATGCCAATATAAAATAGAGGATTTAATACTTGATTTGGAGGGTTTCTAAAATGGGGAGAGAAAAACTAGTCTTAATTGGAAATGGTATGGCAGGGATCAATTGCATTGAGGAAATCTTAAAAAATCAACCTGATAAATTTGAAATAACGGTTTTTGGGAGTGAACCACATTTCAATTATAATCGAATTCTATTATCTACCGTCTTACAGGGAGCAACCAAGGTTGAAGATATCACTATAAATGGTAGAGGTTGGTACGATGAAAATAATATTCAACTGTTTACTAGTGAGGCGGTTACAAAGGTTGAATTAGATAAAAAAGTTGTAATTACTGAACATAATAGAAAAGTAGCTTACGATAAATTAATATTTGCTACAGGCTCTGTACCGTTTGTTTTACCGATACCAGGAACGGATAAAGAAGGGGTAATTAACTTCCGGACGATAGAGGATTGTCAGAAGATGATTGAACTTTCTAAAAAGCATAAAAAAGCAGCTGTGATTGGAGGTGGCCTATTAGGGCTTGAGGCAGCAAGAGGATTGCTTAATCTTGGAATGGAAGTCGATGTCGTTCATATTGCTCCATTTTTAATGGAAAGACAATTAGACGAAACAGCTGCCAAAATGCTTCAATCGGAGCTTGAAGGTCAAGGAATGAACTTCTTGTTAGAAAAAGTAACAGAAGAAATAATTGGCGAATCACGTGTTGAAGGATTACGTTTTAATGATGGAACGATTTTGGAAGCAGATGTTGTAATTATGGCCGTTGGGGTCAGACCTAATGTCCAAATGGCTAAAGATAGCGGAATTGAAACGAACCGTGCCATTGTTGTTAATGACTTTTTACAAACGAATGTCCCTAATATATATGCAGTTGGGGAATGCGTTGAGCATCGTGGAATGGTGTATGGGCTTGTGAAACCGTTATATGAACAGGGAAGGGTATTAGCTAAACACATCTGTGAGCTAGAGACAGATGGATATGCTGGGTCGACCCTGTCCACTCAATTGAAAATTTCAGGTGTAGATGTGTTTTCTGTTGGTGATTTTATTGGTGATGAAACAACTAAATCAATTACTCAGCATGACCAAGTTGCAGGAAACTATAAAAAAGTTGTTTTGAAAGATGACAAAATAATTGGGGCTGTTTTATTTGGTGATACAAAAGCGGGCAAGCGATTACTAGATATAATTAACAAACAAAAGGTGATCACAGATGACGAAAAAACGTTCATTTTACAACCTTCTGACCCCAACATTTTCCAAGTAGCTTCTATGGAACAAAGCGATCTTATTTGTAACTGTAATGGTGTTACAAAGGGAGCGATCATTGAAGCATGCCAATTACAAGGGTTAAATTCTTTAGACGAAATAAAGAACTGTACAAAAGCCTCCAGTGCTTGTGGTGGCTGTAAACCTTTAGTAACTGATCTATTAGCTTATATTCAAAGTGAAGAATTTGATGAAGTGATTGAAAAAGAAGTCCTTTGTTCTTGTACAACGTTATCGGATGAAGAAATTGTCGCACAAATGCAATTACGTAATTTAAAGTCTGTAAATGAGGTAATGGATAAACTAGGTTGGATGAATAAGCAAGGTTGCTCCACCTGTGTTCCTGCTCTTCAATATTATTTAGGTATGATTTATCCAGAGTATGAAGTGAAACAAGAATCACTTTTTATTAATGAGAGAATGAATGCAACGCTTCAAAGTGATGGCTCCTTTTCTATTACTCCACAAATGTATGGTGGCTTAACAAACTCAGAGGAGCTAAGAAAAATTGCAGATGTCGTTGACCAATATCAAATTCCTCAAGTAGCCGTTACAAGTGAACAAAGAGTTACATTAATGGGTATTAAGGAAAAAGACCTGGAGTCCATTTGGAGTGAATTGGATCTCCCACTAAGTAGTACGTATGGCCATACTGTCCAAAATATTAAAACATGTATTGGTGAAACTGTATGTACATGTGAAAAAGACCAAGCTCTTCATTTAGCGATGGAATTAGAGAAGAAAACGGATTATTTATCCACCCCGTATCGAGTAAAAATGGGTGTGTCCGCTTGTATGCATAATGGAGCAGGATCAACGACAAAGGATATTGGTGTGATTCAGTTTGAACGAGGCTGGGAAATTTATGTTGGCGGCAGCAGTGGACGAAATGTTCGTCCAGGTCAGTTATTATGTGTTGCTGAAACCAAACTAGAAGCCTATGAAATTATTATTGGATTTATTCAATATTACCGTGAAACCGCGAAATACGCAGAAAGGTCTTGGGAGTGGATTGATCGAGTCAATCTATTACATGTAAGAGAAGTATTATTTGATAGTGAATTGAGACAACAACTGATGGCTCGATTAGAACATGATACTACTCAACATAAAAGAGTCTTAGCAAAAAACGTGTAGAACAAACTAGTAAAGGATGGTCCAAATGACAGAAATGTTATTAAGATATTTTAGAACAAAGCAGCAAGAAGTCCAAACAGAGAAGGTTCATGATACACAGTGCCCCTTTTGTAGTATGCAATGTAAGATGGAGCTTATCGAACAATCATCGGTTACGAGAAAAAAGTATTTAACCGTTGGGAAAGATAACCCGACTTCAGAAGGGCGTTTGTGTATTAAAGGATTAAATGCTCACCAGCATGCATTGCATAAAGAACGAATTAAGCATCCTTTATTAAAAGTAGATGGTGAATTTAAACAGATCTCTTGGAAAGAAGCGCTCGAACTCATTAAGGAAAAGTTCACAGAGATCCAAGCAAACTATGGAAAAGATGCTTTGTCTATATATGGAAGTGCGACGATTACAAATGAAGAAGCTTATTTACTTGGTAAATTTGCTCGGGTCGCATTGCAGACAAAGTACATTGATTATAATGGGCGCTTATGTATGTCATCTGCTGCTTCTGCAGCTGCACAAACATTTGGAATGGACCGTGGGTTTACAAATAGCATTAAGGAGATTCCTCATTCAAGATGTCTAGTGCTAGCTGGAACGAATATTGCTGAATGTCAGCCTA
The DNA here is from genome assembly GCF_017745675.1 of Alkalihalobacillus sp. BA299. GTDB lineage: Bacteria > Bacillota > Bacilli > Bacillales > Bacillaceae_F > Alkalihalobacterium. The sequence goes on from NZ_JAFLJM010000015.1 coordinate 59,765, forward strand.
CGATAATGCCTTACTTCGAGAATGCAAAGGAAAATGGTTCATTTATTATTGCAATTGATCCTAGAGAAACAGCGACTACGCAAATGGCAGATTTGCACTTGAAAGTAAAGCCTGGAATGGATGCGGCTTTAGCAAATGGTTTATTAAAAGTGATCATTGAAGAAGGACTAATTGATGAAACATTTATTGAAAAACGTGTAAATGGATTTGATGAGGTAAAAGACTATGTAACGAGCTTAGATTTAAATGAAATTGCTGATATTACAGGAGTTCCAGTAGATCACATCATCAAGGCAGCGACTGTTTTTGGAAAAGAAGAATCTGGGATGATTTTTACTGCTAGAGGTATCGAACAACAAACAGACGGGTCTACAACTGTCCGAAATTTCCTCAATATTTTACTCGCTACAGGAAAAATCGGTAAGAAATATTCTGGTTTTGGTGCGGTAACAGGACAGGGAAATGGTCAAGGTGCAAGGGAACATGGTCAAAAAGCGGATCAGTTACCAGGATATCGTTCTATTGAAAATGAGGAGCATCGGAAGTACATTGCTAGCATTTGGGGAATTGATGAAAAGGAATTACCTCGTAAAGGAGTGTCTGCCTTTGAGATGATTCAAAAAATGGATGAAGGGGAAATCAAAGGATTATTTCTCATGTGCTCTAATCCAGTTGTTTCAAACCCGAGCGCAGAGTTTGTGAAACAAGCCATCGAGAAATTAGACTTCTTTGTCGCAGTGGATATGTTTGTTTCAGAGACTGCTAGGCTAGCAGATTTGATATTACCAACTACTTCTTACTTAGAAACACCTGGTACAATGACAAATGTTGAAGGAAGAGTCACATTACGAGAAGCAAGCTTTCCGGTTCGTGGTGAGGCCAAACATGACTGGGAGATTATCTGTGAGGTTGCAGAAGCACTTGGCAAGGGAAAATACTTCTCGTTTGCTTCTCCGGAAGAGATTTTTAATGAATTAAGAGAGGCGACTCGTGGGGGAATTGCCGATTATTCAGGGATCACTTATGAGCGTCTTAGAAAGGAAAAAGGAATCTTATGGCCTTGTCCAGATGAGGACCACCCAGGAACAGAAAGGTTATTTCTACAGGAGTTTGCTCATGCGGATGGTAAGGCGTTAATGGCTGTCGTATCGAATACTCCAGAAGTTCCAAAAGAAACGCCGAATGACGAATTTCCATTATATTTAACGACAGGTCGAGTCATGTCTCATTATTTAACAGGGGTTCAAACAAGAAAAAGCTCGACGCTAGCTGCGAGAGATTTCGAATCTTACATGGAAATCCATCCATCAACAGCAGAAAAGTATCAAATAATGGATAATGTACTAGTAAAAATTGAATCAAAAAGAGGTAGCATTGTCGTAAGAAGCAAATGGTCACCAACCATTCGAAAAGATACTGTATTTGTTCCTTTTCACTGGGCTGAAAGTCAAAACGTGAATCGACTTGTTTCTAAGAAACTCGATCCAACCTGTAGAATGCCGGGATTTAAAGTAAGTGCAGTTAAAATTAGTCCAATTGAGAGCTAATTTGATAACTCTCAAATACATCTATATTTGTTATAAAGAAAAAGTAGGATACTAGTTCTAGTTTAAAAGCTCTCCAGTTATGGAAGAGCTTTTTTTTCTAGGTAAACACACATAAAGGTCGGATTGAATATAATATCAAAAAATACGAAGGAAGAGTGATATACATGAAAAAGTTAATTGTGTCGTTACTCTTTAGTCTACTTTTTTCTTCCTTATTTGTTGGGTGTTCATCTTCCGGTGGCAATGAGGAAGTGAAGGTAGCTGAAGTAACACGTTCTATTTTTTATGCACCGTTGTATGCTGCTATTTCTAATGGTTACTTTGAAGATGAGGGGATTGACATTAACCTTACAACAACGTGGGGTGGTGACAATACTATGACAACATTATTATCCGGGGGAGCTGATATTGCGCTAGTCGGTGCAGAAACTTCGATTTATGTTTATGCTCAACAAGCAGATGACCCTGCGATAAACTTCGCTAAATTGACAGCAACTGATGGAACATTCTTAGTTTCACGCGAAAAGATGGATAATTTCGAGTGGGACGATTTAAAAGGGAGTACATTTTTAGGGCAGCGTCGAGGTGGAATGCCACAAATGGTAGGGGAGCATGTTCTAAAGCTGCATGGTATTGATCCACATAAGGACTTAAATTTAATACAAAACATTGATTTTGGGAATATTCCTAGTGCATTTGCTTCAGGTACGGGAGATTTCGTCCAATTATTTGAACCGCAAGCAACAATGTTTGAAAGGGAAGGGATTGGTCATGTCGTAAAATCTTTTGGAACGGAGTCTGGAACAGTTCCTTATACCGTGTTTATGGCAAAACAAAGCTATATTACAAAAAATGAAGATACAGTAGAACGGTTTACAAGGGCTCTATATCGAGCGCAGCAGTGGGTACAAAGTCAGCCAGTTGAAGAAGTTGCAATAGCGATTGAACCGTTTTTTGAAGACACGTCACTTGAAATTATTGAGCAGGTGATTGATCGTTACAAGTCGCAAGGTTCTTACTCACCGACACCACTTCTCGGAGAAGATGCGTGGAACAATTTACAAGATATTATGGATAATGCTGGTGAGTTGCCAGAGCGTGTCGACTATGAACAGTTAGTTAACACAACGATTGCTAACCGAGTTTTACAATAACTTCCATTTCTCCGTATTACGATAAATGTGAGTAATACGGAGATTGGTTCGTTGTTTAAATATGAGATAGGCGGTGGATAACGTATGGCTTATGTATCATTAAAACATATTGACCTTACGTATTTATCAAAAGAGAGAGCAACAACAGCGTTAGAAGGCATTAATCTTTCTATTGAAAAAGGAGAGTTTATTTCGATCATTGGACCAAGCGGCTGTGGAAAAACGACTCTTTTATCCATCATTGGAGGCATCTTAACCCCAACAGCAGGTGATGTTTCAATTGAAGGATTGTCTGTGACTGACCAAAAAACAATTACTGGATATATGCTTCAGCAAGATTATTTATTTCCTTGGCTTACGATTGAGGAAAACATTATTATCGGATTAAAAATTATGGGAAAGCTCACTGATAAAACGCAGGACTATGCGTTGTCGCTTTTGGAGCAAATGGGTTTAGATGAGAAGCGAAAGGAATATCCCAGTCAACTTTCAGGTGGTATGAGACAGCGTGTCGCACTCGTTCGGATGCTCGCGACTAAACCAAAAGTGATGTTATTAGATGAGCCTTTTTCAGCGCTTGATTATCAAACGAAATTGCGATTAGAGGATTTAGTATTTGAAACATTAAAGCAGCAAGGAAAAACAGCTGTCCTTGTCACACATGACATTGGGGAAGCCATTGCTATGAGCGACCGTATTGTTCTACTGTCGGCTAAGCCAGGAAGAATTTATAAAATTTTTGAAGTGCCAGAGGAACTTCGTCTTTTACTTCCTTTTCAAGTAAGAAATGCCACGCAATATAATGAACTCTTTCAATGTATATGGAAGGAGTTGGAAACAATTGAAACGTAATATATCAAAGCTACACGAACAATTTTTACAGAAAAAAAAGAAAGAACGATTTCATGTTTTATTGTGTCAATTATTAATGGTTTTTGCATTTTTTACTTTATGGGAAATCGCATCGAGACTTCGCTGGATTGATCCCTTATTATTTAGTATGCCTTCGAGAATTGGAAAATTGTTTGTTGCGCGTATCTCGGATGGGAGCTTGTTCCTCCATACATCTGTTACTTTATTTGAGACAATATTAGGCTTTTTATTAGGAACAATTTTTGGAACATTACTTGCTGCGATTCTTTGGTGGTCTCCATTTGTATCAAGAGTGCTTGATCCTTTTTTAGTCGTATTAAATTCTATGCCCAAAATTGCGCTCGGTCCGATTTTGATAGTTGGTCTCGGCCCTAGTTTTGCCTCGATTGTTGCAATGGGAATACTCATTTCTCTTATTATTACAACGATTGTCGTCTACACAGCATTCAAAGAAGTCGACAGTAATTACGTAAAAGTAATGCAGACATTCGGAGCATCGAAACCACAGATTTTCAAAACTGTTATTTTACCAGCTTCCTTCCCTACTATCATTTCGACGTTAAAAGTGAATGTCGGTCTAGCATGGGTAGGAGTTATAGTCGGTGAGTTTTTAGTGTCAAAGCAAGGACTAGGATATCTTATTATTTATGGCTTCCAAGTATTTAATTTCACGCTTGTCTTAATGAGTTTGTTCGTTATCGCCATTTTAGCTACAGTTATGTATCAACTAGTCGAATTAATTGAAAAAAAGCTAATAAAACATCATTAATTAAAATTAAAGAAGGCATCGACCAATTTTGTTGTCAATGCCTTCTTTATGATGATTTAACGTCGACTTCGTTCTTCATCAAATAAATCTTTATTATTTTGAGTTCGTTGGATGAGTTGGTTTCGGTCAAAATCCCCTAAAGGTGCTTCAGGATCAACATGAATAAACTCCTCATTTCTATTATATTTAGAATGTTTTTGTTTTCCTAATGATTTATAGCTAATATGAACTTCTTCTAGATATTCAGGTATATCTTCTACTGAAGATGACAGCTTCATGCTGAAGAGCCAAGTTTCGAGTTTATAAGTTCCTCTTGCAGTAATTTGACACAGGTCTTCAAGAGATTGAACCAATTCACTTAAGCAATCTAATCCGTTCCTTAGCATCACAATACCTTTTTCTTTAGCTTTTTGAAGGGAGTGTTCCAACCTATACCAATTATCTTGATAGTGAAATTCAATAAAACAACTATTGCGATCCCAATTGTAATTGAAATCTTCAATCTTTAAGCGCTTCATTACCGAAATAAGCTTTCTTTCACATATATGCTGCTCTTTATGAGGCATCCATTTGAACATACCATACACCTTCCTTGTTTGAGGATTGTATTGTAATCGTGGTTCCTATATACATGTCTTCTACAAAATAATTGAATTTCCTGTTATGACCATTTTACATTTATCGACAATATTTGGTGGCATAGGAAAGTTGTTTTGTACATTTCTTTTTATAAAATCTTTGGAATGGGAATATTCCAATGAAAATTTAACCAACTTATAACATAAATAGGTTTTTTCACTTGAAGAAAGTTTAACTTTTTTAAAGGATTAAAGAGTATAAGAAAAAACACTGATTATCGCTATGGTTGCGGCAAATCGTGTTTTTCTAAGAAGGAAGGTTTTGGTATGAAACAAAATCATCAGTATCCTCCAGCACAAGGTTTATATGACCCTTCATATGAACATGAAGCATGTGGTATTGGACTAATTGCTAATATTAAAGGAAGAAAAACACATGAAATCGTACAATCCGCAGTAAAAATCCTTTGTAATCTTGAACATCGTGGTGGACAAGGGGCAGACACAAGTACTGGAGATGGAGCAGGAATTATGACCCAAATTCCTCATAAGTTCTTTAAACGAGAATGTGAAAAGGAAGACATCGATCTCCCAGATCCTGGACAATATGGGGTTGGTATGATCTTTTTGTCTCCAGATCCGAAAATAAGAAAAAACACTCAAAAAAGGCTTGGGCAAATTGTAGAGGAAGAGGGACAAAAGGTGCTTGGATGGAGAACAGTCCCTCTTAATGATGCGTTTCTTGGCAAACAGGCAACTGAAACGAAGCCGATTATTCGACAAATATTTATTGCACGGAGTCCAAACATTTCTGACATTATGGACTTTGAACGGAAGTTATATATCATTCGAAGAAGAGCAGAGAAAGAAATCCGTGGTGCAAAAGAGTCAGACTATTTTTATACTGCTAGTCTTTCAACAACTACTATTGTATATAAGGGCATGCTAATTCCGGAGCAGATTGATACATTTTATATTGATTTAAACAATCCTGATTATAAAACAGCAATGGCCCTTGTTCATTCGCGTTTTAGTACAAATACCTTTCCAAGCTGGGAAAGATCTCATCCAAATCGATATGTCATCCATAATGGTGAATTTAATACGTTAAAAGGTAATGTAAACTGGATGCGTGCACGCGAAGTATTATGTGAATCAGAGTATTTTAGTGAAGAGGATTTAAATAAGGTGCTTCCTGTGATAGATGAAGAAGGCAGCGATTCATCCATGTTTGATAATTGTTTTGAATTTTTAAGATTGTCTGGACGTTCCCTAGCGCATACTGCGATGATGATGATTCCTGAACCATGGATTAATGACGAAACAATGGATGAAAACAAGCGTAGCTTTTATGAGTATCATAGTTGTCTTATGGAACCATGGGATGGTCCTGCGGCAGTTGTTTATACAGATGGTAAACAAATTGGAGCTTGTCTTGATCGGAATGGATTAAGACCTGCAAGGTATTACTTAACAAAGGATGATCATATTATTTTTTCATCAGAGGTCGGTGTGCTTGATATTCCGCCTGAAGATATCGTTAGTAAGGAGCGTTTAGAGCCAGGAAAAATGCTGCTTGTAGATTTAGAGGAAGGCCGTATTGTTCCTGATGAAGAAATAAAACAGCAAATTTCTACTGAAAAACCCTATCAAGATTGGCTTTCTCAACAATTATTGCATATAGATGACCTTCCTGAAGTTACGGGGCATAAGGTCAATGAAGATCTAAATATCCAGGAACAACAACTGGCATTCGGTTACACAAACGAGGAAAGAGCAAAAGTTTTAAAGCCTATGGTGACAGATGGGATAGATCCAGTTGGATCAATGGGTAACGATACACCACTTGCTGTTCTTTCGAAAAAGCCACAGTTACTATACAACTATTTTAAGCAATTATTTGCTCAGGTCACGAATCCGCCAATAGATGCTATTCGTGAAAAATTGGTAACTGATGTATCAACAACGATTGGAGCCGAAGGAAATCTTGTCGATCCACAGCCTGAAAGCTGTCGAAGGATTCGTTTACACACCCCGATTTTATTTGATCATCAGTTTGAAAAGCTGGCTAATAATCCTTATGAAGATTTTAAAGTAGAACGGTTATCCATATTATTTGATATTGATGATGGAACGTTAAATCCAAAGGAGATTTTAGATCAACTTTTTCGAAAAGCTGATGAAGCAATTCAAAAAGGAGCAAAGTTAATTATTTTAACAGATCGTGGTGTGAACAAAGATAAAGCAGCTATTCCAGCATTACTTGCTGCATCAGGTCTACATCATTATTTAATTAGAACCGGAACTCGGACAAAGGTCAGCATTATTGTAGAATCTGGAGAACCAAGAGTTGTTCACCATTTTGCCTGCCTACTTGGTTACGGGGTTGATGCGATTTATCCTTACCTTGCATATCAGATTTTACACCACATGATTAAGTACGATGAATTACATGACACTTCATATCAAGAGGCGGTCAGTCGCTATATTGAGGCTGCGACAAAAGGTGTCCTTAAAGTATTATCCAAAATGGGAATATCGACAATTCAAAGCTATAGAGGTGCGCAAATATTTGAAGCGATTGGAATTCATATAGATGTGATTGATAAATATTTTAGTCGAACAGCTTCACGGATAGGCGGCATTGATCTTGATATGATATTTAAAGAAGCCATATTGCGCCATCATCGTGGGTTTAAGAGTAAAGTTAAATACCTTGAAGACGGGGACGAATTTCAATGGCGAAAAAATGGAGAAGATCATCAATACAATCCACACACGGTTCATTTATTACAACAGGCCTGTCGTACTGGTAATGAGGAGCTGTATAAACAATATTCTAAATTGTTGACTAATCATGATACGAATTTACAATCAATCCGTGGTTTACTAAAGTTTAAAGATGTTCAGAAGCCAGTTCCACTTGAAGAAGTTGAAGCCGTTGAGAGTATTTTTAAACGGTTTAAAACAGGAGCTATGTCGTATGGATCAATCAGTGAGGAAGCACATGAAAGTCTAGCCATTGCTATGAATCGGATTGGTGGGAGAAGTAATTCAGGAGAAGGTGGCGAAAAGGTAGAACGATTTTCACCAGATCCAAATAATGATTTGCGCAGAAGTGCAATTAAACAAGTTGCTTCGGGGCGTTTTGGTGTAAATAGTCACTATTTAGTTAATTCGGATGAAATCCAAATAAAAATTGCTCAAGGTGCAAAACCAGGTGAGGGTGGACATTTACCTGGGAAAAAGGTTTATCCATGGATTGCTGAAGTGAGAAGATCTACACCAGGGGTTGGGCTTATTTCACCACCTCCACATCATGATATTTATTCGATTGAAGATCTAGCTGAGTTAATTTTAAATTTAAAAAATGCTAATCCAACTGCAAGAATTAGTGTAAAGTTAGTTTCTGCTGTTGGAGTTGGTACAGTTGCTGCAGGTGTCGCAAAAGGACGAGCGGATCTTGTTTTAATCAGCGGATTTGATGGCGGGACAGGTGCTGCGCCGAGAACAAGCATTACACATACTGGCTTGCCCTGGGAAATTGGTCTTGCAGAAACACATCAAACATTAATCTTAAATCAATTGCGTAACCGAATTGTTGTCGAGGCAGACGGGAAAATGATGACAGGACGAGACGTTGTAATCGCTGCTTTACTAGGAGCGGAGGAGTTTGGTTTTGCAACTGCTCCACTTGTAGTCCTTGGCTGTATTTATATGCGGGTTTGCCATTTAGATACATGTCCTGTTGGTGTTGCTACACAAAATCCTGAATTACGAAAAAAGTTCACTGGAGAACCTGAGCATATCGTTAATTTTATGACGTTTGTTGCAAACGAAGTTCGTGAAATTATGGCAGAGCTTGGATTTAGATCAATTAATGAAATGATTGGCCGTACCGATGTATTAGAGGTAAATAAGGCCATAGATCACTGGAAGACAAAAGGTATTGATTTAACACCCCTTTTTCATCAGCCTAATCTTCCAGAAAACACAAATGTATATGCAACGGAACAGCAGTATCATGGGATTGAAAAGTCTCTTGATAAACAAGAGTTAATTCCTTTGTGTGAACCAGCATTAGAAAATAAAGAACCAGTAAAAGCTTCTTTACCGATTTTAAATATTCATCGGTCGGTAGGGACTCTCCTTGGAAGTGAGATTTCCAAGAAATATGGGCTTGATGGTTTACCTGAAGATACGATCAGGTTGAAATTTTCAGGTGCAGCTGGGCAAAGCTTTGGGGCATTTGTTCCTAAAGGAATGACGCTTCTTCTTGAAGGGGATACAAATGATTATGTTGGGAAAGGTTTATCAGGTGGGAAAATAATTGTTTATCCTCCACGCCATTCCACTTTCGTTCCAGAAAAAAATATTATAAGTGGTAACGTAGCCTTTTACGGTGCGACTGCAGGGGAAGGGTATATTCGTGGAGTTGCAGGCGAGCGTTTTTGTGTTCGAAATAGTGGAGCAAATGTAGTCGTTGAAGGTGTAGGTGATCATGGCTGTGAATATATGACAGGCGGTCGAGTCATTATTCTCGGGCCAACTGGAAGGAATTTTGCAGCTGGAATGTCAGGTGGAGTTGCTTATGTATTATGTAATGAAGGAGATAACTTTGAGAATAAATGTAACCAAGAAATGATCTCGCTAGAATCTTTAACAGATCAGGAGGAAGCTGAGGTCGTAAAATCATTAATCCAAAATCATGCGGATTATACAAACAGTACAGTAGCAAAGCGCATTCTGGATCATTGGGATGACTTTTTATTAAGATTCATAAAAGTTATTCCAAAAGATTATCGTGAAATGGAGCATTCAATCAGTCGTCATATGAGCTCAGGATTAACTCGTAAAGAAGCATCGATACAAGCATTTGAAGAGGCTAAAATTGCCGTAAATGAGCGGAAATAAAAGAAAAAAAGGAGGGAAAACCTTGGGAAAAATTACTGGGTTTATGGAATATGACCGTAAACCGTGGCCAGAGCGTGACCCAAGGGGTCGTATAAAAGATTGGAACGATTATACGATCCCGCTAGATGAAAATGAGCTTAAACATCAAGCAGCACGCTGCATGGATTGCGGAATACCGACCTGTCATATGGGTACAGAATTAAATGGGTTAACATCGGGATGTCCCGTTTATCATTTAATTCCCGAATGGAATGATCTAGTCTACGAAGATCAATGGAAGGAAGCTTTAGATCGTGAATTAAAAATGAATAACTTTCCTGAATTTACAGGGATCGCTTGTCCTGCGCCATGTGAAGGCGCGTGTGTTTTAGGGATTAATGAACCACCTGTTGCTATTCGGACTATTGAGCGAGCAATTATTGAAAAAGGGTTTGAAGAAGGGTGGGTTACTCCTAACCCACCTAAACAACGAACAGGAAAACATGTAGCGATCGTTGGTTCGGGTCCAGCAGGTTTGGCCTGTGCTGATCAATTGAACAAGGTTGGCCATCACGTTACTGTATTTGAGCGAGATGATCGTCCTGGTGGTTTACTTACTTACGGGATACCTGAAATGAAGCTTCCATATTCGATTGTAGATAGACGAATTTCTATATTGAAAGAAGAAGGAATTACCTTTACGGTAAGTACAGAAATAGGAACGGACTATCCATTTGATCAACTGAAAGAGGATTTTGATGCAGTCGTCCTTTGTTGCGGAGCTACTGAGCCCCGCCCTGTACAAGCAGAAGGAGAAAATTTAAAAGGAATCCATTATGCAATGGACTTTTTACATGCGAATACGAAAAGCTTACTCAATTCTGAGCATCAAGACGGCAATTATATATCAGCGAAAGATAAAGATGTTATTGTCATTGGTGGAGGGGATACTGGGACGGACTGTATTGCTACCTCGATGAGACATCAATGTAGGAGTTTAGTTCAATTCGATATTTATCCGAAAAAATCAGAAACAAGACAAGACGATAATCCATGGCCAGAGTGGCCGATTATTCATCGGATGGAATATGGTCATAAGGAAGCAGCTGCAGTTTTCGGAGAGGAACCGAAAGCCTATGCCGTAATGACAAAGAAGTTTGTCGGTGATCATGAGGGTCATGTAAAAGAGGTGCATACCGTTAATGTTAAAACATACATTGACGAAAATGGAAATAAACAGCGAAAAGAAATTCCTGGTACTGAAAAGGTTTGGCCAGCTCAGCTCGTCCTTCTTGCAATTGGATTCACTGGACCTGAAAAGAACATTTTGCAAAAATTTGGCGTTGAAGCAGATCAATTTTCTAATGCTAAAGCACAATATGGGGAATTCAAGACCAATATTGAGGGAGTGTTTGCTGCAGGTGATGTACGACGAGGACAAAGTTTAATCGTATGGGCAATAAATGAGGGACGCGGAGCAGCGAGAGAATGTGACCGTTACTTAATGGGGGAAACGGACTTACCCTAATCTCGTCCTTGCTTAATAATTTGGGAGGCCTTGGCTTCCCTTATTTTTTTGGTTTATAAAACAAATAGAGCAATGCACATACTATAGAAACCAACGCTTATAAAAGAAAAGGGGATCACATGTGCATGAATTTAATGAAATCTTTATTCAGATCTTAATATTACTCGCTATCGGTGTTGGCGTGTCAATGATTTCGAACGTCTTTAAACAACCGTATAGTGTAGCCTTAGTCGTCGTTGGGGTCATTATAGGTACTTTACAATTACCTGTGCTTGACCATGCGAAAGAATTTATTACACATTCAACCGTTTTTCAAGTCGTTGTCATTTCTATTTTTTTACCTACTTTATTAGGGGAAGCAACGTTAAAGTTAAAGTTTACAGAAGTAGGGAAACATAAGCTCCCAATTTTATCTCTTGCGCTTGGCGGGACATTTGTTTCATTCCTACTTATTGGTATTGCAGTGTATTTCCTTTTGGAATTACCGCTACCCGTTGCTTTTACCTTTGCAGCATTAATGAGCGCTACCGATCCAATTAGCGTATTGTCGATTTTTAAAAGATTAGGGGTTCCTAAAAAGCTCACAACCGTCATCGAAGGAGAATCGTTAATAAATGATGAATAGCTGTCGTTTTATTTATGATTGCCTCCACCTATTTATTATCGTATATGGAAATGGGCTGGGTTGGCCTTGGCAGTGGTATCGTTTTATTTTTCAAATTTGCATTAGGCGGTCTCATTGTCGGTGCGGCATTTGGATTGATTGCATCCTATATCATTAAAACGATTGATGATTATCCTTTTGAAATTACGATCTCATTACTCGTTTTTTTTGGAAGCTTCTTTACAGCTGAACTTATTCATGTTAGTGGGGTGATTTCGGTTGTCACAGCTGGGTTGATTTTTGGAAATTTTGGTGGTGCCATTGGCATGAGTGATGTTACAAAATTAAATATTAATAGCTTTTGGGAAGTAATAGCATTTATTGCCAATTCACTTATTTTCTTAATGGTTGGTCTAGAGGTTAATCGTATTGATTTAACAGGTAAATGGGGAATGATTCTAATAGCGATTATAATCGTTATTTTATCGAGGAGTATTTCCGTATATGCTAGTTTGCTTTTAGTAAAAACCGTTCCTCTGAAATATAAACATATTTTAAATTGGGGAGGATTAAAAGGGAGTTTATCAATTGCTTTAGCATTGAGTTTACCTTATGACTTTACAGGGAGGGATGATGTATTAGTCCTTGCTTTAAGTGTTGTCCTGTTTTCCTTAATCGGTCAAGGCTTAACGATTAAACCGCTCATCATGAAACTCGGAATAATTAGCAATGATGAAAGAATTATTGAGTATGAAACGATGATTGCGCAAATGTATCGTTACCAAAAAGCAATCGCCTCATGGGGGGAAATGAAGGAGAATTCATTTTTATCTGATCAGGTATACATGGAGTTAAAAAATAAATACGAAACTAAAAGAGATGAACTGCAAAAACAACTTGAATATCTATATGAACAATGCCCAGAAATTAAAGAAAGCCAAGTTAGACGTGCTGAGCGAAATTCCTTGTATACAGAATATCAAGCGATTAAGGATTTAATAAATCGAGAAATTATTTCAGGCTCTGTTGGTAAAAAACATAAACAAGAGTTAATCGATAAAATAGAAGACATTGAATCGTATTAAAAGGAGAGATAATGATTTACGAAAATATCATAAAAAAAATTTATGAACTACCTTTAAAATATATATTTTTTATTTTTTGAAGGCTGAGATATACTAAATTTAATTAAAAATTTAAAATTATCAAAAAAAGGAGGTGAAAGTTAGCTGGTGTCAAATAAGAAAAAGAACTTAGACATTATTAAACATTTGCAAGATCATCGTTCGATAAGACAATTTACAAATGAAAAAATACCGAAGGAAGACATTGAGCAAATTATTCTAAGTGCTCAAGCTGCCCCATCCTCGAGTCATGGTCAAGCATATTCTGTTATCTGCGTAACCGAAGAAGAAAAAAAGTCAAAATTAGCAGAATACGCTGGTGGTCAACAACAAGTTGAAAACTGCTCCCATTTTTTTGTTTTTTGCGCAGACCTTCATCGATTAGAAAAAATTGCTCGTCGATCAAATATAAACATGAAAGAACCTTTAGATAGTACAGAAATGTTTTTAATTGCAACAGTAGATGCAACAATAGTTGCACAAAATACCGCTGTTGCAGCAGAAGCGCTTGGTTTAGGAATTGTTTATATTGGTGGATTGAGAAATAATCCAGATAAAGTGAGTGATTTGTTAAAGTTACCATATCGTTGTTACCCCGTTTTTGGGATGTGTATTGGTTACCCTGATTCGAAGAACATTCCAGAAAAGAAACCAAGGTTACCTCATAAGGCTGTTTTCTATAAAAATGAATATCTGAATTTCGAGAAAACGCTTACGTATATTGAAGAATATGACGAAATAATGAAAACTTATTATGAAAAAAGAACGAACGGAAAACGAAGTGACACTTGGTCTGAAACGATGATTGACAAAAGGAAAATCCCCAGAAGACTTCATCTAAAGTCATTTTTAAAGGATAGGGGATTTCCTCTAATTTAGTTAGTAATGTAACAAAAGTTATTAGTAGTTACGAACATTTTTTGTAGAGGGAGAGCCATTTTTATGAGAATGTTTGAATATCAAGCTAAATCACTTTTTAAGCTAGAAGGTCTAAGTGTCCCTAAGTCCACGGTATTATATAAAAAATCTGATATTCCTAAGGCGATTGATGAAATCGGATTACCGCTTTTTTTGAAGGTACAGACTTTAATAGGTGGGAGGGGAAAGGCTGGGGGAATTCAAGTTGTTTATACTAAAGATGAAGTTGAACAATTTTATGAGAGAATGATAGGGACTTTTATAAATGGAAAAAAGGTGGAATCAATCTTAGCTGAAAAAATGGTTCAATTTGATACGGAATATTATCTCAGTTTTATATTTGACTCACCAAATAGAGAAATTAAAATGCTATTTTCAACTAGTGGCGGTGTAGATATAGAGGAAAACATTTCTAACCTTTTTGTCCATGAAATTCAAAATAAACATCACTTTGATAAATTTAAAATTATAGAAATCCTTTCACGAGCAAGCATACCAAAAGAGTGTTGGAATCAGTTCATCTTAACGATAAATAAACTATATGAACTATTTTTGAAATATGATTGTACATTATTAGAAATTAACCCATTTGTAATGACTCCTAATAAAGAAATCAAAATTCTAGATGTCCATTTATACATTGATGACAATGCAATCCCTCGACAAGATGTAGCAAAAGAAATTGTAGAAAAAATGCCAACCATATACCCTCAATTATGGTACAAAATCAAGCATGGATTCGATTTAGTAACATTAAACTCGAAAGGAACTGTAGGTCTTCTTTCAACAGGGGCAGGATTAACAATGGCTATCATTGATGAATTACAAAGCCGTAATATAGAGCCAATTAATTTTTCGGATGTTCGCTCAGGACAATTAAAAGGGGACGCTACTCGTTTAATTCTTATTTTAAAAGAGTTAAAAGACAAAAAGAATTTATCATGTATTTTTGTCAGTATTTTTGCAGGAATTACTGATTTGGCTGAGTTTGCTAAGCTTTTATTAGAAGCAAAAAAGCAAGTAGCCCTACCAGATAAAGTGAACTGGGTGATCCGGTTAGAAGGTAATAATTTTGAACAGGCGAAAGTCATTTTAGAAAGTGAAAAATTGTTTGTTACAAATAGCTTAGAGGATGCCTTAGAAAGGGTCAATCAGGAGGTAAAGGGGGTTAAAAATCGTTGAGTGTGTTAATTAATGAAAAAACTCGTGTTTTAGTTCAAGGTCTAACAAGTAATACTGCTAAAAATCATGCATTAAATATGGTTCAAAACAATACAAAAATCATCGCAGGTGTCGTACCTACAAAAGGAGGAACTTTTACAGAAGGCTGGCCAATTTATGACACGGTGAGACAGACCATTGAACATCACGATATTGATCTTTCCCTTATTTATGCGCCCCCAAAATATGCTGCTGAAGCCATAATTGAAAGTATTGAAGCTGAAATTAATCTAATTGTATGTGTGACAGAGGGAATTCCCCTTAACGATATGTTAGATGTATATAATCGATTAATAAATTCAAAGTCAATTTTGGTAGGTCCATGTTCGCCAGGTCTTACATCGCCTGGAAAGTCGAAAGTAGGATTTATTCCCGATAAGGTTTGTTTACCTGGGAATGTTGGAGTAATAGGCAAAAGTGGAACATTAACCTATGAAATTTGTTATCAGCTTAGGAAAAATGGATTAGGTCAATCGACGATCATTGGAATAGGTGGGGACCCAATTAAGGGACTTACTTTTAGGGATGCCATTGAATTATTTGAACACGATAATGAAACAGACATTATTGTAATGGTTGGCGAAATTGGTGGTAGAGATGAAGAAATAGCTGCTGAATATGTAAATACATTTGGGTCAAAACCAGTCATTGCTTATATAGCAGGAAAAACGGCCCCAGAGGATGTACAAATGGGACATGCGGGAGCAATGATCTCACATAACCAAGGGGGATATGAAGGAAAAGTTAAAGCTCTGAAAGAAAACGGGATACACGTAGCACACTCTGTAACCGATGTTTCAAAACTGATAAAACAATTACAAGTTTAATAATAATGATGGATTTTGAAAGCGTTAACAAAACCGAGTTTTTACAAAAATGACTAGTAAGGGGAGGCATTATGGCTATGCTTGAAACAAACACCTCTGTTTCGGATGAACAGAAAATGTTAGTCAAAACGGTACGAGAGATTACGGAAAAAGAATTTAAGCCAAAAGCTGCTGAACTAACTGACACAGGAGAATTTCCCTTTGAAAATATGAAAGTATTAGGAGAACTCGGATTATTAGGGATTTCGATTCCGGAAGAATACGGGGGCTCAGAAGGCACTGTGATGGATGCAGTTCTTATCCTTGAAGAGATTGCCAAAGGCTGTTATATCACTGCGATGGCAGTGCTAGGCGAAATTGGTGTCCAATCAAAAGCGATTGTAGCCTATGGATCTGAGGCGATAAAACAAAAGTATCTACCAAGTATCGCTAAAGGCCAAACGACGTTAGCTATTTGTATTACAGAACCAAATACAGGGTCAGACGCAGCGAATATGACTACAAATGCAGTTGACCAGGGGGATCATTTTGTTGTCAATGGTGTAAAAACGATGATTAGTAGAGCAGATGTTGCGGACCTATTTTTAATGTTTACACGTTTTGAAGGGACACCAGGACATAAAGGAATCGGCTGCATACTAATTGATAAAGGTACGCCAGGTCTGCATATTAAGCAAGGTTTTAAAACAATGGGTGGTGAGTACTTATGGGAGGTGGTTCTAGAGGATTGTATTGTTCTTAAAGAAAATCTATTAGTACTAGAAGACGGGTTTAAAAAGTTAATGACTGCATTTAATACTCAAAGGTGTTTAAATGCTTCAATATGCCTTGGCCTCGCTGAGGGAGCATTTAATGAAGCATTAAGCTACACGAAAGAAAGAGAACAGTTTGGACAACCGATTGCCGACTTCCAAGGTATCCAATGGATGCTATCTGAAATGTATGTAGATATTGAGGCGAGTAAAGCTCTCCTATATCGTGCTGCTAGAAATGCGGGCCGTGGTTTCCCTGATAAGCTTGAAGCTTCAATTGCAAAATTTCATACCAATGAAATGGCCATTAGGGTAACAAATCAAGCGTTGCAACTACATGGCGGCTATGGATATACAAAGGAATATCCTGTTGAACGAATGGTCCGTGGTGCCAGATTTGGAGCAATTGGCGGTGGAACTTCACAGGTACAAAAAAACTTAATTGCAAGAGAACTATTAAAATCAAAAAGAGTGTTTTAAGTATAAAGAATTTATAAAACACATATTATGGGTCTTCATTATTTAAGTAAGAAAATTAAAGGGGGAATATTTAATGTTGAAAAAAGTATTGCTTCCGAGCTTAGTCTTACTATTAATGTCTATTTTACTTATTGGATGTGGTTCTGAACCTACGAATGAAACACAAAATGAAACTCCTAACGAAGAGACACCTCAAAATTCCGGTAATGAGCAAGCGCAAGAAGACGTATCCACAGATGATTATCCTAATGAGCCTCTTAATATTATCATCCCTTTTTCTCCAGGTGTAGCTGGTGACACATTTGTACGAACGTTTGCAAGAGCTGCTGAAAGTTATCTTGGGCAAAATATAGTTCCGATTAATCGTGATGGTGGAAGCGGTATGATTGGCGTAGTTGAAGCATTAAATGCTGACCCTGATGGATATACAATCGTATATCAAAGTTCAACATTACCTTATAAACTAGCAGCAGGAGAGGCCCCTTTTGAAACTTCTGATTTAGTTGCTATTTCAACCATTAATGCTGACTACCAAGTACTAGCAGTAAGAGACGATAGTCCTTTTGAAACATTTGAAGATTTTAAAAAATATGCTGAAGAGAACCCTGGTAAATTAAATATTTCTGGTTCGGGAAGTAAAGGAACAAATCATGTTCTTTACATGAAAATGGTAGAAGGAGCAGGAATCGAAGCTAACTATGTTACCTATGCTGGTGGAAGTCAGTCACTAACAGCTGTCCTAGGCGGGGAAGTTGATGCATTAGTAGGCTCAAGCTCAGTCGTTAACCAATATGTAGATACAGGTGAGGTTCGCATTCTAGCCGTAACAGGAAATGAACGAGCTGAAAACCGTCCAGATATCCCAACATTTAAAGAACTAGGGGTTACAAATATTGAAGATGAATTTATTTGGAGAGGTTTCTTCGGACATAAAGATATTCCACAAGAAAGGCTAGAAAAATTAAATGAAATTATCGGGCAAGCAATCCAAGATCCAATTTGGTTAGAATACATGGAAGCACAAAACCAAATGAACTTCTATAAAGATGCAACAGAAGCAACCGACTTTTTTAATAACTTCACTGAAGATGCAAAAGTCATTTTTGAAAATCTTGAATAATATTTCCTTCTGGGGGATTGGCTTTCCAATTCCCCCTCTCACAACTATAAGAATGGAGGGGAAAGATTTGAGTTATAAAATCGCGTCATACGTTTCCTTTTTATTTTTTGGTATTATAGGAGTTTGGTTTTATACCTCTTCATTAGCTTTGCCGACAGTAACGAGAGGAATGGGGCCAGGTTATTTTCCTAAAGCGATAAGTATTTTAATTATTATTACATGTATCGTTGGGATTTTTACAACATTCAGAAAAACGGATGAACGGGTAGAGCTACCAAATATTAAGTATATGGTCTCAATGACGGTATTAACGATTCTATTTGTTTTTATTTGGGCAAAGACGGGGATTTTTTACCTCTCCTCATTTATTTTAGTATTTATTCTATTGTATATGTTTAATCAAACAAAACATTCAATGAAGAAGGTCCTGAATTCTCTGACCATATCAATCATTATCATTCTTTCTATTTATGTAATCTTTGATTATTTACTTAATGTTAGATTTTAGTGGATTCGGGAGGTATTAAATGGATATTATAACTCTTGATTTATCAATGTTATTTACTTTTGAAAATCTATTATTCATTATTTTTGGTACACTTTTTGGACTTTTAGCTGGAGCTTTGCCAGGACTTGGGGCAACAATATCGATTGCATTATTATTACCGCTTACTTACAGTATGTCACCTATAGCAGCCATTTTGATGTTGGTAGCTGTTTACCAAGCAGCAGAGTATGGCGGGTCTATATCATCCATCATCCTAGGGGTGCCAGGTACACCGGCTGCTGTTGCAACCGCTATTGATGGAAATGCATTATCAAAGAAGGGATTTCCGGGAAAGGCGTTAGGTTATTCAATTACAGCATCATTCATAGGTGGACTGATAGGTAGTATTATTTTAATGTTACTTGCATTGCCATTATCTAAATTAACCATTCAGTTTGGAGCCTCCGAATTTTTTTTACTAGGTATATTAGGTTTAGTTTGTGTCGTTAGTCTAAGTTCTAAAGATATCCCTAAAAGTATCATCTCTGTTCTATTAGGCTTAATTATAGGAATGATCGGAATGGATGTGTTAACAGGTGCAACGCGATTTACGGCCGGCAGTATGTATCTAATGGAAGGGTTTCCTTTAATCCCATTACTTGTCGGGATGTTTGCCATTTCAGAAATATTAATGATGTTAACGGATGAGCTTCAAAAACGATATGTTAATGATACAAAAAATATTAAAACAAAAATTACATGGCAAGAGTTCAAAGGGATTAGAAATAATACCGCAAAGGGTTCTATCATTGGAGCACTGGCGGGTGTTATTCCTGGTTTAGGCGCAGGTCCAGCCTCATGGATAGCATATACAGAAGCAAAGAGGACGTCAAAAAATCCAGAAAATTTCGGGAAAGGGGAGCCAAATGGAATTGCAGCCCCTGAATCAGCAAATAATGCAGTGGTTGGTGGTGCCCTAGTCCCTTTATTAACGTTAGGAATTCCAGGATCTCCAGCGACAGCTGTAATTTTGGGCGCATTCCTTATCCATGGTATTCAACCAGGTCCTCGCGTATTTAATGAAGACCCAAATTTAATCTATAGTATATTTATAGGTTTTATGATTACGGCCTTTGTAATGTATATATTAGGAAAATATACAACATCTTTATTTGCTAGAGTACTAACTATTCCTAATTACGTACTTCTCCCAATTATAACAATGGTAGCTTTAATCGGTGCCTATGTAGCAAGAGGATCTATTTTTGATGTTTGGGTTGCAATTGGTGCAGGTATAGTCGCCTTCTTTATGAGAAATTTAGATTATTCCTTACCGGCATTCATTTTGGCATTTGTATTAAGTCCATTAATAGAAGAAAGTTTACGACGTGCCCTATTACTCTCGGATGGCAGCTTTAGTATTTTTTTTACAAGAGGATATAGCATTGTAATCATTATTCTAATAGTAGCTTTAATAGGTAGTAAGATTCTTGGCACACTGAAAAAGAAAAACGTACCTAAGGACCCAGAAGATATGAATGTGACATAACAATAATGAGGTGAAAAAATGAAATTTTTGAAAAAACAGCTTGAAGACGGAATGTTAACTATCACTTTAAATGACCCCGAACGAAACAATCCTTTAAGTTATCAGTTATGTACGGAGTTAATTACTGTCTTAAAAAAGGCAGAAAATGATTCAGATATAAAAGTCATTATATTAACAGGTCAAGGAAAGTCTTTTTCTGCTGGTGCAGATATTAGAGAGTTTACAGAAGGACTCGAGCAGTCAAGTGTTAGGTTGTATGAAAACGGGAGGGCAGCAACTGCAGAATTATTTTGCTTAGGTGCAAAATATACTAAACCTATCATTGGTGCAATTAATGGCTACGCACTTGGTGGCGGATTTGGTTTAGCATGTCTTTGCCATGTTGCGTTCGCATCAGAAAAAGCAAAGTTTGGATTAACTGAAATTAATATTGGTTTATTCCCTATGGTTGTTTTACCAGTAGTACGAAAAATAATTGGGGAGCGTAAAGCTTTGGAGTTAAGTTTATCTGCAGAAATTTTAAAAGCAAATGAAGCATGTAAACTTGGTGTAATCAATTATGTAGTACCACATGATCATTTGCTTCAAGAGGTGAAAGCGTTCGCAAAAAAGATCGTTAAAAGAAGTCCAGCAGCAATTAAAATAGGGTTAACTGCATTCAATGAAACACATCTTATGGAAAGTAATAGAGCGATTAATTATTTGAACTCGTTACGAGTTGTAAATTATAAGAGTAGTGATTTGTATGAAGGAGCAAAAGCTTTTTTAGAAAAAAGAGAAGCTAATTGGACTGGAGAATGATCTAACCTATTGATGTTTTCTTTCTTTGATAAAATCTACAAACACTTTAACAACAGATAAGCTCAAGTCATTTGTACGGTAAAACATGGAAAGCTTTCTAAATATCGCTTTGTTTTTAGGTGTTTTTAGGTCATGGATGTACAATCCATTATCATTGTTATTTAACATATAGCGTGGAATAATTCCATACCCTAAACCAGTAAGTACCATTTCTCTACAGGCTGCTAGTTTATCTACTTCCATAATGATTAAAGGTGGTTGTGAAAACCAATCCTTCCACCAATTTTCTATTAAAAATTTTAGATCTGGATCTGTTTTATAGTCAATCCTAGGTAGGTTTGGGAGATCACTAAAATTAATAGGATCTTTTGATATTAGACATACTGGATCTTCCTCAATAATAACTTTTGGTCCATTCCAATCATAGTTCCCTCGAATAATACCAATGTGTATTTCTTCGTCGAGGAATGACTTTAAAATTTCATTACTCCACCCTGTTTTCACAATAATTTGTACATCGGGGTAAAGTTTCATGAAATCTTTTAAGATAACAGGTAACTTAAAAAGAGCATAGTTACTAGAGACGCCAATTCTAAGTTCCCCTGTTACCGTGTTATTAATCTCGGACAAACGGTCTCTTAATTGACGTAAATAACCGGTCATACTTCTAGCATAGTCAACAATATATTCACCTTCTTTTGTAAGGTGTAAGCCTTTTTTACCCCTAGTAAAAATTTTAATCGAGAACTCTTCTTCGATTTGTTGAATTCGATAGCTTAAAGCTGGTTGAGAAATATGTAGTTTTTCAGCAGCTTTTGTTATATTACTCGTTTCATTAAGGGTTAATAGTATTGACCAATCTTTATCATTCATGATGAAGAAACCTCCCAACTATAAAATTTTTTTAGTGTAGTACAAAAAAATATATATTTTATTTATTAATAATACCATAATAAAATAATTTTGAAAGTTCAGAAATCGAAGAATGTTAAAAGATTTATAGAAAGGTTAAATAAAACCACCCAAAATTATAGAAAGTGAGGGAATGGAATATGAGACTAGGTGAAGCAATCGTAAAAAAGTTAAAGGTCGCAGGAGTTGATACTGCATTTGGAATACCAGGTGGTGGTACATCTAGTGACTTATTATGTTTAATGGATGAACAAAACATGAAGTTTGTTTTAACCCAAAATGAAACAACAGCAGCGATTATGGCAAGTGTAGTAGGAGAAGTAACAAAAACACCTGGAATATGTGTGACGGATTTAGGACCCGGAGCTTTGCAAATGTCAACCGGCTTGGCATATGCATTATTAGATAGAGCACCGATGATCGCATTAACTGATCGCTATGGAGCGCAAAATGTAGATTATGCCCTGCGTCAAAAAATTTCACATATAGAAGCTTTCAAGCCTGTTACGAAATTAACGAGCACAATTTCTGATAATAACTGGAATCATATGTTAAATCGAGGCTTTACAGTAGCGACAACGCCAAATTATGGTCCTGTCCACTTTGATGTACCGAATGACCTCGTGAAAAAAGAAGTTTCAGATGAGAATTTAACAGTAAACTTATTCGAGCAACAAATGACAGCCGATGAAAAAAATTTAAATAAAATGAAAGAAAAGATTAAGAAGGCGAACTATCCAATAGCAATTGTAGGGTTAGGAATTAATACAGGAAATGGCCAACAATATGAAAGGCTAAAATCATTTATTTCTAAATTACAAATACCTGTATACAAAACCGCAAAAGCTAAAGGGACCATTTCTGATAGTGATGAATTATCATTAGGTGTATTTATGGGTGGGAAGTTAGAAGCTAAAATAATGGAAAAATGTGACCTTATCATTGCAATTGGTCTAGACCCTGTTGAATTACTACCAAAAAAATGGGCATATCCACAGCCTATCGTTTCAATTAGTCACCTTCCTAATGTTGAAGAAATGTATTCTCCAGAATTGGAGGCTATCGGTGACATTGGCATTAGTCTTAGTTTACTAGAAAGCAGTGTCTCCGACTGTTCTAATAGGTGGACGACTCAGGATGTATCTAATTACCGAGAGTATGTGTACCGAACGTTGGAAACAGACGTGGAAGGATTAACAGCTAATGACGTTGTTCTTATATCTCAAGAAATCTTACCTAGAGATGTGTTAATGACAACGGATGTAGGGGCTAGTAAATTGATCGTTTCCCAGCTTTGGAATGCAGACCACCCCCAATCTTTCTTTATCTCTAACGGTCTTGCAACTATGGGATTTGCATTACCAGCTGCAATGGCACTTCAACATGTTTATCCTCATAAAATGGTTGCTTCCTTAACAGGTGATGGCGGATTTATGATGAGAATGAATGATATTGCAACCGCAGTACAAAACGAGTGGCCCGTCATTCAAATTGTATTTTCTGATAAGCGATTAAGTTTAATGGATGTAAAACAAATTAGTAAAGGTTATAAAAGTACGAACGGAAATGGGTTTGTGGCTCCTGATTATGTGAAATTTGCCGAAAGTTTTGGTGCGAATGGCTGGTGTGTAGAAACGAAGGATGAATTAAGAGCTGCATTAAATGATGCGATTAAAATGAATAACCGAATGCCAAGGATTATTGAAGCAAAGATTAACCCTGATGCTTATCACGGACAATTTAATGCGATAAGAGAATTGTAAGGAGGGTAACCGTGATTATTAAAAATAAAATTGTTTGTATGGATACATTGTCTGAAAAAATGAAATTTTTACTTAAAAAATATGTACCTGAAAATAGTGAGCTTATCTTTTGCGAGAATGACCAAGAAACGGAAGAACACATTGCATCGGCTAAAGTTTTGTTGACATTTACTAAAGGTATTTCAAAAGAATGGATCAAAAAAGCAGACGCTTGTAAATGGATTCAAAAATTAGGAGCTGGGGTTAATAATATAGACATTGATGAAGCATCCAAAAGGGGAATTCTAGTTGCGAACGCAAAAGGTATGAATTCCAGGTCAGTAGCAGAGCACGCTGTCTTATTAATGTTATCTGTTTTTAAACATTTAATTCCCGCACATAATGGAATTGTTTATCACGGTGAATGGTTAAAAACAGGCTTAAGAGATTTTTCTTATGAGCTATCAAATAAAAAAGTTGGTTTAATAGGATTAGGAGATATCGGTAAACATGTTGCGAATTTAGTAAAAGGATTTGGATGTCAAGTTTTTTACTATGATATTGCTAGGTTATCTCCTGAAAAAGAAGAAGATCTAGAAATTACCTTTCTAGATATGGATACAATTTTAAAATCGACTGATGTTGTTTCATTACATGTGCCTTTAACAAAAGAAACCTACCATTTAATAAATAAAGAACGACTTTCTTTGATGAAGGAAACAGCCATCCTTATCAACACTTGCCGTGGTGGAGTAATCGACGAGAATTCCTTATATGAAGCTTTGGTAAACCGAAAAATTCTTGGTGCTGGTATTGACGTCTTTGCGCATGAGCCTGTTAGTCAACATCACAAGTTAGCTTCGTTGGAGAATGTAGTATTAACACCACATATTGGTGGAGGAACTGTAGAGGCGATGGAGGCAGTAATCAAGAAATCATGTTCAAATATAAACTCTTTTCTAATCAACAACCACTATGAAAATATAAACGATGTCATAAATATTGAAAAAATAAACAAAGTAAACCATTAATAGCAAGTAAATTTTTTCGGATGTTAAGAGTGTTCATTTAGGTTGAAAAGAGTTTACGCAATGAAAACGATAATGAATACGGTTACGGCAATAATACTAAGGTAGGTGTTTAAGTATTGGAAAAATCATACTCCATTTATAATACGGATTACATTCAACTTGGAAGGCAAGTCTTAAATCAATTAAATGTACCTTCTCGTCATGCGGAAATTGTTATGGAGAACTTATTAGATTCAGATAAAAAAGGAATATATACACATGGATTTTATCGTTTAGATACGTATATTCAGCAAATTAAGAGAGGAAATATTAATCCCAATCCAAAGATCACAAAAGTTAAAGACCATTTAAATATAAAACTACTTGACGGTGATGATGGGTTTGGTTATGTTGTCAGTCAATATGCGATGGAAGAGGCTATAGCTATTAGTGAAAATAGAGGAGTAGGTGTTGTAGGTGTAAGAAAAAGCAATCACTTTGGAGCTGCAGCATATTATGCTGAAATGGCTGCTATGAGGAATCAAATTGGTATTGTTATGACAAATGCCTCACCTGCTATTGCACCGACAGGCAGCTTGAAGCCTGTATTAGGTAATAATCCATGGTCAATCTCTATTCCTACCCATTTAGGTTATCCAATTACTCTTGATATAGCAAATAGTGTATCAGCCAGAGGGAAAATCCGTCTTAAAGCATTAAATGGGGAATCAATTCCATTAGGCTGGGCATTAAATGAGAACGGTGAACCAACAACAGATGCAGAGGAAGCATTAAAAGGTGTTATTTTACCAATTGGTGATTATAAAGGTTATGGAATTACCTTGATGATCGATATTTTAACAGGGGTTCTTACGGGAGCAAAGTTTGGTAATCAAGTTCCGCTAGTCGACCAAGACGGGAAACGGAATAACGGCCATCTTTTTATCTCTTTAGATATTAAAGCATTCATGGAATTAAGTGAATTTAAAGACCGAGTCGACGAACTTATAAAAATTGTAAAATCAGCTCCAAAGATTAGAGAAGAGATTGATATATTACTGCCAGGTGAAAGGGAATGGCAGACAAAGCTTAGTCAAGAACAAGACAAGGTAAAGCTCCCAGAACGAATATTTAACTTTATTCATGCTCTTTCTACGGAATATCATTTGCCATTACCGAAGAATGAGCTCCTAATCTAAATCCAATGTCTCTAAGTGAATAATCAAGTTAAATGGTATATACCTCTAAACGTGGTGAACGGACCACAGTTAGGTGGAGTAAAGATGAAGAACATTGTAATATATTGTATTTCAGCGATTTTCCTTTTGATTCCTGTTTCAGCAGTACGACCAATGACTTCTTTATTTGCAAATGATTTGAAGGCTTCTATGGTCGAAATTGGCTTTATCGTTGCTTGTTACTCGATTACTCCATTATTTATTGCTATTAGGGCGGGACGGTTTGTCGATCGAATAGGTGAAAAACTTCCGTTGATGGTAGGTTCGATCGGAATGACTATAGCCGTAGTTTTACCTTACTTTTTTCCATACTTGTTTATGTTATATATCTCACAATTAATATTAGGCGGTTCACAGCTGCTGGCCCTAGTAGCACTTCAAAACGGGGTAGGTCGTTCCGTACCAATAGAAAAGCGGGACAAAGCCATAGGAACTTTTAGTCTATGTGTATCTTTTGCGATGATGCTTGGGCCTTTAATAGGCGGCTACTCCGTTGAACATAATAGTTTTTCCATTTCATATTTACTTATATCTTTTTTTTCGATTGTACCATTGATTTTGAGCCTATTTATTATTTCTTCTAGATCAGAAGGAGAAAAGGAGCCTGCTGCGAAAGGTTTTAATAATGTATTAGATTTGCTCATTATTCCAGGCTTAAAACGGTCGATTATCGTAAGTATGATTATTTTAGCTGGTTTAGATATTTTTTATGTGTATTATCCATTATTCGCTACTTCCATTGGGTTAAGTCCATTACAAATTGGTTGGATTTTAACGATTCAAGCATTTGCAAGTATTATAACAAGACTTTTCATGCCTTTTCTAGTTTCGAAGTTTGGAAGGGTAAAAGTATTATATGTTTTTATGTTTTTTGGCGCGATCGCCTATGCTAGTATTGCTTTTTTTGAACATTTTGTAATTATTGCACTCCTTACTGTCATTCTTGGATTCGGATTAGGGATTACTCAGCCATTAACAACGATCATATCCTATAATCTAGCACCGAAAGGCCACACTGGCGAAGTACTCGGTTTAAGATTAGCAGGTAACAGACTTTCTCAGGTGATCATACCTTTGTTATTTGCCGGGTTAAGTAATTTTATCGGTTTAGGCTTCATTTTTATAATAAAAGCTATTGCTTTAGGGGGAGGAGCAATATTAGCAAAAGGCATCCAAGAGAAAGAAGATGAGGTACAAAATGAATATCGTGTAAATTGCAGTATTAAAAGTAAATGAGGTGGGCTGATGTGAAAATAGTGATTTTAGATGACTGGGAAAATATAACTGATAGTGTTGGAGACCTAGATAAGTTAAGGAAATTTGCAGATGTTTTGATTTATCATGATCAACCTACCGTAGGAACATTGAAAGAAAGGCTTCAATATGTTGATATTATAGTCCTTTTCCGAGAGCGAACGAAAATCACTAAAGAAATACTAGATGCTATGAATAATATTAAATTAATCGCACAAACAGGAACTGGTTTAGCACATCTTGATTTATACGAAATAAATAAACGAGGAATTCCGGTATCAACTACACCAGGTGGATCAATCGCTGCAATGACTGAACTTACATTTACGTTTATCTTGGCCTTAAGTAGAAATTTATTTAACTTAACAACACAGATGAAGGAAGGAGTCTGGCCGTTAACAGTCGGCTGTAATTTATCAAAAAAAACAATCGGGATAATTGGACTCGGAAAAATCGGTTCTTCGGTTGCTAATATAGCAAAAGCTTTTGGTATGCGTGTTATCGCCTGGGGCCCAACATTGACTCAAGAACGTGCTGCATCAGTAGGTGTTGAATATGTTAGTCTCGAGCAATTACTACAAGAAAGTCATTTTGTAACCGTACATTTACGATTAAATGAAAACACTAAACAATTACTAAACGCCAAACATTTTGAACTGATGCGAGAGGATGCCTATTTTATTAATACATCGAGAGGACAGATAATAAACGAGGACGCGTTGGTTGAGGCTTTACAAAAGCGATCAATTCGTGGAGCTGGGCTTGACGTTTTTACTAAAGAACCGTTAGAACCCAACCACCCTCTCCTTAAATTAGATAATGTAGTTTTATCACCTCATATTGGCTGGAAGACAGATGAGACATTTGACAATTTTATAAAAAGAACTGTCGAAAACATAGAAAGCTTTTATATATATAACAAACCAATAAATATTGCTAATCAGCAATATATCAAACAAGAATTGGAGGAAAAAAGGTGACATTTGAACTGAAAAATAATCCGATAAAAACGGCAATTCGTCAAGGAAAAACCTCCTTTGGGATTTATTTGGCTGCACCATCTCCGGTAATTGTAGAACTTGCTGGTTTAGCTGGTTTTGACTGGGTACGTTTTGACTGGGCACACTCCCCACTAGATTTATTTCAAATTGAGAATATGGTCAGAGCAGCAGAGTGCCGGGGCATAGCACCATTCATACGCTTAGAAAATGACCAGCAAAAAATTGCTAGTGTTTTAGAGATGGGTGTCATGGGAATTATTGTTCCAGATATATCGACTACAGAAGAGACAAAGGCAGTCGTTGCTGCAGCTAAATTTTCCCCAGTTGGCGATCGCGGCATGTTTTCATGTCCAAGAAAATCAGGTTACGGCATAATTGATGGTGCTGCCTTTAAGCAATGGACAAATGAGGAAGTGATGGTTGGGATTCAAATTGAAAGCATTCAAGCAATGGAAAATTTAGAAAGTATTCTAAGTGTTCCAGGAATTGATTTCGTGCTAAGTGGACGTGGTGATCTTTCTAATGCGTTAGGGGTTCCTGGACAAAAAAATCATCCGTCAGTGCTAGAAGCGGAGGAAAAGATATTTAAAATAGCTAAGTCAAAAGGGATTTCTATTTCACCACAACTTGATCCAACAGCCGAAGACTTTAATGAAATGGTTCATGAATGGATTGAAAAAGGGGCAAATGTAATTTCCTTTGGTCATGATCTAACATTAATCAGGAAATCGTTTGAAAATGTTGTTAAAGTAGCAAAGCAAGCTAACCAAAATTAATCTTCATAGGATCGTAACCCGTCTGCCTAAATTGAAAAAGGTGGATGTCATAAAAAAAACAAATCGATAATTTTTAAAGGGGCTGTCACAATGTCGAATAAGTATAAAATGTTTATTGATGGAGAATGGGTGGATAGTTCAACAAATGAAAGATTGGAAACGGTTAACCCTTATAATCAAGAAGTATGGGCAACGATTCCACAAGCATCTAATAAGGATATAGATGATTCAATTTCAGCAGCAAGAACAGCCTTTGAAACGATATGGAAAAAGATCAGCGGAGCGGAACGGGCAAATATGATGGTAAAGCTGGCTGACCTATTAGATCAAGAGGCTGAAAGAATGTCAATTCTTGAAACGACAGACAATGGAAAATTAATTCGTGAAACAAAAAATCAAATGCATTTTTCTGCTAAAGGTTATCGTTTTTTTGCCGGCCTCACCGATAAGATATATGGTGAGGTTATCCCCCTTGAAAACCAAGATTTATTTGATTATACCCGCCGAGAACCGCTTGGAGTAGCCGTATTAATTACTTCCTGGAATTCACCAATTTCTCTTTTAACTAATAAACTAGCACCAGCACTAGCAGCTGGAAATACAGTTGTCATTAAACCTTCTGAGCATGCTAGTGTTACAACTTTAGAGCTTGGCAAATTGGTCGAGAAGGCTGGCTTCCCACCTGGAGTGGTAAATATCATTACTGGTGATGGCAGGGTAGGAGACTATCTTACAAAACATCCTAATATCAACAAAATAAGTTTTACAGGTGGCACTGAAACCGGAAAGAGAATTTCGAGAAATGCTAGCGAAAATTTAGTTCCGGTTACCCTTGAACTTGGTGGTAAATCACCGAATATTATCTTCGAAGATGCTGAAATTGATCGAGCAGTAACGGGTGCTGTTGCAGGAATATTTGCTGCTTCGGGACAAACTTGTATTGCGGGTTCAAGATTATTAGTTCACAGGCCCATCTATAATCAGGTTTTAACAAAACTAGTAGAAAAAGCAAAAACGATCAAATTAGGAAATCCTTTGGATCCTACTACCGAAATGGGACCTGCCGCAAATGAAGCTCAATATAGTAGGATTCTTTCTATGATCGAGGCTGGAAAGGAGAGTGGTGCAGATCTTGTTCTCGGTGGAAACGAAGTTAATGGGGAAGGCTTAGAAAAAGGGTATTTTGTTCCGCCAACCATCTTCGCCAATGTAGAAAACTCTATGTCTATTGCTCAAGAGGAAATATTTGGTCCAGTTCTAAGTGTTATTCCCTTTAAGGACGAAGATGAGGTTTTACAGCTGGCCAATGAAAGCAAATTTGGCTTAGCTTCCGGTGTATGGACAACAGATATGAGAAAGGTTCATCGTCTTTCACGGGAAATTCAAGCTGGGACAGTTTGGATTAATACTTATCGAACCGCAGCCCCTTCCGCACCTTTTGGCGGAGTGAAAATGAGCGGGTATGGAAGAGAGCGTTGTATACAGGCAATCCATGATTATACAAGGATTAAAAATGTAATGATCAATTATGCAGAAGATGATAGAGACCCTTTCTCCATGCAAACCAAATAAATATCTAATAAATCATAGTTCGAATTAAACAGCCATTCCTACAAATTACTGGAATGGCTAGTTTTATTGAAAAAATTGATATATTAGTAGACCGGGCATAAACCTTTAACATTATTAATACCTAAATACCTAGATCGTCTTGGGCGACTTATTAAATATTTTAGCTGATTCCTCAAGAAAACTAACAAATGGGTTTGAAAAACTGGATACTCCAAAAAATAAAATCCTTACTTCTAGTGGAAAAGCGTCCCGAATCGACATATAAAATTTTTTTATCCTTTTAATAAAATAACCGTATTTTATTTATTACAATTCACATTTTATAATATTCTTATAATTCTAAAAATAAATAGGAGGATTTTATGAATATTAATCAAGGATTAGAAACGGATGTATTAATAGTAGGTGCAGGTAATGCTGCAATGTGTGCTGCTTTGTCGGCACGGGAAAAAGGAGTGAAAGTAACGGTACTAGAAAGATCCCCTAAAAAAGAACGAGGAGGTAACAGTACATTTACTGCTGGTGCAATTCGTTTTGCATATAACGGTATCGAAGATTTAAAGAAAGTTGTAACGGATTTAACGGATGAAGAAATTGCAAATACAGACTTTGGTACTTATACAGAAGAACAATTCTTTGATGACATGTGTCGTGTTACACAGTATCGTACAAATCCTGAGTTAGCGGATATCCTTGTTAGTGAAAGTTTAAATACAATGATTTGGATGCGGTCTAAGAAAATACGCTTTGCACCAATATATGGACGACAAGCTTTTAAAGTAGATGGAAAGTTTAAGTTCTGGGGGGGATTAACTGTTGAAGCAGTTGGTGGTGGTCCAGGTTTAGTAGATTCACTTCACGAAACTGCTGAACGTGAGGGTATTGAAGTTTTATATAATGCTCAAGCAATTGAACTCCTTCATGATGATAACGGTGTACATGGTGTACGAGCCAAAATAAAAGGTAAATCAACTGAAATCAACGCAAAATCTGTTATTTTAGCTGCTGGTGGTTTCCAAGCGAACTCCGAAATGCGTACCCGATACCTAGGTCCAGATTGGGAATTAGCTAAAGTCCGTGGTACAAAATACAATACTGGTGATGGTATTAAAATGGCATTAGATATTGGTGCTATGCCCTATGGACATTGGTCTGGTTCCCATGCAGTTGGTTGGGATCGTAACGCACCAGAATTTGGGGATTTAAGTGTAGGGGATGGATTTCAAAAGCATAGTTACCCATTTGGCATCATGATTAATGCAAATGGTGAACGTTTTGTTGATGAAGGAGCCGACTTCCGTAACTATACGTATGCAAAATATGGCCGAGTAATATTACAACAGCCAGGTCAGTTTGCATGGCAAATATTTGACCAAAAAGTTACTCACCTATTAAGAGATGAGTATCACATTAAACAAGTAACAAAGGTTAAGGCAAAAACATTAGAAGAGTTAGTTCAAAAATTGGATGGTGTGAATACAGAAGCTGCTTTAAAAAATATTAAGGAATATAACGACTCAATTAAAAAAGATGTCGAGTTCAATCCAAACATTAAAGATGGACGATGTACTAATGGATTGAATATTCCAAAATCAAACTGGGCTAATACAATCGAAGAGGGACCATTTGAAGCCTATGCGGTTACTTGTGGTATCACATTTACTTTCGGTGGATTGCGTATTAATCCACAAACGGAGGTTCAAGATACATCTGAAACTTCAATTCCAGGACTATATGCGGCAGGAGAATTAGTTGGTGGATTATTCTACTTCAACTATCCAGGTGGAACTGGTTTAATGGGTGGAGCAGTATTTGGCAAAATTGCAGGAGAACAAGCTGCTACATTTGCTTTAAAAGAACTTAATCACGCGTAGGTTTTCCCTCTTCATAAATTAGGATAAAGTATAACTCAGTCTTATAAAATTAAGTCTTATCTATAAAGGAGGAAACGAAGTGAAGATCCTTGTTTTACTAAAACAAACGTTCGATACTGAAGAATCAATTTTAATTGAAAATGGAGAAATCAGTGAAGAGGGCGTAAAGTTTATTATTAATCCGTATGATGAATATGCTGTTGAGGAAGCAGTTACATTAAAGGAAGAACATGGCGGAGAAGTCACTGCAATTTCATTAGGACCTGATCGTGTCCAGGAAGCTCTACGCACATCCCTAGCAATGGGAGTAGATAAGGCCATTCATATTAATGATGAAGAACTGTTTGGTGATGAGTTGAAAATTGCAAAGGTTCTGGCTGCTGTTATTAAAGACCAGGAATTTGATATTATTCTAGGCGGATATATGGCAGTAGACGATGGTTCAGCTCAGGTTGGCCCTCGTGTAGCGGAAGAATTAGATATTCCACACCTTTCTACAGTAGTTAATTTAAAGATAGAAGATAATAAAGCTATAGTAGATAGAGATGTTGAAGGAAATACGGAGAAAATTGAAGTAGAGCTGCCAGTATTGATCACTGCACAACAAGGTTTGAACGAACCCCGTTACCCAGCATTAACCTCTATTATGAAAGCAAAGAGAAAACCATATGTAGAAATAGAGGAAGATGATATCCAATTACCAGAAGGATTAGCCAGTAAAACTGAATTGGTAGAACAATTCCTTCCTCCAAAAAAAGAGGGAGGTAAGATCTTAGAAGGTGAGATTACAAATCAAGTTAAAGAAGTTGTACAGTTGCTTAAAATTAAAGAAAAGGTAGTTTAGTTGTTTGAATGAAGGAGGAGAAGCCTAATGTCGAGAAACATATTAGTTTTTGTGGAAACGAAAGGTCAAAAACTACGTAATGTTACGTTAGAGGCGCTTTCGGCAGCACAACAAGTGGCTGATGGCGGCACAATTCAGGCAGTCCTATTAGGGACAGATTTTGAGAAGGATGTACCAAAAATCCTCGCAGAATATGGTGCCAACCAGATTTATTCTGTCAAAGACGAGCAATTAAATCAATATACTAGTGAAGCCTATTCACAAGCATTTGTTCAAGTGGTTGAAGAACTAAAACCAGATGTTATATTATGCGGTCATACTGCAATTGGAAGGGACTTTTCACCACGTGTTGCAGCTAAACTTAATCTTGGAATGATTTCTGATATTACTAAAATTGATCTTAATGGCGATGAGTTGGTGTTTACTCGCCCTATCTATTCTGGAAAGGCATTTGCAAAAAAACGTGTAATCAAAGATACCATTTATGCAACTATTCGACCTAACAACATTACAATAATAAAGCCTGAAAAATCGAAAAATGCTAATATAATAAATCTTCACGTTTCTATTAAGCCACTACGAACAATTGTTAGAGAAGTTTTAACAAGTGCTACTGGTGGAGTAGATTTAACAGAAGCAAAAGTTGTTGTTTCTGGTGGTCGAGGTGTTAAGAGTGCAAAAGGATTTGAACCGTTAAAAGAATTAGCAAGCGTCCTTGGTGGTGCAATTGGTGCATCAAGGGGAGCATGTGACCAAGATTACTGTGATTATTCAATGCAAATTGGTCAAACAGGTAAGGTAGTTACTCCTGATTTGTATATTGCTTGTGGAATTTCTGGAGCCATTCAACATTTAGCAGGTATGTCAAATTCAAAAGTTATCCTAGCAATTAATAAAGATCCAGAAGCTCCAATTTTTAAAGTAGCGGATTATGGAATTGTTGGAGACTTATTTGAAGTGGTTCCTTTACTTACAGAAGAGTTTAAAAAGCTAATTGAAGAAGTAACGGTTTGATTTTCTTGTCACCATTTAAACTTCCAAAATACCACTTTAATGTATAATTAATTTTATTGGCTCTTCTAGCTATCCATGGGGTATTAATGAAAAACTCGTTGATAAAGGTACTTTAATAATTAATTTTACTGTGGGCTATAGAGTCATAAATTAGCCTTTCACCCTATTAAAAAATTATTGTAGCCGTCTTAAAATAATATGGCGGCTCCTTTTATACTCTGCTTCCTCATCAACATGAATAATTGAAAAATATAGTATTGAGAAAGAAACCCACGAAAATATCCTTACTTTAAAGATGGATTAAAGTGATAGTTCAACTGTAATTTAGGGTGGTTTAGCTATAGATGTATTTTTATTAAAGCGTAATTTTATCGACTAACCATTTTATTCCTAATGCAAGTGCAATGTAAATTGGAAATGAGTATATATGTTTCCAATAATTCATTTCATAAAATTCGAGCCAAATCATTAGTGGTTCACCGATAAAGGAAAAAATAAGAGATGCGACAACCATAGCCCAAAAGAAAGATTTCCAACTCTTAAAATATTGATAAACCACCATATATATTACAGGGAAAATTGTTAAATCAGCTGGAAACATAGGAGGATAAATAGGTATTAAGGTATGAGGGTATGACCATAAATGAAAATTCCAGCCTATAATATCTAGGAAAGTGGCAAGTAAAGTAATCAATAGTCCATATAAAACAATTGCTGTACTGCGGGATCGATCGAATACTTTCCACCAAATAAACCATGGTATAATCGTGAGTGCTAAGAGCAACCACCAATCCCAGCCAAATAGATCATGCTTTATCCAATGCTCCTGGAGCAGTTCAGTAAATTTTTTTTGCACTTTGTCTATTTCCTCGTGGGAAGGATGTATGTTATTCCCCATTTGCTATCCCTTTCTTGTTAATCAAACTTATCTTTTAATTTTATATTTTCTTATTTAGGTAATAATTATTCCACTACATCCTGTTGCCTTAACTAACTTTCATGTATCTTGTCAATCGCTTTTTGTTACGTAATAATAGTAAAAGGCGTTTTATAAGAAGTTAATTTGATCAGAAACTAATAGGTGTTTTTTTTATTAGGCTTTTCACTATTATTGGTAAAATCTAACCATTTCTTTGGAATTTATGAAATTTAGAGGATGTATTTTTATGAAGGGTAGACCTATATTTAAGTTACAGACAACGATTATTTTGCTTGTTTGTAGTGTCGTAATTTTGGCTATGTTTGTTACCCATATATTGATCGGTGCTACGGTTACAAATGATGCACAAAACAATTTAGAAGAAAAAGCAATGATCATTGCGCGTACTGTTGCAAAAACACCAACGGTAATTGAAGGGATGAGCGGTGTAAGACCAGAACAAGAAATCCAAGAATATGTAGAAGAAATCCGACAAACAACAAATGTGAATTTTATTGTTGTGTTTGATATGAATGGAATTCGAAAATCACACCCCGACCCAAGTAAAATCGGACAGCATTTTGTCGGGGGCGATGAAAGGAATGTGCTAAGAGGAGAAGAGCATATTTCTATAGCTCGAGGTACGTTAGGCTTATCACTCAGAGCTTTTACACCGATATATTCTCCTACGGGGGTACAATTAGGTGCAGTATCAGTAGGCATATCACTAGAAAATGTAAAGGATACAGTTGCTAAAAGTAGAAACATCATATACATTGGGGGTATCTTTGGTACATTAATTGGAATAGTTGGGGCTATTTTATTAGCCGTACGGATTAAAAAAATATTATTTGGTTTAGAGCCCCAAGCGATTGCAAGAGTATTAGAAGAGAGAAATGCTATGCTTCAGTCCATGTTTGAAGGGGTAGTTGCTGTTGATCAAAATGGATCTATTACATTAGCCAATGGCAAAGCACGAAAGTTGTTTCATCAAGCCAATTTAAGGGGGGACCCTGTTGGTCAAAAGGTGGACAACTATATAGAAAGCATACAGCTAAGTAAGGTTGTGTCAACAGGGAAATCGATGTTTAACAGGGAAACTGAAATGAATGGATTACACTTATTAGTAAACTGTGTACCGTTATATGTTAACGGGGAAATTGTTGGGGCGATTGCAACGTTTCGTGATAAAACCGAAGTGAAAGTTTTAGCTGAGCAACTAACAGGTGCACGTATGTACGCTAGTGCTCTTCGTGCCCAAACACACGAATTCATGAATAAACTGCAAGTCATTCTTGGAATGGTTCATATGAAGTTTTACGATAGAATAAGTCCTTACATCAATCAAATTACAAACCATTATCAAGAGGAGATCGGTTTTATCTTAAGGAGAATAAAGGATCCGGTATTGGCAGGTTTTATACTTGCGAAAATGAGTTATGCCAGGGAACAGGGAATAGAACTAACCTTATCCGAAGATTCCATGATCCCTGAACCAAAAAATCAAGACTTAACACATGAAATTGTAAAAATTCTCGGCAATTTAATTGACAATTCGATTGATGCTTTAGAAGGAAGTAATAAAAAATCTATACATGTCCTGTTAGCTTATCATGAAAAACAAGAGTTATTAACGATTAACGTAAGTGATACAGGGTCTGGTATGAGTGAAACATTAAAGAAGAAAATCTTCGAGCAGGGATTTTCAACCAAAGAAGAAGATAGAGGCTACGGTTTATATATACTCCAGCATAGTCTAGAAAACTTAAACGGACAGTTAAATATTAGCTCTGAAGAGAATGTTGGAACAACTTTTCATATTACAATACCCTATAAGAGCAAGGATGAATAAAAGATGATTAATGTACTAATCGTTGAAGACGATCCGATGGTAGCTGAATTTAACAAGTTGTATCTTGAACAAATGGAAGGTTTTTCTCTAGTTTCAGTCGCTTCAACTTCTAAAGAAGCCCTCGAGCTAATCGATCAAAAAAAATATGACCTTATTTTGCTTGATATTTATATGCCTGGAATGAATGGGTTAGAGTTTCTAACAGAAATAAGAAAGCTCGAAAAAGCGATTGATGTGATTATTATTTCTGCAGCTAACGATAAACTAAGTATAGAAAAGGCTTTAAGAAATGGGGCTGTTGATTACTTAATAAAGCCTTTTAATTTCGAACGTTTTCAAGAGGCATTAAATAGATATCGAAACGAAAAAATACAGATGGAGGATCATGAAACTTTTAATCAAGTAGAGTTGGATCGTTTTATATTTCATAAGCAAAACGATGCAACACCACAAAAGCAGTTACCAAAAGGACTTACAAGAAATACGTTGAATACTATTTGGAATATGATTTTGGAAATGAAAGACCAATCGTTTACTACAGAAGAACTTGGTACTCGTGTTGGAATATCTAGAGTATCAATTAGGAAATACTTAGCCTTTTTACATGAAATTGGTGTTATTAACGAAGAGATTGTTTACGGATCTGTCGGTAGACCACTCAACCAGTATACATATAATCCATCAAAAAGCAGTTTAATAAAACACTATTTGTAAGCGTGCTAGCATGCTTACTTTTTTTATTTACAAAATGATTTATTAAATTAAATAAGCTTATACTCTATTTTCAAATAATTTAGAATAGACAACAAGACGTCACAAAATCTACTAAAAAATTCACACCATTGTTGTAATTCATCTATTAGTTTAAATTTTAATGAAATTTATCAATTAATGAAAACGGTGTCAAAACAGTATGCGAGATGTCTCTCACTTTAGTTAAATAGTTAATGCTCGTTAAAACATATGATTTGAAAGGGTGAACATAAATGGAAAAGTCAATCATGAAAAAAGCTTGGAACATGAGTTGGGATGCACATTATAAAGTAAAGCAGCTCTTAACTTTTTCAACTGCAAGAAAGTTAGAACAGAAATCAGCAGTAAGTAATAAGGATATTACTAATAAAACAGGAACAGGTGATGGGAAACAACCAAGCTATCAGACCTCTCAACTCATAGGTCTAATTTTAGGACCCTTGCTATTTGCATTAACAATGTTGTTTTTTGCACCAGAGGGGTTGAATGATAGTGCAAAAGCAGTATTAGCAACTACATTATGGGTTGCAGTATGGTGGATTACAGAAGCGATTCCTATTCCGGCAACGTCGCTGTTACCTCTCATTTTATTACCAATTACCGAGGCAGTTGGCGGGGGAGATGTTGCATCATCATATGGGAACCCGATTATCTTTCTGTTTTTAGGTGGGTTTTTAATTGCTCTAGCGATGGAAAAATGGAATTTACACAAACGTATTGCAGTTATTATCGTATCAATCATCGGGATAAGTCCTAAACGAATTATTCTAGGTTTCATGTTGGCAACAGGTTTTTTATCAATGTGGGTTTCCAATACCGCAGCAGTTATGATGATGATTCCAATCGGAACAGCGATTACGTATCAAGCGGTACAGAATTCAAGGAATTCATTAGGAGAAGGTTCAATCAAAACCTTTGAAAAGGCTGTCATTTTCGGGATTGGGTTTTCTGGTACCATTGGTGGATTTGGAACTTTAATCGGAACACCTCCAAATATCATATTAGCAGGGACAGTACAAGCGCTATATGGTGTAGATATCTCTTTTGCAACATGGTTGTTCTTTGCAGCACCTATTGTCGTTATCTTACTATTCGCTTCTTGGTATTTTCTTGTAAATATTGCTTTCCCTGTTAAGATGAAAGAACTTCCTGGCGGGAAAGAAATAATTAATCAAGAACGAGTAAACTTAGGGAAAATGAGCTTTGAGGAAAAAGCGGTACTAGCTGTGTTTGTATTTGCAGCATTTATGTGGATTTCAAGGTCCTTTTTATGGGACGGTGTCATTCCAGGTATTAGTGATGCAATGATTGCTGTATGTGCTGGTATTCTATTATTTTTAATTCCGTCAAAGAATACAAGTGGTAAATTATTAGAATGGGACGTATCAGCAAAGCTTCCGTGGGGTGTTTTGTTACTATTCGGTGGAGGTTTAGCCATTGCAACGGGATTTAAAGAAACTGGTTTGGATGCCTGGATTGGGCAACAGTTAACTATAATAGATGGTCTTAACTTTATTTTAATGATTATTATAATAACTGCTTTTGTATTATTCTTAACTGAAATTACGTCAAATACTGCGACTGCTACAATGATCTTACCAATATTAGCTGGTCTTGCTCTTGCTATTAATGTACATCCATTTGCACTTATGGTTCCAGCAGCAATGGCAGCAAACTGTGCGTTTATGTTACCAGTTGGAACACCACCAAATGCTATCATATATGCCACAGAAAGAATTACAATTTCTGAAATGGTAAAAAGCGGATTCTGGCTTAATATATTTGCGACAATCTTGATTGTTCTTGCTGTATACTTTATTTTACCTGTCATTATGGGCATTGACCTTACTAACTTCCCAACGGAATTCAAATAAGAAATAGTAACGGTTATCCGTTAAACGATTAGGAAAGGAAGAGATTAGCACACATAGGTGTACAAATCTCTTCCTTTTTTACATTTACTATAATAACAGAAAAAGTATTGTAACAATTTACAATTAATGATAATATACTTATTGAAATAAAGTGTAACACATATATTGATTATAACTATAATTGTATAACACATTTAAGTTAATTGTTTATTCTAATTAAAGGCTAATCTAGTAAATTATCAAAAGATATTTAAGTAACGAAACTAGTTTGCTAATGGATACTAAAATAGAAAAGAATAGGAGAGGACATGTGAATAAGAAGCCAATTGTCTATGTAATTTCTGACTCCGTTGGAGAAACAGCGGAGTTGATGGTAAAAGCAGTTGCCTCTCAATTTAATGGAGGAGAAGTTGAGATCCAGCGTATATCTAATGTCGATAATATTACCGCTCTTAATAATACGATTACAGCCGCTAAGTACAGTCATTCGATCATTGCCTATACGATAGTCATTCCATCTTTAAAGGAATATCTTGACAAGAGGACAAAAGAGGAAGGAATTATTGCCATTGATTTAATGAATCCACTTATGGAAGCCTTTGCCCGTACATTTAATAAAGAACCTAAACGAGAACCAAGGCTAATGAGAAAATTGGATGATAACTACTTCAGAAGAGTGGAAGCCATTGAATTCGCTGTTAAATATGATGATGGTCAAGAAATGCGAGGGATAAACCGTGCTGATATTGTATTAATTGGAGTATCCAGAACATCAAAGACACCGCTTTCCATGTATTTGGCTCATAAGGGCTATAAAGTGGCAAATGTGCCTTTGGTGCCAGAAGTCCCCCCTCCTGATGGACTGTTTGAAATTCAGAAAAATAAATGTGTTGGTTTGGTGATAGCACCAGATAAACTCAATGAAATTCGTAAAGAACGATTAAAAAATTTAGGCTTAAACACGCTTGCAAAATATGCAGATTTAGAGCGAATCCTCCTAGAATTGGACTATGCTGAAAACATTATGAAACGTATAGGCTGTCCAGTCATTAATGTCTCAAATAAAGCTGTAGAAGAAACCGCGGA
Organism: Alkalihalobacillus sp. BA299; assembly: GCF_017745675.1. Classification (GTDB taxonomy): domain Bacteria; phylum Bacillota; class Bacilli; order Bacillales; family Bacillaceae_F; genus Alkalihalobacterium. Next base: position 100,711 of record NZ_JAFLJM010000015.1, read on the forward strand.
TTTGATATTAGCGATGTTAAAAATGAAAGGAGCATCTGTTCATGAATAAATTTGTTTATATGTTTGATGAGGGGAATGGCAATCAAAAGGAACTTTTAGGAGGCAAGGGGGCGAACCTTGCAGAAATGACTAGAATTGGGTTGCCAGTTCCATATGGGTTCACGATTTCAACGGAGGCATGCAATGCTTATTATGATACGGGAAAAGCCATTCCAGCTGAAATCGAGACTCAAGTATTGAAAGCTCTTAAGAACTTGGAACAAAAAACAGGGAAAAGACTTGGAGACTCGTCAAATCCGTTACTTGTTTCTGTTCGTTCTGGTGCTGTGCATTCGATGCCGGGAATGATGGATACTATATTAAATCTTGGCATGAATGATGAGACGGTGGTGGGGATGGCAGAGCTTACAAATAATGCACGTTTTGCCTATGACTCTTACCGCCGGTTTATTCAAATGTTCAGTGATGTTGTTCTTAAGGTCGATAGTTTTTACTTTGAACAGCTCTTAGAAGAAGTTAGAGATGAAAAAGGGTATCGTTCTGATCCTGAAATGTCTGCTGAAGATTGGCAAGAAGTAATCCAAGGCTACAAAAAAATTGTTCAGAAACATGCAAGAAGGGTATTTCCTGAAAATCCACTGGAGCAATTGTACTTATCGATCAGTGCTGTATTCGATTCTTGGAATAACCAACGTGCTGTGGTGTACCGCCGCCTTCAAAAAATCCCTGGTCATCTTGGAACGGCAGTAAACATTCAAAGCATGGTCTTTGGAAATATGGGTAACGATTCTGGAACGGGAGTTGCTTTTACGAGAAACCCTTCTACAGGGGAAGCAAAACTATATGGAGAATATTTGATCAACGCTCAAGGAGAAGATGTTGTTGCTGGGATTCGTACCCCGCAGCCAATCGTGACACTCCAAAATGAAATGCCCGAAGTCTATCAACAATTTGTTGAAACTTGCAATCTTCTAGAACAACACTATCAAGATATGCAAGATATTGAGTTTACCGTAGAGAGCGGAAAGCTTTTTATTCTTCAAACGCGTACTGGTAAAAGAACGGCTCAGGCGGCTATTCGAATTGCAGTTGAATTAATGAAGGATAATATTATTAGCAAGGAAGAAGCCATCTTGCGTGTAGACCCGGATCAGCTGAACCAGCTGCTCCATCGTAGAATAGATGACTCTTTTAAACGAACAGCATTAGCAAAAGGTTTGCCGGCTTCACCAGGTGCAGCAACAGGGAAAGTCGTATTTGATGCCGACGATGCGGAAAGAATAGCGAAAGAGGAACAAAAGGTTATTCTTGTACGCCCAGAAACGACTCCGGATGATATTCACGGAATTGTTGCTGCCGAAGCAACGGTAACTAGCCGTGGAGGAATGACAAGCCACGCAGCTGTTGTTGCAAGAGGGATGGGAAAAGCTTGTATTTGCGGGTGTGAAGCATTAAATATTGATATAGCACTAAAGCAATTTAAAGTTGGGGATACAGTCGTAAAAGAAGGCGATATTATTACAATTGATGGATCAACAGGGGAAATCTTCTTAGGGGAGACACCGATGATTGAACCGCAGCTTTCCGATGAGTTTCAATTATTGCTTACTTGGGCTGATGATATAAGAAAACTTGGTGTAAGAGCAAATGCTGACAATCCAGAAGATGCAAAAAAGGCAATTGAATTTGGAGCTAGCGGGATCGGCCTATGCCGTACAGAACATATGTTCATGGATGCAACTCGTATTCCAATCGTTCAAGAGATGATTCTGGCGGATACATTTGAAGATCGTGAAACCGCCCTTAGTAAGCTTTTGCCAATGCAACAAGAGGATTTTGAGGGGATTTTTGAAGTGATGCAGGGACATCCTGTCACGATCCGCTTATTAGATCCTCCTCTTCATGAGTTCTTGCCAGACAAAGATGAGTTATTGGTCGAGGTGACAAAGCTTCAGCTGACAGAGCCAAATTCTAAAAAATTGTTAGATAAGGAACAGTTGTTAAGGAAAGTACGCCAATTACATGAATTCAATCCAATGCTGGGTCACCGTGGTTGCCGACTTGGAATGTCCTATCCGGAAATTTATGTTATGCAAGCAAAAGCAATCTTTTATGCAATCGCTAAAGTAACTGCTAAAGGAATTGACGTAAAACCAGAAATCATGATCCCATTAGTAGGCCATGTCAATGAGTTAAAACAAATGCGGCAATTGGTTATCCATGCTGGTGAACAAGTAAAAGAAGAAATAGGTATTAAATTGGATTATCTTATTGGAACGATGATAGAAGTTCCCCGGGCAGCCTTAACAGCGGATGAAATTGCAGAGGAAGCAGACTTTTTCTCCTTTGGAACAAATGATTTAACACAAACAACATTTGGATATAGTCGTGATGATGCAGAAGGTAAATTCCTTCAAGCTTATATTGAAAACAAAGTTTTACCTGAAAACCCATTCGCTTCTCTTGACCAACAAGGAGTGGGGAAACTGGTACAAACAGGTGTTCAACTAGGCAGAGCCACAAAGCCAAACTTAAAAACAGGAATATGCGGGGAACATGGTGGAGAGAAAAACTCTATTCAATTCTGTCATAATGTTGGATTGGATTATGTAAGCTGTTCACCATACCGCGTACCTCTAGCACGTCTTGCAGCTGCTCAAGCAACGCTTGAAAACGAACAAAAACAGCCTATAAATGTACTTCAAACGTAAAAATAAACAAATAGAAGTTGCCTTCAATGGGGCAGCTTCTTTTCATTATCAACATGTTGAAGAAGGGATTTCCTCCTGCGGACATCTTACACATTCATTGATATCGAGTAATCTGTATAGGCGAATAGGTGAATTAAATGGTATAATATACTAAAACAGAAATAGAGGTTTAAAATGAGTGGAGAAAGAAAGCCAGAAGATTACTTGCATCTGCTAGCAGAACATTCTGAGGACTACATAAAAAACTTAAAGGCAGGGTATACATCAACTAATAAAGAATTAAGTGAAAAATTAATATGGAAAAACATGTGCAAGTACATTGGACAAAACATCAGAACTCTAGCATTTTGGGTAAAGTTAGTTATCCCTTTTGTAACGGGGGGAACACTTTGGATCCCTTTTTATCCGTTTAATGTCATGACAACAGAGGGTAAAGTCATAATATCAGGATTAATAGTTGTAGCGACTATTCTTTACTGGAGAAAAGCTACAATAAATTTAATGCGACAGCCAAGCAATAAAGATTTTTTTAACTTAGGTGCATACGAGAAGTATAACAAAGAAGAATTTGATGCGTTTTCACTTCTAATTAGTGATGGTCATTTTTCATTTAAAAAGATAAAAGATGATTTAAAAACTCCTTCCATTAGTCAAAAGCACAATGAAATAACAGATGCCAGGATAGAGGAACAAAAAATTTTCCTTCGATATTTAACGGAAACGATCAGACAAAAAGATAAAGAAATTACTAAATTGAATATAGAGATAAAAGAATTAAACGCCAATATTAAAAAGCATGAATCGTCCAATGAAGAGGTAAAAGAGGAAATTGATAACTTAATGAAGACGATTCGTTCCTTAGAAAAGGAAAAAGAAATTTACACTAGGATTGTTGATAATACACAGAAGAATCTGCAAATGTTTGCTGACAAGGATTTTAGTAGTGATGTTTTAGATGATTTGCAATTTGATTATCATTTCTCTATATATGAATTTCAAGTAGATAAAAGTTTTAAGTATATAACGAGTAAAGGACCAAATAAACATCTTCTCCCTAAAGAAATTAAACATTCAGAAAGAAATAACACTATTATCAAAGCAAATAAACGAAAAGGAGAAACCACTCATGGAGACGAAGAAATTGTAAAGGTCATTCCTGTCTCTGAAACTAAGGTTATGGCTGTTCAATTGCATTTAACCGATGAACAGATTGATATATTAAATGACGACTTGCACCATTTGAATAAAACTACTAGAATTAATATAGAGGCAACATTCAGATTATTTTGGGTATGCCTCTTGATACAGCAATCAGTAAATGAACTAAAAACCAACTTAAAAGGAGCTGAGAACGAATGAGTAAATTAAAGGCTACCTTGAATTTCAATAAAAGTTTAGAAGAAATGATCCGGGAAGAACGTGAAGAAAGTAAGAAACGAAATGAAGCAGCGATTGAAAGGGCTAGAAGCGTCAGAGGTAAGATATATTCACCCAACAAGAAAAGCAGAGTAAAAACAGTGGGCTAGGAGTCATTACTCCTAGCCTTTAATTTTGTTACCAATCGATTTACCCGGCTAGTTATCTCCTGACTTCTTCTTGCACTAAATTGACGTTCTTCTTCAATCATCATTTCTAGTGGTCTCTTATCTATCATCGCTTTTAATTTTTTCTTATATCCGATGTTAATCCCACCTTTTTTTATGATTCGTTCAAATGTATGTCATATTGCATTATTTTATGCAGAATCTGTCATTTATAAACATTTTTTTACTGTTGACCTGCTACTTTATTTATTAACAGTCGTTGGATTGACGAAAACTATTGGACATTCAGGGACCGCTTTTTATGATGAAGTAGGTGTAAAATAGCTAATGAAATAGGGGAAGAGGTGGTTAAACTAGAAGATTACCCTCTAAAATAAAGATGAGTAAAATGGATATTATAATTATTTCTGTTTGGATTGGACTAACATTGCCAATTAGGTTCGAGTTAGTTAAGAGCGTTAATGAGGGTTCATATAATATCTTTGTCTGGAGGGTTTGATGATTCTGGTGTCTTTACAGAGAAACTCTCTGCTAGGCGGGTATCCTAGCTAAGAATGCATTACAACCAATTGTGTTAATTCTGTTGTCAAAAAACCCTTCCATATAGGAGGGTTTTAATCATAGTACTTTTGATTTAATGTCCTCAATAAAATAGTAATTAGGCTTAACTGCACCACGATTATGTAGTTCATGAAATAAATTACGATATTGAAGGAATGTTAATTTTTCTTGTATGTATTTAAGTTGAACGTAATCTAATAACTCGTTAACATTTGAGGGCTTTTCTTTTTTATAAAGCATGAAGCTGTTTGTCAATTCTTCAATAGTCATAAATAAATAACCCCTTTCGATGATAGCGCTTACAAATAATTATAACACAGAAAGTTCCGAATCCCCTTTTTTAGAAAATTCATACTTTAATGGGGTTTGGATATTTGGAGGTATCATATTATTTTATTCTCTATATTTGTCAATAAAGTCACTTTTAAAAAATAAGCAATAATTGTATGGGATAATTTGATTAATGAGTGCAATTGATCCTAAAGAGACTTTTAAGGAAGCGTTGGTTGACTTAGTATCAGATTTAATTGGGTGGCAAGTTCCTGGTGTTTTTTCTGGAATAAAAGCTTGGTTATTGTTTATTTGGTTTAAAATGTTAATTTTAGTTTTATTGGGTGGTTTACTTTTTATATTAGGTTTGTTCTAATTCAAAAGAAGAGTATAGACTATTTTTCGTTGCAGAAAAAATAACTAGTATTGGAGGAGTGCAATTAGTGTTTGCGGATTTCAATGAACAAATAACATACGATACTGTTACGGGAGTGGGTTATATATTTTTAACCGCCCATACGGTTACGGTTATGGAAGAGGTTTTGCCTTAATTGTTGTGCTGTTTATCTTACTCATTATCATAGGCGCTTCTGCTATAAAATACTAGATTATAGAGAGGTGACTTACAATGCTATTTCTTTAGCGTGTAGGTCACCTCTTTATATAATTACGAATAAAAAGCCTTCATAAAAAATCTTAAAAATAGGACACTCACTATACCAAATGCTTTGATATAACATACATTAGTTAGTGAATAAGGCAAGACCATTTAATTAAGAAGTGAGGGAGGTAGTATAGGTATGTCTTGTGAGTATTATTACAATATATGTAGTAAAAATATAGGTGCAGAAGTTGAAATAAGAGATCGTCACGGAAAAGTTTATGTTGGACAAATTGAACGAGTAGATCGTGAACGTGTTTTTCTTCGGACTGTAGGTCCATCACATGGACACGGGCATGGAATGTACTTTTTTGCAGCAGCAGCATTAACCGCAATTGCATTAGTATCAATCGTAGCTTTCAGGTTCCGTCGAAGACCATTTTTCTATTAACTATAATATAAAATGTTAATATAGAGGATGTGCTCTTGGTATGCAGAAGAAAGAGTCATTTTTAGTACCCTTTAAAACCCAAAATTTAATCTTTAGAGATCTTACAATGGATGATAAAAACGACATTTATTGTCTTTATTCTGACCCTAATGTTTTGATGTTAGACCAAAGTGAACCTTTTAAAGATCTATTAGAGGCTGAAGAATTGGTTCGGAATTTCAAGGAATCTAATCAGAGTTATACCAGTATAAGTTGGGGAATTGAATTAAAAGAAACAAATAAGATCATAGGAACTTGTGGCTTCAAAAAGTGGGATAGACTATCACAGCATGCAGAAATCGGCGGTAATATTTCAAGTAAAGAATGGGGTAAAGGTTTTGGAAAGGAAACGTTAATGTTTCTAATGGAATACGGATTTACAAAAATGTATTTAAATAAAATTTATGCATATACAAATGTTAAAAATCGTAGTGTTATTAAATTAATGAATAAAAATGGATTCCTGCAAGAGGGAATTCTTCGTGAACATCAGTTCCTAGGGGAAGAATACAACGATGTATTAGTCTTTTCAATACTAAAAAAGGAATATAACCAAGGGCAAAACCTCTTTCGCAAATAGTTGTACTGTTTCATACAGTACAACTATTTGTTTTTCAGTATGTATTCATTTCATCACTGATCATACTGATGAATCAAAGTGCCTATACATTCCCAAATCATAATGAATATTATATAGGGTTAACTAGACTAATATAAAACATAATAAAATTAAGGACTCAACTTAAAATACCAAACAAGTTAAACAAGATCTTGAAAGGCTAGGTATTTTTGCAAAAAAATCCTTAACTGTTTCATTCCCTAATGTCCCGGAGGAATTTTTACCTTCATTTGTACGCGGAGTCATTGATGGTGATGGTTGGGTTGATAATGAAGGTTATTGTATGAATGTAACAACTAGTAGTAAATGGTAGTAAAAAATAGGATTTAGTATATAAAAGATTTAAACTTACAGTAGGCATGTAAGTTTTTTATTTTTTATTCTAGTTTACATAATATATATTATAGGAAGTCAAAAACAAAAAAGGTAATATATCTCAAAACTTAAGTAAACTCAAAATAGTGAGACGAAAATAGAAAATTTATTTTACTAATTTATGTTCTTCTACAAACAAAACCATCCAATTTCAATATTTAATATTGAAATTGGATGGTTTTGTTGAATTGTAATTATTAGATTTGTATGATTTATTTACTTTGTTTTTCTTCTTCAGAAATAACTTCTTCATACCAATAGTCTAAAACTTTTGCGTCTAAAACTTTTGATTGTACATATTTAGCTTGTTTTTCTGTAAAGGCTTGGCTCCAGTCTATGTCTAGTTCTTGAGCAATCTTTACTACTGTTAATAATTCTTGCCATGCTACATATCGTTTGTACCAAAAAAATTGTGGTTGCTCACTCATGTATGGGTATAAATCGTCGAATTCAGTGTGTTTACAATCAATTGTTCGTTCGAATTGCACTTTTGCTGTTTCAATTTTCTGAATAAAGAAATTGGACATCTCTTGTTTCATCATATTTATCACCTACATCTATTATTTTTTAATGGCAAGACATTGTAATAAAACTTAACTATAATATTACTCTATCATAAAGATGTGTCTGTATCCAGTAACTTCTTCTATAGTTTACATAATATTATTATGTAATACAAAATAATTCTTATATATTAGGTGCTTTCTAGCATAATTTTTGTTATATGTTGTCTTTCATTTAGATTTTTGCTTCACTTCTGTTTTAGTTCCTCTTCATCATTATTTCTTATTTCAAGTTTAATTTGGTTAGTTAAGTAATAAATGCCGAAAAAAAATGATGAGTAATTTACTCATCATTTTTTGGTTCGGTACTAACAATTTGCCATATTTGGTTAACTTCCCCATCTGTCGAGCTGTCTATAACAAAAGAACCGTTACTGTAGCGGTCATTTGGTCTTAAATGAGCTACCTCAACAAACGCTTTTGCGTTATTTTTTGTTAAGAGTATGATTTGTTCGGCATCTGATACTTTTTCAATACCGACAATTCGATGCGGCTGACTTTTTAATTCACGTAACATAACGAGTCCTCGTTTTGCTCGTGTAGACTTATCAAATTCAGTGATCGACATCTTCTTGACAGCTCCACGTTGTGTAGCGATAAAGAAATAAACATCGTCATTTAAATTAAATGTGTATCCATTTACTACATAATCGTCTTTTTTCAAGTTAATCCCTTTAACTCCAGCTGCTCGTTGCCCTACGATACTTACTTCCTCTTCTCCAAACCATAGTCCATATCCTTGATTTGTTCCCAAGAAGATCTCCGTGGTTCCGTTCGTTAGATGTACATTGACAACTTCATCCGCTTCTTTAAGCTTCACAGCAACAAGTGGCTTTGTAAAACGCTGTGCTTTATATAATGATAATTGGCTTCGTTTCACCATTCCATTTTTCGTTATAAATAATAAGTATTCGTCTTCACTAAAGTCTTTGATAATCATTGAATGTAGAATTTCATCTTGACGGTCTAAACCAGAAACAAGATTAGCTACATGTTGACCGTTGTCTTTCCAACGTATGTCTGGGAGTTGATGTACAGGTAAATGCAAATAGTTTCCTAGCTTTGTGAAGATTAGGAGTGTATCTATCGTATTTGTATAATAATGGCCAATTACATAGTCTTCTTCTTTCATTCCAGGTGGTTCACTGTTGGAAGCTGCGTAAGAACGAAGGCTTGTTCGTTTTACATAACCTTCCTTTGTAACAGTGACAATGACATCTTCAGCTGGGACGAGAACCTCAAGGTCAATTTTAATTTCTTCTACGTCTTTTTTTATAATCGTTCTTCGTTCATCAGCAAATTTGTTCTTGATTTGTAGTAAATCTTTTTTTATGACACTGATTAATTTGGCTTCACTTTTTAGAATACCTTCTAATCGATTAATTTGTTTCACTAATTCATCTGCTTCTTTTTGTAATGTTGTAATATCTGTATTTGTTAAGCGATAAAGTTGTAACGTCACGATTGCTTCTGCTTGAGGTTCGGTGAACTCAAATCGTTCTATGATGTTATCTTTTGCATCACGCTTATCTTTAGAGGAGCGGATTGTTGTAATTACTTCATCTAGTATTGAGATTGCTTTAATCAGACCTTCAACGATATGAGCACGTTCTTGAGCTTTACGTAGTTCATATTTGGACCTACGCGTAATCACTTCTTTTTGATGGGAAACATAAGCTTGCAGCATTTCTTTTAGACCTAGTAATTGAGGTCGTTTATTGTGAATGGCAACCATATTGAAGCTATACGTCACTTGTAAGTCTGTATTTTTATATAAATAGTTTAAAATCGCTTCTGCACTTGCGTCTTTTTTTAGTTCAACGACAATGCGAAGACCCGTTCGGTCTGTTTCGTCTCGTACTTCAGCAATACCGTCAACTTTTTTATCAAACCGAAGCTCGTCCATTTTTTTCACAAGATTTGCTTTAATGATTTCGTATGGTATTTCTGTTATAACAATTTGTTGACGACCGCCTTTGAGCTCTTCAATTTCGGTTTTTGCCCGCAGTACGACTTTCCCTTTTCCAGTTTGGTAGGCTTGTTTTATACCGTCAATTCCTTGTGCGATACCGCCTGTTGGAAAATCAGGGCCCTTCACAAATTCCATTAGGTCATCTAGACTCGCAAGTGGATTTTCCATTAAATGAATAGCACCATCAATCACTTCTCCTAGGTGATGAGGGGGAATATCAGTCGCGTATCCGGCGGAAATCCCAGTTGAACCGTTGACCAGTAAATTAGGAAACATTGATGGTAATACGACAGGCTCCTCCTGTGTATCATCGAAATTTGGAATAAAATCAACTGTTTCTTTATCAATGTCACGTAAAAGTTCTGAGGCAATTGATGATAACCTGGCCTCAGTATAACGCATAGCTGCTGGTGGATCCCCATCAATCGATCCATTATTTCCGTGCATTTCAACTAGAAGGTTTCGGAGCTTCCAATCCTGACTCATTCGGATCATCGCATCGTACACCGACGTATCACCGTGTGGATGGTAATTACCGATAACATTACCAACAGTCTTCGCTGCTTTTCGGAAAGGTTTATCCGCCAAGTTTCCTTCACGATACATCGCATATAAAATTCGGCGTTGTACAGGTTTTAATCCATCACGCACATCTGGCAGCGCACGATCTTGGATAATGTATTTACTGTAGCGACCAAAGCGATCGCCAATGACTTCTTCTAGTGGTAGGTCTAAGTAGCGCTCTGTCTGTGCCAATTTAATCCTCCTTCGTTACCATAATATTTTCGTTTTCTAATATATTAGTATCCTCTTCTAAGCCAAATGCAACGTGAGACTCGATCCATTTACGTCGTGGTTCTACTTTGTCTCCCATTAGCGTCGATACCCGTTTTTCCGCACGAGCAATATCATCAATTTTTACGCGAATAAGCGTTCGTGTTTCCGGATCCATTGTCGTTTCCCACAATTGGGTAGCATTCATCTCACCAAGACCTTTGTAACGCTGGATCGTATAGCCTTTACCAATCTTTTTTATTGCTTTTTGCAATTCATCTTCATCCCAGGCATATTCAAGGACTTCCTTCTTACCTGTACCCTTACTTACCTTGTATAGTGGGGGGAGTGCGATATACACTTTTCCAGCCTCAACGAGTGGCTTCATATAACGATAAAAGAAAGTTAATAGTAATACTTGAATGTGAGCCCCGTCAGTATCGGCATCTGTCATAATGACGACTTTATCATAGTTAATATCTTCAATTGAGAAGTCAGCACCGACTCCAGCACCTATCGCATGGATAATCGTACGAATTTCTTCGTTTTTCATAATGTCATCTAATTTCGCTTTTTCTGTGTTTATTACTTTCCCGCGTAGTGGTAGGATCGCTTGGAATTTCCGGTCTCGTCCTTGCTTTGCAGACCCTCCTGCTGAGTCTCCCTCGACTAAGTAAAGTTCGTTTCGACTTGGGTTCTTCGATTGTGCTGGAGTTAATTTTCCGCTAAGGAGAACGTCTTTTTTCTTGCTCTTTTTGCCGCTTCTTGCTTCTTCACGCGCTTTTCGTGCCGCTTCGCGCGCTTGTGCAGCTTTAATCGCTTTTTTAATAAGCATCGTACTTAAATCTGGGTTTTCCTCAAAGAAATAAGCGAGTTTTTCAGAGACAAGCGCATCAACAGCTGAACGAGCATCCGCTGTTCCTAATTTCCCTTTCGTTTGTCCTTCAAATTGTAGCTTTTCTTCCGGTACTCGAACCGAGATAATTGCAGTAAACCCTTCGCGAATATCTGAACCATCTAAGTTTTTGTCTCGTTCTTTTAGTAATTTTGCTTTACGTGCATACTCATTAAAGGCTCGAGTCATCGCCGTTTTTGCCCCTGCTTCATGCGTTCCACCGTCTTTTGTTCGGACATTGTTAACGAAAGATAATACGTTTTCGGTATAGGCGTCATTAAATTGAAACGCAAACTCGATATCAATCCCGTTTTGTTCTCCATTAAAAAAAATAACAGGCATCAATGTTTCTTTATCTTCATTTAGATATTCCACAAATGCTTCAATTCCGGTTTCATAATGGAAAGCTTCAGTTGCCTCTTTGTCTTTTCGTTCATCAACTAATTCTATTTTCAGCCCTTTGAGCAAGAAGGCTGCTTCTCTTAATCGTTCAGTTAACGTTTCAAAATTAAAGGTCGTTACACTGAATATCGTAGGATCTGGTTTGAAGTGAATTTTCGTTCCTGTTTTCTTTGTTGTTCCGACTTTTTCTAATGTCGTAACAGGCTTTCCTCCGTGCTCAAAGCGTTGACGATAGATCTTCCCATCTCGTTTAATTTCGACGACGAGCCATTCAGATAAAGCATTAACAACTGAAGCACCTACCCCGTGAAGTCCACCACTTGTTGCATAACCGCCCTGGCCAAATTTTCCTCCAGCATGTAAGACCGTAAGAATGACTTCAGGTGTTGGTTTGCCCATTTTATGCATCCCCGTAGGCATACCACGACCATCATCAATTACACTAATGGAGTTATCTTTATGTACCGTAACTTTTATATAATCACCGTAGCCTGCAAGTGCTTCGTCTACAGCGTTATCTACAATTTCATAAACTAAATGATGTAATCCGCGACTGTCAGTACTACCAATGTACATTCCAGGGCGTTTTCGGACGGCATCTAAGCCTTCTAGTACCTGTATGGCATCATCATTGTATTCTAATTTCTGTTTAGTCGCCAATTGAAAGCTCCTTTCCCTCGCTCATATTCATTTTTTTCTTTGTCTATAGAATAGAACTATAACCTAAAACAAGGAAAAAATCTAATTTCTCCTTAAACAATATATCACAAAAGAACATCTGTTTCTTTGTATATTTTGTACTTAATCGCGTTTTTCCTGCTTTTTATTGAAAAATGTTCGTGCAGTATATTTTATCTAGTAAAAGAAAGTCCTTAACTTTTACTATCGTTAAGGACTTTACGTAACTATTTTGTTAACGCATGCTCCACTTTAATACATCGATCCATAATCGTCTTCACACCATGTTCCGTTAAAAATTCATAAGCTTGTTCATTTTGAAGTCCGAGTTGTGCCCAGTATACATCTGGCTTAATTTCAACGGCTTCTTTCGCTACATCGAGGAGATGCTCACTTCTTCTAAACACATTGACAATATCAACATGACCGTCAATATCTTTTAAACTTCCGACTGCCTTTACTCCGAGTATTTCTTCTCCCACAGCTGCTGGGTTAACAGGGATGATCTCGTATCCTGCACTTTGCATCGCCTCAGAAACCATATAAGAAGTTCTTTCCGTGTTTGTGGATAAGCCAACAACTGCAATCCGCTTACTACGTTTTAAGATTTCTCCGATTTCAGTGCGACTAGGATTTTCAATCGCCATATATAATCACTCCTTTGTATTCCCTTTTATCATACGATATGTTTTCATCTCTCATACATTCAGCGTAATCTACAAAATTCCTGCTCTTTTTTCATATTTTTTACTTGAAAAGAAATAATAAATAATTAAAGGTACTATTTTAAAACGATAGCAATTAGCACTATAGTGAGGTGAAATAATGATCCGACTACAGACAAAACTATTACAGCTACGATCAAGCTTTTTGTTTTTACCTAGCTTTTATAGTGTTATTGCTATCGTTCTCTCCTTTATCTTTATTCAATTGGACTATCACCTTTTTTATTCAACACGAATAGGAACTAAAATCCCTGCTATTTTTTTCACGGATTTAGAATTAGCACAAACATTATTAGGTACAATTTCAGCTTCTTTGTTAACGATGACTACAATTTCCTTTTCAACAATTATGGTCGTACTCACTACCTATCTATCACAATTTTCTCCACGAACACTACAAAACTTTGTCAATGATCATCATACTCAGCGCATACTAGGTGTGTTCATTAGTGGGTTTATTTTTTCAATCGTTACGCTTTTATTAATGCGAGAAAAAGACGGGTTATCGTTATTTTTTTCTCCTACCGTTGCTGTTATTTATGCGATGGTTTGTGTAGGGTTTTTCGTGTTTTTTATTCACCACGTTTCACTTTGGATCCAAGTGAGTAATTTAATTCACCAAATCTCGATGAATACAATCGAATCGATCCATAAAAATTATCAGGATAAGCAAGTGGCACATCACGATGCCCCGTGGGATGATTGGGAAAGTGCTGAGATCAAACAAAAAGAACCTTTGTTCGCTTATGTGAGTGATCCTGGTTATTTACAAATAATTGATCATCAACCCCTTATTGAACAAGCAAAGCAGGACGATGTCATTATTGAAATGAGGTTTCAACTAGGCGATTATGTTGATAAGTACACTCCATTTCTGCATATTTGGCCGCTTACAAAAAAAATAAATCCCCAAAAATATTTGTCGTATTTTCATTTTGGGAATGAGCGAGCAATTGTACAGGATGTTGATTTTGGTTTAACAAAGTTGGTCGAAATTTGCTTGAAAGCGTTATCACCAGGGATTAATGATCCTAATACTGCTATTTCTTGTATTAATGAACTTGGTAAGGTATTAACTGTCTTAGGTCAAAAAAATATCGAGCGTTGTTTTTATAATGATGACAATCGAGCACTTCGATTGATGTTAAAGCAACAGCATTTCCGCGATTATCTATACCGTTCCTTCTATCAAGTGCGTCACTATGCAAATGATGATGTTTCTGTATTATCAGCGATACTTGAAGCGTTAAATGTTGTCGCTTCTTACAACGATAACGATGTAAAAAAAGAGATTAAACGTTTTTCAGATTACATCGTTGAGGGTATGAATGAGAAAACGTTTTTGTCGTTAGATGAACAGTATTTACATAAAAAATTGGAGGAGCTTGCCTTACATACAAAAACAGATCATCATGCAAAGCACGAGATTTAATGATAAATCTCGTGCTTTGCATATCATGTTTAAAAGAAAGTGTAATTTCTTCTTAAGAGCTGGAGGATGACAATTGAGTTATCCTCTTTCTTTTGTTTATATTATCTTAAACGAATGATGATAATAAGGACGAGGTGTTGCTGTATGAAAATAATGCATGTTCTTATTGTTTTTTGTCTCCTTTTCCCTATTCATACTCACGCAGAAGTGAATGCTTCAAATTTAAAAGTAACTTTTATTCGCAATGGTCACGTTTGGACAAAAATCAATAACAAAGAAGAAAGAATTACCGAGAAAATAGCTTCCTATACTTCCCTGGAGTGGTCATTTGATGGACGTATGATCCTCTATCAAAAAAAGGAACGAGATGAAGCACAAAATGAAATATGGGTCTATAACCTTAATACAAAAGAACATCATCAAGTATTTTATGATGGCTATAAGCCGAAATGGTCTCCAATTGCAAACCTTGTGGCATTTAAAAGTGATGGGGTTCTCAATATATCTGATTTAAAAAGCTTCTATAATATCGCTCTCGGTGTTTTTGATTATGAGTGGCAGCCCGATGGTAACGGTTTTATTGCCTCTTCTAGTGCTGATCTACGGCCTACTGGGTGGACAAACCCGATACTTTACACGATTACATTAGAAGGTGGTTATAAAAACGTAAAAAGTTTAACTGACCATGTGAAGGAATTGTTTGTAATACCAAGTGAAGTAAAAAAAGGGGATTTAACTGTAATGGCGATTAATGCTTCTTCTCTGATGTATTCACCAGATCAAAAGTGGATTTCTTTTATTGTATCCCCTACGGCTTCGCTGGCGATGGATAGCAATATGCTTTGTGTCATCTCTGCAAATGGTAAAGAATTTGAAGCGATCGATGAGGTTATTCAGTATTTGGATGATCCGAAGTGGGCAGATAAGAGGAATTTATTAGGTTATATTGCAGGAGGTGGCAGAATTGTATTTGGGTTTAAAAATAAAGATTTAAAAGTAACGGATCTTCCCTCTACATCTCAAGTTAATCTAACTCCTCCTAACTATGCAGAGTTAGGGTTTACTTGGGTAAAAGACCATTCTCTAATTGTTTCTAGAGTAAAAGAAAGCGAATGGTCAAATGATCCACAACAACGTCCTAAACCATCGTTATATCTTGTGGATATAAAAGGCCGAAATCAAACCAAAATAACGTACCCTCCAAAAAATTATGGTGATTATCAGCCTCAGTATTTACCCTCTGCGCACAAAGTTACTTGGGTAAGGAGAAGAGAGACGGAAAGTAGCGGGGATTTATGGATAGCAGATCCAAATGGTGAAAATGCAACACCATGGATCCGCAATTTGTCAGGTTACTCTACCTTCTCTAATTGAACACTTTAGCATCTCTTTCTTTCGTCAACATAGTTTCTCTTGGTTATGGCACCTTTACTTTCCATTGAATCTAGCTGTTCAGCCATGATATATTACAAGTACAACAAACCCGAGACGTGATGAACTTCATCACATCTCACTTCAAAACTCTTGCCATAGCGCATACCATACATGCGTTATCTTGAAAGGAATGGAATTAGAAATCCTTCATTTCCCATTCCTCCTTTTACATAATAACCCTACGATGTTAGTACTTCATAATGTCTTAAACCGATACTGTTTTTTAGGGAGTTCATCATTCTATTCCCAACAACAAGCCCTGCAAGCTGGGGGAAGTTGAACGGTCTAGAGAGGACACCCACCTACGAGAGTAGGTTTTTAAGACACTACGAGGTACGGCAGAGTGGGAATCAATATTTAATTAAAATTATTAAACGCTTGGAGCTCATGAGCCCAAGCGGTTTTTTAGTTTGTGCATAATAGTAATTAGTTTCACTTATTTCTTCGATTGCATTTTTATTAACTGAAGCATTTTCTTTATGAATGATACAAATATTGCCTATAATGTGAATAGAACTAAATGAGGTGATGATCATGTGTGGCCGCTTTACTTTAGCAGCTGAACCGACTCTAATTACAGAAGAATTTGATATTGGAAACGTATATGAAGATCAATATTCTGCAAGTTATAACATAGCACCTAGTCAAAATATATTGACTGTCATTAATGACGGTCATGTCAATCGAGCGGGATATCTCCGTTGGGGGCTTATTCCGTCTTGGGCAAAAGACCCAAAAATCGGCTATAAATTAATTAATGCTCGAGCGGAAACACTATCAGAAAAAGTGAGCTTTAAACAAGCTTATAAAAACCGTAGATGTTTAGTAATTGCAGATAGCTTTTATGAATGGAAAAAAGTTGATAAGAAAAAAACACCTATGCGTATAAAGCTTAAAAATCAAGAGGTGTTTGCTTTGGCGGGTTTATGGGAACGCTGGAGATCAAAAGAAGGTACCGTTATTTATACATGTACAATTGTTACAACAAGTCCAAACCTGTTTATGAAAGACATTCATGATCGTATGCCGGTTATTTTATCAAAGGAAGCTCAAAAAACTTGGCTTACGCCTACAATTGATGATCCACAAATCTTAAACAGTCTCCTACAACCTTTCTCACCTGAAGAAATGTTAGCTTACAAAGTATCTTCTGAGGTTAATTCACCAAATAACGATTCCCCTTCATTAATAGCTCCAATAGTATAGAACCGTCCAAACAAAGCTTTTCCAAAAACGAGGCAGACCTCTAACGTCAGCCTTCTCATACATAATTCAGACTTTTTGAAAAAACAATAGTGTGTGAAAATAGTCATCTTTTTAGTATAACGAACATATAATACAATAATTCGATTCATATACACATATTTATATATCGTAAAAGCGCTTTCGTGAAATAGCTAAGTCCTGGTCCTTTAAAATATAATAAGGCTCTTTTCTCAGAGATTGTTGCTTTTAGCTTTTGGACCGTAAGCCAAGCGGATGCTTGGCTCTTCACGCATAGCGTGAAGGTTTTGAAAATAAAATAGCCGTTCAGACAAATGAATTTGTCTTGAAAAGGCTATTTTATTTTCAAAAAACGGTCCAAAAGCAACAAAGTTTACGAAAACAGCCTATAATAAAAAGGAGAAATGTCTATGAAATTCATTCCTAACTTTGGTGAGTTTTATCAAAAGCCGCTCGTTCCTATTGGTGAAAATGACCGGATCTTAGCTTTAGAAAAATTACCTAACCGAGAATTACATGATGGATTTACCCACTGGTTAATTGCCTTAGAAGGAACAGAAGTCTCGCAAAACTGTAACTTTTATCAATGGCGAGTTCTTGTATATCCTGCGAAAACATCTGGTCAGTTTGAATGTCTACACCCATATTTCGTGTCTGCGTTTTTCCCGACCATGGACGATGCCCTAACTTTTACAAAGGAAATAGAAAAAAGAGCTAGTGAAGATCAAATTACAAAGATCCCCCAAGCTGCTAGCTAACATATAAAAAAGAAACAAGATCCTCTCTCGTTTCTTTTTACAGATCTATGTGAACAGATGCACATACATAATCTTTATTCTATCCTCCCTCCTCCCGTTTTTCCTTCATAAACTTTTTCATTAACGAATTAGACTTATTTGGTTTGATGTCGACGCTGTTTTTCCATATCGGTATTTTTAAAAAAGTGATTTACGGTCTCATCCTTGAGCACTAATTCTGAGTAAAAATAGTCTACTACTTTGCCGATCGCTTCTTCGCCACCAACTTTTTCATAAAGTGTTTGTTCCATGGGTTTTCACTCCTATTTTGATTTATATAGAAGTATTTTCCACAGAATATTATTTTTTTTACTTAATAATTTCAAATAAAAAAGCTATCACCAAAATATGGTAATAGCTTTCCTGCGCGAAAATCTCCTTTTATTATTTCTGGAAATAAGCTTGGTAAAGATTACCCTAATCTAAACACAATCCCATGACCGCCTTTTGGGTATTCCCACTGAATGTTTTGATGTGGGCAGCCAATTCTACAGCTTCCACATTCATGGCAGCCTTCATAACCGACATGCATTCGGATATCTTCCCACTTGTAAATTTCGGCTGGGCAAAAAATCGTACAAATTTTGTCTGGGCATTTGTTTAAGCAAATGTCTTCGTCCATAACATGAAGATGCGACTTCGTATCGGCATTAAAGCGAACAAGATACTGCTTTTCCTCGATAGACTGACCTTTTTTTTGTTCACTCATTATTTCATCACCTTCCATGCTTTAATCATATCGCGAGCAATTTTAAATTTCTGTTTTGGTGTACCAATATCTTTAATAATCTTCTTTTGTTTATCTCGCTTAGACATGCCGTCAACGGTAAACATTTGACTTGCTGCTTTGTTCATCATCGGTATATATTGGTCAAAATATTGTGGGAATTTATCAAAGTGGTGTGTAGAGTCTTTGTATTTCTTTAAATCTTGACCAACAAAGCTATCCATTAACTTTTTGCGGTAGT
The DNA here is from genome assembly GCF_017745675.1 of Alkalihalobacillus sp. BA299. Classification (GTDB taxonomy): domain Bacteria; phylum Bacillota; class Bacilli; order Bacillales; family Bacillaceae_F; genus Alkalihalobacterium. The sequence goes on from NZ_JAFLJM010000015.1 coordinate 119,746, forward strand.
GGTCTAACATTCTTTCAGAAAAGTCGCCAGCTTCTTTGGCCATAAGAACTGTTTCAGCGGCAAATCTTCCTGAGGTCATCGCTAAGTTTGAGCCTTCACGGTGGATTGCGTTAACGAGTTGGGCTGCATCCCCTACGACAATAACCCCGTTCCCAACGACTTTCCCCATTGAATGATAGCCACCTTCTGGTATAAGGTGAGCTAAGTACTCCTGTGATTCACTACCTTGAATGTAAGGACGGATCATTGGGTGATTTTTAACATATTCTAAGAGCTCATACGGACGAATTTTATGTTTGATCAAACCAGATAGTAGCGTTCCAACCCCAATGCTTAGCGTATCTTTGTTCGTATAAAGAAAACCGGTTCCTAGGATTCCTTTTGTCGCATCACCAAAAAGTTCAATCGTACAGCCTTGGTTTTTTTCTAAATTAAAGCGATCTTCAATAATTTTAGAGTCTAGTTTTACAATTTCCATTGTTGCGAGTGCAACTTCATCGGGCTGATATTCTTTATGAAAACCTAGTGATTTGGCAAGAAGGGAGTTAACTCCATCAGCTAAAACAACAACATCAGCATAGACTTCGCCGTCTGGTCGGTCGGTTCTTACACCAATAACTTTTCCATCTTCAACGATACATTCTAAGACGACGGTTTCATTAACGAGTAAAGCTCCTTGCTCGACCGCTTTTCCTGCAAACCATTGATCAAATTTCGCTCGTAATACAGTGAAGTTATTATAAGGTTCCCTTCCCCATTCTAAGCCTTTATAACCGAATGTTACGGCAGACTCTTTATCCATCATCATAAAGCGTTGCTCCACAACAGGACGCTCTAAAGGAGCTTCCTTATAAAATTCTGGGATGACATCTTCCATCATTTGCCGGTAGAGAACGCCTCCCATAACATTTTTTGAACCAGGATATTCTCCGCGTTCAAGCAGAAGGACATTTGCCCCTCCTTTGGCTATTTCATAAGCACATGAAATGCCAGCGGGTCCAGCACCTACTACAATACAATCAAACTTTTCGAGCATGAGATGCCTCCTCTCTTGACAACGCTACTTTAAATTGATCAATCAATATTGGAACAATTTCAAATGCATCACCGACTATACCGTAATGACATGACTCGAAAATAGGGGCTTCAGGATCTTTATTTATGGCAATAATGAGTCCGGAGTTTTTCATGCCAACGAGATGCTGTATTGCTCCAGATATACCGATCGCAAAATAAATTTTCGGTGTAACTGTAACCCCTGTTTGCCCGACTTGATGGTGGTGTTCAATCCACCCTGCTTCAACGACATCACGGCTTGCGCCGACTGCACTGCCAAGCGTATCTGCAAGTTCATGACATATTTGAAAACCTTCTGAGCTACCTAAGCCTTTTCCACCAGCGACAATAATATCAGCTTCATCAATTCTAACTTTCTTCGTTGTTTCACGAACAATTTCTAATACCTTTGTCCGCACATCACCTTCTTTTAACGGTATGGTTTCTTCCACTAATTTTCCGGTCCTCCCTGGTTGTCTGGAGAGCGCTTTCATCACTTTCGGACGAACCGTTGCCATTTGCGGACGGTATTTTTTACAAAGTATCGTCGCCATGATGTTACCACCAAAGGCAGGACGGCTGGCTAATAGTAAGCCCGTATCTTCTTCAACATCAAGTTCAGTCGTATCAGCAGTCAGTCCTGTCGGTAAATCCGTAGCTACCGCACTCGCTAAGTCTTTGCCAGTTGAAGTTGCTCCAAATAAGATAATTTCGGGCTTATGCTTTTGACAACAATCGAGAAGTGCCTTCATAAATGATTCAGTCCGGTAATCTTTGAAGATCGGCTCATCATATATATATACGACATCAGCACCATACTCGTATACTTTATTAACGATTTGTTTCACGTTATCGCCGATGATAACACCACCTAATTCCACCCCTCGTTTGTCCGCGAGCTTTTTCCCAGCACCTAACAATTCAAGGGATACAGGAGCAATTTTCCCTTCATTTTCTTCGATAAATACCCAGACCCCGCGGTAATCTTCGAAATTCATTACGCTCCTCCTTTCTGTGTGAACAATTCTTTTTTCTCCATTAAAACCCCTAACAATTGTTCCACTTTTTCTTGTGAGCTGCCCTCTAGAATTTTTCCGCCTTCAGGCTTTGGTGGTGCCCATACTTTCGCAACGATTGTTGGTGATCCTTTTAAACCGAGTTGTTTACGATCGACTCCTTCTAAATCAGCAACTGCCCAAATCGTCGGTTCATAGCGAGCTGCTTTCAGCATGTTTGGGAAAGAAGAATAAGGAACTTCATTGATTTCTTTTTCAACAGAAAGTAAGCAAGGCAGTTGTGATTGAATAACTTCATACCCGTCCTCTAGTTTTCGGTGAACGACCATATACCCTTCTTCTTTATTGACTTCAACAACTTTTTTTACGGATGTTAATGGTGGGATATCGAGTCGTCTAGCAATTCCGGGACCAACTTGTCCGGTATCACCGTCGATTGTCATTTTCCCGCATAGAATCAGGTCAATTGGTTTCTCTTTCGCAATCTTTTCTAATGCACATGTTAACGCATAGCTTGTTGCCAATGTATCGGCACCAGCAAACGCACGATCTGAGATCATATACCCTTCATCAGCACCAATTTCAATACATTTCTTAATCGCTTTTACTGCTGGTGGAGGCCCCATCGTAAGAACGGAAACAGTTCCCCCATATCGATTCTTTAGTCGTACTGCTTCTTCAACTGCATGAGAGTCGTAAGGATTTAAAATGGCTGGAGCACTCGCTCGATCCATCGTATTTGTCTTCGGGTTCATCTTGATGATCTTCGTGTCAGGCACCTGCTTAATACACGCTACAATATGAAGCAATCACATTCACTCCTTTCAACACCACACCATTCATTTTTCAGACAGTTATGTGTATATCATTCATGTCATTACTTTAAATATATAAGGACAATGGTAAGAAAATGCTTGTTTTCTTTCGGCAATTACAATTGAAGCTTAAATACTTGATGAAAACATAGAGATGAAAAAGTGTAAACAGACAAAAAACTAGTAGAACGGTACCGCTTTTCACGGACGTCCTACTAGTTTAAAAGGTGCTTTTGCATGGAACATATGATTATTTTTTAATTTTACAATTTAGAAAGTTTTTACGTGGCCCCATGTTAACCGACTATTTTATTTTTCAATCGACAAATCTTCATCATCTATCGATTGAATTGCTATTTTTTGACGATCGTTTTGTGTTAATAGTCGGTGGCAATGAATAAATAAAATTCCTTTTCGGTATACCGTTTCTACTCGATCTTTACGAATAGCATAAGGAAGCTCAATGGATCGCTTAAAGTTCCCAGCAGTCGCTTCTTCTTGGAGTGTACGGTATCCTTTCAAATTAAACTTCATTTGACCTTCAATTTCTATTAACTTTTCATCGATAAAAATGGAAATATCGTCCTTAGATTTTAAGCCTGGTAGCGTTATTGCTACTACAAGCTCATAACCAGACTCATAAAGATTTACTTTTAATTGATTTATAGACTGAGTAGTCAAATTTTGAAAGTTAGCCCAAAAATCTTCTTTAAAAAAATGATCAAAATACTGTTGAAACTGTTTCATATGTTGAAAAGGGTCAAAATTATTCACTTCGATGTTCCTTTCGTATAATTAGAGTTTCAAAGTGCTAGTAAACGCGCATTAATTATTCGCAGCTACATTTTGATCAAGTACATCAGGATCCAATGCCCCATTAATACTTATTCCATTATTTGTACAAATAAAGTCACCTGTATTCCCGCTTCCAGAACCAGAAATGGATTTACCGGCTGATTTTGGTGACATATTCAAAACGTCTCCGAAACTTATATTTCCCTCATTCCCATTAATTTTAAATGGACCTATTACAATGGCTGGCATATACAAACACCCTTTTTATTAAGATAATAATTAGTTTATGCTTGATCCCCTTGAGCGTTACGCATTTGATATGGGTCGCCAACAAACTGACGTATATGTTTGACACGTGTCTCAGCATCAATCATGGAGTTGGAGCCAATGTGAACGACAGAAGAAGCTGCTGCCCCAATGAGTTTGATATTGTTTACTCGAATAAATGGGTTTTCATTCGTTCTTGTAATTCTGATTGGCTCAGTAACTACTGGCTTAGGAATGTCGATTTGAAAGATAGGATAAACATCAAAATTTCCTTCATCACCGTAAAAAAATTCGATCTGTCGTTGCACAGCAAGTGCTCTGGACCTCGGGGTAATTCTGTAACTATCGCCGACTTGTAAAATACTACTTGTTGAAACGTCTGTAACATTTACAAAATCAACATGAGAAATTCGTTTTTGCATCTTTTCACCTCTTATTGTTTGGCTAGATTGTACCCCTGAACTAAGTTGGAATTGTTATTGTTGAGGAGCAAGTGGTACAAATGGGCCGACAATTAAAGATTCTGCGGGTGTATCAAAATAGGAAGATAAGCAAAGTGAATCTGTGTCTCCTACTAACAATACTGAAGAACTGGAAACCCCGATAATTCGAATTGTACCTACCGATAGGTCACGGTTAACTACATTAAAATTCATGTTGACGGATTCTCCTCTCTTGGTAAATGTCTGATAAAGGCATCGAATGTATTTCCGATATCCTCTTTTACTTTGTTCAGCGTCATTTGTTCAACTTGTTTTACATCATATTGATTTCCTTGTACTTGGTTTAAATAATGATGGATCCTCTGATCAATTTGTTTTTTTACATCACCAATAATGAAGTTTCGATAATTGTTATCTAATTGGTAATTGTATTTTTGCTCTATCGATTGGAGCAATGGTTGGCATTCATGGTCTAGGTAATGGTAGATTTGCTGTTGAATCGCTTGAACACTTTCTGGATGGTTATGAACAAATGAAGGAACACGAAGGTCATTTTGATTGACATTAAAATCTTCAATCGGACCTGTACTTCCATTAGGGCTAATGCCAATGTTTAAAGTTCCTTCTAGTCGTTCGATTTTCAGTTGATCGAATTTATACTCAATTTTATCGATATGACTACCTGATGGATTTTGCTTCAATTGGGATAACTCTTCTTGCATTTGTGTTAGTTGTTGCTCCAACTGGAGAATTTTTTCATTTTGCGCTTGAAGGTACTCGTTCATTTTTTCAAAATAGGATGCATAATTCCAGTTGTTATACATAATTATTTCCCACCTTCACACTGTATTCCGTTATTAAACTAAACGCTTGGGGGTGCAAGTGGTACAAAAGGTAGGGTTGTAGGTGGACTGCCAATTTCTGGTGCAGGTTCCGTAAATCCACCTGTATTATATAAGTTAGAGAGAGCTTTAATAATCCCAGCACTTCCTATTTGCAGAACAGAAGAGTTTGTTATAGCATCGACTCTTAAGTTATGAATAACAATATTCTGATTAACAAAAAAGTTCATAGCAAACGCTCCTCATTAAATGTTCCCTACGATTGGCTGATCGACTACATCAGCGTCATAGACTTGCGTAACACTATAGTCACTTCTAACATGCAATCCATCTCCTGTATTAAACGAGCCTGCACCAGCAAATGTTTTTGCTGTGCTATTCGGTGAGACATTAAAAACATCTCCAATATGAAAGATGCCACTACTTGAAATGCTATTGACTTTTATGGCTCCTACTATCGCTGGCATAAACAAACACCCTTTTTCTTAATCCTTGTAGGTATTATATGAAATTTTTATTTAGGCGTTACACCTAATGGCAAAACGGAATTTTAATTAAACGTTTATTTAAACTTTTGCTAGAGAAGTAGATTTTTATAAAAATGTTTTACTGGGAAATGGAAAATGTTGCGAGTCTTCGTTATTATATTGGGAAAAAATATAGTTTTATTTCCGCGGGAAGCGCAGAAACTGACAGGTGGATGTGGTCATTCGACATTTGGGGTAAATTGGATAACCTTTGCACACAAAAAAGAGCCCAACGATGTACTGCACCCCAAAAGTTAGAGTGAAATCTAACTTTTGGGGTGTTTTTAATGGCTAAATATAGTGAACAATTTAAGTTAATGCTAGTTAAAGAATATCAAGCAGGAAAACTAGGATATGACCTTT
>NZ_JAFLJM010000016.1 GCF_017745675.1 Alkalihalobacillus sp. BA299
ACTCCATGTAAAGTTTAAGTGGAGAAAAATTAAGTAGCTTTTCTCCTATTAAGGTTGCCCAGATTTAGCTGAAATTAAAAAAATGGGGTACGTATTTGACAGTTTCGTTCATATCAGTCAACATCGCATCGCTTATGCTCTGCGTGTTTCCTTTATCTCCTGCGGTTCAGTCCAGTCCGTACGTCGCTAAACGTCCGCTTTCGCTTTTCTTATAGCAACTGTACATCGTGATATACATATTAATTTTTCTTCCTCATCGACAATTTTTATTTCCCAAACCATTGTTGTCCGCCCTTTATGAAGTGGAGTAGCGACTGCTGTCACAATTCCATCCGTTTTCGAACGAAGGTGGTTTGCGTTAATTTCTAGCCCTACTGCGATCTCGTTTTCTTGATCAACAAGGTTCCAGGTTCCCATACTAGCGACTGTTTCAGCTAATACAACAGACGCCCCACCATGAAGCAAACCAAAGGGTTGATGGGTTGCAGAATGAACGGGCATAGTAGCAACAACTTTGTCACCTGTTAGTTCGGTTACTTCTATCCCTAATGCACCTAAAATCGTTTCTTCTACTGGTTTAATATTCACTTTTCTAGCACTCCTTCTTTTGTTACTATTAAAATTTTAGTAAAATACTATATTCTCGATTTATGTTAGATTTTCCTTTTTTCTTCACTAGGAATACTATTTGACCAATTAACAACGTGACGAGATTAGTCGTATTGTTAGTTGGTTATCTGTTGGTGTTTTATAAATATATTTATTACTTACCAAAAGGACTTGTCCCGTTTAAAACAACATTCTTCATAATCTCTAGGTTTGGATATTGTACTTTCTCATATTGCTTAATGACCTTTTCTGTATCGTAGATGACTCGCTGAATTGATACGACAAATTGATCATTTTTTTCTTCAATAATGATATAAGAGGAAAGTGGTTGTCCGTCAAAAGGCAAACCGACACTCCCTAAATTTGCAATACATTTTCCATTAAAATAGCGGACATACGGCAAGTGAATATGGGCATAGATGTATAGATTAGCTTCATTAGATGTCATCATTTTTTTAGATAAAATTGTTGTGTCAGTTTCTGGGAGTACAACATCAAATAAGCTTGTCGGAGTGGCATGAAAGGCGTAAATATTCGTACCGTTCGGTAATGTTATTTCTAAGTCAGTAGGGAGTTGTTCTAAATATGAAAGGTCTTGGTCATCAAGCTGTGAAACACACCAATCCCTTTCTGTATTCATTATTTCAAGCAAATGATCAGGGACCTCACCTTGTCGAACACCTCGAACAACCCACTCATCCGCATTTCCTTTAATGACTTTTGCATTTAATTCTTGCACGAGTTGTAACGCGCGTTTGGGCTCTGGACCGCGATAACAGATATCACCTAAAACAAAAATTTCATCTACGTTTTGTGAGTGGATGTCCTTTAAAACAGATTCTAGAGCAACCGCATTACCATGGATATCAGATAGGAATGCATACTTCATATATTTCACCTCAGAAATTGTTTAATTATCCAAAGTATAGCAATCGTACCTTTGTTTAGCAAAAAAATAGAATGGGAATGGTTTATTATGGTTGTTTAATCATTCAGCTTAAATTTTGGGTAGAGTATGGAAGGATTGTGTCGAACCATGTATTATTGAAACTAAGAATAATGTTTAATTCAAAAGGGGGATACCGTGGAGCAGCCGAAACAAAAAAGATCAAAGCTTACAACTTTTTTACGTAATGAAGACAGTCCATACAAAAAAATTTTTTATACTTATCCTGAAGCCCTATTTTTGATTGATATATATGGTTATATTGTTGAAATTAATCAAGGTGTCTCTACATTAACTGAATTTGAACCTATAGAGGTCATAGGAAAAAACTTCAAAGAAATTGTGGTAGAGGAAGATTTAGCTAGTGTTATTGAGTACTTTCAGCTCGTTTTAAATGGGGAAATTCAACATTGTACCTTTCGAATCCAGCAAAAAAGTTTAAAAATAAAGTATGTTGAAGTAACATTTACTCCTATTCATGTTGAAGGAGACATTATTGGAATTTATGGATTAGCTAAAGATTTTACAGCAACAATTGAACTTGAGCAGAAGATGAAACAGAGTGAAGAAACGTTTCAAAATTTAATACAATACTTAGCTTATCATGACCACTTAACAGGAATGTGTAATCGGAAATATTTTGAAAAACGAATCAGGCAAGAAGTAGAATCGGCAAAAAAAAATGGTGAGGAGTTTGCTGTATTTATTATAGATTTAGATGGATTTAAATTTATTAATGATACGCTTGGACATGATATTGGTGACCACTTATTATGTGAAGTTGCACAAAGGTTATTTACGGAACTTGAACATGTCGAAGTACTTGCTCGTTTAGGTGGAGATGAATTTGGTTTGCTACAATTAGGAATTCATGGTGAAGATGAGGTTAAGGACTTAGCCTTTCAATTAAAAAATGCATTTGACGAACCATTTTGTAAAGGTGATTTTGAGCTGTACATTACATGCAGTATCGGAGTCAGCACGTACCCTAATGGTGGGGTTAATATGCATAAGTTAATGAAGAACGCAGATGCTGCGATGTACCAATCGAAAGAGCAAGGGAAAAATCAATATGAAATTTATACACCATCGATGAATAATAATAAGTATCGAATATTTACGTTGAAAAATCACTTACGAAAAGCGTTAGAGTTCGATGAGTTTATGCTCCATTTCCAACCTCGAATTAATAGCCAAACAGATGAAATTGTAGGTGTAGAAGCGTTGCTCAGATGGTATCATCCGAGCTTCGGTACTATACCACCAAATGAATTTATACCGATTGCAGAAGAGGATGGACAAATTATCGCAATTGGTGAATGGGTATTAGATCGAGCCTGCGCTCAAAATAAACATTGGCAAAAGCTTGGATTACCTCCTATTAAAATGTCAGTTAATTTTTCGGTATTACAATTTCTTAAGAAAGACTTAGTTGACATGGTCCGTTCGACCTTAGAGAGGCATGAACTTGATCCGGTATGGTTGGAAATTGAAATTACAGAAAGTGCAGTTTTAGAAAATAATCCCTGTATTATTGAAACGCTAAAAAAATTACAAAGTATGGGTATTACAATTGCACTTGACGATTTTGGAACAGGATATTCCTCACTAAGCTATTTAAGAAAGTATAAAATTGACACATTAAAAATTGATCGTTCATTTGTAACAGGTATACCCTTTGAGACAGAAAGCTTTGAAATTACAAAAACGATTATTACTTTGGCTCAAAATTTAAAAATGAATGTAGTAGCTGAAGGGGTAGAAACAGAAGAGCAATTGAACGCATTAAAGGAAATTAACTGTAAAGAAATTCAAGGGTATTACTATAGCAAACCATTACCAAAACAACAATTTAAAGAATTATTAGTAAATAAAAAAATGGTAATAAAGTAAAAAAGGGTACCTCATAGAAGCGTAAACCTCACAGCAATACTTTAAAGTGGATTAGATCAATCATTTAAAGTAGTGAGGATTTCGTTAACTCATTATTGAGGTACTTTTTTTAGGGACTTTTATTCATGAACTTTCACTATATATTAACTAATTACTATGTGGCTCACGCAATACAGGAAGTGTGCAGCACCGAAAAGAGCCCCCTGACTTTATTATTTCAGAAATGTCGACCTCAATAACTTCGAATCCCCGATCGTTAAGTTGTTTGTTTACTTGATTGTTTATCGGTAAGCTTATGATTTTTTTATTGCCAATCGATAAAATGTTTGTGCCAAGTGTGAATTGTTCTGCTTTTGATACTTCGATAAGGTCATATCGCGATGCAAGAAAATCGATGTCATTTTGAGCAAGGGCTTCAGGATAAATTAACGCCTCGGTAGGTGAGAGGATATTAAATACACAGTCGAGATGAAGAAATTTCTCAGTAAAAGGAATAGTAACGACTTCAAACTGTGGAAGTAAGTTCCGCATATGATTAATTGCGGCTTCATTTGTTCGATTACTTAAGCCAATGTAGATGGTAGACTGGTCAATTAGCACATCTCCACCTTCAATTTGATCACCGACAAGATTATAATAAGAAATTTCTTCATTTTTTAGCCATGTTTTTAAAACCTCTTCTTCGCCCTTTCTTAAATCATGCGCCATTTCAGCAACGAATATCGTCTGCCCTAATGTAAAGCCGATATCGCGTGTAAAAACTTGCTCAGGAAATTGGGTAAGCGGCGATAATAGGACAACATCAATTCCATGACTTAACAATGTTTCTACAAATTGTTTATGCTGATTTAATGAACGTTGAATGTGTATGCCTTCATCTTTAAAATGCTTTTGCGTATCATTTATGACTTCACGAATAGACATATGTTGTGGTTCACATAATATCACTTTTCGTAACACGTCATATTCACTAATGCAAAACGTTTTGTGTTTTGGTTCAGATAATGTAGACATATGAACCCTCCCAGATTTATCATTTTAGTATAGTGTTTCCTGTAAGTAAGTCGTTATGTGAAAGTATATCAATTAAATCGTGAATAAATTTTATCGTACCTGTATATTTCGGTTTCCTCATTAATGATGTATGATTATTAAAATAGATTAATAAATAAAAATAGGAGTGGAATAGTATGACTAGTGAGATCTGTTGATGATTTTCGTAAATGTCGTTTTACCTGCTATTTTAATTTTTATGGCTGGTTTTATTGTTCAACGCTGGAAAAAAATGAATATAAAATCGATTTCGACATTAGCGGTTTATATTTTATCCCCTGCCTTAGTGTTTAAAACGTTTTATGATGTTCAGTTAGATCAGCAATACTTGTTTATAACGATGTTTTCTCTTATTCTTTTATTTTCCATTATCATTATTAATAAAGTGTATTCGAAGTTTCGTAAGTATCCACGAGATGTTGAAAGTGGCTTAATTTTATCCACTGCTTTTATGAATGCTGGAAATTATGGTGCTCCGATCATTTTGTTTGCTTATGGTGAAACAGGTTTTACGTATGCTGTCTCATTTATGGTTTTGCAGTCAGTTATTATGAACTTTTTCGGGGTATACTATGCTGCAAGTGGCAACATAGGTTTTAAAGCAGCGATCCGAACGATTTCAGGTATGCCGTTAACTTATGCTATGGTGATTGCAATTTCATTTAATCTTTTAAGTATTCCTTTTCCAGCCAATTTATATTCTGCTGTTGACCTTGTTGGTCAAGCAACTATTCCAGTAGTTATGCTTATTTTAGGTATGCAACTAGCAGAATTAAAGGTCGATAAAGTGATTAATAAAGAACGTCTGATTTATGGGACGACTGTAAGAATGCTTATTTCACCGCTAATTGCTTTTGTTTTTATTTTATTTTTTCCTGTAGATCCGTTACTTGCAAAAGTACTAATCGTATTAACCGCGATGCCAACTGCTGTAACGACAACAATGTACGCTTTACAATTCAACACTACGCCAAAGCTCGTCTCTAGTATTGCTTTAGTGACAACATTAGTAAGTGTTGTAACAATCTCGATTCTTTTGACCATTTTAGGGTAAACTAGATTCATAGTATGAATAGTGAAAGGAGTAAATAATATGGGAAATGCATTAGCAGGAAAAACAATCGTCTTAGCAGCTTCACGGAAAACAGAGGAGATGGCAACTCTAATTGAAAAACAGGGAGGAACTACTATTGTTCGTCCACTACAAGGTACTGTTTTTTTAGCTGAAGATCAAGTTGAACCAGAATTAAAACAATTAATTGAAGATGGTACCGATTGGATGATTTTTACAACAGGAATAGGTACTGAATCACTTCTAAATATAGCAAAACATAATGATTTAGAAGAAAGCTTTCTAGGACTGCTTCGTCATGCAAAGGTTGCAGCAAGAGGTTATAAAACACTCAATGCATTAAAGAAAATTGCGATTGAACCAATTGCAAAAGATGATGATGGAACAACTGAAGGATTATCTCGTGCGTTAGCTGGTTATGACTTTACAGGTAAGCGTGTCATGATCCAGCTTCACGGGGAGACGGCACCACGTTTAACGAGTTTTTTAGAAGAAAAAGGAGCAACTGTAAGCCACATTCTCCCGTACCGCCATATTGCACCGGATGAAGAGACAGTGTCAACTTTATGTCATGAGATTTTGAATGGTGAAGTAGATGCGGTATGTTTTACAACGGCGATTCAAGTTCGTCAACTTTTTAACTATGCAAAGGAAAAAGGAAGCTACCAACAATTACAACAATACTTTATAGAAAAAGTAGTCCCAGTAGCCGTTGGTAAAGTGACAGCAGAGGCATTCAGAGAAGATGGAATTAACAATTACGTTGTCCCTGAACTTGAAAGAATGGGTGCGATGATAATTGAGCTTGCTCGTTATTATGAAAATACAAGTAAAGTTAACTAATTCGTACAGCGGCACATTTTAATGTGCCGCTGTAAATTATTAAACTATTGACAATATTACTATCTCAGAGTATTATAGTGTATGTTCTCGTTGATAATTATTATCAGTAGCAATAATATATTTTTTTTGGTTATTATTGAGAATGAATTTCAATATACATATGTAATTTGGGAGGAGAGAGTACATCATGAAAAGAAAACCATTTTTTCTACATATTATAGTAATCATGGTCATTAGTTTACTTGTTCTTTCTGGCTGTGGTGCTAATAATGAAGCAGGAAATGAGCCAGAACAACCAGAAGAAGCTTCACAAGAGGTTGAGGGAAGCAGCGAAGAAGAGACAAATGAATCAAGAGTCATTACACACGAATTGGGAGAAACAGAAATTACGGGTACACCTCAACGAGTTGTCGTATTAGAATTCTCGTTTGTTGATGCATTAGCTTCACTCGGAATTAGTCCAGTAGGGATTGCTGACGATGGAGATTCAGATCGAATTATTGGGCCTATTGCTGAAGAAATTGGGGATTATACTTCAGCTGGAGCGAGAAAAGAGCCTAGCCTAGAAATTATCGCTAGTTTACAACCAGACTTAATCATAGCTGATTTGAAACGTCATAAGGATTCTTATGAAGAATTCAAAAAAATTGCACCAACTATTGTATTATCGAGCTTAAGTGCAAATTACGAAGAAAATATTGAAGCGTTTCCAGTAATTGCTGAAGCTTTAGGTGAAACTGAGAAAGCAAATGAACGTATGGCTAAACATGAAGAAACTTTGGCAGAGCTTAAGTCGAATGTTCCTGAAGATGAAAGCCGTACATTCTTGCCAGCTGTCGTAACTGAAACTGGCTTCCATGCTCATTCATCTACATCTTATACAGGATCATTACTTGAAACTTTAGGATTAACTAATGCTATACAAGGATCAGGAGTAGAAGATGCTACGAATAAAATTGATTTAGAAACTTTAGTAGAGCACAATCCAGATATTTTATTTCTCATGACTTCTGGTGGAGAAACAATTGTAACCGAGTGGGAAAAGAATCCTTTATGGCAGGAAATTAGTGCTGTAAAAAATGGTCAAGTGTACGAAGTGGACCAAAACGAGTGGTCTCGTTTTCGTGGTCTAATTGCTGCTGAATTAATCGTTAAAGATACGATTGAACATTTATACAATCAGTAAAAGAAATAATTCAATTGAAAGAAGCGGTGAAGCCCCCCTTGCCGCTTTTTTCACTTTTCGTGTTAAAAGCCATTGTTTTGACTAAGGAAGTGCTAGGATATGAATGTTTCTCAAAGTAAACTAATGATCAAAGACAATCATTCTAGAAGCCGCTTTATTTATTTTGGACTTCTGTTATTCATCGGAATTATCTTTCTCATTATCGGAATCTTGATTAGTATATCAATTGGCATGTCAGACGTACAATTTAACCATGTCATTGAATCTTTTTACGTAAGTGAACTAGCAAAAGAGCACTTGATTGTGCAAACGGTACGTTTACCGAGAGCGATTATTGCCTGTATAATTGGTGCTAGTTTAGCTGTCGCAGGAGCGATTATGCAAGCTATCACTCGAAATCCGCTAGCATCACCACAAATTTTTGGAATTAATGCAGGTGCTTCATTTATTGTTGTTGCTGCAACTGTATTTTTTTCTGGCCTCTCTCAATCCACTTTCGTTTATTTTGCTTTTTTAGGTGCAGTTATGGGAGGGATGATGGTTTATTATTTGGGATCATCCGGTAGTGGAATGACACCTATTAAGTTAGCTTTGGCAGGTATTGCCATTCATTTTTTCTTATCTGCACTGACAGAGGGATTAATTATTTTTAATGAACATACGACAGAAGGAGTTCTTTTTTGGTTAGCCGGAGCCATAGATAGTAAGGGTTGGCAGGATGTAAAAATTATTTTTCCTTGGGCGGTTCTTGGACTGGTTGGATCTTTTTTCTTAGCTAGGTCGCTAAGTATATTAAGCCTTGGAGAGAGTGTCGCCAAGGGTTTAGGGCAAAGAATCGGCTGGATCCGGCTTGTATCAGGCTTAATCGTAGTCATTTTGGCAGGTGCATCTGTCGCCATTGCAGGCCCGATTGGTTTTGTAGGATTAATTATTCCGCATATTACTCGATATCTTGTAGGTGTTGATTATCGTTGGGTGCTTCCGTATTCCGCATTATTTGGTGCCATATTACTAGTTTATGCTGATATTATTGCCCGTTTTATCGCATTTCCATATGAGTCACCTGTTGGAATTGTGACCGCATTATTAGGTGCCCCGTTCTTTTTTTATTTAATAAGAAGGGGGAAGAAGTTAGCATGAAAAATAATAGTCCAAATTATAGAAGAAAAAAAATCATTACTCCTAAGCGGCTTTTTCTCATTTTGCCCATTATAATTATTGGATTATCTATAATAAGTACAGGAATAGGTGCAGTATTTATTTCACCGAGCGATGTACTCGCTGTTTTAATCGGTTTAGGAACTGATATGGATACCTTTATTATAGAAAGTTATCGGATTCCTAGAATTGTGTTGTCTGTCCTTGTTGGTGCTGGTCTAGCTGTTTCTGGAACGATTTTACAAGGGATTATTCGTAATCCACTAGCATCTCCTGACGTGATCGGGATTACAAAAGGAGCGGGACTGTCTGCTGTCATTGTTATAATTTTATTCCCGAAGTCACCTTCTATTGTTTTACCGATTGCTGCTTTTGTTGGTGCGATGATTGTCGCCTTGGTCCTCTATTTAATGGTATATAAACAAGGGATTAAACCAACGACATTAGCTTTAGGTGGAGTTGCATTAGGGGCATTATGCCATGCGGGAATTCAATATTTTATGATCAAATATCCTCTTGAAATAAATGCTGCGTTAATATGGCTTACTGGAAGCTTATGGTCTAGAAGTTGGGAGCATATTTATGGAGTACTTCCATGGATTGTTATCCTGTTACCTTTAACGATCATTTTGGCTATTAAATTAGATATACTAAATCTTGGGGATGATGTAGCTCAAGATCTTGGTGAAAGTGTTTCGAAAATTAGATTACTGATGTTAATGATTGCTGTAGCGTTAGCTGCTTCATGTGTAGCAGCAGTAGGGTCTATCGGTTTTGTTGGATTAATTGCTCCACATATGGCAAGGAAATTTGTTGGTGTTAAACATAAATATTTGCTCCCAATTTCAGCTCTTATTGGCTCATTGTTAGTGTTATTAGCTGATTCTATTGGAAGGGGGATCATACCACCTAAAGAAATCCCCGTCGGTATTGTGATTGCGATTATTGGAGCACCTTATTTTCTATATCTTTTACGGAAAGAGAGAAAAAGCTTTTAATTGAGGAGGGAAGAACGATGGGAATTTTAAATGCAAATCAACTTAGTTTAGGCTATGAATCCATGCTAATTGTTGAGGATTTAAACCTTACCATTCCTCAAGGGGAAATTACTGTACTCATAGGTTCTAATGGATGCGGGAAATCAACGATTCTACGTTCCTTTGCAAGATTATTAAACCCAAAACAAGGATCTGTCTATCTGAATGGTGAGGATATTCAAAAGCAGCCAACGAAAGAGGTAGCCAAGAAATTAGCCATTTTACCACAAGGACCACAAGCACCAGAAGGTTTAACGGTGAAGGAACTATGCTTTTATGGCCGACACCCTCACAAAGGACTCTTTTCTAAAAATACTGCGGAAGATGATGAACTAGTGGAATGGGCACTTGAAGCAACAGGTATGACTCCATATGCCGAGAGATCTCTTGATGCTTTATCGGGAGGGCAACGCCAAAGAGCTTGGATTGGGATGGCATTAGCACAAGGAACCGATTTGCTGTTATTAGATGAACCTACGACGTATTTAGATTTAGCCCATCAAATAGAGGTGTTAGAGTTATTAAAACACTTAAATGAAGAGTATGGGCGTACGATCGTTATGGTATTACACGATTTAAACCAAGCGGCACGATATGCCAATCATTTAGTGAGTATACGGGATGGAGCAGTTTATCAACAAGGCACACCTACACAAGTATTTACAGAAGATATGCTCAGAGATGTGTTTGGGTTAGAGTGTAAAATTATTTCGGATCCCGTTGCGGGTTCCCCAATGTGTGTACCGATTGGAGTAAATAAACTTCCTCCGATAAAAAAAGTTCTACCTGTTTAAATACCTAATTGCATAAAAAAATTTTATCTTAAGAATGGGACTTTGTAGTAAGGAGAATAAACATGTCGATTGATGGTTTGCGTATTTTTGTTACCGTTGTTGAGCAACGACATTTTTCGAAAGCAGCAAAATTATTAAATTTATCACAACCGAATGTTAGTTTACATATTCGAAATTTAGAAAATGAGTTCGGTGCAGTGTTATTTCATCGGTCACCTAAGCAAGTGAAAGTGACAGAAGAGGGGGAAATTCTTTACGTTCGAGCGAAACAAATTCTCACGCTCTATGAGGAAGCAAAGCAAGAAATGAATGACCGGAAAAATATTGTTCAAGGAAAAATAAAAATTGGTGCTAGTTTTACGATTGGAGAATACATTTTACCTAGAATATTAGCGCAGTTTGCTAACGAAAATCGCGGTGTCAAAGTAGAAGTTACAGTCGGGAATACAGAAGAAGTGATAGAACGAATTCGTGCAAATGACCTTGATATTGGTTTAGTAGAAGGGGAGGTTACGAATACTGATATTTTAGTACAACCATTCATGGAAGATGAAATGATTGTGATTGCTCCAGCTAATCATACATTGGCTCAGCTTAGAGTAGTTAAGGCTGAAATGCTACAGGAGGAAGTTTGGATTTGGAGAGAAAGTGGTTCTGGAACACGTGCATACAGTGATCGTTTTATGAATGAGTTACACTTAAATGTCAAACATTCGTTTATTTTTAGCAGTAGCCAAGGAATTAAAGAGGCGGTATCAGAAGGGCTAGGAATTGCAATGATTTCAAAGTGGACCGTTCGAAAAGAGTTGCAAGCAGGAACGATTAAAAGGTTAAACATTAATAACCGTAAATTTGTTAGACCGTTTTCGCTCGTTCAGGCGAAAAATCCAGGTTACTCTAAAGCACATCAGTTATTTATCGAAGAGATTGAAAAAGCGACGAGTCATTTTGAATAGAACATATCTAACGTCATATCCATACCAAATGCGGCTTGATATTGATAGGGTATACCTACAAATTTAGTTGTTATGATGAATAAAGTCAGCTGTTACTTGCTAGAACAATTATTGAAAGCTTTATACATAAGAAAAAGAGCTTGCACATGAATCAAGCTCTTTTATAGTAATGATGTGTATATTAGTTGTTTTCCAAATATTTTTCAACGATATTTGCAATTTCAAAAGTCGTATGAGAAAGCTCGTAGTTTTCAATTGCGTACTCACACTTATCTTTATAGGCCATATCTTCGTTATAATGGTCTAAGTGATTTTGAATAACCTCATCTGAGTCACCACGGCCATATTGACGTCTTTTTACCGTTTCTTCATCGGCATAGACAAAGAAACGAATCACTTTATCACCGTACATTTCCTTTAATATTTCAGCGCCCTCTGTATTAAGAACGACCCAAATACAGCCTTTTTTCTTGAATTTTTCTTCGATTTCCTTTTCTTTAATTCCGTAAAGGTAACCATTAATTTCAACTTTCTCTAAAAATTCGCCTTTGCGGTGAGCTTCTAGAAAGTCAGCTTCACTTAAATAGTGGTAATCGACACCTTCAGTTTCATATCTTCTTTTCGTTCTCGTAGTATGAGAAACAACACCGTTCATATGGAAGGTTGCACCCACTAGTTTTGCAACAGTTTTCCTCCCTGAACCATCTGGACCTGTAAAAACAAAGATTTTTTCACTTTCTTTTAAGTTATACATGTACATTCACTCACCTTTCATATGCATGGTATCACTTCTTTATTTTACCTCTTTTTCCAGAGAAAATCGAAGGATATCTGTTATCTTTTGCTATTTTATTGGATTTAATAGGCGTTTTAATGAACATGTCTACTTGCTAGTTTTTTTTTTCAAATTTAGATAATATTAAAAGGTGAAGGTTTAAAAAGATGTAACAGAGGAATTTGGTGATTATCGAACATTTGTTGAATAAAACAACAAAAGAGTTCGTATTTATTTAATTAGTTGGTTGAAATATCGTTACTTCTAAGTTAATATGTTCGTGTGTAGAATAAATAAGGGGGAATTACATAATGTTCGGTGTACCATATGGAGAAAACATAAAAAAAATAATGCTATTAGGTTCAGGAGAGTTAGGAAAAGAAGTGGTTATTGAGGCCCAACGGCTTGGAGTAGAGACGGTTGCTGTGGATCGCTATGAACACGCACCTGCCATGCAAGTAGCCCACAGATCCTATGTCATTGATATGTTAGACGGTGAGCAACTGCGACAAATTATAGAAGAAGAACGTCCTGATTTTATCGTTCCTGAAATTGAAGCGATCGCTACAAATACATTAGTAGAATTAGAAAAAGAAGGATTTCATATTGTACCGACTGCAAAAGCAACGCAACTCACAATGGACCGTGAAGGAATTCGTCGGTTAGCGAGTGAAGAGTTAGGCTTACCTACTGCAAAGTATGCATTTGCAAATACCCTATCTGAATTAGAAGAAGCTGTAAAAGAAATAGGAACACCTTGTGTTATCAAACCGATTATGAGTTCTTCTGGAAAAGGCCAAAGTGTTTGTCGTTCTTTAGATGATATTGAAAAATCTTGGAATGAAGCCATTGAAGGCGGAAGAGGGAAACAGGAGAGAGTCATTGTCGAAGAGTTTATCCATTTTGACTCAGAAATAACATTATTAACTGTTCGTTCGATATCAGGTACCGCTTATTGTCCACCAATCGGGCATGTTCAAAAAGACGGGGATTATATTGAATCATGGCAGCCACACCAGATGACAAAAGCGCAAATTACAGAATCAGAGCAAATCGCTAAGAAGATAACAGATGCACTGGGTGGTTATGGTCTTTTTGGGGTAGAGCTATTTCTAACGCCTAATGGAGTTTATTTTAGCGAAGTTTCTCCTCGCCCTCACGATACAGGAATGGTAACATTAGCGACTCAACAGCTGTCTGAATTTGCCTTACATGTTCGTGCTATTTTAGGTTTACCGATCCCAGAAATTCGCCTCCTATCACCAGGTGCAAGCCATACGATTAAAGCTTGGGAAGAGAGTAAATCGTATAAAGTACTAGGTATAGAGGAAGCGTTATGTGAGGCCGATACTCAAGTTCGTCTCTTCGGGAAACCAGAAACGAAAGTTGGTAGAAGAATGGCCGTCGTGCTTCATACATCAGACACAGTAGACACATCAAGAGAAAAAGCGAAACAAGCAGCTGGAAAAATAACTGTTACGTACGAATAAATAAATGAGTACAATAGGGTGTCAGGCACCTTTACTCTATTAAAGAGTTAAAGATGTTTGACACCCTAATTCATTTCTACTTTGGCTTTTATAATACGCCGTTCTTCAGCTTCGGTAATAGTAATGGTTAAATGTTCGTACTGTAATTGTTCACCAACAGGAGGTACCTTTTGAAAAACTTCTACTAACCAGCCACCTAACGTATGATTTGTACTATCTGGTAGTTCACAATTTGTTAACCTGGCGAAATCATCTAAAGGAAAATCACCGTAAAACTCAAAGATATTTTCTTCTAATTGGTCAACACCTCGAACTTTATCGTCGTGCTCGTCCCAAATCTCGCCCACAAGTTCTTCTAATATATCTTCTAACGTGATAATGCCTGATGTTCCACCGAACTCATCGATCACCACGGCCATATGAACTCGATTTTTTTGTAATATGGGTAAAAGAGTTGAAACGGTTAATGTCTCAATGACAAACATTGGTTTTCGTACAATTTCTCTAATGTTTACTTTTTGATGTTTGATTAAATGTGAGAGAAAATCACGCTCAGACAATATTCCGATAATGTTATCAATATTTCCCTCATATACAGGAATTCTTGAAAATCGTTCTTCTAGTAGTAATGCTGTCACTTTATCTGTATCCATTTCAACATCAATGGCAACGACATCCGTCCTGGGTGTTAAAATCTCTACAACTCTAATATCATTAAAATCTAATGAATTATGTAGTAGTTCTTTTTCATGATTTTCAATGACACCTTCTTCTTCACTAATCGTAACCATCTCTTTTAATTCTTGTTCAGTAATGGAAGGAGTTAATTCTTGCTTCGTTACTAATGCTGAAATTCTTTCTTTGAGTTGAACTAGAAACCAAGTTAACGGTTTAAATAATTTCATAAGGAAAGTTAAGATACCGGCGATTTTTAATGCAAATGGTTCAGCATTTTCTTTCGCTAATGATTTGGGTAAGACTTCACCAAATATAAGGACGAGAGTCGTCATCACGACTGTACTTATTAAAAGGCCAGTGTTGGTCCCAAACAAAGTAGTTGCGATTTGAGCTGAGATTGTAGCAGCAGCAATATTAACCAAATTATTACCGATTAAAATTGTAGATAAAGCATGATCAAAGTGCTGTGTAATAAAAAAGGCCTTTTGTCCACCGGAACGATTTTCATCAGCATAGCTTTTTAACCGAATTTTATTTGCGCTTGAATATGCCGTTTCCGCTGAAGAAAAGAAGGCGGATAAAATTAAAAGGAAGATAAGAAATAGTAATAATTCAAGAGGAATTGTAGACAATATGATCGCTCCTAAAAATCAAAGGTATATTTTTTATTCTGTCCTAAATATTGAAATTGATAATTGTTGATAAAAATTTGTTAAAGAGTAAAAAAGTACTTAAAATGTAAATCGTTAGTGTTAGACAAAACTTTAATAAAAAACACCGCTATTTGTTAGTAGCGGTGTCTTCGTATTAACCTTGAAATGATTTTCTCTTTTGCAGAAACTTTGGTTCAAGCTTTGCAAACCATTTTGTCTTAGCTAGTGAAAAGATGAATAGGGCTGACCATATAAATAAAAATGAGCCTAGGTGAACGAGTGTAAAGGTTTCATGAAATAACATCACTCCAATGATGAGCATAAGGGATGGAGCAATATATTGAAAAAATCCAATAAGTGATAGAGATATTCTTCTAGCTCCGCTAGCAAATAGCAAAAGTGGTATTGCCGTTGCGATTCCTGCACCAATTAAAAGTAATAAGTGGCCTGGCGATTCAGAAGTAAAGGAACTTGAACCAGTTTGATTTAAATAAAAAAGGAAAAACAGTGCGAAAGGTGTCATCAGTAAAGTTTCAATCGTCAACCCTGTAATAGCCCCAACTTTGACCATTTTTTTACATAATCCATAAAGAGCAAAACTAACAGCTAACCCCAATGCGGCCCATGGAATACTCCCAAATTGTATAGTCATATGTAAAACACCAATAAGTGCTAATAAAACAGCAACCTTTTGCCAAAAAGATAATTTTTCCTTGAGTATTAGTACACCTAGTAGAACATTAACAATGGGATTAATGTAATATCCAAGACTAACTTCAATGACGTGTTCATGATTGACTGACCAGATAAATAAATACCAATTGATGCTTATGATCAAAGAAGCTATTATTATACTAACCAATTGATTTGGTTGAGATAATAGCTCCCTAACTTCTTCTATGAACCCTTTAAATTTTCCTAAAGCTAGTAAAATGATAAACATAAAAACTATACACCATACGACACGGTGGGCTAAAACTTCCTCAGCTGGGACATTGTTTAGGAGATTCCAATAAAGAGGAAAAATTCCCCAAAGTACAAAAGCTCCAATTGCAAACAAAGCGCCGATAGTATGTTCTTTTGATTGTTCTTGATCCAATGTAATTCCTCTATTCCAATTATAGTCATTTGTAAGACTATTTTATGGTGATTGGAAGTAAAAAGCAAGACTTTTAGGTACCCGAAATAAAAGGAAATGTTTAATATACATAAAAAATGATAGAATAGAAGAAATAGAAGTTTAGAGAGGATGCTTAATTTGGTATCGGTTCAGAAAAGGTTGCATCATAAAATATTTCCTCATAAGAAATCATTAGACTTACCGTGGGTTGTTTTACTGCACGGACTGGGTGGGAACTCGAAAATATGGTATAAGCAATTAAAGTATTTTAAGAAAAATTTTAATGTAATGACTATAGACCTTCCTGATCATCATCCGAATCCGGTATTTAAAGAATGGGAAGAGCAATGTTCTTTTAAAACATGTGCGAATATGATTGTTAATGTTTTAGATGAACATAAAATTAGAAAAGCTCATTTTGTTGGTATATCTTTAGGGTCGGTTGTTATATATCAGCTTATGAAGTCTCACGAAAATCGAATTCATTCTGCAGTATTAGGGGGGATGGTTATTCGTTTTAATAGGTTTTCTGAGACGTTAATACGCGTAGGCAGTGCTGTTAAAAATTTTGTACCTTATATGTGGCTTTATCGGCTATTTGCTCAAATAATGATGCCTAAAAGAAATCATAAAGCATCCAGAAATATTTTTATCGGAGAAGCAAAAAAAATGGGACGAACTTCTTTTTTACGTTGGTTTCAATTAGCGAATAGTGTTAGGGAGACAACGAATGGAGATCATATTAAAGTACCTAAGCTTTATATTTCCGGGAATGAAGATCACCTATTTGTTGAACTAGTAAAAGATCATCTCAAAGGCGACAAGCATGGAAAGTTACATGTTATTCCCAACTGTGGCCACGTATGTAACATTGAAAAAAGTGATGAATTTAACGAAATATCTAGTTCGTTTATAAATTCAATTGAAGAGATTTCACGATTAGAACGTGCGAAATAGTAAAAATGGTGGAAGTCAAAAAATACAAAATAAAAGCAGTTGCTATCTAAATCAGATGCAACTGCTTTTTTCGATTAAAGGAGTACTATAAAATAAATTTGCTTAACCCTAATATGATAAAAATGAAGCCTGGTAAAACCTCAAGATAGCGAAGGACAAAGGAGTTTTTGATCGTATATCCTTGGATAACACCAAAGATGACCGCAATAAATAAAAACACACCTACAAAAAAGGCAAAACTATAGGAACGTCCAGCTAAACCTGCTTGTACCCCATAAGCTAAACTATCAATATTTATAATGATCGCTAACCGAATTAAAAACGAAGGTTTATAAAGTGGTGGATCACTCATTAATTGATAAGCTCCGATAGCAATTAAGACAATACCGGAAAAACTTTTAATTATATCAGTCGGTATGAATTCACCGAATAAGTGTCCGAAAAAAAGTGCAACAAGCATGACAATTGATGTAAAGACTGAAAGGACTGTTAATGTAGATAGTTCAATTCGGATTTTTTTTAATCCAAAAATAAACCCGATTATAAAACCGTCAATACTTAGTAAAAATAGTGAAAAAATAAATGCTATTGGCTCCACTGTAACTCCTCCTCTTAATTATCATATTTATAAAAGGAGAAGTTATTATCTCTATTTTTAAAACTTATAGAAAATAGTAGAATGTGCCGTTCATATAGGAAGTATTAGTCATCTAATCTATATCGTTGGTTTCACTTTATCCCGTGTAACGCTTTTTCTTCCTTCTCTGTATGGTTTACGAATGACATCTGTTGCCATTTTCGACCACGCCAACGCCAAAGCATTAAGAGACCTCGAAGCCACTCATCAAGTATAAAAGCAATCCAAATACCGATTAATCCCATACCAAAGTAGATTCCTATTGTATAAGAGACGGTGACTGCAACACCCCACATTGAGAGAATTCCCATATAAACAGGAAATTTGACATCCCCTGCTGCACGTAAGGAATTAATGACTACAAGGTTAAATGCTCGACCTGGTTCCAAAATAATCGTTAATAATAATAGCAAACTGCCAACTTTAATTATGTCTTCATTCGATGTAAAAATAGAAAAAATTAAATCACTCAAAAGGTAAAAGATGATCGCCATTCCTGTTGAAACTGATAGTGCGATTTTTAAACTCCTTATACAACGTAAGTAGGCCACTTCCATTTTGTTAGCGCCTACTTGATGACCAACTAATATTTGCGTCCCTTGGCCGATCGCAACAGAAAAAAGTAAAATAAACATCATAATATTTTGCGTATAAACTTTTGTTGTAATCGCTTCAGTCCCAATCATTGCAATAAAATAAACAATGACAACTTGAGAAGTATTATAGGCAAGATGCTCCCCAGCAGAAGGGATCCCGATTTTAAGTAATGCCTTAATCTCATATTTTGGAAAAGAACGTAAAAAAGTAAATGGTAAAATTCCGTTAACTCTCTTATATAGTAGGAATAGTAACACAATCACTCCGATTGTACGACTGACTACCGTAACATAGGCAACCCCAGTTACACCAAGCTCAGGAAAGCTAAATGCTCCGAAAATAAATAAGTAGTTTCCGATTATATTAAAGATGTTCATTCCGATCGTGACATACATCGCATCCTTCGTAAATCCATGACTACGAAGGATTGCACCTATCGTCATAATTAAAGCCTGAATAAAGGAAAAACCACCAACAATTTGTAAATAAGTAACCCCATTATCCATAAGTTCAGGAGGTAAATTCATCATGCGTAGCAAAGTTTCACTAAAAAAGACTAGGATCAAACTTAATATTAGACCAAAAATAACATTTGCGAAAAGTGATACCACTGCGAACCGGTTGGCGTTCTCATCTTCTCCAGCGCCTAAGTGCTGAGCAACAAGAATACTAGTACCGGTAGCGATAAATCCAAACATGACGATAATGACAGCTAAAAGTTGATTTGAAACCCCAACAGCAGCTACGGCAACATCAGAATATTGACTTAGCATTAATGTATCAGCATTCCCCATAATCATATGAAGCATGATTTCGATAAAAATAGGCCATGTAATAGCAAATAAGGTTAATTTTCGTTTTTCGTGTTTATCGGTTTGGATGATACTCCCCCCTTTCTGATTACTAAAAAGCCTCTATTCCGGAGGCTTTTTCTACGAATGGTTATAGAATTACGATATAAAAACCGAATGATTCAATCTCTAGAGTAGCAGCTAATGTTTTCTCTTGTTGATCCCATAAATTAATACCGTGTTTCTGTTGATAAGCTTCTGGAACAGATATTTCTTTACTTTCATCATTATTATTAATAAGAATAAGTATTTCGTTTTCTTCGTCTTTTTTTCGATAAATAATAATGTTTTCTTCATCAGATGCTTCGATAAAGTTAAAGCCTTTATTCGTTCGAAATAGGGGATGTTTCTTACGTAACGTAATGAGTTTTTGTGTAAATGTGAACATTTCCTCGTCTTGTAGTTCTTTATCCCAAAGCATACACTTTCGGCAACCTGGATCTTGTTCTCCTGTCATCCCTATTTCATCGCCATAGTAGATACAAGGGGTTCCAGCCATAGTAAATTGAACAAGCATCTGCAGCTTTACTTTATCTTTATTGTTTTCTGTTAATGTTAATATCCTCGGTGTATCATGACTTCCGAGTAAATTGAATTGTACATCGTTTACTGTTTCTGGATAAAGATTACTTACAGAGGTGACGGCATTAGCAAACTCAGTTGTGCTTATATTTTCTTTTGCAAAATACTCGGTAATCGCAGTAGTCATCGGGTAATTCATTACTGCATCAAATTGATCTCCTTGTAGCCAAGGCATTGAATCATGCCAAATCTCACCTAATATGTAAGCATCGGATTTGGCGGTCTTCACAGTCTTTCGAAACTCTCGCCAAAAAGCATGATCCACTTCATTGGCCACATCTAAACGCCATCCATCGATATCAAATTCTTCAATCCAATAACGAGCAACATCTAGTAAATAGGCTTTTACATCGTCATTTTCCGTATTTAATTTCGGCATTGAAGGTACATAGGCAAATGTATCATAGTTAGCTGGTTCTTCTGGTTTTACTGGGAACCCATGTAGATGAAACCAATGTCTATATTGAGAGGATTCACCTTTTTCTAAAACGTCCTGAAATGGTTGAAAATAAAAACCGCTATGATTAAACACAGCATCTAACATGACCCGAATACCTTTCTGGTGACATTTTTGTACGAGTCTTTTAAAAGTTACTTTATCACCAAATTGTGGATCAATTTCCATATAGTCAATTGTATCGTATTTATGGTTGGAATACGCTTTAAAAATCGGAGTGAAATATAAGCCTGTAATGCCGAGCTTTTCTAAATAATCTAGATGATCAATGACACCTTGAAAATCTCCCCCAAAGAAGTTTTTAGGAGTAGGGTCGGCACTTCCCCATGGGAGTGTACCTTTCGGATTAATAGAAGGGTCTCCATTCGCAAAGCGCTCAGGGAAAATTTGATACCAAACGGTTTCGTTTACCCAAGCCGGAGGAGAAAAAACATCGATCTTATTTAAAAATGGAAAACAAAAATAATAGCTAACTTCTTTTGGTTGTTCTGAATAGAAACCTTTTTCTGTGTAAAAGAGAGACTCCTCTTCATTTTCAAGCAAAAAACCATACCGTAATCGGCGATGCAAAGGAGAAATTCCAACGAGCCAATAATCATGCAAACCATCGCTGCCGTTATAGAGCATTTCTTTTTTATATGAAACCCAACATTTTTGTTCATGATTGAAGTCATAAGGGTCACCGTATATGAGGTGAATCTTACTAACATCTTTTGTCTTCGTTTTAATTCGGATATGAAGGGTTCTTTCATCTAAAGCATATGCAAATTCATTTTTCGGTCGGTGATAAATGGCAGCTTTTAACATATGTACACACTCCTGATATAAAAGTATTTGAACAAAAAGGCTAGATCATAATAAACATATCTTTGTCATCTTCTCAACAACTTACTAACAACTTTAAAAATTGTCAAGCGTTTGCGCAATAGTTGAAAAACTATTGTTTCTTTATTTTTTAAAAGAGGAGCATTTCCTATAATAAGTTTACGTGATTTTCTTGAAAATCAGGCAATTGCGCACATGGAATTTAAGGGGAACATGAGAATATTACTTTGGAATGAAATAAATTTTAAAAAAGGTATTGTCAGTAAGAAAATTCGATTGTATAATAAGTGCAATAAGGTGCAAACGTTTTCACAGAGGTAGAGAACGGAGGCATTTTTAAAAAACCAAAGATGCAAACGGTTGCTCAATTTGAGGTTAGGTTCTTATATTTCTTTAGTAGATGGATAGACTGATAGGAGTTTTACAGAATAGAAAGTTCTATTGAATAGGAAAATAACGATATCTAGCCTAAATCAAGAGAGTGTTTTTGTAGTTAGTGAAACTGGACAAGCTAAATGATCTTCATTTTTTCTAGGAGGTGTATGGTCCTAATTCATTTAAGGTAAAACGTATTTTATTTTTTAACTAAAATTTATTTATAAAAGGGGAATCAGTTATGTTTAAAAAATCAAAAATTGTCACAGCGACTTTATTATTGTCAGCATCAATGCTACTAACAGCATGCGGTGGAGCAGAAGAAGAGGAAGTGCAAGAGAACGCTGGAGTTGGTGAAGAGACAGGAGAAGCACCAGAAGATTTTGAAGTTGTTCCTGAGGATGGAGCAGAACTACTATTATGGAGTGATGGTGATGAGCAGCTGGAGTGGGCACAATTGATGGCTGAGAAATTCGAGGCTGAATATGGTGTTCCTGTTCAAGTTGAGGAAGTTAGTCAAGAGGATGCACCAGAACGTTTAGCTACAGATGGTCCTCAAGGGTTAGCTGCTGACGTCTTTGCGTCAACTCATGACCGTATTGGTCGAGCAATCTCAGCAGGGTTAGTAATTGAAAACTTCTGGCCAGATGAATATGAAGAAGAATTTATGGAAGCGGCAATTACTGCAACTTCATTTGAGGGAGAACTATTCGGATATCCATCTGGTATCGAAACGTATGCACTTTATTACAACACAGATCTAGTTGAAAAAGCTCCTGAAACTTTAGATGAACTATTTGAAGTTGCTAAAGACTTAACTGATGGTAAGCGTTATGGATTTATGATGGAACCAGGGAACTTATACTTCTTATATGGTTTCCTTGGCGGTTACGGTGGGTATGTATTTGGTGATAACGGTACAAACCCAGAAGATATTGGCTTAAACAATGAAGGTGCGGTTGAAGGTACGAAAGCTATTTTACATCCGCTTCGTCATGAAATTCTTTCCTCTATGGCTGTTGAAGATATTACTTATGATGTTAGAACTTCTCTTTTTGAAAGTGGAGACCTAGCATTTGATATTAACGGTCCGTGGGCAGTACGAGGGTATGAAGATGCCGGAGTAAATTTCAATGTTGTACGACTACCGTTACTAGGTAATGGAGAAAATCCAACAAGTTTTTCTGGTACTCGTGGTTTCTATGTAAATGCATATACAGAGTTCCCAGATGCAGCATCATTATTAGCTAAATTTATTACGAATGAGGAAAACTTACTAACAGCTTATGAAATCACTGGTGCGCTACCTCCACGTTTAGCGTTAACAGAGCATGAAGATATACAAAGTAATCCGATTTCGGTTGGTTTCTTAGAGCAGGCTACACATGCTGTTCCTATGCCAAATATTCCAGAAATGCCTCTAGTATGGGATCCGATGGGTGCGGCATTTACAGAAATTTGGAATCAAGATGTAGATGTACAAGAAGCTCTAGATCGTGCTGTAAAAACAATAGAAAATGCTATTAGAGAGCAGCAACAATAATTTACAAAAAAGTAGTTGATCACTTATTTCTTTGAGATATGTGCTCTAATTAACATTTTAAAGGTATAACCTAATCAGTCAGTGAGTGTGGTTAAAGGTATCCCCCTAACCGATTCACTGGCTATCCATTTTATAAGCTAAAGTATTTTGAGATTTTATTTTTTCCAGTTAAAGGGGGAATAATCCATGATAAAAAAATTAGAAGCAAAAAGGTCACATAAAGACAAAAGTTATAGCAAAAATGCAGCTTTGCTATCTGTTCTCTTTATGGGACTTGGTCAAATGTATAACAAACAATATTGGAAGGGGATCGCCTGGGCTTTATTTGAAATATTGGTCTTGATATTCTATTTAAAACCGATAATGAGTGGTTTAAACGGTTTAATTACACTAGGAGAAACTCCTCAAGTTAGGCAAAGAGGAAGAATTGTTGAGCAGGGTGATCATTCTATATTGTTAATGGCTGAAGGTCTTATGATGGTTATCGTTCTTTTAGCTGTTTTAGTACTTTATTATTTAAGTGTTCGAGATGCTTATCTTGTTGGGAAGTTACGTGCACAAGGGCAAAGGGTGTTGAGTTTTAAAGAAACAATGCGTAATGTCTGGGACAATGGCTATGCGTATATTTTGATCACACCAACCGCTATTTGTATGGTTTTGTTAACCGTTTTCCCACTTGTTTTTACAGCATTAATAGCATTTACAAACTTTTCTTCACCGAACTATTTGCCACCAAGATCATTAGTTGACTGGGTTGGAATTGAACAGTTTTTACGATTGTTCACGATGGAATCGTGGAGAGGAACCTTCCTTGGTGTTTTTGCTTGGACGATTATTTGGGCGATTTTATCGACACTGTTAGTTGTGTTTGCTGGGCTTTTTGTAGCAGTCGTGCTATCGCAAAAAGTCGTAAAGTATAGAAAGTTCTGGAGAAATATTTTCATTATTCCTTGGGCTGTACCTGGATTTGTTAGTATTCTTATTTTTAGAAATATGTACAATGGCCAGTTTGGTGTTATTAATGAAATGTTACAAACCGTTGGAATCAATCCAATTCCTTGGCTTTCAGATCCAATGTGGGCAAAATTAGCAGTCTTATTGACGAATCTTTGGTTAGGTTTTCCGTTTTGGATGGCTCTTTTTACTGCTGTTCTAACAACAATAAGTAAAGATTTATATGAGGCAGCTGAAATCGATGGAGCGACAATTGTGCAACAGTTTCGTAAAATTACATTCCCGATCGTTATGGTCGCTGCGGTTCCGTTAATGGTCTTTACCTTTGCGTTTAACTTCAACCAGTTAACGTTTATTTATTTAATGACAGAGGGTGGACCAACGAACGCTAATTACAACTATGCAGGGCATACCGATATCCTATTATCGTGGATATTTAAAATGACATTAGATAACGGTCAATATGCGATTGCATCAGCTGTTGCCTTATTAGTGTTCCTGATCATTGCTGGATTTGCGTATTTCAATTTACGAAATACAAAAGCCTTGAAAGGGGAGGGATAATAAGAATGTTTGGTCCAAAAGTTGGAAAAGCAATTAACAAGTTTATCGTTTATAGTATTTTAGTTACGTTAGTGATTTTTTGTTTATTCCCAGTTTATTTTATCTTTATTGGATCCGTTAACCCAGGTTCATCGCTACACACATCTCAAGTGTTTCCAAGCCCTGCCAATTGGAATTGGAATCACTACCGATCGTTATTTATAGAACATGATTATATCAATTGGTATAAAAATACGATGTTTATTGCGACAAGCAATATGATCATTTCTACCGTATTTGGAGTTTTGTCTGGTTATGCTTTTTCAAAATTTAGATTTAAAGGGAAAAAGCAAGGTTTAATGGCGATTATTATTTTACAAATGTTCCCTACAATTATGGGGATGATTGCGATCTATACTTTATTAGGAACTTTCGGTCTTTTGGATACTCATCTTGGGTATATTTTAGTTTTAGCTGCAGGAAGTGTAGCCTTTAATACATGGATCGTGAAAGGGTTCTTTGATGGGATACCAAATAGTTTAATGGAAGCAGCTCGTATCGATGGAGCATCTAATACTAACATTTTCATTAAAGTAATGCTTCCGCTAGCTACGCCAATTATTGCGTTTGTTGCCTTTAATAGTTTTGTTGGTGCTAGTATGGACTTTATTATGGCAGAAGTTATCTTGCGTTCTAGTAGTAACTGGACATTAGCGCAAGGCTTGTTTACATTAGTTTCTGGCCAAGCGAATAATAACTTTACTGTTTTTGCAGCAGGTGCTGTTCTTATTTCAATCCCGCTTATGGTGTTGTTCTTTGTTTTCCAACGCTATATTGTAGAAGGTTTAACAGCAGGTGCTGAAAAAGGTTAATTTGTCATTAAGAAGGTGATTTCAAGTGCTTAAAGGTTTTAAACTACTTTCTATTATTTTATTGGTACTCGCTGGTGGGCTTTTTTTATACTCTGTATTGTTAATGTGGATTGTGACAACCTCTTAATGTGTTAAAAAGGAAATTTTTCTCATTAGCTTTAGAGGAAAATGATTGTCTAAAGCGTTTCCAACAGCTAAAATATAGATGAAATCACTATAGGGAGGTGGATACCGATGGCGGTCACTATAAAAGATGTCGCTAAGCGGGCGAATGTAGCACCGTCGACGGTATCACGAGTTATAGCAAATAGCTCGCGTATAAGCGAAAAGACGAAAGAAAGAGTTAGAGAAGCAATGCAGGAGTTAGGTTACCATCCTAATTTTAATGCAAGAAGCTTAGCGAATAAGAGCACGAAGACGATCGGAATTATCATGCCAAACTCAGCTAAGGTTGCCTTTCAAAACCCATTCTTTCCTGAAGTTATTCGGGGAATTAGTACAAAGGCACATCAGCAAGGATATGGTCTTTATTTATCAACAGGCCAAACCGAAGATGAAATTTTAGAAGAGGTAAAGCAAATGGTATACGGTGGACGAGTAGATGGGATAGTCCTTCTTTATTCTCGTGTCAATGATAAAATCATGCCGTTTCTAATTGAGCAAGAGTTTCCATTCGTTCTTATTGGCAGACCTTATAATATAGATGAAGATTTAGTCACTTATGTTAATAATGATAACTTTAAAGCGGCTAAGACTGTAACCGAATACTTGATGTTATTAGGTCATGAAAGGATAGGATTTATTGGTGGTAACTTAGATTATGTTGTAACAATTGATCATCTAAAAGGATACGAGCAAGCATTAAAAAATGCTAAAATTCCAATTCGAAAAGATTTCATTGTTCATCATGAGGAATTAGAAAAAGGCGGGCAAGATGCTGTGATTGAACTAATGTCACTTGAGCAGCGCCCGACAGCTCTAATTGTAGTAGATGATATTATGACATTTGGCGTGTTAAAAATGCTCTCCGATATGAATGTAAATGTTCCAGGTGATATTTCTGTTGTTAGCTTTAATAACGTAATGATTTCAGAGCTTTCGTCACCAACGATGACTACCGTTGATATTCATATTTATGAATTAGGTTATCAAGCAACGAATTGTCTAATTAGTAAGATCAATGATCCGGAATTTAGGGAGAAAAAGGTTATTGTTCCTCATCGGTTAGTGAAAAGACAATCATGTAAATAAAAAAAGGCAGTCCCATCAGCAAAGTGCATACTTGCAATACAAGAAGTAGTTTGTAGTGAAATTTTTCTACTACACGAGTTTGTATGCCGAGGAGAGAGTTATGCACTTTTGGGGGCAGCCTTCTTTTTTTAGGTCTTTTTAAACTACTATTATGAGCGTTAATGAAATTGAAGCTGGTACGAAGGATTGAAAGGAAAAGGTACGAACTCACAGTTTTTGAATAATCATGACCATACTCGGCAAGTGACTCGTTATGGGAATGATCGTAAGAATCGTGTGGAATCAGCTAAATTAATAGCAACAATGATTCATACTTTGCCTGGTATTCCATATATCTATCAAGGAGAAGAAAAAAAGTGAAAACAAAAGTACACAGTGCGCAAACGATTGCTCTATTGTGGGATTTATGTTATTTTTATGGTAGAGAAGGAGGAATACTCGAATGAAAAAGAAATGGTGGAAAGAAGCGGTAGCTTATCAAATATATCCTCGTAGTTTTATGGATTCAAATGGTGATGGAATTGGTGATATTCAAGGCGTCATTTCTAAACTCGACTATTTAAAAGATCTTGGAATAGATGTTATTTGGATCTGTCCAATTTTTAGTTCTCCTAATGATGATAACGGCTACGATATAAGTGATTATAAAGGAATTATGGAAGATTTCGGAACGATGGCTGACTTTGATCAGCTTTTAAAAGAAGTGCATGATCGTGACATGAAATTAATCTTAGACCTTGTGATCAACCATACGTCAGATGAACATCCGTGGTTTATTGAGTCACGATCTTCTAAAGAAAATCCATATAGAGATTATTATATTTGGCATTCAGGGAAAAATGGTAAAGAACCGAATAATTGGGAATCGATTTTTAGTGGATCTGCTTGGGAGTACGATGAAAAAACAAAAGAGTATTACATGCACGTTTTTTCTCGTAAACAACCTGATTTGAATTGGGAGAATCCTAAAGTAAGAAAAGATTTATATGAAATGGTAAATTGGTGGTTAGATAAAGGAATTGACGGTTTCCGTGTAGATGCGATTTCTCATATTAAAAAAGTACCAGGGTTTCCTAATCTGCCAAATCCAATGAATAAGCGGTATGTACCATCGCTAAAAGGACATATGAACCGCGAAGGGATTCATGTTTTCCTTGAAGAACTTAAGCGTGAAACATTTGCAAAATACGATATTATGACTGTCGGTGAAGCGAATGGAGTAAAGGTAGACCAAGCTGAAGAATGGGTTGGAGAAGAAAAAGGTTGTTTTAATATGATCTTTCAATTCGAACATTTAGATCTTTGGGGAAAAAGTACCGACGGCGGTTTAGATCTCCCTGCTTTAAAAGAAACATTAACAAAATGGCAAAAAGGTCTTGAGGGCGTCGGTTGGAATGCATTATTCCTAGAAAACCATGATCAGCCTCGTTCTGTTTCAACTTGGGGGGATAGTGAGCAATACTGGGAAAAATCAGCTAAATGTTTAGCGACGATGTATTTCCTAATGCAAGGAACGCCATTTATCTACCAAGGACAAGAAATCGGCATGACGAACGTTAAGTTTACTTCGATTGATGACTATAACGATGTAGCGATTAAGAATTTATATAAAAGTGAGATTGAAGATGGGAAAACACATGAGGAAATCATGGAGGTAATTTGGAAGAACGGGCGAGATAATTCGAGAACGCCGATGCAATGGAACGATGAAACAAATGCTGGTTTTACAAATGGAACCCCGTGGTTAAAAGTTAACTCAAACTATACTGATATTAATGTTGAAAAGGCAATGCAAGATCCAAGCTCAATTTATCATTATTACAAAAAGCTGATTCAACTTAGAAAAGAACAATCAGTATTCATTTATGGTACGTATGATCTTATCGCAGAAGACCACGAAAAAGTTTATGCTTATACGAGAACGTTAGATGATGAGGTTGTTTTAATCATTACGAATTTATTTGCTGAAGAAACAGAGTTTAGCTTACCAAAAAGTTTAAAAAATAAATCTAAAGAGCTGTTAATTAGCAATTATCAAGTTTCTTCTGAAGAAGGAACCGATTCTATCGGATTAAAACCTTATGAAGCAAGAGTTTATAAACTAAAATAAACTATTTTAGATAATGCAAACGATTGCTTCAAAGCTTGCTTTGGATTGGCTGATTTATGTTCAAAAGCTTCACGCCAAGCGTGAAGAACCAAGCTTTCACTTGGCTCACGGTCTAATAGCTAAAAGCAACAATTTTTTAGAAAAGAGCCTTTGGATTAAAGAAGTTAAAAAATCCAAAAGGGTACTAGAAATCGGTGTCCTTTTGGATTATTATAAATGAAACCCTCCCCTTGTTTCTTAAACGAAAGAAAAGTCTTGACACCCTTATTTAGACTGAATTTTCAGAATAAAAAAACTTTTGTTTGTTAAGGTGATTAATTTTATGTATATATGGGAAGGGAAAATCAAAGGATACAATACGAATGGAGAATACATAGGGACGTTCCGGGCAGTAATTAGAAAAGATGGTAACTTCCTCTTTAGGATGAGTTTATATTTTGATAGTACTCATAAAAACTATAAAAACCCAATTACAAAAAATGAATTTGTTAGCTCTAATTTAGAAGTGTTAAAGAGAAAATTTAGAACTTCTTTACCAATAAAAGAAAAGACGAAAATAGTATGGAGAAAGAAAAAGGAGTGTTGAGATATGGAGGAGAAATGGCTCGTTGGAGTAGACATTGGGGGGACAACCATTAAACTGGCTTTTATAAGTGAGGTCGGTGAAATTATAGCGAAATGGGAAATTGAGACGAATAAAAGCGATAATGGTCAGCATATTCCAGCTGAAATCTCAAAATCTATTCATCAAATGTTGAAGGGATTAGGTCATTCAAAAGATAGTTTATTGGCGATCGGTGTTGGCGCACCAGGTCCTATTAATTTTCAAGATGGTTCTATTAGGTAGGCGTAACATTAAGGTTATGTCTATATTGAAGCGGTTTTAGAAGGTGTAACTTTTTATCAAGTAAAAGTTAGGAGGAATACATGAAACAAAATATTGAAAAAGCGAACCAATCCGTTAATAAAGTAAAGGATGATATTCGTAACCATCATTGGCGGTTACGGTATCATGTTTCACCACAAGCGTATTGGATGAATGATCCGAATGGGTTCACCTACTTTAAAGGGGAGTACCATGTTTTACCAGCACCACCCGTATTCGCCTGAATGGGGACCAATGCATTGGGGACATGTAAAAAGTAAGAATTTAGTACAGTGGGAACACCTACCAATTGCTCTTGCACCAAGTGAAGACTATGATCGTGATTGTTGTTTTTCAGGGAGTGCGATTGAAAAGGATGGAAAACTATATCTCATGTATACGGGTAATGTATGGACGGGGAAGATCATGATACCGATTTAAAGCAAGTGCAAGCATTAGCAGTTAGTGAAGATGGTATTCATTTTACTAAACTAGATGAAAATCCAGTGATTGGAGACGCACCAGAAGGGGATATTCACCCGTATCACTTCCGCGACCCAAAGGTATGGAAGCATGAAAATGTGTATTATTCTGTCATTGGCTCCAGAACTAAGGATCATATTGGACAGGTGCTTTTATATCGTTCTGAAGATTTAATCCAGTGGGAGTTTGTCAATGTAGCTGCTAAAGATGAAGGGAACTGTGGCTTCATGTGGGAATGTCCAGATTTCTTTCATTTAGATGGAAAGAATGTGCTGGTTATGTCTCCGCAAGGAATGAAGCCAGAAGGACATCGTTTTCAAAACCTCCATCAGGCTGGCTATGTATTTGGAAACTTGGATTATGGCAAAGGAATATTTGAGATTGGAGATTTTCAAATGCTAGATGATGGCTTTGATTTTTATGCCCCACAAACGATGGTTGATGAGAAAGGAAGAAGGATATTAATCGCTTGGATGGACATGTGGGA
Organism: Alkalihalobacillus sp. BA299; assembly: GCF_017745675.1. Taxonomy (GTDB): domain Bacteria; phylum Bacillota; class Bacilli; order Bacillales; family Bacillaceae_F; genus Alkalihalobacterium. The sequence continues at coordinate 30,653 of NZ_JAFLJM010000016.1, forward strand.
AAGTGAAATGCCAACGCAAAAATTTAACTGGGCTGGAGCTATGACAATACCACGTCTATTACAGGTCAAGGGTGATCAATTGATGACCCAACCCGTACCAGAACTTAAAGAATTGAGACAAAATGAAGTAAGTTATTCGAATACGTCTTTTACTGGAGATACTTCATTTCCAGATGTGTTTGGAAGTTGTCTTGAACTTTCTGTGACGATTGATGCACAGAAGGCATTAGATTTTGGATTAAAGCTAAGGGTAAATGAAGAGCTTGGAGAAGAAACCGTTTTAACTTATAAAAAAGAGAATTCATTATTAACGGTGGATCGTAACAAGTCAGGTGAAGGGGTTAATGGTGAGCGAAGTACAGAAATTAAATTAATAAACAACGAACTTAATCTACAAATCTTCATTGACCAATCGTCAATTGAGGTGTTCATTAATGAAGGGGAAAGGTGATGACAGCACGTATTTACCCGTCACAGAATTCAACAGGCATTTCGTTTTACGCAGATCAACCAATAATAATTAAATCCTTAAACAAGTGGGACTTAAAAGAAAGTATTTAGTGGATGAAAAGACTGACTTCTAACGGGCTCTTCAAAACCGTTATGTCAGTCTTTTCATTTATTTTATTAAGGATGAAAACGAATGCGTTTCACTTTGGAAATACCCCTTTTTTCTATTCTTATCTTCCCGAGTTTATTCCTTCCGTCTATACTCCCCAGGTGAAACACCGTACTTCTTTTTAAAAACTCTATGAAAATAGGGATACGTTCCGAAGCCGCAGTTATCGGCAATATGTTCTAATGTCATTGAAGTGTACTTCATTTGATTAATGGCCGTCGATAGCCTTATTTCCTGTGCATACTCAATCATCGTTTTCCCGACACTACTTTTAAATAGATGGACAGCTCGTGATACGCTTAGTCCAGCATATTGTGCTGCATCTTCAACCTTTAATCTGTCTGTCGCATGCTCTTCAATGTATCTCATCATCCTAGTTACTGCGTAGGGGCGTCTGATTGTAGAAGAGGTTTCATTAACGGCTCGATCTAGGGACACACATAAGGCTTGAAGTAAATAATTAGATAACTCTTGGTTTTCTTCAGCTGCTGGCCGTCTTTGTTCAATAATGAGGTGTCGCCATAACGAAAGTAGTTTTTCGTCTAGATCAATTCGGGAGACCGTCGGCTTTTCTAAACGGTTCCACCATTCATCGATCCAGGTTCCTTCGCAAAATAAGTTATAATCCCCACTTTTCTGATTTGCTTCGATAAAAAGATCGTAATAATCCCCTGGTTTTACGAGGAGAAGATCTCCTTTTTTTATTTTATATTTGCGCTTGTTAACGATAACTTCACAAACACCTTCCGTTTGTAAACGAAATAGGTAACCAGTAAATTTCGATTTGTCGGTAGACTGATATCCTTTTGTGTGAAAAGAATAACCACAAAATCCGATATGTGTTGTCATAAGCAATTCCTTTCTGAATAAATAGCAAAATAGTATATGTTTTAATTATATAATCTATTTTTAGTTATCGCTATATCGAATATGATGGAGTCAAATAAGAAATGAATAACTCACAATGAAAATGAGATGAAAAGCTTATCTATTAGATAATAGATCTTTAACACATTTCTACAATGTAACCGTTTTAAAATAATGGAAAGTGAGGTTGAAAAATAGGGGGAATTCCAATTGCTGTTCAAATGTATACTTTACGTGAAGAAGCAAAGCAAGATTTTGCCGGAGCCATGAAAAAAGTTGCAGAACTCGGTTACGGTGATGCTGAATTAGTTGGTTATGGTGGATTGGCTGTAAAGGAAGTAAAAAAAATTATGAGGGAGAGATAATTCATGATTAATGTAACAGTATGGAATGAAAATCGTCACGAACAAAAAAATCCTGTCGTAAGAGACATTTATCCAGAAGGTATTCACGGAGCAATTTCGAGCTTTTTAAAGGGAGAAGATGTCATCGTTAAAACAGCGACACTTGATGAACCAGAGCATGGGTTATCAGATGACGTGCTCAATTCAACAGATGTGTTAATTTGGTGGGGCCATCTTGCGCATGATGAAGTCAGTGACGAAATTGTTGAAAAGGTAAAAGCGCGGGTGCTTGACGGTATGGGTCTTATCGTCCTTCATTCTGGACATTTTTCAAAGGTTTTTAAAACGTTAATGGGAACAACTTGTGACTTAAAATGGCGTGAAGCTGATGATAAGGAAAGATTATGGGTGATTGACCCAAGCCATCCGATTGCTGAAGGGATTGGTGAATATATTGAACTTGAAAAAGAAGAAATGTACGGTGAACATTTCGATATCCCAGCCCCTGATCAACTAGTGTTTATGAGTTGGTTTGAAGGTGGGGAAGTTTTTAGAAGTGGTTGTACATATCAGCGTGGAAAAGGGAAGATCTTTTATTTCCGTCCAGGGCATGAAACGTACCCAACGTATTATGACGACAATATTCAACGTGTCATTAAAAATGCAGTCAATTGGACGGCACCAACGAAACGCACAAGTCCTGTATATGGGAACGCAAAACCGTTAGAAGACATAAAATCAAAAATTAATGATTAGAGGAGAGTTGAAGTTATGAGTAAAGTTAAAGTTGGAATTATCGGTTGTGGAAGTATTGCAAAGCATCGTCATATGCCTGAATATGCGAATAATAAAAACGCGGAAATTGTTGCAGTCTGTGATATTGTCGAGGAACGAGCACAGCAATTTGCTGAAAAATACAATGCAACAGCATATACAAGCTATGAAGACTTACTAAAATCAGCTGATGTTGACGCAATTAGTGTATGTACACCGAACTACTTGCACGCTCCAGTTTCAATTGCTGCATTAAAAGCAGGGAAACATGTTCTTTGTGAAAAACCAATGGCCACTTCACGAGAAGATGCACTTGCTATGATTGAAGCGGCGAAGGAAAGCAATAAAAAATTAATGATTGCTCATAACCAACGTTTCGTTCCATCCCATCAAAAAGCGCGGCAATTAATTAAAAATGGTGAGGTAGGGAAAATTTATAGCTTCCGAACGGCATTTGGTCATGGTGGTCCTGAAGGCTGGAGTGCTGATGGAAAAGAAAGCTGGTTCTTTAAAAAGGAAGAAGCGTTTATCGGGGCAATGGGAGACTTAGGTGTTCATAAAACTGATTTATTACGCTATGTATTAGGTGAAGAGTTTGTAGAAGTGGGTGCTTTTATTGAAACAAGTGCAAAACAAAACACCGATGTTGATGATACGGCGGTTTGTGTATTAAAAACAGAAGGTGGTATTATCGGAACACTTGCAGCAAGCTGGTCTTATGTTTCGAAAGAAGATAATTCAACAATTATTTACGGAGAAAATGCGATTCTTCGACTTGAAGATGATCCGGTCCATTCGCTTATTGTTCAATATAAAAATGGTGAAGTTGTAAAATATGAGCTTGGCGGTATTCAAACCAACGAGTCAGGTGGTCAAACGAATACCCAAGTAATTGATCAGTTTATCGAAGCCATCATTGAAGATAAACAACCACTTGTAACAGGGGAAGAAGGCTTAAAGTCACTTCAAGTTGTACTTTCAGCTCTAGAGTCTAATGAAACGAAAAGAATTACAAATGTGTAAGAGAAGGTGTAGTCATGAGTAAATTACGCATGGGCATTATAGGTGCAGGTGGGATTGCCCAGGACCGACATATCCCAGCTTTCTTGAAAATAACAGATGATGTAAAAGTTACAGCTGTTTGTGATGTGAACGAAGCAACGGCGAAAGCTGCAGCACAGAAATTCAATATAGAAAATGTGTACATCAACTATCAAGATTTGTTACAAGAAGTCGATGTAGTCGTGATTTGTACACCAAATAAATTTCATGCAGAAATTACCGTTACAGCACTAGAAGCTGGGGTTCACGTCCTTTGTGAAAAGCCGATGGCGATGAATACAGAAGAGTGTAAAGCAATGATTGCTGCTGCAAACCGTTCAGAAAAGGTGCTATCGATCGCTTACCACTATCGATTCATGCAAGAGCCTCAAGCAGCGAAAAAGATTATTTCAGAAAATGAAATCGGTAAGCCAATGGTAGCGAGAGTTCAAGCTCTAAGAAGACGAAAAGTGCCAGGCTGGGGTGTTTTTACAAATAAAGAATTACAAGGCGGAGGCAGTTTAATCGATTACGGTTGCCACTTTTTAGATTTGTGTTTATGGTTGCTTGGAAACCCTAAGCCAGTAGAAGTCGTCGGTCAAACTTATAACGAGTTAAGTAAAATGGCTGGTCAAGTTAATCAATGGGGATCGTTTAATCATGAAACTTTCGATGTGGATGATCATGTAACGGCTTATATCCGTTTCGAAAACGGAGCGACGATGTTATTTGAAACTTCGTGGTCTGCAAACATTAAAGAAGATGTTGAAAGTGTAAGTATTTCTGGAGAGTCAGGTGGACTTGATTTATTTCCATTACACCTCAATCAAGCTAAGTACGGCATGCTCCTTAATTCGGACGCTGACTGGCTACCTGGGGAAGAAGACCCAGGATTGTCCCAAGCGAAAAATTTTATTAATACGTGCTTAGGTCGTGATGAATTAATTGTGAAACCAGAAGAAGCGCTGCAAGCGTCTCAAATTATTGATGCCATTTACCAAAGTAGTCAAAAAGGTCAAAGTATAAGATTTACTTCTAGCAAGGAGGGAACGGTATGAAATTAGGTGTTTTTACAGTATTATTTTCACAAAAAAACCTAGATGAAATGTTAGATTACGTTAAAGAAGCAGGCGTAAAAGCAGTTGAAATTGGTACGGGCGGTTACCCTGGAAATGCTCATTGCGATATCGATACACTACTAGAAAGTGAAGAGAAGCGTAACGAGTATAAAGAGAAAGTTACATCACGTGGTCTTGAAATTAGTGCATTTAGTTGTCACGGGAACCCGATTTCTCCTGATAAGGCATTTGCAGAAGAGTCTCATAATGCATTACAAAAAACCATTAAGCTCGCACATTTAATGGGAGTTCCTGTTGTCAATTGCTTTTCTGGTACAGCAGGCGATCATGAAAATGCGAAATACCCAAACTGGCCTGTAACGCCTTGGCCGAATGAATACGGTGATGTATTGAAGTGGCAGTGGGAAGAGAAATTAATTCCGTATTGGAAAGAAATGGCTCAAATTGCAAAAGACCATAACGTTAAGATTGGCTTAGAGCTGCATGGGGGATTTTTAGTCCATACCCCATACACTTTACTAAAATTACGAGAAGAAACATGTGATGCAATTGGTGCAAATCTTGACCCAAGTCACTTATGGTGGCAAGGTATTGATCCAGTTGCTGCGATTAAAATTTTAGGAAAAGCAAATGCCATTCACCACTTCCATGCAAAAGATACATACATTGACCAAGATAACGTCAATATGTACGGATTAACAGACATGCAACCATATGGAGAAGTGCAATCGCGAGCGTGGACATTCCGCTCGGTCGGCTGCGGACATAGTATTCAAGAATGGTCTGATATGATCAGTGCATTACGCACATTTGGTTATGACAATGTCGTAAGTATAGAACATGAAGATCCAATTATGTCGATTGAGGAAGGCTTTGCAAGAGCGGTTAAGAATTTAAACTCCATTTTAATTGAAGAAAAACCTTCGGATATGTGGTGGGTTTAAGAATTAAAGTCGATAAGCTCTTATTTCTAGAATCAGGAAAGTAGTTTAAGGGTCCTAAATGTTAGGTCAGTACACTTGAATATTGGACCATTTAAACGCCATCTCTCCATATGGTGATGTATGGGGAGGTGGTGTAAACTTTTATAAAATATTTCCATATAAAACACGGTACTTCTATATATAGATTGCCGTGTTTTTGTAGTATTATTCGTGCTACTATACCACCTTTCATATATACTTAATGAGTGGAAATAGAATTTATTCTAACTACTAGAAATATAGACTTGAATATTCATTTAATGGGGTAAAAAAATGCAAATTATAATAGCAGAAAAACCGGATCAAGGGTTAAAATTAGCGTCTCCGTTTCCTTATAAACGCCGAGATGGCTACATAGAGATATTGCCGAATGAGGTTTTTATAAATGGAGCTTATTGTACATGGGCAGTGGGACATTTGACGGAGTTATGCCCGCCAGAATTTTACAAGCAAGATTGGAAGAAATGGGCGTTGCAAACGTTACCGATTATTCCAGAAAAGTTTCAATATCAAGTAACGAAATCAAAATATAAGCAGTTTAATATCGTTAAGCAGCTTTTAAACAAAAATGAAGTGACCGGTGTTATTCATGCAGGAGATGCTGGACGTGAAGGTGAGCTCATTGTTCGCAATATTATTCAATTAAGTGGTGCACGAAAGCCGATGAAGCGGCTGTGGATTTCATCTTTAACGAATAAATCGATCGTCGATGGGTTTAAAAATTTATTAGATGAGACTGATACGAGAGCTACATATTATGAAGCTTATTCAAGAGCTTGTGCCGATTGGCTAGTTGGGATGAATGCGTCCCGTGCATATACATTATTATTGCAAAAAAAAGGAATATCCGATGTTTTTTCATTAGGAAGGGTCCAAACGCCAACGCTTGCGCTCATTGTGAAACGTGAGAAAGAAATCAAAAGCTTTACGTCAAAACCGTTTTGGGAAGTCATTGCAACATTTAATTTTGATGGAAAAATATATAAAGGCAAATGGCATAAAGATGGGGAAACTCGCTTAGACGAAGAAGGTATAGCAGAAAAAATTCGTCAATTTTGTGAAGGTAAAGGAGCAGCTGTTCAATCGCTTGAAAAAGAGCGGAAAGAATATCAGCCACCCTTACTTTTCAATTTATCGGCTTTACAAGCGACAGCAAACAGCTTATACAAATTTTCTCCACAAAAGACACTTGAGGTTGCTCAAAAACTTTATGTTAAAGGAATTATTTCTTATCCAAGGTCTGATTCCAGTCATGTGACGAAAGAAGAGGCAAAAATGTTTCCTGATATTTTACAAGAGCTTCAACAGATTGATGAATTAAAGACATTTTTCCCACTTCCACATCCCTCGATAATGAATAATAGGCGCTATGTTGATGAAAAAAAGGTTAGCGATCACTATGCGATCATCCCAACAGACCAAGTTCCAAAAATGGACAAGCTGAGTCCAGATGAACAGAAAATATATACGCTTATTGCAAAAAGGTTAATTGCAGCTCACTATGATCTAGCGATATTCGATTACACGACGATTTATACCATTGTTGAGAACCGTGCCACTTTTATATCAAAAGGAAAACAACAAATTCAAGCAGGGTGGCGCAAGGTTATTTACAGTGACAAGAAAAACCAAATGCGGGAGGAAGATGAGCAAGATTTACCAATCGTTCAAGAAAACAAAGTAGGGAAGGTACAGGATGTTAATGTAAAGGAAGGAAAAACTGAACCGCCCAAACGTTACACAGAAGGACAGCTAATTACATTAATGAAATCAGCAGGTAAACATTTAGACGACGGGGATTTAGTAAAAGTGTTAAAGCAAACTGAGGGTCTGGGCACTGAAGCGACACGGGCTGGTATTATAAAAGGTTTAAAAGATCGTAAGTATATTGAAGTAAAAAAGAATCAAGTAAGTGCAACGAACAAAGGGATACTGCTGATTGATTCGATTGGGAATAGTTTACTGTCGTCTGCAGAGATGACGGCTAAGTGGGAACAACGTTTACATGAAATAGGTAAAGGAACAGCAGCGCCAAGTGATTTTATGAACCAAGTGAAAAAGCTCTCTCTCAAAATAATTGAAGATGCAAAACAACAAAGTGGTTCATGGAATTTTACTGGTTTTAATTTGGATGAATTTAAAAGGCAAAGAAAAGGAAAGAGGGCGAGTAAATCGAGAGCAACAGCAACAAAAATCGGCCCGTGTAAAAAATGCAATGGTGATGTAGTCGATAAAGGTACATTTTACGGTTGTTCCAATTATACTGCGACAAAATGTGATTTTACCCTCTCCAAAAAAGTATTAGGGAAAACCATCTCGCAAGCAAATGTAAAGAAGCTCCTCAAAGGAGAAGAAACAAACATTATCAAAGGGTTTAAAAAAGGTGAAAATATATTTGATGCAAAGTTAGCTATTGTTGATGATAAGCTTAAATTTGTTTATTCTGGTATAGGAAACGAATAATTTAAAGGTAAAAATAGTAATTAGAACTACTATTAAGAAGGTGATTAATATGAGCACGATGAAAAGAGTAGGTATCGTTGGCTTAGGTGTTGTTGGACAACGATTAATTAAAGAATTTATGGCTAATCCACAAACTGAAATAGATGCGGTTTGTGATGTAAATGAACAATTGGTGAACGAGATGGCAAGTGGTTACGGAGCAGCTGTTGCTCTTACAAATTATCGGGAGTTAGTTTCACGTCAATCAGTTGATATCGTCTATGTAGCAGTTCCACCGGCGCATCATCATGAGGTCGTTCTTGCAGCAATTGAACAAGGGAAGCATGTTTTATGTGAAAAGCCGTTAGCGAATAATCTGCAAGAGGCCAAAGATATGTTAGAAAAAGCTCGCCAAGCAAATGTCGTCCATGCGATCCATTTTCCGTTACCGTATAATGCGCCATTTGCAACGATAAAAAACCTTGTCGAAAAAGAGGAATTAGGCGAAATTAGGAGAATTTCTTTAAAAATGCATTTTGATGTATGGCCGCGAGTCTGGCAGCAAACGCCTTGGATTGGAACGCGGGAGCAAGGTGGTTTTATTCGTGAAATCATGCCGCACTATCTACAAATGATCGTCCATTTCTTTGGAAGAATGACCGATGTCAAAGCTTACATTGAATATCCAGAAGACAATGAAAAAAGTGAATTAGGCTTAATTGCAAAATTGACGTTGGAAGATGGTCTTCAAGTTTTAGTCGATGGTCTTGTAGGACAAGCAGAGAAAGAAAAAATTGCTTTTACCATCCATGGAACGAATCAAACCATTACACTAGAAGATTGGCGAAAAGTGAAAATAGCCGAGCGCGGGGAAGAATTAACTCATATCGATGCGAGTGAACTTACTTTATCCAATGTGAACTTAATAGATGAATTTATCAAAGCTACTTCTGGAGAAAAAGCATTTTTAATCAATTTTGAGGAAGGACTAAAAGTCCAAGAAGTGTTGGAAGCATTGCTGTATTCAAGCGATACAACACACCAAAATTGTAGTTATTGAAATAATGGTTTTTTAGACGTAACATAACATTTAACAAACAACGAGATTGACGTGTCCACCATAGAAGGGTACGTCTTCTTTATATTTAAATGAGCACATGAGAGTACATTTAGGTATAAAGTTCACATTAGGACAATAAAGTTTGAGAAATGGCATAAAATTCATGCCTACGACGAAAATAATAGGTAATGTTTGAAACGAGCGACCGACTAGGAGTGGAGTTATGACTGAACATACAAATGAATGGAATATAGAGCAAGCACGGGTCAATAATGTGATTAGCAAAATCAACGAACGAATGGGTGAACTGAATGAACAGCTTGGTGATATCAAAGTTGATGTCGTTGATATTCGTAGGAAGTTTTGGGATGATGTCACAGTAAACCTTGATAATGCTGAGGAAGTTGCTGAAACCTATGCGAGTATTAAACAACAAGCAGAAATTTTATCAGAACGTGAACGTAGTCATCGTCATTCTATGAATCAGTTACGTAACTTACATAAATTAATGCATTCACCCTATTTCGGTAGAGTTGATTTTTTAGAAACGGGTGAAAGCGATTCTGAACGAGTTTATATAGGAACGTCTTCTTTTGTGGATAAAAATGGCGTTGATTTTTATGTGTATGACTGGCGTGCGCCAATCTCAAGCTTATACTATGATTACGGTCCAGGTGTTGCGCAGTATGACACACCCGGTGGTACCGTAAATGGGATGATGAAAGTGAAAAAGCAGTATATCATTCGAAATGGTACCCTTTTACATATGTTTGATACAGGTATTACAATTGGTGATGAGATGCTGCAAACGGTCCTTGGTGCTCAAGCCGATGCACAAATGAAAAGTATTGTTGCAACGATTCAGAAAGAACAAAATCAAATTATTCGTAATGAAAAGGGAAAGCTTTTAATCGTTCAAGGTGTAGCTGGAAGTGGAAAAACATCAGCAGCACTGCAACGTGTAGCCTATCTTTTATATCGTTATCGTGACACATTAACAGCAGAAAACATCGTGTTATTTTCCCCGAATTCAATGTTTAATAGCTATGTTTCTAGTGTCCTTCCGGAGCTCGGGGAAGAAAATATGCAACAAACGACGTTTCAAGAGTATTTAGAGTATCGTTTAGGTAATACATTTACAATTGAAGATCCTTTTTCACAAATGGAATTTGTACTGACTCGGTCTAAAGACAAGTCTTATGAGGTTGGAATTGCAGGGATTCAATTGAAGTCATCGATCCTTTTTATGCAAATCATTGATCAATATCTTACTTTGCTTAAAGAAGATGGAATTATTTTCAAGGGGTTTAAATTTCGAGGTCAAGTTTTGTTTAGTCGTTCGCTAATTAAAGATTACTTTTACTCGCTTGATAAGAGTTTACCAATCCCTAATCGGATGAATATGACAGCAGAATGGCTTTTAAAAGAATTACGTAATTTTGAACTGCTTGAACGAAAAGAAGAATGGGTCGAACGTGAAATGGAACTACTAGATAAGGAAGCCTATTTAAAAGCCTACCATAAGCTTCTAAAAACAACTCAAACCAATAATGAATTTTATGATTTTGACAGAGAAAAAGAAATTCTTACAGCGATTATTGTAAAAAAGCGGCTAAAGAAAATTCGCAAATTTATCCAGAATCTTCAATTTATTAATGTACGTGCAACGTATTTACAATTATTTAGAAAAATGGAGTATGTCAAAAGTTTTTTAGGTCAATTACCTCATTTATGGCCTGAAATTTGCAGTTCAACAATTGAAAATATTGAGCAGCACCACTTACGTTATGAAGATGCGACCCCTTTTCTTTATTTAAAAGGGCGATTAGAAGGGCTGCAAGTGAATACATCCATTCGTCACGTTTTTATTGATGAGGCACAAGATTATTCACCGTTTCAGTTTGCGTTTATTAAGAGTTTATTTCCACGTGGAAAGATGACTGTATTAGGAGATTTAAACCAATCCATTTATGCTCATTCCTCGGTTAATAGTTTTGATGCATTGCGATATTTGTTTAATCTTGACGATATCGAGCAATACAAGCTGACACGAAGTTATCGTTCGACATATCAGATTGTTGAGTTTACTAAACAGATTATTGATGCGAATATCGACCCGTTTAATCGCCAAGGGGAACCACCGAACGTACACCTTGCCGTAAATAGTCAGGAACTTCATTCAAAGATAATAAATAGGATATACACACTTCAAACGAAGGGTCATAAAACAATTGCAATCATTTGTAAAACAGCTGAAGAAACAGAAAACGTTTATAACAGCTTGAATGACATAGTCTCATTAAGAGTGATAACAAAACATACGACAGGCTACGAAGCTGGAGTACTAGTCATTCCATCTTATCTTGCTAAAGGTGTGGAGTTTGATGCGGTTATCATATACGATGCCTCTAGTGATAAGTACAGCAGGGAAAGTGAACGAAATTTATTTTATACGGCATGTACGAGAGCGATGCATTCACTTGATTTGTTTTATGTAGGTGAAAAGAGTCCATTTCTTCATCAGATTTCATTTGAAACATACATCGATAAATAAAAAAGAAAAACAAAAATTGTGTTATCCATTTCAACATTAAATGGCGATAGTAGAAAAAAGATTAAATAAGCAAAAATACAAGCCGTTACAGAGGGGAAATCTATACCTCATAAGTAACGGCTTATTTTGGAGTCGTATACTAATAAACGAATACATATAAATGAAAGAAATTAAAACTAGGAGGTGAATGATTGATTTGATCCCACCTATCTTAATTAAGATTGCGCTGATCATGATTGCTATTCGTTCAGGTTATGTTGCATTCAACCTATTTAAATCAAGAAGCAATATTAATATTTTAGATCTTTTGTACCATTTATCTATATTTGTAATCGCCATATCTTTTTTATTATAGATGATTTTGTAGTAGATAATTAGTAAGGACTCCTCATTACATGAAACAAACTCTTTTCTATAATAAAAAGATACCATTTGCAGTCTGACATTTCATAAGCTACACAATTAGCAAGATATTCGAATGGATAGTGCAAAAAAGTAAAAAAGGAGAAGAACATGGAATATAGATCAAAGCAGCAATCTTCATTACTTACCGCATTAAAAAAACCACAATCAATTAAAGATTGGGCATATTTCATAGTTTTCGGTGCTCTCGGGGCCTTACTACTAGTGGGGGCATTATTTAATGAAATGATTTTCCGTTTATTTGTTATTTTATTCTTAGTTATTTTTGCGGCTGTAATGAATCGTAAGTTAAGTAATGTTGCTACTTCTACTACGTTAGAAAACGAAAAAGAGGAAAAGGTAAAAAAAGATCCTGTTTTCTTGATAAATTCAGAAGTAGAAAAGAAGCAAAGTGATTTAGTAAAAGTAGATCTTGATCGCACACTACTTCTAGAAGAGCTTTTGACGAAAGCTGCGTTAAGTGATATCGAAAAACAACAGTACCGACAGAAAATAAAACAAAAAGATAATGAGATCTCATCAATCATGCAAGAAATGATGAATGCTAAAAATAAAATACAACATGCCGTTTTAGAGACGAAAAAGTACTTTATCAAAGTAGACCCGATAAAAGAAATTGCAGCATCACTCGATAAAGAATCTGTATTAAACGGTACGATTTATGATCTGAATTGGGCACTTGAAGAGATTCGCTCATCTTTACAGGATGATGTTATTCAAGCTTTAGAGAAATCTGGCTATGTCGATAGTGAATTCAAGCTAACGCGTAATGGCTATAAAGCACTAATTAAAGAAGTTGGAAAAAAGAATGAAGAAGTGCTTGAGGAAGCAAGATAATTAAATAAAATAACAAAAAAGGTTGACTTTCGTTAAGTCAGCCTTTTTTCGTAAAAAGTCTAAGTTAATCCTTATAAATGTCAGTAAGGGATACGGTCTTTTTTTTAAATACACTACATGCCACAAATGAATTGGGTATTAATTCATCGGTACTTGGCGATTTATTTTTCCGTCAATACGCTCGAAAATGTCTTCTAGGCTTCTTCCAGTAATGGTTAACCCGTGATTTTTAAGGCCAATTACGGCTTGTGCAGGGTTGTCCGATTCGCGGACGAGCTGTGCTACCGTTTTAGCTAATTCTACGGTGCCACACGGGTAATTGATTTCAGTCGCTTGAATTCCGTCCATCCATGCATGAATATGGACAATGGCACCAACTTCAGGGTGCTCTTTATAGATCATCCAATGTTCAATTGCGTCAACCGACGCTCGTTTCGGTGTAATTTCTGGAGGGACACTCACTTCTATTTTGTTGTCTTCAGAGCTATAGCCTTTAATATAGAGAATATCTTGTCCAATTGTATTCATATTCGATTTATCGATTCCGCTAGCACTCATCCAAAAATGGTTCTCATCTTGTCGAGCACTTAAATTTCCGTAACTTAAGCCGCCAATTCCATACAGCTTATGTAAATGTCGCATATCTCGAGGAGTCAAATATTCATCAATAGGAAATGGAGCAGGGAGAAGATCCATTTCATCGAGCTTCTTCCCTGAATGTTTTAATTGCATACTAATATTGTCACCATTCCACAATGTTTCTGGTAAATCAAAATGGAATTCGTTATCAATCACGAGCTGAGAAGAGGCAAGTGGTTCTAAACGATCATAAATTTTTTGAAATAGCTTAGCTTCTTCATCATCTTGTTTATACGTGATTTGATAGCAACCTTGTTCAGGTGTTAAGAAAAAGAAAGTTGTCGTTCCTTCATGATGATTGATATACAGCAAATGATTGGAAAGTGACCGAATTAAATATGGATAAGCTTCTTTAAATACATTTGTAACTGGACCTTCCTTTTCTAGGATGGAAACAACAAATGTCGCCTGGGCTTTTCTTCTAAACGGGCGGCAGATGTCAGGCTCCGTAAAGTTAAGTACGAGGCGAATATCCTCACTGGCTTGCTCACAAAGAGAAAAACCATTGTTAATAAATGTATTTTTCATGCCGTTTTTTAACCAGGTGATAAATGAAGTTTCACAAGTTCCATTAATGAGAAATGTCTTCATGGTGCAATCCTCCTTAGGTGCTACTGTTTTAATGTTCAAATACGACTTTCATTACTGAATCAGTACTTTTATTCGTTGCTGTATAAATTGCTTCTTTGTAATTTTCTATTGGGAAGCGATGAGAGATCATTGGTGATAAATCGACTTTTTTCTGGCGGATTAATTCGATTGCAATCTCGAGTGTTCGCATTTTTTTTCCTTCAAATTCGCCAGTGCTGTATGCGAAGCTACCTTTTACCTCGAGTTCGTTTAACCAAACAGTCGTCCAGTCAATTCCATCCATAATACTAGCTAATCCGAGTAGGACTACTTTTCCACCACTTTGAGCGAAGCGAAGAGCATCATTAATACTTTGCTTTTTACCGACACATTCGTAGACAATGTCAGCCCCACCTTCGATAACGGGAGGACCATAAATCGGCTTTAATACTTTTGCATTCAACACATTTGCCGTTTTATCGATATATGCACCATTTCGTGTCAGATAAATAACCTCGTCAGCTCCAAATGTATGAGCTAAATCACCTTGGAATGGGTGTTTTACGAGAGCTGTAATATGGCAGCTTATATCGAGAGCACGAATCGCTGCAATAACTGAAATCCCTATAACTCCAGCACCGATGACAAGAATTTTATCTTGTGGCTTCGGCCGATTTTTAAGAACTGCATGAAGCGCACAGCTAAAAGGCTCGATGAGTACTCCATTTAAATCATCCACTTCATCAGGTAAAGGTAAAATTTGAGTTTTGTGTGCGACGATTACAGGCCCCCAGCTACCACCAGTATCTTTGCATGCACCAATAAGTAATCCTGGTGATATGTCTCCTTCTGTCATATGACTGCACAGACTATATTCGCCTCGCTCACATGCTTTGCAAGGAGTTGAAAACCCACGGCTCATGCATGATAAAATCGGATCAATTACTACTCGGTCCCCTTTTTTAAGGTGGGTGACTTGGCTTCCTGTTTCTGAAACTTTACCGACAATTTCATGGCCAATCGTAAATGGAAACGAAGCATAAGGCGAAGTTGCAGGGCTATCATTTAAAAAAATTAAATTTAAATCACTACCACAAATACCGCCATAAGTAACATTGACTTTGACCCAGTCACTATTTGGAAGCGTCGGTTCTTCAACCTCACGCAGTCTCAAACAGGATAGGCGCGGGTGCCAGTAGAGCGAGGGCTTCCACCTTCCAACGACCTTACTAAAGACGTAACGTGGAATACTATAATCAAACTGAATAGATTTCACTAACCTCACCTCCTAAAGAAGCATGGATATAATTTCCTGAATATCCATTATTATTAACATTTATCCCAATTTTATGCAGATACATACATAAAATTTACCAATATAATTGGTCGAAGATTAGATTTAACAGTAGAAAAGGAAATGGTAGAAGAGGTAAGTGCTAGTATAGCGCCTTTTGGATAATTACCATAACAGGAAGGAGGTGTGTGTGGATGGGAGGAGTTCAAAAAAATAATAGAAGGAGGACTTTTCTTGAACTCCCCATAAAGCATATATGAGGCTTGTACACTGTAATGTTTAGAAAAGGTGTATTAGATTTTGGCTGATGTATCAATATGCTCCTCGGATAACGAGTCATCATAAAGAAGGTGTTCATACTCTAACTCAAATAATGCAATAAAAAAAGCAGTGAGTTGTTCAAAAAACTTATACAAGTTATAACCTCCTCATAAAATATTCCTAATAATATGTGATAAAAAAGAAAATTTATACATGAGGAAATTATTTTTGTATTTTTCTTTTAATAAGAAAAGGTAAATAAAGAAGAGTAAACATTAATATTGCAATCACTCAGGAGTAATTAAAGCTTGAAGAGCCCCCCCTAATCCGAAAAAATAAATGATTTCGAATATTCGGTAGGAACGTGTAATTAACATGATCGAGCTTAAATAGATGCTTATCGTACAAAGGTGAAGGGGGAGATTGTAACGGATTCCCACAAGCCTGATATCATACTCCAAATAATTATACTAAGTTCAGAAATAACAAGGATTATAAGCAGTAGCCAACGAATATAAACCATATACTCTTTTAGTCGGTGAACATATATCCATATAACAGCTGCTGCAAAAGCAATTAATGCAATTATATGAGCAGGTGAAAAAAGGACTGCTCCTTTCATATAAAAAGAAGGGTCAATAATCTCCTCAAGCATCACAGTAAAATACCTCTTAAACCATTATGGTTTCAATTTTTAAAGGGAACATATAATATTCAGCATCCTTGCTATTAAAAAAGCTATGGTATTATAAATATTCAACAAGCGAAATAGACCTATATCCTAGTAAAATAAATGAACCTATATGTTTAAGAAGGGAGAATTCATGCGTTTTCAAAAATTTGTCATTTCTGCACAGCTAATTGGTCTTTTTGGATTTTTAGTAGCTTGTGAATCAGAAGGTGAACAGGTAACGCCGGAAGAAGTGTTACATAAATCAATTCAAGCAATGGGGGAAGTTCAAACTTATGCATTTGAATTAGATTCGATCTCGAGTGAAGCAGAAATGGGTACGGTGACTGCTCATATCAATGGGGCTGCAACAGTCCAACCCATGGTTGCACACATAAATAGAACGTCGAAAGTCGCAACAAGAACAATGCAATCGGAAGCTTATATTCAAGAGGATGAAACGTACTTTTTAATGGACCGCGAAAAAGGTTTATGGATTAATGTATCACCTGACGTAAGGGGGATTAGTCCAGCAAAAGAAATGGAGCTTATCTTAGAAAATATTGATTTATTTAAATTTGTTGAAGATAAAAATGGCTATCGTTTTTCAATTACTACTTCTGAAGCAGAGAAGGATGTTTTATGGAAAGGACTTTTTCCTTTTTATTATGTTATGGATGATCCTTTATTTTATACGTTGATGCATGTTATTCGATCTGAAAGTGGTCCTTTATATTTAAATTACGAGATGACAATTGATAAAGAAAGTTTTTACCGAACATCAGCAATGATGGAATATGCTTTTGATATGAATATACAAGATGATAATTCTGATGGTAAAGTAACTGAAACTCTTTATATGAAGTACCATTCAATGAATGAAACCGAGGAAATTTCCGTTCCAAGATCAGTCATTGAAAATGCAAAAACATACGGCGATATTCTATTTGAAGATTTTGAACGAACAGATCATCGTTCAGAAGAAAAAAAGGGAAATACAGACGGTAATCATTTGAATGGATCATATTTTGCAACGGATGGAAAGGCTGTCTTTTACTCGAATTGGATGCAGGAAAGTGGAATTTATAAATTAACAGACGACCATTTGGAAAAGGAACGCATTTCTGATGTATTTGCAGTAGATTTAAATGTGGTAAACGATTGGCTTTATTATTCGGATGAAAAAGATGGATTCAATGTTTATCGAATGAGGAAAGATGGTACCGAAGTGGAGAAGGTCTCAAATGATTACGCAATAGATTTAAAGGTAGTGGATGACTGGGTTTTTTATAAAACAAACCACCCTTTAAAGAACACACAACCATTATTTCTGGTCAAGGCTAATGATGGGGTTAAAATACAGTTAATTGACGATCTATTCCGTTATTCGATTTATGATGACCAAGTGGTCTATCAAAAAGAGCCACAAGGAGTTTTGTATTTACTAGAAATTGATGAAATAAGACAAACATCGCCAACTATCATCGATTACCCGGCCAGTAGCTTTATTGTTGAAGATGGATGGCTATATTTTGAGAGTGCTGTTGAAAATGAGGGAATTTATCGTGTCAGCCTTGATGGAACACAGGTTGAACGGTTAACAGATGTTGAAAGTCAAGGATTTAATGTAATTGGTGATGAATTGTACTACACAAATGTTTCAGACGGTCACAGTCTATATAAACTAAACTTAAACACACGTCAGACAGAAAAACTGGATGACAGAGGAGGGCACATTCATATCATCAATGATAGAATTTATTACTCCAAACATATAAGTGGATTAGAGCTCGGCTGGTTTCAAATGAATATCGACGGTTCGGATGCTATACGTGCACCATTTTAAAAGGTGCTTATAAAAGTCATAAAAAGTTATAAATTAATAAAGTTGCAATCTACTTCCATGTGTTACAAAATAAAAGTAGTTTGAGAAATGGTAAAGGAGGAAAAATATTGAAGCTTGAAGGAAAAAAGATTATTCAACTTGTAAGTGATGATTTTGAGGATTTAGAGTTATGGTACCCTGTCTTACGGTGTCGAGAAGAAGGGGCGACTGTAGATATTGTCGGCGAAAAAGCGAATAAGGAGTACATCGGTAAATATGGTGTGCCAATTGTGAGTGATTTGGCTTTTGATGAAATAGATGCAGAAAATTACGATGCAATCCTTGTTCCTGGTGGTTGGTCCCCTGACAAATTAAGACGATATGAAGATGTACTACAAATGGTTCGAGTTTTAAATGAACAAAATAAACCGATCGGTCAAATCTGTCATGCAGGATGGGTATTAATCTCAGCTAAAATTTTAAAAGGCAAAACGGTAACGAGTACTCCAGGTATAAAAGATGATATGGAAAATGCAGGAGCGACTTGGGTAAATGAGCCGGTTGTTGTTGATGGAAATCTAGTTTCGAGCCGCCGTCCACCAGATTTACCAGATTATATGAGAGAATTTATAAAGGTATTATCTTAATACATTATAAAATCGTTTATTCATTAAATTTATTGGCAGCTCTAGTTAGATGTACTGGGGCTGCTTTTATTTAAAAGAAGAGGTGAACTACTTATCGGTTATTATGACACAAACTATTACGAAATCTGAAGAAAACAACCCGTCAGTTCAAGTTGGCGGAAGTGCTGTGTGTACGATTTCAGGAACTTTATTGATACCGTGAGGAGAACTTCTATTATGACTACTTTATTAGATAAAGAATTTTATGAAAAAGATTTTAGAGAAGTTGAACTTCGTGAGGTGGAGATACAAAACTGTCTATTTGTTCGTTGTAATTTTCGTGTTACTAACTTAGAGGAAGTTAGTAACATTCGAACTAAGCAGTATTCTTTACAGTGAAAAAGCGAAGTACTAAACTAAGTATAAGGTAAAATTTTGAAAGGCGTGATACTATGCAATTAAAACCATTAAAAGGTCAACATCACGTTTCGGCCATTACTGCAGATGCTAAACGAAATTATGAGTTTTATACAAAAATCTTAGGTATGCGACTCGTAAAAAAATCGATTAATCAAGATGATACATCAGTGTATCACCTTTTTTATGCCGATGAAAGAGGGAATCCTGGAACGGACCTAACGTTTTTTGAACTTCCTTACGCAGGGCAAACACATTACGGTACCAATAGTATTAGTACTATGTCGCTTCGAGTGCCGAGTGATGACTCTCTTGATTATTGGAAACAGCGCTTCAAAGAAAATAATATTGACCATGATGATATCTCTCAGCATACAGGTAGAAAAACATTGGCTTTTCGTGATTTTGAAGGTCAGCGCTTAATGCTTGTTTCAGATGAGCATAATGTTGGTGTTGCTGGAGGGACGCCTTGGGACAAGTCTCCTGTACTTACAGAGCATGCGATTTATGGTTTAGGACCTGTGATGTTAACCGTTGCTAAAGCAGAAGCTTCAGCGCAAGTGTTAACGCAACTTTTAGGATACCGAGAAAAAGGTTCTTATCCTGCAATGGTTGAAGGTCAACCTGATATTAAAGTGTTTGAAACCGGTGAAGGAGGAACTGGGGCTGAGGTATACCTAGAAGAGAGATCGGATCTCCCGGTGGAAAGACAAGGGCGAGGTAGCGTTCATCACGTTGCATTTCGCGTAGAAAATGAAGAAGAATTGCGCAATTGGGCTAGTCACTTAAAACAATTACGAATTCCGAACTCTGGTTTTGTAGAAAGGTACTATTTTAAATCACTCTATTTCCGTGAAGCGAACGGAATTTTGTTTGAACTGGCAACTGATGGCCCAGGCTTTGAAGGTGATGAATCGTTTGAACATTTAGGAGAAAGACTTTCATTACCTCCTTACTTTGAAAATCAACGTGAAGAAATCGAATCAAAATTAAAGCCTTTAGATACGAAGGAGTAAAAGGAGGGGTGTGATCATGCAACATGTTTTTATCGAAGGAACCGATAAACAAGCACCCATTTTATTATTACTACATGGGACAGGTGGTAATGAGCGTGATTTATTGCCTTTGGCTCAAATCATAGCTCCGAATTGTTCCGTTTTAGGAGTAAGAGGAAACGTATTAGAAAATGGGATGCCGCGCTTTTTCCGTCGTTTAAGTGAAGGCGTATTTGATGAGGAAGATTTAAAGTTTCGTACGAAAGAGCTTCATGAATTTATTAATGATATGGCTGATAAATATTATTTTGATCGTCATAATGTCATCGCTGTTGGCTATTCGAACGGGGCAAATATTGCAGCGAGCCTAATGTATCATTACGAAAAAACATTACTTGGAGCGATCCTCTTTCACGCAATGGTACCACTTCGTGGAGTAGAACTTCCGAACTTAAGTGATACTGCCATTTTTGTAGGTGCGGGGAAACGCGACCCACTTATTCCGACTGGTGAGACGAAAGAACTGATTAAAGAGCTTAGAAAAGCGAATGCTTCAGTTACTGAACATTGGAGTGAAGGCGGCCACGAATTAACAAGACAAGAAGTAGATTTAGCTAAAGACTGGTTTAACCAACAATACAAATAGCAAAAAGGGGGTTCGTTATCTTTGTTTCAAAACGTTTTAGATGCTTTGGATGTCGCACTTCAAGACTGGGGAATGATGCAAGAAACGTCAGGAGATGAAGGAGCTGAACATGCTGAAAGGTTTGAACGACATTTTTACGATTTTATTGATGAGTTCGAAAAGTGGTTTCAAACGCTTGACCCTCAGCCCAAAGAGGTAAAAGAGGCGGAAGATTTAGCAGAAGTCTTACAGATTGAAAACCTTCTGCCAGGTCCTCTGCAATTAAATTTTACGATGGAGCTCGAACGTATCATTGACGGATACGAGACAACTCGTTTTGACTAAGGATAAAGAAATGTAACGTTTAACAAGTCCCACATCGTAGTGGGACTTGTATTTTTGTAGGATGGAGAATTTTCGAACCATCAAAAACAGCTATAGAGTAAATTCCCCCATCCATTAATAAAATATCTTGAAATAGCTAAACAAAAGTTTCGTATTGCGAAATATTCATAAACAGATTAAAATAAAGAAAAACAGAATATGGGGTTACAACGATGAATCGCAAATTAATATTGTATACGAAAGCTTTATCTGATTTTGGTATGTTTATGGATTTAATTGTGTTAAATGTTATCATTTATGCAGCAACAGGAAGTACCGTTTGGCTTGCGGCAACGATGGCTGCTCGTACGATCGGTGGCGTATTATCGAGTCTTTTTTCAGGGGTTTTAGCTGATCGGTTTAATCGCAGAAAAATAATGATTATTAGTGATTTTTTACGTGCAGGGATTATACTTGCTCTTATTCCATTTCCGAATCCAACGATGATTATTCTGGCCTCATTTTTCATTGGGTTTGTGAATAGTAGTTTCATGGTCAGTTTTAGTGCTGAAATTCCGCAAATTTTTGGAGAGAAAAATGTGTTACCAACTAATGCTTTAATAGCTCGATTAACGTCTATTAGCTTAGTGTCAGGGTTTCTTGCAGCAGCTATCATCACAGATTATCTTGGTTACAAATTAACGTTATTAATTGATGCAGCAACGTACTTAATCTCAGGGATTGTATTACTCAAAGTAAAATGGGACTCACCTATAGCCCGAACGAAGGAAATTGCTATTGGGGTATCTCAAAAGCTGAAGTCAGTTTGGACCGATATTATAGAAGTCTATTCGTATTTAATAGTTGCACCAATGTTAATGTTTGTGAATATCGTCTTTCTTGTTGGTGCATTTGCAGGTAGCTCACATAATTTGGGCATTCCGTTATTGGCTGAAGACATAAATCCCGTGAGACAAAGCTTTTATTATGGCTTGATTTGGGCTGTTTGGGGAGTAGGATCCGTGTTTGCGACCTATACATTACCGAAGCTGCCGTGGCTAAAGGGTCAAAAAATCTACTTTACATGCTTTATTTCAGCAATTCTAATGTCAACCGGTTTCATTATCTTTTTATCAGGCATAAATATTTGGATCATTCTCTTATTTGCTTTTATTACCGGAATATTTGATGCTTGTTTTACAACCTTACATGCAACGATTTTGCAAAGGACAGAAAATCACATTCGCGGCCGTATTTTCGGGGTTGGAATGTTATTAAAATCGCTCGGTTTTGCAGGAGGCTTTGTTGTTGCTCCATGGATCCTTTCTCACATGACGATGCCGCAAATGGTATGGTTAATGCATGGAACATTAATTACAGTTACTCTTTTTGTTTTGGGATTAGCGCTTGGTATAGTGACGCGAGGTAAAAAAGTTACTGAGACCAAAGAAGTTTCTTAAATTTTAATAAATTTGACTAGATAAAGGGTCGATACGGTAATGAACTATTATAACTTGGTGGAGTGAGACCTAATCCAAATTGCTTGTAATTAAAGTAACCATCAGGTAACATTGGAATATATAGGAGGAGATACGATGTTAAGTGAAAAATTGTTAAATGCTTTAAATGAACAAATGAATTTTGAATTTGAATCAGCACATACATATATGGCGATGGCTGCTTGGTGCTCTGCACAAAGTTTGGACGGATTTGCAAATTTTTTCTTAGTTCAGGCTGAGGAAGAGCGTTTCCATGCGATGAAATTTTATAACTATATTAACGATCGTGGGAAACGAGCGATTATTACTGGATATAATACACCGAAAAATGATTTTGACACGATATTAGACGTATATAAAAATGGATATGCTCATGAGCAAAAGGTAACTAAAAATATTTATAAATTATCAGACATAGCAATGGATGAGCGTGAACATGCGACTATTCAGTTTTTAAAATTCTTTCTCGATGAGCAAGTAGAAGAAGAAGCAATGTTTGATAATATTATTGAAAAGTTAAAAAGAATTCAAAACGATAATAATGCATTATTCATGCTTGATGACGAATTTTCAAAGCGAACATTTGCACCAGAAGAAAATTAAGTTTTAGTAAAAAACGGTTGGTTTGATTAAAAAGCTTAGAGGAGATACTCTAAGCTTTTTACCATTTTATTAGACATTTTCATTTCGTTTTACAATCCCTTTTCGAACCTATATATAAAAATAGGAAAATGATTACTCCTGTCTGTTTAACATCACATAATTTCCAGTTAATTGGGGAAATTAGGAGAAACCATTAGTGGAGGAAGAACATGACAATGAATAGTAAAAATAGTGATCATCAATTTCCTAGATTTCCTGAACCATATTGGCGGGAACAGATACAGTTTCCTTCATTTCCTTCGTTAACAAAAAATATTTTAGTTGATGTTGGTATTGTTGGAGCAGGTATTACAGGGATAACAACTGCATATTTGCTTAGTCAAGCGGGTGTAAAAGTAGCTTTAATTGATGCAGGGGTTATCCTTAATGGTACGACGGGGCATACGACGGCAAAAGTAACTGCTCAGCATGGAGTGATTTATGATGAACTTATCCAACATTTCGGAGAGGAAAAAGCAAAGCAATACTATCAAGCGAATGATCAAGCAAGAGTCTTTATTAAAGATATGGTTTCATCATTAAATATAAATTGTGATTTTATTGAACAGGATGCCTATATTTATACGAACTCCGAACAAGAATTGAATAAATTGGAAAAGGAAGCAAAAGCCTATGAAAAGCTAGGGATTCCAGGTTCAATCGTCGAAACGATGCCACTACAAATTCCTATGAAACGTGCGGTTATTATGGATAAACAAGCACAGTTCCACCCAATAAAATATTTATTACCACTTGTAGAGGAAATTAAAAGGGCAGGTGGACTTATTTTTGAAAACACGACCGCGGTTAATGTAGAAGAGGAGGACCAGCCAAAAATCATCACAAAAAATGGTCATCATGTGACTTGTAAATATGTGGTCTCTTGTTCTCATTTTCCGTTTTATGATGGGATGGGTTTTTATTTTGCGAGAATGCATTCTGAACGGTCGTATGTCGTTGCTGTTAAGACGGATCAACAATTTCCTGGAGGTATGTATTTAAGCTCAGAATCCCCGACTCGATCCATAAGATCAACACCGTTTGGCGATGATCAGTTGCTCCTTTTAGGAGGGGATGGGCATAAAACAGGACAAGGTATTAATACGATGAAACATTATGAGGCGCTCGTTCAATTTGGGAAGGAAGTACTCGGGCTAACAGACATTCAGTATCGATGGTCCGCACAAGATCTCTATTCATTAGACAAAGTGCCGTATGTAGGTCCTATAACATCAAGTAAAGAAAACATTCTCGTTGCAACTGGATACCGGAAATGGGGAATGACAAACAGTACAGCAGCAGCGATGATGCTAAAAGATCTCATTATTGAAGGAAAGCATCAGTATCAAGATGTATTTACACCTTCCCGCTTCAAGGCAGACCCAAGTATTAAGGAAATGGTTGCTCAAAACGTCAATGTCGCAGTTGAGTTAGTGAAAGGCAAGTTAGAGACACTTCATAAATATCCTGAAGATGTTCAAGTGGGTGAAGGGGTACATGTAAAAGTCGACGGAAAAAAAGCAGGGGCTTATCGGGATGAGGACGGAGTGCTTCATTGTGTAGATACTACGTGTACACATATGGGCTGTGAAGTCGAATGGAACGAAGGAGACCGATCGTGGGATTGTCCATGTCATGGCTCGAGATTTTCAATCGATGGTGATGTCATTGAAGGTCCAGCTGATCAGCCATTAAAGAAATTAAAGATAGATAAAACTTCTTAATCATTAGTTTAAGCTCAAAAAAGTCACAATAAAAAGAAAGAATCCAATATACACGTTGAATTCGTTCAACGTGTATTATTTTGTTGGAGTGAATTTGGTTATTTTGTGTTTATCCTTTAAAATAGTCTTTTTCCAAATTCCGGAGCATTTCCATTGATTTTTTCGCCCAAAAACTATTGTCAGCATCAAGTTCTGAATACTGTTGTTTCAAAGCTTGTTTTAGTGAGTTTTCATAAGTTGGAATTTCTCCATCATAAGGTTTAACGTATACATTAGGAATATTTGTTTGTTCGCGGTAGGCTAATGCTCTTCGTTCGTGAAAAAATGCTACATCAGCTTCTTTTGGGTTATGTAAGTCACCTTGGTCTGGATGCTTAAGCACCGCTAGTACCCGCACAACATATTGAGATGGTCTAACATTTGTGATTTCACCAATGTATTTACCTGTCTTATAGATCCCTGTAACAATTTGTCCAATGTCTAATGATTTATCCATATATAAAACACCCTTTTCATTCTTTTTTACTAATGATATCATAACAAAGGGAATTGTTCCTATTGATTACATAACCAACTACGCATCCATACATACATCGTATTAACAAGGCTGTTATTAAAGGAGGAGTTATATTTAATAAACTTAAAATGGTTGACGTCTGTATGTGTAAGAATTTTATTTGTAGAGTGTGTAGAATGTTTACTAGTAAAGGGGAAATACTTTAAAAAAAGGGGGAAGAAAACAATGACAGAAGAAATGGAATCACATGTGCATGTCGGAGATATTATTGAAATCAAAAAAGGTCAAGAAAAGGGAGAAAATGCAAAAGTAATTGCTGTTTATAATAATTCTGTTGCGGTTGAATTGAATAGGAAAGAAAAGAATGGAAATCCGGCAAGAACGATTGTTAACCACAGTAAATATGTTGTGAAATCCTAAATTTATGAAAAGCAACAACGGTTATTACGCGTTGTTGCTTTTCCGCTATATTATATTCGTTTAAACCCTTCCTCGTCTAAATACGCAGTGGCTTCACCGTATGAATTGAAGGTACCGTCCAAATTCATACCTGCATATACATTCCACATATCCTCTTCCTTCATTAGAACAAGTGATTGTTTGTCACGGTTAACCCAAGTCTCTTCTGCATTTTCATCCTCTTGATTCTGCTGTACTTGTTGAAGTTCATCTAGTGAAATGATCGATTGCTGAATAATGGTTCGAAGCTCACTTTCTGTGAACTCACGAATATTAACCATTCCTTTTGAATCGCTTGAATACCCTTTAATATTTCCTGCGTAGACAAAACCATTTCCATTTGGATGTAAATGATAGACAACATTTTTCTTATCGGTCTTACTTTCCTCATACTGAAAATTAACTCTTCCAAGGGAAACATTTTTTCTTGTCAATTCGTTAAAGGATTCAATGATCGCTAATTTTTCTGCAAATGTTAACATAATTCCTCCAATGTTGTAGGTAGTTTATCCATTATAGCATAACGTTTTCCTTTCCAGAAAAAAAGGAAGATGAATTTCTAGTGCATGCTTTTACAAAACGAAGAGACACTAACATTCGTAGACTATACTTATAAGGAGGTTATTCTATAATGAAACGAATTCAAGTCGTAATCGTAGCAGTTTTACTTATGGCTTCCCTATTTTCTGTACAGCCCGCCGCTAACGCTGAAATTAAAATGTTTAAAGAACCACCGTTTTCTCACTACAAAGTCTCACCTGGAGACTCTTTCTGGTTTATCGCCAAACGATATGGTTTAGACTATCGTGAGCTAATGAGGTTAAATCCAGATGTTGAACCAAGAAATATGCATGTTGGTGAAATTATTCGTCTAAAACCAGAAGCTTCACACCATAGTGCGTTTGAAGATCAAGTTGCAGCACTTGTTAACCAAGAACGACAAAAGAATGGGTTAAAGCCGCTTCAGCATCGAGCAGATGTTAAAAATGTTGCACATAAGAAAGCTGAAGACTTAATCAATTCTAATTATTTTTCACACAACAGTCCAAACTACGGTTCACCATTTGATATGTTAAGAACGTTTGGAATTAGCTATCAATCTGCAGGTGAAAATATTGCTAAAGGTCAAAGAACACCAGAAGAAGTAATGAATGCATGGATGAACTCACAGGGGCATCGCCAAAACATACTTAATCCACAGTTTGATACGATTGGTGTTGGGTTCTATCACGGTGCTTGGGTTCAAATGTTTATTAAAGCGAGATAAATTAAAAGGAATCAAGAGGCTGACAAAGAATTGTTGGTCTCCTTTTTACGGATGTATTTTAAGAAATTTCCTATTCTTTCAATATTATGTTACACTATAAATACTTTGAAAGGGTGATATAATGAAAAGTTATACAATTCAACTGCTTGAAATGGTAAAGGATTCTAAAAGAGCAATTTCTTATGAAGGTGCTGCAAAGAAGTTAAAAGCAAGCAACCCACAACTCAAAGATACAAATAACAATACGCTTGTAACTAGAAAGATATTGGAGATGCTCGTTGAAAGAGGACAAATCTCAAAGAATAAAGCAGGAAATTATCGATAAAATCAGTGGTTGTTTCTTAAAATGAAGCCAATCATTACTACCTTATCTTAATATAAGATAAAAGTAAATAAAACAATACATGGCAAAAAACTCTCATTTGGGGAGTTTTTTTGTTATTCTGTGATTAAACCACTTTGAATAAAGAAATGTGAAACATAGTTATGCTATGTATTATTTCCATTATAGTATACTATAATAGGCCTACTAAAAACATCTGTTTTTCAAAATTTTCAGAATAAAATGAATGACTTAAGAGGATAAAGTCCTTTTTTTGTAGAATGATTAAAGGGGTATTTAATATGAAAAAAGTATGATGAAGTAGAGGAGAGGAAGCTAAAATAATGCTATTTAATATATTACTTGGGTTCATTATACCTTGGGTCATTTTATTATTTGCTCTTAGAAACCATCTGAAATTAGTAATCCTTTTTACACCGATTGGTGCTGTTATTGCTTTTTTATTTAACGAAGTTGGATTTCAATACTTTTGGGGAATGAAGCCTATTTATAAAAATGTTACCTTATCTGCATTGCCAATCAATTTAGGTGTTTTTTCAGTAATGGCATGTTTTATTTGCTACTTTTTTACTAAACGTAAGGTAAATCCCTTGGTTTTGATTCTGGTGTTTAGTTTAATATTGACGGTTATAGAATGGATTGTTGTCGTTTATGAAATTTTATTTTATTTTAATGGATGGAATATTGGGTGGACTTATTTGAGCTATGTTTTAGCATTTGTTTTAACTTATGGATATTATGTGCTTCTCGTAAAATATAATATATTAAGAAAGGGTTGATAAAAAAACGGTGAAATATTAAAGGAACACAGAAGAGCAACAATACGATAATAGGTGAAATGAAAAGGGAGGTTAATATATGGGAGATGAAAAAGAACGAGTCATACGCCAATTCAATGACACTTCAGATGGTTATCTTGCGAGCAGTGTTCATGCAAAAGGAAAAGATTTAAGATGGATTGAAGAAGTTGTTCGTAGAGAAAGACGAGCAAAAGCGTTGGATGTAGCAACTGGTGCTGGACATACGGCACTTTTATTAAGTCAATCAGTTGATGAAGTTGTCGCATTTGATATTACGCCAAATATGCTTCGGTTAGCAGAAAGTCAAGCGAACAAGAATGGTATAAGCAACATGTCATTTGTTTTAGGAGATGTTGAAAAGCTCCCTTTTTCGAATGAAACATATGATGTCGTTACTTGCCGGATTGCAGCTCACCATTTTCCAAACTTACAAAAAGCAATTGAAGAAATGTATCGTGTGTTGTCAAAGAACGGAATCCTCATCATTGTAGATAATTATATACCTGAGGCAAGTGGGAAAGATGACTTTATAAATACGATCGAGAGGTTAAGGGATCCTTCACATAACGAATGTGTGACCCTTTCAAAGTGGAAGGAACTTTTTATCGAAAGAAAATTTACTAATATAATGTGTTATCAAACATGGACTTCTTCAATGGACTTAAATGAATGGGTGAGTCGAGCCAAACCTCCGAAAGAGAATAGAGCAAAAATATATGACTTAATTGAAAAAGAAAACTTAAATTGGATCGATAAACATCAGGTACATTTACAAAAAGTAATGTGGGTTTGCACGAAATAAAAAGAGAATTAGCTTTGTATTATAGGGTATCAGTTTACTGTTATTTATTAATGATCTATGGTCAATGTTACAAAACAAAAGAATATGTATACCTCAACTTCAACATTTTATGCAAAGCGGTAATAGATTAATAAAATTGTAGCTAGGACAAAAATAAAGTTCAAGAAGACAAAAATCATTTGATCGATTACCGTTTTATGAATTTTTATAGGTGGCTTATAGAAAGATACACCCTCAATAATAAAGGTGATTAATACAATGTGAATCATAAAATGTCCAATCACTTCAACCCAACCAAATAGCATGGTTGTCATTACAAAAATCCCCGTTAGAATAAACGATAACAGCCGATTTAAGATCCCTACAATTAATAAATAACCAACAATAAACTCGATAAATGCACTAAGAGAAACAAATGTCTCTGGTGAGAATAGAAACGTGGGAACATTATGATTGATAATAATATCAACTGACATTTCAGGGTAAACCCACTTTTCTACTGCAACCCAACACAGTGATAACCCAGTTGCTAAATATAAAAATGGAAAACTCCACTTTTCGTACTTCGTTTTAGACATAAATAGTACGAATACAATTGCTAAATAAAAGGCATAATCGAGCATATGAAAAGTCCCATGCTCAATAAACATCACTATAAATAACCCTAACATTACAACTGCGCCAGCCTTTGTTGCATAGTGATGAGGTATTAAAAGAAGTACAATGGTGACCCATGTTAAAATGGAAAGAACACCAGAGTGATGAACAAGTTCAGGTGCAAATAATGATCCTGATAACACCTGAAGAATAAGAGCTAAAGCAGTACCATATTTTAAAATAACAGTCGTATATTTACGATAGCTTTCTAATTTACGGTCAAGCCTCTTAAGAGGATCAAGGGTCATCAATTTAGGTAAAACTTGAGGTAAGACAGCAAGTAAAATAGCTGAAAATATCGTCAATAATATAAATAATGGCGTAATAATTTGTTCAATGTTTTCTTTTGTCGGCTCTAAATCTGTAAACCACTTCACATGAGCATTTGCAAA
The DNA here is from genome assembly GCF_017745675.1 of Alkalihalobacillus sp. BA299. Taxonomy (GTDB): domain Bacteria; phylum Bacillota; class Bacilli; order Bacillales; family Bacillaceae_F; genus Alkalihalobacterium. Next base: position 61,024 of record NZ_JAFLJM010000016.1, read on the forward strand.
CAATGGTGTGAATAACATTCCAAATAATATTACGATGAAAACAGTATATTTTTTAAACATCTTGCACCTCTCTCATATATAATCCAAGGGTTTAATATTAGTATTTCATAATGTCCTGAAAAAATTTAAATGTAAATGATTTTACAAAGATTAAGGTTATATGGGCGGATAACGCATAGAACTATATATGTGATCTATGTTGTGTTGGATTAGGATGTGGATAATCATTATATATAGGCTGCTTTTCGTAAAATTTTATTACCTATTGGATTGGAGTGTTTTTGAAAATAAAAGATTTATGTTGATATCGTGGTGAGAAGGAGTATAATAGTAATGTTGAAATTTCTATGATACTATAATAAAGAGAATTCTATAGAAATTCCGATCATCCTTGGTCGGTAGAGGTTCTAGCTCAACCCTCTATAAAAAACTAAGAAGAAACAGGGCTTCTTAGAGGTGCTGTTTTTTCGTTTGCAAAGGAGTCATAAAATTGATGAAAAATGAAAAAGCAATTGTAGTTTTTAGTGGTGGACAGGACAGTACCACTTGTTTATTTTGGGCATTAAAACAGTTTAAAGTAGTTGAAACGGTAACTTTTGATTACAATCAGCGTCATGATGATGAAATAGAGTGTGCTAGAGCAATATCAAAAGAGCTTGGTATTAAGCACCATGTACTTGATATGTCTTTACTCAATCAGTTAGCCCCAAGTGCTTTAACGCGTGATGATATTGAAGTAAAAGCTGGTGAAAATGGTGGTCTTCCATCTACTTTTGTTCCAGGACGTAACTTGATCTTTTTATCTTTTGCTGGTATTTTAGCAAGCCATGTCAATGCAAAGCATATTATTACAGGGGTATGTGAGACAGACTTTAGTGGCTACCCGGACTGTCGTGATGCATTCGTAAAGTCCTTGAATGTTTCTCTAAATTTGTCGATGGATAAGCAATTCGTCATTCATACTCCACTGATGTGGTTAAATAAAGCTGAAACATGGAAGCTGGCTGATGATTTAGATGCACTCGAGTTTGTTCGCAGGAAAACTTTAACATGTTATAACGGGATTATCGGTGACGGATGTGGGAAGTGTCCAGCGTGTGAATTACGATTGAAAGGATATGAGGAGTTTTTGCAGTTAAGTAGGAGGAGCGAGCTTAGATGATACAGCAATTTTATCCGCAAGTGCAGCATGATTTTCGATATGAATTAAATAAAGATTTTAACTTTTCGGCCGCTCATTTTATTCCACATGACGAAGCTGGAATGTGTAAAAATGTTCACGGCCATACGTATTTTGTTAATATAACTGTTGCAGGCGATAGGCTAAATGAAAGTGGCTTTTTAGTGAATTTTCAGCTTTTAAAAAAATTAGTTCATGGACGTTATGATCATAGTGTACTTAATGATATTACCGACGATTATAATGACAAAAATTCAGAGCATTTTCCAACTACAGAAATTGTAGCACGAACCATTTGGGGAAATATTCAAAATTATCTTGATCAATTATCAAATAAACCAAAATGTGTCCAAATCGTAGTCCGTGAAACGCCAACAAGTTATGTCGTGTATCGACCGAAAAAAGGTGATTTCGATGGCGAGTAACATCCCAGTAATAGAAATCTTTGGACCTACCATTCAAGGAGAAGGGATGGTTATTGGACGGAAAACGATGTTTGTCCGGACAGCAGGCTGTGACTATCGTTGTTCATGGTGTGATTCTGCGTTTACATGGGACGGTTCTGCTAAAGAGCAGATTAAGCAAATGAGTGCAGAACAAATCTATCATGAGCTAAAAAAAGTAGGCAGTGACCGGTTTGATCATGTAACGATTTCTGGAGGAAATCCAGCATTATATGATTCAATCAATGAATTAATTGAAGTATTACAAGAGAATAACATTCAAATCGGTCTGGAAACACAAGGGAGCAAATGGCAGGATTGGTTTACCAAAGTTGATGATTTAACGATATCACCGAAGCCACCTAGTTCTGGCATGGATACGAATTTTGACACCCTTGATAAAATTATTGCGAAATTAAAAAAGCATCAAAGAATCAAAGGTAACGTCAGCTTAAAGGTTGTTGTTTTCAACGATCAAGATTTTGAGTATGCAAAACAAGTACGTGTGCGATATAATGAAGTCCCTTTTTTCTTACAAGTGGGTAACGAAAATCTAGGTGATGAAAATCCTACTCAATTAATGGAAAAACTCATTGGGAGTTATGAGCGATTGATCGATAAAGTCATTGCTTCGAATGATTTGAATGATGTAAAAGTGCTCCCACAACTGCATACCTTATTATGGGGTAATAAACGTGGTGTATAGAATATAATAGTTAACGTCACTTTCAATATAGAAAGTGACGTTTTTTGCACTTCTTCAAAAATAAGAAAAGGATATCATGGTGGAAAAAGAGAATGTAATAATTTACTTCTTTTGTTAACCTATCGTTTATACGATATCCCTTCCAAGTGTAAAATAAATTTATTTCATTTAATTTTTTGAAAATTTCTAAAAATGTTATAGAATAGACATATAATACAAATTGCAGAAAACCGATACATATAATTTTAGGGAGGGGCTTAGATGGACAAGAGTGAACTTATATTGCCTAAGCTATTTAAAGAATTTACTTTTGAAGTAGAACGAGGGAAAATTAGAGAATTTGCATTAGCTACAGGAGCAGCAGACATTGAAGTATATATGAGTCAAGAAGCTGCAGTAAATGCAGGGTATCGAGATGTTCCTGTTCCCCTTACCTTTGGGACGGTACCTGAAATGTGGAAGGGTCTCAGCTTTGAAGATTTGATTGATGGCTTAAACTTAACGTTAGCTCGCGTATTGCACGGTAGCCAATCGTATACGTATCATAAGCCTATTTTTGCTGGAGATCATTTATTTGGAAAAACGTATTTAGTTGACATGAAGCAAAGGAAGAATCTAACCATTTTTTCATTTGAAACGTTATTTTATAACGAAAGTGAAGAGTTACTTTTAGAATGTAAATCTGTTGTTATTGAAAGAGGTGATGAAGTTTGAGTCAGATGAAATCGAGTGACTACATTACAATTACTCGTGAACAACTCGTTCGATATGCAGGCGCATCAGGTGATTTTAATCCTATTCATACGAATATGTCTTTAGCTAAAGATAATGGTCTTCCGGATGTAATTGCTCATGGAATGTTTATAATGGGTCTTACTAGTACTCAACTGACGAAGTGGTTTGGAATACATAAAGTGAAACATTTTGACGTTCGCTTTACATCAATAACTCTTCCTGGAGAGGCAGTTCAAATTACATGTAGATTGAATGAAGACCATTCTGAAGGTGAAGTAATTGTAGCTAATCAAAATGACGAAGTTAAGCTAAAAGGATTGATTAAACTAGCCTAAATTCAAAACAGCACTTTAGTTACGAAAGGAGGATACCCATTTGAAAAAGTTACATATCCCATCGATGGTAAAGAACGATCAAAAAATTCGTAAACGTCGCAGTCAAATATTAGCTGCATCAATTCAACCTTTTAAAGAAAAAGGGTTTCACAGGACGACAACGAGGGAGATTGCAGAAAACGCAGGAATGAGCTTTGGTGCCATTTATGAATATGTAGAAAGTAAAGAAGATATCTTATACTTATTCTTTGAGTCCCTCTATGATCAACTAAATACAATTTTAAAAAGTAGAGTGAGTGATCAGTTTAGAGGTCTAGAACGTCTAAGGTCGTTTGTCCAACAATACTTTCAAGTAATTAACGAAATTGGGGAAGAGACGAGCATTATGTATAGTGAATCACGCTCGTTACCTAAACCGTATTTAGAGTATGTTCTTTCAAAGGAAAATGATTTTGTTCAGTATGTTATGGGGATTTTTTCAAAGTCGCTTCAAGAAGAAAACATTATTCTTGATGAAGAGCAAATTTATTTACTTACTCATAATATTATTGTTCAAGGGCATATGTGGGCATTTAGGGGCTGGGCATTAAGGAAGCGCTATACACTAGAAAAATATATCAATGTTCAAACGAAAATATTAATTGGAAGTATTTTCGCCTTAACGGAATAAGCATGAGGTGCGAGATCGAAACAATAATAAAGTAAAGGAAATAGTCTCCAATTTTAATAAAAATTAAACAATGAAACCATCAGAAGAACCGCTTCTGATGGCTTTTTCTAAGGGTGTCTAGCTGCAGCGCCAACCGACTAGCGATACTTCCCTCCGTACAATAATGGTTCATAAATTGTAGCAAATTCGTATGCAAATATAGATCCACCAAATGAAAATTCCAATTTTCCACTTAAACATGTAATGGTAATGTATGTTTTTCGTATTCAGAGGTAGAATAAGAAGACTTACATATACTTACAATTCCTAAAGTTGAATTAATTAGTCTTTAGACATATGAAAGTAGGGGCAAATATGCATGTAGTATTGGCCATTCTTCTGTTGTTGTTCAATATCAAGCGAAAGACTTGGAGAAATATTAAGAAACATTATATTAGCATACTGTACGTTGCTTTCTTTAATTTACTATATTATTACATATGTAAGCACTTTATTCTTTGGGATTATAAATCTAAATTTTTAAATGTGCGATTGGCTAGAGGGTTACATTTATTTATTATCATGCCATTATTAACACTATTATTTTTATCCAATGTTCCCAATTCCTTGTTCAAACAAGTTCTTTACTTAAGCAAATGGGTGTGTGCTTCAGCGACTGTTGAATGGTTTGGATTAAAAAAATTCAATGCCATTTATTTTTTGCACGGGTGGAGCTTAAAGTGGTCTATACTTATGTATGTATTAATGTACAGTTTTAGCTATTTTGTACTAAAAAACCCTTCATTAATTGTAACACTTTCAGCCTGCTCAACAGTCATATTAATGGTAGTTTTTAAAGTACCGATACGATCAGAATTTTTTTTAGGACCCATTTTTTTAGCTATAAGAAAAATGAAATTAGCCAAAAAAGATCATCAGTGGATGAAATTTAAATAAAAAAGAAGACTTCCCTTAGGAGGTCTTCTTCGCGTATTGAGGCGAAAAACTGCACTCCACATTGTGCATTACCATATTGGCGTGTTTATCGACTTACACAATGAGCTCATCGCTTTATGAATATATCATTTCTGGCATTTAAAAACAACCTTTTTTAAGATAATGAACCTCATCTAGTTTTATTTCCTAGTAAGAGAACCTGAGTAATGATGGCTAGAATAGGTAATTCTAATCATTCTCACTCTTCTTATTAAATTATTATAATGACAATAAAAAACCACCTATTGCCCCTGTTAACACAATAACCCATGGCGGCAATTTCCAATACACTAGCATGCTAAACAAAACGGCTGCAAATGCAAAATCAATCGCAGTTAAGATCGAACTCGTCCAAATTGGGTGATAAAGGGCTGCAATTAAAATTCCAACAACGGCTGCATTAACGCCCATTAACGCGCCTTTAATGTTTGGATTACGTCGTAGTGTATCCCAAAATGGTAATGTTCCTAGGATGAGGAGGAAGGCTGGTAAAAAGATAGCTACTGTAGCTAATAAACCACCTTGCCATCCATTAATCACTGCACCGATATAAGCGGCAAATGTAAATAATGGTCCTGGTACAGCTTGAGCTGCACCGTATCCAGCTAAAAATTGTTCTTCGGTTAACCAGCCCGTTGGAACAAATTCACGTTCTAGTAAAGGTAGAACAACATGTCCGCCTCCAAATACAAAGGCGCCTGAACGATAAAAACTATCAAACATCGCTATCCAATTGATAGATGTAGCTTCACGTAAAATTGGAAGTAGAATAAGTAAGCCAAAGAAAAGAGTTAAACAGCCATAGGCAAAACGTCGTGAAAATGGAAATTGTGAATTAGATGGTGAAGCATCGATCGTTTGCTGTTTATACAATAAATATCCGATAAATCCTGATAATAAAATGATTCCAACTTGGGAAAAGGCAGTTTGCCATAGTAAAGTGAGTACAATCGCAAATAAAGCAATTGTACGTCTTTGGAGATCTGGCGTTAAGTTTTTTGCCATTCCAAGTATCGCATGGGCTACAACAACGACGGCGACGATTTTCAAACCGTGGATCCAGCCATACTCACCGAATCCAAATTGATTTAGGGTAATTGCAAAAATAATGAGGGCGATTACAGATGGAAGTGTAAACCCTATAAATGCTAATATTCCCCCTAATAACCCAGCACGCATCACGCCAACCCCAATCCCTACCTGGCTACTCGCTGGACCAGGTAAAAACTGACATAGAGAGACGAGGTCAGCATAACTTTTTTCATCCATCCATTTTCGTTTTCGTACATATTCGTTATGGAAATACCCTAAATGGGCAATTGGTCCGCCAAATGAAGTGAAGCCAAGACGAGTTGAGACTAGTAGTATTTCTAGTAGAGATTTTAATTTGTTTTCTTTTTGGTCAGTCATCATTTCCCACCTTGCGTAGAACATTATCGTTCAATCGTTTTCTTCTTTCTAACAATATCAATATCGAAATTCGATATTATAAAAATAACAAAAAAATACTATGATTACAATTAGTGAAATAAATATATGATAATAAAATTACAATCTTAATAATAAAATTACAATAAGCTATTATTAGAAAACTTTAAAAAGTTAGTGACGAAATGAACTACCTTTGATATGATGTAAATGTTGATAATGATTATGATTATCAATTATTTACTTCTAAGAGGTGGATGAACATGAAGAAAATCTACTTTTGTAAAGAAAATGATGTCTCGAAAAAGGTATTTAAGAATTTAAAAGAAAAGTACCCAGAAGTAATTGTAAAAAGAAAAGGCTGCGTAGGAGAATGTAAAACATGTAAACGTTGTCCATTTAGTTTAATTGACGGTAAAAAAGTCATTAAGTTTGAAACGAGTGACGAACTGCATGAAAAAATCAAAAAATTAAAAAAAGTGAAGTAACATTAAAACTCTTTATACACCATAAATTAATAAGTGATGAAGTGGACGACAGTTGATGCTGTCGTTTTTTATTTATTAGTTTAGAGTGGTTAGCTTTTACGAACAGTTTTGGGAGAATAAAATGGCTATACTGAAACATTTGGTTGAAAATGATCATGAAAACAAGTCTTAAAACTCGTTGCTAATTTATTTTTGTTTTCTCATAACCTGTTGTCTTCTTAAAAAAGGGCAATTCGAAATAACTGTGTCATCATCGTGAAGAAAGTATTGCTTCCACTCATAGTTATCATGCTCCCCGTATTTTCTTAATTCAGGGTGAGGGGTAATCTGATCATAGTTTTCTAAGCGTTGACGAATTTTTCCTTTCACTTTTTCTGCATAGTCAGCCGATGCATTAAATTGTTGAAGTGTCCATCTTGGTGTGATTGCTAGTATGAAGTAAGGAAACGCGCGACTGTTTCTTTGTTTATGTGCAGGAGTAGCACAATACATAAAGTAAGGTTCACCGTGAAAACAAAATTCCCATGTCGCATCATGTGGATCTTCAGGTATATGTTCTGGCCACGCCTTTTCATCGTTTGCGGTTAACTCGTTTAATAATCTCCAATACATTTGTTCATACTTTTCTACAGTTAAATTCGTTATATTCTCCGTTTTAAAGAACACAATGAGTGTTGTAAATTTCCCAAACTGACGAAACCCCTCCGAATACTCTTTTAGAATCTGTGTTACTTGATTAGGAGTTATGTCACTTTCGAGAGCGCCTACAAATCCATAGCGTAGATGTCCAAGCGAAAATGCTTGAGTTGCAGGAATGCAAGGAAAAGGTTCGTAACGATTGGTCATTTTATCTTCAAAATGCTGAAGTGCATCTAATTTCCAGCCTAAAAGAATTTGCTTGGCTTCATCTTTTTTCCAAAGTAATTTCACTCTACCAACTCCTAACCTACTAGTTAAGTTATTTCATAAAGGTTGGTTAAGTGATTGTCCATATTGATTATGGGCTATTCTCTCACAATAACTTTGCATTGCAACAAATTTACAGTTTCAACCATATAATATATGAATGGTATCTTTCAGGAGGAAATGAAGTATGTATCAGCATATTGTTAAACCAGGAGAGACGTTGTGGGGGATTTCTGAGGATTATCGTGTGCCTTTTACTGCATTATTGCAATCCAATCAAATTATAAATCCTGACCTTATTTATGCAGGTAAGGCAATTATCATTCCGGGATTACCCGACCCTAATTTACTGCCTTATTCCATTGTCGTATCCATATCCAATCGAACGTTAACATTATTGGAAAATGGTATGGTTGTAAAAGTATATCCTATTGCGGTTGGAGCCATTCTTCACCAAACTCCAGTTGGTGAGTTTGTCATTATTAATAAAGCTCCTAATCCTGGTGGACCCTTTGGAACGATGTGGATGTCTTTGTCCAAAAAACATTACGGGATTCACGGAACAAACGACCCTTCATCGATTGGAAAAGCAGTTTCTAGAGGATGTATTCGTATGCATAATCATGATGTAGAAGAGCTTGCTCGTACGGTCCCAATCGGAACGGGAGTAAGTATTCGCCCTTAATTTAGGATTGGTGTAAAAAAGCGATGTCTTTTGTATAAACTATATCAATGTTATGCAGATTTATTGTATCGATTGTTTTTATGTTGATAAAAGAAGAAAAAATAAGCTCAACTTTAGTGAAGGTTGAGCTTATTTATTTAGTTAGCTTGACTTGAATGAAAGTTTATTTTTGATAAAAAAGTATCCATGTTTCCTTTAAATGTTAGAAAAATAGGTGTATTCTCATCGGTGAATAAAAGTAAATAAGGGTCTTCGTCCTCTGGTAATATAAAAATGACTTGGTCCACAAGGTCGTTAAACCATTGATTTTCAACCTTAATGGAAGGCTCTAATGGAACTTTAATCATAATGCCTTTAGTTGGTAACGGGTTAAATTTCTTTTGAATATTGTTAATTCCTTCGATGATTTTTTCAACTTCTTGGTATTCTCGAGCTTGCATAGGGATTTTTTTTATTACTTGATCTTTCTCAATATTAAAAATTTCAATTTCTTTATATTCATGAGCGAATGAAACTGTTGAGATGGTGATCATCATTAGAAGACATAAAATGATTTTCCGCCACATTTGTATCACCTCATATTTACTATACCCTATTTGTTTTTTAGGAAGGCAGTTAATTATTAACAACGTTTAATTCAAATAGAAGTTGTTGAGCTAGTTAATAATAAAACATATATTAGTCAGAGTTAGGTGAAAATATGCTTCTACAAAGAAGTAAGCGATAAATTAGTTATCGAAACAGCAAGGAGGACAGTTTAATAGAGATCGTTCAAGGAGGAATATGAATTGGAAAAAGAAACAAAAAGCCGAGTAACAGAAAAGGTAGGAGAAGAAATACTTGAAGAATTAATACCAATCCATGGTTATTTAGAAAAAATACAATCAACTTTAAATGTTATGAAATCATCAAATCAACAAAACAGCTCAAAATCTTCTTTAGGGAAAGAGCAGCAACAGGTTAAACAATTGCTGCAACAATTGCAACAATTCAATAAACAAGCACAACAGGAACAGCAAAAAATATTTCAACAATTACAACAAACTGTACAGCAAGCTGCTCAGATGTTAAATAGTATAAATCAGTCTCTTGAATCCTTTAATGTATTGAACCAAATAACACAACAACTTAATCAATCACAGCAGCAATTAAGCCAAATGCAGCAAATCCATAACATGCAAGGCCAAAGCAATCAAAGTGGTCAAAGCAATCAAAGTGGTCAAAGCAACCAAGATAGCCAAAGTCAAGAAGGTCAAGCCCCTCAGGTGATAACTTTTAATGGAGTTAGTATTAACTGATTGCCTTGACTCATTAACAATGTTGTAATTTTATTATGAGGAGGGTAGACAAGCATAGAGTCAGCCTCTTCTTTTATTTTCTTGGAAAACTATTTCAACATTCCACGAGCATCAACATTCCACTTCTCGATAACTATGCCATCTCGATGCAAAATATATTCGCTAAATAGATTGGCAACAACACATGAATGATTAGGGATGATCTCAACAGTGTCATTTATTACTAAGTTCGTTTTTTGAAATGTTCCGATCCCATGTTCCTCAGAAAGACGTTCGATCGTTATTTCAGGATGATCGATTACTTTTCCGTACCCTACAACGCTTTTATTTCCGTGAGCCCCTTGGTCTAAAGATAAAGCTTTGCTTCCTGTATCAAAAATAATTCGGTCCACCTTTTTACTTACGACACTAGCAAGTACTGTCAGAGCACATTGAGATGGGTCTGCTACACCAAGGCCGACTTGACACATATCATAAAAAGCTGCATTGCCTGGACGAATTTCAGTAATTCCCTTAATAGATGCTGCAAGCTTAAATGTCGGTGTAGAGCCAACACTACGGTGTTTAATTTTGATCCCTGCATGTTCACAAAGTTCAGCACTTCTGATGACAGAGTAAGCTTCATCATGGGCAATTTTTTTAATTTGCTCTTTTGAGGTAGCTGCATAAGAGTGTCCAGCGTGAGTAAAAATGCCAGTTAATGATAGAGATTTCATGGTTTTAATTTCTTTGGCTAACTCAACGATTTCTTCTACTTTAATCCCACAACGGTTAAGTCCAGAGTCAACTTTAATCCAAACTTCTAAAGGGTTTATGGAATCACTAAAGGTTTGATTCACTAACTTAGCTTGCTCAATCGAATCAATTGCCAAAATAATGTTGGTACTTGAAGATAACACTTTTAGTCGCTCAAGCTTTTGCGGTTTTGCAAGGGGGTAGGCAATTAAAATATTTGATATATTAGCTTGAGCCATTGTTTCTGCTTCTTCAAGCTTCGCGACAGTAATCCCGCAAGCTCCTTTTTCAAGTTGCATTTTTGTAATGTTAATACTTTTATGCGTTTTAATATGTGGACGCCAATCTATTCCATTCTTTTTAGCTAGATCTCGGATTTCATCTAAATTTCTTTCTAATTGGTTAATGTTAAGTAACAATGATGGAGTATCAAGATTATGTATTACATTCATCTTAGCAATAACACCTCAATCTTTTTCTATTTTATGTAACTTAAAGGATATGTTTATCGTCTTACTATTGAATTTATCATAGGATGTTTTTACCGAAAAGCAGTTTTCGTAAACTTTGTTGCTTTTGGACCGTTTTTTGAAAATAAAATAGCCTTTTCAAGACAAATTCATTTGTCTGAACGGCTATTTTATTTTCAAAACCTTCACGCTATGCGTGAAGAGCCAAGCATCCGCTTGGCTTACGGTCCAAAAGCTAAAAGCAACAATCTTTGAGATAAGAGCCTACCGAAAAGAGGAGATGGCAAAATGAAGAAAGTATTTTTGCTAATAGCCATTGATCTAATAGCTATATTAAGTGCTTGTGCATATGGAGGTATTACCGATAAAGAACCTCTCACTATCGGTGGGAAACATATGCTCAAAATTTACAACAATAAATCCTCCAGTCGTAAGATAACGATCTGCTGAATACAATGTACAAGTCGTACAGTTTGTCCGCTGTACGAAACACAGTTGATCTGGAGGATAAGTTAATGAGTATTTTTATAAGTTATATTATTTTAGGATTGTCGTTAGCGGCACCCATTGGGCCTGTGAATGCAGCCCAAATCGATAGAGGTATAAAAAACGGATTCTTACATGCATGGCTAGTTGGCTTAGGAGCTACTGTAGCGGATGCGTTTTATATGTTATTAGTCTTCGTTGGTGTCGTTCATTTTTTAGAAATTCCATTTATGAAAACGTTCTTATGGATCTTTGGCTTTTTCGTACTTGTTTACACAGGCATTGAAAGTTTATCAGGGGCCAATCATATTAACGTAAGTCATATGCGAAGTCAAAAAGAATCACATTTTAAATCTTTCATGTCAGGATTCGTTATGTCGCTATTTAATCCATTAACGATTCTTTTTTGGCTCGGTATTTTTGGCTCGATCTTAGCTAAAACAGTAACTACGTACGGTACAGGCAAAGTCATCTTGTATAGCACGGCTATCTTTATTGGAATAACCTTCTGGGATCTAACAATGGCAGGGCTTGCAAGTTCGATGCGAAAGTTTTTAACGAATCGATTACTAACAATTATTTCTATTATTTCAGGTATATCGCTGATCGGGTTTGGAATTTATTTTGGAATCCAAGCAGCTACTGTTTTATTTTCGTAAATAATGTACTTCGGTTGCTGTCATCATCATTCGACTTGTTCCAAAAGTGCTTCATAATTAATGTAATGATAGCAATAACCACGATAAATCCTAAACTAACAAAAAATCCAGGACGACTCGTTGGATGAAAGATGGTTCCAAAAACACCGAGGATAACAAGTGAGAAGCCTAAAATACGTTTGACGTTGGTCATGACCGTCATTTTTAGAATACGACCATAAGAGCCAAGAATAAAAAACCAATTATACAGCAACATAAGACCTGCTGCGGTCGTTACGTATTCATAAATCCGACCTGGCATAATGAGAGCTAACACGATAGAAATCGTAATGCAGCCAGTTGTTAATAAAATCGCAGGTAAGGCGATTTCTTTTTTGACTCGCTTGGAGAGAATAGCCGGCGCATCACGGTCTTCTGCGAGTGTGACAAGAATACGAATAATAGCAAATAAAGATGCAACCATCGTTGAAAACCCAGCAATGATAAATACCCCATTAAAGACATGCGGAACAAATTTTAAATTATATTGATTGAGTGCAGTAACAAAAGGACTTTTTTCGGTCGTAAATGTATCCCATGATACCATCGTTAGTGCAAGTCCAATCGAAGAGATATAAATCACTGCTAATAAAAATAACATAATTTTTCCGGATTTTGGTGCTTCGTTCATTTCCTTTAAACGTACGGCTAATAGCCCCATAATTTCAATGCCTGCATAACCATAAAAACCGTAGATAAGAGAAGGTAACAAACCTCTTATTCCGTTCGGAAAAAGGGTATCATACGATCTTGGTAATCTAAAGGTCTCAGTATCTCCCTCACCTAACAGGCCGAATAAAGCGAGTACAGCTAAAAGGATAAACATTAATATGGCAGCGATCTTTAATACGGCTAACATGTTTTCAACACGGTCAAAGCCTGCTGGCCCCATTAAGATCACAAGAAGTCCGAGTATGGAATAAAAAGTAGCGAACACCCACAAAGGTATGTTAGGAAACCAAAACCTAGAAAAGATAGATAATGCCGTCATTTGACTTCCGATGATTAACATTTCAGATAGAAAATATACCCACCCACTTGTAAAGCCAGCCCAACGCCCGTAAGCATTTTTTGCATATGTTCGAAATGAGCCTTTCTGAGGATCATTTATCATTAACTTAGCTAATGCTTCGTAAACGAAGTACGTTCCAATGGCAGCTAAAATATAGGAAAAGATTACAGATGGTCCAGCCATGTTGATTGCGATGCTTGATCCGAGGAAAAAACCTGTTCCGATCGTACAAGCAATACCTAAAAGGGATAGCTGCCACCACTGTAATGGTTTTTCTTTTTGTTCAGCGGAACTTGATTTCATATGCTATACCTCCTCAATCATGATTGTATTGTTCGAAAACAAGGGTAAGTTTATGTAAGGAATTCCTATAATCTATTTCTTGAAAAAATAAACTCAGGTGGATAATGATTAAAAAATTGTGTAACACTACGACAAAGAAAAAAGCTATTCTACTATAAGGAGGGCTTATTAATGAGTCAACAAGTTATAGCAGTTCGTAAAAATAACGAAGGTGATATTATCGAGTTGAAATTATCGAGTGGTCAAGTTGTTGATTATAAACAAGCACAAATGATGGCACAAAATGGGGAAATAGAGCATGTCAATGTATTTAAAGGAAGAGATGGAGATATGCATTTGCGAAGTGATGCTGACGGAGATCCAACGAATAACCTAGCTAATTTACCAACATTTTAATGTATTAAAATGTTGGTAAATTAATTTTAAAACAAAACTTGGTAATGCAAAACAATTCAGGCTCGTTTTTTGAAAAAATTTTTCTTCAATGATGAATAACTTTAATTTAGAGAGATGAACTTTATATTGGAGGATTAACATGGAAACGACAAGTATAGCAACAAAGGCGAAGTTGACATCAGCAGAGTTAGGAAACCTTTGGGTATCTTTTATGGAGGACAGTATGGCAATATGTGTTCTCCAATACTTTTTACAAAAAGTTGAAGACGAAGAAGTTCGTCCTCATATTGAAGATGCCTTACAATTATCACAAGACCACATTCAAAAAATTAGCATGATGTTTGAACAAGAAAATGTACCCATTCCTCATGGTTTTACTAAAGAAGATGTAGATATAAATGCTCCGAGATTGTATTCGGATATTTTTTTTCTTATCTATTTATATAAAGCAGCAAAGCAAGGAATGGAGGGTTACAGCACATTTTTGTCTACTTCTGTTAGAAGAGATGTTGTTGATTATTATTCTAAATGTTTAAGCTCATTTAATCTACTGCACAATCAAGTATTAGACACTTTGTTATCAAAAGGTGTATTAGTACGACCACCTTATATACCAATCCCTGAAAAAGTGGATTATGTTCATAAACAGAGCTTTTTAACCGGATGGTTTGGCCAAAGAAGACCATTGAATTCAATAGAAATCGGAAAATTATTTTATAATATTCAACGAAACATGCTAGGAAGAGGTTTGATATTAGGCTTTGCTCAAGTTGCTGGCTCTAAAGATGTTCGTGATTTTATGATGAGAGGGAAAGAAATTGCTGATAAGCATATTGAAGTATTTTCAAGTATCCTTAGTGAAAATGATATTGCAGCTCCAATGATATGGGATGGTGCCCCTACAACCTCTACTAAATCGCCATTTTCAGACAAATTAATGATGTTTCATATTACTACGATAATTTCGATGAGTGTAGTACATTATGGGATGGGAATAGGAACTAGTTCTAGACATGATCTTGGAGTACATTACACACGATTAATTGCCGAAATTGTACAGTATCTAGAAGATGGAGCAAATATAATGATTGAAAATAAATGGATGGAACAGCCTCCACTTGCACCGAATCGTGACGAATTAGCCTCTAATAGATAATACTTTATGTTTAACAAATAAGGGTAGAATGAACGTAGGATTTCCTGTTCGGCTATCCTTTTTAAATTGCATTTTAATTTTTATCCTCTATAAACCTCTCTCCCCAAAAAACTTACTATGTCAAACTTAATGCCTCAAAAGGAATAGATTATGTAAACATATACAAAATTAGTTATAACAATTATGTTTTTAAAAGTTGTTTCATAATATAAAATATAGATAAATAAAGGTTTTTATTTTAAGTGCATAGAAATTATTAGATTAAAAAGATATAACGTTAACTTCTAAACTGCAAAACAAAAACATATGATACTAATGCTGTCTGTTTTTAAGTTAAGGTTTAAAATTGAATTACCTATTCAATTTTTAGTAAGATTAGGATATTTATTCATAAAAAACAAATTTCCTTTCATAAATATAGTGAAAGAGAGGAGTGGGGAGATTGGATTTACGTGGGCATCATTTATTATGTTTACTAGGCTTTAGCGGCCATGGGTATTCCACGTCTTTTATTAATAAAATGGAGCATCTTGCACCCATATACCGAAAAGTAGAGTTAGACTTTGAAATATATGTGAATGAACACACGGATGAGATTTGTGAGCATTGCCCAGCTATGGTCAACAATAATTGCACGACGTTTCGAAAGGTTGATGAGGAAATTCGAGAGCTCGACCGACGAATTAATCAAAAATTACAAATACGACCAGGATTTATTTATTCAAAGAAAACGATATTTCGTAGGATTAGAGATAGGATAGAGCCTGATGACTTAGATATACTTTGTAAAGGGTGTAAATGGCTTTCGTACGGCGTTTGTAAAAATGCCATTCGTAAATTAAAGGAAGAAGTAAAAGTTGAGTTACCGACTACTTAAGGGTTCAATATAGATTTATTTCCGTTCTGTGTTTTTTAAACTACGCCTTGTATCTATTAAAAATCAGTTATTTATCAGTAATATAATAGCCTTTCCATAACGCGTTCCCTCCTAATATAATATTATATCACATTAGAAAGGAGGGCATGAGATGAGCGATAAATATGAAGATTTATTAGAAGCTCTCGCAGAATTAATCTATGATCATGAGAAAAGAAAAGACGATCATCATAAAAAGAAAGATGATGACGACAAAATCTTTTTAGTATGTAAAGAAATAGAAGAAAAGAAAAAGAAAGATGATGATAAGATCTTTTTAGTATGTAAAGAGATCGAGGAGAAAAAACACAAACATGACGATGAAGTTGTATTAGTATGCAAAGAAGTTGAAAAAAAGAAAAAGAAAGATGATAAGCACAAGCATAAACACAAGCATGACTTTAGACACAAAAAGCATGATGATAAGTGGATTGTTAGAAGAAAGCACAAGTCTTGCTGGGATTAGTCATTACAATAATAGCAGGCTCATCACAAACATGATAGTTTGTGATGAGTCTTTTTACCTTAGTAAGAGTGGTCATAACATTTCTAACCATTAATTTGTCCACTAAAGGAATTTTTACAAATACAATTAGAAATAGTATAGTAACTGGTAGAAAAGTGTTGGGGAGATGGACGGGGTGGATTTGAAATATAGAGAAAAAGGCATATGGAAAACAACAGGAGTACAATGGTTAGGATTAGCTCTCCTTAACATCATATGTATCCTATTCATTATAACGATGGGGGTTAGTACATTAACACTTATAGTAGCTCTTATTATTGGGTGTAACGTTGTCCTTAGTGTTATTATTGGGACCTATTATTTACGTTTAACAGATATTACATATATTCAGCTTGAAAATGATATGCTTTTAGTACATAAAGGCATTATCAGACTGAAGAAAAAAATAAACTATCATGATATAGAAGAAAGTAGAATAAGTGAAAACAAACTGATTCTCATTTTAACAAGTGGAAAAGAAATCGAAATTAATCTGGATCTATTAAAAATTAAAGATTTTGATAAACTGAATATCAAATTAAGTGAACATGTGGAAGTTCGAAAAATTAACTAACTATCTCAAATAATCGGAGCGCTTAACAGCCAAAAGCAAAATTGTTTTAAGGAAAATAGAAAATGTGGGATTGGTGTTACCCACTAATAAATGGGATTATGAACAAGAAATGGTCATTTTATTGTGAATGGGTTAGTCGTTAATAATGAGGAATAGCCTATTGTAAGGTATGATTGTATATTCATAAATAAGGATTGGTTTATGAGAGATTTAATTTGAGATTCTAAGAGGTTCTTTAATAGTCTATTCCACGTGATAATCGCTGAATTTCGGTTTCTACAGCATAAACTTGTTTATTCAGTACTGCCGTTTTTGCGTCAACATGATCAATAATACGATCTGTAAACTCCCCAAGGCTATTTACTATATTTTTTTGCATGGTTTCTTGCCCTTTTTCTAATTGCTCTTGCCTGTGCTCTAACCTTGTTTGATGTTGTTCGAGACTCTCTTGACGCTGCTCTAAACGTATAATTCCTTGTTCTAAATTTTTCTGCCCTTTTTCAATACTTTTTTGTCCTTGTTCTAATTTATTTTGTCCCAATTCTAAACCACCTAAACGATGATCGACTTGTTTAAGTGTATTTAAAATTTGTTTTAAAGTTTCTTCCATTTCATCACCTCCATGATATATTTTATCATGGAGGTGGAATGATTGGCTTAAATTACTCAAAATTAATATAACTTTTACAAAATATTATAAATAAACCCTAATTCATGTGCTTGTTTAATCAAAATTATTTTAGCATATAAAAAAAACATTGGTTATTGATGCTTTAAAAAAATTTCTTTAGATTTTCTCCGCATTTTTCGCAATGCTCTCTGCAAAAATACTTTTACATCTTTATGAGTTTTTACAGGTTCATATGTCGTTTCAAATAGCTCGGCTCTAATCGGATATTGCTCACCATTTGCTTCAGTTATCAAATAATCTCCAGGCAGACCCTTCACTGTTCCTTCGGCTGTTTCTATTGTTATTGGTCTCGTAATTTTAACCGCTTCGACGAGAACTGGTATTTTTCTATATTTTGGCATAAAATCCCTCCTTTCGATTTATTAAAAAGCATCTTTCGAAAGTTGAGAGCTTGTGAATGGAAGACCTAATTTTACATAAACAGAATGATTACTGAGAAATTAATATTAGGAATGAAACAACTAATTCCGAAGATGCCAATGAAAGTAGCTGAGGAGTAAGACTATTTTCACCTTATAACAGGGTGGGTACCTACTAACTTAACTTTATCGTATGCAGCATGTCAGCTAAATGTGACAAGGTCAATTCTATTATACTGATATTTCTGCATCTATTTCGACGTTACTTAAAATGACTCTATTAATTTAGTAATATCAGGTGTGACTGATCATTAGTTAAGTCCGAATGTTCCTGGGTCAAAAAAATCAATTGAATGTATTCTATAAAATATTAGTTGCATAAAAGTTTGATTCATATATAATAATAACTGTAATATGATAAATAGTACAGTTAGTAATCGTAGTACGTACTAAGTAACATTAAAAAGCTTCCTAGAAAGGAGGAAGTCATGTTTCAATTAGACATTCGTAGTCGAAAGCCGATCTATGAACAATTAGTGGAAAAACTAAAAGAGTTGATAATTCATGAGGTATTTCTGCCTGATCAACAACTACCATCAGTAAGAGCTTTAGCTCAAGAATTGACCATTAATCCTAATACGATACAAAAGGCTTACCGTGAGTTAGAGCATCAAGGATACATATACTCGATTCCAGGTAAGGGGAAATTTGTGGCCCCTCAATCAGAAACGACTAATGATGAAAAGGTGAAAAAGATGAAACAAGAATTAATTAAGCTTTTATCTGAAGCTATGTATCTTGGTATGAAGAAAGATGACCTTCTATCTCTTATTGCGATCGCTGAACAATCAGTGAAAGGGGGAGAAAAACGTGATTAGTGTAAAAAATATTCGCAAAGAATTTGAAAGTGTCGAAGCAATAAAAAACTTAAACCTACAAATTTCAAGAGGTTCGATATATGGACTTCTTGGCTCAAATGGTGCAGGGAAGACGACATTATTAAAAATGATCTCTGGCATTTATAAACAAGATTCTGGTGAAGTACTGATCGATGGTGAGCCTATTTTTGAAAATGTGAAGCGGAAACAATCGATTATCTTTTTAGCGGACTCATTGTTCTTTTTTCCTAATACGACGATCAAGCAAGCTGCAGATTTTTATAAAAGTATGTATATGAATTGGAACGAGGAACGTTTTCAAAGATTACAAGAAGTATTTCCAATTGATGTAAATAAGAAAATCCACCGACTATCTAAAGGGATGCAGCGCCAAGTAGCCTTTTGGCTTGTCCTATCGACGATGCCAGAAGTGCTTATTCTGGACGAACCACTTGATGGACTAGATGCTGTGATGCGGAAGAACGTAAAAAATTTACTGATTCAAGATGTAGCTGAACGAGAAATGACGATCATGATTTCATCACATAATCTGCGTGAAGTGGAGGATCTTTGTGATCAAATAGGGATATTGCATCAAGGTGAGCTTATGATTGAGAAAGACTTAGACGATTTAAAGTCTGATATTCACAAAATTCAAGTCGCGTTTAAATATGAATTGCCTCCAATCTTTTTACACGGCTTTGATGTTTTATTTAAAGAGGAACGAGGAAGTGTACGCTTGTATATTGTAAGGGGGAATGAAGAAAAAGTAACTTCTCATATTCAATCTTTCCACCCGGCTATATTTGATGTATTACCATTAACGCTTGAAGAAATTTTTATTTATGAAATGAGGGATGTCGGCTATGCTATCGAAAACATTATCGTTTAACCGTGGTATTTTCCTTCAAGATTTAAGAAGCGTCGGCTGGGTCGGGATTGCATATTTTTTGTGCTTGCTGTTTGCATTACCTCTACAGCTTATCATGGCCTATACAAGAGATGGACATGAACACCATTTTTTTTCACAAACCAATACAACTACGAGTTTATTTTCAATTTCTACTGAGTTTCAAATGTTTTTAATGTTTTTAATGCCCGTTTTACTATCGATATTTATCTTTCGCTATATCATTAAAAGAAAATATTCTTTGACAGAACCTGTTATTTTTGCTTTTATTAATATACGTATTCTTACTTAAAATTTTAATTCAACTCAAATTTTACACCTTAACTTAATAAGAATATAGTTCTTTTAACAAAATGCTTAGATGGTTTAAAAAATTTACTCTATGTTGTGTGGTGACAAGAATGCGATTTACGAAAAGCATCCCGAACCTTTTTACATTAGGAAATTTATACTGTGGTTTCCTATCAATCGGGTATGCAGCTAGTGGACAGTATAAAAACGCTGCCATTTTGATCCTTATTGGAATGATGTTAGACAGCATGGATGGAAGACTCGCAAGAATGTTAAAAGCAGACAGTACTTTAGGAAAAGAGTTAGATTCCTTAGCGGACATAGTTACATTTGGTGTAGGGCCGTCATTTTTAGTGTATTATACATATTTTTATCAGTTTGGTTTGTTAGGATTTATGGTAGCTGGATTATTCCCGTTGTTTGGAGCATATCGCTTAGCAAGGTTTAATATAAGTACCAAATCTTCTATGAATTATTTTATTGGCGTTCCGATTACAGCTGCGGGTGGAATTTTAGCCATCCTCACTCTATTTGGAGATCTCATTCCAAATATTATTACAACGGTAGTATTTACAGCACTGTGCTTTTTAATGGTGAGTAAATTAAGAATTCCGAGTTTAAAAGAAGTACCTCTTCCAAAATACGGAACAATTGTAACGATCTTTTTGGGTTGTGCACTATTTGTGATTTATAAGGGCTTTTATGGGCAATTTCCCTATCTTATTTATATTGCTACACCGTTATATATTGCTTATGTTACGTATCGGTTTGTGAAAGGAAAGAACAAAAAGGATATTGACTAGATTCAAAAAAGCTAACGTCAAAATAATGACGTTAGCTTTTTTGAATCTAGTCTAAAAAACAACAAAATTACGTGAGAGCTAAGCACTAGTAATAAGCCTTGCTTTAAACCCAGCCTGAAAATCGTCGTCTTGTAGTAACGTCTATATAACGGACACCGTTTGCATCTCAATTTCTAAAAACTTTAAACAGTTAATTCATATTTAGTTCATATTCGTGTGCTATTATTTAATTTACCATATGAAAAAAGGTGAGGATTTGTATGAAATCGTTAGAAAAAGCAAATGAGAAATCAAATGGAAGTATGAAAAATGTAAATTCCATTCAACAGATTGTCAGTAATCTTATTAAACAAGGAATAAATGCATCTATTGTCCGAAAGCCGGCAAGTATAAGCTTCATCATACCGGATGGGAACTGATCAATGTCTATCACTTTTAGAGTGAAAAGATATGAACTTATTGTTGCTTTGTAAAAGTTTCTCAATCATTTCTTGAATTAACTTATCTCCATTATTAGTTTTAGGAATGAAATCATATTGATCGTTGTTTTCAGCATCTTTTTGATAGGTAATTTGCATATGACGATTATCCGCAATAAGCCAATTCTTCTCATTTAATCGATTGAAAATTATATCGACTTCAAGAAGCGTTCCCATTTCATGAATAAATTCATCGTAAATTAGTCCATAAGAACCGTCATGTTCCTCTTTCATGATATGTTTTGCATATGGGCTCTCCATATAAAATTTATGCTGTACTAGTAGCGTTTTCTTTTCCATATTTATGCCACCTTCTCCAAGTATGTCATTCCCTTAGTTTAACTTTAAAATGAAACATACATTCTTAAAATAAAAAGATCCTAATTTTTGTTTTGTAAATAAAAGGTATGAGTTTTATAATACAATACGATAAAATTGGATACTTTAAGTAAAGTAGAAAGATGTTGGGGAAAGAGGTGAAGCAAGTGGAATTGATCTATGAAATTGCCTATACCAATTTATTATCTCCGATGATCTTATTTTTTTTAATTGGAATAATAGCTGTCATTGTTAATTCTGATTTGAAAGTACCGACTGCTTTTTATACAGGTTATACGATGATTATTCTTTTAACCATTGGAATTAAAGGCGGGGTTGAACTAAGAAGTGTAACGTTAGTTGATATGGTACCGACTATTATAACTGCGATCTTACTAAGTGTAACGATGTTTGGTATTTCATACTTGGTTGTAAAGGGATTATTTAAGTTTTCAATAACTGATACTATTGCGATTGCTGCTCACTATGGTTCGGTTAGTGCCGTAACCTTTATTGCAGGGTTAGCATTTTTAGAAAAGGTTGGTGTTTATTATGAACCGTATATGTCTGCAATCCTTGTCATTATGGAAGGGCCAGCCATCGTATTAGCTATCATCCTTTATAAAATCATATCTCAGAAACAAGGTGACGGAAGTTCTAATCAAGAAGCTAGTTTAAAGCATGTTGTTAAAGAGGCTTTTTTTGGAAAAAGTATTTTTCTTTTATTAGGTGGTATTTTTATAGGATATGTTGCTCACATTGATGGACTAGCTCAAATTAGACCATTATTCGG
Source organism: Alkalihalobacillus sp. BA299 (assembly GCF_017745675.1). Classification (GTDB taxonomy): domain Bacteria; phylum Bacillota; class Bacilli; order Bacillales; family Bacillaceae_F; genus Alkalihalobacterium. Next base: position 83,646 of record NZ_JAFLJM010000016.1, read on the forward strand.
GGATTTATTTTATGGAATTCTATGTATTTTCTTACTTCATATGGGGATGGTTGCGACACTCAGTATTCGACAAATCAGCAACGTGAAGCTAGTATCGTTTCTTTTTGCATTTCTATTACCTGTAATAGGAGGTACGATTGGAGTTATAACTGGTCAGTTCATTGGTTTGTCTTTAGGTGGTTCGGTAGTATTGGCGTTTTTAACAGGAAGTGCGTCTTACATAGCTGCACCTGCAGCTGTTGCTCAAGCGATACCTCAAGCGAATTCGGGAATATATATTGGGTCAGCTCTTGGATTAACACTTCCATTCAATTTAATTTTTGGGATTCCTTACTTTTATTGGCTGGCAAATTTAGTGTATTGAATTCATAAAGAGCTTAAGAATAAATAGTAAGAAAAAATCGAAAATATTAAATAGGATTGACATATTTTATTTCAACTTTATAATCTATTAACAGGCTATTCCGATTAAATAACTCAGGAATAATAGAGAAAAAGGGGTTAGATCATGATGAAAAAAATGGGGGTATTACTTTTCACACTAATGCTAATGATCATATTGGCAGCGTGTGGAGCTGCAGATGATGCACCTGCAGAAAATACAGAAGATGCAGGTGCTGAAAGCGGAGATACTGCTACGGAAGAAGAAGCAGATGAAGACACGTCTTGGACTGATGTAAAGGCAGCAGGAAAGCTAGTAGTAGGTACATCCGGAAACTACTCGCCGATTACATTTTATGACGAAAATAATCAATTAACAGGCTTCGATGTTGAGCTTATTCGTGAATTAGGTGAGCAGCTTGGAGTCGAAGTGGAGTTTAGTACAATGGACTTTGATGGCATTTTACCTGCTTTACGAAATGGTCAAATAGACATTGCTGCAAACGATTTTGCAATTACAGATGAGCGTAAAGAAACATTTGACTTTGTAATTCCTCATAAATATTCATACGGCTCAATCATTGTCCGTACAGAAGACGTTGACAAATACGAATCAGCTCATGATTTAAAAGGGGTTAAGGTAGCATTAGGGTCTTTAACGAGTAATTATGCAATGTTTGCAGAAAATATTGGTGCTGATGGGGTTGCTTATGATGGTGGTGTAGATGCGATCCTACGTGACATTATTAATGGAAACCGGGATGCATATTTAAATGACCTACTTGTACTTAACCGTACACTTGATGAATTTGGCGATGATCGTCTTGCAGTTGCTGAGCAAGTGAAGTATCATGCGACTGAAAGTGCAATTATTATGCTAAAAGGAAGCACTTCATTAAAAGAGCGTTTAGATGAAGCGATGCAAGAGTTACTAGAGGATGGTACTGTTGCTAAATTGTCTGAAGAGTTTCTAGGTAAAGACGTATCGCAACCAGTGGACAGTTCAGAAGTCGTTAGTTTAGAGGGTAAATAATATAAGGGGTGCCAGGCACCTTTATGTGGAGGATGGCTTGACGCTGTTAAGTCAGCCTCTTTCTATTTCAGTACATATTTAAAGGAGGTGTGATCATGTTTGAATGGTTTAAGGAAATCAAATGGGAACACTTGTATGATCCTAAGTTGGCTATAGATTCATTACCTTTTTTACTTGAGGGCTTAAAAATTACAATGATTATTGCCCTATTTAGTATGTTTTTTGCACTAATTATTGGTACTTTATTTGGTATCGCTCGAATGTCTACGTTCTGGTTTTTACGTTGGCCAGCTCGAATATATATTTCTTTTATGCGTGGAACACCGCTCCTAGTTTTTATTTTCATTTTATATTATGGTGTACCTGTATTGGGAGTTCAGTTTAGTAGTGCGATTGTTGCTGGTATTGTTGGAATTAGCTTGAATTTTGCTGCTTATATAGCGGAGGTGGTTCGTTCTGCCATCATGTCTGTACCTCGTGGACAGTGGGAGGCTGCGGCATCATTGCAAATGGGGTATGTTCAAACGCTTTATCGAATTATTATTCCACAAGCAACACGAATAGCCCTCCCGCCAACTTTTAATATTTTCATGGATATTGTTAAGGGGACGTCTCTTGCATCAGTGATAACAGTACAAGAATTATTATATAGTTCTAGACTTGTTGCTGGACGTACATTTGACAGTATGACGATGTATATTACCGCAGCCCTTATCTATTGGATCGTGTGCATTGTTATTGGACATTTACAAGAAAGATTAGAAAAAAGGTATAACCGATATTTAAGCCGACGGTAAAAGAGGTGAGTTAATCTATGATTAAAGTGAACAATTTAAAGAAAAAATTTGATCGTGTGACTGTCCTTGAATCCATTGATTTTTCAGTAAATAAGGGTGAAGTTGTTTGTTTAATTGGACCTTCTGGGTCAGGGAAGACAACATTACTTCGTTGTTTAAATCTACTTGAAATTCCTAATGGGGGTTCGATTACGATCGGAAATAAAACTCTATCGTTCGACCATAAGCCTCCAAATAAAAAAGATACAATAGAACTAAGAAGCTACTCAGGGATGGTGTTTCAAGGGTTCCATCTTTTTCCGCACAAAACAGTGATGGAGAATATAATTGAGGCGCCATTAACAGTGAAAAAGAGGAAGAAAGATGACTTAATTAAAGAAGGAGAAGGATTGCTCGAAAAGGTAGGGATGTATGAGCATCGTGATAAATATCCAGATTCACTTTCAGGTGGGCAACAACAGCGTGCTGCGATTGCTCGAGCACTTATGATGAACCCAGAAGTCATGCTTTTTGATGAGCCGACTTCTGCCCTTGATCCACAACTAGTCGGTGAAGTACTTCGAGTAATTGAACATCTTGCGAAAGAAGGACAAACGATGGTTATTGTTACACATGAAATGAATTTTGCTCGTCGAGTAGCAGACAAAGTGTTGTTTATGGATGGTGGATATATTATAGAAGAAGGTCCTTCAAAGACTATACTAGAAAACCCGTCAGAAGAACGAACAAAACAGTTTCTACAGATGTTAAATGAATAAGTGGCCTAAATTTAATATTCATAAGGTTATTGAAGAATGCATGGTGAAAAATGAATAGAGCCTGCTCGAGTAGGAACTTCAGGCTCTTTATATTTAAAACTGTATGCATTTAATATTTCAATAAACTACTCTTCAACTAGTTCTGTAATTTCTACTTCTGACCTTTGCTCAAGTGGTCCTCTTAAGTGTACTGTGGCTGTTTTACCATCTTCATTCAGCTTATCAATCCAAACAGAAGTACCATTATATTTCACATCAATATCAGCAGAAGAAGAAAGAATTTGCTTTACTCGTTTTACATCCATTCTGTTCACCCCCAATCTTAGTCATTTTATTTTGTGATAGAAGAACATTTTTATGTATTTTCATGGTTAAGTCTATGTGAAATAATCAATTAACCTAGTTGTTGATGGTGGGATAACGAGAAAATGGTTTATGAGGAATAAGGGATGTTCCCATAAAGTGTAAAAGGAACCTCCCTTTGTGAAAGTAACCGTTTTATTCCTATTCAATTAATGATCATTTGAAAACAGTATTTCATTAAATAGTTCTTACTAATTTTGACGTATTTAAATGTAAATAGTGTAAATAATTAATGAAAATAATTTTTGTTAAAATACTTTCTTTTGTTCTCTATCCTCTTTTAATATTTCAACGGCTTCACGAAAACGTTGAGCATGAACGATTTCTCTTTCGCGCAAAAACCTTAGTCCGTCATTTAAATCTGGATCATCAGACATATCAATGATCCACTGGTAAGTGGCTCTTGCTTTTTCTTCTGCTGCTATGTCTTCATACAAATCAGCTATCGGATCTCCTTTTGCTTGGATATAGCTTGCTGTCCAAGGAACGCCTGCTGCGTTTTGATAAAACAACGCTTTATCATGGTTGACATAATGGGCTGCAAGTCCTGCTTCCTTCATTTGTTCAGGAGTAGCATCTTTGGTTAATTTATAAATCATTGTTGCAATCATTTCTAAATGAGCAAATTCTTCAGTTCCTATATCTGTTAATAAACCAATTACTTTTTCTGGGATCGTGTACCTTTGATTTAAATAACGTAAAGCAGCTGCTAGCTCACCGTCAGCACCGCCATACTGCTCAATTAAGTATTTTGCTAAAGTAGGATTACACGTACTGACTTTTACTGGGTATTGCAGTTTCTTTTCATAAATCCACAAAGAATTCTACCTCCTTCATCAATTTATAACTCCCAAGGCCATGGGGACTCATTCCAATTCCATGGATATCCACTATAACTATTTCCATATTGTAGTAATGGTCCATAAAATTTTTCAACTTCTATTTTCAGTTGTTGGCTGACTTGAGCCATCTGATTAAATTGCTGAATTGCATCTGTATCGTTTGGGTGAGTATCCAAATATAATGTAAGATCGATAAGAACAAAATCAACTGCCTGTAACTCCTTCATAAGTTCGTAAAATTGGGGTGGTAACTGCTTATGCTTCATGTTAACTCTCCTCCCTTTTTTCACATGGCCCATAATATGGATCGTAAAAATATTTCCATAATGTGCCTGCGTATAACGCTTCGTGAGGGGAGAATTGAGGTAAATTAGGTGGTTGATACACAAGATATAAGTTTGGTGCCGTAACATAGGTTTTAACTGTCATTGGTGGGCAAGGGCTAAATGGACTTACATAAGGATAATACTTTTTTCTAGTTGTGAAATAGTCCATTACTCTACTCCTCCTTTAATGCAACATCAATAATTAAAATATATGAAACAGAGGCTTTTCCAAATACAGTAAATTTAAGACTACTAAAATTTCGATAAAAAGGACTAGGTTTTTAGAAAAACTAGTTTAAACGAAGAGATAGATGAGATTTCAAAACATGATAATACTTATAAACCGTTAAGAAGCAGATTAACAAAAGGAAAAAACTACAAATTAATCTATCGGAAAATTATGATAAAATTTAAACAGAAACTTTTTGAGGGGGTAATCATGACTAAAAAGTTTATTCTTATTTCATTATTTACTCTCATCCTTTTATGTATGATCCACACTCTTCATGAAAAATATAAAGTAAAGTACACATGGACAAGCAGCAACAATCATTTATTAGGTGAAAAAATGATAACGATTACCTCTTATAATATCCGTTATGGGAAAGGATTAGATAATCGTGTAGACCTTAATCGAACGATAGATACATTACGATCAATAGATGCAGATATTATTAGTTTGCAAGAAATAGAGCGTTATAGTGTTCGTTCAAAGTTTACAGATCAAGTGAAACTCATAGCAGATGAGCTTGAAATGAATGCTGTTTTTTATCCATCCATATCATATCCAGGCATATATTATGGAAATGCCATTCTGTCTCGTTTTCCGATTGAAAGTACTGAAAGGATCCCATTGATTAACAAGAGAGAAGCAAGGTCAGCAATATTGTCCAAAATTCAATTGTCTAATACTCAATCTATTAATGTTATAAATACACATCTAGGTCTAGATCAAGACGAGCGTTTAAAGGCGATTGAAACCATATATCATAAACTGGATCAGTTAAAAGATCCAATAATATTGACAGGTGACTTAAATTCGCTCCCGATCAAGCAAGAATATAAAACTTGGGACCCGTATCTCAAGAAAAGCAACAAAGGAAAGCCAATCCAGACGTATTATAGTCAAGATTGGCAAGTCGATTATATTTTCCATAGTAAAGAATTCCTTGTTAGAGAAACGAATGTGATGAAAAGTGATGCATCTGATCATTATCCAGTCACTGCTGTTTTGTATTTACAAAATTTTTATGATGAGGTACCGATCATTTTAGCTCAAAGTCATTATCAGCCAAGTAATTACTAGTATTAATTATTTTGGCTCTTTTCTCAGAGATTGTTGCTTTTAGCTTTTGGACCGTAAGCCAAGCGGATGCTTGGCTCTTCACGCATAGCGTGAAGGGTTTGAAAATAAAATAGCCGTTCAGACAAATGAATTTGTCTTGAAAAGGCTATTTTATTTTCAAAAAACGGTCCAAAAGCAACAAAGTTTACGAAAACAGCCATTATTTTAAACTTTTCTTCATGCCTTTAACGAGGTAGCCACCTCTAAACTTTCGAGGTTCATAAGAAATGATAAATGCTTTCGGCTCGAATTCTTCAATTATTGTCATTACTTCTTCTTCACGGTTTCGTTTTGTAAGGATTTCTAGGTGGTATCTAATCCCGTCTCGGCCTTTTCCTTCAAAAATGGTTACACCAAAGCCCTCATTTCTTAATGTACTGATTAATTCATCATTTTGATTTAATAAGTTAACAGCAAGAGTGGTATAACCAATCGCTAACTTATTTTCAATTTTGCCACCTAAAAAGATGCCTACACCGAATCCGAGTGCATATGTTATCATTTCAGCTAAGTTTTGTTCACCACTAAGTACAATGGACAAACCGAAAACATAAACTAAGGCTTCTAAAAAACCAAAAGCCGTCGCAGTCCCTGTCCGGTTTTTAACGACAAAGATAATTCTTAGTGTTAAAAGAGGGACTAATATAATTTGAAGGACGAAAATTAAGATGATATTTAGCATAATAGGCCTCATTCATTAGGAAAGAGAGTTTGATTTGTTTTCTAATTACTTTCATGATTCAAATCATTCCCTAAAAGCACAATTTTTATGTAAAACGGATTGTGTGTCCGTCCAAATTTGTAACAAATTAAATCTTATATTCTACTAGGTGCTTGAGTGAAGTAACACAACAAACATCAAAAATCGCATTGGATTCCAATGCGATTTTTAATGTTACTGTAATTGTTATTTTTAAACTAAATTAAAGAGGAATGAACCGTTATTTCAATTTGTCTCACTCTTAATCGAACGTTATGAATAAGTATAAGCTTTTTTATTTTTTAGCTTCGTATTTTTATTAGTTACAGTGGTGTTTTCCATTGGGGTATTTACTCTACCGATAATATATTTTCCGTACTTCCATTTATTTATATAGTAGCTCATAAAGATTGAACCGAGCGTACTAAATGTGAACAAAAACAGAACATAAACGCTGCCAGTGAAGATAGGGAATTTAGGATAAATAAAATCGATAAATGATAGGAAAAACATATGCAACAGGTAAATACTAAAAGAATACTGATTGACCGTATGAAGTAAGTTAGGGATTTTGGGCATTTTATGTGCTACGTAAAACAAAAAGAAACACATAATAGTCGTATGGATTAGGAGATCGATTCTCTTAGAACTATGCACACTTATCATCTCGGAATGATAGAAGGCTAATAAAAGCACACTACTAATTAAAGGGCTAATTAAGACGAGCCGTTTGTATTTACGGAGCTGTTCAATAAAAGCCTCAAAATAAAAGCCACAATAATAGCCTAATGCAAAATAAAACACCCAACCCAAAAAGGGTACCCAATAATAGCGATTCCAAATATAGTCTCCAGCTGGGATATTCATTGGAGGTGTAAAGTTAAAAAAAGCGAGATAAATCGCATTAATGAAAAATGCTACTACCAATACTACTTTAGGATTCCATGCCTTTAGATGCTTGTGAAATATTGTATGAATTAAATAAAACTGAAAAATAATTAACACAAAATAGCCATGGAAATCACCGATAACAGCATTTAAGAAAAGTTTTACGGCACCATTTTCTAGAGTATTTGCGTGTGGAATTGTATAAAACAAAGCCATACACAAAAAGGGTAGGAAGATAAAATTAAATCGCTTCCTAAGAAAATTCGTAGGCAAAGATTTATTTCGATAGGAGTAGGCAACTAAAAATTCTGAGATAAAAATAAACATGGGGGTTCCAAAGTAAAGGAGGACATGAAGCGAGTCAAAAAAGACAGTCGTCCAAGTCCCCATGTTACTACCTGATAAAGCAATCCCAATAGAATGTAAAAAAACAATACTTAAACATGCAATACTCCGTAAAACTATAACTTCACTAATTGTATGATTTATTTTCATTTGCTATCCCACCAGAAAAAGGTTTGGTTTTGATTGATTTGGTGATTTCGTAATGGATAAACATATGCTAATACACGATTTTCGGAGCGCTCAAATACTAATTTCCAATTTGTTGCGATCATTTTTTCAGCCAATTTCAAAGTTACATAGCCAAATAAAATGCCACCGAAAATATCAATTACCCAATGAATTCCTAGATAGACTGTAGAGATAATAATACCGGTATTTAAAAACGCAAAAAAGTATTTAATTGGTTTCGAGCTTTCTCTCCAAGCTAATAAGATGGTTACTGTTGCAATCGATGTATGCATACTAGGAAATACGTGGTTTAAACTAGGTATGATAGGCTCGGTCACAGTGCGATACCCTGCAATTGGATCCGTAAATTGATAGCCGAACCATTGGTTTTGAATCCACCAAACCTGATGACCATCAACCCAGAAGTGAAACGGCATAATCAAAACGTATTGTAAGACATGTCCAGCAAACATCGCGAGAAGAATCTTTTTCGGTTGACCTGTAAGTAGATAATAAATGGCTAATACAAATAGACAAAATACAAAGCCGTGAATGTAAATGTATACAAAAAAACGGTCAAGAACTGGTGTAGCAAACTGTCGTAACCACATTCCATCATTAAATGGAATGGAATGTAACAATGGGTTTAAATACAACTTCCAACCAAACAATCCATTCGGGTTTGACATTTCCCAGATCAGCTGCCAAACATGGACTAGAAAAGTTGTAAGGTTTGCTACGAGAAATATCCCTAAAAAAATAAGCGATTTTTTTAGGAGCTGTCGGTCAAAGTTATAATAATTATATGAAAGTAAAATAGGATAAAGTAACAGTAAAAAAAACTGAAGTCTTTCCCATTGGCTTGGAACGACCAAAATCATTGCCGTTAACGGGAGGATTAGATATATAGATGTCTTTGCTACTTTTACTTGCTGAATACTATCTAGCTGATGACTTATCATAGTTATCACCCATTATTTTTTAGTTAATAATGGTGATTTTACATGAAAGATATAATCAATCTTTTATCAAATTATTAAAAATATATGAACTGTGTTTACAAATTAATTACAATGTTTGTGTTAAATTATTCATTGGCCGTAAAGTCAATAGGTAAAATAACGGTAAAAGTCGTTCCTTCACCTAGCTTACTTTCTACTTGAACTTCTCCGTGATGTAATTTGACTAATTCTTTTACGATAGCCAAACCTAAACCTGTTCCGCGCCCTTTTTTATTTCTCACGCGATCCACCTTAAAGAATCGGTCCCAAATTCGCTTTAAATCATAAGAAGGGATTCCGATTCCTGTATCTGAAATTTTTATAAATACTTTATCTGAGTCGTGTTTAATGGAAGCAGTAATCGTCCCGTTTTCGGTAAATTTATTTGCATTGTGTATTAAGTTTTTAAAAATTTGTTCAAGTCGTATCGAATCACCTAAAATAGGAGGTGTATTTTCTTGGAGATGAAGAAAAATTTCATTTCCATTTTCAGTTATGGCAGGCTGAAGATGGAAACATACTTTTTTTATGACTTCATCGATCTGAACATAATAAAGATCTAATGTTACTTCGTTCTTTTCAAATTTGATTAATTCCATTAAATCCCTCACTAAATGGGTAAGATACTCAGTTTCTCTCTGCATGATTTGATAGTATTTTTGTTTAGATTCTTCATCTTTTACTAATCCATCCTGTAAAGCTTCTAAAAAGCCTTTAATCCCCGTTAACGGAGTCCGTAATTCGTGGGAAACATTCGCGATAAAATCTTTTCTCCTTTGTTCCAGTGAATCACGTTCTCGTTCAATATCATCTAATTTCTTAGCCATGCGATTAAATGAGTTGACAAGCTGACCTACTTCATCGGGGATGTCGTGTTTAACACGTTTGTTATAATTTCCTAACGCTATTTCATTTGCTGCTTCCTCCACTCGTTTTAATGGCTTAGAAATGGACCAAGACAAATAGGACACTAACAGTCCAACGATAAATAATACACTAATAATTGCCCATAAAACAATTTCTCGAATATTGTCTACCGTAGCCTTTAAACCTGAAATAGGGGAATGGAGAATAATTCCACCGTAAATCGTTTCATTTGTTCCCCAAGGGACAATGACAGAAAGCATCGTCCGTTCTTCTTCTTCAATTTCCATCACCTGAATACTATAATTACCTTGAAGCACATCCTGCATAGTATCATGATTAATTAACTCTCCAATTAGCAGGTCTTGCTGTGAAGATGTAGCTACGATTTCTCCCGTTTTATCGACTATCCAAATATTTGATTGAGAAAAATCACTTAATTTTTCGATGGTCTCTGTAATATCTGGAGTAATTTTATCGCTTTGTAGGACCGCACCGTTTACATTTCTCGCCTGTGTAAGCATTTCTTGTTTTTTTTGATTTGTAATATATTCCTTTGTAGACATTGAGATCACAATACCAATAATCCCAAACCCTAATAAGAACACGGTTAAAAAACTTACGAGTAATCGCCGAAACAAACTTTGATTTAACCACTGCATAAATGATGGCACTCCTCTTTGTAGCGTTAATCTTTAAATTGGTAACCAACTCCCCATACGGTATGTATACAATGGATGTCGTATTTAGCAAACTCAGAGCGAATTCGCTTAATATGTACATCTACCGTTCGGATATCCCCGCCAAAATCAAACCCCCATACATGCTCCAATAATTGTTCTCTCGTTAATACGGCGTTTGAATTTTGTACCAGATATAATAATAAATCAAACTCTTTTGGACGAAGAAAAAGCTTTTCATCATTAACAAGGACTTGTCTACTTTTAACATGGATCGAAAAATCTTTAAAATCATGGATATCGTTGCCATTAGCACCTTCATTTCCAGTTTTTACGGGAACTCTTCTAAAGATCGCTTTAATTCTAGCGATAATTTCTCTAGGACTAAAAGGCTTAGTCACATAATCGTCAGCCCCAATTTCCAAGCCAAGGATTCGGTCAATTTCTTCGCCTTTGGCAGATAACATAATGATCGGGACATCGGTTTTTTTACGGATTTGCCGACACACCTCGTACCCATCCATGTCAGGCATCATGATATCTAATAAAATAACATCAGGATTACTAGACTCATATAATTTAATGGCCTCCGAACCACTATTTGCTTCTACCACACGATAATTATTTTCAGTAAAAAACAAGCGGATAATCTCACACACATTCGGATCATCATCCGCTACAAGTACGGTAAGTTGATTCAAAGTATTACCTCCTTACGAAAAAATATTTATAAATGAGAGTAGCTATAATGGGAAACGAAAAATGTATAGTTATATCATCCCATATATTTTGATTGAAATACAAATTATATTCTTTGAGAATAATCTATTCTTAAAAAACATAATTTCACATATTTTCTGCATCCATATTTAAACTCAATTTTTCGAATATCAGTTTATATTTATGTAGCTTCTATGCCTTTACAGAACTTTATGTAACAGCTTGTGGTGAGGAGGGAGAAACCTCAAAAGACATAGATATGACGTATGGGGAGAATTTGAGTTAGAAATCATCGTTAGAAAAAATGAAGTTGGCACTAATCTAAGTGGAATAAAATATAGGAAAATCAAGGAAATTGTTAGGAATACATCATTCATGATGTTAAGTTAGTGAAGGTTATCTTCACCAATGTGGTACCCAATTGCAATAGATCCAATTCCAATCGTAGCACCTGCTGTTCTAACCCATCACTAATAAAAATAAGCACTGTCCAATAGGACGGTGCTTTATTCCGCTTGATTATTACGCTTGACGTTTCGAGTCGAGCGTTTTCGGCTCGGCTTTTCTATTTTTTTGCAGTGATATTGGTGCACGAATGACTAAATCGAGCCAGTTTGCAAAGTTATATGGGGCAAACGGTGACGTGTAATAACAACCAAAGCTACGTAAGCCGACCATATGAATATTAATTAAAATATATGCGATCACTATACCAAAAAGCCCGAAAACAGCAGCTGCAATCATAAACCCAAAGCGCAACATTCTAAAGGTAATACTAATGTTATAGGCAGGAAGAGAAAATGATGCAATGGCTGTTAATGCGACAACAATAACCATAATTGGACTTACAATACCAGCCTGAACGGCTGCATCACCAATAACAAGGCCACCAACGATACCGATTGTTTGCCCAACAGCCCGTGGTAAACGAATCCCAGCTTCCCGTAACAACTCAATTGTAAATTCCATTAATAAGGCTTCAATAAAGGCTGGGAACGGAACACCTTCTCGTGTTCCTGCAATCGACAGGGCTAACGTTGTTGGAATCATCCCTTGGTGATACGATACCATCGCAATATAGAGAGCTGGGAGAAATATAGCGATGAAAGCAGCGATATACCTGAGGACCCGTAATAATGTTCCGATGTGCCAACGGTCATAATTATCCTCTGGTGATTTAAAAAATTCCTCAAACGTAAATGGTGCGATTAATACAAAGGGTGTCCCATCGACGACAACAATGACTTTACCATTTAATAGATGAGAGGCGACTTTATCTGGCCGCTCGGTTCGTATCAGTTGCGGAAAGGGTGATAATACATTATCTTCAACAAATTGTTCTAGATCCCCTGTCTCGGAAACATCATCGATATCAATACTAGCAATTCGGTAGCGCATTTCTTCAACAAGGTTTTCATTCGTAATACCTTTAATGTAAATAAGAGCAAAATCACGTTTACTTCTTCTACCTAATTGCCCGAATTGAACGGTCATATTAGGATCTCTAATTCTTCTACGAAGTAACATGACATTAGTATGTAATACTTCATTAAAGCCATCACGTGGTCCACGAACAACAATTTCACTCTCAGGTTCTTGTATGGATCTTTGGTTAAAACGACGAGTTTCAAATAAGATAAACTTATCTATTCCATCAATGACAAGCAACGTCTCACCACTCATGAAAGGAAGCATAGCCCCGTCAAATGTCGTTTCAACAGAAAGTTCAATAAAGTTTATTACTTCGTTTTGAATATAATCAATGAAATCGTCCCCTTTTAGTTCTGTGACTGCTTCTTCGGAAAAATAAATAAGCGGTTTGATGACCTTCGTTTCAATCCCATTTTCATCAGCTAAACCATCGATATAAAATAGCGTTGCTTTTATTTTTTTACCAATGTGAAAATCACGTTGAACAATATCATCACTTTCACCAACGATATTTTTTATTGAAGTGACTGTTTCTTCAATGTTTTTGGAGAGTTCATAATGGTATTCCTTACTTTTTCGAACTTTATCTGCATTTAATTTTCTTAAAAGTTTTTTATACATATTAGTCACCTCCAATAGCGAGTTATCCTAATTTTTCATTTAACATATAATGACGAATTTTTACTTTCGTGTTTATATTAATTTCAGCTTTTTCAAATTCCCCACCTTCACCGTCCCAATCATCCTCAACCGATTTCCAATAGTTATATTGTTTTTGCTTTACTTTAGTATGGAAATCAAAAATATCGGCATGAAATTCGTTTTGCATTTTATCGATAATTTGATTAGCTTGTGCTTTAATCTCTTCTTCAACCAGTTTTTCTAATTCTTTAATCGCTTTTTCATCACTAATTTCTACATCATGTAACCAACTATCGCCAATAGAACCTTCGGCTCGAACTTTAATATCAAAAATATTTTTACCGTTCTTGCGTCTGTAATCGACTTTAGTTGCCATCGTGATGACTTCAAATACAAAAAACTCACCTTTACCTTCTTTGTAATTAACTTCAATGATTCCATTTTTAGCTTCTCCCATTACCCAGTTATAACCGCTCATATCTACCTCACCGAGCCAGCCGAGCATTGTATTTTCTCTCCCTAGAAAAATTGCTGCACCTGCAATTTTTAAATCACCATCATAAGGGACAATTCGGGGAATTATAAAACTACTTTCTTCGAGAATATGGACGGCAACTTCACCAATCGTAATTGGAGCACTCATCGAGAGGACTGCATTATGATTTTCATTAATGTCTAGAATCGATGTTGCGATCAGTTCTTCGAGTGGTAATTTGTTGTCTAGTACTTCCTTCGCTTTTTTATTCGTGATATATACATTCGCTCTTCTCCTCATTTCGTGGTCACGAATATAGAAGTCTGAAATGTGTTGTAGCATAGGACCTCCTCTGACTAAATCTTCATTAATGACAATCGCTTTAACATGTTCAAAATTTAATTTTCTACTTCTTCTTGCGGCAATTTGGCGGACTGCTTTAAAGTTCGTTAGTCCAGTGGTGGTAATATTAAAAAAAGGTTTACCTGTCATGCCTCCTACTTGGGATTCAATTTTACCTGGAATTGCGACATTAAATGTGGCACTAAACATTTGATTGTGCTCAGGTTTTTGGCTGATGCTTCGGCCCGTTTCTTTTTCATACTCAGATATTACTTTTTCTTCATTTTCGACAGGGTCTAGTCCTACAATTAATAAAAATCCCGTTTCTTCAATTTCAGTTAAGTCCCAACATCCCATAAAAAGAGGACTAATGAGGACTACTATTAGAAGGAAATAAATCGTTTTGTTCACTTTACATCCCCCTTGACGTATGACTCGACGTTTTTTTCTTTCTAAACCACACGGTGAAAAATCCGCAAATAAGACTCAGTCCAAATAAGCTTACTCCAAGCCAACCAATCCAATCACTGAATGTAAATACATCTGTTATTGAATTTGGAATAAATGCGATAGTATAGGTAATAAAAACGATGGTGGAAAGTAGAATCTTTTCGTTAAGTTGCTGCAATTGTTTTTTTATGGTGAGAAAGGTGATAAGTTGTATTGTAGACATCGTGTTAAATATCGTCATAATCCAAATCGTTATCATGAGCGACTCTAACCGTTCAAAAAACGCACCTGGAACTTCAATTTCCTTTATAGCTTCAACAGTGGGGAAGGTGATGACTTGCGTTCCTTCAACGCCAAAGATCGTGACGACCATAATAAATGTAAATATATACAAAAGCGTAATAACGCTAACTGAAACATTTAAGGGGAAGGCACGAAGATTTTCCTGTTTCATATAGACCATCATAAAGAATAAGATTTCTACACCTAAATATGAAAGTGATATCTCTGTTGTTCCCTCAATCACAGGCATTATTCCGTCACCCATTACTGGTAACATCTTGTCTATATCCATATTGGGTAGGTTTGCTATCAAGAAAAGGATAATTAATAACAATATAATTGGCATAAATAATAGACTAAGATGTACTACTCCTTGAACTCCTTTGGTCACCGCATAAGTTGTGGTTAAAAGAATTATCGCAACTAAAGCTTCAGATGGCGTCTCATTGAGTAAATACATTTTGACCACAAATGATAAAACCCGAGCTTCAAAGGCTAACAATGATAGAAAATAAACTATAAAAGCTCCAATGAGAAGAGAAGCAATCCATTTTCCAACTTTGCCTTGGTAAAGATAATCAAATAATGTTTGGCCTGGATATTGATTTTGTAGGCTAGCATAAAGATAAACAAGCAACATAACCATCAAGCCTGTTATCCCAATGGAAATCCACCCATCAGGTGATTCTAATGTTGTTGTTAGGCTTCGTGGTATCGTTAAAATTCCGACCCCTATAATCATGGACATTAAAACAATCGTCATTTCTAATGGGGCGATTTCATATTGATCTTGACTATTCATTCTGAAAGCCCCCAACCTTCTCATTTTTATGTTTGACTAACATTATCATAAGAGGTTTTTCTTCGTTTACGTAGCCAGACTGTCATGTAGCCAATGGCAATACCAGCCCCCAATAAACTATCACCTAAAATAGCAATGAATTCTCCAAGCTTTTTTAGACTATTTATGGAATCGGGGATAAACGTAACAATGAAAATAATAAAAATAATAACGGGGGGTACCCATTTTCTATTTTTATTATTTGGTAAAAATTGTTCATTGATTACTTTATAGTTAGTAAATAATACTGTTGCCATTGTCGTAAAAATAGCCATGATGTAGATCGTTAAAAAAATGGATTCTAATCTTTCAATAAACTTTCCAATAATTTCGATTTCCTTTGCAAGTTCGATCGCTGGAAACGTAATGACCTTGGACATTTCAAATCCAAATACCGCATACGAAATAATCGTTAGAAATGTATAAGTTATAATGAGAAACATCATTGCAATATTAAGTGGTAGCGAACGTAAATCACTTGCTTTCATATATGTCATAAAAAAGAAAAGAAAGAAGATCCCTACAAATGAAAACATAGGTGAAAAAATACCCGATAAAACAGGAACAAACCCTTCACTTAATATGGGTGATAGACGGTTAAAGTCTGCTTCGGCAAGATTAAAGATAATGACAATAAATAGAGCAAAGAGAATAAATGGCATAAACATTAAATGAATATGAATGATTCCTTGTATTCCTTTTGAAGCTGCATACGTTGTGACGAGAAGGATGATGGCCACAATTACTTCTGAAGGTGTTCGGTCAATTAAATACATTTTTACTGCCATAGCCAATAATCTAGCTTGTAAAGCAAGCAAGTTAGTGAAATAGAAGATAAATAAAAAAGCGAATGCTTTTGCCCCCCATTTTCCAACCTTCCCTTTTGCTAAATATTGAAGTAGACCCTCATTCGGAAAATTTTGTTGTAGACGTGTATAGAAATAAATTAATACCATTGAAATAAGGCCAGCAATGAGGATTGAAATCCATCCGTCCGTCGTTCCAACGCGATTTGCTAATGCTCTTGGTAACGTTAGAATTCCAACCCCAAATATAAGAGAGATTAAAGTCACTCCCATCTCAATCGGACTTATTTGATATTCATTGTTGGTTCCCATTACATGTAATCTCCTTTAAGGATTCGATTTCGATAGTTTATTTTTCTTCGCTTGCCCCAGTATTTTTTGCCGTTCTCTTTGATTTTCTTCCTTCATATAAGGTAACTGGACAACTTCATTAAGCTTTTGAGTCAAGGTTTGCAAGCCAAGAACAAGGAGTGATGTTCCTAGCGCTGTCCAAAATACAGAACGTTGTGGTAGAAATCCTAAAATACGGTCAAGTATGTCTTCCATTTATGATTCCCCTTATAAAAACTAGTTTGGTATACAATTTTTTTTAGGTTTTCTCAAATGTATAATTTTTATCCGTTTAACAAGCGTTAAGCTAAACGGTGTCAGGCACCTTTAGCCGACTAAAGGTGCCTGTACCATTATTGACACTTTTAGCAATTTATGATATTAAATTATTGGTTAGCACTCTTGGTGATAAAGTGCTAAAGTGTAAATTGCTGTCTTGGACACAGAAATTAACTTATACTAATGTAGGTTGAAAAATTTATACAAAAGAAAGGGGAACTAGTTATGACGAAAAAACAGTTTCAAGCAGAATCGAAAAGATTATTAGAAATGATGATTAATTCGATTTATTCTCAAAAAGAGATTTTTTTAAGAGAGTTAATTTCAAATTCAAGTGATGCGATTGATAAAATCTATTATCGAGCCTTAACAGATGATACGCTTAAGTTTGATAAAGACAGTTACTACATAAAGGTCGAGGCAGATAAAGATAGCAGAACATTGAAACTCTCTGATTCTGGGATCGGAATGACAAAAGATGAGCTTGAAAACAACCTTGGAACCATTGCAAAGAGTGGATCATTAGCATTTAAGAAAGAAAATGAAATAAAAGATGGGCACGATATTATTGGTCAATTTGGGGTAGGTTTTTACTCCGCTTTTATGGTAGCTGATGTTGTTACGGTGATTACGAAGGCTTTAGATAGCGAAGCTGCTTATAAATGGGAATCAGAAGGTGCCGATGGGTATACGATTGAGGAAGTTGAAAAGGATACAATAGGTACAGAAATTATCTTAAAAATAAAAGAAAACACAGAAGATGAAACATACGATGAATACTTGGAAGAATACCGTTTAAAGTCAATTATCAAAAAATACTCTGATTTTATTCGCTACCCAATCAAGATGGACGTTACTAGTCAAAGGCCGAAGGATGGAAGCGAAAATGAATTTGAAGAGTATCAAGAGGAACAAACTATTAATAGTATGGTTCCATTATGGAGAAAGAATAAAAA
This sequence comes from Alkalihalobacillus sp. BA299, assembly GCF_017745675.1. Lineage (GTDB taxonomy): Bacteria > Bacillota > Bacilli > Bacillales > Bacillaceae_F > Alkalihalobacterium. The sequence continues at coordinate 101,691 of NZ_JAFLJM010000016.1, forward strand.
TGAATTGACGGATGAAGATTATGAAAACTTCTACCAGGAAAAGCATTACGGGTTTGACAAGCCTCTAAAGCATATCCACATCAGTGTTGATGGTGCAATCCGTTATAATGCAATTCTTTTTATCCCAGAGAATATGCCGTTTGATTATTATACAAAGGAATTTGAAAAAGGTTTAGAGCTCTATTCTAGCGGTGTATTGATCATGAATAAATGTGCAGACTTACTTCCGGATTATTTTAGCTTTGTTAAAGGAATGGTTGATTCAGAAGATTTATCACTTAACATCTCAAGAGAAATTCTCCAGCACGACCGTCAGTTGAAGTTAATTGCAAAAAACATTAAGAATAAAATTAAAGGTCAACTACAAAGCCTGTTAAAAGATGAAAGAGAAAAATACGAGAAGTTCTTTGAAACATTTGGTAGACAATTAAAGTATGGCGTTTATAGTGATTTCGGCCAATATAAAGAGGATTTACAAGACTTATTAATGTTCTATTCTTCAAAAGAGAAGAAACTTGTAACATTAGCTGAGTATATAGAGCGAATGCCAGACGATCAAAAATACATTTACTATGCATCAGGTGAAACACATGAGCGAATTGAAAAATTACCACAAACAGAAATGGTTTTAGATAAGGGATATGAGATCCTCTACTTTACGGATGAGATCGATGAGTTTGCCATTAAAATGTTATTGTCGTATAAGGAAAAAGAATTTAAATCCGTTTCAAGTGGTGATTTAGGAATTGATGATGAAAATGAAAAGCAAGCTGAGTCAGAAGAGAATGAAAGCAAAGAGTTATTTGATTATATGAAGGAAGTTTTATCTGGTAAAGTGAAGAATGTTAAGGCATCGAAGCGCTTAAAATCACATCCTGTTTGTATTTCAACGGAAGGCGATGTCTCAATTGAAATGGAAAAAGTATTAAAAGCAATGCCGAACAATCAAAATATCCAGGCAGATAAAGTATTAGAAATCAACATTAATCATGATGTATTCCAATCGTTAAAAGCTGCATTTGATCAAGATAAAGACAAGTTAACGCTATATACAAACTTGTTATACAATCAAGCACTACTTATCGAAGGGTTACCAATCCAGGATCCAGTTGACTTTACAAATGATATTTGTAAAGTAATGGTGTAATCGGAACTGGTATAAATGTCGCCGCTCTCACATTAAAGTGAGGGTGGCATTTTAAACACTAATAAAAGATCAACTAGAATCAACTGTAGAAAGAGGAGGGAAATCCATGGAATACAATGATAAAATGAAAAGCTCTTATTCAAGAAGCGGTTAATCTGTTAGTAAAAAGCAGATAATAAAGGTTTTCTCTAAAATCCTAAAAGATTGATTGACAGGGGTGATGGATATCAATTAAAATACCCCTATAGGTTTAATTAAGCTATGAAAAACAAATTTAAAACGCTATTGACAAATTTTTTTAATCTTTTATAATACCGATAAGGGTATAAGTATATGGAGGGGGCTACTAAAATGAAATCAGATAAAATTCTTGATGCAAAAGGACTAGCTTGTCCGATGCCAATCGTAAAAACGAAAAAGGCAATGAACGAAATAGAATCAGGTCAAATTCTAGAGATCCACGCGACAGACAAAGGAGCTAAAAAGGACTTAGCTGCTTGGGCTAAATCTGGTGGGCATGAGTTATTATCAGATACAGAAGAAGGTAATGTGTTAAAGTTTTGGATTAAAAAAGGCTAAGTTAATATTTTTTTGAGTAACAATATACCCATATAGGTATATGAAGAATACAAAAGGAGTGAACAACATGACAGACAAAAAGAAAACAAACATTATTTTATTTAGTGGGGATTATGATAAAGCTATGGCAGCCTTTATTATCGCAAATGGAGCTGCAGCCTATGACCATAAAGTGACGATTTTTTCAACCTTTTGGGGATTAAATGCATTTAGAAAGGATCTACACGTTCCTGTGAAAAAGGGATTTTTAGAAAGGATGTTTGCAAAAATGATGCCAAGAGGTGCAGATAAAATGGGACTTTCGAATATGAATTTTGCGGGTATTGGGCCAAAGATGATTAAGCATGTGATGAAAAAACACAATGCGATGCCGCTGCCTGAATTAATCGAAATGGCACAAGAACAAGGTGTTAAGCTGGTTGCTTGTACAATGACGATGGACTTACTAGGACTTCAAAAAGAAGAGTTAATTGATGGCCTAGAATATGCTGGGGTTGCTGCTTATTTGGCTGATGCTGAGGAAGGAAATGTGAACCTATTTATTTAACGTAAGGAGGAATATTAAATGGAAACCATTAAATTTGATCAACTAGTAGATGCAAAAGGTTTAGCTTGTCCAATGCCGATCGTTCGAACGAAAAAGGCGATGAATGAGTTAGAACCAGGAAAAGTTCTAGAAGTTCAAGCAACAGATAAAGGATCAACGGCCGATATCAAGGCTTGGGCTGGGAGTGCAGGACATCAATATTTAGGAACAGTTGAAGAGGGTGACGTGTTAAAACACTACCTCCGTAAGGCTACTGAAGAAGAGAAGGAAGAAAAGAAGCACCTGCATGTGGTTAACAATGAAGAGCTTCAAGCCAAGTTAGCTAACAATGAAGACATTTTAGTTCTAGATGTCCGTGAATCAGCAGAATATGCGTTTAATCATATTCCTGGTGCCAAGTCGATTCCATTAGGTGAACTAGAGAATCGATTAAGTGAATTAAGCTCAGATAAGGAAATCTATGTTGTTTGCCGTACGGGGAGCCGTAGTGATTTAGCAGCTCAAAAGTTAACAGAAGCTGGATTCACTCATGTGATCAATGTCGTACCTGGCATGAGTGAATGGTTTCATCCAAGAAAAAATCTAAAAAAATAGGAGGAATCAGTCATGAAACAGGTTATCATGACAGCATTGAGAAATTAGTAGGGAAAGATGCATTTGTTGATGGAATTGAAGTAGGTGGGGAGATTACGTTCTTAGAATTCGCTAAGGTTGTGGATGAAACGTTAACATTTTAATGAAATTTTTTTAAATATAATTATACTAATGGGGGTATATGGAATGTCAGTCAAAGCAATGAATTCAAAAGAAGTAGCAAGAAAAGTAATCGAGAAGAAAGAGCTATTTATTTTAGATGTTCGTAATGGTGATTTCGCTGATTGGAAAATTGAAGGAGAAAACTTCACTTACTTCAATATCCCGTACTTTGAACTATTAGACGGCATAGAAGAAATCATGGATAAAATTCCGGCAGATAAAGAAGTGTTAGTTGTGTGTGCTAAAGAAGGTTCTTCCATGATGGTAGCAGAGATGTTATCTGATGAAGGTCTTGATGTTTCTTACCTTGAAGGCGGAATGAAGGCTTGGAGTGAATATTTAGAGCCGGTGAAAACAGGAGACCTTAAAGACGGCGGTGAGTTATATCAATTTGTCCGACTAGGAAAAGGATGCTTATCTTATATGGTTGTATCTAATGGAGAAGCAGCCATTATCGATGCAATACGTATGGCTGATGTGTATGTAAATTTCGCCAAGGAAATTGGCGCAAACATTACACACGTATTTGATACACATTTACACGCTGATCACATTTCTGGTGGAAGAAAGATTGCTGAGGCAACTGGTGCGACGTACTGGTTACCTCCAAAGGATGCAGGTGAAGTGGTATTTGAATACGCAGCCCTTGAAGGTGGAAATGACGTAGTGATTGGAAATTCTACGATTAACATTCATGCGCTTTACTCACCTGGTCACACTATTGGATCGACTTCATTTGTAGTTGATGAGCAATACCTATTATCAGGGGATATTCTATTCATTGATTCCATTGGAAGACCTGATTTAACAGGAATGGCTGAAGATTGGGTAGCGGATTTACGCGAGTCGCTTTATAAGCGTTATAGAGAACTATCAGAAGAGTTAGTTGTATTACCAGCACACTTTATGATCATTGAAGAGTTAAATGAAGATGGAAGTGTCGCTGAGAAGCTAGGCACACTTTTCGCCCAAAATCATGGTTTAAATATTGAAGATGAGAATGAGTTTAGATCACTGGTTACAGAAAATCTACCACCGCAACCAAACTCATACCAAGAAATTCGTAAAACAAATATGGGAATAATCACCCCAGATGAAGAGAAGCAACGAGAAATGGAAATTGGACCAAATCGTTGTGCGGTAAGATAACAAGAATATATAAAATAAAAAATTAACTAGTTTAGTTACCTCTCTTCCTTTAAAAGGAGGTAGTTCATAATGGATTTTGCTTTTATCATTACAATCTTTTTAATCGGTTTTATAGGTTCATATATTTCAGGAATGTTAGGAATTGGTGGATCAATTATTAAATACCCCATGCTGCTCTACATTCCACCATTGTTTGGTCTAGCTGCACTTACTGCCCATGAGGTTTCTGGAATCATTGCCATTCAAGTGTTTTTTGCGACCATTGGTGGGGTATGGGCGTATCGCAAAGGTGGATACTTAAATAAGCGATTAATCATATACATGGGTTCAACCATTTTAATTGGTAGTTTTGTAGGCGGCTTTGGGTCAAAGCTTATGTCCGAGGGTGGAATCAATGTCATTTAAGGGGTTTTAGCGTTAATTGCCGCTGTGATGATGTTATTCCCTAAACAGCAGTTAAAATCTGGGTTGATATCTTATAAAAATAAAGCGTTTTTAAATGGCTCCTTCGTAGAGCACTACCTTAATCAAAAACAGTTATTCGCCCTGTATGTCTATTCTGACTATGGGGCGATCTAAAAATGAATTCTGTTTGTAAGGAGAATAACAATGACCCCTTTCAATACATTGATTATGATATCCACTTCTTACTTTATAATATTTTGTTAATATAACTATTATTTTTTAAAAAAATAGATTGACAGCGTTTTCAGAATTTGTTTTAATAGTTTACAAGTTAATATTTCTGATGGAGACAAGGAGATCAGTAAAGAAGTTACCGTTATGAAAATGGTAATTTATTTTGCTGGTCTCTTTTTTGTCTTCATTAATAAAACATTAGGGGGAAATCAAATGTTGCCGTTTGTTGGAGAAGTAATTGGTACAATGATTCTGATTATTCTTGGAGGAGGGGTAGTTGCTGGTTGTGTTTTAAAAGGCTCGAAAGCTGAAAATGGTGGTTGGATCGTCATTACAATGGCTTGGGGTCTGGGGGTAGCAACCGCTGTTTATGCCGTTGGTGCATTTAGTGGAGCACATTTAAATCCAGCGGTTACAGTTGGACTAGCATTAGTAGGTGCATTTCCATGGATTGATGTACCTCTATACATTTTAGCGCAATTGATTGGGGCTTTTATTGGAGCAACTCTCGTATGGCTTCACTATTACCCACATTGGAAGGAAACAGAAGATCAAGGAGCTAAACTAGCGGTATTCTCAACAGGACCAGCGATTGCGCATACACCATCTAACTATTTTAGTGAAGTATTTGGGACGTTTGTGTTAGTCTTAGGGATATTAGCGATTGGCGCAAATGAGTTTACAGAAGGTCTTAATCCTTTAATTGTTGGTTTTCTGGTTGTCGTAATTGGCCTATCATTAGGAGGAACAACGGGATACGCGATTAACCCAGCTCGTGATCTAGGTCCACGAATAGCTCACTTCATTTTACCAATTACGGGTAAAGGTTCATCGGATTGGGGATATGCATGGATCCCGATTGTAGGGCCATTTATCGGTGGAGGACTTGGCGCCTTATTTTACGCTGCAGTATTTGAAGGAATTGTATATTCAGCACTTTGGTATTTTATTGCAGCATTTTTAGCGGTATTACTTCTAACGATCCAGTTAGAAAAGCAGAAGCAATTAAAAGCAGTACCAACAAACAAAAAAGTAATCGCATAGGTCATAACGTTTTTACTTTATAGTATTAATATAATAAATATAATGGGGGCTGAAGAAGATGGAAAAAAAATATATTTTATCATTAGATCAAGGGACGACAAGTACACGTGCGATCATATTTAATAAAGCAGGAGAAATCGTAGATGTCGAACAAAAAGAATTTACGCAGATTTTTCCGAAACCAGGTTGGGTTGAACATAATGCAAATGAAATTTGGGCATCAGTCTTAGCTGTTATTTCAGGTGTATTATTAAAAACGAATATTCAAGCGAGTGAAATAGCAGGTATTGGGATAACAAACCAACGTGAAACGACAGTTGTATGGGATAAAAATACTGGAAACCCTGTATATCATGCGATCGTTTGGCAGTCTCGTCAAACAGCCGAAATTTGTGATCAATTAAAAGAACAAGGTCTAGAGGCAATGGTCCGTGAAAAAACAGGCCTATTAATAGACGCATATTTCTCAGGAACAAAAGTGAAGTGGATCTTAGATCATGTAGAAGGTGCGCGTGAAAAAGCAGAAAACGGAGATCTTTTATTTGGAACGATTGATACGTGGCTTATTTGGAAGCTTTCTGGCGGAAAAGCACATGTTACTGACTATTCGAATGCTTCACGAACGTTAATGTATAATATCCATGAGTTAAAATGGGATGATGAATTGCTTGAAATGTTAACGGTACCAAAATCGATGTTACCAGAAGTACGCCCATCTTCTGAGGTATATGGAATGACGATAGATTATCATTTCTTTGGAAAGCAAGTACCGATTGCAGGTGCGGCTGGAGATCAGCAAGCTGCTTTGTTCGGGCAAGCATGCTTTGAGGAAGGAATGGCGAAAAATACGTATGGTACGGGATGCTTCATGCTGATGAATACGGGAGACAAAGCGGTGAAATCAGACCACGGCCTCTTAACAACACTCGCATGGGGAATGGATGGAAAAGTTGAATATGCATTAGAAGGAAGTATTTTCGTAGCCGGATCAGCTATACAATGGCTACGTGATGGTTTGCGAATAATAAAGTCTGCGAGTGATTCAGAAAGTTATGCTACAAAAGTAGAATCAACAGATGGTGTTTATGTTGTTCCAGCATTTGTAGGGTTAGGGACTCCTTATTGGGATAGTGACGTTCGTGGAGCAGTTTTTGGAATTACGCGTGGTACTGAAAAAGAGCACCTTATTCGTGCAACACTAGAATCACTCGCTTATCAAACAAAAGACGTATTAACAGCGATGGAAGCCGATTCTGGGATTTCATTAAAAAAATTACGTGTAGACGGTGGAGCTGTTGCAAATGAATTCTTAATGCAATTTCAAAGTGACATGTTAGGTGTTCCAGTAGAGCGACCAGTTGTTCAAGAAACGACAGCTTTAGGTGCGGCTTACTTAGCAGGACTTGCCGTTGGATTCTGGGAAAGCCGTAACGATATTGCAAAACAATGGAGTATCGATCGTACATTTACGAATGAAATGAATAATGAAGTAAGAGAGCAATTGTATTCAGGTTGGAAGAAAGCGATTCATGCGACAATGGCTTTTAAGTAGGATTTGTAGATTGCAAAATAGTAAAAATAGAGTTATAATATTAATAAGTTAATATTGAGGTCGGAGAATAGGAGAGGCCGCAACACTCAGTTTTTTATGCGTTAGCGCGTAAAGATTGAGATGTTGTGGCCTCTTTTTATATGCCCTCATAATATTTATTACTATAAAGGGGAGTTTTATTTATGGGAAATTCTTTTTCAAGTAAGAAGCGTGCACTATATTTAGAAGAAATGTCTAAACATACATTGGACTTATTAGTAATTGGTGGGGGAATTACTGGTAGTGGAATAGCACTTGATGCACAGGTTCGAGGTTTAAATACAGGAATAATTGAAATGCAAGATTTTGCGGCAGGTACTTCAAGCAGGTCAACGAAGCTCGTTCATGGTGGATTACGTTACTTAAAACAATTTGAAGTGAAGCTTGTAGCAGAGGTTGGGAAAGAGCGAGCCATTGTTTATGAAAATGCACCACACGTAACAACACCTGAATGGATGCTTCTCCCAATGATTAAAGGGGGGACCTTTGGGAAGACGGCAACATCTGTTGGTTTAAAAGTATATGACTATCTAGCAGGAGTAAAAAAAGAAGAACGCCGCAAAATGTTAAATAGAAATGAAACGTTACAAAAAGAACCGCTTATTCGTAGTGATAAATTAAAAGGTGGAGGAATTTACGTAGAGTATCGTACAGACGATGCCCGTTTAACACTCGAAGTATTAAAAGAAGCGGTTCATAGAGGTACAAAAGCAGTAAACTATACGAAAGCAGAAGGTTTTATCTATGAAAAAGGTAAAGTTACTGGGGTAAAAGTTCGAGACATTTTAAATGATAAAATGTATCATATTTATGCTAAAAAGATTGTAAATGCTGCAGGACCCTGGGTTGATACACTTCGTGAAAAAGACAACTCGAAAAAAGGAAAATATTTACACCTTACAAAGGGAGTTCATCTTGTCGTTGATGGAAGTCGTTTTCCTTTAAAACAGGCTGTTTATTTTGATACAGAAAATGATAAACGAATGGTATTTGCAATTCCACGTGATGGTAAAACATACATCGGAACAACGGATACATTTTATAATGATGAAATAGCCCATCCAAGAATGACGGAAGAAGATCGTGACTATATCATTGCTGCATGTAATTATATGTTCCCTACTGTTAATTTAACAGTAGATGATATTGAGTCGAGCTGGACTGGTCTACGTCCGTTAATACACGAAGAAGGCAAAAGTGCATCAGAAATTTCACGTAAAGATGAAATTTTCTTCTCTGATACAGGCCTTATTTCAATTGCGGGTGGGAAGTTAACGGGTTACCGCAAGATGGCAGAGCGAATTGTCGACATCGTTTCAAAAGATTTAGGTATTAATCAACCATGTACGACTGCTAAAATAAAACTTTCAGGTGGAAACGTCGGTGGTTCTGCTCAGTTTTCGCTTTTCGTTAGTCAAATGGTAAAAGAAGGATTAAAAATTGGATTATCAGAAGAAGAAGCAGGCCGATTAGTCCATTTATATGGTTCAAATGTGAAAAGATTGTTTGAGATCGTAAAAAATAATAAGGAAGAAGCCAATAAGAATAAATTACCGATAACGATTTTTGCACAGATCAAGTACGGGATCGAACATGAAATGGTATCCACGCCGATTGATTTTTTCAACCGCAGAACAGGAGCATTATTTTTTAATATTAACTGGGTTAAAAAGTGGAAAAATGAAGTAGTGTCTTATTTGAAAAAAGAATTAAAATGGAGTGACGAGCAAGTCGTTAAATATGTAACCTATTTGGAGTCAGAAATCTATCACGCCGAACATCCAGTAGATAGCAAAAAGGAAGTTAAAAAAGCAATATAAAACGGGTATAAATTTACCTATGGATAGTGATATGGTTAAAAACGGCAGCTGAGGAATTAACATAAAAAATATTGACGGATGATGGAATATATGGACTGAAAACTAGAAAGTGTACTAAATGATTAAGCCCTGACCAAGGGCTTTTTTATTTTGACTCTGTGAATGTTTAGTTTTTATTGTTGGGTTATTTTACAAAATTAAGAAATTATTAGATTTTAAATACATATTTTGACAGACTTCGAGCTTCGTAATGATATATAATGACTATGTAAATAGTATTAGTAAATTACATATTTATACTTAAAAGAGGTATAAAAGTTCTATCTTAACTTTAAATTTTAAAAAGGAAAAGGTGAAGGTAGGAAAAATTCAAAATGTTAAAGATAAAAAAATGACATTTTATAAGGGGTGGAAATATTAATGGAAGTATTTTTAGCAAGACAACCGATACTAACTAAAAATCAACAAGTTTTCGGTTATGAACTACTTTATCGAAATAATCTACTAGAAAATTTCTCATTAATTGATGATGAACAAGCTACATTGGAAGTAATAAATAGTTTCATTCAGATTGGAATAGATGACCTATCTGAAGGTAAACCTTGCTTTGTAAATTTTACATATAAACTGCTTCAAAATGATATCCCAACTTGTTTTTCCCCGAGTACAATTGTAGTTGAAATTTTAGAAACAGTCGACATTACAAATGAGGTTATCGATATTTGTAGAAGGTTAAAGGTTAAAGGATATAAATTAGCACTAGATGATTTTGATATGATAAATAATAGTGTTAATTTAGATAAGATCTTAAGGATTGTTGATATAGTAAAAATTGATGTTCAAAAAACGTCTCGGGAACAGCAGCTACAGTTAGTAAAATTATTAAAAAAATACAATGTAGAATTACTAGCGGAGAAAGTTGAAACTAGAGATGAGTATGAACGATGTTTACAAAATGGTTATGAGTATTTTCAAGGGTATTACTTTAGTAAACCTGTAATTTTATCAACAAATGATTTAGTAGCACAATATAATAGTTTTTTTACGATTATGGATGAGTTATCTAAACCAAGTCCAGACATTGATAAAATTGCCTTTATGATAGAACGAGATATATCCATTTCTTATAAGTTACTTAAATTAATTAATTCGCCTTTATTTGGTAGATTAAATGAAATAAAATCGATCAAACAAGCCATTGTTTTGCTAGGGTTAAAAGAGCTCAGTAAATGGATATATGTTTTATATATTCGCAATACTGCGACTATTCATACAAATACTTCAGATGAAGTTATTAAAATGTGTCTAACAAGAGCTAGAACAAGTGAGTTAATTGCTGTAAAGATTGGCAAAGGTGTTGAAAGTTCTTCTTACTTTTTAACAGGATTACTTTCATTAATTGATACCGTTTTAAAGCAACCAATTGAAAGAGTGATGGATCAGTTACCTTTAGGTCAAGAAATAAAAGATACCATTATAGGTATACGGTCACCTTATAGTGATGTACATAGATTAGTGATGTCGATTGAAAAAGGGGACTGGCCTGAAATTAGTAAAATAAGTGAGAGAATTAAGATAGATCAAAGTGAGTTGTCCAATATTTATATCAATTCAATAAAGTGGACTAAAGATGTATTATATGGAACAATGAAAGGAAAAAGCAAATGAGAAGATATAAGAGAAAATGAACCGTTTAGATATAGCTTCTCAGAACCAATTTATTGTTTTTATTATATAGGAAGACAAAAGGGAGAGCTTTTGGACGGACAGATACTTGATTTAAGTCCTAATGGTATAAAAATAAAAACGTCTGTAGATCTTCCATTAGAAACTGAATTACATATATCATTTAGTTTAAATAATATTCAGTTTGATGTAACTGGCACAATACGTTGGAAAAAGGACTATATCAACTATATTATTGAAGGTATACAATTACAGAATGATGCCTTCGTACAGAAAAGTTTAATAAATGAATTAAAGCTTTTTGTAAAATAGGAAGGTGAACGTGGTTAGTATAGTAATATACAGATAGGTCATGCTATCTAATTTCTTGAACACAACCTCCACAATAAACAGGGGTTTCCTGTTTATTGTGTGAGTAAAAAAAGATGTTCAATAGGTAGAACTACTTTCCGACTAGTAAGAGCTTCATTAAGTTTACTATTAGGAACTATTGTTTGTAAATTTAATGAACCCGTCTTTATCATAACTTGAGTTTGGTTGATCCCGGGTATTACCTCAGTCACTTCAAAATCAAATGTATTAACCGTATGTTTATTTTCATCATTTGCAAATCTTATGTTTTCAGCATGGATTGCGATATGAGTTGAATGTTTTTTAAAGTCCTTTTTATTTAAGGTTAATGTTAAACCATGAACGGTACATGCAATTTGCTCGTTTCCTTTTTTCAGCGAATGAATTTGAAATATATTTTTACAGCCGATAATTTGGGCTGCAGCAACAGATTGAGGCCTTTGAAACAATTTATATTTTTCTCCAAATTGAATAACCTTCCCTTGTTTTAATAGTAAGATCTTGTCAGCTAGACGATACGCTTCTTCCATATTATGTGTTACGAGTAAAACGACACCTGAGTAATTTTCTTGAATGATTGATAAGAGCTCTTGTTCAAGTAATTGCTTTATATGATGATCTAAAGCAGAAAAAGGTTCATCAAGAAGTAAGAGATCAGGGTTTGTAATTAACGTTCTCCCTAGAGCAACTCGCTGTTGTTGCCCACCTGATAATTGGTTGGGGTAATGATTTTCGTATCCTGTTAATTGGATTTTCTCCATCATGATAGCCACTTTTTCTTCAATTTCCGTTTTTTTATAAGTTTTTTTTAAGCCGAATCCAATATTGTTTTTAACTGTCAAATGGGGAAAAAGCGCGTAGTTTTGAAATACATAGCCAATGTTTCGATTCCTTGATTTAACCGACTTTTTATTTTGGAAATCAAAAAGAGTTCGATCTTGTAATATGATTTTTCCGTTGTCAGGTGTTTGTAGTCCTGCTAAGCATTGTAATGTTAAGCTTTTTCCACACCCAGATGGCCCTAGAATGGCCGTGATTCCATTTTCTACACGAAATGAAACATCAAGGCTAAAGCTAGCTAATTGCTTTTTAATGGATACATCCAGCATTTATTCCTCACCCCTTTACTACTCTTTTTTCTAAACGATTAATGACATATAATACGGTGACCGATGCACTTGTCATGATAAACACAAGTAGGTTAGCTAGGTCGCGGTCGCCTGCTAGAAGCGCATCATAAATGGCGATTGGCATTGTCATTGTTTCGTTAGGGATACTTCCTGCTACCATTAATGTTGCTCCAAAATCACCTAAAGCCCTTGCAAATGAAAGAGTCAGTCCAGAAACAATTCCTTTCCAAGCGAGCGGAAGGATGATAGTAAAAAATAGATTGAACTCTGACCGTCCTAAAACCTTTGCTGCATTTACAACGTTTGTGTCAACACTTGCAAAGGATGCTTTTGCCGATTTAATCAAAAATGGAATGGAAACCACAAGTGCTGCAATGATAGCTCCTGTAGGTGTAAAAACGATGGTCATATCGAAATATTGTTCAACAAACTTGCCTATTGGACTTTGCCTACCTAATAAAACGAGTAAATAATAACCAAGTACAGTTGGAGGTAAAACGATAGGAAGGGTAATGAAGGTATCAACGAAGTCCGCCATCTTTCCTTTCGATTTACTTAAATAGTAAGCAATAGGCAAGCCGATGAGAAGTGCTAAAAGAGTTGCCATAGTAGCAACTCTTAATGATAGGAATAGTGGAAATAAATTAACATCTGCCATAAGCGATTTCTCCTAACTTACTCAGGTACAACAAACCCATAACTCTCCATAATCGGCTTACCGATTGGCCCTATAATAAAATCAATAAAACGTTTTGAAAGTTCTTCATTATTTGTCCGATTGACAACAGCAATGGACTGTTCAAGGGGAGCGTGTAAATTTTCATCGATCAGATGGAAATCCACCTTGCCTTCTTGATAGAGCGATAAAGCAATGATACTTGCTTCCACATTTCCTGTATCAATCAAGGCTAACGTATCAGATATATTTCTTCCGAACACGAGTTTTCCTTGTAGCTGTTCCCATATACCTGCTTCTATTAGAGCCTGTTTTGCAGCTAACCCGTATGGAGCATGGTCTGGGTTAGCAATCGCTACTTTGATGACTTCTGGTTGCAAAAGGTCTTCGACTGTTTTAATAGTGGTCAATTGATTTGGGAGTGTAGCGATTCCGATTCGTCCAAATGCATAGGTTGTCTGTGTTTCAGGGATAATTATATCTTTATCTTTTAATTGATCAATGAATTTAATGTTAGCGGCTGCAAAAACATCAAAAGGAGCACCATTTTCAATTTGATCTGCCAATTGTCCAGTAGACCCGAATGAAAATGTAATCGTCGCTCCTGTTTCTTCTTTAAAAAGTGCACCAATTTCAGTAAAAGCCAAGGATAAATCAGAGGCTGCTGCGACTTTTATAGCAACGTTTTCTTCTGGCTGAGTTTGACCAGATTTACAAGCCGAAAGCATAAAAATAATGATGAGAGAGATGGATAATGTAGCTAAGATCTTAACTTTCATGTTGATGACCCTTTCTTTCTGATTAAAAGCTATAATATTTACTAATTATGAGTATATCATTAGTAGCACGTTTCGCAATGAAATATATCAAGAGTGATGTTCATTGAATCCAGTAAAGTCGAATCAGTCCAATCTGTATAAGGGAAAAAGTTCTATTGGAAAGAGTTGACAAGAAAAATAATCTGTAAGATAATATAAAAATAAGAACGTATGATCTGATGCTAGGTGGAAATCAGAAGCTCTTATAATATTTAATAGAAGAGGTGCCTACATGATCTTAGGAATCAACCCTTATTTAATTTTCGATGGAACAGGACAGGAAGCGGTCAAATTTTATGAAAAAGCACTTGATGCAAAAGTTAACTTTTTTCAAACCTTTGGAGAGATGCCTGAAAATCCAGAATATAGTATTCCAGCTGGGGCAAAGGATCGTGTCATGCATGCGCATTTAAAAATAGGTAACACAGACCTTATGATATCGGATACATTTCCTGGACAACCTTTACAAATTGGTTCTCAAGTACAGGTGTCAATAACAACGAACTGTGTAGAAAAGTCGCAAGGGATATTCAAACAATTAGAAGATGGTGGTCAAGTAGGTATGCCTCTTCAAGAGACTTTTTGGAGCCCTGCATATGGATCAGTTACTGATAAATTTGGAATTACTTGGCAAGTTTCAACACACGTTGAAGAAGAAAAATAAAAAAACAACAATGAAACACCATTTTATATTAGTAGAATGGTGTTTTTCTTAAAGAATAAGAAATTTCGAGGATGTCTAGCTGCAGCGCCCAGCGTCTAGTGGACTTCGCTCTCCTCCTTACGATAAGTTATCATGAACGAAACTAGCCCCTTACTCGTAATATCGTAGATTATTTTGGCTAAGCTGTTTAATGAAAAAAACCAAACCAAAACAGAGCTACATTACGAAAGGAGCTAGTATTATGA
>NZ_JAFLJM010000017.1 GCF_017745675.1 Alkalihalobacillus sp. BA299
CAGAAGGCGAAGTGGTCACACTTCAACTGAGGAAGCGAAATGACACAAAAATCTAGGCATTGAAGCTGGACATTGAAAAGCGTTGAATTTGATCTAGCACATTATCCAGTTTTGAGAGAATCACTCTCAATAATTTAAGCAAGAAATTTGAGGCGGCAAGTTCACGAGTAGCGGAGTGTACGTTTGAAGGGTACATGAGCAACACAGTGGACGCAGTCAACGAAGAAATTCGCAGTTTATCACAATTTTAAAAGGATTTTCAGAAGCAAGAAGTTCAAGGAAGCAAAATTCTGAGGAGTGGAACGTATGTCATTAATACGTGAGCACCGCAAGAATTGCAGCTGACGAAGAAATTCGCCGCTTATCAAAATCCGTAGAGTCTAGTGGCGATAGCGAAGAGGCCACACCCGTTCCCATGCCGAACACGGAAGTTAAGCTCTTCAGCGCCGATGGTAGTTGGGGGCTTCCCCCTGTGAGAGTAGGACGTCGCTAGGCACAAAGCACAATCCAATAGGGTTGTGTTTTTTTAGTATATAAAAATGGTGAGTAAGCTACAGGCGGTGGCTAGAGGTTTCATCTCTAGCTGCTAAGTACAATTATAATGGGTTAGACTGATAAAATTGAGATTAGACTGATATATTCCAGATTAGACTGATATATTCCAGATTAGACTGATAAAATTGAGATTAGACTGATATATTCCAGATTAGACTGATATATTCTAAATTAGACCGATAAAATTGCAACTTGATTGCTAGACCCTGAATAAGCCTACCACAAATTCATGTTTAGACGGCAAAACCACTATAAAGAGTCACACTTTAGTGGTTTTTATTGATTTTATTCTTTTCTCATTAAAAAATTCCTCATTATCACATATGAAGTGACCTTCTAAAATGATAAACCTGTATTAAATGGATAAAATTGCAAATACTACCTAATGATAGATTGATTTCCTGTCTGTCGTTGGAGGTTTCCTATGCCGTCAATTTTATCTGTTAGTACTTATAATCCACCTCATACTTTACCGCAGGGAATGACTACAGAATTTGCTAAAGAGTTGTTTACTGAGGATTTCCAAGATATAGATCGGCTGTTAAGAGCATTCCAAAATGGTCAAATTCAGCAGCGTAATTTTGCTGTCCCAATTTCTTGGTTTGATAAGGATCATTCATTAGGAGAGCGTAATGATTTATATATTAAGCTCGCGACGGAATATGGAGTTAAAGTGATTCAACGTTGTTTAGCTAATTTGGAGTTTTTGATAGAACCTGTAGATTGTTCGGAAATAGAGGCTATTTTTTTCGTATCAAGCTCAGGGCTATCGACTCCGAGTATAGAAGCAAGAATAATGAATCATTTACCCTTTTCTCCACGTACGAAAAGAATTCCAATATGGGGGTTAGGTTGTGCAGGGGGGGCAGCTGGTATTAGTAGAGCTTATGAGTATTGCCTCGCTTTTCCGCATGCCAAGGTGCTAGTGTTGTGTATTGAGCTATGTAGCTTGACTTTTCAGCGAAATGACCGAACCAAGAGTAATTTAATTGGCACCTCACTTTTTGGAGATGGAGCGGCCTGTGTCATGGTAGGTGGAGAAGAGAGTCAGAATCCAGGAAAAGATCTGAAGCCATTTGTGCGAGGTACTCACTCGTGCTTAATGCCTAATTCCGAAGAAGTGATGGGTTGGGATGTAAAAGATAGTGGATTATTCGTCGTTTTTTCAAGAGATATTCCAACAATTGTAAGAAATTGGTTAAAACCTGTCGTAGATGAGTTTCTTGCTCAATATGAACTTAATATAAAAGACATCACTCATTTTATTGCTCATCCAGGAGGAAAAAAAGTACTTGATGCCTATGAGGATACATTACATATCAATTCAGATATGACCCGTCACTCACGTAATGTTTTAAAAGAACATGGAAACATGTCCTCACCAACCGTTTTTTATGTGTTAAAAGAAATCATGGGTATTGAAACAAAAGCAGGTGGTCTCGGATTAATCGGAGCTTTAGGTCCTGGATTTTGTTCAGAGTTGATCTTAGTCGAATGGAGATAGGAGTTGGAAACCGTTGTTTACTATCATTATGGTTGTTGTTATATCGCAAAGGATAGTAGAGTTGGTGGTCGCTAAAAGTAATGAAGTATGGATGAAAAAGCGAGGTGCTTACGAAGTAGGAAAAGAGCATTATAAGTTATTGGTACTTCTACATACGATGTTTTTTTTATGCTTACTATTTGAAGTTGTTTATTTTGAACAGAAGCCTGCCATGTGGTGGTTTGTACCTTTTCTTATTTTTGTAGTTGCACAAATCGGAAGGGTGTGGAGTTTAGTTTCTTTAGGGAGATATTGGAATACTAAAATTATTATCTTACCTGGAGCAAGTGTTGTCGCCAAAGGACCGTACCGATACTTGCGACACCCTAATTATACAATTGTTGGTATAGAGATATTGGCACTTCCACTTATTTTTCAAGCGTACGGGACTGCTGCTATTTTTACCTTATTAAATGTTGCTGTACTTTCAATAAGGATCCGTCAAGAAGAAGAGGCATTGAGTAAAGTCACGAATTATGACGAACTATTTAGCCAGCGCTTACGTTTCATTCCAACTGTGGAAAAAAAGTAATTCACTACACGGTTATGTCAATCGATTCATACACTAATAGTAATCACTTAGAAAAGGATGATCGACATGCCAGTGATTAATAATATTTTTAATATTAAAATCAATAATGTGGCTTCTAATGGTTCTGTCAATTTCGGAAATGCAGCCTTTGATGGAAATAATGTTAATTTTAAGTCGCAAGGAATGAATACAACCGTAGGGGATGCTTCACCACAATGGTCTCCTTCAAGTAACTGGGCAAATGACTCAGATTTTAATGATCAAGTTCAGTCAGAACCTGAAGTAGCTTCTCCAAGTGTTAATACTGCAGGTAGTTTATAGAGGGGCAAAGGCTAATGATAAAAGTATCGATTCTTAATATTAACGTGAATAACATTACCTTTAATGGATCCTTAAACATTGGGAAAACAATGATTCTTAAACCAGCAGTTAACTATGGCCAGGAGGAAGTTAAAGAAAAAAAGCAGCTGGAGAATAAAGAAACGGATGGACTATAATATTTAGTTCATCCGTTTTTTATAAGGTTGCTTTCTTTTACCCTATTTTTATAGGTAAAAATGGTGTGAAATTTTACATGTAGAAATGAGCTTACTCTAAATGTTGAATATTGACCCGTTTCTTTTCTTCAGATGCTGAAATTAATCGGTGTAGGTGAACATATAAGATCCCATTTTGATAAGTAGCCTCGACCTTGTCATCTCTTACCGGATAAGGAAGTTCAATTGTCCGTTCAAATCTCCCGTGTAATAGCTCTTCTTGTATTAATCGAAAGTTAGGAAACCGTAAGTGAATTAGCCCCTTGATTTCAAGCACTCGCTTGTAGGCATATACATCGATTTGACTGACATCTTTTAAACCAGGAAGTGCAACTAAGCAAAATAGCTCATTTCCTGATTCATAAAGGTTAATTTTGGGGGTATTTTCATACATCATTTCTTGAAAATCTACCCAAAAGTCATCATCCATAAATTTTGTTAAGCTTTTCTTCCATTGTTGTAGCTGATTAAATTTATTCATTAAGGATCACCTGTTTTATTTATTTGCTAAATTTTATGTCATTTCACCCAGTTGGTGCTTATACAATAATAGAAAGACCATTAAGGATGTTTGGGAGCGGATATGATGTACCAACAATTTTATGAAATGTTAAAACAATTGGAACAACGCATCCGAACACTAGAAGAAGAAAATCTGGCGTTAAAAAAGAAGTTAGATGAAGTAAGGCCGATAGTGATAGAGAACATAAATTATAAAATACAAGAAATTAATGTGGATGAGTTGAAAGGTACTTTAAATATTGGATGGTCTGGAGAAGCGACCGTTGATGATGTTTCAAAAATGATTGGAGAGGTAAATGAGAATACTGAAGAAGAGAGTGACTAGAAACTCTTTTCTTCAGTTATTTTTTTTGTTATACTTACAAAATTTAATAAAGACAAGCTTAAAGAGAGGAGTGATTTAATGATTAGTTGGTTACTTGATAATTGGTTTACAATTATTATCATTATTTTGGTTATTAATATTGTTTATGTAACACTTTTTACTATTCGAATGATCTTTACATTAAAAGGCCAAAGGTATTTTGCGGCAGGAGTCAGTATTATTGAAGTTATTATTTATATTGTTGGGTTAGGGCTTGTATTAGAAAATTTAAATCGTCTTGAGAATTTGATAGCTTACGCAGTGGGGTATGCTATAGGTGTCCTAATTGGGATGAAAGTAGAAGAGAAATTAGCACTAGGGTATATCACGGTAAATGTGATTACAAAAGAGTATGAACCAGATATTCCAAATGCATTGCGGGATAAAGGTTACGGTGTCACAAACTGGGTCGCATATGGTCGTGAAGGAGAACGTCTGATGATGGAAATCTTAACTTCACGAAAATCAGAAGAGCATCTCTATAAAGCGATTAAAGCATTAGATCCTAAAGCATTTATTATCTCGCATGAACCGAAGACGTTTTATGGGGGATTCTGGGTAAAAGGAATTCGGAGGTAATTTATGGAAAAACCAAGAAAGAAAGTACGATTTGAAGTTGCTGAAAAAGAGTCGATTACTCAATGCTTAGAAAGGATGGATCGTGAAGGCTATCGTCCAACACGAAGAATGGAAGAACCTGTTTTTCAAGAGATATCTAAAGATGGAAAAATCGAGATAGTACCTATACGCCAAAAAATCATCTTTGAAGGTGTTCTAAAGGAAGAAATGTAGTCGCATTTTAACGATATTTGTAAATAACAGAGCAAAACACGAACAATATTTTTATAAGTAAAATTATCGTTCGATTTTCGATTGACAAGTAATCTTACATACTGCTAAGATAAATGTAACAATTGAATATGAACGTACCTCATATAAATTTGAGAATAAGGCTCAAGAGTTTCTACCTGGCAACCGTAAATTGTTGGACTATGAGGGAAAGTAGCTTCTAAGGCCCTAAGTTATTTATGGGCTTCCAGGTAACTTTATTTTAAGCCTTACTATGGTTTACTTTCTCTCTAAAGTAGAAACCTAGTATAGGCTTATTTTTATGTCAAAAAATAGAGATATAAGATATGTTTCAAAAAGTCTTCCTTTTTGAACATATCCTAACAAAAAAAGTAAATAAAGGTCTATGATGGAGGGACTTAGAGTGAAACCATTGGTCGGAGTAATAATGGGAAGTATTTCAGATTGGGAAACGATGAAGCATGCATGTGATGTATTAGATGAATTAGGTGTTACGTACGAGAAGCAAGTGGTATCGGCACATCGGACGCCAGATTTAATGTTTGAATATGCAGAAACAGCTAAAGATAAAGGAATAAAAGTTATTATTGCTGGTGCTGGAGGGGCAGCTCATTTACCTGGTATGGTTGCGGCAAAAACAGTATTGCCAGTTATTGGTGTCCCTGTTCAGTCTAAAGCCCTAAATGGTCTTGATTCCTTACTTTCTATTGTTCAAATGCCAGGTGGGGTGCCGGTAGCTACAGTTGCTATTGGTAAAGCAGGAGCGACTAATGCGGGATTACTAGCAGCACAATTCATCGCTGCCTATGATGAAGAGCTAAGCTTACGCCTTGAAAAAAGAAGAGAAGAGACACGAAAACAAGTGCTAGAAAGCAGTGATCAGCTATGAATAGACCAATGATAGAGCCTGGGAAAACGATCGGCATTTTAGGCGGTGGACAACTGGGGAGAATGATGGCTCTTTCTGCAAGAGAAATGGGTTACAAAATAGCTGTACTAGAGCCGAGTGAGCATTCACCGTGTGGGCAAATTGCCGATGTAGAAGTCATTGCACATTACAATGATTTACAAGGAGCAGAGCAATTAGCTTCGCAATGTGATTTACTGACGTACGAATTTGAAAATATTGATAGTAAAACGGCCAGGTGGCTAGATGAAAATTTATATTTACCTCAAGGGTATAAATTATTAGAAACGACACAGCACAGAATAAGTGAAAAGAAAGCTATTCAAGCTTTAGGCCTACCTGTTGCTCCTTATGTTGCAGTGAGCGAATTACAAGACTTAGAACAAGGAATAAGTGAATTAGGTTTGCCAGCTGTGTTAAAAACGTGCCGTGGTGGTTATGACGGTAAAGGTCAATACGTTATTCGAGCAATGGATCAAGTCCAAGAGGCATTTGAAACACTCAATCCTAACGGCGAACTAGTTTTAGAACAATGGATTACCTTTGAAAAAGAATTATCTGTCATTGTTTCTAGAAATGTTTCAGGACAAGCTGAAACATTCCCAGTAGCAGAAAATATTCATGTAAATAATATTTTGCACCAAACAATCGTTCCAGCAAGGATTGATGTGGGCATACAAGAACATGCAAAAGAAATGGCTCTTCAATTAGCTAAAGGACTAGAAATGGTCGGGACGCTAGCTGTCGAAATGTTTTATACGAGTGAAGGTGAACTTTACATTAACGAGCTAGCACCTAGACCGCATAATTCTGGCCATTATACGATGAATGCCTGCGAGACGTCTCAGTTTGAACAACATATTCGTGCTGTGTGTAATTGGCCGCTTGGAAAAACGACATTGCTTAAACCAGTTGTTATGGTAAATATACTTGGTGAACATCTTCCTCAAGTGATGCAAAAAATTGATCAGTTCCAAGAAATGAAGCTTCATCTATATGGAAAAGCTGAAGCAAAACAAGGTCGGAAAATGGGCCATATTAATGTAATAGCTGACTCAACTGAAGAAGCTCTTGAAAAGGTGAAAACACTCGAAATTTGGTAAATGACTAAATAACAATTTTAAAATTAATTTAATAGATGATGGAGGAAATCAAATGATCGAACGTTATACGCGACCTGAAATGGGTTCAATCTGGACAGAAGAAAATCGTTATCAAGCGTGGTTAGAGGTGGAGATTGTTGCTTGTGAGGCTTGGGCTGAATTAGGAATTATCCCGAAAGAAGATGTTCAAAAGATTAGAGAGAATGCAGGCTTTGATGTTAAGCGAATTTTAGAGATTGAAGAAGAAACTCGTCATGATGTCGTTGCTTTTACTCGAGCAGTTTCAGAAACATTAGGTGAAGAAAGAAAATGGGTTCACTACGGATTAACGTCAACAGACGTTGTCGATACAGCTGTTTCTTATTTACTCCGACAAGCAAATGAGATCATAGAAAAAGACATTACGAATTTTATTGAAGTCTTAAAAAATAAAGCAATCGAACATAAATATACCGTCATGATGGGACGAACGCACGGTGTACACGCTGAGCCGACAACGTTTGGTTTAAAACTTGCCCTTTGGCATGAAGAAATGAAACGGAACTTAGAAAGATTTAAGTTAGCGGCTGAAGGCGTTCGTGTTGGGAAAATTTCTGGCGCAGTTGGTACATATGCAAATATTGACCCAGCTGTTGAACAGTTTGTATGTGAGAAGCTAGGGCTTCAGGCTGCACCGATTTCGACGCAAACACTGCAACGTGACCGTCATGCCGAGTATATGGCGACGTTAGCGTTAATTGCTACTTCGATTGAAAAGTTTGCCGTTGAAATTCGCGGATTACAAAAAAGCGAAACACGTGAAGTGGAAGAAGCTTTTGCAAAAGGACAAAAGGGCTCTTCTGCTATGCCACATAAACGTAACCCGATTGGTTCAGAAAATATGACTGGGATGGCAAGACTCATTCGTGGGTATATGATGACAGCTTATGAGAATGTTCCGTTATGGCACGAACGCGATATTTCCCACTCTTCAGCTGAGCGTGTGATCCTTCCAGATGCAACGATTGCTCTGAACTATATGTTAAATCGTTTTGGAAACATCGTGAAAAACTTAACGGTCTTCCCTGAAAATATGAAACGCAACATGGAAAGAACATACGGACTTATTTATTCTCAGCGCGTACTCTTGTCATTAATCGATAAAGGGATGGTACGTGAAGAAGCATATGATTTAGTTCAACCGAAAGCAATGGAAGCTTGGGAAAAAGGCATTCAATTCCGTGAATTAGTCGAGCAAGAAGAAAGAATTACATCGATGCTATCACCAGAAGAAATTGACGATTGTTTTGATTACAATCACCATTTAAAGCATGTCGATACAATCTTTAACCGTTTAGGTTTAGTCTAATTTTTGTGGGGAGTTTGTTCTCCCCTGATCCATTCAAATTATCTTATCTACTTGGAGGGCTTCACGTGGAAAAACGAGGCATGTTATACGAAGGCAAGGCAAAACGAATATTTGAAACAGATGAGAAAGACATTCTGTGGATTGAATATAAAGATGAAGCTACAGCATTTAATGGTGAGAAGAAGGACACGATCATTGGTAAAGGTCGCTTAAATAACGAAATAACTTCGATTATTTTTGAGAAGCTTAAAGAAAAGGGCATTGAAAATCATTGGGTAAAAAGACTTTCAGAAACAGAACAACTTGTAAAAAGAGTAACGATCATTCCGCTTGAAGTGGTTGTGCGTAACATTATCGCTGGAAGCTTATCCAAACGATTAGGTATCGATGAAGGAACAGTGATGGATGAGCCCATCGTTGAATTTTACTATAAAGATGACGATTTAGGAGATCCACTCGTTACAGAAGACCACATTCGAGTACTAGATATCGCGACAACAGAGCAGCTTGATATTATGCGTGAAAAAGGATTACAGGTGAATAAAGTTCTACAAGAAGTGTTTGCAACGATTAATGTACGTTTAGTTGACTTCAAGCTTGAATTTGGGATGACCAATGATGGTGAGCTGCTTCTCGCAGACGAAGTATCACCAGACACTTGCCGACTTTGGGATAAAGATACAAATCAAAAATTTGATAAAGACGTGTATCGTCGTAACTTAGGAAATTTAGAAGAAGGATATCAAGAAATTTTAAATCGCTTAGGAGGATCATCATGTACAAAGTAAAAGTATTCGTCACATTAAAGGAAAGTGTTTTAGACCCACAAGGAACTGCGGTAAAAGGATCTTTACACGCTTTAACATATAACGAAGTAGAAGATGTACGTATTGGGAAGTACATGGAGTTATTAATTAATAAGAGTGAAAAAGATATTGATGCAAGAGTGAAAGAAATGTGTGAAAAGCTTTTAGCGAATACAGTAATTGAAGATTACAGCTTTGAAGTAGAGGAGGCTTAATCTCTATGAAATTTGCAGTTATTGTCTTCCCAGGCTCAAACTGTGATGCGGATATGTATCATGCGATTTCAGATGCGCTTGGTGAAGAAGTCGAATATGTGTGGCATGCTGGTACGGATTTAGACGGATTTGATGGTATTTTAATACCAGGAGGCTTTTCTTATGGAGACTACTTACGCTCAGGGGCAATCGCTCGCTTTGCGAATGTCATGGAGTCTGTCATTAAAGCTGCAGAAGCTGGAAAGCCTGTACTTGGCGTATGTAATGGGTTCCAAATCCTTCTTGAAGCAGGTTTGTTGCCAGGGGCAATGAAACGTAACGAAAATTTAAAGTTCATTTGCCGCCCGGTTGAGTTAGTCGTAGAAAACAATGAGACAATGTTTACATCAGAATATGAGCAAGGTCAAGTTATTTCCATTCCAGTAGCACACGGAGAAGGAAATTATTATTGTGATCCAGAAACGCTTTCAACATTAAAAGATAATAAGCAAATCGTATTCAGCTATAAGACGAACGTGAATGGTTCGCTTGAACAAATTGCTGGAATTATGAATAAACAAGGAAATGTACTCGGTATGATGCCACACCCAGAGCGTGCCGTAGAGCCTCTTCTAGGTAGTGAAGATGGACTGAAGCTATTTAAATCAATTTTGCGAAACTGGAGGGAAACCCATGTCGCTACATCGTGAACCAACTCCTGAAATGATTAAAGAACAAAAAATATATGCTGAAATGGGCTTAACAGACGAAGAATTTGGTATGGTTGAGTCGATTTTAGGACGTTTACCTAACTATACAGAGATCGGTTTATTTTCTGTTATGTGGTCCGAGCATTGTAGTTATAAAAACTCTAAAGTGCTTCTTAAAAAATTCCCAGTCGATGGTGAAAAAGTGCTCCAAGGCCCTGGTGAAGGTGCTGGAATTATTGATATTGGCGATGAACAAGCAGTTGTGTTCAAGATCGAAAGTCATAACCATCCGTCAGCGATTGAACCTTATCAAGGAGCCGCAACAGGTGTAGGCGGAATTTTACGTGATGTATTCTCGATGGGGGCACGTCCGATTTCAATCTTAAACTCACTTCGTTTTGGTGAACTTACCTCACCAAAAGTGAAATACCTTTTTGAAGAAGTCGTTGCAGGGATTGCTGGTTACGGAAACTGTGTCGGTGTTCCAACAGTTGGCGGCGAAGTACAATTTGACCCATGCTATGAAGGAAACCCGCTAGTTAATGCAATGTGTGTCGGCTTAATCGACCATAAAGACATTAAAAAAGGGCAAGCTAAAGGTGTCGGGAATACGGTCATGTACGTTGGAGCTTCTACCGGTCGTGACGGAATTCATGGGGCAACATTTGCCTCAGAAGAGCTAAGTGAAGCATCAGAAGAAAAGCGTCCGGCTGTTCAAGTCGGAGATCCGTTTATGGAAAAACTATTACTTGAAGCAAGTCTTGAAATTATTCAATCTGATGCATTAGTTGGAATTCAAGATATGGGTGCAGCAGGCCTTACGTCATCTTCAGCTGAGATGGCAAGTAAAGCAGGTTCAGGGATCGTGATGAACTTAGATGAAGTACCACAACGCGAAAAAAATATGACGCCATATGAAATGATGCTGTCTGAGTCTCAAGAGCGAATGCTAATCGTTGTGAAAAAAGGAAGAGAAGCAGAAATTCGCGAAATCGTTGAAAAGTGGGGCTTAATGAGCCGTGAGATTGGTTACGTAACAGATGATAAAAAGTTACGCCTTCTTCATAAAGGAGAAGTAGTGGCTGATGTACCAGTAGATGCTTTAGCTGAAGATGCACCAGTTTATCATAAACCATCGAAAGAACCAGCTTATTATAGTGAGTTCCAAGCACAAGAAAACTTTGTACCTGAAGTAAGTGACGTAAAAGAAACACTAATCAACTTACTTTCACAACCTACAATTGCTAGTAAAGAATGGGTGTATGACCAATATGATTATATGGTTCAAACGAATACAGTCGTTTCACCAGGTTCTGATGCAGCAGTTGTTCGTATTCGCGGAACAGAAAAAGCATTAGCGATGACAACGGACTGTAATTCTCGTTATTTGTATTTAGATCCAGAAGTCGGAGGGAAAATTGCCATTGCTGAAGCCGCACGCAATATCGTTTGTTCGGGTGCAGAACCGCTTGGAATTACGGATTGCTTAAACTATGGTAATCCAGAACGACCAGAAATCTTTTGGCAACTAGAAAAGTCGACAGATGGAATGAGTGAAGCTTGTCGTGCATTTGGTGTTCCAGTTATTGGTGGTAACGTATCACTTTACAATGAAAGAAGTGGAGAAGCCGTTTATCCAACACCTACAATTGGTATGGTTGGTTTAATCGAGAAAACGGAACATATTACAACACAAAACTTTAAAGAAGCTGGAGATATCATCTATTTATTAGGTGAAACGAAGCAAGAGTTCGGTGGAAGTGAGCTTCAAAAGTTAATGGAAGGGCGCATTTCAGGTAAAGCACCTGCTATTGATTTAGAGGAAGAAATGAAACGTCAACAACAATTATTACAAGCTATTCGCGTTGGCCTTGTGCAATCGGCTCATGACATTGCTGAAGGTGGATTAGGTGTAGCTATCGCTGAAAGTATGATTGATGGCGAAGTAGGTGCTGAAGTTAAGATTGGGGAAGACGTTGTAACTGAACTTTTCGCTGAGTCTCAGTCGCGTTTCATTGTGACAGTGAAAAAAGAAAACCAAGCAAAATTCGAAGCAATGGTAGAAGCTAAAGTAATTGGGGAAGTTATAAATGATAAAGTACTAACGATTACATCAAGTAATGATGTATTGTTCAACGCAACACAAGAAGAACTTGCAACTGCTTGGAAAGGAGCTATTCCATGCTTGCTGAAATCAAAGGCTTAAACGAAGAGTGTGGGGTCTTTGCCGTCTGGGGACATAAAGATGCGGCCCAAATTACTTATTACGGATTGCATAGCCTTCAACATCGTGGACAAGAAGGTGCAGGTATCGTTGTTACCGATGGAGAAAAGCTAACGGCCCATAAAGGATTAGGCCTTGTAAATGAGGTGTTTGCTTCAAAGGATTTTGAAAACCTTTATGGTAAAGCGGCCATTGGTCACGTTCGTTATGCGACAGCAGGAGGAGGGGGCATTGCCAATGTGCAGCCTCTTCTCTTCCGTTCACAAACGAGCAGTTTAGCGATTGCGCACAATGGAAATCTTGTTAATGCTAACCAACTAAAACATCAACTAGAGAGCATGGGAAGTATTTTTCAATCAACCTCAGATACTGAAGTGTTAGCTCACCTTATTAAAAGAAGTACGTATCCACGATTAGAAGACAAAATGATGAATTCTTTAACAATGCTTAAAGGTGCATACGCTTTTGTTGTGTTAACGGAAAATAAATTAATGATAGCACTCGATCCAAATGGCCTGCGACCTCTTTCTTTAGGTAGACTTGGAGATGCTTATGTTGTAGCCTCTGAAACATGTGCATTTGATGTAGTCGGTGCAACATTTGAAAGAGAAGTAAAGCCAGGAGAACTTATTGTTGTTGATGATAATGGGTTAAGAACAGAAATGTTTGCTACATCAGCACAGCGAGCGATTTGTAGTATGGAGTACGTTTACTTTGCTCGTCCTGATAGTAATGTCGATGAAATTAATGTGCATAAAGCACGAAAAAATTTAGGTAAGCAGCTTGCATTGCAAGCACCAGTCGAAGCAGATGTCGTTACAGGTGTACCTGACTCTAGTATTTCTGCTGCGATTGGCTATGCGGAACAAACGGGAATCCCATATGAATTAGGGTTAATAAAAAATCGTTACGTTGGTCGTACGTTTATTCAACCTTCACAAGAATTGCGAGAGCAAGGCGTAAAAATGAAGCTTTCTGCTGTTCGCGGTGTTGTTGAGGGCAAACGTGTTGTCATGATTGATGATTCCATTGTACGAGGAACGACAAGTCGTAGGATCGTTAACATGTTAAGAGAAGCAGGAGCAACCGAAGTTCATGTTCGTATCAGTTCACCGCCCATTAAAAATCCTTGTTTTTATGGGATCGATACGTCTACAAAAGAAGAATTAATCGCCTCTAATCATAGTATCGAAGAAATGAAAGAGATGATGGGAGCAGATAGTTTAGAATTTTTAAGCGTCGAAGGAATGCTTGAAGGAATAGGCCGATCTAATCAACATACGAATTGCGGGCAATGTGTGGCCTGTTTTACAGGAAGTTATCCAACAGAAATTTATCCACATACGGTGCACCCACACGATAAGTGCTAAAAGTTTGTGGACGGGAGGAAGACGATGTCTGAAGCATATAAAAAAGCTGGAGTCGATATAGAAGCAGGCTATGAAGCCGTTGAACGAATGAAGAAGCACGTAGCGAGAACAAAACGTCCTGAAGTACTCGGAGGATTAGGATCATTTGGTGGAATGTTTGATCTTTCCAAATTTAATTTTAAAGAGCCTGTGCTTGTTTCAGGTACGGACGGTGTAGGGACGAAGCTGATGCTCGCTTTTATGATGGATAAACACGACACAATTGGGATTGATGCGGTGGCGATGTGTGTGAACGATATCGTTGTTCAAGGTGCTGAACCACTTTATTTCCTAGATTACATTGCTTGTGGAAAAGCAGTTCCAGAGCGGATTGAAGCGATCGTCAAAGGGATTGCGGATGGCTGTGAACAAGCAGGGTGTGCGATTGTCGGCGGTGAAACAGCGGAAATGCCAGGGATGTATTCTGAAGAAGAGTATGACCTTGCGGGTTTTGCCGTTGGGATCGGAGAAAAATCAAAGCTGATTACCGGTAATGATATTCAAGAAGGCGATGTAATCATCGGTTTAGCTTCAAACGGACTTCATTCCAATGGTTTTTCATTAGTACGTAAAGTATTACTAGACCAAGCAAAATTATCACTTCAAGAAGAAGTTCCAAGCATAGGAAGAGTATTAGGTGAAGAGTTATTACAACCGACGAGAATTTATGTCAAACCTTTACTAGAAGTCATGAAAGATTTTCATGTTAAAGGAATTGCCCACATTACCGGTGGCGGGTTTTATGAAAATATCCCGAGGATGCTACCAGAAGGCGTCGGAGCGCATATCGACTTTGGTTCTTGGCCGATTCATCCAATCTTTGAATTGATTCAACAGCAAGGTGAAGTTTCAGGGAAAGATATGTTTTCAACCTTTAATATGGGAATTGGAATGGCTATCGTAGTGTCAGAAGACGAACTGCAGCCTGTTCTTCAAAAATTAGAGGACAGTGGTGAAAAAGCCTATATTATTGGCCGGGTGACGAGTGATGCTGGTGTTTCTATTGGAGGACTCGAGTAATGAAAAATATTGCAGTTTTCGCTTCTGGAAGTGGATCGAATTTTCAAGCGATAATTGATGAGGTTGAGCGAGGGGAGCTTAGTGCTCGAATCGCTCTTCTCGTCTGTGATAAACAAGAAGCAAAAGCAATTGAACGGGCAAAAATGCATAATATTGAAGTGTTTGGATTTGACCCGAAAGCCTATGGAAGTAAAGAAGAGTTTGAACAAGAAATTAAGGAAGAACTACAAAAAAGAAATGTGCATTTTATAGTTCTAGCAGGCTATATGCGATTAATTGGACCAACTCTTTTACGAGCCTATGAAGGAAGTATTGTTAATATCCACCCTTCATTATTACCATCTTTTCCTGGAAAAGATGCGATTGGACAAGCGCTTCTTGCAGGGGTGAAAGTGACAGGTGTTACAATCCATTATGTCGATGAAGGCATGGACACGGGACAAATTATTGCCCAAGAAGCAGTCTCGATCGATCAATACGAAACAAAGGAAACATTAACTAAGAAAATTCAACAGGTAGAGCATTATCTGTATTCTAAAACATTAAAAGATCTTTTATCTAAATAAGGAGGACACTAAGATGTCAATCAAACGTGCATTAGTTAGTGTATCAAATAAAGAAGGGATCGTTCCTTTCGTTCAACAATTAGTCGAGTTAGGTGTAGAAGTTGTTTCTACTGGAGGAACGAAAAAAGCTTTAGAAGAAGCTGGAGTTGACGTAATTGGAATTTCTGAAGTTACTGGTTTTCCAGAAATTTTAGATGGCCGTGTGAAAACATTACATCCAAATATCCATGGTGGCCTTTTAGCAATGCGTGAAAGTAACGATCATCTTGAGCAGCTTCAAAAGCACAATATCACGCCAATTGATTTGGTTGTTGTTAACTTATATCCATTCCAACAAACGATTGCTAAACCTGATGTTACATTTGCTGATGCAATCGAAAATATTGATATCGGTGGTCCGAGTATGCTGCGTGCAGCAGCAAAAAATCATACACATGTGACTGTTGTTGTGGATCCAGCAGATTACGAAACAGTCATCGCTCAACTAAAGGAAGATAAAAAAGTAGCAGTAGAAACTCGCAAAAAGCTTGCTGCAAAAGTATTCCGTCATACAGCTTCTTATGATGCGGTAATTGCTGAATATTTAACGAAAGAAGTAGGCGAAGAACATCCAGAATCTCTTACAGTTACATTTGAAAAGAAGCAAGATCTTCGCTATGGTGAGAACCCGCACCAAAAAGCTGCTTTTTACCGTAAACCACTTGGACCAACGACCTCCATTGCCCAAGCGGAGCAATTACACGGGAAAGAATTATCTTACAATAACATCAATGATGCAGATGCGGCTGTTGCTATTGTAAAGGAATTCCAAGAACCAGCAGTTGTTGCGATTAAGCATATGAACCCTTGTGGTGTAGGTGTGGGAGAAACGATTGAGCAAGCTTATGACAAAGCGTATGCTGCAGATCCAGTATCGATTTTTGGTGGAATTATTGCAGCGAATCAAGAAATTGACCGTGATACAGCACTGAAAATGAAAGAAATTTTCTTAGAAATTATTATTGCACCATCCTTTACAGCAGAAGCTTTAGAAATTTTAACAACAAAGAAAAATTTACGATTATTAACGTTACCAATTGAAAAAGCTAACAAAGCTGAGCTAAAAATCACAACCATTCACGGTGGTGCTCTTGTTCAAGAAGAAGATACTTATGGTCTAGATGAAGCTACCATTTCAGTACCAACAAAACGTGAACCAACGGAAGAAGAGTGGAAAGCGTTAAAACTCGCTTGGAAAGTTGTAAAGCACGTGAAATCCAATGCCATTGTTTTAGCTAAAAATGATATGACAATTGGCGTCGGTGCTGGTCAAATGAACCGTGTAGGCGCAGCTAAAATTGCAATTGAGCAAGCAGGTCAAGAAGCAAAAGGTGCTGTCATGGGATCAGATGCATTCTTCCCGATGAGTGATACAGTAGAGGAAGCAGGAAAAGCTGGAATTACAGCGATCATTCAGCCAGGTGGTTCAATCCGTGATGAGGATTCGATTGCAAAAGCAAATGAACTAGGAATTGCAATGGTATTTACAGGAGTTCGTCATTTTAAACATTAAGGTGAAGGAGGGAAATGTTTCATGAAAGTACTAATTATCGGCGGTGGTGGACGTGAGCATACGATCGCTTGGAAAGCTGCACAAAGTCCAAGAGTAGAAAAAGTATTTGTTGCCCCAGGTAATGCAGGAATGAAAGACGTTGCGACTGTTGAGAATATCTCAGAAAATGATCATCAACAGCTAATTGAATTTGCAAAGAAAGAGCAAATCGATCTAACGATAGTAGGACCAGAAGCTCCGTTACTTGGTGGTGTAGTTAACAGCTTTAAAGAGGCAGGACTGAAAATATTTGGGCCGGAAAAAGAAGCTGCTTTAATCGAAGGAAGTAAGTCATTCGCCAAAGAAATTATGCACAAATACAATATTCCAACGGGGTACTATGAGACATTTACTTCGTATGAAGAAGCAAAAGCTTATGTAGAAAAAATGGGCGCCCCGATTGTAATTAAAGCAGACGGATTAGCAGCAGGAAAAGGTGTTGTCGTAGCGATGACTATTAAAGAAGCGACAGACGCTCTTTATGAAATGCTGGAAAATAACCAATTCGGAACTGCAAGTGCAAAAGTGGTTATCGAGGAATATTTAGCTGGAGAAGAGCTTTCCTTAATGGCATTTGTTCACGGTGATGTCGTTCTTCCGATGGTAGGTGCTCAAGATCATAAGCGAGCGTATGATAATGACGAAGGACCAAATACTGGTGGTATGGGAGCTTATTCACCTGTTCCACAATTTAATGAAGCATCAGTGCAAGAAGCTGTTGATAAGGTATTACAACCAATGGCGAATGCAATGATTGCAGAAGGCCGTACGTTTACAGGGATTTTATATGCTGGGTTAATGATGACTGATAAAGGACCGAAAGTGATCGAGTTTAACGCTCGCTTTGGTGACCCTGAGACACAGGTTGTTTTGCCTCGTTTAACATCAGATATGATTGATGTGATCGATAAGCTTTTAGATGGTGAAACTGTAGAATTAGAATGGTCTGATGAAGCTGTTATTGGAGTCGTTATGGCATCAAAAGGATACCCGCTAGCTTATGAAAAAGGCGCTACTATTAATGGGCTGTCGACATTAGAAGAGGAAACGCTCGTTTTCCATGCAGGAACAAAATTAGAAGGTAATCAGTTCGTTACAAATGGGGGAAGAGTTTTACTTGTAGCAAGAAAAGAGCGTAGCCTACAAGAAGCTCAGGAGCAAGTATATCAAGAGATTGAGAAGGTACAAAGTGAAGGGCTTTTTTATCGTAAAGACATTGGTAACAAAGCTATCGGACGCGCTTTTTCTTCATAAATAAAAAAATAATAACGATGATAGAACCAATAACTGAAGCGTAAATAAAGAAAGAATCAATTGCAAATTCTGTTAACATTTATATTCATCTCCTTTTAATAGAGAGGCTACTCAAATTTGAGTTAGCCTCTTTTTTACAATTTTTTTAAGGTAGCAAGCATTGAAGAAACATCCATTTTAATTTACTTCCTACAGAAATAAACAGCTGTTAAAAGGGGCTTGTTGTCTCTTCTAGTTTTACCGGAGCATTTGTACTTTTTTGTGCCTGATTTTGCTTCTTAATTTGTACTACTTGTTCTTCAAACAGATAAGTTAATGGGCAAAAACGGGTGATACCTTCTGCAACATTCATACCACCGATCATGGCGGCAAACAGTGGCATACTTCGATATGGTTTTTTAACTAACTTCGCCGTTGCCCAAGCAAGTAGCGTTAAACCACAGCTTATCCGAACAAACGCATTAATGAGACCAATATTAGGTTTCATATCGAACAACACCTTTCAAAGAAATTATTTTTTAAGATAAGAAAATTCAAAAGTGTCTAGCTGCAGGTGTCATCGGCTCGAGTCGCTTCGGTCCATCAAGAGTGTCCAAAGAGCGGGACACTCATTGCTAGCCCTCCAGCGCTCGTCGTCGATAAGCAGACACCTTTCGCTTTTCTTGTCTAGCTACAGCGCCCAGCGAGTAGCGAGACTTCCCTCACCGCAGTACGATAAGTCAACATCGGGCGCTTACGCTTTTCTTATAAAAATTTCAATAAAGTTATATAACTTTAATGTGTTAAACGGTGAAAATATGGTACGATAATATAAATAGCTCAAATTAGAAATGGGTGAAGTAAAATGGCTGAACGTATCTATCGATGG
The DNA here is from genome assembly GCF_017745675.1 of Alkalihalobacillus sp. BA299. Taxonomy (GTDB): domain Bacteria; phylum Bacillota; class Bacilli; order Bacillales; family Bacillaceae_F; genus Alkalihalobacterium. The sequence goes on from NZ_JAFLJM010000017.1 coordinate 18,863, forward strand.
ACAAAAAAATTATTAAGACAACAACTAGCGGTCATTCGTGGAGAGTTAGCACCTACAGTTGTTTTAAAAAATGCAACATATTTGAACAGTGTAAGAAAAAAGTGGCTTAAAGCAAATATATGGATTTTTCAAGATCGGATCGTTTACGTTGGGGACCAATTACCTGAACTGATAACAGATACAACGGTTATTGATTGTAGTGACCAATATATCGTACCAGGTTATATTGAACCTCATACGCATCCGTTCCAGTTATATAATCCCCACAGCTTTGCGAAATATGCATCAACACGAGGAACGACGACGTTAATCAATGATAATATGATGATCTTTTTGCATCTCGAAAAAAAGAAAGCGCTTTCCTTTGTTGAGGATTTAGAGGAGGTTACACCGACATCGATGTATTGGTGGTGTCGTTATGATGCGCAAACAGAATTGGAAGGAGAAGATGAGCTTTTTTCTACTTCACGAATGAAAGCCTGGCTCGAGCATCATCTGGTCGTACAAGGTGGAGAACTGACATCTTGGCCAAAAGTCCTAGCTGGTGACGATGCGATTCTTCACTGGATGCAAGAGACGAGACGATTGCGAAAACCAATCGAAGGGCATTTCCCTGGTGCGTCTGAACGAACTCTTACACAAATGGCATTGTTAGGAGTGACTTCGGATCACGAAGCGATGACAGGAGAAGATGCAGTGATGAGGTTAAACCTAGGGTACACAACGCCGCTCAGGCATTCATCGATTCGTCCTGACTTGCCAAAGTTGTTAAAGGAAATGCTCGAATTAGGTGTTGACGATTTTTCCAATTGTTTATTTACTACAGATGGATCTACTCCTACATTTTATGAAAATGGCGTCATTGATTACTTAATACGTATTGCCATTGATAGTGGAGTGCCGTTAGTAGAAGCTTATAATATGGCAACGTATAATGTAGCGAAGTATTACAATTTAGATTATAAACTCGGATTAATTGCTCCAGGTCGCATGGCTCACCTTAATTTCTTGTCGGATAAGGAAAATCCAGTTCCGACATCGGTTATGGCAAAAGGTCAATGGATTGTTCGCGATCAAGAAATTGTCGAAGAGTACGAAAGCTTTCCGTGGGCTAATTATGATATGACGCCACTAGAATTGGATTGGGATATAACGAATGAAGACCTTCACTTTTCAATGCCAATGGGAATTGAACTAGTGAATTCTGTTATTCTTAAACCGTTTCAAGTTACAGTTGAAGGTACTGGAGAGAATTTATCTAAACGGCATTGTGAAAGTTTTTTTGTCATGCTGGACAGAAAAGGTAAATGGCGTATAAATACAATTATTAAAGGCTTTGGTAATAAAATTTCTGGATTTGCCAGTTCATTTTCAAATACAGGTGATATCGTTTTAATCGGAAAGAATAAACAAGATATGATGTTTGCATTTGAGCAATTGAAGCAACAAGGAGGCGGAATTGTTCTTGTTGAAGAAGGTAAAGTCATTAGTAGCATTCCATTAAAGTTAATGGGAACCATGTCGGATCAGCCGATGGTTGATGTCATTGAAAGTGAAAAGCAATTAGTTAAAGAATTAAAAGAACGCGGCTATCCATATGAAGACCCAATCTATAGCCTGTTATTTTTTTCTTCAACTCATCTTCCGTATATTCGTGTAACACAGCACGGAATTTATGATGTTTATAATAAAAAAGTACTCTTTCCCTCAATTATGCGTTAAACTATTAAAGAGTATTTATTTAATATTTGCAGTTAAAGGTGTGTAATCATTGAAGAAATCATCGAAATTTATAATGAAAGCAGCAGTAGCTATAGCATTAATTACGGGTTGCAGTAACGAGAAGGAAACGGTAACTGAGGTTGAGCCTGTTGAGCCTATTGAAACAGTTGAACCTGAGCCTCAAGAACAAAAAGAAGAAGAGGTAATTGAACAGGAAACGGTATTTCCGTTAACGGGTCTTTCAACAGATGCGTCTATTGATCATCGTCCATTTGCTGTTACGATTAATAACCATCGTAAAGCTAGGCCGCAGTCGGGTTTAATGGATGCAGATATTGTCTATGAAGTACTAGCAGAGTTTGAATTAACTCGCTTGGTTGCTCTTTATCATAGTAAACAGCCGGAAAAAGTTGGGCCTGTACGTAGTGCGAGAGGATATCATATCGATATAGCAAATGGGTATGATTCGCTTTTTATCAGTCATGGCTGGAGTCCTGAAGCAAAGGATCGCCTCCTCATTCAAAATGAGGCTGACCACCTAAATGGAATGGAAGGGAATAATGATGGAGCACTTTTTAAGCGATCTTCTGAACGGAAGGCTCCGCACAATTCTTATATTACGTATGAAAATATCGTAAAGGGTCTAGAAAGCAAAGGATATAACTTGAGTGGTGAAACTGCTCCGCTATCCTTTTATGAAGATAATGATGTAGATATTGATGGGGTGCCTGCGAGTGAAATCACCATCCACTATAATAACCTTTACGATGTAACGTACCGCTATGATGAAAGTCAAAAAGCGTACTCACGTTACAATGGTTCATCACAATCTATTGATTATGAAACCGAAGAGCCGTTGAGGATCAGCAATGTATTTATAGTAGAAACAACGCATAAAGTGATAGACGAACAAGGTCGACGTCAAATTGATTTAACATCCGGTGGAAATGCGATTTTGTTACAAAATGGTGTAGCAGTTGAATTAGCATGGGAAAATCATGATGGTAAAATATTACCTGTAAAAAGCGGAGAGGATGTAAAATTCTTACCCGGACAAACATGGATTAATATCGTTCCAACAAATATAGAACAAAGAGTAGTAATAGACGAATAGGAGAGGTGAATAAATTGCAAATTAATAAGTTACGAGGGAAAGAGTTAGACCAACTATTTAATGCAATCTTATCGCTCAAAGATTTAGAAGAATGTTATCAATTTTTTGATGATTTATGTACAATTAATGAAATCCAGTCGTTAGCTCAACGACTTGAAGTGGCTCGGATGCTTCAATTAGGCTATACCTATCATAAAATCGAAACAGAAACAGGGGCAAGTACAGCGACAATATCTCGAGTGAAACGTTGTTTAAACTATGGAAACGACGGCTATAAAATGACGCTAGACCGAGTCCATAACAACGAGGAAAAATAAAAAATGGTAAAAATGGTGTCAGGCACCTTTAACACTGTACAATGTTAAGGTGCCTGACACTTTTCTTTTAGATTGATATATGTTTGAATTCTTTGACTTGAAAAAGGCCGGTATCTGTTAACTTAAGATCGGGTATAACAGGAAGCGCGAGAAAAGACAGCGTTAAAAACGGATTAAAGTTACCTGAAAAGCCAACTTTTGCAAGTGACGAATTTAATTCATTGATTTGTTGGAGTGTTTCCTCATAATGCTGATCTGTTAATAATCCACAAATGGGTAGAGGAAGAGCGTTAATAAGTTCTCCATCCTTTACAATAGCGATCCCACCTTGCATAGCTTCAATCTCTGTAATAGCCTTTAGCATGTCGCCATCATTTGTACCACAAACGATGATGTTATGTGAGTCATGAGCAACCGTCGTTGCAATAGCTCCAGCCTTTAAACTCATTCCTTTAACAATTCCCAGTCCGATGTTTCCTGTTTGCTTATGGCGTTCAATCACAGCCAATTTTAATTGATCTTTCTCAATAGAGGTGACAAATGAACCAGCTATAATATCTACTTCCTCTTTAACGTGATTGGTTATTAACGAATTGGGAATGACTTCGATAATATTTGCCATTTTTTGTGACAAGACCACTTGTAGGTCTTCTTTAGTCAGCGGTTTAATTTTTACACTATTAGTAAGCGTATGTGGTGTTGATGTCGGTTCCTTTGCCGTGAATTCGGCTTGAAGCGTTCCTGTCTGTACAACATGTTTCCCTTTTAAAAATACATCTTCAATTGTAATTTGGTGAAGATCTGAAAGGATCAGGAGGTCAGCATCAAAGCCAGGAGCTACAGCCCCTTTGCTTTTTAGTTGGAAGCACTCAGCTGTATTAATGGTGGCCATTGCAATCGCTTGAATAGGATTTATACCATTTGCAATTGCCAAGCGAACATTATGGTCAATACTTCCTTCCTCAATTAAATCATCAAGATGTTTATCGTCTGTCACAAATAAACAGCGCCTTGAATTTCGTTCGGTAACAATAGGAAGAAGTGCTTTTAAATCTTTAGCAACCGAGCCTTCTCTTATCATTAAATACATTCCGCGTTGCAGCCTAATTTTTGCTTCTTCAGCTGTTACTGCTTCGTGATCTGTTTGAATACCTGCTGCCCGGTACGTATTGATTCCGTATTTATCTAGACCAGCAGCGTGACCATCGATCAACTTTTTGTTTTCCTGTGCAGAAGTAAGTTTATTTACCATTTTCTCATTTCCCTTAATAACCGCAGGGAAATCCATAACTTCCGCAAGTCCTAGAACATTTGGATCGTTATAAAACGGGGCAATATCTTCAGCCTCTAGGACAGCACCTGCATTTTCAAATGGTGTAGCTGGGACACAGGATGGAATCATGAAATAAATGTCTAGCAAGGATTCACGACTATTATCGATTAAATATTGAATACCCTTTGTGCCTGCTACATTAGCAATTTCATGTGGATCAGCAACAAGTGTGGTAACACCATGTGGAACGAGAACTTTTTCAAGTTGTTGTGGAATGAGCATGGACGATTCGATGTGAACGTGCCCATCTATAAAAGCAGGACATATAAAACCGCCCTTTGCATCAAAATAAGCTTTCCCCTCATAAGAACCTATGCCTACAATTTTCCCTTTTGTAATAGCAACATCCTCTTCAATGATTTCACCGTTAAATACGTCAATGATTTTACCATTTCTAATGACCAGATCTGCTTTTTCTGTTTTGGCCGAAGTGTGAATGTAATCGTATATATTCTGATTAAAATTCATCATTGCACCTCCTATTCAATGATTGACTTGGAGCCTTATTTCTTAACATTTTGTATAGTATACCAACCCTCTTTATGAAATGTTAGTTGTTAGTTTAAAAATGTACCAATATTTTTTAGGAGAGCCTCCTCTTAGATTGCGGCCTTATTTTTGATATAATCATTCAGTGAAGATAAATGTAGTCGACGATGGAGGAAATGTACATGCTTGAATATAAAGATTGGAAGCATGCCTTTAAATTAGACCCGAATAAAGAAATTAGTGACCAAAATTTAGAGGCAATCTGTGAGTCAGGGACAGACGGAATTATCGTTGGTGGTACAGATGGAGTAACACTAGATAATACACTTAGTTTATTAGCGAGAGTACGCCGTTATTCCGTTTCATGTGGTTTAGAAGTTTCAAATATTGACGCATTAACACCAGGTTTTGATTACTATTTCATTCCGACTGTTTTAAATAGCCAGGATCCTCAATGGATTACTAAGCTTCATCATCAAGCAGTAAAAGAGTATGGACCGATTATGAATTGGGATGAAATAGTCATGGAAGGATATTGTATCCTTAATCCTAAAGCAAAAGTAGCACAAGTTACAAATTCAAATGCAAATTTACAAGAAGAAGACGTTGTCGCTTACGCGAGAATGGCTGAGCATATGTATCGCCTGCCTATTTTTTATCTTGAGTATAGTGGAACTTACGGTGATATATCTGTTGTTCGAGCTGCAAAAGAAGTATTAAGGGATACCAAGTTGTTTTATGGCGGTGGAATTACTAATGGAGCACAAGCAAAAGAAATGGCACAGTATGCAGATACGGTCATCGTCGGGAATATCATCTATGATAATATAGAAGCTGCACTAGCTACAGTAAGCGCAGTAAAAAAATAAGGTTGTTGGAAAAAGAATAGTGCAGCAAAATAAAAAAACGAGAACAAATGTTTGGTGGTGGGATTATGCAAAGCAAATTAATGGAAAAAATGTTATCGGGATTAAATCCAGAGCAAAGAAAAGCTGTTCAACATACAGAAGGGCCGTTATTATTAATGGCTGGTGCGGGAAGTGGAAAAACGAGAGTACTTACGCATCGAATTGCTTATTTAATCCGCGAGAAAGGGCTAGCCCCGTATAATATTCTTGCGATTACATTTACAAATAAAGCGGCGCGTGAAATGAAAGACCGTGTCGCACAAATTGTTGGAGGAACAGCGGAAAATATCTGGATCTCCACATTTCACTCAATGTGTGTTCGGATCTTAAGAAGAGATATTGATCGAATTGGGTTTAGTCGTAATTTTACGATATTAGATGGCTCCGATCAATTATCAGTGATCAAGCAAATTTTAAAAAAGAAAAATATTGATCCGAAAAAATTTGAACCGAGAAGCATCTTAGGGACAATCAGTTCAGCGAAAAATGAGCTGAAGCGTGCGGAAGAATTTTCAAAAACAGCAAGCGGTCCTTATGAACAAACGGCAGCTGAAGTATATGAGGAATATGAAAAACAATTAAAGAAAAATCAATCATTAGACTTTGATGATTTAATTATGACAACGATCCGCTTATTTAAGCTTGTACCAGAAATCCTTGAATTTTATCAGAGAAAATTTCAATATATTCATGTTGATGAATATCAGGATACGAACAAAGCCCAATATGTTCTCGTTAATATGCTGGCCGAAAAGTATAAAAACATATGTGTTGTTGGAGATTCCGATCAATCGATCTATAGATGGCGTGGGGCTGACATAGCGAATATCCTTTCTTTCGAGCAAGATTACCCAAGTGCAACCGTTATTTTATTAGAGCAAAATTACAGGTCAACAAAAACGATCTTGGAAGCAGCTAACAAAGTTATTGAAAATAACTTGAAAAGAAAGCCGAAAAAGCTTTGGACTGAAAATGAAGAGGGTTGTAAAATTGTCCGCTATGAAGCTGACACGGAACAAGATGAAGCCTATTACGTGATTGGAAAAATTAAAGAAGCGACCCGTAATGGAAGTAGCAATTCAGATATAGCGATACTTTATCGTACGAATGCTCAATCTCGTGTGATGGAGGAATTACTCGTTAAGTCCAACGTTGAATATAACATTGTTGGGGGAACGAAATTCTACGATCGCAAGGAGATTAAGGATGTTCTAGCTTACTTGCGTTTAATCGCAAATCCTGATGATGATATTAGTTTGCAGCGGATTATTAATGTTCCAAAACGAGGGATTGGGGCAGCAACCGTTGACCGCATTTTAGAATATGGAGCGAATCAAGGGATTTCAATGTTTAAAGTATTGCAAGAAATCGAACAAGTCGGTTTGAGTGCACGAGTTATTGGAAAGCTAGAAGAATTTTCAGGACAAATGAATAATTGGATTAATATGCAAGAGTATTTATCCGTAACTGAATTAGTTGAAGACGTCCTAGAAAAATCAGGTTATCGTGACATGTTGAAAAATGAAAAAACATTAGAAGCACAAAGTCGTTTAGAGAATATTGATGAGTTTTTATCGGTTACTGTTGAATTTGAAAAACGAAGCGAGGATAAATCATTAATCGCATTTTTAACGGATCTTGCGCTTGTTGCAGATATCGATCAACTTGATGAAGAGCAAGAAAAACCAACAGATGCGGTTACTCTAATGACGATGCATTCAGCTAAAGGGTTAGAATTCCCAATCGTATTTATTATTGGGATGGAAGAAGGCGTGTTTCCGCATAGCCGTTCACTTTTTGAAGAAGAGGAAATGGAAGAAGAACGTCGTCTCGCTTATGTAGGAATCACTCGGGCAGAGGAGCAGCTATTTTTAACGAATGCAAGAAGTCGCACATTGTTTGGGCGTACAAATACGAATGCCCCATCTCGTTTCCTGAAAGAAATTCCTGAATATTGCTTAGAAGAGATGCAAAAACCTGAGCCAATGTGGGCAAAGACGTCTCATTCTAGTTCTTATAATACACCGAAAAGAAATGTAGCGGTCTCGCGACCAGTGGCTTCGACATCAGGTAGTGAAGGATTTCAGTGGGCAGTTGGAGATAAAGCTGAGCACGGAAAGTGGGGAATTGGCACAGTTGTGAGCACAAAAGGAGAAGGGGAACATATCGAACTCGATATTGCCTTTCCCAAACCAACAGGTGTGAAACGATTAGTTGCAAAATTTGCGCCGATTAAAAAGGCGTAATGAAAGGGCGATAACATGGAAAAACATGAAGCAAAATCTCGAATTGAAAAGCTTAGAGAGCTTCTCAATGAGTATGGTCACCATTACTATGTATTAGATCAGCCAATCGTTTCTGATGCGGAATATGACCAATTAATAAACGAATTGATCTCATTAGAAGAACAATACCCTGAGTTTATAACCGATGATTCCCCAACCATTCGTGTAGGAGGGGAACCTCTCCCATTTTTTGATAAGGTTCAACATAATGTCCCGATGTTAAGCTTAGGAAATGCATTTAATGAAGGGGATTTACGAGATTTTGATCGACGGGTAAGGCAAGGTTTAAATGATGGCGAGGAACCAACCTATAGTTGTGAATTAAAAATCGATGGACTAGCTGTATCATTGAAATATGAACAAGGAAAGTTTACACGTGGAGCGACTCGAGGAGATGGTACTGTAGGTGAAGATATTACCCAAAATTTAAAAACGATTCGTTCTATTCCGCTGCGATTAAAGGAAGAAGTTACGTTAGAAGTTCGCGGGGAAGCATTTATGCCAAAGCGTTCATTTGAGGTATTGAATGAGGCAAAAGAGGCAGCTGGAGAAGAGAAATTTGCTAACCCTAGAAATGCAGCTGCTGGTTCACTTCGCCAATTAGATCCTAAGATTGCTGCCAAACGAAATCTTGATATTTTTCTATATTCCATCGGTCAAATTGAAAATGATACGATCACCTCACATCATAAAGCCTTAAATTATTTGAAAGAATTGGGTTTAAAAATTAATCAAGAAAGCCGTTATTGTAAAAACATTGATGAAGTGATTGAATACGTGGAAGGCTGGATTGGAAAGCGTGCGGACTTACCGTATGAAATCGATGGAATTGTGATTAAGGTGGATGCGCTTGAGCAACAAAAACAGTTAGGCTTTACAGCAAAAAGTCCACGTTGGGCAATAGCCTATAAGTTTCCTGCAGAAGAAGTTGTAACAAAGCTAATCGGCATCGATTTAAATGTTGGGCGTACAGGGGTAGTGACACCAACCGCAATTCTTGAGCCTGTTACGGTCGCTGGAACAACAGTGAAACGATCTTCATTGCACAATGAAGATCTAATCCGTGAAAAGGATATAAAAATTGGTGATTCGGTTGTAGTGAAGAAAGCCGGGGACATCATACCAGAAGTGGTTAACGTATTAATTGAGTTACGTTCTGGAGAAGAGGAAGATTTTCATATGCCGACTCACTGTCCTGAATGTGAAAGTGAGCTTGTACGACTTGAAGGAGAAGTGGCATTACGTTGTATTAATCCGAAATGTCCAGCAAAAATTCGTGAAGGATTAACACACTTTGTTTCCCGAAATGCGATGAATATCGATGGATTAGGGGAGAGAGTCATTGCTCAACTTTTTGCAGAAGGACTTGTTGAAGATGTCGCGGACTTATACAAGTTAAATCGGGAGCAGCTGTTACAGCTTGAGAGAATGGGCGAAAAGTCGGTTGAGAACTTATTAAGTGCAATTGAAGCGACGAAAGATAATTCGCTGGAAAAGGTATTATTTGGTTTAGGAATACGCTTTGTAGGCGCAAAGGCGGCAAAGACGCTCGCCATGCACTTTGAATCGATCGAAGCAATCCAAGAGGCTGATTTGGAAACACTGAAAGCAGTGAATGAAATCGGTGAAAAAATGGCCAATTCGATTGTAAATTATTTTGAGCAAGAGGAAGTCATCGAGTTAATTAATAAACTTCGTGAGCTAGGCATTAATATGACCTATAAAGGACCGAGATTGCCTTCGACTGAAGACGTCAAGGAAAGTCCATTTTTAGATAAAACCGTTGTTCTAACAGGTAAGTTAGCGCAGTTAACAAGAGATGAAGCGAAGCAAAAAATTGAAGCTTTAGGTGGAAAAGTAACAGGGAGTGTCAGTAAAAAAACGGATTTAGTTATAGCAGGAGAAGAGGCAGGTTCCAAATTAGCGAAAGCACAGCAATTAGGGATTACTGTTTGGAGTGAAGAACAATTCATTCAAGAAACTACTAAATTAAAGTAGAAAATAGAGAAGGATGAATATTTTCTCCTCTTAAATAAACGTTTGTTTAATAGGATGTTTAAACAAACATTATTAGAATATGGATGAGGAGTGTTGAAAATGATAAAACGAATGATACCGCTTGTTCTTTGTAGTGTCATCTTTTTATCAGGTTGCTTTCCCTTTCTACAACCAGAGGAACAATTGATAGAAGAAGAAGAACATGGGGAAGAGCAAACTGTTGAATTGAGTCCAGAAGTATATACTCCTGAAAATTACTACCGAAGTGTCTTGTACAACGGTTCATATACTCATGGCGAGGCTAGAGGTTTTAGTAATGCAGTTGTACACAATCGTCTTGACTTAGAACAGTTAGAACTAGGCTTAATGGAATTGGCGAATGAAAGATTTGACCCGGAAAAGTATTTTTTTAGAGAAGGACAGTATATTTCTCGGACTGAACTGAATAATTGGTTAATGCGCTATGATGAAAAGGATAATCCTCAGGGAATAAACCCTGAATTAGGACCAGGGGATACGTTAAGAGATCAAGAAGAGAGCCAACCTCGTTACTTATCTCACATTTTAGAGCATAATTATTTAGTCGAAAATGCAAACGGGCAGCTAGAGTTAGGTGGAATAGTCATAGGACTATCAATGAACACGGTATATAATTACCGGATCTATGACGAGGAAGGTAGAATTTATAGGTACGAAGTGGAGATTGATCCCCAAAAAATGGTGGCAGAGGGCAAACGGATGGCTGAAGAGATTGTTTCACGTTTACGTTCTCCTAACCGTGAGAGTGGTGCTTTAGAAAACGTACCAATCATTGTCGCCATGTTTCAAGAGGAAAAAAGAGAAGCAATCGTGCCTGGTAACTTTATAATCAAGGCAGTTGCCGAACCACAGCGTCAAATTGACAAGTGGCAAAGCATTAATGAAAAGTATTATTTCTATCCATCTACACTTGCTAATAATGAGCAGCGAAATGATGCAGAACGGTTTTTAAAGTTCAAGGATGAAATCAATGAATTTTTTGATAACTATGTTGGAGTAGTTGGTAAAGGGTTTTATAAAGATGAGCAGCTAAGAGAGCTGACCATTGAAATTCCGATACGTTTTCAGGGAAAAGCAGAAATTATTGCTCTCACGCAGTTTTCAGCCGACCGAATAGCACAGCGTTTTCCTAGTAATTTAAAAATTCAACTATATATAACATCGGTGGCAGGCGAGGAAGCGATCGTCGTCCGAAACCCAAATGAAGAACCGTTTATCCACATCTATCGGTAAAAAGGTAGTTGTTAAACAGCCTCTTTAGTTCTGTATTAAATAAGGATAAAAAATAAGAAGCTTTTACGAAGGGTGTAAATGGAATAGATTTTTACAAAAGGGGGTGAAGGAATGGAACATCAATTAACAATGGCAACTGCAGTATTGCTATGGGCCCCCATGCCTTTACTGATCGTATTATCATTTCTTAGTTTAATATTGGAAAGGAGAGAATAAGTGATGGAGATCGCTACGTTAATTACTTTTACCGTTTATCTTGTAGGAATGCTAGCGATTGGGCTAATTGCTTATCGTTTAACAAATAATTTATCGGACTACGTCTTAGGTGGCCGAAAGCTTTCAGGAAGCGTCGCTGCATTAAGCGCTGGGGCATCTGATATGAGTAGTTGGTTACTTTTAGGATTACCTGGTGCACTGTACATTGGTGGAATGGGTGAAATATGGATAGCTGTAGGCCTTTCAATTGGTGCATATCTAAACTGGCAGTTTGTGGCTGCTCGGTTAAGAAAATATACAGAAGTTGCAAAAGATTCAATTACGTTACCCGATTTTTTTGAAAATCGCTTTCATGATCATTCTAAAGTACTTCGAACAATTTCAGCACTTGTTATTTTAGTATTTTTTGCATTTTATACATCAGCAGGACTTGTTGGTGGAGCATTGTTGTTTGAAGCCTCTTTTGGGATGAATTATACTCAAGCACTCTGGATCGGTGCGATTGTCATCATTTCCTATACTTTTTTAGGTGGATTTTTAGCAGTTAGCTGGACGGATTTCTTTCAAGGGATTTTAATGTTTCTTGCATTAATTATTGTTCCATTTGTTGCTGTTTCTAAATTAGGCGGATGGCAGTCAATGTTTAATGCTGTTGGTGAAATTGATCCTGCTTTTTTAGATGCGTTCCAAGGAGCAACCTTTCTAGGAGTCATATCATTATTAGCTTGGGGTTTAGGCTACTTCGGTCAACCTCATATTGTAACAAGGTTTATGGCAGTTAAATCAGTGAAGGAAATTCCTAAAGCACGTTTTATTGGAATGACTTGGATGGTCTGTGCATTATTTGGAGCTATTTTTACTGGTTTTGTAGGGATTGCCTACTTCTCTATGAATGGACCTGGAGCAGCAATTGCAGCTGGGGCTCATGAAACTGTGTTTATTTTATTCACTCAAGTTTTATTTGATCCTTGGGTAGCAGGTTTTCTTTTAGCGGCCATTTTAGCGGCTATTATGAGTACGATTGACTCGCAATTACTAGTGTCATCAAGTGCATTAGCTGAAGATTTTTATAAAGGAATTATTCGAAAAGATGCTTCACAAAAAGAACTTGTCTGGGTAGGGAGAATTGGTGTTATAATTATTGCTTTCATTTCCATTCTTCTTGCCTACAATCCTAATAATTCTGTCTTGAATTTAGTCGGCTATGCGTGGGCTGGTTTTGGTGCAGCCTTTGGACCGCTGATCATCCTTTCATTGTTTTGGAAACGAATGACACGGAATGGTGCTCTTGCTGGAATGGTAACAGGGGGTGTTACGGTCGTATTTTGGGACATTTTATCAACACCTCCAAATGGTCCCGATGGAAACCCACTTCCACAATCAGAGGCGATCATTCCATTTGGGCTCTACGAGATTGTACCTGGATTTCTTTTAGCGACCATTGCTATCGTATTGATCAGTCTAATAGGTAATGAACCTTCAAAGGAAATTCAAGATGAGTTTGAGAGAGCAAAATATAATAGTTAGTACTCTAAAATAAAAATCAAATAGTTATTCGAAAAAACCTTGAGGATTATATTAGAAACTCAAGGTTTTTTTACTGCGATCTCGCTCACACAGCTTTTTTATTGAAATGTCGGATTGTATTATTCTCAGGTCGAAAAAGGAGGGGTTCTCGGAGCTTTTACATAAATTTTCTATTAGACTGATATAACTTGAGTTAGACTGATATATCTTGAGTTAGACCGATATAACTTGAAATAGACCAATAAAATTAAATTTAGACTGAAATATATTTTTTTAAGTGTTGTAATATTGGGGCTCATTGCCTATTAGAACGTAATTTGGTATGATCTATTTATTGTGAAAATGAACGATTGTGGAGGTGGAAGAATGGCACGTATCACAAAAGACGAAGTGAAACATGTCGCTCATTTAGCACGTTTATCTGTTACTGAAGAAGAAGCGGAAATGTTTACACAACAACTAGATGCAATTATCACATTTGCAGAACAACTTAATGAGTTGGATACGGATGGTATTGAGGCAACTACTCATGTATTAGACGTTCGAAATGTATTACGCGAAGATGAAGTGAAACCGTCGTTACCTAGAGAAGAGGTATTAAAGAATGCACCAGATGAGCAGGATGGACAAGTTAAAGTTCCGTCGATCCTTGAGTAGAGGAGGGGTTTAAATGTCAATATTAGAAGGAAGCATTTCTGAATTACATAATCGTTTACATAAAAAAGAAGTGTCTGTATCAGATCTTGTTAATGCATCTTACGAGAGAATTAATGCGGTTGATGAAAAGGTTAAGGCGTTTGTAACGTTAGACGAAGAAAGAGCAAAGAATTATGCTAAAACATTAGATGAAGCCCTTAGTTCAAATGCCGAAAGAGGGCTGCTTTTTGGAATACCAGCTGGAATAAAAGATAACATTGTCACTAGAGGTTTAACTACAACTTGTTCAAGTAAATTGTTAGCAAACTTTGAACCGATGCACAATGCGACTGTGATTGAACGCCTACAAGGGGCTGAGTCAGTGACGATCGGAAAATTAAATATGGATGAGTTTGCGATGGGCTCTTCAACAGAGAATTCTGGTTTTTTTAATACGAAAAATCCTTGGAATACTGATTATGTTCCTGGTGGATCTAGTGGTGGGTCCGCAGCCTCAGTAGCAGCAGGTGAAGTTGTATTTTCACTAGGGTCAGATACAGGCGGCTCGATTCGCCAGCCTGCGTCTTATTGTGGAGTTGTCGGTTTAAAACCGACCTATGGCCGTGTATCTCGATTTGGTTTGGTTGCGTTTGCGTCATCTTTGGATCAAATTGGTCCGATTACTCGTACAGTTGAAGATAATGCGCTTGTCCTTCAAGTACTGGCAGGGTATGACAAAATGGATTCAACTTCAGCGAATGTCGCTACATCTGATTATTTATCTGCACTAACAGGCGATGTAAAAGGGCTGAAAATTGCTGTACCGAAAGAGTATTTAGCAGAAGGTGTCCATGAAGATGTTAAAAATCGTATTTTAGAATCATTAAAAGTCCTTGAAGGTCTAGGAGCAACATGGGAAGAAGTTTCATTACCGCACTCTAAATATGCGGTAGCAACGTACTATTTACTTGCTTCTTCAGAGGCTTCGGCGAATTTGGCTCGTTTTGATGGTGTGCGCTACGGAGTTCGTTCTGATAATGCAGCAAATTTAATTGAAATGTATAAGGAAACAAGAAGTAAAGGGTTTGGTGACGAAGTAAAACGCCGTATCATGCTGGGAACTTATGCACTTAGCTCTGGTTATTACGATGCTTATTATAAAAAGGCTCAAAAAGTCCGTACGTTAATAAAGAAAGATTTTGAAGATGTTTTTAAAAATTATGATGTGATTATTGGGCCAACAGCACCGACAACGGCCTTTAAAATTGGTGAAAAAATGAATGATCCATTGACGATGTATGCCAACGATATTTTAACAATTCCAGTAAACTTGGCTGGTGTTCCAGCGATCTCGATCCCGTGTGGATTAGGAAAGAATGGGTTACCAATTGGGCTACAGATTATCGGAAAGCATTTTGATGAAAATACAGTCTACCGGGTAGCACATGGTTATGAACAAGCGACAGATCATCATAAAGCGAAACCGGAACTTTAAGGGGGGAGATACAAATGAAATTCGAAACGGTAATTGGATTAGAAGTTCATGTTGAGTTAAAGACCAACTCGAAAATATTCTGTGGCTGTTCGACTGAGTTTGGTGCCCCGCCGAATACACATACATGTCCGATATGTTTAGGACATCCAGGCGTACTACCAGTTTTAAATCAGCAAGCTGTCGAATATGCGATGCGTGCTGCGATCGCTTTAAATTGTGAAATTGCAGAAGAAACGAAATTTGATCGGAAAAATTATTTTTATCCAGACAGTCCAAAAGCTTACCAAATCTCGCAATTCGATAAGCCAATTGGTGAGCACGGTTCGATTGAAATTGAAGTTAATGGAGAAAAGAAAACGATCGGTATCACTCGCATTCATTTAGAAGAAGATGCAGGGAAATTAACACATTCCGAGTATGGCGATTATTCTTTAGTTGACTTTAACCGTGTTGGTACACCTCTGATTGAGATCGTGTCTGAGCCAGATATTCGCACACCAGAAGAAGCATACGCTTATTTAGAGAAGTTAAAAGCGATCTTAGAATATACAGAAGTTTCCGATTGTAAAATGGAAGAAGGCTCGCTTCGCTGTGATGCTAATATTTCCCTTCGTCCAGTCGGCCAAAAAGAGTTTGGTACAAAAACAGAACTAAAGAACTTAAACTCATTTGCTAATGTTCAAAAAGGACTAGCATACGAAGAAGTTCGTCAAGAAAAAGAATTGCTAGAAGGTAACGTCATTCACCAAGAAACGCGCCGGTGGGACGATGGAAAGAAAGAAACAATACTAATGCGTGTGAAAGAGGGATCTGACGATTACCGTTATTTCCCAGACCCTGATCTTGTTTCAATTTTTATTGACGAAGAATGGAAAGAACGTGTTCGTAGTCAAATTCCAGAGCTGCCACATGAACGTCAAGCTCGTTACGTGGCTGAACTTGGACTTTCAGAATACGATGCACAAGTTTTAACAGCGTCAAAATCAATGTCTGATTTCTTTGAACAAGCCTTGTCACACGGTGGAGATGCAAAGCAAATAGCAAACTGGCTCATGGGAGAAGTTTCTGCATATTTAAATTCAAATGACAAAGAAATTGCAGACGTTCCTTTAACAGCGGAAGGTTTAACAAAAATGATTTCTTTGATTGAAAAAGGGACAATCTCTTCTAAAATTGCTAAAACTGTTTTTAAAGAAATGATTGAAAATGGCGGAGATCCTGAAACGATTGTAAAAGAAAAAGGGCTCGTTCAAATTTCAGATGAAGGTGAATTGCGTAACATTGTCGTCGCAATTCTCGATAATAACCAACAGTCGGTCGATGATTTTAAAGCTGGTAAGCAGAAAGCGATTGGCTTCTTAGTTGGACAAGTAATGAAAGAAACCAAAGGAAAAGCAAATCCACCAATGGTAAATAAAATTATCGTTGAGGAAATCGGGAAGCGTTAAAAGTAAAAACGCTTATAACAATAATACAAGGCGATAAACTATTTGGAGAACACAAAAAACGAGTATGGAATCATAAAGGGTTTCATACTCGTTTAGCTCTATTAAAGATACTTCTTTTTTTGAATTACCCCATCGACCAACCATTTTATAAACACTGCCTTTAATATATAGGGTGTCATCATTATGAGACTAAGTCGGATTGACTTGTTCTTTAATAACAGGTTCTTTCTTTTTCTTCTTCTCTGGATCCTTTTGCTTTTTCGGTCCGACTTCGGTTTTTAAGGATTTTACCATTGCAAATGCCATTGCAATTAAAACGATTGTTAAAGGAAATGCACTAACGATAATCGCCGTTTGTAAACCAGCTAACCCCCCTGTGTACATTAAAATTGCAGCAGAGGCAGCTAATAATATTCCCCAAGCATACTTGACGATGTTTGGAGGCTCCAAACTTCCATTGGTAGTTTGCATACCGAGAACAAATGTAGCAGAGTCAGCTGAGGTTATAAAGAATACAGTAATTAAAAACAAGGTAACTATGATTAATAAACTGCTGAGAGGTAGCTGCTGAAATACTAAAAATAAAGCTGTTTCAAGTGTTTGTTCGGAAACTGGGATGCCTAAATTGTACTCAAGGTGAATTCCAGTGCCCCCGAAGACGGCAAACCATAAAGAACAAACAATCGTCGGAATGAACAAAACAGCCACTACAAACTCTCTTACGGTGCGTCCTTTAGATACACGAGCGATAAAGGTACCAACAAATGGTGCCCAAGCAATCCACCATGCCCAGTAAAATATCGTCCAACCTTGAATCCAAGCAGCATTATCTGCATTAAATGGCGATAGTCGTAATCCCATAGCAGGTAAATTTTGAATATAGGAGCCAAAGGTTGTCGTAAATAATTCTAATAAAAAGATAGTCGGCCCAAGAAAAAGTACTCCAATAAACAATATTACTGCTAATATCATATTCGCATTACTTAAGTACTTAATACCTCGCTTAATTCCTGTCCCTGCAGAAATGAGGAAAAGAACAGTGATAATAGCTATAATTAACAGCTGAATCCCAAATGTATTTGGGATCCCGGTAACATAGCTTAATCCCCCGTTAATTTGCGCAGCTCCTAAGCCTAACGAAGCTGCAACCCCAAAAATCGTCGCAAATACAGCAACGACGTCAATCGCTCCACCAATTGGACCCTTTGTCCTCTCGCCCAATAATGGATATAAGGTAGCACTCATTAATCCAGGATAACCTTTTCTAAACTTAAAGTAAGCGATACCTAATGCGATTGTTGCATAAATCGCCCACGCATGAAACCCCCAATGAAGGTAAGTATATCGTAAGGCTTGAGTTGCTGCTGAACTCGTCCCAGCATCTCCTAAAGGTGGATTAGAGAAATGTGATATCGGTTCAGACACCCCAAAAAATAGTAAACCAATCCCCATTCCTGCACTAAACAGCATCGCAAACCACGTAGGACGACTAAATTCTGGCTTATCCTCATCTTTGCCAAGCTTCACTTTACCATATCGGCTAAAAATGAGGTATAAGGCAAAAATGAGAAAGAAAGTTGCTGAGAGTTGGTAAAACCAACCGAAGTTTTGCAAAAAGAACCCTAGTGTAACGTCCATTACACTTGTTAAATGATTTGGTAATAGGACACCCCAAAGGACGAATACAATTGCCAATACAATAGAAACCCAAAAAACTTTTGTCACTTTATCCATGTGCTCACGCTCCTTTTTCCATAGGTTTTCATGTTTATTATTGTTTTATGTGTGAACTTACAGTTTGGTAAGAAGTAGTAGTTAAGGGAATATGCTAGCTGACTCATTTTACTTAAGATGTAAGTTAGTATCTTAAGATCATTTTGCGAACCTTTATTTTCCATAAAACGAACTCAGTAGAAAGTTACTTTTATTGGATTAATTCTTATATTGGTGTAAATTGGAATTAACTGAAAAAATAAATAGCATGTCTTTTTCTGGGTAAAAGGGAGAGGGTGCAAAAATGGAATGGGAAACGATTATATCGGTTTTAAATCAATACGGTTATGGAGGTTTATTTCTGTGGCTTTGGTTAGGGATGTTTATTTTTCCTGTACCAAATGAAATGATTGTTTTAAGTATTGGCTGGCTATCTAAAGGTTATTTACAGATAGTTCCTGCGTTTTTGGCTGCTTATTTTGGAATCATTGCAAGTACGACAACGACCTTTTTAATGGGTCGGCATGCTGGAGTCCCTCTTCTCAGTAAATTAAAAAATAAAAAAGCAATAAAAAAAGGAAAAAAGATGATTGATAATCATGGAACTTATGGACTTTTTTTCTGCTGCTTTTTTGCGGGCTTACGACATGTGATCCCTTTTTTATGTGGAACTAGGAAACTTTCATTTTTAACATTTGCCATCATTTCATACACTAGTTGCTTCATATGGTGCGCAATTTTCTTTAGCTTTGGAAAGTTTATCGTAGCAGAAGGAATTAAAAACTTACAAGATGAAAATATTTATATTGTATCGATCATTGTATTTGTAATAGCAGTAATTGGTTTTTTCTTAAAAAATAAATTGTTCGCAAGCAAGCGAGATAATGATGCTTCGTATATGAATTAATTAAATAACATCAGTATAGAAAATATTTAAAAATAAAAAAGTTTATTTGATATATTTCGATACCCGTAATAAAATAAAGGTATCGATTTTTATTTAAGGAGCTGGTTAAGATGAAAGCAATTATTAACGCACATATTTTAGGTGAAACAGAAATAGAGAAAGGCACTCTTCTTTTTGAGGATGGAAAAATTATTAAATTAGGGAAGGGAGAAGATGTACAACTCCCTGAGAACACAGAAGTGATTGATG
Organism: Alkalihalobacillus sp. BA299; assembly: GCF_017745675.1. Classification (GTDB taxonomy): domain Bacteria; phylum Bacillota; class Bacilli; order Bacillales; family Bacillaceae_F; genus Alkalihalobacterium. Next base: position 38,492 of record NZ_JAFLJM010000017.1, read on the forward strand.
CGAATGGCAGATTTGTCACTGCAGGTTTTATTGATGCTCATACTCATTTAGGTATTGATGAAGAAGGTGTACGCTGGGAAGGGCAAGATTATAATGAAACAACTTCAGCTGTGACACCACACCTCCGCGCCCTAGATGGTATTTACCCATACGATCAGGGTTTTCATGATGCAGTTGCGTCAGGAGTTACAACGGCTCAAGTCTTACCAGGAAGTGCCAATGTGATTGGAGGATTAACAGTATGTATTAAAATTAGACTTGGCAAGTCAGTAGATGAAATGATTGTTCGTGAACCATCTGGATTAAAAATTGCCCTTGGTGAAAATCCTAAGGGAGCTCACGGTAATCATGGACGAGCACCGAAAACTCGTATGGCTGTAGCGGCCATTCTTCGTGAACAATTTTCAAAAGCTAAACACTACATGGAGAAAAAGAATAAAGGTGAGAATGTTTTTGACTTTGAATTAGAAGCCTTACAATTAGCGTTAGAGAAAAAAATCCCAGTGCGTGCTCATGCTCATCGTGCCGATGATATTATGACTGTTATAAGAATTGCAAAAGAGTTTGATTTAGATTTAAGTGTCGAGCATACGACTGAAGGTCATCAAATCGCCCATTTATTAGCTGAAAGTGGTGCAAAGTTTACAGTAGGACCAACCATTTCAAGTCGTAGTAAAGTTGAATTAAGAGATAAAGGCTGGCAAACGTATAAAGCGCTAGAAGAAGCGAATGTTCCATTTGCGATCACTACAGATCACCCTGTCATCCCTATTCAGTATCTACAGACATCCGTATCTCTTGCAGTAAAAGAGGGATTATCTGAACTAACCGCCTTGAAATCTGTAACTGAACATGCGGCAGCCTTATTAGGTATAGAAGATCGGACAGGCTCTCTTGAAGTTGGTAAAGATGCTGACATTGTTATTTGGGATGCTCATCCATTGCGACAAAATAGCTACTCATGGATGACGTTTGTAGATGGAGACGTTGTTTATCAACGAGAAGAAGTATAAAGCTTATTTAGGAATGAATATGTAAAATTATGTGAGAGATAAAACTTGTATCAGAAGCATGTATCCCTTATCATACAAATTAATAGATTGGATATCACTTCGTAAAAGTGGGAGATAGAATGAAACGAGCCCGAATTATTTATAATCCGACTTCTGGTAGAGAGCAAATGAGAAAAAATTTACCTTATGTCCTTGAGCGACTTGAAAAAATTGGGTATGAAGCGTCGGCGCATGCAACAACCGGTGAGGGCTGTGCTACACGAGCAGCAAAATTCGCAGGTGAACGGGGCTTTGACTTAGTTATTGCAGCTGGTGGAGATGGAACCATTTTTGAAGTGGTAAATGGCCTTGCTGATTTGGAAAAGCGTCCTCTTCTTGGCCTTATCCCAGGAGGAACAACAAATGATTTTGCGAGAGCACTTCACATACCAAGAGATATTGTAGAAGCTTGTGATGTGTTGTGTGGTGAGCATAAGCAACCGATTGATATTGGTAAAGTAGGGACCCAATATTTTATAAACATTGCAGCTGGTGGAACGCTGACAGAATTAACATATGAAGTACCGAGTAGATTAAAAACACTCATGGGACAACTTGCATATTATGTTAAAGGACTAGAAAAGCTCCCGTCCATCTCCCCGACTTCAGTTAGGATTGAATATGATGGAAAACTCTTTGAAGGGGAAATCATGATGTTTCTCGTCTCTAATACAAACTCAGTCGGCGGATTTGAAAGGTTAGCTCCTAATGCTTCGATACAAGATGGATTGTTTGATTTAATCATCGTTAAAAAGACATCGTTTCCTGAATTTATTCACATCGGTGGTTTAGCATTGCGAGGGGAACATATGAACCATCCGAAAGTGATTTATACACAAGCCAATCGGATCAAAGTGTATGTTGATGGAAAAATGCAGTTAAATCTCGACGGAGAATACGGTGGAATGTTACCTGCAGAGTTTGTTAATTTGTATCAACATTTCCAAATTTTATGCCCGCCGAAAAGATAATTCAACGAAAATGAAAAATAGGGTCATAAGAAAATATAAGCTTTTATTAAAAGACCATAGCTGTCAGCAAATATAAAACAGCAAGAATAGTAAAAAAAATAATAATTGACAGAAACAATAAATTTACTTATGCTATATTCATACAGTTAAATACACTTCCAAAAGGGGAGTAGCTTTTACAACATAGTCGTCATTTCGGAGTGTCTACACTCTCGGCTGTGTTGGCAACTTTAACGTTGTTAGCAAGACCTTTGCCAGTCGGTAAAGGTCTTTATTGATTTTAAAAACCTTTACCATTTGTGGTAAAGGTTTTTCTTGATTCTGAAAAACAGAGAGGAGACTAACAAAAAAAGCTTTATTAATCTATTAACCGATAAGAAAGAATTTACTATGAGAAGGAGTTAATGTAAGTGGAACTATCAATTTTATTAGAGTATGGTTGGGTTTTACTCCTATTAATCGCAATTGAAGGACTTTTAGCCGCGGATAACGCACTTGTGTTAGCAATTATGGTGAAACATCTTCCAAAGGAAGAAAGAAAAAAAGCATTATTTTACGGACTTGCAGGTGCATTCGTATTTCGTTTTAGTTCGCTATTTGCTATATCTTTTCTCGTCGATGTATGGCAAGTTCAAGCAATTGGGGCTCTCTATTTGTTGTTTATCGCAAGTAACCATATATTTAGAAAGATGATCGTTAATAAAAACAAAGAAAACGTTAAAGATTTACGTGAGAAGAAAAAATCGGGCTTCTGGGGAACGGTAATTAAAGTAGAATTAGCAGACATTGCGTTCGCCATTGACTCCATTTTAGCTGCTGTTGCATTAGCGGTCGTGCTTCCAAATACAAGTTTACCTGAAATTGGTGGACTTGATGGAGGTAAGTTTCTCGTTATTTTTCTCGGTGGATTAATTGGTTTAATCATTATGCGTTTTGCTGCAGATTTCTTTGTGACATTACTACACAAAAAGCCAGGCCTTGAAGTTGCTGCTTTTATCATTGTTGGTTGGGTAGGTGTGAAGCTATCTGTTTATACATTGTCACACCCAGATTTAGCTATTCTACCTGAAGGATTTGCCAAATTACCTGAATGGAAAATAACATTTTACACTGTCCTTGTTTTAATCGCTTTAGGAGGTTGGTTTTTATCAAAGGAAAAAAAGGAACAACCAGCTTTAGCAGATCCTAATATGATAACGGATAATGAGGGGGAGATTAAGAGGACGGAAGTACAATAATTTCTTGTGTAGGCAAAGTTTTGATATAGATCCAAGTGTGCTACAATCATGGGAGCATATTTTGGACGTAAAGGAAGAGAAAAGACATGAATAAACAAAGTATACCCGTACAAAAAAATCAACAATACGAGGTAGTTTTTGAAGATTTGACGCACGAAGGAGCAGCTGTGGCAAAAATTAATGGCTATACTCTTTTTGTACCAAAGGCTCTCCCGGGAGAACGAGGAATAGTAAAAGTAATAAAAGTCAATAAAGGTTATGGGTTTGGTCGATTGATGGAACGAATAGAAACAAGTGAACATCGAGCTGAGCCACCATGCCCTGTCTATCAGCAGTGTGGTGGCTGTCAGTTGCAGCACTTAAATTATGATGCTCAACTTTTACAGAAACAAAAAATGGTAAAAGATGTACTAGAGAGAATTGGTAAGATCACTAAAATTCCTATCCATCCTACACTTGGAATGAACGACCCTTGGCGTTACCGGAACAAAGCACAAGTCCCTGTAGCAACAAGAGAAGGTGGTCTAGTCGCAGGTTTTTATCAAGAACGAACCCATCATATTATTGATATGGATGAGTGTTTAATTCAACAAGAGGCGAATGACCGAGTTGTGCAAGTTGTTAAAGATATAGCAAATCAGCTTCAGATTAGCGGGTATGATGAAAAAGCGCATAAAGGTACACTAAGGCATGTCGTTGCAAGGTACGGCTTAGTTACGAAAGAAGTGATGGTTGTCCTTGTGACACGAACGGCAGAATTGCCTCATAAAGAGCAGTTGATTAAGCAAATAAAAGAGCGTTTACCTGAGGTTAAATCGATTGTACATAACATCAATCGTAAAAAAACAAATGTAATCTTTGGGGATCAAACGACTGTGCTTTGGGGGGAAGAATATATTTATGATTTCATTGGAGATATTAAATTTGCGATTTCCGCACGGTCTTTTTATCAAGTAAATCCAGAACAGACGAAAGTATTGTATAATAAAGCGTTAGAATATGCGGAACTCACTAGTTCAGATATAGTCATTGATGCGTATTGTGGGATAGGTACGATTTCGTTATTTTTAGCTCAAAAAGCAAAGCATGTGTATGGAGTAGAAATTGTCCCGCAGGCGATTGATGATGCAAAGCGTAACGCTAAGCTTAATCACATCAATAATGTTGATTTTGCAGTGGGTGAAGCTGAAAAAGTAATCCCATGGTGGTATGCACAAGGAATCCGTGCTGATGTTATTGTTGTTGACCCCCCGCGTAAAGGCTGTGATCAAGCATTATTAAATACAATCATCCAGATGAAGCCAAAGCGTGTCGTCTATGTTAGCTGTAATCCAGCTACATTAGCACGAGACTTACGTGTCCTTGAAGATGGTGGCTATCAGACAAAGCAAGTTCAACCAGTTGATATGTTTCCTCATACGATGCATGTGGAAAGTGTCGCAGTATTAGAGCTGAAAAAATAAATAATTTGAAAAAAGGAGTTCAGGTGATGGACTCCCTTTTTGTGATGAGTTTATTATGTTTGTTTTAAGGGGAGGTGTAGAAAATCTTATTCAACAAGTGACTAGGCACAAATGGACTCTATTGCAAGTGAAGGTAAAAGCTCAATCTAGAACGAGTGGGAAACAGAGTCCGGCATAGAAAAGTAGTACTAATAAGAGTGATAAGGGAAAAGATAAACATTTACAAAACCATCACTATGCAACAAATAAAAGCAAGAAATATACTCCACAAATAGAGAGTATTACAAAAAAAATGATTTAGATTTAGAGGATGCGTGGAACAAAGAGTATCTCCCACATCAAGGAAGACGCCCTAAGAACCATCCCCGTGTTTCCATAAAGAATAAAAACCTCTACAGAAGGCCTCCTCATTATTGTTATTGAACACTTGATCCATAAATTTTTAGATCATAACAACTTCAAATGTCAATTGTCGATTCTTCTCAATGCTTTTGAAATTTGTTCCATTTCATTTAATTCGATGTTAACTTCTATTATGCAGTTTGATTTATTTTCTATTTGTAAAAGAATGAATAAAGACAAAGAATAGTACCACGATTGCTATCTTTTTGAACCACTAATGACAAGATTTTGCTTTAAAAAGCCTCAATATACCTACCTAACATTATTTTATGTAGACAAATGATAAAGGATTAAACAATCCTATTAAATTATCAAAAATTAGTAAATTTACCTATCATATATTACACGTATAAAAATTTAGTACATATAATGTCAGTACAAATTTGGCGAGAGGGGGATAAACAATTAGCTGCTCAAATACTTGTGGTACATGTTGTTCTTGTGGAATAAAAACGATTCTTGTACAGGATTGTGTTGAAGTTCGTTGGAGTGTTAATATACTCAAACCTCCTTGATGATCTATTATGCAAATCAAACAGTGCCTGCGTCAGGGTGCATTGAAGTGTCCAATATGACGTCAAATATGAATCAGATAATAATGACATTTTTGATCGGTAGCATTGTTGTAAGTCAATTTACATTAAGCAGAAATCAATCCTTCACATTTTCCGTTGTTGGTTTTGATCGGGTTACTTTACAGGGGGATGCCCCATCAGTCATACAGGAAGTCCAATCCCTTTTACTTTAAAAGTTTATCAGGAAGAATATAAATCATTTACAGTAATTGATATTGATCCAATTAAAATTGATCCAGGGACCTATGTCGCAACAGGAGAATTGGATATCTTAGTGAATTTTAATTTATGATCATCTGATATTAGTAACCTCACTACAAAAATAGCTCATACTAGAAAATTAATTCCTTAAAAGGTTTAATTCAACTTCATCCTTTCTACATCACTAATAAATCTAGTAGTAAAATAGTAACTCCGGGAGACACCATTCAAATAAGTACTCTCTTCTTCAACATAGAATATTTTCTGGTTTTCATAAAATAGTTTTTAAAATATCATCTGCTTAAATCTGTTAGAACGATTGAAGAAAGATTGAAAGAGTTAATTTAATAATTAGGAGGGCGTTATGAATACGTATGTGAAAAATTATTGGTAATTGTACCTTGATTTTATTTGCGATTTTCAAAAGCTGACTTATAAAGGGTATTCAATACCTTATTTATGTCATTTCCCTAGCCTATTGGAAAAAAATCTTTGGAAGGCTTTACACAATGAAACCTTCAGTGAGCAATTAAAAACTCAAGTGAATGATCAAAAGATATTCAAGAATTTTTTAATAAGTATGTTCAGTCTCATAAGAAAAAGCAATTCGTCGAAAATAAAAATGGAAAAGTCGTCGTAGATGTTAATCGAGTTCTTCGATTTCCACAGAAGACGTTTGAAGATTATTTTGATCCAGCACAAACAAAAATATTAGTAGGAAGTAATAAAAACATTACAGATAAATTTAGCTATGAAATACGGTTATTGTGGTTCCGCTTTATCATGTAAACGATTATGAAACACAAAAAGCTATTATTCAGCTACAAAGTAAGGCGATAGACTTATTTCATTCTTATAAAAATCATCATTTTTATAAGAATGAAACATTTCAAAGATTATTTTTAGACACAATCTTTGAAATAGTTATGTGTATTGAACACGCTATTAAATTTTTAAATCATGTTTCTGCATCTTGTATCGTTGTACCGTCTACGGCATATAGTTTTAGTCGTATATTGGTTTTAGCTGCTGCTGAAAAAGGCATCCCTAGTATTTGTATGCAGCATGGCATTATTGCAAATGAGTTTGGCCATTTGCCCAAAATGGCAACAATAAATGCAGTCTATGGGGAATTTGAAGTAGATTGGTATCAACAGTGTGGTGTTCAAAAAGAATTCCTTGAAATCATTGGTCATCCAAGATTTGATCAAGCCTTTCAGCCCCCCTACGTTATCAAAAGCTAAACTTTTCCATCAATTGAAATATTGATAATTGGAGAATCTTAATCGATACTCTTTCAAAACAACTTGATTTAAACATCTTGATTAAAGATTTCCCAAGTACAGATTCACATATTCTTATAAAGGAATTTCCGTTTGTTCATTCATCAAGTGCTTTTGAACTTTATGATCTTCTTCCTTATGTTGATTGTGTAGTTACTTATGAATCTACGGTAGGTTTAGAAGCGATGTTATCAAATAAATCTGTCTTTATCTTAGATAGTGAGTTGCCAAGTTATGTTAGTTACTATAACGATTTAGATGATCTAGTTCAAAAAAATCCCCAAAAGTTAGCTGAAATGATCATAAACTATTTTAGTAATCCTAACTGGGCACGTTATGTCAAAGAGAAAAGAGAGAGCTTTCTTAGTTATGCTTATTTTGATAAAGCCCTATCGGGAGAACGATTGAAAAAATTGATTGATAGATTAATTAGCTAGATGGTTGATATAGAAGTTTCTATAAGGTAAATGTATTTTTATTTTCTAAAAGAAAGGTGGGAAAATGAGCGATGAAAAAAATAAGAACGCTTAATGAAATCCATGACTTTGGATCAATCAAAGTTTACCTGAGCCTTATAGTAAGCCTTTGAAAAGAAGTGAGTTTTTAACTGAATATATAAATATATAAAGAGAGACGAAAAAATCCTTGAGATTGGATGCAATATAGGAAGAAATTTAAATTATCTATATGAACATGACTTTAAAAACTTGACTGGAATTGAGATAAGTGAAAAAGCAATTACTGCACTCAAAAAAATGTATCCAGTATTAGATCAAAACGCTAAAATTATTCATTCTTCGATAGAGAATATAATTAAAGAATTGCCTTCTGATCATTATGACATGGTTTTTACAATGGCAGTGTTGGAACATATTCATCCAGATAGTGAATGGATCTTTGAAGACATAGCCAAAATCACCAAAACTTATCTCATTACTATAGAAGCGGAAAAATCCAAACATTGGCGACTATTTCCTAGAAATCACAAAAATATTTTTGAGAAATTTGGATTAAAGCAATTGGAAGAAAATAATTGTAAAAATGCAGGATTAGAGTTATATACAATTAGAGTTTTTAAAAAGGAATGAATTAGTGGAGTTGGGGCAGCAGAAGCCTTTTTTGACATTGTTAAGCGTATAAATTGGGACACGGGGGACAGGTAGAGGCCACTGAAAAGTCATCTCTTTTTAACTGATTTTCAACTGTTTTTTCGTATCGTAGCTATTTTTAATAAAAATAACTAAAATAGAAAACAAAAATGGATAATAAGTAATACTTAAAGAGGATAGTATGGTCGTATCCTCTTTAAGTTTACCGCTAATGCAGTCAATTTGGCTTGTGTAGCCATGCTTTTTAGACCGTACCCTCTTGGCACGATCTAATCCGTGGAATTGTTTCAGCTCACCACGTTTCATCGTCCCGAAAGGGTGCTCAACGATTGCCGCTCTTTGCTTATAAATATCACTTTGATTACACGTATTTTTGGCAATCTGTTCAATCGCTTCTTCGTCTTTCAGCCTGGTTACCGCTCTTCCGCCTTTGGCAGACGTGCAGGATTCTTTTTGACCGCAAATATCGCAGGCTTCGCAAGTGTAACGCCTGTACTCTTTCCCATTTTGTTTTCCATTCCATTTGAAAGGTAATTCATAACCCACCGGGCAAATATATTGATCGTTAATGGCATCATATTCAAAGTTCTCTTTATCAAATCCGCTTGCTACTTTGTTTTGCTTTCCCTTTTGAGGCTTAATTAAGAGTTCGGTGCTTTCGTCGACAACGTCGATGATTTCAAGGTAATAATAATAGCCTGTCTCGACCAGGATTGTGTTTTTTGATTACGGAAAACTCGCTTTGTTTTCTTCGCCATATTGGAGAGCTGCCCTTGATCGTTAACATCATTGACCGTATCGCAGTCTACGATCAGTTTATACTTGCTGTCCACCGCTGTTTGAACATTAAAGCAAACTTCATGCTTTTCATAGATTTGGCATCCGAATCGGTAATACAAAGCTGTTTTTCACCTGTTTCCTTGAGTTCTTGTTTAATTAACTGCAGCTCGTGCATTCTCTCTTGATAGACCTCTAATTTTTCCGTGATTTCCTGGCTTTTTTTGGCGATTGTCTTCTGTTTAAAAAGTCATGTAAATATGCATCGATTTTTTCATCGATATGATCTAGTTTCTTACTGACAATATTGGCATTGAAATGTTGCTTTTTAGAGCAGTTTTCCTTTAATTTTGTACCGTCAATCGCGACAAGTTGACCACTGATTGACGTACGGTGGTGTGAGAGGTCGGGGGTATTAACCTCTCCTACTCGATTATGGGGATGGGGTGCTGAGCTATCGTCTTAAAGAGACATATTCGAAGTAACAAGAGGGTGGTCAACTTTTACGTGAGCGACATGGTCAACTTTTGGGTTGACGATTACACCAAGTTCATTTTGGGACTATAGAGTCAACATATATAATGTCGCACATAAGATAAATATAAACTGGCTAGAGAGGAGTGAACCAATTGGATAAAGAGGAATGTTTTACGGACTATAAGGCGCACTGTATTCAAGTAGAAAAAGTGTATGACTGGGTAACACTGTCTTCAGAGATAAAGTTAAAAGAAAAAATTTGTATTGACCAACAAAAGCCATTTACTGACTGTGTAACTTGTCCTTTCAAAATCCCCTGTAGTAAAACTACGCCGACAATGATCTGGGGGAAAGCAGGGGTTGACAATATATCTGGAAGCCTGACCATTAATTATACATCTGGCTGTAATAATCCATTAATAATAATTATTAATGGGGACATCGTAGCTACGTTATCTGAGGGACAATCTTTTTGTACGACAATTGTTAACATACAGTCTGTCGAATTATTATGTCATGGGAATCCAACTGATACCGGATTCTGTATTGGCGAATTTAAGCTCTTACTTCATTACCAGTCTGTATTAGCTGATGAATTGGATTTAAAAAATATTAATTGTTTTCTATCGGATTCCAAGGGTAACCCTCTTCGACCATTAGACCCTGGGGCTGTTATATGCGAAGAATTCTCAAATGACCGGGAAAACTTTCAAGTCCCCCTTTCAAATCGGGAAATTACCACTTTAAATAAAGTTGTATTACTGAAAAAAGGGTTTATTACAATACAATTTTTTAATAAGAAAGGAGATCTGTGTAATACATGCACAGTGCCTTTTAATGAAGTTGAAAAAGTCTCCCTATGTGCGCCACCTGGAACAAAAGTTGAGTGTGAAATTATTAGTTTCGGCTGTGAAGCCTTTATTATTCCATCTTCGGATGGGTGCCACCCCTTTGTGGAAATTGTAATTATCATATCGATATGTCAAAGTGTTACAACAACTGCCGAAACGATTGTAGGGATTTTAGGGAGGATATGTGAAAAAGTACCTAAAGGGGGTTCTAATTAATCACTCATTTCCTTCTTCTTCATAAACTAATAGAACTATGTATGGTATTAGGAATGGTGCAATGAATTTTATGTTGAGATTATGAATTTACAATGGGGATGATGGAGATGGGGTTATCAGGCAAGACCATATTGGTAACAGGTGGTACTGGCTCATTTGGGAAGAAGTTTGTAAAAAAATCTCTCGAATATGATATTAAAAAAATTATTATTTTTAGTCGTGATGAGCTCAAGCAGTTTGAAATGGCACAAGAGTTTAAAGAATCTAAAATTAGATTTTTCATAGGTGACGTACGTGATAAGGAACGGTTATTTCGTGCATTTGATGGTGTAGACATTGTAATACACGCAGCTGCGATGAAGCAAGTTCCAGCTTGTGAGTATAATCCATTTGAAGCAGTGAAAACGAATATACAAGGTGCCCAAAATGTAATTGAAACTGCCATTGATCGGGAAGTGAAACGAGTGATTGCATTAAGTACTGATAAAGCTTGTTCTCCAGTAAATCTATATGGAGCAACGAAACTAGCATCAGACAAACTATTTGTTGCAGCTAATTCATATGTTGGTGATAAAGAAACAAGATTTTCTGTTGTTCGTTACGGAAATGTAGTTGGCAGCCGAGGGAGTGTTGTTCCGTTCTTTAAGAAAATTCGTCCTACAGGTGTATTACCGATTACTGATACAAGAATGACCCGTTTCTGGATTACACTTGACCAAGGTGTTCAGTTTGTTTTAGATAGCTTACAGCGAATGAATGGAGGAGAAATTTTCGTTCCGAAAATTCCAAGTATGAAAGTAGTAGATTTAGCAAAAGCAATGGCTCCGGAATGTAAAATAGATATTGTTGGAATTCGACCAGGAGAAAAGCTCCATGAAGCGATGATTACCGAAAATGATGCACGAAATACTGTTGAATTTGAGTCGTACTACGTCATTCAACCAGAATTCCCATGGTGGTCACATGTGTACGAAAATCATGTAAAGAGATTACCTGAAGGATTTAAATATACAAGTGATACGAACACTCATTGGCTCTCTATTGAAGATTTAAGAAAGCTCATTAAAGATATTTAGACTAAGAGGTGTTATCATTTTGGAAAATAAATTTCCTCATGTTCGACCGACTTATTTGCCTTATGGTCGTCAATGGATTGAAGAAGAGGACATTGCAGCTGTTATAAAGGTGCTTCGAAGTGATTATTTAACAACAGGGCCAAAAATAGAAGAATTTGAACAAGAGGTAGCCCAATATGTTGACACAAAATATGCTGTTGCATTTTCAAATGGTACTGCAGCACTTCATGGTGCTTGTTTTGCAGCGGGAATTAGCGATGGAGATGAAGTGATAACAACACCGATGACCTTTGCTGCGAGTGTAAATTGTGTACTATATCAAGGTGGAAAGCCTGTTTTTGCAGATATTGATACAAGAACATACAATATTGACCCTAAGAAAATTGAGGGAAAAATAACTAATAAAACAAAAGCAATTATTCCAGTTGATTTTACAGGTCAGCCTGTTGAATTGGATCACATTTTAAAAATTGCTAAAAAACATCATCTTGTTGTTATTGAGGATGCTGCTCATGCCTTAGGCGCAACCTATAAAGGAAATAAAGTAGGTTCGATTAGTGATTTGACGATGTTCAGCTTTCACCCAGTCAAACATATTACATCAGGTGAAGGTGGTATGATTACAACGAATAATAAAGAGTACTATGAAAATCTATTGCAATTCCGTTCGCATGGAATTACACGAGACAAAGACAAATTAAAGGGAAACCATGGTCCATGGTATTATGAAATGCAATTTCTTGGCTACAATTATCGTATGACTGATATTCAAGCTGCTTTAGGGACCAGTCAGTTAAAGAAGCTTAATAAGTTTATTGAATTACGTCGAAAATATGTCCAAATGTATAATGAAGCTTTTCAACATATAGACGAAATCGTGACTCCGTTTCAACATGAAGATGGAGATTCTAGCTGGCATTTATATATTATTCGACTAAATTTAGACAAATTAACAGCATCAAGAATGGAAATTTTTGATGCTTTACAACAACAAAATATTGGAGTTAATGTTCATTATATTCCAGTTCACTACCAACCTTATTATCAAAATTTAGGGTATAAAAAAGGCATTTGTCCACATGCTGAAAAGCTGTTTGAAGGAATGATTACATTGCCGTTATTCCCTTCGATGAGTGAAAAAGATGTTCATAGTGTAATAGAAGCCATAAAGAGAACGATAGGCTATTACCGAAAGTAGGTGGAAGAATGAAGGTTGGTGCGATTATTCAAGCGCGGATGGGATCCAAAAGGCTTCCTGGCAAAGTGTTAAAAAAAGTTCTAGATAAACCTTTACTTGAATATCAATATGAAAGGGTTAAAGAAGCGAAAACACTAAACGAAATCATTATTGCTACAACTAAAAATGAGAAAGATGACCCAATCGTTCAACTTTGCCGGCAACTTTCAACTCCTTATTTTCGAGGTTCTGAGGAAGATGTATTATTACGATTTTATGAAGCTGCGACAACATTTAATTTAGATGTGATTGTTCGCTTAACATCAGATTGCCCAATTATCGATCCGGATGTTATTGATAAAGTTGTTAACTGTTATTTGGAAAATAGTGACCAGTATGATTATGTTTCGAATACACTAAACCGGACATATCCTCGTGGATTGGATACTGAGGTGATGTCTTATGGAGCTTTAAAAGCAGTAAATGCAAAAGCACAAAAACAACATGATCGAGAGCATGTAACAGCCTATATATGCAATAATCCAAAAGTATTTAGATTAGGAAATATTACAGATAATTGTGTCAACAAACATCATAGGTGGACAGTAGATACAGAGGAGGATTTTTTATTAATTAAAAACATAATTGAAACATTGTATCCAATAAATAAGTATTTTACATTAGAAGATGTTATTCATATATTACAAGACAACCCTAAATGGGTGGAGATTAACACTCATATTAAACAAAAAAAGCTATAGTTGTGTTTTTAATGAATAATATTGTGTTTAGAGTTGACTCATCAGTAGCAATTGGAACAGGTCACGTAATGAGATGTTTAACATTAGCAGGGCAGCTTAAAAAAATGGGTGCTAATATTTCATTTATATGCAGGGAGCTTGAGGGAGATTTAAACAACTATATTAAAGAGAGTGGCTATAACGTTCAGCCCTTATCTAAAGTGAAGACTAGTGAGTCTAACAATATTTTTAAGTGGTATAAGGAAAATTGGCAACAAGATGTTTATGAAACTCGATTTGTAATAGAAAATCAAACATATATAGTAGATGTATTAATTATTGATCACTATTATGGTCCTAATTATGTGTTAATAAGGGAAGAGTTTATTAAAGCTTATCCTCTAAAACGTAATTGCAATGGGATCATTCAAAACATTCTCGTTTTTATGGGGGGATCAGACCCTACAAATGAAACAATCAAGGTTTTGGATGCATTAGCTTTATTAGAAATAAATACAATAGTCAATGTAGTAGTAGGTTCATCTAATAAAATAAAAGGTGTAATTCAAGAATATTGTGATCGATACTCTAACTTTTTCTTTTATTGCCAAGTATCAAACATGGCAAAATTAATGAATGAAGCAGATTTAATAATCGGATCTGGTGGCACGACAACATGGGAAAGATGTTATTTAGGAGTTCCATCAATAACAATTATTGTATCTGATAATCAGGAACAATTAACAAACACGGTTAGTAAGTTTTTGGGGACGATTAATTTAGGTTTTTACCACAAAACTACCTCTAAACATATACTTCAGACAGTGAGGGAACTAATGATGTATCCTGAGAAAGTCAAATTAATATCTGAATGTGCTTCAAAACTAGTAAACCCAAAAATTATTCATGCTTATCCTGTTGCTAACATGATTATGGAGGAATTACGGTGAACCTATTAAGAAGAACAAGGTTAGAAGATTTAAATCTATCACATTTAGAGATGGTTTTAAATTGGAGGAATCAGGATCATATCCGAAAAAAAATGTTTCAAGATCAAACCATTTCATTACGTGAACATAAAACATGGTTTGATAGATTAAAAAAAAACAATCGAACTATTGTAAAGATCTTTTATTTTGATAATGAGCCTAAAGGGGTAGTAAATTTTACGAATTTAGATTTTGATAATAGAAAATGTTTTTGGGGTTTTTTTATTGGTGATCAACGTGCGCCCAAAGGATTAGGAACTGTTATGGGGTATTTAGCACTAAATTTTATATTTGAGGAGAAAAATATCTGTAAATTATGTGCTGAAATTATAAGTTTTAATAAAAGAAGCATTCGTTACCATCAACGATTAGGATTTAAAATAGAAGCTGTGTTAAAAAAACAAATTATTAAACAAGATGAATATACAGATGTCATTTTAATGGCTTTATATAAAGAAGAATGGATAGAAAATAAAAGTCAAATTCAACATTTGATAGGGGAATTTGAAATATGAATCATTTTGTGGTTGATGGCCAGAAGGTTGGACAAAATTACAAACCTTTTATTATTGCAGAAATGTCCGGAAATCATTGTCAGTCTTTGAAACGTGCGTTAGCTATTGTTGAGGCTGCTGCGAAAGCAGGGGCAAATGCGTTAAAGATTCAAACTTATACAACTGATACAATGACTTTAAATATAGAAAATCCAGAATTTAAAATTAAAGATAGCAATAGTCTGTGGAGAGATCATACACTTTATCAGCTTTATCAACAAGCATACACTCCTTGGGAATGGCACAAACCTATTTTTGAACGAGCCAAAGAATTAGGAATGATACCTTTTAGCACGCCTTTTGATGAAACAGCTGTTGATTTTCTTGAAGAATTACATGTATCTATGTATAAAATTGCTTCATTTGAAAATATAGATCTTCCATTAATCAAAAAAGTTTCATCAACTGGAAAACCGCTGATTATTTCGACAGGAATGGCAACAGTGTCTGAAATTGATGAAGCGGTATGTACAGCCAGGGAGGCAGGGTGTAGGGATTTAGTTCTTTTAAAATGTACTAGCACATATCCAGCTACACCGAATAACTCAAATATTTTAACTATTCCGCATATGGAGAAGCTATTTCATTGTCAAATTGGCTTATCGGATCATACGATGGGAGTCGGTGTTGCTGTTGCGAGTGTGGCACTGGGTGCAACAGTTATCGAAAAACATCTCACTCTTTCACGAGCAGACGGGGGAGTTGATGCAGAATTTTCTCTAGAGCCTTATGAAATGAAATTATTAGTTGAGGAATCAAAGCGTGCTTGGGAATCTTTAGGTGTAGTCCATTATGGACCAACTGAAGCGGAAAAATCATCGATAAAATTTAGAAGATCTATTTATGTTTCACAAAACATTAAAAAGGGACATCCGTTTACAAAGGAGAATATAAAAGTTATTCGACCAGGATTTGGACTTGAACCTAAATATTATGAGATGATTCTTGGCAAAACGGCCAAGAAAGATTTAAAGAGAGGAACATCCTTATCATGGGATCATATTTTATAATACTTTTAATATGCTTACTACGACTGTGACTGCTTTCAATGGAATCAATGGAACGGATGTCCCTGCAATGGTAGGATATGTGATGGTCACGCGAGTGCTAATGTTACAACAGTAAATTTCTTAAGTGGTACAGAAAATTTGTTAACGATCGATTTAACACCTGGAATCCCTGTTTATGGATCAAGAGATGTTTATAAAGGACAACCATGGCGTTCGGTGTACATGTACGTTCTTTAAACTGAAACATAGTATTGTCCCTCTTAATTAAAGGCAACTCGCTTGTTGTTTGTACCATTCTATTTATCTCATTCCTCATCATTATTCTATTCTCTAGTCGCCCCATCTATCTTTTCGACGCCTATTTTTTTTCTTTGAAAGGATTGTATTTTCGTTATTGCAAAGATTGGTAGTCTCTCACTCCTATAATAACAATCCACAAAAAGTAGCGATTTTCTTCCAAATTAAAATTAAGAGAGTGTTCTCAAATACTAGGCTTTTGAGATACCCTCTTTTCTATTTCAATGGTTTCCAAAACTCCACAAACATCTTAGGTTAAATGTCTGAGACAAATCTTACAAAATTTAATATATTATTGTATCAAGCAAGAAAGGGGGGGATTTACATGGCAAACGGACTTTTTGCAAAACCAGAAAGAACGGCGAATCAAGTTCAAATTCAATTTGAAGCGACAAGTTCTACTTCTGTTACTTTTTTCGACGGTACAGATGGATCAGATATTCCGTCATTAGCAGGATATGTAATGGCTAACGCAGGTGGATCTACTGCAAGAGTAAACTTCTTAAATGATACAGTTGTGGTGAAGACTATTGATGTAACTCCTGGTAAATATCAAAGTTTTTTCGTTCTTGGAGCAGATAATATCACGATAAGCGCTACTACCGCCACTACAACAAGTGGTGATTTGAATGTTGTTATAAACAACAATCCGCTCTAATAAAAATGGAGGGTGTTCCATTAATATGGACACCCTCTTTCTAGGTGTATTCATTATTTTAGTAATACAAGGGTAATGAAGTTAACCAATGCCTTCTTTTTTCATATGATATATCAATCTTTGTAATAGTTAATTTGACAAAAGTTACGTTTCGTAAAGAGAAAGGGGCTTCAGATGTCTTGTTCGAATAAATGTTGCTCACCGCGTATTATTCCTAATCAAATCAGCATACAATGGGAAACGGTTGATACGCCTATTTTTCCTTATGCCTCCGATCAAATAGCAACGCTCAGCGGTTATGTTCTTAATAATAGTTCTTCTAAGGGGCCTGTGACCGTAAATTTTATACGAAGTGGTGGACTGCTACCATTTAGTTTAATTGTGCAAGAAGGCGTGTATAAATCATTTGTCGTTATTGGGGTGGATACGCTCCGAATGGATTCAGGCGGCAGCTTTGCATCAGGTGAATTGAATATAACGATTAATTTTAATCCGTTTTAAAGCTAGTTAATGAAGATTGTAAGTTTTTTATATGAAAGGGTTGTAAAGTTTATGTCAAAGTTATCTGTAGACTTATCCGAAAGAAATAAGTTGTTTCAAAAAAACTTACAGTACTTTCCCGAATATGTCAAACAACAAATAGTTAAGGTTAATCTAAAGGAAATAGAGAAATCAATTGATATTGTCTATACGAAGGAAGGCGCTCCAATTTGCAAGAACAAAAAAGACGGGAGAGTACAACATATTAACAGTCAATATCCATGGGATGAGGCAAAGAATTGGTGTAATCAGTTGCCTCTAAATGAGATGAGTACGCTTTTTGTGTACGGATGTGGCTTTGGCTACCCATTAATAGAATTATTAAAAAGGGTGCACGAGGATACTTTTGTTGTTGTGTTTGAACAAAATCTCCATATATTTATCGCAATGCTGTATTATTTTGATTTAGAGCCTATTTTTCGCAAGCACAATAAATGTATTTTTTTTCTTGGTTCACCAGATGATTTTTCAGAGAATTTCCAACATTTAATTTTAACAAATAGTGTATTTCATTTAACTGTTCCTTCTGTTCTATTTACTCCAAGCTCAAGGCTGTTTAAAATGGAGTATCTTAACATACAGTCTCATATTTTTGATCGGCTAAAACAACAAATTTTTGCATATGGCAGTAGTCATAATGATTCGTTGCTTGGATTTCATAATATGATAGAAAATATTAAGATTGTGTTGGAGAATCCGTATTTAACGAGTTTAAAAGATAAGTTTGCTAATGTTCCAGCTTTTATTGTAGCAAATGGTCCTTCCTTGGACAAAAGTATAAATGAATTAAAGCAAGTGAAAGGAAAAGGATTGATTCTCTGTTGCGAGTCCGCTATTGTTCCACTAATGAAAAATGGTATTAAACCGGATGCTATTTGTGTATCTGAACGTACGCCTGATAGCTATTTATATCATTTTCAAAATCGGAAATACCCAAAGGACATTGCCTTACTTGCGCTCGCTGTTGCCGATCCACGAACGTTTGCTTCTTTTGCAGGTCCAAAAGTACCTATTTTTCGAAGTTTAGAGACGACGAGCAAATGGTTTAATCAAATTACTGGTGATAGAAGCGGACTATCTGGAGGTGTAAACGTCTCACATCTTGCCTATGAATTAGCTGACTACATGGGAGCTAATCCAATTGTGTTTGTCGGACAAAATTTTGCCTATGGATTAGATGGAATGACCCATAGTAAACATTCAAAGTATATAGATGAAGGAAAAGGGTATATCGAAAAATTGAAATCTTTACCAATTATTTATATGGATGGAAATGAGGTTCCGTTTGTTCCATCAAACGTAATATGGGAGAGGTACCGAAAAGGTCTTGAACGGTTAATAGAGCAGACACCACATGTAACAGCCATCAATACGACGAAAGGCGGGGCGAAAATCAAAGGAACTTCATACGATTCATTAACAAACGTTATTGAACAATATTGCAAAAATAGACAGTTAAACCGACTTGATACCTTACTAAACGATTGTAAAAAAAATGTAAATATACAGGATCGAAAGAATAAAATTAAGAACCTAAAAATTGAACTAAAAAAATGTATCGAAATCTTTCGTGCATTTAATCAGTTAACGGAGGAAAGAAAGGCGATCATTCAACAGTTACTCGATGGATCTAAAGCACAAAATATCGAATTATTACGTAATGCATTCATAGAAAATAGTACACATATAATGAAATTTATTCGAGCTGGTGTACACAATATGTTTTTCCAACAAGTGATTATGGTTGGATATTATCAGATCAATGAATTAGGTGTTATCCATACTCTCGAGAAACTTCGTTATGCTCTACAATTTCAAATGAAATTATTTGAGAACTTGTCTGTCATTTGTCAAAGTCTCGTTAGAAATTTTCAGGTCGCTATTGAAAAGCTTTCTACAGTGGAAATTACATCATGTGAAGGAATGGAGCACCAATGAATGCTAAAGAAAAAGAACAAATAAAAGGTCTATTAAAAGATATAAAGGCAGAATCGAAAGATATGCGTAATGTGTTATGGTCACGCGAAGAAATGATGGAAAACAAAGATTTTATTAATTCAGTGAATCTTAATATGGAAAAAATGATGGATCACATCATGAATAGTTTATATCAGTATCAAAAAATAGGATGGAAAAAGTTTCTTCCGAATAAAGAATTAATTGAGCAAAAAGAGCAAGACGAACGAATAAAAAAAGAAAAAGAACGTTTTATGAAATGGATAGAGAGAGTTACTGAAATCGATGATTTTTATTATTTATTTCATAGGCAATTAGCCGAAGAGAAACTGCTTAAGACACTTTCTGATTATGGCTGTGACGATTTTCAAAAAGCTTCTGTTATGGATATAGGGTGCAGGGATGGAAAATGGTTAAAGTCGTTCCAAGAGTGGGGAGCGTTACCAGGAAACTTAGTAGGTATTGATGTCTATCAGCCTATTATTAATCAGGCGAAGAAAATTTCAGACTCTAGTATCCAATTTATGGAAATATATCCAGATGAACTACCATTTGAAGATAAAAAATTTGATGTGATTTTGATGTTTGGTTTTCTTATGCACGTTCTTGATGAATCTTTACGAAAAAAAATAGGACGTGAAATCGTAAGAGTCCTTTCCGATGATGGTATTATTATTACCTTTAATCTAACTAAAGACGCAATAGCTAGTTTAGAGCCATTTTATGCATATACTTCAATCGGCTTAGAGTCGGAAGATTTAATTGACATCTTTACTGGTTGTTCGGTTCACTTTGAAAGGCAGTCTCATTCAGGTTTAGCCATCATTAGAAAAAAAAAATTGTAAGAAAGAGAAGATGGATAAAAATGAAGGATAACATTATGCAGGAACTAGAGCGAATGGAGAACGTAACGGTTACATGCATCATACATTGGAAGCAAGGGAGTGATGCTGAATGCTATGAAGCTTTCATTCGTATTATTGAGCATTTAGAGTTTATGGTTGACTCCCATTTTGACAGATTCATGGAGAGAAAAGAACAATTGGTAACCTTTATACAGGAATTGTATCAGTATGTGAGTAATAAGGATATTGTTGGAATTATTGATTTGCTGGAGTATGAATTTAGACCTTTTATTTCTGAATGGAGACAGGATGAAATGATCAAACACTCTCCCCCTAATAAAGGGTGATTGGAATGTTCAACACTAATTATTCACGACGGAGGGTTGGGATGATAGTAATTGACACATAGTCATCAATAAAATGAGTAAGAGGGAGATCGCTAATGAGTTGTTTTTGTCATACCGTGATTTGTTGTGGAATTAAACGTAAAGATGTCCAAGATTGTGTGGAGTGTAGATGGCTTATTATTGACCAAACCCCTACAATCATCTTTCAATCCAATCAAGTTGTTTCAGCTTCAGGGACCATTGAGCTATCGAGCAGTACGAGTGGATTGACGCAAGTAGACGTAATTTTTTCTAGAGGGACAAAAATTATCGAAACTTTTACATTGGAAGATCAACAATGCCTATCATTTACTGTTGTTGGATTCGATACGATTACATTGCAAGGGAATGCAACAGATCCATCGGAAAGTGCTACTGGAAGTTTTTGTTTAACTCCGCGTTATCAAATTTAAGAAGAAATAGTGGACACAGCATCGGCACATATGATAACCAAATCATATAATCATAAAGATGGTTTCAATAAAGGTTTTAAATTTTCCAAAAGATATAAATGCCAGGTAAACGTCAAATAATCCCTAACTAATTTATGAGGGCACTGAAAAACGTACGTTTTTTCAAAGGAACTAAATAGTAGTATCAAAAAAGACGACTCCAAAAATTCAGAAAGTGAATTTTAGGTCGTCTTTATTAATAATTGGTGTCTATTTTACCTTTATATTAATCAATTAGTTTCAATATTCTTTTTATATTTACTGTAAATATAGCCATGGCACCTTGTAATTCCATGCCAATAAGACCCGAGGATTTTGCAACATCATACACGTGTCTGTGTTTTAATTCGCTATTTTTTGCTTCTATTTTATATTGTTCTTTGGATTTTTCTTTAAAAGTATTACTTTCTTGGAATTTTTCTTGCTCTGTATGTACATGTGATTTAATAGTTACCGAATATGTCCTGCTTTTAGCACCTTCTTTATAACATCCTTCTTTAAAAGGACAGTGCTTGCATTTTTCAATATCAAAGTGATACTAGTAACGTGCATTTTTATTTATACCTTTTCTTTTATCATATGTTTTTTTAATCGACATATGTCCTGCCTTACATACATTCCTGCATCTTTATTAATTCAAATTCATCTTCTTTTTTACGATAGCCTTGTGGATGAAAAAGACTTACTTAGAAAGGTACAGCCAAAAATTAAGAAGCAGGAGCAATCTCTTTTTAAAGAAATAGAAAAGAATGAAAAAAAATTGAAAAGCTGAAAAAGGAAAATAAGCAATTCTTAAAGCTATTAGCCAATGAAGATATAGACAAAGTTGAATATGATGATGCGGTCAATGAAAATAGAAACGAAATTAAAAAATTGCAATCAGAAATACTTCAAAAGAAAGATATAATAAAGCATTACACGGAAAGTACAGAGATGCTTCAAAAAGTCCAAAACGAATTAAAAAAGATTATAGATATAAAAGATATTACACCAGAGTTACTTCATAAGCTTATTCATAAAATTAAAGTATGGGAAAACAAGGATATTGCTATCGAATATCGTTTTTCTAACCTTTTTCTGTTAATTGAAGTAGTGACCAGTACTCAACACATGTGGAGTGTGTAGCGCAGTTAGTGTTGGAATAGTCTGCGATCACTACCCAAACCATTTTGAGACAGTCGTCATGCTTAGTCAAAAAGAATGCTGAGATACAAAATTAATCTGATGCTTATCGATGGTTCTTGGCTACATTAGGAAAGCCATCCCTCATTCGGTGAAAAAATGTTTGAGAACATAAAAGAAAAACAGGTATACTTGTTCAATTGCTTACGTTTGTATGTGATTAAACTACGGACAAATTCAAGAGATAGGTTTATGAAGATAACCTATCTCTTTTTGTTATAATAAATTAAGTTGGGTAGGTATAAAGTCTGCTAACTGATATGTCTTGTCTTTTAATCGTTCTGCAATCATAGTGAAAGAGGAGGGACCTGTTTGAAAATAATCAAAATTCTTTTTTTATGTTTAACAAGTATTTTAATGGTAATAATCGGTACATTAAGCTTATTGAATTATTCGATAAACCAATCAATATTAAAGCCTTATTCGTCTGTTGATTATTTAAAAGACAGTGGAATAATTGAAGGTATGGAACGTATTATTCCTGAATTAATAAAAGGAAATAATGTAGAAGAAAACATGGGACAAGATGATCAGATAATGAAAGAAGCGCTACAAGAAGTTATTCAAAAGCATATTACTGATGACTGGATTTATAATAAACTTACCTTAATACAAAGAGAAATTTGGGACTATATTCTAGAGAAAGATAGTAAAATTGAAGGAATCGACATTTCTGATGTTACTACACCATTTATGGCTGCAATAAAAGAAAAGTTATTAGCCAAGTACCCAAAAGAAATGGTAGAAGAAAACTTAAAGGCGTTTGAACAGAATTTCAAAGGCAAATTAAATTGGGCTGAGGTCTATGGAGTGGAAACAGAAAGATTGGATGAAATTAAGATGTATTATGAAAGATACAAACAATTAAGTTTATCGTTAATTATCTCGTTCATTATAACAACTGTTCTGTCTTTTCTTGTAATATACAACTTTCATAAAATGTTGAAGTGGTTTGGTACTATATGTGTGGTTATAAGTGGAATTCTATTGATAACTTTTATGGCATGGACATTCTTTGATAAACAAATCTTCTATTCAAAAATTCAACTACCAACGATTTATAAAAATTTAGAAAGTAATGTTATTCAATTGGCTGAATTAGTTACTAGTGATTTCTTCAAACATCTCGGTTGGAGTGCATTAACTGTTTTTTTTCTAGGTGCGATCCTATTGATTATTAGTTTTTTTACAAAGAAACATAAGAAGGAATTGAATATTAGTTAAATATCTAAGTAGGATGTTATAGTGGTAAATGTAGTAGATATAAATACTTCAAAAAGAGTTTTTATAATTATTTTTAGGGGAGTTTTACAATGACAAAATTTATTGGATATGTTGGAACTTATACAAAAGAGGAAAGTAAAGGAGTCTATCAGTTTACGCTCGATACGGAGAAAAAAGAGATTACGGATGTAAAACTAGCTGCTGAATTAGACAACCCTACATATGTTACGGTGAGTGACAATAATAAAAATTTATATGCAGTAGCCAAAGAGGGAGAAAATGGCGGAGTTACAGCGTTTTCAATTAATAGTGGAACAGGTGAGCTAGCAAAATTAAATAGTCAAACCTCTGCAGGAGCACCTCCGTGCCATGTTAGTGTAAATCATCACAAAAGCAATGTTTTAACTGCCAATTATCATACAACGAAAATTGAATCCTATTTAACAAATGAAGATGGCTCACTCAATCCTGCAACTTCTGTTATTGAACATAATGGTTCCGGTCCACATGAAAGACAGGAAAAACCCCACATGCATTATGCTGGCTTTACTCCGGATGAAAAGTACGTAATAGCGATTGACTTGGGGAGCGATCGTGTTATAACTTACACTGTCAATAATGGGAATTTAAATGAGGCGCAAGTTTTTACAACGAAACCTGGCAGTGGACCAAGACATATTACGTTTCATCCCATTAAAAAATTCGCCTACGTCATGACCGAGCTAAGCTCAGAAGTTCTCGTGCTTCATTATGATGATAAAGATGGAAAATTTACAGAACAGCAATATATTTCCACCATTCCACAAGACTTTAAGGAAACAAATGATGGAAGTGCAATCCACATTTCCTCTGATGGGCAATATGTGTATGCCGGAAATCGTGGACATAACAGCATCGGAGTATTTAAGGTGGACCAAGATTCTGGTCAATTAACCTTTATAGAATGGACTTCAACAGAAGGCAATTGGCCACGTGACTTTGTTTTAGATCCTTCCGAAGAATTTCTCGTTGCTACCAATCAAAAATCAAACACAATGACCTTGTTTAGCAGAGACAAATTTACAGGAAAGCTAGCTTTAATCCAATCTGGTGTAAAAGTCCCAGAACCAGTTTGTATGAAATTTTTGAAGATGTAAGAGTAAGTGATGAGTGGGGACGGTCCTTACTCATCATTCATATTGAGATACTATTTGTATTCTTAGCAGAAGCAGTCTCTCGCCGATAATTGCAGAGATAAACGATTTTAAAAAAGTAATAACATTTGGAGATGAATCAAAAAAATAAGAAAAATTCATTAATAAACAAAAATCTAAAGGATGAAATGATGAGACAAGAAATTAGATTAACCGTAAAACCAAAATTTATTAACGATTATAAAAGTGGTTTTCCCCTGCTAACAAAAGAAGCAATTTCTAATTGGAAGGACGTTAATAGTGAAGGTACGGTTGTAAAACTAGTCGATAACAATCATAAATTCATTGCCAAAGGCTATTATGGAAAGCAAAATAAAGGATATGGATGGGTTCTTTCTAGAAACGATAATGAAAGCTTTGATCAATCATTTTTTCAAAGGAAAATTTCTGCAGCCATCGAACACAGAAAGCGATACTACAATAATCCCGATACGACCGCCTTCCGAGTGTTTAATGGAGAAGGTGATGGCATTGGTGGGGTAACAATTGAATACTTTGATGGATATTACCTGATCCATTGGTATAACAAAGGGATTTATCAGTTTAAGGATGAGATCATTCAATCGTTGCAAACGATCGCCGATTATAAGGCGATCTATCAGAAGAAAAGATTTGCAACGGATGGAAAATACATTGATGAAGATGACTTTGTCACAGGTAAGAAAGGACAGTTTCCGATTTTCGTTAAAGAAAATGGCGTCCAATTTGCCATCTATTTAAATGAAGGGGCAATGGTCGGCGTTTTTTTAGATCAACGCGAAGTAAGAAAAGCGATTCGCGAAAAATATGCTAAAGGAAAAACTGTTTTAAATACATTTTCATATACGGGGGCTTTTTCTGTGTTTGCTGCTTTAGGGGGAGCCAAGAAAACAACAAGTGTGGACTTAGCGAATCGAAGTTTAAGTAAAACGATCGAGCAGTTTAGTATTAATAAGATTGACTATGAGGCTCAAGATATTATTGTCGAGGATGTCTTTCATTATTTTAAATATGCAGGAAAAAAGAACTTAACCTTTGATATGGTAATTTTAGATCCACCAAGCTTTGCTCGTTCCAAAAAACATACATTTAGTGCAGCAAAAGATTATACAGATTTACTAAAAGAGACGATTGCGATCACTGCTGATGATGGAATTATTGTTGCTTCTACGAATTGTAGTTCATTTGGGATGAAAAAATTCAAAAGTATGATTGAAAAAGCGTTTAAAGAAGTGAATGGAAGATTTAAATACATAGAAGAATACTCGCTTCCAAGCGACTTTAAAACGATCAAAAGCTTTCCAGAAGGAAATTATCTAAAAGTAGTTTTTATTCAAAAGATAAAGGGCTAATACTTAAAGGTACCGTGCGAGCGATATGGGCACGGTACTTTCTTGTTAGGGAAGGCTGAGTTTTTTTAAGGTATTAAATTTTGCTTTTTGAAACGTACCCAAGAGAAAAAATAAATAGATCAAAATATTATCAAGACTTGTCTCATATCTATATAGAAGTATGTATAGATAAGGAGAGACTTATGAAAACATTTTTTAAAGGTGCGCTTCTGTTAGTCATTGCGGCATTTTTAAGTGAGTGTCTTGAATTTGTTATTAATATGGTGTTGGCTAGAGAACTAGGTGATGAAGGTTTAGGGCGCTATATGTCCATTCTTCCAACCATTATTTTGATTGTTGTCCTTGCGAGTATCGAATTGCCAATTTCCATATCTAAATTTATTGCTGAGCAGGATAAAAAGTATCATCTTAATATGCTGCAGCATACATTAAGATTTACGTTACTCTTTACTATCATTTTTACGGTATTAGCGATTGTCATACTACCACTCATTCCTGTATTTGATCGATACCACCCAATGATCCAGTGGCTTATTATTTTATTAATTCCTATCATTTCCTTGTCTTCGGTCGCTAGAGGCTATTTTATGGGCTCACATCGAATGGGTAAAATTGCGCTATCAAACTTTTTACGGCGAGCGGCTCAACTCATTTTACTAGTTATCCTCTTTCAGTGGTTTCACTTTGAGCATGAATTAGCCATTCTTATTGCGATTTGTACGTTAATTGGTAGTGAATTTATTGTGTTTGTGTATTTAATCACTGTTTATTTTTTACAGGTAAATGCGCTGAAAAAAGAACCGAGTGAAGAAATAAGCGGAAAAACAGTCCGCCAACAGCTATTAGCCGTTTCGATTCCGACGACGGGGGTTCGGATTTTCCATGCGGTAACATTTGCAATTAAGCCATTTTTAATCAAAGAAGCGTTACTTCGCTCAGGGTTAACCGAAGCAGTGGCTTTAGCACAATATGGGAAGCTAGCAGGGGTAGCTTTTACAATTGGATTTTTTCCTGCCTTCATTGCCCATTCCTTACTTATCGTGCTTATTCCAACTGTTTCGGAAGCTTATGCAAAAAGAGATTATTTAAAGCTGCAAAAGCTATTACAGAAAGTAATGCTGTTTACTTTCTTTTATGGACTAACTGCAGTAACTATTTTTTATGTTTATGCTGAACCACTGACGACGTTATTTTTCGAGTCTTCGCGTGCAGCTGGCTACCTTCAGTTACTATGTCTCTATTTTTTATTTCACTATTTTATCATGCCAATGCAAGCCTATTTAATAGGGGTGGGGCTAGTAAAGGATGCATTTCTTCATGCGGTTTGGGCAACCTCCGTCTCATTTGCTCTTATGTTCTTTCTTGGATCCATGCCGCAACTGCAAATGGAAGGTGTCATCATTGGAATGAATACAGGGGTCGTGTTACTAACTTTAATGCATTACGTAACAATTTGTAACCGAATTGGAGCAACACTATTGTTAAAAGCTCCATCTAATTTTAAGTATTAATTGATGGTTTTCACTATCAAAGTGAAATAGTTCAAGAAGTATTTGGAGAAGTTCGCGTCGCTAATCGTGTAAAAGATGAATAAACTGACGAAAAAAGCTATCACTTTGTGGTAGCTTTTTACTGTAGAATAAGAATGCATAAATTTCGAGGTTGTCTAGCTACAGGTGTCATCGGCTCGAGGTCGCTTCGGTCCATCAAACGTGTCCAAAAATCAAGGACACTAATTGCTGGCTCTCCAGCGCTTGTCGCCGATAAGCAGACACCTTCCGCTTTTCTTAATAGTCCGTGTTCAATAATTCTTCAGTCGTTTCTTTTTTAGCTTCTTCTAACATTTTATTTATGCTCTCGATATATTCATATAAGCTCATTTTGTATTCCTCCCCCAATAAAATGAACAAGATTGTTAAGGTTACTAAAAGTATCTCCACATTATTTGAATACTAAACTAGCAAACTAAAAAAATAATTCTTTTTACTTAAGTTCGTTAATTTTTTAGCACTTCTCCTTTTTTTCCTTTAAAATAGAGGAAACAAAATGAAAACTAAGGATTGAGAAGATGAGTATTTATACAGTAGAAAATTTATATAAATCATTTGGAGATAAGGAATTATTTGACCACATATCCTTTTCCATAGGAGAACGAGAGCGAATTGGCTTAATTGGCATTAATGGAACGGGTAAATCGACGTTACTTAAAGTGCTTGCAGGTGAAGAAGGGGTGGAAGAAGGAAAAATCACCCATTCAAATCAACTACACATTGAATATTTACCGCAACAACCAGAACTAGAAGAGTCGCTAACGACATTAGAGCAAATTTATTACGGTGATTCGCTCATCATGAAAGTGATGCGTGAGTACGAACAAGCATTACATAAACTTCAGCTTGAACCTGAGAATATACAACTCCAAGAACGTTTATTAAAAATCCAAGCGAAAATGGATGAATGTGAGGCATGGGAAGCGAATACTGTGGCGAAGACTGTATTGACACGTCTCGGAATTACTGACTTTACAAAAAAAGTGAGCCATTTATCTGGTGGACAAAAAAAGCGTGTTGCGATTGCAAAAGCGTTAATACAGCCTGCAGATATACTCATATTAGATGAGCCAACAAATCATTTAGATAATGAAACGATTGAATGGTTGGAAGGTTATTTAGCGCAATATAAAGGCTCACTTATTATGGTAACGCATGATCGTTATTTTCTTAACCGAGTGACGAATAAGATTTATGAATTGGACCAAGGACACCTTTATACTTACGAAGGAAATTATGAAATGTTTCTACAGAAAAAGGCGGAACGAGAAGCACTTGCTGAGCAAAGTGAATCGAAACGGCAAAATTTATTACGCCGTGAGTTAGCTTGGCTACAAAGAGGAGCGAAAGCAAGAACGACGAAACAAAAAGCTCGGATTCAGCGAGTTGAAGAACTGAAAGATCAAAAAGGACTAACTCAAAAAGGCGATATCGACTTTGCGATTGGATCAACGCGACTTGGAAAAAAAGTCATTGAAGTTAAAGATATTTCTAAAACATATGGGGATCATACCCTTTTTCATCATTTAAATTACTTAATCGTTCCAGGTGAAAGATTAGGTATTATCGGGCCAAATGGGACAGGAAAGTCAACATTGTTAAATATTTTAGCAGGGAGAATAGAACCGAGTGCAGGTGAGGTTGAAGTCGGAGAAACCGTGAAAATAGCTTATTACACACAAGATGATGAGGAACTTGACGGAAATTTACGGGTGATCGATTACATTAAGGAAGGTGCTGAAGTCGTTCGGACGGTAGACAATCAAATCATTACAGCCGAACAAATGCTAGAAAGGTTTTTATTTCCTCGTGCGATGCAATGGACGTATATTCGCAGACTTTCAGGTGGGGAACGTCGACGACTTTATTTATTACGAGTATTAATGGAAGAGCCGAACGTTCTTTTTCTTGATGAGCCTACAAATGACCTTGATACGCAAACGCTTAGTGTATTAGAAGATTATTTAGATCAGTTTCCTGGTGTTGTATTAACGGTTTCCCATGATCGATACTTTTTGGATCGCGTCGTTGATCATTTACTTGTATTTGAAGGAAATAGCTCAATTAGCCGTTATCAAGGATCTTATTCTGAATATATGGAAGAGAGAAAAATTGAAAAAGAAGTAGAGCTACAAGAACGTAAAACAATGGCAAAAAAAACGATCGATCAGAAAAAGAAAAAAGAATCGCGAAAGAAGCTTTCCTATAAAGATCAGCAAGACTGGAACAATATAGAAGATAAAATTACCGAATTAGAATTAAAAATTGAACAAATAGAAAGTGACATTGTTGCAGCAGGTAGCGATTTTGGGAAAATCCAAGAATTGATGAATGAGCAGAAGAAAAAAGAGGAAGAACTAGAACAAGCTATGGAACGTTGGACGGAATTGTCCCTTTTAATCGAGGAGATTGAAGGATATAAATAAATCGGGTGATTAGATGGAAGAGAAAATCGCAAAATCCTTAACAGAAATTGAAGCAGAACATCATGTAAAGGTGATTTATGCTTGCGAGGCAGGAAGTAGGGCATGGGGGGTTGCTTCAGCTGAAAGTGATTATGATGTACGTTTTATTTATCTTCATCCAGTAAGTTGGTATTTATCAATCGAGCAAAAGCGAGATGTCATTGAAATGCCCATTGACCATAAACTCGATATCGTCGGCTGGGACTTAAAAAAAGCATTGCTTTTATTAAAGAAATCGAACCCGCCATTACTAGAGTGGCTTCAATCGAGTATCGTTTATACTGAACATTCATCTGTAGTTAATGACTTAAGAGTGTTAGCACAAAAGACTTTTTCAGAAAAGTCTTGTCTTTTTCATTATTTGAATATGGCTAAACGAAATGCAAAGAGAGGCTTCGATGAGAAAATCATAAAAGTTAAGCAGCTCTTAAATGTAGTCAAACCATTGCTTGCTTGTAAATGGATCGAAAAGAACCATTCGATGTCACCGAATGAAATTCAAGTCTTACTGGATGGAACCGTTAAGGATTCTAGACTTTATTCTGAAATTGAAAAATTGGTAAGCGATAAGCAGAATCGGATTCAGCAGGTAGGTATTCACCATGTTGATGGCCTTCTACAATACATTTTTGAAGAGATTGAGCGCTTATCGGAATATGTTAAAACAGTAGAAAATCGTAAAGACCTCTATGACCAAATCGATACTTATTTTCTTAGTGTATTAAAGCAAATCTGGGGTAATAAATGGTAAAAATATAAAATAGAGGATTGCTCAAAGGAAGTGGCCAAGGATCTCAAACACGAGTAAAGGCCAGACACTATTGATAAATAGTTTTGGTGTGATAGAAAAGCATAAGGAATAACATATCAATTAGAAGCTCAAATCGCATATGAATTTGAGCTTTTATAATAATTGTCCTGTTATTTCCTTTGCTAATTCTGATGAGTTCCCAAATGTTTTTTAACCGGCTATTTTACCTTTTACTCCACAATATCGAACTACTACACTATTGAGTAATCTTCTTTTAACTGCTTTTCTTCTTTTTTCTGTCTTTTATGAGCTGAAGGATGTCTTTTTTTAAGTGGTTTTTCTTTTCATTTGTAATCGTACTGAGCCATGAGGTTACATCTTTTCCGTATTCGTTTTTTCCTCGTTGATAAATTGTTAAAAATACTTGTTTAAATATGGCAGAGTTATCTATTGTTTTATTCAACTGTCGACTTTCATCTAACAATAAGTTTAAAAAGGAAACATTTGTTAATGAACATTTTTTTGCTAACTTGATAAGGAATGATGTGGCTTCATCAAAAGCTTGGTGTTGTTTATAGTAAGTAAGAATATCAGTAACTAAATGTGGTAATTGTTCAAACTCATTTTGTAAATAGATTAAAAATGGGTCATAGCGGTGAAGGAGTAAAAAATCGACTGCTTTTTTCGCGTTAGCAGTAGAGAGTGCATTTATTAGTGTGGAATGAATGAGTGAATTAGATGACTTTTTAAATGTTGATTGTGAAGTTAATAAACGGGAAGGCCAGCAGTTTTTAATGTCTTGTAGATGTTCATCGGTAAGCAATTTTTCTAAATTTTTATTATGAAATTTCGCATTATCATGTTCGTTTAATGCATCTTTAATATCTGCTTGTGTGAGAGGACTGTTCGATCGGGCGTTGTCGATTTGTTTACACTGTTCAAGACAACGCACTGCATGTTCATCTTGTGTCTTATTTAAGAAAAAAGACTGTAGAAATTGCCCGCTATGGGAAACACGCGCATAAATTTTCGGCCGATCATTTTCAAATAATATGACATGGTTATCTTTAAGGGTAGGTTCCTGATACTTAATGACATATTTGGAATCGTTATTTAAACTTACGGTTTTACCGATCAGGCAAGTAGGTAGAGTCATAAAATAACCTTCCTTTCAATGGAGAATATTTTCAAACGTCCAATTTCTCCTTACCTACTATTGTACTCGTTTTTTTGGAAAAAGTAAAAAGTTCAAATTATTTTAATGGATATCGTCTTGAATGGAAAAAAGGGGTTAAAAATATAAATGATGAATGATTGAAAAAATACTAGTCAAACAGACTATCAGTTTGTTATACTTTTTACGAGAACTAATGTTCGTATTTGGGTTGTTCAGTTGGAAAAGCTTCGTTTCAAACTTGCAATTCCTGTATAATTTAATAATGTGTATTATTAAAAGCTAGGAGGTTACTATGCACCCTCATCCTATTAATGAACAGCTTAAGGAAATTGTTACGAAACATTTGTTAACAGAAAAGATTTTTGTCGTTCCTTCACATCGTGACGGTCAATTGGCGATACTGGCGTTAGCGAAAGCAGGTCAGCCTGTATTGAATGTAAAAGTAAAAACATTTATGGATCTAGCTCTTGAGCAAGCAAGTCCAATCATGAAAAAAGCTAGGTATAAATTGATGCCTTATCAAATAGGTAAACAATATATTTTTTCAGAGCTCCAACATTTAAAAGAATCTAAACAATTAAAATACTTTAATTCTGTTCAACTAACGCCTGCTTTTAGTCAGGCCATTTATCAAGCCATTTTAGACTTAAAACAAGCTCGAGTATCTGTACAAGCATTTCCGAAACAGGCCTTTCTTAAGGCTGAAAAAGGAGAGGACTTACATAAGCTGTATCAAGCCTATGAGAAAAAACGGCAAGAAAACCGCTTAGTAGATGATGCTGATATTTTTGAACTAGCTATGCAACAAGAAGCTAGCCACCATCGTAATGAACTCTATGTATTTTTCCCACATGAAGCGTACGATCGAATTGAAAAAGACTTTTTTCTACAGTATACAAAAGAAGCAAACGTTATCGCTTTAGGGTTGCCATCGATTACTGGTGTAGAGCCACTTCCAGCAATGATTCAGCCACCTAAAGAAATCTCAACAACACATCCATTTAGTTATTTATATCAAATCGAAGAGGCGACGTGTGAACCTGATGTCACTTTAAAGGCAGCGATTAGTGAAGATGAAGAGATTCAAAGCGTATTTAGACAATTAAAAAATCAAAATTTACCTTTCGATCAATCTGTAATTTTTTATACGAGTGGTCGTCCGTATGTAGAAAGTGTCCTTCGATTTGTTCAAAAACAAGATCAAGAAGACATGGTTACCTTTGCTGAAGGAGTTCCTGTAAATCTAACAAAACCAGGTAAGCTTATTAAAGGTGTATTCCATTGGGTCCGTGAAAATTATAGTGTTAATTCATTGGCTAAGCTAATACGGGAAGGGTGTATTTCCTTCGATAATATTGAAATTTCTGGTGAGATAGTTATTGAACTTTTACAGGATGCAGATATTCATTGGGGTAAAGATAGGTATTTGCAAAAGGTGAGTGAAAAAATAGCTGAGTTAACACTAATAGTAAAAGAAGATGAAAACAATAAACAGGCTCTTAAAAAGCTAGAGAGATACAACCAATTAGAGAAATGGCTAACCCGTTGGATTCAACGATTTGAGGGCGATAAAACGTGGAGCATTATTTCTTATAAAAGCTGGTTATCGTCTTTAAAAGATTTACTATTAGTGGAGGATAACTCTAACAATGGATTAAATACTTCTGCTAAAAACCAACTAATCGAAGCTATTTCAGAAGTTGAAAATCTAGCTGATGGGGAAATGACATTAAGTGAGGCACTAAATGATACGGAACAATGGCTTATGAAGCTAACTGTAGGGGCTTCCATGCCAAAACCAGGTCACATCCATGTTTCTCCACATCGTATTGGCTTGTACATGGATCGACCTCATGTGTTTATCGTTGGACTTGATAATGGTAGATTTCCTGGCCGTCAAAAAGAAGACCCGATCCTTCTTGATTTGGAAAGGAAGGCGATTCACCCTGAAATGACGCTTGGTCGTGAGTATGTAAAGCGAAACTTTTATTTATTTGTACAGCTATTATTAACGACAAGAGGTCATGTTCAAATGAGTTACCCTTTCATGGATACGGTAGAAAACCGAAGAACAGCACCTTCACATCTATTTTTACAATGTTATCGATTAAAAACGAGACAACCTGGGGTAACCGGGGAGGAGTTAGCTACAGCGCTTCAAAGTGATGTTCATTTTATTCAAAAGAAATCAGATCATTTGTTACATGAAAGTGAATGGTGGGCGCAGCAATTATGGGGTAGCTATAAGTTGACTAAAGAATTATATAGTGAAGAGCCATTCTTACACTTAAAGCAAGCTCAGACTGCTCGAGCAGCTCGTCGAGAAGAGGTATTTACTGAATTTGATGGTCGAGTTGAGTATGACCACGACTCACATGATCCTAGGAATAATGAAGATATGACTGTAACAACGAGCAAGTTAGAGATGTTAGGGACATGTCCATATAAGTACTTTTTAAAACATATTTTATACATTAAAGAAGAGCAAGTAGAAGAATTTGATATGTACAAATGGTTGAAACCGCAAACGCGCGGGAGCTTATTACACGAAGTGTTTGAGCGTTTCTATGAACAGTTAAAAGAAACGAAACAAAAGCCAAAAGTAGAAGAGCATGTCGATGTTATTATTGACATTGCCGATCAAGTGCTATCGAGAGTACGAGAGAGTAACCCTCCCCCTAGTGAAATGATTTATTTACTAGAGCGACAAGAGATCCTTGAATCATGTATGGTCTTTCTTAAAGCAGAGGAAGAGGCAAGTGGTGACGGAGAACCATTATTTTTTGAATTTAATTTCGGGATGAGTGGACAAGATCCAGCTACAGTCGAGCTAACAAATGGAGCGTCCATTCATTTAAGTGGAAAAATCGACCGAATCGACCGGCTGACAAATGGATTATATACTATTATCGATTATAAAACAGGAAGCTCTTACGGCTACACGGATAAAGCTTATTTTAATGGTGGGCGAAAGCTGCAACATAGTCTCTATGCTCTCGCGTTTGAAAAGCTTTTTGCTCATGAAAATGCGCAAGTAGATTCGAGTACTTACCTTTTTCCAACTTTAAAAGGACAAGGAGAGAAAATTGAACGAAAGCATAGTACTGAAGAGAGACAGCAGTTTCTAACAATCGTTGAACATTTATGCGAATTGTTAGCTACTGGACATTTTCCTTATACAGATTCACCGGATGATTGCAAATTCTGTGATTATAAAATGATTTGTCAGCGTCACACATATCAAGAAGATGTACTAAATAAGAAACATGGAGAGGAATCCGCCTCAGGAGCTCTGCGGTTAAAGGAGGTGCGCGACTATGACTGATGTAGTATTAATGGATAAGAATGAACGGGACAAAATCATGCTCGAGTTAAATACTAATTTTCTCGTCGAAGCAGGAGCAGGGTCGGGAAAAACATATAGTCTTGTACAGCGAATGGCCAATATAGTGACAACAGGAACATATGAAATTCGTGAAATTGTAGCCATTACCTTTACAAGAAAAGCGGCAGATGAATTAAAGGAACGCTTTCAAACAGAATTAGAAAATAGGAGAAAAGAAATTACTAACCAAGCTGCAAAAGAACGAATCGAACGTGCACTGGCTGACTTTGATCAATGTTATTTAGGGACAGTTCATTCCTTTTGTGCTCGATTATTACGAGAACGTCCAGTAGAAGCAGGGCTTGACTTTGACTTTAAAGAATTAGATGAGCGCGAGGACAGGATGATCGCAGATGAAGCGTGGGAACGATATATCAATGATGTTCGCCTAAAGTCACCTGAGAAAATTGATGAACTGACTGAATTAGGAATTGATGTCGCTTCATTAAGAAGTAACTTGCATGAGCTCCGTGAGTATGCCGATGTTAAGTGGTTTTATAAAACAACAGAACGTCCAAGGTTAGATAAAGTATTTTCAGAGCTAAAAGCTTTTATTGAGTATGTGAAAACAAATTTACCTGAGGAAGAGCCAGATAAAGGGTATGATACGTTACAGAAAAAAGTGCTTCGGACGATGCGTGAATTTAAATATTTTGATATTTTGAAAGATAAAACAAAAGTTTCGATGTTAAGACCCTATCAAAAGAAAACGTCGGTAACGTTAAACCGTTGGAAAGATAATGATGTAGCTAAAGAAATCCGGGATGAACGGCAAATCATTCTTTCAGAAGCAGTTGCTCCTGTTTTAGAAAGGTGGTTTGAATACTGTCATAGTCGATTAATTCCATTTTTAAAGCCGGCATTAGCGTACTACCAAGATCTTAAAAAGAGGCGGTCTTCATTAAACTTTCAAGACCTTCTTTCTGAATCGGCAAAACTGTTAAAAGAAAATAGTGAAGTTCGTCGCTACTTTCAAAGTAAGTACAAATGTCTACTCGTTGATGAATTCCAAGATACTGACCCTATTCAAGCAGAGTTGATGATGTATTTAACAGGTGAGGAAGCAGAGGAGAAAAATTGGACGAAGTTAACGCCACGACAAGGATCACTATTTGTGGTTGGTGATCCAAAGCAGTCGATTTACCGTTTCCGACGAGCGGATATTGATATTTATCAGCGTGTAAAAGAAATGATTGCGAGCACAGGTGGTGAAGCACTCAACTTAACGATGAACTTTCGGACAACTAGTCTTGTGACTGAACCATTAAATGACGTATTTGTTAAGCATTTACCTGAACAAGAAACAAACTATCAAGCGGCGTACCGACCATTGAATTCTGTTAAAAGGGATGAGCTTGAGGATGAACAACGAAAGGGCATTTTTAAATGGACTGTTCCTAATGCGCGGAAAACAGCAGAAGTCATCGAAGCGGATGCGGATGGAATTGCAAGATATATTCGTTCCAAGTTATTGATTAATGAAGCGCAACCAAGAGATTTCATGATACTTACTCGTTATAATGGTGGAATTGATGATTATGCAAAAAAATTAGAAGAATATAGTATTCCAGTGATGACGACAGGTGAGGTAAGTTTAGCGGAAGAAGAAGAGCTGCGTGCATTACTTTATTTGCTGAAGTTTCTAGCAGAGCCAACTAACACCCTTTATGCTGCTGCAGTATTACGAGGTCCTTTTTTCGGGATAAGTGACAAGCTGTTATATCATTTTACAGCTAACGGTGGGAGACTTTCGTTATTTTCGATAATTCCTACCGAATTAAAAGAAGAAGAGCAAAAGATAATAAGCACGGTATATGAAAAATTAAAACAGTATTTCATGTGGCGTAGAAAAGACACGCCAACCGCTGCGATAGAGAAAATTTTAATGGATGTAGGTTTACTCCCTATGTACATGGATTTAGAAAAAAGTAAACGAGATTATACAAGAATCTATCAAGTGTTAGAAAAATTAAGGGCTTTAGAAGCGAGCGGCCATACAGAATTTTATGCGGTTGTTGACCATTTAGAGCAATTAGTCGTCGAGGAATCAATGGAGGAAATGACATTACCTGACGAAGAAAATGCAGTTCGGGTCATGAATGTTCATAAATCTAAAGGGCTGGAGGCGCCTATCGTATTTCTAGCGCATCCCAAAAAGTTTGTTGATCAAAAAGGTAGGATTGGTCGTCACATTCAACGCGAGCAAGAGCAGTCTATTGGTTACTTCTGTTTTACAAATGACAAAGACGAGATGATGGCTCAACCGCCGAACTGGAAACAATTGCAAGCGGAAGAGTATGAATATTTAAAAGCTGAAGAAATGCGTCTCGTTTATGTTGCAGCAACTCGTGCTGAAAAAATGCTTGTGATTAGTAGTATGGATAAAGGAAATGAAAAGAATAACCCGTGGAATGATTTAATCGAAGGGCTAGAGCTTAATGAATTTCAAGTACCTGAAGATATTCCGAAGCCTGAAATGACAGATAAAAAGGTCGTTAACTTACTAAATTTGAAACGTGTAAGAGAACAAGTTTCAAACTGGGCTCACTCCTTAAAACAAAGTACGTACGAAGTAGAAAGGCCGACAGATCGAACAGAGAGTGACACTACATCACTTCGTATAGCTCGTGAAACAGGTGGTGGAAAGGATTGGGGAAGTGTTATTCATGAAGCTTTTGAGGCGGTACTAAAAAGTAATGGGGAGAAAAGTGAAGTTATTGAGGATCTTCTTACAAAATATGATTTCCCATTAGACCGTGCTGAAGAAGTAAATGATGCAATTGAGACCTTTTTACAATCACCGATCTGGCAGCGATGTAGGCAAGCTGATGAATGGTATGCTGAAATGCCGTTTACAGTGTTAGTTCAAGAAGGACATCCCCTGTTCAGAAAAGAGAAAGGGGATACTGTATTAACTGGCATCATCGACCTCATCTTTAAAGAAAAGGATCAGTGGGTTATCGTTGACTATAAGACAGATCGCTTTATACAAAAAGAAGATATTGATAAGCTGAAAAACCATTATGCCAAGCAGCTCCATGTATATAAACAAGCGTGGGAAGAAATAACGAAAGAACGAGTAGGAGAAATGAATATCTATTTTGTTCAGACGAATGAGTGTGTAGAGTTACATACTGATTGATCTTAGGTAAGATGGCTTCAATCATACATTTTAGCAATTGACTTATAAGGTGTTAATTGAAAAGTGAGAAACTATATAGTACTACGATAAAAGCCTGTCCCTAGGCATAGAGGGACAGGTATTTTTTTACCTTTGATCAATATAAGTACAAAACGACTTAAATAAGTCGTTTTGTACTTACTAATAGATTTATAGGATTTAGCGATACATTACGAAGGAGAATTAATTTGTGGCATGATATATCCTGTTTTAATTTTACGTAATTTTTGTTAGTAGGGAAACTTTACCACCAATTAATGACTTACCACTTGATGAAATAAGTCATTTTCGACTTATTTCATCAAGTGAGAATATACATTTCCTACTAACCTCAGTATTTATCTGTATTTTTTGACTTGGCATAATATTTGCATATCCATTGTTATAAGACAAAAAGGAGATGAAGCATGATGAAAGAAACGACTACAGTTTTACAAACAAAGGATGTAAGTCAATTAATAGAGAGACGTAATCATATTGTTCCTCGTGGTGTTTCGAATAATATACAAACCTTTGCAGAAAAGGCAGAAGGTGCTCTTGTAACAGATGTTAATGGGAAAACTTTTATTGATTTTGCAGGTGCGATAGGAACAATAAACGTAGGTCACAGTCATCCTAAAGTAGTTAATGCTTTAAAGGAACAAGCTGAGAAATTTATTCATACAGGATTTAATGTGATGATGTATGAATCTTACATTGAGCTTGCTGAGCGATTAGCAAATTTAGCACCAGGAAACTTTCCAAAGAAGGTTCTTTTGCAAAACAGTGGTGCTGAAGCTGTAGAAAATGCCGTAAAGATAGCAAGAAAATATACAAAGAGACAAGGGGTTGTAACGTTTTCACGTGGATTCCATGGTCGTACGCTCATGACAATGACGATGACGAGTAAAGTAAAACCTTACAAATTTGGCTTTGGTCCATTTGCACCAGAAGTCTATAAAGCACCGTATCCATATGAATATCGTCGTCCAGATAGCATGAATGAGCAAGAGTACCATGGTCACGTATTAAATGAGTTCAAGAACTTTATGAATACGGAAGTAGCACCAGAATCGGTTGCGGCCGTTGTTATGGAACCTGTTCAAGGAGAAGGTGGATTTATAGTACCTAATAAGCAATTTATTCAAGGGGTATATGAATATTGTCAAGAGCATGGCATCCTTTTTGTTGCTGATGAAATTCAAACAGGATTTTCAAGAACAGGGAAACATTTTGCCATTGATCATTTTGAGGTGGAACCTGACCTAATCACAGTTTCGAAATCACTTGGAGCAGGAGTTCCGATAAGTGGCGTAATTGGTAGAAGTGAAATTATGGATGAAGCAAGTCCAGGTGAATTAGGTGGTACTTATAGTGGAAGTCCATTGGGGTGTGCTGCGGCATTAGCGGTTCTTGATATTATAGAAGAGGAAAAGTTAAATGAGCGAGCGACAAAGATCGGTGAGGTAATAATGAGTAGGATGTCACGGTTAGCAGATCGCTTTGATTGTATTGGCCATG
Organism: Alkalihalobacillus sp. BA299; assembly: GCF_017745675.1. Classification (GTDB taxonomy): domain Bacteria; phylum Bacillota; class Bacilli; order Bacillales; family Bacillaceae_F; genus Alkalihalobacterium. The sequence goes on from NZ_JAFLJM010000017.1 coordinate 78,726, forward strand.
TCAGAGGTCTAGGGGCAATGTGCGCAATGGAAATTGTAAAGGATCGTCAAACAAAAGAACCAGATAAAGAATTAACAGCCAAGGTCGTAGCGGAAGCGGGAAAACGCGGGTTGCTCCTTTTAAGTGCTGGACAATATGGAAATGTACTACGTTTCCTCATGCCGATTGTTATTACAGATCATCAGCTAGAACAAGGACTAACTATTCTTGAGGAAGCACTTCAAACAGCAATAGATTACTAATAATATAGTGAAGCTGCAATTTTTGTGGGTTTCACCCCCTACCTGAGTGTAGTTAAACGGGATAAAAATAATATTTTCTCCCCATCTCTTTAAGTAGTAAACTAGACAGAAAGGAATGGGGAGGTATGGATATGGGGTCACGTGAAAATGAGCTCGAACTCTTAAATGCGGAGTTAGAAGATATTTTTGAAGCATCCTTTGATGAAATATTTGTCACAAATGCAGAAGGTATTGTTGTCAAAGTGAATTCAATGTGTGAAAAAAATTACCAATTGGCAGCTAAAGATATAATAGGCAAGCATGTTAAGGAATTAGAAGAGATAGGAATATTTTATCCTTCAGCGACATTAAAAGTGATCGAAACGAAGGAACCGATTGAGTTATTACAGCAAACTCGATTTGGTAGATATCTACATGTCCGAACTAGACCGATTTTTGATAAAAATGGAAAGCTTACAAGAGTTGTTAGTTATTCTCGTGACTTAACAGAGTTAACAAATTTAAAACAAAAAATAGAAGAAATGGAAGGACAGTTAGCTGATTATAAGCGGGAATTAGAAAATCCTCTTGTCCTTGAAGGAATGGTTTCAAAAAGTGAACAAATGTCAAAGTTATTACAGCTTGTTAAGCGGGTAGCAAAGGTTGACAGTACTGTTCTTGTTCTTGGAGAAACAGGTGTCGGTAAAAGTAAGGTCGTAAGATTAATCCATGAGTTAAGTGACAGGAAAGACAAACCTTTCTATGAAATAAATTGTGCAGCTTTACCCGAACAACTAATTGAATCTGAACTATTTGGATATGAATTAGGAGCTTTTACAGGGGCTAGTAGTAAAGGGAAAAAGGGACTATTTGAGTTAGCGAATGGTGGAACGTTATTTTTAGATGAAATCGCTGAACTACCTTTACATTTGCAAGGTAAGCTATTACAAGTATTACAAGAAAAGAGATTTCGTAGAATTGGTGGCAAGGAAATTTTGCAAGCAGATGTTAGGGTAATTACTGCAACAAACCAAGAGCTAGAAAAGATGGTCGAACATCATAAATTTCGTAGCGATTTATTTTATCGCCTTCACGTCGTCCCAGTGGTTATTGCGCCACTACGTGAACGGAAAGAAGATATTTTACCGCTTGTTTACTACTTTCTTGACCAGTTTAACGAACGTTACTCATCTAATATTAAACTTTCTCCAAAGGCGTTAGATGCATTATTTTCATATCATTGGCCTGGGAATGTACGGGAGTTAGAAAATATGATTGAACGATTAGTCGTTACCTCAGACGGGTATGTAACGCTAGAAGATCTGCCTTTTAAACATGATGTAATGGTGGGGAAATTACATAGTCATAGTTTAAAAGAAATATTAGAAGAAACGGAAAAAGCGATTATTAAAGAAGCATATGCGAAGTATAAGTCGTCTTACAAATTAGCGGATGCTCTTGGAATCAGTCAATCAGCAGCCACTAGAAAAGTAAAAAAGTATATTGAAAAATTAGAGTGAACGAAAGGAAGGGATAAGTTTGTTCAAAGAAAAACAAGAGCTTAATAAAGTTTTATCACGCTTAGATATATTTGTTCTATCAATTGGTGCCATGCTCGGGTGGGGATGGGTTGTATTATCAGAGAGTTGGTTGAATTCAGCAGGCTCTCTCGGTACCGTACTTGCATTCTTAATTGGAGGTTTATTGGTAACCTTTGTTGGGCTTACTTATGCTGAGTTAGCCTCTGCAATGCCAAAAGTTGGAGGTGAACATGTTTATGTACACCGTGCAATGGGAGATAAAGCTGCTTTCATTGCATCTTGGGCGATAACATTAGGATATGTATCTGTTGTAGCTTTTGAAGCAGTCGCACTTCCTACAGTAATCGAATATATTTTCCCTAACTATCAGGTTGGGTATATGTGGACGGTTGCTGGATGGGATGTTTATGCTTCGTGGGTTTTAGTAGGCGTTGGGGGGTCATTGTTTGTAATTGCTATTAATTATTTTGGTTTAAAACCTGCTGCAAAAGTTCAAGTTATATTAACACTAAGTATTATTTTAATAGGCTTAATGTTAATTTTCGGGTCAGCAATTGGTGGAGAAAGTGCAAACTTTGAACCACTCTTTGTAGGTGGAGCAAGTGGAATTATGGCCGTATTAATTATGGTCCCATTCCTATTTATAGGGTTTGATGTCATTCCACAAACGGCTGAAGAAGCAAATATTCCGCCTAAAAGTATTGGAAAATTATTAATTTTATCAGTTGTTTGTGCAATTGTGTTTTACATTTGTATTGCAATTGGTGTTGCGTTAGCTCTAGATAGTGCAGCTCTTTCAGTAACCCAACTCGCTACTGCAGATGCAATGACCGCACTTTTTGGCTCCTCATTTTTCGGTAATTTGTTAGTTCTCGGAGGGGTGGCTGGAATAATGACGAGCTGGAATGCATTTATAATTGGCGGCAGTCGTGTAATGTATGCGATGGCACAGTCGGGGATGCTTCCTGAATGGTTTGGTCGATTACACCCTAAATATAAGACACCTGCAAATGCGATTATTTTTATTGGTGCATTAGCTGTGTTAAGTCCATTACTAGGTCGTCCGGCGCTAGTCTGGTTTGTCGACAGTGGTGGCCCAGCAATCGTTATAGCATATTTATTTGTTGCTATTGCATTTGTTCTTCTTAGAAAAAGAGAGCCGGAGATGGAAAGACCATACCGAGCTGGAAAAACTACTTTAGTAGGGTGGGTAGCTTCTATATTGAGTATTGGTTTTCTTATCATTTATCTCCCAGGAATGCCTGCAGCATTAACAGGACCTGAATGGGCAATTTTTATGGGTTGGTTTCTTATAGGCTTGTATTTCTTTGTACAAATGAATAGAGGAAAGTATAAAGGGAGTACCGAAAGTGAACAGAACAAGAAAAGTATATCTGTTTAGATGAAGGAGGGAACAAGATGGATATGTTTGTGAACGGCCGATGGCTAGGAGAAGGACTACAAACGATAGACGTAATTAATCCTGCAACAGGAGAAAATGTAGATACAGTTCCTTTTGGAGGGAAGGAGGAGGCTGAGCTGGCAGTAACAGCTGCTTACCAGGCGTTTCGTAGTTGGTCAGCAAAAACAGCAGCTGAGCGTAGTGAATATTTAATGAGGTGGTTTAACCTAATTAATGAACATAAAGAAGAAATTGCAGAACTTATGACAAAAGAACAAGGAAAACCATTGCAAGAAGCACTCGGTGAGGTACAATACGCAAATTCATTTATTCAATGGTATGCAGAGGAAGGTAAACGAGTATACGGTGAGACGATACCTGCATCTGCTCCAAATAAGCGGATCATTATTCAAAAGCAACCGATCGGAGTTATTGCTGCGATTACCCCGTGGAACTTTCCAGCTGCTATGATTACAAGAAAAGTTGGACCAGCTTTAGCAGCGGGTTGCACAGCTGTAGTAAAACCTGCTGAACAAACTCCTTTAACTGCGCTGAAATTAGCTGAATTAGCAGAAAAAGCAGGTATTCCAGCAGGAGTCTTAAATGTGGTAACAGGAAATGCGCAGGAAATAGGAGAAACATGGCAGCGTGACACAAGAGTAAGGAAATTAACCTTTACTGGTTCTACCGAAGTAGGGAAAATTCTCATGCGGGGAGCAGCGGAAACTGTGAAAAAGATCTCTCTTGAGCTTGGAGGCCACGCCCCATTTATTATTATGGAAGATGCAGATTTAGACGCTGCTGCTACCCAAGTTATTGCTTCAAAGTATCGTAATGCGGGACAAACATGTGTATGTGCTAATCGAATTTTTGTACAAAACAGTATAGCAGAAGAATTTACCGAAAAGTTTTCTCTAGCTGTTAAAGACCTAAAAATTGGAAACGGGCTTGATAAAGGTGTTACGATAGGCCCTTTAATTGATAAAAGTGCTTTAGATAAGGTTGAAGGCCAAATAAAAGAAGCTGTAGAAAAAGGAGGAGAAATAGTAATTGGAGGTAAGAAACTATTAAGTGAAAAAGGGCATTTCTTTGAACCAACTATATTGAAAAATGCAACCGATGATATGCTATGCATGAATGAAGAAACCTTTGGCCCGTTAGCTCCAATCTCAACCTTCGAAACAGAAGAAGAAGTAATTGAACGAGCTAACAATACACCTTATGGTTTAGCGGCTTATGTCTTTACTCAAAATATAGGTCGTGCAATCCGTATTGGTGAAAGGTTAGAGTATGGAATAGTTGGTATTAATGATGGGCTTCCATCTGTACCGCAAGCTCCATTTGGAGGTTGGAAAGAAAGTGGGTTAGGACGAGAAGGTGGTCATTACGGAATTGATGAATATCTTGAAGTTAAATATCTATCTGTTGCTTTCTAATAATAGTTGAAGAGCTTAGTAAAAACGAACAATTTCAAATTATGAGAGGTGGGATCGTATCCCATCTCTTTTATTTGCTATCATTTATGAAAGCAAGTTATTATTGTTATGGTTAAAAAATAAAAAATTAGCCTGTAAATAAAACGATTATTGTGTTCTACGTAATGGAAAGTTGGTTGCACCATGAAACAAACAAAAACGTGGCAAGAAAAGTTACGCCTCCTAATGTACATCCTTGTCCCCATTCTTATTACTCAATTGGGGCTTTATGGAATGAACTTCTTTGATACGACGATGTCAGGACAAGCCGGTGCCGACGATTTAGCAGGTGTAGCAATTGGTTCAAGTATTTGGTTGCCTATTTTTACTGGGTTAGTTGGAATACTCATGGCGTTAACGCCGATATTATCCCAAGATATTGGTGCTGGAAAACATGGGAAAGTGGCTTTTTCTGTTATGCAAGCCATATATTTATCACTCGCAATTGTTGCAATCATAATAATCGCTGGGATCATCTTCCTTGATCCTATTCTTGAAGCGATGAGCTTGACGGATGAAGTAAGTAGAATAGCCAAGCATTATTTAATTGGGCTATCCTATGGTATATTCCCGCTATTTTTATACACCGTTCTTCGATGCTTTTTTGACTCACTGGGTCAAACACGTGTAACGATGATCATTACACTGCTTGCGTTACCTATTAATGTTTTCTTTAACTACATTCTTATTTTTGGTCACTTTGGTTTTCCGAGAATGGGTGGTATCGGAGCAGGCTATGCATCATCCATCACCTATTGGTTTATATTTGGTATAGGCTTGTACTTTGTCATTAAAATACGTCCTTTTTCGGAATATCTGATTTTTCATATATTTTTTCGGGTATCATTTTCCGCTTGGAAAGAATTATTAATACTAGGGTTACCGATCGGATTTACGATCTTTTTTGAAACAAGTATCTTTGCGGCAGTTACTTTACTCATGAGTCAATTTAACACAGAAACTATCGCTGCTCACCAAGCAGCCATTAACTTTGCATCTTTACTGTATATGATACCGATGAGTGTGGCGTTTGCTCTAACGATCGCGGTTGGCTATGAGGTTGGTGCGAAACGTTTACAGGATGCTAAACAATATAGTTATCTAGGAATCGGATTTGCTGTTTTGTTTTCGATTGTTGCGTCTTTTATTTTATATTTCACAAGAGGACCAGTCGCTGAACTTTATTCTAATGATCCGGACGTGTTAATCTTAATTCAACATTTTCTTTTGTTTGCGATTTTCTTTCAAATTTCTGATGCACTAGCAACACCGATTCAAGGAGCTCTTAGAGGATATAAAGACGTTAATATTCCATTTCTCATGGCACTTATATCTTTTTGGTTCATTGGGCTTCCAACGGGGTATATCACTGCAAACTTTACCTCTCTTGGACCATTTGGTTATTGGGTTGGCCTTATTACAGGACTTGCTTGCTGTGCCACAGCGCTATTGTACCGTTTAGTTATCGTTCAACGGAAATTTGCGGTAAAGACGATACCGTAATGAAATAAAATGGTAAGGAAATTTAATTATGGGGTGAATGACTTGGCAAAAAAGAAGTATTATGTCGTTTGGAGTGGGAGAAAAACAGGAATTTTCAACACTTGGGCTGAATGTGAAAGGCAAGTTAAAGGCTTCCAAGGTGCGAGATTTAAGTCGTTCGAAAGTAAAGCTGAAGCAGAAGCGGCTTTATCAAGTGGAAAGGCACCTACAAAAAAGTCATCAGCGAGAAAAACAATTCAAACTAAAAGGGTAGAGTCAGTAAGTGATGTTGTATGGGACAGTGTTTCTGTTGATGTTGGCTGCAGGGGAAATCCTGGGATCGTTGAATATAAAGGCGTGCATACGAAAACAGGAGAGGTACTATTTTCACACCCAGAAATACATATCGGAACGAATAATATGGGTGAATTTTTAGCAATCGTACATGGTTTAGCGTGGTTAAAGCAACAAGGAAAAGATGAAACGCCGATTTATTCTGATTCCAAAACGGCCATGAAATGGGTAAAAGATAAGAAAGTGAATTCAAACTTAAAGCGTGATAAAGAAACTGAATACATTTGGTCTTTAGTCGAGCGTGCTGAAAGATGGTTACAAACGAGTACGTATAAAAATCCAATTCTCAAATGGCGTACAGAATTATGGGGTGAAATTAAAGCCGACTATGGTCGGAAATAACTATTTCTATAGTAAGAGGATGTAAGGAACGTCATATTAGTAACATGAATTGATTAGGGACCGAGGAGATTTTAAATGAGTGAAACGTATGAACAATTATTACAGTTGCAAAGAAATTATTTTTATAGCGGTGAGACAAAGGACGTTCATTTTCGTATTCAACAACTGAAGAAGTTAAAAAACGCTATAAAAGCAAATGAAAAAAAGCTTAGTGATGCATTAAGAAAGGACTTAAATAAGTCAGACTTTGAATCATATCTCACTGAATTAGGTGTTCTATACAATGAAATTACAGAAGCGGTAAAACATGTGAAAGCGTGGGCTAAGCCACGAAAAGTAAAGATGCCAATTACACATGTTGGATCAGATAGTTATATTTATCCTGAACCGTACGGAGTTTCATTAATTATTTCACCATGGAATTTTCCAGTAAACTTGACGATTGCTCCTATAATTGGAGCGATCGCTGCAGGCTGTTGCGCAATTGTTAAGCCATCTGAATTAACACCAAATACTTCAGGTATCCTTGCACACTTATTGAAACAGACATTTGAGGATCGTTATATTGCAGTCGTTGAAGGCGACGTAGCAACGAGTAAGGCGTTATTAGCGTTAAATTTTGATCATATTTTCTTTACAGGAAGTGTTACGGTAGGGAAGGTCGTTATGGAAGCAGCGGCTAAACATTTAACACCGATCACCTTAGAGCTAGGGGGAAAAAGCCCAACGATTGTTCATAAAGATGCGAAACTAGATGTGGCTGCCAAGCGTATTGCTTGGGGGAAGTTTACAAACGCAGGGCAAACATGTGTGGCTCCAGATTATTTACTCATTCATAAAAGTATTAAAGAACGTTTTTTAGAAAAATTAATGTATCAAATAAAAGATCAATTTGGGGATGATGTAACTCAAAATTCAGATTATCCAAGGGTCGTTAATGGAAGCCATTTTGATCGACTACTAAGTTACATGAAAGATGGAACGATCGTATTTGGTGGGCGTTCCATAAGAGAACGTCTTTTTATCGCTCCTACGATCCTAGAAAATGTTACTTGGAATTCTGCGGTCATGGAAGAAGAAATATTCGGTCCTATTCTTCCAGTCATTGAATATGAAACCGAACAAGAAGTAATAGACATGGTTAGAAAACGACCGAATTCACTAGCTCTTTATTTATTTGCAGAAAATAAAAAGATGGAGCAAGTCGTTCTAAAGCATCTATCATTTGGTGGTGGCTGTATTAATGATGTCATTTACCATGTTGGAACGACGAGGCTCCCTTTTGGTGGTGTTGGTTCAAGTGGTATCGGAGCGTATCATGGTAAATATAGTTTTGATGCTTTCTCACACGAAAAAGGAGTCATGCATCAATCAACGAAAATAGATATTCCCTTTAGATATCACAAGACCAAAGGTGGACTAAAAGTATTAAAACGAATTATGAAATAAATTTCCTTAAAAAAGCTGACTTGAAGTCGTTTTTTTTCTAAGAATAAGAAATTTCGAGGATGTCTAGCTGCAGGTGTCATCGGCTCGAGGTCGCTTCGGTCCATCAAACGTGTCCAAAAGTCAGGACACTAATTGTTGGCCCTCCAGCGCTTGTCGCCGATAAGCAGACACCTTCTGCTTTTCTTGTCTAGCTACAGCGCCCAGCGTCTAGTGGACTTCGCTCCTCCTCCTTACGATAAGTCAACATCGCCTCGTTAGCACTCGCCGTGTTTCCTTTATCTCATACGGTGGGGCTCCAGTCCATACACCGCTAAGCGGGCGCTTGCGCTTTTCTTATTCTACATCTACCTTAAAAATTACATATTTATTTTTTAAAAGTCTAAGGAGGAAAAGAGAGAATGATCTCGTATTATATACTTAGTGAAAATTCGAATAATTTAATGAGAGTTAAGGGACGAGTAAGGAGCTTTTTTAGATGATGGAGATTATACACGAAATTAAGACACCTTATGCCGTTTCTCACATGCTTGAAAGGTTGTCATCTGACCCACTTCATGTTGTTGATATCGTAAAACAGGAAGTAAAAGTTCCTATTTATGATGAAAACCACGTGGTTTCGGTTTCTTTTGGACAAAAAGATGATGTAACGAGAATAATGATCACAGGTGAAATTCAACATAAAGATAAGGTTTTTGAAAAGTTAAAAAATATTTTCAGGTGGGATGTTAATCTTCAGCTAGTTAAGGAGCATTTTCAAAATACAAGGTTAGCTATTTTATTTGATATATTTTATGGAGCACCTCTTGTTTGTGATTTTGATTTATATGGATGTTTAATGAAAACCATTATTCATCAGCAATTGAATATGAAGTTTGCTCATCAACTTACTTCTCGATTCGTTAAAGAGTATGGCTATGAGGTTGAAGGAGTGCTATTTTATCCTCGTCCTGAACAAGTATGTGTATTAAAGGTAGAACAACTACGTGAGCTGCAATTTAGTCAACGAAAAGCAGAGTATATCATTGATACTTCTAAAAAAATAGCAACAGGTGATCTCCATTTAGAATCCCTTCGTCACAAGCGAGATGAAGAAGTGATTGAAACATTAATACAAATTCGTGGGATCGGAAAGTGGACAGCTGAAAACTTTCTTTTATTTGGTTTAGGTCGCCCTAATTTATTACCTGCTGCTGATATCGGCATTCAAAACGCACTAAAGCGTCTCTATCATTTAGAAACGAAACCAAAACCTGACGAAATTATAGATTTAGCAAAAGAATGGGAACCTTATTCGAGCTATGCTAGCTTATATTTATGGCTAAGTGTCGAACGCCCTCAATTACTAGATGAGTTTTTAAAAAATTAGAATGAAATCTAGTTTTTCAACATACCGTTGTATAGTGTAAATAAGAGCTAATACGCATTTTGTGGCTGTTAGTTCTTATCATTGTTTCTAGAATGTCTAGGCAAGCGCCCACCGATTAACGAGATTTCCCTCACCTCCGTACGATAAGTTAACATCGACTCACTAACGAGCACCCGAGTTTTCTTTATCTCCTGCGGCTTAGTCAAGTCCGTACACCAGTTAACAGGCGCTTGTGTGTTTCTTATGTTAGTTGAGCTTTATGTTTTGCGTTTAGAAAGCGCTTACAAACATAAGGGGGAGTTCATTATTTCGAGTAATACGGCTTTTAAGCCGAAATTATAGATTAAAAGAATGTTAGGAGGCGTTTTCTTATGATGAATGTACCATTAAACATCTCTTCTATGATGGAAAGAGCAGAAAAATATTTTCCAAAAAAAGAAGTCATCACAAAAACACCAGCAGGAGTTAAACGACATACGTACCGTGAAATTGGTCAAAGAACAAGGCAATTATCAAATGCGTTACAAAAGCTAGGTGTTGAGCAAGGTGACCGAGTGGCTACATTTGCTTGGAACTCTCATCGTCATTTAGAAGCCTACTTTGCAATTCCTGGCTTAGGTGCTGTTCTTCATACAATTAACATTCGTTTAGCTGCTGAACATATTTCATATATCGTCAACCATGCTGAAGATAAAGTACTTCTAATTGATAGTGACCTCCTACCATTAATTGAACGTGTAAAAGATGAACTTAAAACAGTTGAAGCGTACATTATCATGACAGATGGTGAATTACCAGAAACGAGTTTATTCCCTGTTTATTCATATGAGGAATTATTGTCTGAAGGGAATTCAGACTTTGAATTTCTTAAAGACATCGATGAAAATGCACCAGCTGGAATATGCTATACGTCAGCTACGACTGGAAACCCTAAAGGTGTAGTCTATAGCCATCGTGGAATTTTTCTTCATAGTATGGCACTTGGATTAGTAGATACAGGCGCTCTTTCTGAGTCAGATCGATGCATGGCTGTCGTTCCAATGTTCCATGCGAATGCTTGGGGAATGCCTTTTGCCGCTACGTGGTTTGGATCGACACAAATTATGCCTGGAGCACAGTTTACGCCAAAGGTCTTAGCGGAACTCATTGTCAGTGAACGAGTAACATTAACAGCAGGTGTTCCAACGATTTGGCTTGGGCTGTTGAAGGAACTTGAAACCGGTGAATATGATACGAGTAGTTTAAGGGCTGTCCTTTGCGGGGGTTCCGCTGCTCCAGCTGCAATGATTAAAGCATTTGAAGTAAAATACGGAATTCCGTTTCTTCATGCATATGGAATGACGGAAACGAGCCCGCTTGTTAGTGTCTCTAGATTGAAAAGTTATCAAATAGACTTACCTGAAGAAGAGAAATTAACGATTCGTGCTAAGCAAGGCCTTGTTGTACCGGGATTAGAAATTAAAGTCGTTGGTCAAGAAGGGGAAGTAAAAATGGATGGAGAAGAGATGGGCGAGCTCTTGATTCGTGGTCCTTGGATTGCTAAAGAATATTATAAGGATGAAAGAAGTAAAGAGGCATTCCATAACGGGTGGCTACATACTGGTGATGTCGCTACAATTGATGAAGAAGGTGTAATAAAGCTCGTTGACCGGACGAAGGATCTTATAAAAAGTGGAGGCGAGTGGATATCTTCTGTTGATTTAGAAAACGGATTAATGGCACATGACGCTATTTTTGAAGCTGCAGTTGTAGCTATACCCCACCCTGAGTGGCAGGAACGTCCGTTAGCTTGCGTGGTATTGAAAGAAGAATATAAAGGAAAAATTACAAAAGAGGACGTCATTGAATTTTTACGCCCGCAATTTGCAAAATGGTGGTTACCAGATGATGTCGTCTTTTTAGAGGAAATTCCGAAAACATCGGTCGGAAAATTTCTGAAAAGAGCGTTACGTGACCAATTAAAAGAACATTTTCAAGTTCAGTAAAATAATATCAATCAATCTATGAAATTGTAATCTAGTCAAAGTTAAAAGTGAGTTAGGTATAATTGAATAGAAGTGGTTTAAAAGGGTAAAGCTTAGTATGTTTTGTGTATCCCAATTTGTGGGGGACCTAACACTTTTTATTGAGCTTACCCTTTTTTGTATTCTAGGTGAAATTTATTTACCAATTGTTTAGAGTTGGTAAAATGGAAGTAATACAAATATAAATTAATTAAACGTTTATTTAAAGATTTTTTTTAGTTTTGCTGAAATATGATAATTGAAATTTAAAATTGCACATAATAACAAAAATTCTTTTATAAAAGAGGGATAGTTTATGTCACTTTCAAATGGTGTAATTAATACGATTTCAGCGATAGTTGCCATTATTTCTATGGTACTTGTTTTATTAATTCAGTGGAACATTGAACGAGAAACAAAAGAACGTAGACTGTCACTTTTCTTTCATGTCATTAACGTACTCGTTATGCTCATGTTTTATAGTACATCTCAATTAGCGCTTTACGGATCGATATCTACATATAAAGATCATGGTGGAATGCTACGCGTTCTATTAGAAGCTGTTCTTCTGCCGATTCCTTTTATTACAACCATTTATGTTTTGGCAGCGATAAGCTATCGGAGTTACGTTCGTCCGTATGTAAAAGTGAAAGGCTCAAACCTTGTTATATTAAAGCGGAGAAGAAGGTAGGGGAATTATGTGGGAGTCAGGCACCGTTAACACTGTACAGTGCTAACGGTGCCTGACTCTGCAAAAATGCATCTTTTTATAAATTTTCAAGTAGTGTATTCATTTGTTCCTTTATTAAACATAAGTCGTTGGATAGCCAGCGAAAATGCAATCCGTATCCATCAATGTTTGTTAAGCCAACACGATGAGTTTGGCATGTATTAAATTCATTTACTATCGCTGCAAAGCTTTCTTTCTTGGCTTTAGAATTGATATACCATATCGTTCCTAAATAAGTACTCGATTCAAACATCCCTAAATGGAAGAGTGATGAATTTTTACCTTGTAAATTTAAATGGTCGAAGATGATTAATTTTTCATCTACATAGATGAATGCTTTAGATGAAAACCTGTGAAATAAAAAACTTTCATTACTTTTTTCTCGCCCTGAAGAAAAAATTTCACTATAAGCTAAAGAAGAAGAAGGTTTCATTCGTATCGTCGTATGCGAATGAAAGATTGAATCTTTATACGGAATGGTCGTTTCAGGTAGCCAAACGAGCTTTGCGTTTTCCTCTATTTCAATATCAATGGATTGCATACAAGGCTTGTGTTGATTTGCTGGGTAAATCTTGGATGATGACTGTGGAATTAAGGTCACTTCACTTTCTTTACACAAGGAAATACGAAATTCATTTGTATCCCCCGAAACCATACCACCTGATGTTTCTACTAAATAGACCGTTGCACAATTTGTGTCATCGAGATAAAGTGCTTTACTAGATTTTAATGGGGATGATTGATGACAGTGAGTAAGTTTTGTCAGACCATGTAAGTTATCAAATGAAAGAAATAGCTGGCCGTTCATTTGATTTAGTTTTGAATTACTTTTCTCCTGTTTGAGCTTCGGCATACAAATCCTCTAATAATAGTTGATGTTTAATCCATTGAATCACTTCATCAATACCAGTTCCTGTTTTTTGATTCGTGAAAATAAATGGTCGTCCGTCACGAGCTTTAGTAGCATCCTCTGTCATTAAATCAAGGTCTACACCGACATAAGGAGCTAAGTCAATTTTATTAATGACTAATAGATCTGATCGGGTGACGCCAGGTCCACCTTTACGAGGAATATCTTGTCCTTCAGCCACATCAATCACATATATGAAACCATCGACAAGTTCTGGACTAAACGTTGCAGATAAATTGTCACCACCACTTTCAATAAAAATAATATCTAAATCATCAAATCTCTCATTTAGTTCGTCGATTGCTTCAAAATTCATAGATGCATCTTCTCGTATAGCAGTATGAGGACAACCACCTGTTTCTACACCGATAATCCGTTCTGGAGGAAGAACACCGTTATTTGTTAAAAACTCAGCATCTTCCTTCGTGTAAATATCATTTGTAATTACACCTAAGCTATAATCATTGTGAATGGCTCGAGTAAGTCTTTCTGTTAATGCTGTCTTTCCAGAACCTACAGGACCGCCGATACCAATACGTATTGGTTTCATATCAAATCTCCTCCAATTCTAGTTTTAATTTAGAAAGAAAAAAGCAATTCCAAACCCAATACTTACAGTCCCGACAACATATAAAATAAAATTTTGAACTGTTCTCGTTTTTGCTGTTCGCATTGGAATACTTATTAACGTGGCAATAATAAACATACCAACCACTGACCCAATTCCAAATAAGAGTAAAAATAAAATTCCTTGTCCACTATGATTCACTTGACTCACCATTAAAATCGTTAATGCAGCACTTCCAGCTAGGCCATGAATTAAACCAACTAAAAACGAGCGAATATGGAACTTATTTAGTGACGTAGTTGTGGCTGCATGCTGGGATTTTGCATCTAATAGAGTCCTTATTCCTAAATAAATCAGGACGATTCCAACAATTGCTTCAAAATAATATTCAAACTGCTCTGAAATACCTAACCCAAATAAAAGGAAGATACACCCCACTATGACTATCGTTAAAGTATGACCTATCCCCCAAAAGATTCCTGTTATCCCTGCTTTAAATGGATTTCCTGTTCTAGTTGCAATCGTTGATACCGCAATAACGTGATCTGCATCTAATGAATGTCGCAACCCAATAAGTAGGCCCATTCCTAATACGGACCAAATTCCAATTTCCATCTCAGACTACACCTTTCATTAAGTAATTGTTTAATAGAGAAGCTTTGACATTCTTGATCTATGAAATAAATAAACGGGTATGCAGCCGCTCATGTTCCATAGAAGCTAGTTCAATACCGACAGATGAATTACTTAAATCTTCTATTGTTTTTTCTTGTAAAAGAGACACTGCTTTTGTTATTGGCTCTAAAAGGGTATAAATCGCTTGTACTCCTGTAGTTTGTCCAAGCGGAATGGCACGTACGGCATTGTGAATGAGTGAGCTCATTGCTGTATATAAAAATGCACTAAGTACGTCGTCGATATGAAATTGACGATGGGCGGCGTATATCCCGTAAACAACCGCATAATGTCCATAAGCCGTTTTTTCCTTTATTTTCTTCTTCCAAGCGGAAATGGAATCCGCATTTGAAAGTCTACTGACGGTTTCAATAAATTGTTTTCCCATTTTCATGCTTGCAGTTTTCGATTCAGAAGCTATTTTCATTGCGTGAGCTAGTTGTTCTAACTGGATCAACTCATCGATCTTTTCTTGGAAAGCCAGAGAATAAGCTTCTTTTACAAAAATTCCATCCCCGCATATTAAATTTGTAAAAAGGTAGGTCTTACAATATTCAATAAGCGTTCCTTTGTCTTTTATTTTTCCTGATTGAATGTAGGTTTCCATTCCAAATGAATGAGTGTAAGCACCAATTGGGAAAGCAGAATCATGGATTTGTAGAAAATGTAAAAAGTTAGGATTAATGGTGGTGATGTCCTTTGTATTTAAATGGTTTTTCGAAGCGTCGTTCTTTCTTTTCATACGTGACACCCGCCTCTAAAAAAATTGATTCTAACGTCTCATCAAATCGTACGACAATTTCTGTATCACTTATCAGGGAAGGAGTGTGGCGATTTCCAAGTTCGAAAGCAACTTTTCCCATCTCATTCATTGATTTTGGTGTGATGACGTATGCGGGTTCAAGCTTTGTCCGGATGGCAATAACAACTCCCTCATTCTGATAAACAATATCTCCAAAATGTAAGTGAGCGTCTCCTGCTAAACGGATCGCAATCTCTCTACCTTTATCCGTTTCCTTTCGCAATATACGTTTATTGAGCTCTTCCCAATCTACTTCAATCCACTCTACATTATCGACATTAGTAAGTGTTTTTACGTTTCCAATTATCGTATCTACTAACATTAATTACTCCTCCTCATTGTTAAAATAAGAAATACCGTTGGGCAAGAGATACAGATTCAAATGGTTCACATTCAATGATCTTCCCATCCACTTTTACTTCATAGGTCTCTGGGTTAATGTCAATGGCTGGAGTTTCGGTATTCCATTTCATATCTTCCTTTCCGATATTACGGCAGTTTTTTACAGGTGAAATTTTCTTTTGTAATTTTAGTTTTTCATGTACTTTATCTTCAAAAGCAACCTGCGAAATAAAAGTGATTGAGGTTGAGAATTTGGCACGTCCAAAACTAGCAAACATAGGTCTTTGAAAAACAGGCTGCGGAGTTGGGATGGATGCGTTTGGGTCACCCATTTGTGCTGAAGCGATTAACCCTCCTTTAAGAATGATTTCTGGTTTAACACCAAAGAACATCGGATCCCAAATGACTAAATCTGCAAGCTTTCCAATTTCAATCGAGCCTACCTCATGACTGATTCCATGAGTAATAGCAGGATTAATCGTATATTTTGAGATATACCGTTTAACACGAGTATTGTCATTTTTAGCGTCCTCTTTTAAATATCCAAATTGTTTCTTCATTTTATCTGCGGTTTGCCACGTTCGAATAATGACTTCGCCGACTCTCCCCATCGCTTGAGAGTCAGAGGCAATCATACTAATCACCCCTAAATCATGAAGAATATCCTCAGCTGCAATTGTTTCGGGACGAATACGAGAGTCTGCGAACGCAACATCTTCAGGTACTTGTGGATCTAAATGGTGGCAAACCATCAGCATATCAAGGTGTTCATCGATCGTATTCACAGTAAAGGGTCTTGTCGGATTCGTTGACGAAGGTAATATATTAGGTAAACTAGCAATTTTCATAATATCAGGGGCGTGACCACCACCAGCACCTTCCGTATGATATGTATGAATGACACGATTATTGATGGCAGTAATTGTATCTTCAACGAAACCAGCTTCATTTAATGTGTCCGTATGAATAGCCACTTGAACATCAAGCTCATCTGCTACTTTTAGGCATGTATCGATGGTATGTGGTGTTGTACCCCAATCTTCGTGAAGCTTTAAACCAATCGCTCCTGCTTTAATTTGCTCAATGAGTGGGTTGACGTGCGAGCCGTTCCCTTTTCCAAGAAAGCCAAGATTAACAGGGAATTCTTCTGCGGCTTCTAACATACGTTCGATATTCCATACACCAGGTGTACAAGTTGTAGCATTTGTACCGGTGGCAGGACCTGTTCCACCCCCGAGCATCGTTGTTACTCCAGAAGCTATTGCCGTTTCAATTTGCTGTGGGCAAATAAAGTGGATATGAGCATCGATCCCACCAGCTGTGACAATAAGTCCTTCGGCAGCGATGGCTTCAGTACCAGCGCCAACAATCATATTAGGGTTAACGCCATCCATAATATCGGGGTTTCCACCTTTTCCGATTCCGGCAATTCGACCGTCCTTTACACCGATATCTGCTTTGTATATACCGGTATAGTCAATGATGGTTGCATTGGTAATAATGAGATCGAGGACTCCAGCATCTCGGCATAAAACCCCGTTTTGGCCCATTCCGTCCCGAAGTACCTTTCCGCCACCAAACTTACATTCATCTCCATACGTTGTATAATCCTTTTCAATTTCAATCCATAAGTCAGTATCAGCTAATCGAACTTGATCTCCCGTTGTTGGGCCGAACAAATTAACATATTGCCTTCGGTTAAGTTTCATTATTATTCACCCCAATAAATCCCTTGTCTTTCATCCGTTTCTCGATATCAGTTACTTCAGACGTGTGTCCATTCGTTAAGCTATTTAACCCGTGAACAATCTTTTTTCCAGCTATTTCAACTAACTCAATGTCTTTTTCTTCACCAGGTTCAAAACGAACAGCAGTACCAGAAGCAATGTTAAGCCGCATACCAATTGCTTTTATACGCTCAAAGGTCAAGTAACGATTAACCTCAGCAAAATGAAAGTGAGATCCTACTTGTATAGGGCGATCCCCAGTATTTGCTACTCTCATTTTTATAGTATTTCTGTCTCTATTACATGAAATAAAGCCACTTCCTAAACGAATTTCACCTGGTATCATAGTCTCCTCCTAAATTATTGGATCATGGATTGTTACAAGCTTTACACCGTCCGGAAAGGTTGCTTCAACTTGAATTTGATCGATCATTTCCGGTATACCTTCCATCACATCTTGAGAAGTAAGGACATGTTTTCCTTCACTCATGAGTTGTTCAACCGACTTTCCTTCCCTAGCTCCTTCTAATATAAAACAGCTTAAAATAGCAGTTGCTTCTGGATAATTGAGTTTTAACCCTTTGGCTTTTCTTTTGAGGGCAAGTTCTCCAGCTAAATAGATTAGAAGTTTTTCTTTTTCCATCGGTGTTAGTCGCAAATTGTTCACCGCCTTACATTTAGTGTGAGCTTTTAATACACTGCCTGTTAATTCTTACTATTCACAATCTAATAGAAATTGTAGGGGATTAACAACAATAGCGTCAGAAAAGCTTACGATATTTTATTTTGATTCATCCTTTCCTGTTATTTATTCAAAAATTTAACATGTTAAGAAGGAAGCTTTTCTTGCAGCAGTAGTTGACATATTTGTATATACAAGTTACTATAAATAAAGCGGCTTTCTTGTATATACAAGTTATATGAAAGCGTATTTATTGGAGTTATTCTAACTAGAGAATAAGAACCTTTTATTAAGAAACATTAAAGGTTGGAATCATTAGTGTTATCCTAATTTTTATTATGAAATGTAAACGATAACAGAAGGAGAGTTGAATATGGGAGACGTGAATAAACAGTCAGTCGAGCAAATACTTGAAGCCATAGGAGGCAAAGAAAATATATCATCTGCCAGTCATTGTGTGACACGGTTGCGTTTTGCTTTACATGATGAAGGAAAAGTGAGTCAAGAGCAATTGAATAATATAGATTTGGTGAAAGGATCATTTTCTACAAATGGGCAGTTTCAAGTTATTATTGGGCAAGGCTTAGTTGATAAAATTTATAAAGAATTGGTAGCGTTAACAGGAATAGGAGAGGCGACTAAAGAAGATACAAAAAGTGCAGCGGAGAAAAATTTAAATCCACTCCAACGTGCTATTAAAACGTTAGCAGATATTTTTATTCCAATCCTACCAGCGATTGTTACAGCAGGTTTATTAATGGGGATTAATAACGTTTTAACAGCACCTGACATTTTTTATAAAGGACAAGGGCTAGTTGATGTTCATACACAGTGGGCAGATTTCGCTGGAATTATTAATTTAATTGCAAATACCGCCTTCGTCTTTCTTCCTGGATTAATTGGTTGGTCAGCGGTGAAAAGGTTTGGTGGTAATCCACTATTGGGAATCGTACTCGGGTTGATGCTTGTTCACCCTGATCTTTTAAATGCTTGGGCATACGGTGCTGCTAAAGAGGCAGGTGAAATCCCGTATTGGAACTTGTTTGGCTTAGATATTGCCAAAATAGGTTATCAAGGACAAGTATTACCGATTCTGTTTGCATCGTACGTTCTAGCAAAGATTGAAATTTTTCTTAATAAACGCGTTCCAGATGCGATAAAGCTATTAGTCGTAGCTCCAATTGCTTTATTAGTAACAGGGTTTTTAGCATTCATCCTGATTGGACCTATTACGTTTACAATTGGTAACTGGATAACTGCATTATTTGTAGGTATTTTCGATAATTTTGCAATTCTTGGTGGGCTACTGTATGGAGCAATTTATGCACCTTTAGTTATTACAGGGATGCACCATACATTCCTAGCAGTTGACTTACAACTTATAGGTTCTACCGGAGCAACATTCTTATGGCCTATTCTTGCTCTTTCAAATATTGCACAAGGCTCTGCAGCTCTAGCGATGTATTTTGCAACGAGAGATGAGAAGGTAAAAGGTTTATCCATGACCTCTTCTATATCAGCCTATTTAGGAATTACTGAACCCGCCATGTTTGGAGTGAACTTACGTTTTAGATATCCGTTCATTTGTGCAATTATTGGTTCAGCCATCGCTGCTATGTTTATTACAATGAATCGTGTATTAGCACCATCTATAGGAGTAGGTGGTTTACCAGCATTTTTCTCTATCGTTGCGGATAAATGGGTACCTTTTTTTATTGGGATGGGGATTGCCGTGATTGTTCCATTTATATTAACCTATCTCTTTGCGAAATTTAAAAAAGGGCAATAATGAATAAAGAAAATGCCATTGGTAGCCGATATGTACCAATGGTATTTTTCAAGAGGAAACGATGGTAGTTATTGATTAAGTAAATATGACATTGACAAGATAGAGAAAAGAAAAACTAAAACCATACAAAGTTTATGTACCTTAGTGGAAAATGAAATCATTAGGAGTGGTATAAAAATGAAGGAATGGTGGAGAAAATCAACAGTATATCAAATTTACCCAAAAAGTTTTAATGACACAACTGGTAATGGTGTTGGTGATCTACAAGGTATTATTGATAAATTAAGTTATTTAAAAAAGCTTGGTATTGATGTCATTTGGCTGACACCAATTTATAAATCACCTCAACGAGATAACGGTTATGATATTAGTGATTATTTTGCCATCCATGAAGAGTACGGAACGATGGAGGATTTCGATCGATTGTTAACAGAAGCGCATATTAGAGATATCAAGGTGATCATGGATATTGTCGTGAACCATAGCTCAACCGAACACGAATGGTTTAAGCAATCACAGCAATCCAAAGATAATCAATATCGTGATTTTTATATTTGGAAAGATCCTGTTGAAGGTGCAGAGCCAACGAACTGGGTTTCAAAGTTTGGTGGTTCCGCTTGGAAATATGATGAACAAACCGAGCAATATTATTTGCACCTCTTTGATGTGACGCAAGCTGATCTTAATTGGGAAAATGAAGAAGTGAGAAAACAAGTGTATGATATGATGCACTTCTGGTTCAAAAAAGGTGTTGATGGGTTTCGATTAGATGTTATTAATTTAATATCAAAAGATCAACAATTTCCTAATGATGACGGTTCTATTCATCCAAGTGACGGACGTAAATTTTATACAGATGGTCCAAGGGTCCACGAGTTTATGCAAGAAATGAATCGTGAAGTGTTTTCTCAATATGACAGTATGACGGTTGGTGAAATGTCATCTACAACGATTGATCATTGTATCAAATATACGCACCCAGATCGAAAAGAATTGAGCATGACGTTTAATTTTCATCATTTAAAGGTGGATTATCCGAACGGAGAAAAATGGGCCATCGGGAAAATAGATTTTCTCGCACTTAAAGATATACTTTCGAAATGGCAAGTTGAAATGCATAAAGGTGGAGGCTGGAATGCTCTGTTCTGGTGTAATCATGATCAGCCTCGTGTCGTTACTCGCTACGGAAATGACTCGGAATATCATAATGAATCTGCGAAAATGCTAGCAACGACCATCCATATGATGCAAGGAACACCATACATTTACCAAGGAGAAGAGTTCGGGATGACCGACCCAAAGTTTGATCACATTAGTGATTACCGTGATGTAGAAACGTTAAATTATTATGAGATTATGAAGCAAAAGGGTGTGGCAGAAGATGAAATCATGGAAATTATCAAACGAAAGTCTCGAGATAATTCAAGAACTCCTGTGCAATGGAATGATAAAATGAATGCTGGCTTCACGACAGGCACACCATGGATAAACGTTGCTAGTAATTACGGGGAAATTAATGCGGAAAGAGCATTGCAAGATAATAACTCTATTTTTTATCACTATCAAAAATTAATTCAATTACGTAAAGAATATGACATTATTACGTATGGTGATTATCAATTAATCGACCGAGCTCATCACCAGATTTTCGCCTATATTCGCTCATTGAAGGATGAGAAACTTCTTGTCATTAATAATTTTTCGGACAAAGAAGTATCTTACAAGCTACCTGATACGATGAATATCGATGCACATAATCATAAATTACTTATTGCCAACTATGATGAAGCTATTCAACTTACAAAGGTGATGAGTATTCGTCCATATGAATCGGTCGTTTATCATCTATCTAAGAAATGATATAATTGTAATTGGTGATATTTGTGAAAAATAAATACGTAAAAATATATGAAGAGCTTTCAACGAAAATACAAGTGGGAGATTATCCCGCAAATAGTCTGCTTCCTTCAGAAAATGACCTAGTCGAGTTATATGATACGTCAAGAGAAACGATCCGAAAAGCGCTAAAGCTATTATCAGAACACGGCTATATTCAAAAAGTGCAAGGAAAAGGTTCGATTGTGCTCGATGTTCAAAAGTTGAATTTTCCGATATCAGGGCTCGTCAGTTTTAAAGAGTTGGCAAAGAAAATGGGCAATCGTGCAAATACAATTGTTGAAGAGTTCAACGCAATGAAGGTAACCCCTTTTCTAAAAGAACAATTGAAGGCTGTAAATGAGGATGAAGTTTGGAAAGTCATTCGAATTCGTGAGATTACAAAGGAAAGGATTATCCTTGATAAAGACTTTATATTAAAAAAATATGTTCCGCATTTGACAAGGTCGATTTGTGAGAACTCGATCTATGAGTATATTGAACAAGAATTAGGATTAACAATTAGTTTTGCTAAAAAGGAAATTACCGTTGAAGAACCGACAGAAGAAGATCGACGTTTACTTGATCTTGAAGGGTTTGTAAACATTGTCGTTGTAAAAAACTTTGTCTATTTAGATGATGCAAGTTTGTTTCAATATACAGAGTCCAGGCACAGACCTGATAAATTTCGTTTCGTCGATTTTGCTAGAAGAAAATTAACTTAATCCATCGATCGCACCCCCACTTTACTTTTTGAATTTGAAGTGGGGGCTTTATCGTTAGGGGCGTCTCAGTAAAAAATCTGAGAGCGTCTTTTTTTTTTGCTCTTTTTTCAAAGATTGTTGCTTTTAGTTTTTGGACCGTAAGCCAAGCGGATGTTTGGCTCTTCACGCATAGCGTGAAGATTTTGAAAATAAAATAGCCGTTCAGACAAATGAATTTGTCTTGAAAAGGCTATTTTATTTTCAAAAAACGGCCAAAAGCAACAAAGTTTACGAAACAGCCTTTTTTTTGAGAAATAAGAACGTATCAATTTCGAGAATGACGCTTCCGCTTTTCTTTATTTGAAAAATAAATGTGTTAATAAATCTTACAACATTGTTGAACCCGTTTCTGAATATTTGATTTAATGTTTTTAACAAAAGGTAAGCAATATATGAAAAATGATTAATATTTGTAAATGGAAGTTTTGTTTCAGTTTTCATACTGAATGAAAAAAAGAAATTATAATAACATTAGGAGTGGTGTCAAATGAAAAAGATTTATTCGCTTTTAACAACCGTAGTAATAGCAGCATTGTTAATTACTCTATCGGCTTGTGGTAGCTCTTCTTCTACAAATGCAGGAGATAGTTCGGTAAGTTCCAATGATCAATTTCCTGACAAGCCTGTCCGTCTAGTTATTCCATATCCACCAGGTGGAGGAACGGATGTACTATTTCGTTTAGTTGCAAGTTATGCAGAGGAACATTTGGGACAAACAATCGTTCCGACTAATATGGCAGGGGCGACTGCAACAGTTGGATCACGACATGTCAAAGATGCAAAACCTGATGGGTATACTATTTTAGGCATTCACCAGGTTGCTGCAACAGCTTACCATACAGGAATTGTCGATTACGGGTTTTCAGCATTTGATCCAGTTATGATGATGACTTCTACGCCACACATCCCTGCAGTGAGTAGAGATTTTAGTGAAAAGAATAATGTGAAGGATGTTAATGATTTAATCGAGTATATTAAGGGAAATCCAAACGAAATGACTTGGGCATATACAACAGGTTCAGAGGACCATTATACAATTGCAGCGTTACTAGACGCTGCGGGTGTTGATCCGAAATCGTTAAATTATGTGAACTATGATGGGACAGGTCCTCAATATGCAGCACTTGTTGCTAATCAAGTAGAAGGTATGACGGCTGATTTTGCGTCTGGTAAAGGATATATTGAAGATGGTTCACTTGTACCTTTAGGTATGGTGTTTAATGAAAGAAATCCATTCTTACCAGAGGTTCCGACTTTGATCGAGCAAGGAATCGACTTCGCTGTAACCGTTGATAGAGGTATTTTAGCACCAAAAGATACACCAGAAGAAGTTATTGCAGTGCTTAGTGAAGCATTCAAAAAAGCCTTAGAAAACCCTGAATTACAAGAAAAAATCGAAGAGCTTGGAAGCTTTCCAAACTTTAAACCGACCGATGAATACACCTCACATTTAGAAGAATTAGATACAAAAATGGAAGAGTTAGCAGACAAAATGAAATTTGAGTAAGTTTTGTCTTAGGGGGAGTGGTTGTAGTGGTTAACAGAATTTTTTCGATACTTGTCTTAGTAGTAGCTGGAATATTTTTTATTGAGTCTCGAGGCTTTTCGGAAAAAACAGGGATGCAAACATTTGCTCCCTCCTTTTTTCCAAGTGTAATTATCATAGTAATGTCAATACTAGCACTCTCTCTTTTTATTCAGAGTTTTAAAGATAAACAAAAAGATGATCTATTAAAAAGCTTAAAGGTGTATATTATTGAACATTGGCGTGTTGTGATTACGCTAATTTTGCTCGTTATCTATATTTCTTTGTTACCAATCATCGGATTTTTAATCAGTACGATGCTCTTTTTATTAATGGTCTTTGCGATGCTAGGACCAATAAAAAGACAATATTTAGTGGTGAACGTACTGTTAGCAGTTATTTTACCGTTCGGTATTCAGTGGGTGTTTCAAAGCATATTAAAAATCTACTTACCATAGAAAGGAGTTGAACCCAATGGATATGACATCGATTATTTTAGCGATACAAGAGGTACTTCAACCCCTTACTCTATTATATCTGTTAATAGGAGTCTTCTTCGGTATTGTCGCTGGTGCTATTCCAGGTTTTACTTTTACGATGGCAATTATTTTAGCTTTTCCATTTACATTTGGTATGGCACCTGTTCAAGGTCTAACCTTAATGATCGGTATATATATTGGAGGTCTATCAGGAGGATTGATTTCTGGAATTTTATTAGGTATTCCAGGTACTCCATCATCAGTAGTTACAATATTTGATGGGTTCCCAATGTCCAAAAAGGGTCAATCAGCAAGGGCCTTAGGTATTGGAATAGCCTCTTCTGTGTTAGGAACTATTATTGGAGCTATATTACTTTTCTTTCTAGGTCCAATTATTTCTAAGGTAGCTCTTCAGTTTGGTCCGTGGGAAATCTTTGCCTTAGTTGTTTTTGCTTTAACACTCATCGCTGGTTTAAGTGGAGGAAATTTAACAAAAGGGCTCATTGCGGGTTGTTTAGGATTGTTAATTGGAACAATCGGAGTGGCACCAACAGGAACGATACGGTTTGATTTTGGATTTCCTAGTTTAACGGGTGGTTTATCACCCATACCCGTACTAATAGGTTTATTTGCCTTTTCGCAATTGTTAAAAAATATAGAGGAGATTAAGTTATCCTACTCATCCCAAGAAAAGTCAACATTAACAAAGAAAGTAAGCATTCCTTACCTACAAGTAATAAAAGATATTTATAAGGAAAAATGGAATTTGGTTCGCTCATCAACGATTGGTTGCTTTATAGGTGCACTGCCAGCTGCCGGTGCAGAATCTGCAAATTTTATAAGTTATGATCGTGCAAAAAAGGCAGCAAAAGACAAGGAGCAATATGGAAAAGGACATCCAGGTGGAATTGTAGCAGCGGAAAGCTCGAATAATTCAGTGGCTGGTGGAGCGTTTATTCCTACTATTACACTAGGTATACCTGGAGATGTGGCTCAAGCAGTTATGATTGGTGCGCTTATCTTACACGGAATCACTCCAGGACCTGGATTATTTTCACAGCAGCCAATTTTAGTTAACTCTATTTACGTAGCCATTATTTGTAGTGCACTATTTGTACTACTTTTACAAACTCTTTTACTGCCAATATTAATAAGAATTACGTTGGTTCCGAAGTCCCTTCTTATTCCAAGTATTCTAGTTTTTAGTACTGTTGGTGCTTTTGCGCTTAACAATAGACCGTTTGATATTTGGGTTGTACTCATTTTTGGCATAATTGGTTTTCTGCTTGAAAAAGCAAAGGTTCCATTAGGGCCAGTAATTTTAGGGTTGATTTTAGGACCGACACTTGAAGGTGAGATGACTAGAGCATTTCAAATTAGTTCTGAAATAAGTACTTTCTTTACTCGTCCAATCTCATTGGCATTTCTATTGTTAGCTATTGGTTCGATCTTTTTTTCCATACGTCAAAATAAAAAAGGTGTAGAACAATCAAGTGAATCATTAAAAAAGGTAGTGTAATAGTTGTTAAACGAATGAGCATTAAAGGTGGGAGATCTTTGGATAAAATTATTAGATGTAGGAGGATTTTCTGCGATGGCATTTGAGTATCATATTCCTAACCTTGTAATAGACGAGATTGATAGAAAAATACTTTCATATTTACATGAGAATAGTAGAATATCTTATACCGACTTAGGAAAAAAGGTGGATTTATCACGTGTAGCAGTTCAAGCACGTATTAACAGTCTAGTGGAAGAAGGCATTATTGAAAAATTTACTACTGTCATCAATCCGATTAAGATTGGTATACACGTTTCTGTCTTTTTTAATGTAGAAGTTGAACCAAAATATTTAGATAAAGTTGCATCTCACCTTGAAAATGAAGCTGCAGTAACAAGTTTGTATCATATGACAGGTCCAAGTAAACTGCATATGCATGGGATTTTTGCTAATGATCAGGATATGGAACGTTTTCTAATCGAGAAACTTTATGCATTAGAAGGTGTAGTTAGTGTAGATTGTCAAATGTTAATTAAGCGCTATAAGAGCCGTATGGGAATGAAATTATAGCTTATCGTTTCACTTTGTGTTGACCTCAACTTGACGTTAAATTGATTTGGAGGGAATAAAAGATGTTATATAACCGTGAGCGTGCCTATCGATCGACAACAATGGCTCCTAATGGAGTAATTACAACACCACATTATTTAGCTTCTCAAGCAGGAATGCAGGTATTACAAGAGGGAGGAAATGCAATTGAAGCAGCGATAGCCGCAGCCTCTACAATTGCCGTTGTATACCCACATATGAACAGTATAGGTGGAGATAATTTTTGGTTGATCTACAATGCTAGCAAACATGAATTAAGAGGGTTAAACAGTAGTGGTCGATCAGGAGAAAATGCAACTATTAATTTTTATAAACAAAAAAACTTAACTTCCATTCCTGCTAGAGGGTATTTATCAGCAAACACAGTACCTGGTGCAGTCGCTGGTTGGGAAAAAGCTTATGAATACGCTGTTAATTATATGGACAGTACGTTTTCTTGGGATAAATTATTAGGCTCTGCTATCCATTACGCAAAAGAAGGCTTTCCGGTTACACCGAGTCAAGAATACTGGACAAATGTAAACTTGGATGAGAAAGATCAACAGTTTCGTTATTTACAGCAGTTTTCAGAATTTGAAAAAGTTTACTTAAAGAATAGTGGTATGAGTTATAAAACTGGGGAAATAATGAAGCAGGAGGATTTGGCATTAACATTAGAAGGTATTGCTCATGAAGGTTCAAAGCTTTTTTATAAAGGAACACTGTCAGAGCGTATCATAGAAGATCTTCAAAAGTGTGGTGGAATTTTAACTCAGCGAGATTTTGAAGCTCATCAATCGAATTGGGTCGATCCTATTTCTGTCGATTACCGTGGTTATACGGCCTATAATTTACCTCCAAATACACAAGGGATGGCCTCTTTATCTATATTAAATATATTGAACAATTACAACTTAAGTACAATTCAAGAAGGTTCCTTCGAATACTACCACCTCCTCATTGAGGCTACTAAACAAGCATTTTCTGATCGTGATAAATGGTTAACAGATCCTGAGTTTTCAAATATTCCTGTAAATGAATTATTATCAAAGGAACATGGCATCAAACTTGCGGATAATATAAATTTTGAGAAAACATTTGAAACAGAAAAGCAGTTAGATCCTAAAGGAGATACTGTCTGGTTTGGAGTTGTTGATAAGGATGGAAACGCCGTTTCATTTATTCAAAGTATCTATCATGATTTTGGTTCTGGAATTATTCCAAAAGGTACCGGGGTGTTATTACAAAATCGAGGCAGCTTCTTTTCGCTCGATCCAAATCATGTAAATTGCTTACAGCCGAACAAACGGACATTTCACACATTAAACCCTGCCATGCTATTTAAAGGGAACGATCCATATCTCGTTTATGGGACAATGGGAGGCGAAGGACAGCCACAAACTCAAGCGGCATTAGTAACGAGAATCATTGATTATAACTTTAATGTTCAATCAGCAATAGAAGCACCTAGATGGTTATATGGTAGGACGTGGGGAGCAAGCTCAAACAGTTTAAAACTAGAAAATCGAATTTCAAAACATGTTGTTGAAGGGTTAATAAAGAAAGGACATACGATAGAAATAATGGAAGACTTTACTGATGTTATGGGCCATGCAGGTGCAATATTAATTGACCCTGAAAGCCAAGTAAAACATAGCGGAGCAGATCCTAGAGGAGATGGTGCTGCAATAGGATATTAAGCTGAAAAATGCAGTAAGTTACGCTTATAACTTTTTAGGAGAAATTTACGATGAATTTGAACCGTATCGAAATACAAAAAGTAATAAACCATTTACAAAATCAAAAAGAAAATTTCGACTTCAAAAATCCTTTTGCAATGACGGAGGAAGTGTATCAATACCTAAAGTATTACAAATTACCACATAAAAATATAAACTATAGAATGGGAGATCTTCCTGTTGATCATTATAAAATTAAAGTTCAGATGTTCTCCTCAATGCAACATACTAATGGTGAGGTTGTCTTATTGTTGCATGGGTATTTAGATCATGCTGGGGTATTAAGTGCGACGATACGGTTACTAACAGATGAAGGGTATACCGTTATTACTTTTGACTGGCCAGGACATGGTTTATCTAGTGGAGAACGAGCTAACATAAGTAATTTTAGTGAATATCAAAGAGTGTATGAGTCATTAATACAAGAAGTTAGAAGACAGTTTAGTTCGCCAATACATGTGATTGCACATAGTACGGGCGCTGCTGTAGTGATTAATAATTTACTTACACGTGACCAACAATATTTTCATTCAATTATTTTAGTGGCCCCACTTATACGTTCAAACCTATGGGCTGCTACAAAGTTTGGATACTATTTCATGAAGCCGATCGTAAAAAAAATAAAGCGGGTCATTCGTGAAAATAGTTCAGATCAACAATTTATTCAGTTTATTAAACAAGACCCATGTCAGCCAACAAACGTTCCTCTTAATTGGCTAAAAGCATTGATAGATTGGAATGATCAAATTCATGCAGTGAAAGGGAATGAACAGCGGGTTTTTGTACTCCAAGGAATTGACGATGAAACAGTTGACTGGAAATATAATTGTCGTTTTATTGCTAAATACTTACTAAATAGTAAAATTTGCTTGTTTGATGGTGGAAAGCATCATTTGCTTAATGAAAAACAGGAGATTCGTGTAAATGTGTATAAGCTACTTTTAGAAGAATTAAAGAGCGGAAACGTATTATAAACTTCAATCAGATTTATTAAAAAGGGTGACCGTCGAGGCACCCTTTTTGTGTGTTAAGAAAATATAGTTCTAAAACTTTCTTTTTTTTGCTTGTTCAACTGTTGCGTTTAAGTTTTGGAACTCTTTTGCTTTTCTTTCTTCGATTCGCTTTTCTATTTTATTTAAAGCGATAGGATCTTGAAGAAGTTGTTTCTTGTTTTCGAGAACTAACTCTTCAAAAGATGGTGCGTGTTTTCTCATCTCTCATCATACCTTTTGTTTTTTAATTTTTGGCTGTCTCCGTAAACTTTGTTACATTTTGGATCTATAGACGCAATGCGTGAAGTACCAAGCATTAGCTTGCCTATCAATCCAAATAGCAATGTCCTTTTAGAAAAGAGCCAATTTTTTATTTATAAGACTATTTTAATCTTACTTTGTATTAACAGTATTAAGATATTGTTACAATTTTTCGAAAAATATTTGAATTTAGTGAAGATTGTAAAATTATAGCGAATTATTGTGTCCGTATAGAGCAAGCACTCTGTTCATATTTATAAAAGATGAACAAATGGAAAGCAGGGGAGAACTAATGAATTATCGTCAGTACTCGTATAGGAACATGGAAGCTGCAACCATAATAAAACAACTATTGACGAGAGAAAGTACTTCCATCATCACCTATGATTACTTAATGGTCATTGCAGAAACTGAAGAAAGCAAACAATTGCTCAGTGAGGTTATTCAAATTAGGAGAAAAAATGATGAGAGGCTTAAATGGCTTTTTTTTCAATTATCAGGTCAAATGGTTACTGTTAATCAGGAAACCTTTGAAAAGCCAGATACTTACAAAGATGGAATAAGCATTAAAGTTAAACGTCAACAAAGAAGGCTAGACTTGTTGAAAGAATTATTTATGTGGATAACAGAAGTTCCATATCGAACAGTTGTAGACAATATTATTGTAGAAGAAGAATGGGTACTAGAAGTTCTTATCTACTTAGAAAGGTAAAAAACGGTGTGATATTTTTATCCACAATAATATCCACAACAAAAGGAGGCTATATATGAGTGTTTTTAAACTACTTCAAAACTTATCCACAATATCAACAAGCTACAGTTAAATTGAGGTAATATAGGTAAAAAATTATTTTAGAACTGTAAGCGATTACATTTGAAAAAGAGGTTTACAAACGACAAATACGTTGATAGAATATTCATAAATTTAAATAACGATTTAAAGCACTACAGGATTTAAGTTTAAGAGCACTATCTGATGAAAGGACCATCATAAACCGTGTTGAGTAGTCGTTGTCACTGGACAACAATGTTAGTGTATTGTTTTCGGTTTTAATTATCAGAATATTCATTAAATTTAACTTAGGGGGAGTTAGCTATGACGGTTACAGTTGAGATGAGAGTATTAGAAGAGATGGAAAAGAAAATTGAAAAATTGACCATGGAAATTCGTGAACTGCGTAATAATGAAAGTGGTTTTGAACCATTAGAAACGGACCTATTCTTAACAGAAGTATATAACTAATTTAAGCTATTTTCGATGAGGCTGACTTTCAGTGATAGTGAATTACTACTCAACTATTAATATAGGGGCTAAAGAGATAAGGAGCACTATATTCAAAAGTTTTGTGGTGTAAATGCACTGTTAAGTCAGTCTCTTTTCGTGAAAATGGAATAGAAATAGGGAGAGAACAATATGTTAGAAGGAATTCGTATCTTAGACTTTTCACAATACTTACCTGGGCCATATGCGAGTTTGCGGCTTGGGGATATGGGAGCAGAAGTGATTAAAGTTGAACCGCTAACAGGTGATCCAGCTCGTACACTTGGAGATAAACGAGATGGCACTGGGTTGATTTTTTTAGCGAATAACCGTAATAAAAAAAGTATTGCACTGAACTTAAAGGAAAAGGAGGGCAAGCAGGTTGCCCTTGATTTAATGAAAAAATCAGATGTAGTTATTGAAAGCTTTCGACCAGGTGTCATGGAGCGCCTCGGTTTAGGTTATGAGGATGTAAAATGTGAAAATAAAAATATCATATATCTTTCAATGACAGGATATGGTCAAGATACGGCACTTAGCCATTTTGGTAGTCATGATATCAACTACATTGCATTAAGTGGTTTACTTAGTCAATTGAAAGATAAAAACGATGAACCTGTCCATCCAACGATTACGTTAGCGGATTTAGCCGGAGGAATGGCTACTTCAGAAGCTATTTTAGCTGCGCTCGTTCAGCGTTCTATTAAAAAGGAAGGCAGTTATATTGACTTATCGTTAACAGATGTGATGGTTTCTCTGATGAATAATCATGTACTCATAGCTAGTGAAAAAGGGAGCCAGCGAGGTGTTGCGGAGTTAACGGGATCCATCGTCTCCTATCACGTTTATAAAACAAAGGATAACCGGTACATGAGTTTAGGGGCTTTAGAACCGAAGTTTTGGATTAATTTTTGTAATGCTATTGGTAAAGATGAATGGGTACCTGCACACATGTCAGAAACAACTGAAGACAATCCGGTATATTGTGATATAAAGGAGTTATTTTTGTCATACTCGATGCATGAATGGATGAGCTTTTCACAAAAGGTTGACTGCTGTATGGCGCCAGTCCTAGAACCTGGCGAATTAACATCCTCTAAATACGTTGAAGAACGGCATTTAATATTCACTCCTTTTGATGGATACCCGGAGGTGGCAACTACATATGATAAAGAAAAAGGGGCTTTTCCAGAGCTGCACCCTGCTCCAGGTTTGGGAGAACATACAGATGCGATACTTGCAGACGTTCTACATTATGATGATGAAGAGATTGCTAAGTTAAAAACGAAAAAAGTCGTTAAAGCTAATGAAGTTTATCATGGCGTTTACTAAAGAAAAAATTAGTGAAATTGTACTATCCATTTAACTTTTGATTTATTGAAGGGGTTTTCCTTTTTTCCTTAAAGAAATATTGCTAAACTAAAGTTATGAAAGTATTTCCAGAGGAGGGAGACCAATGGAGAAAAAGCAATGCCAATCAGTTTATAAAGGGATCATTGTTGGTAGTACAATCGTTGTAACGGCTCTATTAGCATACCCTAAAACGAGAAAGAAAATTGTCGAAGGTACAGAGGAATTAAAGCATGCTGCTCAAGATGCAACAATATACATCAAAGAAAATCGTGAGGAAATTATAGGTAAAATTAAAAATACAAGTACACAAATTTCAGATGCGCTCCGTTCCGTTAGTGAGGATGTAAAGCAAATATCAGAAAGTGTCCAGCATATTAAAACGAGTTCGCTTGAAGTTATTGATGCAGCCAAAGGTGCGGCTGATGATTTCAAAAAAATCAAAGAAACGAAAAAAGAAGATCCACTTGAAGGGATATAATTCCTGTCAAAAGATCTGCATAATTTTATCATTATGCGACATCATAATGGAGGAGGACGGCAGCTGCT
The DNA here is from genome assembly GCF_017745675.1 of Alkalihalobacillus sp. BA299. Taxonomy (GTDB): domain Bacteria; phylum Bacillota; class Bacilli; order Bacillales; family Bacillaceae_F; genus Alkalihalobacterium. The sequence goes on from NZ_JAFLJM010000017.1 coordinate 111,470, forward strand.
ATCCTCCACATAAGTTTTCACCATTAAGCTGAAGGAAATAACGATTGTTAATCAATACCTCAAGAGGTGGTTGCATTGTACAATTATGCCGAAAGTGTAAATTGTTAAGTAACTTCATTGAAAGAGGTGTTACCGAAAAACAAATATCGTTACGGCCCCAGAAGCATTTGAAGTTATGGTGAAGAACTTTCGAAAAAGGTGACCCTTTAACGGTGTCACCTTTTTCGATTTACAATGTTTGGGTCACATAATATATAGGGATGTAAAGGAGAATCTTTTTTGAAAAAATTTTTTTAAAACGTACATAGTATTTCGTAAGCGGGACATCATAATAACCGAGGACGGCAGTTAGCTATCCTCAATTAACAAGTTCACATCGAATGAATAAAATTACGGTAATAACATTTTGTCAGTAAATACCTCAGAGGTGAATTGCGTTGAACAATTATGCGGAAAGTGTAATTCGTTAATAACAAATTCGTTGAAAGAGGTGTCTGTGAAAGACAAAAATCGTTACGACCCCAGAAAGTAATTTTTTGAAATAATGATGTGGAACTTGTATAGAAGGTGGTCACTTACGTTGGCCGCCTTCTTCTACTAATTGGAGAGGTGACGCGCATGAGTAATAAAAAACATAAGAATAAAAACAAATCAAGTAATAAACATGCAAATGGTCACAAGACAAGTAGTTCAGCTAATAAATCAAACGGTTATCACTAAATTTTTAAGGAGCACTGAAAAAAGTGCTTCTTTTTTTTGTTTTATTACGAATATAAATGGTAATAGGGTTATATATCTTGTCCTAAAGGGGGAATAATTTTGGCTTTTTCAAAACGGTTAGAGGAATTAAGGGTGTCCCATTGTGACAAGGGTGTATTAACCATTTATTTAAATACACTTCGATCTGGTCAAGATGACTGGAAATTACAACTGAAAAATGGCTTGAAGAAATTAGAGCAATACGTAAAAGTAAGAAATGACACAGAAGAATTAAAGAATTATTGTTCTGTTAAAAAGAAGGTAGAAAAGCAGCTCTTAGAAAGACAACATAACATGCAAAAAGCAGTTGTTATTTTTGCCTCGTCGAATGCGGAAGTGTGGGAGATTTATGATTTGCAACTTTCAGTGGAGAATAATTTTTATTGGGAAAAGCAACCGATGATTGGACAATTAGATACGATTCAACAACAATACCCTGCAAGTGGAGTGCTATTACTTCAGCAAAACGACCTGTTAGCTTTAAATACCCGTCTTGGCGAAGTGACAGAGGAAATACGGTATACCTTAAATGTTGATGATGACAATTGGAGAAAATATGAAGGAACAGCCACTATTGAACGTTTGGGATCAAGTACTAGCCATAAAGATCAGTATCAAGAAAGAATAGAAGTAAATCAACAACGGTGGTTAAGGAGACTGGCACCATTGATCGATCAAAAGTCTCAAGAGTGTCAATGGAAAGGAGTTTATATTGTTGGTTCACAGGAACTGGCAAAGGAACTAAGTAAATACTTACAAACAAAAATCATTAAAGTCATACCGAAAAATTTATCTTCATTGCCAAGTCATAAAGTAGTTGGGGAAGTGATTGGATAAAAGAAGGAGGCTGGCTTTTTACCGAGAGCCTGTTCGGTTGAGAGAAAAAATTTGAAATAACAAATCAATTAACAGTAATCTAGAGTGAACAATTATTTGAAATTTAAAAATCGCATTGGACTTCAACTGCCAATGCGATTTGTTGTGATTATTGATTTCATCATTGAACACCGAGAACGGTATTTGTTGAAAAAAGACATACACCTTAATCTGTAAATTTATAATCAACTTTAATATTATGCAGTTTATTGTAATACCCATGGATAGATATTCAAGAAAAATATTTTTAGAGAAAAGACTAATATTTTAGCATAAAAGGGTGACGAATAATTGGAATCTTTGTAAAATAAAGAAGATAAAAGACAAGGGAAGTGTTTTAATGGAGTTTATATTGAAGGAAAATGGCTTTAAAACAGACTTTGAATATGGAACATTACATGTTTCGGGGAATGAAGAGTTTGGCTTTAGGCCATATCAGTTGTTAGTTTCATCAGTTGCTGTTTGTAGTGGCGGAGTATTGCGAAAAGTATTGGAGAAAAAAAGAATTGAATATAAGGATATTAAGGTAAGTGCTAAAGTAACAAGAAATTCTGAAGGAGCACAAGAGATACAAAAGATTCATATGCACTTTACGATCATAGGTTCAAACTTAAGTGAAGAAAAAATTGAAAAGTCATTAGTTGTTACGAGAAAGAATTGCTCAATGGTTCAATCGGTGAAGGATAGTATTGAAATTACTGAATCGTTTGAGATTGTAGAAGGATGAATAAGTCGATAATAGGGATATCATTGACGGTAGGTGCTGTATTACAAGGATTATCGATGTCCCTTTTTTTATTCCCGCATGCCATACCTTCAGGTGGAGCAGCTGGAGTTGCGATTTTATTTGAACACCTTCTATCTATTAAGTACGAACTAACATTATGGGTATTTAACTTTTTCCTATTAGCTATTGCCTATAAATGGATCGGGTTATTTAGTGTATTAAAAACTCTATACTCTGTAACAATGACTTCGATTACTATAGGGTTAGTAAACCCTTTTTTAAGTGGAACAATTTCTTTTGTTTATACGGATATGTTTTTTGGTGCATTTTTATTTGGGTTTGGGGTTAGTTTATTGTTTGTCAGTGGAGCGTCATCTGGTGGGATTGCAATTATCGTACACGTTCTTCATAAGAAATTTAATCTAATGCCAGGGAAGTTACTTTTTATTTTTAATTCAGTGATCTTTTTGTCATTGGCGATTGTCATTGATTTGGTCTTATTAATTTTTGCTCTCGCTACTCAATTTATTTCTGCAAAGATCATTGACCTTTTTTATAAAATGTTTAATCATTATTTATTGAATGAACAAGCAATTGTCTCAAAATAATGAGTGATAAAAAGGTAGATATTATTTTTATATAATTTATTGTTGACGAATGAAGAAATAAGTCATATAATAATTTTTGTCGCTAACGCGATGGTCGTTTCAATCAATTTCCATTCCAAAAAAGTTTTAAAAAAAGACTTGCTTTTGTGTTTGGATTTTGGTAAGATAATTCTTGTCGCTGCTAACGCAAGCGGTAAAAAAGTTCTTTGAAAACTGAACAAAAAGCCAAGCGAAATAAAGAGATACATGATATCTCGTCAATGTTTTAAAACGTCACGTTTGTGACAATGAGCTTAATCAAACACTTTTATGGAGAGTTTGATCCTGGCTCAGGACGAACGCTGGCGGCGTGCCTAATACATGCAAGTCGAGCGGACCAATTAAGAGCTTGCTC
>NZ_JAFLJM010000018.1 GCF_017745675.1 Alkalihalobacillus sp. BA299
AATGTATTACGGGGAAGCATTGTGCTCATTTGAGGAATTACAAAAGAAAATTGAAGAATATATCAATTATTATAATAACAAGCGTATAAAGCAAAAATTGGCAGGTATGAGTCCGGTTCAATATCGAAACCATACCAGCCAATTAGCCGCTTAATATAATACTCTAACTTTTAGTGGTCACCTCATATTTTCTTACTTAAGAGTAGGCTTTTTTGCATGTCCTATTATAAATTATTCATTATAAAGACGTTGAAAAGTACCAACTTTATAAAAATTGCTTTGATTTTATAATTAAAAGTTTACTTACAATTTGTTTATTTGTTATATTTTTGGGAGTTTTTTAAGTGCAGCTGCTTTACCACCGTTTAATGCGTGGTTAATAGACCAAGTGGGTTGGCAGATGTCTTGGTTAGTATGGGCAGTACTGTTAATTGCAATTTTTGTACCGCTAGCATTTATCTTTATTCGTAATAAACCAGAGGATGTTGGTTTATTCCCAGATAACTTAACGGAAAAAGAAATCTCTCAATATAGCTCTAAACATTCTACGATTTTTGAGGAAACCTGGACTGTTAAAGAAGCGATGAGAACGAAGGAATTTTATCTATTATTGTTTTGTGTTGCAACAGCATCAATGGTAAATACCGGCATCATTTTTCATTTCGTACCGATCCTATCCGAAAGTGGAATCGGACGTACTCAAGCTGCTTTTATTTTGAGTATTATGGCGATGGTCTCTTTTCCAATTACCTTTTTAGCAGGCTTTGTCGTTGAACGAATAAAAGTAAATTATGTTTTAGCCTTTGTTTTTTTGGGTCAAATAGGAATTATGATGATGTTGATTTTTACTGAGTCCTACGGTGCAGCCATTTTATTTGGTATAGCACGAGGCATTGTTGGTGGATTTGAAGTAATTAGCTTAGGGATTATATGGCCAAATTATTTCGGTCGTGCAAATATCGGAAGTATTAAAGGTGTTTCTGCAACGATTATGGTTATCGGATCAGCACTCGGACCATTACCATTTGCATTAGCTTATGATCGCTTCGCTAGTTATCATGAAATCCTTTATATCATGATGATATTCCCTTTACTTGCTATGTTTTTTGCAATCATCTCAAAAAAACCGGTAAAAGATAACAGTAAATTAAACGAACAGGCATCATAAACTCGATACAAAGATCGAGTTTAAGTAGAAAAACGAAAAAGAATATGCTTGTTGATAATTGTAGAACAACGTCCCAAATGATGGTGAATCACTTGGGACGTTGTTTGTCATGTAGTTGATTTTATTGGTTTTGATTAAATTGAGGTTCCTCTTGAAGAACTTGATCGTAACGGGTTTGTAATTGTTGTACAATATTTTTTTGTTGTTGAGCGAGTTGTTGAAACGTTTGTTTGGCCTGTTGGTTTTGAGTTTCAAGAGAAAATTGTGTTAAACTTGCTTCTACACTTTGTGCTGATGCTAATGCTTGTTGAAGTTGTGTTTGTACCGTCAAGAAAAATCCCCCTTTAATTTTAAGAACTACAGATTATAGTATGTAAAAAAAAATGGACTTTATTCTAGGTGAATTCTACAAAGTTCTGTTGGATTATTATAATTTTGTTTTTAATTTGGGGGTATCACTAATTATTGTCAGGTAATACTCCAATTCTTAATGTTGGATACGTTGGTATCGATCATCTTTTTTTGTGTATGCGAGGTGCAATTGTCCCTCATCGTTCAATGTACATAGAAATATACTGTTAATTCTTGAAACGCCTTCACTTTGTAATCGTTGATATAGAGATTCTGGAGTTAATTTAAGTTCTTTTAAAATTTCTTGCTGTATAACGCCTTCAATTATGACTGGATAGGATATTCCACTGCTTTTCTTATGAACCCCTAAATCTTCAAGACTCGGAGTTGATTTCTCTGCTTTTTTTTGCACACTAATCGCACCGTTCGCTTCAATAATAGCTAGCTGTACATCATTGATGTCAAATACGTTATTCTGTCGAAGTAACTGAAGAATATTATCGATAGTAAATTGAATTTTCTTTAGGTTGTCAATTAATAATTTCCCATCCTTGACAACAACTGTTGGCTCAAAAGTAATTAACTTACCAAATTTTCTTTTTTTTATTGCGATTTTTGCTACTAATTTTTGAAGAAGGCCGATTGTAATTATGGCAAAAGCTGTAGGAAGATGTTTAACTGAAGGATCAGCTAAATCAGCACCAGTGACACTTGCAAGCGTTACTATTATTAAAAAGTCAAAAATAGGGACTTGTCCAATCGATCTTTTACCCATCAGTAAAGTAATAGCAAGTAATAATGGGAAAATCGTTAGGATCCGACCTAATATATTTGCAAGTTCGTATACCATATCTGCATTCCTCTTTCTTACAAAATCGTACATTTATTTTTCGCATTTTATTTAATTTATATATTATGATTACTTATTCTTTGCCAGATGGAGTAAAATATAACAACAGAAATATCAAAAAAGTAAATAATAGACCATAAATAGCTAAGTAAGTTGAACAGCATATTATTAAATAAATTTGGAATTGTATACAAATATGACTGATTGTAAAGAAATAACAAAATACTTGTTACATTAATGTTTAAGTTACTATCAATTAATAACCAAATAAAATGAATACTTATATAAGCAAAAGTATGTATATAAAACAATTGCTTTTTGTAATAAATATAGTCATATAAATCATCATTAAAAATTTGCCTTTTCTTCTTTATTTTATGTTGAAGATATTGATCTAACCGTTGAATATCAGAACTTCCTAAAGTACTTGCATAAATGATAAAAAGGATAATAATGACTTGAAATAATGAAATTGTCCCAGTAAAGTAAAAATCTATACCTACCAATAAAGCTTGAAATAATGTACATAATATAATAATGGCTAAAAATAATTGACTCAACCTATCAACAGTAAACTTGTAACGAGTAATTAATAACATTATTATTGAAAACCACGTCAGAGCTTCTGAAAAGATAAATAGTATCCATTCGTTCTCATATAACATTGACACAGATTATCACCTCCCATTGGTACAAGTGTATGAGCGATGAATATACAATATGTTTAAGTTAAATACTCATAATATTATTCAAATATTACTGAATATAAAGGAGAGGTGGTAAGGGGATTATGACGGTAAACTCTCAAGTAAAGCAAGCATTGGCTACTGCTAAAAGTGTACAAGCTAATTTTGAAACATTTGCCTTGCAAACAAAGGATGAAACTGCAAGGCGAAAGTATGATCATGCTGCTCAGCAAATTCAAAGCTTAATCTCAGAATTAGAAATGAGGGTAGCGGAAATTGAACAAGAAGAACCAGAATTTCGTGGGTGAAAAATACAATGGACGTTACAAGTAATAAGAAAAGCGGAAGCGCCCGTTTAGCGGCGTATATCCTTGCACCCCTCCGTATGAGATAAAGGAAACACGGCGAGTGCTAGCGTGGCGATGTTGACTTATCGTAAGGAGAGGGAGCGAAGTCCACTAGACGCTGGGCGCTGCAACTAGACATCATCTGAAAAGTTATAATTTCTTACCTCTTCAAAAAGGAGAAGGGGGACTCAAATGCTAGGTATCCCCTTTTATAGATCATATATAAAAAGTATCCTATGCTTTAATTGCCGTAATCCTACCTTACTTTCTAATTTTTCGTTTTCTTTAATCGTTTCTTTCAATTTTTCTATTTCCAATTCAAGTTCCCTATAATCATCAAGTCCACCTAAAAATTGCATTTTCCACTTTCGATTTCTATAATCGATCTGGAAGTCATTGATAACGCTTAAGGCTTGTTCCCAATCTTCCTTTTCGACGTAATCTTGAAGTAATTCGATTTTGTTAAAAAGAATTTCATCTTTTTCCATTATCGTTAAATTACTACAACCCGTTATAAGTGAACCCAACATTATTAAAAAAACTACAAAGTTTATGTGTTTACTCACATTACCACTCCTCAAATAATATCTTTTTCCAAATCTCGTATGATAGTCCTTAGTTTGCCCAATAATGTTAAAAAAGTACGTTTTTTGGCTTAGGAGTGAACTCGATGAATGAATTGACTACCGTTTTGATCCGTGGAATCGTTGGATTCCTCTTGATGCTCATATTAGCTCGAATAATGGGTAAAAAACATATAACAGATATGACGTATTATGAATACATTGTAGGTATTTCAATTGGTAGTATAGCAGCGGAATTAACGTTTGGTACGCAAGTAAGGATATCTAATTTTATATTGGGAATGGTCATTTGGGCGCTGTTACCGATTGCTATTTCAAAATTAGAATTGAAATCATTTCGATTTCGAACAATCACGGAAGGAAAACCAACAATTTTAATTGAAAATGGACAAATCCTTGAAAAAAACTTAAAAAAGGAAAACCTAACAATCGATGAACTAATGATTCATCTTCGTCAACAAAATGCATTTAAACTATCAGAGATTGAAACAGCGATTATGGAAAAAAACGGACAAGTTAGCGTTATGAAAAAGAGTAATCTTCAACCGGTAACACCAAAGGATGTAGGCTTATTAATTGAACAGGAGAACCAGCCACGAATCGTTATTATCGATGGAAATGTTATGGAAAAAAGTTTAACCGATTACGGATATACAAAAGAGTGGTTATTAGGAGAAATCTTGAAACAAGGCGCAAAAGATTTTTCAGATGTTTTTTTAGCACAAATTGATTCAATGGGAAATGTTTATGTTGACTTATATAATGATCAAATTAAAATGCCACAAATTAAACAAAAGCTATTAGTGGCAGCTAACATAAAGCAGCTACAGTCAAATTTAGTGAACTTTTCTCTGCAAACAGACAATAAAGAAGCAAAGGAAATGTACAAAACGTATGCGAAGCAAATGGATCAATTGATGAATGATATGTCGGTATACTTAAAAGAGTGATGAAAGTACACCATTTACATTAAGAAAGGGTGTCCAAAAAGTGCTAATGGACATCCTTTCTAAAAGTGATCATAAATGATTTTTTAATAGTAAATTCGATTATCCTTTCACAATCATTTACGTTGTATATGATAAATGTAAATAATTACGTATAATTATGTAGAGCTTTAGAAGCCATTAATGTAGAAAATGGCTTATTGGATAAAATAAATTCATCAATATAATATTGATTAGTATTAGAGATGTGATCTTCATCTAGAATTTCAACGATAGTATAGACATCTACGTTTGCCTTTTTTGCTAAATGTTTTATAGTTGAAGCAACTAATAATATTTTTCCATCTTCAGCTGCTTTATCTAATACTTGATCAGGAGCAAAAATACAAATAGAAGCTGCAAATAAAGCATTTGCTTTTTGAAGGATGTCTAATTTTGTAGCATCTCCTTGAACATAATGAATATTTTTATGATTGATTGGCGAAGTATTGGCTTGGTCTATTAAAACGATATCAACCTTTTGATTTTCAGATAAAACCTCTTCAATGGTGATTTTAGTTTTTTGTGACCAATTAATCATTACAATATGGTTTGTTCCTGTATACCCCAATATTTCCTTCTCCTTAAGTTCTTCATAATTATTTAATAAATCAATCCATTTCGCTATCATAATTGCGAAAAAACCAATGCCAACAAAATACAAAAATATAGAATACAATTTTCCTATGATCGTTTTCGGAATATAATCACCAAACCCAACCTGTGAAATCGTAGTCATTACATACCAAAAGCCATTAAAAGGTGATTTAAATTCTTTTGGTTCTAATAAATACACGATAAAAGAACTAATAATAATAAATAAAACCCCACCTAAAATCAGTTTCCAATGCTCTATATTTATGGTTTTATCTATTACCTTTTTTATAAGGCTAAATATCATAGTTACGACTCCTAATAAATGTATCTCATTATTTAAAAATTAGTAAATTATGGCCTATTTTACATAACTATTATTTACTTAAACGTTGGATTCTATTCAATACGCTAAGGTGCATAAGAATAAAAAGCTTGGATATAGGAGCGATAATCGTCCTGGTCATTCTTCTACTTTTTTAGGAACTGCATATAATTTATATAAAACTATAAAAAAGGGAGAAGGCTTTTTATATGTTTTATCGGATTCAAAAAAGAGAAACCACCTATAAACTTTTTATTTTTTTATTGTTATATATAAATATTTGGCTAACCTTTACCTTCATATATTTCCTGCTAGACATGATAAACGTAGGACCCGTTGTTGACCATTACGCTTCACCAGCTCATCAAGCTAGTGGCCTTGACAGAATAACAAGGTCACTCTATTTGAGTTCAATTACATTATTATCCGTAGGTTATGGGGATGTTACTCCATTCGGGTGGTCAAGAGCAGTTGCAACTGTACAAGCACTCATTGGTTATTTATTACCAGTTGTTATTGTTATCCAATTTATTTCACCTAACCGAAATGTAATAAGGAGAAAAAATCTAGACAGAAGATAATAGCTCGTAAAATTTTTTTCTAAATGTATTTTTAAAATTTTGAAAAACGACTATTTATGTTGCATTTGGTTTGTGTTAAAATATTGAAAGAATATTCTGTTAATATATTCATTCAATATAATAATAAAAATAAGATTTGAGTGAGAAAGTAGGGGATGAGATGTTTCAACAAATACTTTTAGCAGCAGATGGTTCTAAACACTCCATTCGCGCTGCCGAAAAAGCTGTTCAATTAGTCAAAAATCAAGCCAATAGTTTAGTTGAAATTATCTACGTCATCAATGGGTCAACCTCTAAGGCAGATGTATTACGTAATATTAACTCACACCAAATTGAAGAAAGACGTCGTGAAAAGTTAAAAGAAATTATAAATATTTTCACAACTGAAGGCATAAAACATCAAATTAATTTTCTACGTGGTGAACCAGGTCCAACAGTCGTTGAGTATGCAAATGGGAAAAATTTTGATTGTTTAGTCATAGGTAGTAGAGGCCTAAATGCTCTACAAAGCATGGTGTTAGGAAGTGTAAGTCACAAAGTGGCAAAACGAGTAAAATGTCCAGTAATGATTGTTAAGTGAAACAAATTGTAAGCGCTTACCATAATACAAGTGAAAACTTTCCACTAAAAGTATATGTTGAAATAGAGGGGACTCAAAAGTAATATATCAGACACCTCAATCCCAAAATATAGTTGGTATTATCACTATATTTTGGGTTAAATCGAGAAGTGCAGATACTAATGAGTACCCATTACTTTCGACAAACAGCAACACCTAATGGGTAATATACATCCTTTCTTGGTGGTTCAATCGTAACCCCGCGCTGAAAGAAAATTTCCTTTTCTTTAAATTCATGAAATAATTTTTCAAACTCACTAGGTGTAAATTGATGAACGTGAAAAGGGTAATTACAAGGCATGCCTTTTCCTTCTCCAAAAGGAGTTGATAGAACGAGCGTGCCACCAGGGTTTAACAAATTATACATATTTCTCATGAACTGATCGTCGTCTTGAACATGTTCAATCGTTTCGAAGCTTAAGATCGTATCGAATGTCCCTAGTTTTTCTAGTAATTGTTTATCTATTACGTTTGCTTGTACAAATTTTATAAGTGGATGGTAATGATTTCCCTTCGCATAAGCTAGCGTATCTTCACAAATGTCAGCGGCAATGATTTCATCAATCTCTTTTTTTCTAACTTTAGCTACCATTTGACTTCCGTACCCAGTTCCGCAAGCAATATCTAAAACTCTTCCCCTAACATAAGGGGTTGAAAAATAATACCTTGCTGTGTGTTCCAATAACATCATATTCGTTGGCTTCATTAATTTAGGGATTACTCGTTCACCCGTATCTTTTAACATACTTTATTCACCGCTTTAATTAAATTCTTTCTCCATTTTTAAGCTTCTCTATTAGATCAGATAAATCCGATTTCTTTACTCGCCAATGGCGTCCTATTTTAAAAGCAGGAATTCTACCTTCTTGTACTAATTTATATGTTGTCATTTCACTGATTTGTAAATACTTAGCCACTTGGGAAACAGTCAAAATTTCAGGTTCCAATTCTCAAAACCACCTTCCAATAAAAATGAATATGTTATTTTATAATACAATATAAATAATTATTAATAAATGAAAATCAATTTAATTTGTTACAATTTTGTGTTATAGTACAATAGTAGAACCTCTAAATCCTCATTGTTTACCCACAAACAATATTCCCAGATCGTGCGAAAAAGAAAAACAAAATAAAGAAAGGTGGATAGAATGAAAAATGAAGATTATTTAAATTTAGAAGAACGAAGAAAAATTGAAGAACTAACTGACCGGATGGTAAGTAAAGCTACTGAAGGAGAAATAAAACGCTGTATCACCGAAATTACAATGATAAAAGAACGGGCAAGACTTCGTCAGCTTGATAGTTCAAAAAAAGTAAATAGAAGAGGCTGACGACAAATACGTCAGCCTCTTTCGATTCCCTTCCTACAAGGAATCTGCATATGAAACTAATTTAATTTTACATTTGATTTTCGATAGTGACAAGCAATTAGTACAAGATTAATTGACCAGTTAAAATAAAAAGCTGTTTTCGTAAACTTTGTTGCTATTGGACCGTTTTTTGAACATAAATCAGCCAGATGGACAAATTCATTTGTCCATCTGGCTGATTTATGTTCAAAGGCTTCACGCCAAAGCGTGAAGAACCAAGCTTTTGCTTGGTTAACGGTCCAATAGCTAAAAGCAACAATCTTTTTAGAAAAGAGCCAAATAAAAAGATCCTATTTATATTAAATATAATTAATTTATAAATGATTATAAATAAAATAGTTATCTTCAATTAAAAAATCATTGATAGCATTTAGTTATTAAATAATGTCGTTTTTGTGAAAACAATAATAATTAGATGATTTTAGGAGTATTTAAGAGAAAACAAGCTATGTTTTACGCTTACATAGGGATTTTCAATTTAAGTTAAACATGATATTATTTCTTTTGTTAACAACGGTCCTGATTTTCGTGAGAGTCGAAAATCAAACTACACAAAAAATTTAGGAAGAGGTGCTAGATTGAATTTACAAACAATTAAACAAGAATGGTTTAGTAATGTAAAAGGAGATACACTTGCAGGTATGGTTGTTGCCCTTGCATTAATACCAGAAGCAATCGCATTCTCAATTATTGCTGGGGTAGATCCAATGGTAGGCTTATATGCATCGTTCTGTATTGCAGTTGTTATTGCCTTTGTCGGTGGTAGACCAGGGATGATTTCAGCCGCGACAGGCGCGATGGCCTTGCTAATGATTACATTAGTTGCTGATCACGGGTTACAGTATTTATTAGCGGCAACAATTCTAACAGGTATTCTCCAAATTCTTTTCGGGGTATTTAAGCTTGCTAGATTCATGAAGTTTGTTCCTCGATCAGTAATGGTAGGCTTCGTTAATGCACTAGCTATTTTAATTTTCACATCTCAGCTGCAACATTTTGTCGGTGAGACATGGATTATGTATGCGTTAGTTGCTTTAACACTTGCAATTATTTATATTTTACCGAGATTTACAAATGCAGTTCCATCAACATTAGTAGCGATCATTGTCGTTACGGTAATCGCGATCTTTGCTAACTTTGGTGTTAGAACCGTTGGTGATATGGGAGCTTTGACACAATCTTTACCCGCGTTTATGATCCCGCAAATCCCATTAAACTTTGAAACTCTTATGATCATTTTCCCATATTCGTTGGCACTTGCTATTGTCGGTATTCTAGAGTCGTTATTAACAGCTTCAATCGTTGATGATATGACAGATACTGAAAGTGACAAGAATAAAGAAAGTCGCGGACAAGGAATTGCAAACATCGTAACTGGTTTCTTTGGTGGTATGGCTGGTTGTGCTATGATTGGTCAATCTGTTATTAATGTAAAATCTGGAGGGAGAGGGCGTCTGTCTGCCTTAATAGCTGGTGTTTTCCTTATGTTCTTAATTGTAATGTTAGGAAATCTTGTTGTTCAAATTCCAATGGCAGCCCTTGCTGGTGTTATGATTATGGTTTCGATCGGAACATTCGACTGGAATTCATTAAAAACACTGCACAAAATTCCAAGAACTGATGCAACAGTTATGGTTGTTACAGTGGTCACAGTTGTTGTTACTCATGACCTTGCTAAAGGAGTATTAGCTGGAGTTGTTTTAAGTGCAATTTTCTTTGCTGCAAAAATTTCAAAAGTTCATGTTACAAGTATGATGGCTACAGGTGGTAAAAAGCGAGTATACCGCGTTCGCGGTCAAATCTTTTTTGCTTCTGTCACTGACTTTATGACGAATTTTAATTTTAAAGAAGAAATTGATACAGTAGAAATTGATTTATCTGAAGCTCATTTGTGGGATGATTCTGCAATTGGTGCACTTGATAAAATCGAAATGAAATTTGAACAAAGTAATATTAAAGTAGAATTTACTGGCTTAAATAAAGAAAGTTCTCAATTAATGGATAAAATCGGTGGCGCATCAAAAGCTTCCGGCCATTAAAGTATTTGAAAGGCGAAAAGCTATATCCTGTATGATATAGCTTTTCATTATATAGAGATATAAATTTGAATTTTGGGGAGTCGTGATGAAATGTTTCAACGAATTCTTTTAGCAGCAGATGGATCAGAACATTCTTTAAGAGCAGCTGAAAAGGCCATTGCACTAGTAAAAGGAAAGAAAGATGCTATAATTGAAATTATTTATGTTGTGGACGGGGCAACATCGAAAGCAGATGTCCTTCATAATAGAGGTTCCATAGAGATTGCAAATAAAAGGAAAGAAAGACTCAAGGGGATCGTCGAGAAGATAGAAATAGCAAGAATCAAGTACGAAATAAAAACACTTCATGGTGATCCTGGTCCGACTGTTGTTGACTATGCAAATGAACATGAATTTGATTGCGTATTACTAGGAAGCAGAGGTTTAAACCGCCTGCAAAGTATGGTACTTGGAAGTGTAAGTCACAAAGTAGCAAAACGTGTTAAAAGTCCTGTAATGATTATTAAATAATTTGTAAAAAGGTTGCTTCCGTTTTACCGGTAGTAACCTTTTTCACTTGGCAAAATAAGTTGACCATACATAAGTACACCAATTATTGAAAAAACTGAAGATGAACAATAGTAAAGGGGGTTTTAGAATAATGGCACGTGGCAAAAGTTTAAATCATAAGAAAAAAAGTCATCCTGGTGAATTTCCGAAAAATAGTGAAATGAAAAAATCAAAAGTTGAATCGTCTGGAGATGATGGATACTTAGTAACAAAAGAAGCTTTTAAAAACCGTTTTCCGGAAGAATAACAGCTCAGGTACTTCATTAATTGGTAAACTTGAGTTTACAAACTTTAACTATTCCGGTAAGAGACTGACCGTTTGTCAGTCTCTTTGCTTTTTTGTAAAATGAACTGATGAATATAATTGATACAGAAAAGGTGTATAAAATGCAAAAATACGTTGTAATCGGTGGAGGAATTCTTGGCTCATCTACTGCTTATCATCTTGCAAAAACAGGTGGAAAGGTTACATTAGTCGATCGCAAAGATCTAGGACAGGCTACGGATGCTGCAGCAGGAATTGTGTGTCCATGGCTTACCCAGCGAAGAAATAAAGCATGGTATAAACTCGTTAAAGGAGGAGCGAAATTTTATCCTGCATTGATTCGCGAATTAGAAGAAATTGGGGAAACAAATACAGGGTATACAAAGGTTGGAGCACTCAGTTTACATACAGATGAACTAAAGCTAGACAAAATAGTTGAACGTGCACATAAAAGAAGAGAAGAAGCACCAGAGATCGGTGAAATTACAAAACTAACGCCGACAGAAGCTAAAGCGTTATTTCCGCCGCTAGCAGAAGAGTATGGTGCAGTTCATATTAGTGGAGGTGCGCGTGTAAACGGACGAGCACTACGGGATGCGATGATCAATGGCGCTAAAAAGCACGGAGGTGCTTTGTTATACGGCAATGCGACTTTAGTCTTCAATGGGAATCAGGTGACCGGCGTAAAGGTTGGTGGGAATTTTCTCGATGTTGATCAAGTAATCATAGTTGGAGGAGCATGGACAAAGGAATTGCTAGAACCACTCGGTATTAGATTCTTAGTTACACCACAAAAAGCGCAAATAGTTCACCTAGAAATACCAAATACAGATACAAGTGATTGGCCTGTCATTATGCCTCCTAATAATCAATATTTACTTGCATTTGAGGACGGCCGTGTTGTTGTAGGTGCGACGCATGAAGATAAAATGGGATTTGATACCCGTGTGACACCTGGAGGACTTCATGAAATTTTCGATAAAGCATTAACGGTAGCCCCCGGATTAGCAAATAGTACATTGCTTGAAACAAGAGTTGGGTTTCGGCCATTTACCCCAGGTTTTCTTCCTATCATTGGTCGCTTACCAAAGTTCAACGGAATTTTCGTTGCTAATGGTTTAGGGGCATCAGGTTTAACCGCTGGACCTTATTTAGGGGCAGAACTGGCAAAGCTTGTATTAGGACAACCGACCGAGATTGATATAAATCAGTATGATGTGGCTGGAGCAATAAATAATGATTGATTTTAATATGGATTAGATCAACTAGTTTATCATTAGACAATTGCTAGCATTTTGATATCAGATATCTATTATATAACTATCATTTCGTAAATAGAAAATATTATTGATTGAAATAACAGTGGAGAACTATTATTCCACTGTTATTTCGAATTTCTTTATTTTACAAATAAAATGAATATGCTGATTTCTTCTCTATTTTCGATCAACTTCAGTTGGTGAATAGCCTGGCCTTGCTTTTAAATCATAGCGGTCATCAAGTTCTTTTGCCAATTCCAAATCTTGGTCATCCGTTTTGATATCTTTTTTAGGTGTTTGCGGTAATCCAGCTTTGTTCTTATCTCTTGCTTTTTGATTTCTAGCTCGTCCCATTTTTTAATCGTCTCCTTCTTGTTAGCAATTTAATCTCATCTTAATATTCAATGTCTTCATAATCTTTCGGTTGGGGGACAGGTTGCTTGTCTTCTCTTTTTGAAACAACATCCAAGTTTTGCAATTGATCTTGTTGCTCATTTCTATGCTGAGTTTTTTGTTTTTTTTGTTTTTCCATCAGTAAAACCCCTTTCTCAAGTTCTACGTTTAATCTGTTCTAATCATTTGTTATCTATACTTTGAAAAAGCTTAGTTAACTGTAGAAGAATATGGAACAATATACTAAAATAGATAAAAGATAGAAGATAAAGAGTCGGAGGGTGAGAATGACAAATGACGCAAAGAAATGTCCAATTTGTAATCAGGAAAATCAATGTGGGAATGAACGAGAAGAGCATAACTGTTGGTGTAGTTAGAAAGTTATGAATCCATTCAACAAATCAACTTATGATTATACTTTACAGATCAATAATAATTTAGGAGGAGAACCAATGAATTCGAATCATCCTTGGTATATTTTAAGTTATGCTTTAAGTAATGAAGCTGCTATTTTAGAGGATTGCCTGGAGCAATTACAGAACGTCCCTGAAGATGGGATTGCCGTGTTACCTGAATACTTGGCAAACTCCGTTAAGTTTTCTGAAATCGCTTTTTCGAAACTAAAAAAATTTAGTATTGAACAAAAAATTAATATCATTACAACTTTAAACATTATTCCTCAGAATTTACCACATGCACAATTAGGTAGAAACTACAATACATTAACGATCTTCACAAAAGATGGCAAAGTACATACTCCGCAAGCTAAAATTACAGCTCAATCGTTTGAACGGATCCAGTATGATGAAAAGTTTCCTGCTATTAATGTAGGAGATTATGAGTATTTAAACAAAGTAGAAATGGTCATAAACGGGCAGCAAAAAACTGCATTATTTATCATTTGTTCTGATGTTTATACGTTATTGGCTGGAGTAAAAGATATTGAGGATTTAAAAGCTGACATATGGATAATTCCTGGAAACTTTGGCAACGGGGCAGAGCAAGCAGTTTATCGGTTAACAAAAAAATTCAAAGAAGCAGGCATGTTTGACACTTTGATTTTTTCAAACCCTTATCAAAACTTAAAAAAACCAACTCATAAACCATTAGTGCAAAAAGCAACGGACTACATCACACGTGATAAAACAGAAGAAATAAAAATACTAACTGATTGGGACCGAATTCAATTAATCAAAGAAAATGTTTGTATTTATCCTGATGAACAAATACCAAGCTTTGTTCATATGGCTAGCATGACTACCATGGACAAAGGTAGGTTAACGATAGGTATGAGCCGATTTGCTGTTGATGTTAAAGTAGAGAAGTATGCTGAAATTATATATTTATAATGATCTTTTTGCTTTGGTTTCTACAAAAGACGCTGATTATAACAGTGTCTTATTTTTTTCATACAATATTTTGCTTTAGCAATTGAACTGTGATTTAAATCACAGAATATTCATAGAAAGTATAGTTTAATTAAATAAAGTGTGGGTAATATACCGGAAATTAAAGTTCTCTAATAGTTTAATCTTCAATAATAAAGGAGTGAATCGAATTGTATGATTTTAGTCCATCCACCGAGCAAAAAGACCTCCTACGCAAAGCGACAGCATTTATGAATAATTATGTTTACCCTAATGAAAAGTATATGCTTCCTCATCGTGGAATTCCTGAAAACATACTAAAACCACTACAAGAAAAGGTAAAAGAGTTAGGAATGTGGGCAGCGCACCTCCCAAAAGAGGCTGGAGGAACAGACATGGGATTTGTTTCTCTTGGTCTCCTTTCTGAAATCATTGGCAGAAGTCCAATCGCTCCATATATTTTTGGCTCAATGGCGCCAGATTCAGGGAATTCGGAAATTTTATGGCACGCTGCAACACAAGAACAAAAAGAAAAGTACTTAAAACCATTAGTTAATGGAGATATTCGGTCATATTTTGCCATGACTGAACCTGAAGTTTCAGGCTCTGATCCGCGAATGCTTCGCGGAAAAGCGGAATTAGAAAATGGAGAATGGGTGATTAACGCATCTAAGTGGTTTTCAACAGGTGCATCTGGTGCTGCTTTTTCAATCGTAATGGTAGTCACAGATCCATCGGCACCACCACATAAAAGAATGAGCTTATTCCTTGTAGATTCGAATACACCGGGGTGTGAGATCATTAGAGAAGTTGATGTTATGGGGGATCATATGGTGGGAGGACATTGTGAGGTTCGCTTTACGAATTGCCGAATTCCACTCGAAAACATGTTAGGTAATCGAGGGGATGGCTTTAAGTTAGCACAATTACGGCTTGGACCTGGGAGAATTACTCATGCCATGCGGTGGTTAGGTGTGGCTAAACGTAGCCTTGAAATTTTGATTGAATATGCAAGTACATCAAAGAAAAACGGAACTCCCCTTAGTAAGGATCAAACTATTCAGAATTTCATCGCTGATTCAATGACTGAAATTCAAGCTGCACGTTTATTAACATTACAAGCCGCATGGAAGATGGATCAGTGTGATGAAGCAAGAACAGATATTTCTATGATCAAATTATACGGAGCACAAATGGTCAACAATGTATTGGATCGTGCGATTCAAGTACTTGGAATGTATGGTTTATCTAGAGATACACCGCTTGAGGGTTTATTTCGTGAAGCGCGGGCAGCAAGAATTTATGATGGACCTGACGAGATCCATCGAATGGTTATTGCTAAACAGGCTATCAAAGAGTACGAGGAAGACCAATTGCTTCCCTTTAATTAAAGGGAAGAACTTTCGTATATGAAGGGGGAAAACGATGAAAGAAGAAATATTAATAGAGGATGATTTACGATTACTACAGAAAAACATTCAATCATTTATCCAGAATGATGTAGTTCTTGAGGAACAAAAGGTAAAATCTAGTTTAGAAAAATTACCAGAAAATATAATAAATAAACTCCAAACGACTATGAAAGAAATAGGATTATGGTTTATGAACGCCAAAAGAGAATGGGGAGGAGCAGAATTATCCATTTATGATCAAGTCCATTTGAATGAAATAGCGGCTCAACATCATCGTGGAATTTATCATCCTGGCGGAGGTGCTTTTGGGAGTGATATCCCGAGCTTTTTAGAAAATTGTACAAAAAAACAACTTAACAATTATGTGATCCCATCTATTCAATCTGGGCGTGGTTGTTACGTTGCGATAAGTGGGAAACATGAAGGAGATCATCCTGAGTATTTAGATGTCCAAACTACTTCATTACAAAACGGGTGGCTAATAAATGGACATAAATCATATGTAAGTAACGTAGATCAAGCTTTTTTTGGGATCGTTTTAGCAAATGTTATAGAAAACGGAAATAAAAAACCTACTTTATTTATTATTGATCGTGAAGATTTTATACAAAAAGATCACAAAAAACTCCTCGATGTAAGAACCCTAAGTGATATTGCTTTTAATGACTTATTTATACACAAAGATCGTATAGTAGGAAAAGTGGGAGAGGGCGATACACTTTTACAATCTTGGGTTACAGAATCTCAGTTATTATTGGCAAGCCGTTGTATTGGAGTTGGTAAACTGGCCCTTCAGCTAATGTTAGAATACGGGCAAATGAGAATTACTAGAGGACAACCGCTCACACAATTTCCTTCAATCCGAACAATGATTGCAAGTTCAGCAACAGAACTTGAGGCAGCCAGATTATTAGTAAAGCAAGCTGCAAAATATGTTGCTACTAGTCTTGATGAAGGCTCATACTTTGCAAAAATGGCAAAGCTATATACTACAGAAGTCGTATTTAAAATTGTCGACCATGGATTACAAATTCATGGGGGAGCTGGCTTTACAAAAGATTTGCCATTTGAACGATGGTATAAAGAATTACGGATGGCGCGTGTCGACTTCATGAGTTCAGAAATTATTCACGATCATATCGCAAAGACGATGTTAGATAAGCAAAGCTAATGTATAGAAAAAATGTAAAATAGTGCACACCAGCTGCTGGAGTGCACTATTTTTTATCTTATGTGGCTAGAAATAGTGTTAAGAGGTCACAAAAGTGCACCTTATTAGTCAATACAGTTACTATTCTATCTTTGATAATCTCACTATAATGTGATTAAGAAAGCGGTTACAAAAATTTAATGATAGGGTGGTGAGAACATACATGAGTATGCCGGAATTAAAAACGACTTTAGAACCGGATAAAATGAAAGCGGTAACAAAAACTAAATTGAATTCATCTAAAAAGAAAACGAGGCTTAAAAGATTTTTAACGTATGCGGCATTTGTTGGACCGGCCCTTATCTTCTTTTTAGTCATACAACTCATTCCTTTTTACTTGGGAATCTATTATTCATTCACATCATGGAATGGGATAAGCTCAGCTACTGAGTGGGTAGGTATTGACAATTACAAACGTATTTTTACAAACGACCAAAGATTTTTTGACTCATTTCTATTTACAACAAAATTTATGCTTGCTGCCGTAATCATTAGTAATATTATAGGTTTTTCACTAGCTTTACTATTGAACGCAGCCTTAAAAACAAAAAATATTTTACGAACTGCCTTTTTCATCCCGAATGTCATTGGGGGATTATTACTAGGCTTTATCTGGCAGTTTATCTTTGTTCGAGGGTTCTCAGCAATTGGAGAACTGACAAACCTAGCTTTTTTTCAACAGCCATGGCTAGGTGATGAAAAAACAGCATTTTGGGGCATCGTCATCGTATTTGCATGGCAAATCAGTGGTTATATGATGGTCATTTACATTGCTGCTTTACAAAGCGTTGATAACTCTTTACTTGAAGCTGCAAGAATTGATGGAGCTAATTCTATTACTATCTTAACGAAAATTATCATCCCATTAATTTTACCAGCATTTACGATCTGCTTCTTCTTAACCATTTCAATGGCTTTTAAGATTTTTGACTTGAATATTTCATTAACAGGTGGAGGGCCATTTAACTCTACACAATCTGTTGCGATTAATATTTATCAAGAAGCTTTTACAAATAACAACTACGGTTTAGGAACAGCAAAATCTATTGTATTCTTTCTTGTCGTCGCACTATTCACAACAATCCAAGTTATGATTACGAAAAAAAGGGAGGTCGAGGCATAATGAATAATAAATATACGAAAAGGACGTTTGTTCTTGAAATATTTGCTCTTATATTAGGTCTCATCTTTCTTGTCCCTTTTTACTTCGTCATTGTTAACTCTTTAAAAGGTTTTTCTGAAATACTAATCGATGCTGCAGCATTGCCAAGAGAATGGTTGTTTTCCAATTACGTAAAGGTTTGGGACATCCTAAGCTTCCCAAAAGCCTTTTGGAACTCACTTGTTATAACGGTTCTAAGTAATATTGGTATTGTTATTATTAGTTCCATGGCCGCTTGGAAAATGGTACGAACACCAGGAAAGTTTAGTAAAATTTTATTTATCATCTTCGTTTCAGCGATGGTTATTCCCTTCCAAGCCGTTATGATCCCGCTAGTCAAACTAGGTGGAACGCTTGGCATTATGAATAGTATTCATGGAATTGTCATTATGTATTTAGGATTTGGTGTACCGTTATCTTTATTCCTTTATCATGGATTTATGAAAACGATACCAGTTGAAATTGAAGAAGCTGCTCGTATAGACGGATGTTCACCGTTCGGAGTATTTTGGAGAATTGTTTTTCCACTATTAAAACCGATCACTGTCACAGTTGTTATTTTAAATACACTTTGGATATGGAACGATTATTTACTACCACTTCTTGTTTTACAAGATGCATCATTACGTACCATTCCGCTTGCGACAAGTTCCTTCTTTGCTCAATATACAAAGCAATGGGATATGGGGCTAGCCGCACTTGTGATGGGTATTACGCCAGTAATCGCCTTTTTCCTTATTTTACAAAAACATATTATTAAAGGAATTGCGTCAGGATCAATTAAATAGTTTTCAAGTTTTGTAGTTTCTACTACAAAAATCTATTATATTAAAAAACAAGGGGTTTGAAGGAGGTCATTGCGAATGAAACGACTATTTTCAGTTTGTATGTCGTTAATGTTAATCGCTGGAGTTGCAGCAGGTTGTTCATCGAATGAGGAAAGCAATACGACTGAGGAGAACAACGAATCGACGACAGAAGAAGTAGTAACATTAAACATGTTCCAATTTAAAGTCGAAATTGCTGATCAATTGCAAGAAATGTTAAAGGAGTTTGAAGCTGAGCATCCAAATATTAAGGTAAAACTTGAAACGGTTGGTGGCGGTGCTGACTACGGTGCAGCTCTTAAAGCAAAATTTGCATCAGGAGAAGCTCCAGATATCTTTAACAATGGTGGATTTACAGAATTAGGACTTTGGAAGGAGCATTTAGAAGATCTAAGCGACCAACCTTGGGTAGAACATGTTCTACCAATTGGAAAAGTACCAATGACGGATGAAGATGGAAAGTTATATGGTATGCCAGTAAACTTAGAGGGTTATGGCTTTATTTATAACAAAGATCTATTCGAACAAGCAGGAATTACAGAACCGCCTTCTAAATTTTCTGAATTATTGGCTGCTGCTGAAAAATTAGAGGCAAATGGAATTACAGCATTTTCTGCCGGATATGCTGAGTGGTGGGTTATTGGACAACATTTGTTAAACATCGGCTTTGCTCAGCAAGAAGATCCTGTAGCTTTTATTGAAGGATTATCTGATGGCTCTGATTCGTTTATTGGAAACGAGCGATTTAAAGAATTCCAACAAGTTGTTGATATGGAACTAAAATATGGAAATGCTAATCCGCTAACAACAGATTACAATACACAAGTTACATTATTTGCAACGGGTGAAGCAGCAATGCTCCAACAAGGGAACTGGACTGAGAATATGATTTATGAGATTAATCCAGACATGAACATGGCATTCCTACCAATAGCAATTAATGATGATGCTAGTGTTGATCGTCTAGCTGTAGGTGTACCAAATAACTGGGCAATCAACAAAAATTCAGAGCACATAGAAGAAGCAAAACTTTTATTAGATTGGATGGTTTCTTCTGAAACAGGTCAACGTTACATGACAGAAGAATTTGCGTTCATCCCAGCATTTGATAACATTGAACCAGCAGGCTTAGGTGCATTAGGAGAATCTATTTTAGAATATTCTGTTGCAAATAAAACAATTCCTTGGACTTGGTTCAGGTGGCCAGATGGAGCAAATAAAGATTTCGCTGCAGCTATTCAAGAATATGCAGCAGGTCAAATTACGTATGATCAAGTGCTAGAAAAATTCCAAGCAACATGGGATAATTTAAAAAAATAACTAATTAACTTTTACTAGGATTATATTATTTCAAAAGCATGTCTATACGTAGATGTGCTTTTTCTCTATACTTTGATTATGGTATTGTTCAGTTCAAGTCAGGAGGAAAAGCATTGTTAAAAAGTAGCATTAGAAATAAACTGATTGTTTTATTATTATTAATTACAATCATTCCTTTTGGAACATCAATTATCGTTACGTTTTTCTACACGAAGGAATCTTTAAAAAATCAGTCGGTTCAAGAAAATGTTAATCTATTATTTCAAGGAAAAATTAATATCGAAACGTATATAAGGGAACTAAATAATTTCACACTTTCCTTTTATAATAACGCAGAGTTCTTGAACTATTTGAAAAAGCAAAATGATGTTAGTAATTATATGTCAACGGGTGTTGTTCATTATGTACTCAATTCATTATTATATAGTGATCAAAATATAAATAAAGTTTCCATTTTGATGGAAAAAGATCCAAAGCTAATCTCTGTTTCGAAACGATCTACCATTGTTTATTCCGAACATGTGGATGATAGATTAGTAAAAGCGTATTTAAAAGCACAAGAAGACCCAACTAACCTCTATATCGAATCGACGAATGGATCAAAGGAAGTTACACTTCACCGAGTATTTAGAGATGTACCAGCAGATGATATTTTAGCTTATATTTCAATCCAAATCAGAACCGATAAAGTTGATGAACTTAGTAAAAACCTATATCACCATGGATTGGAAGACTTTTATGTTCTTACTAGAGAAGGTCAATTTATCTACCAATCTCGTAAATTAGTGAATAAAGATGAAAATCAATGGATGCATGAAATTCTTGAATCTGGTACAGAAAGTGGAACGATTGAATGGAAGGATGAATCTTTTCACGGTGTAATGATATACGATACAACGTCTGATTCAACAGGGGGATTGATACTTGTTAAACGAATTCCATTTACATCACTTTATGAAAGTGCTTACGGGGTTGCTATAATTAATATAATCTTTGGGATTATTGGTTTAACACTCGTTATATTCGCTACATTTTTTGTTTCCTATAAAATTACTTCACCAATTACTGTCCTGATGCAAAATATACGTGAAATTGAAAAGGGAAATATGAAAGCACAGTTCCAATCACTCGGTAATGACGAAATTGGTATTTTAGGTGATCGTTTTAAGCAGATGATAAATAAAATTAATCAATTAATTAATCGAGAATATAAACTGCAATTAGAAAATAAAACAAATCAATTAAAGGTGTTGTATTCTCAAATCAACCCTCATTTCCTATATAACACGTTGCAATCGATCGGTACATTGGCACTAAAACGACAAGTGCCTGAGATCTATACATCTCTTACCGACCTCTCACAAATTATGAGATATAGCATGAATATGGATGAAGATATCGTACCACTCCATAAAGAGATCAATTATACGAAGTCTTATTTATTACTACAAAAACAACGTTTTGGAGAAGAGTTAGATTATTGTCTTGACATTGAGGAAAGTGCTCTTGATATTAGCGTACCAAAGATGCTTTTACAACCAATTATTGAAAATTATTTTAAACATGGCTTTGATGTTCGAGAAGGAATCGGACAAATAAGAATTAAGTGTAAAAAGATCGATTCAATGTTACTCATTCAAATAAGGGATAATGGGAAAGGTGTTACAGAGCAAAAGCTTCATGAGATCCTACAGCATTTAAATGCAGATCACAATAACGGGAAAGGTGAGTCAAGTATCGGCTTAAAAAATGTTTACACTCGTTTAAAACTCTATTATTCGGATAAATCAACGTTGGAGCTTAAAAATCTAGAACAAGGAGGCTTCCTTGTTATTATAAAAATACCAATAGAGATGGAGGTAAACCATGAAAGCAATTTTAGTTGATGATGAAATGCATGTTCGTGAAGGACTACGCCTTTTAGCCGATTGGGAAAGCTTTGGGATTACTACGATATTAGAAGCATCTGACGGGGCTGAAGCGATGCAATTAATAACGAAATATGAACCGGAGATTATATTTACTGACATGAATATGCCTAGATGCGATGGGATAGATTTGTTAAAATGGATAGCTTCAGTCGAGCTAAATTCAAAGACGATTGTTATTAGTGGATATGACGACTTCAAATACACAAAGAATGCTATTACCTACGGGAGTTTTGATTATTTATTAAAACCGATCAACCCGACAGATTTAAATGATACGTTGTCACGTGCAATGAAACAGTGGCATCAAGAAAATGACCAACGAATATCTCATAAAGAAAATGATCAAGTGATTTGGGATCACCTTTTATCTAGTTGTTTAAATCAACCAAGATTATCAAAGCGAGCGATTAAACAAATCGAAAAAGAATATCAAATTGATGTTTCCTTTGAAATGTTTACGTTTGCTTTACTACCTATGAATGGAATTATTAATAAAAAATATGAAGGAAATACTAATCATGCATTTTCTACATTAATTTCTATTTGTAACGATGTACTACAAACTCCTGGATGCCAAAAAGGGGTAGCTTTTCGCAACATTAACAAAGAGGATGAACTGACGATTCTTTTTTGGCATTGTGAAAATGAAAAAAAAGAACTCCAACTATTAACAAGGCAGCTGTTGGAAACAACCGGTTTTCAATGTATGATAGCAATGGGCCAATCTTCACATCAGTTTCTTCAAGCCTACGAATTTGCAACCACCGAACTCCTGAAGCAAAACCTTTTGCAAATGAATATGGGTCAATCTATATTGTCTAAAAAAGACCACTTAGATTGTTTAGTCCATCTATTTGATTATTCTGAGAGAATTAAATGGGCTATACAAAGTGGAAGTACTGAACAAATAGATCGTATGTTAGATGAAGTCTTTCAAACTTTTGAAAATAATAAATATTTCCCTTTCGAACAACTTCAACTTTGGGAGACACAATTTGAAATGTTAAAAGAACATTGGTTAAAAGAATATGAAATTAATAATAAAAGTAATCTATATAAAGGTATTCAATATTGGAATACACAAGGTTGTTTTTCGATAGAAGACTTCAAAAAAGAAAAGCAACGTGAATTTCACGAGCTAATTCATCTAGTCTACGAAGCTAAGTTTCAAAAGGAAAAAAATACTATGCAGATGATCGAGGATTATATTAAGAGTAACTACCAAAAAGATTTAAAGCTTCAAGATATTGCCGATCGTTTTTTCTTAAGCAGAGAATACATCTCAAGAAAGTTTAAACAAGAGAAGAAAGAAACGATTACTGACTTCATAACTACTACACGAATCAAAAGAGCAAAGGAATTATTAGAAAACCCGTACTTGAAAATTTATGAAGTGGCTGAAGCGGTAGGCTATCAAAATGACAAATATTTTGTTAAAGTTTTTAAGAAATTAGAGGGGTTAACACCAAGTGAATATCGAAATTCTAAAGTTAAACAAATTGGCCCTATAAATGGGGAATATTCTAATTAACATGTATAAGGGAGTATAACTAAATATCGAACAAAGACAAAAGCACCTCTACTTATCGTCATGATGTAGTAAGAGTGCTTTTGTCTTGCATTAACTATCTTTTATAGCTAAAGGAATGTTCAGTTTTACTTCTGTGCCTTGTCCAACGGTACTTTGAATTTTTATTTTCCCACCGTACGCTTCTACAATTCGTTTACAAACGACTAGTCCTAAACCTGTACCTGTTTCCTTCATTGTGAAAAATGGATTAAATACTTTCTTTAATACGTCTTGAGACATTCCTATACCATTATCAATAACTTTAATTATACATTCGTTTTGATGCTGTTCTAAGTAAATGATAACTTTTCCACCACTATTTACAGCCTCTAAAGCGTTTTTTAGTAAATTCAGAATGACCTGTTTAAGATGATCCTTGACACAAAGGATAGGTAGTTCTTCATTAGAATAATGGATACATAAATGAACACTTTTAAAATTGGCTTCGGACTTTATAATTGGTTCTATTTCTTTAATAATGTCATTTACACAGCACTTTTTTAATGTATGAGCTGTTGGTTTTCCTAATAACAATAGTTCACTCACAATCGAGTTAATACGTTTGACTTCTTCTTGTATGATCGTAAAATAAAGTTGATCTTTTTGATCAGTATATTTCTCACTTAGAAGTTGAATTAACCCTTTAATTCCAGTTAGGGGATTTCTAATTTCGTGTGCTGTACTTGCTGCTAGGTTTTCAACTAATTCTAGCTTTTGTAATTCATTTTGTTTTTTCTCCATTTTAACCTGTTTTTTAAGTAAAAAATATTGGATGACAAGAAATAAAATATGAGTAAGTATAAGTAAAAGACCAAAGTTTGTTAGAAACACTTGAAAGAAAAGGTTATTTTCTTGCGGTTGAACGTGAGCGTGAATGGACCAAGGTACACTTTCAATATCATACGAATAATGATACGAACTTTCATCAATAGGTGAAGAATGTGTTTGCATAATCGTTTGTCCAGTATCATCCATTACAATTATAGTTTCATCTTCGACCTGATTGAGTACAAATTCTTCTATTTTGTCTATTCTCAAACTAGCTAGTAATACTCCATTAACTTCACTACTTTTATTGACAGGAGTTGCTATTGTAACAATAAATCTCCCGGTAACCCGACCGATATGTGCTGGTGAAATCGTATAGCTTCCTGATTTTATCGCTTTTTGGAAGTAATCACGATCAAAGACATTTACTGGTGAGGTAAGTTCATTCGTACCTATTAATAAGTCACCTTGTGGATTGGCCCAATAAAAGCCAGAGAACCTTACATCTTTTTCATGTGTCCTCTTGAGAACTTCCTCTACACTACTTAAGTCATAAGGGTTAATTTCAATTAGTGTAGCTAACATATCGAGCCTACTAACGGTTTCACGGATAAATCCATCAATATGGTTTGCGTGATAATTTGCGTATGTTTGGGCCGTACTCATATATGTATTATCGTATTTTTCTATTTTCTCTATAGATAAGCTATAACTGATAACAATTGCTGGTAATAAAGTAACCATTAAATATAAGAGTACATTCTTTTTTGACTTGATCATCGAGTTCAACAAAGTATTTGTCCCCTTTAGAGCTTTTATTGATATTTTATCATTAATAAAATCGATATGATAGATAAACTCAGGTGAATGAATGATAAGCAACCATTACTATAATTATCAAAATTTGTTAAATTTTTTCTTTATACTATTTAAAAGAAGGGTATAATTAGGCTATTCATAATCAAATAGACGAAGTAAAACTATCGATCTTTTTTAGAGAGAAGAGGGGGATGATTTATTTAATGGGAGGAAAAAGATTCAAACGTAACGAAGCGTTTCGTTATGATTTTGGTAAACCGCTAGATTGTGAATATCGTGTAATTAAAAAGGAAAAGGGAATCGAAACAAAATCTGTAGTAATCGCTGGAAAGATTATCAATATTAGCCCAAACGGATTGCAACTAAGTGATGGAGCGTATACATATGAAATAAAAATCGGAGAAGCGTTAGAATTTACTTTTACACTAACATCTGATTTATTAATTTTAGTTGGAGAAGTGGTTTGGAAAAAAACAGAATTTCAAGGAAATTTATATGGGATACGGTTTTTATCATTAGGAATGGAACAAGTGATTATTGATGAATTAAAGAAATATGCTAAAGAGCGACTTTAAAAATGATATTGATGTGTGAAGTAATCTTGATAATATAATTTGTAAATTAGAGAAGTGGTTACTATGAAAGTATTCAATCTAGAATTGAACAAATTAAACTAACAGGAATCACAGCAGAAAAACTAGTATTGCTTTCAAATTATAAAACTACTCTTTTACCTATCATCTATGATAATATAAGGTAGAATCGTTCCATCAATATCAAAAGAGTTTGTCTTTTTTTGTCGAACATCTATAAAGAATATACTTCTTTTGACATAATAAATAAGGTCAACTAAAAATTAGGGGTGTTTTTTCAAAATGAACTCATATACAACAACTGGAATAGAAGGGCTAGACTTTATTTTATCTGGCGGCTTTCCTGTTGGCTCTTCTATATTATTAGATGGTGCACCAGGTACAGGTAAAACAATTTTAGGTATGCAATTTTTATATAATGGTGCAATAAATAACATCGAATCTGGAATTTATATTACCTTTGAAGAATTTCCAGATCAAATTTATAAAGAATTGACTACATTTGGCTGGGATTTGAAACAACTAGAGAAAGAAAATAAATTACGTGTCATTTGCATGTCACCCGAAGTACTTCTTGAACAAATGAAACAACCTAATGGACTATTTGAACAAATCATTAAAGAACTCAATTGTAAGCGAGTTGTGATCGATAGTTTGAATTTGTTGCATTTTGGTATTGAAGACCAAGTAGAAAAAAGAAAAGCAGTTTATACATTAAGAAATATTTTACGGAAATATTCATTAACTTCCTTGTTAATTCATGAACAAACATCTATCATTCGAGAAGAAATTCCTTTCGTTAGTTATGTTGTTGATGGTGTTATTAAACTTTCTCTTCAAGACCATCAAACAATTTATCGTAAAAGAACGTTAGAAGTTTTAAAAATGCGTGGGTGTAAAATAAAGGAAGGGGAACATATTTATCGAATTACTAATGAAGGGATACACTTAGTTCCTGCCCTTTCCATGTTTGAAGATACGGTCGTCACTGAAAATCAAACAAATATCTCAACAGGAATTTCATCCTTAGACCGATTATTATTAGGCGGCATTCCAAGCGGCACGGCATTTATTCTTGATACGAATAGTAAAGCTAATTATAAATATTTTGTTGCTTCTATCATAACCAGTCGAATTAAATCTGGTGAAAAAGTCGTTCTTATTTTATCAAATTTAATGAATCTCTTGGAACTAGAACATATATATCATTTATACGGTGTTGACCTTGAAAAAGTTGTAAAGCAAGAAAAGATATATTTTATTGAACATTATGATCGTCCCATACCCGAAGCATATGAATCTGCTGTAATAAAAGTGAACCAAATGGGTAATGAAGAATATAAACAAACGATACGTGAAAAAGTGGATGCCATTGTATTACGAGGTGCTGAGCGAGGGGAAAAATGGTTTGTTTTTCATGACCTAAATACGATTGTATCGCAAAGAGGAAAAGACTTTGTAAAAACGTATTTTACGGAAGAAGTTGCTTTTATCACATCCGCAGGAGCTAGTTTGCTTGCTTTAAGTAATTTTACAGAAATTGGGGCAGAAACAGCAAGTTTCCTTGAAAGAACTTGTAATGGTGTATTCCAAACATGGGTAGATGGTAACTATCAATATTTCCAATTGAAGAAGTCCCCGCAAGGAAATATGTCTCAACCTTTACTTGTGGAGAACATCCAATCGAACCCTTTCATTCGGTTAATATAGGAGGAGCGTTATTAAATGGAATCTATTCATTTTAGTCCATTGCAAGTGGAATTAACAATGTTCTTTCAAGAAAATCCGTATACATTTGAAACCGTTAATGGTCTCGCGATTCGACTCGGAAGAAATATTGAAGACTTAAATTCAGTTTTAAACCAATTAGTAGAAAATATGATCTTAGAAGTCATTGGTACAGGAGATCAAGCCATTTATCGTTATATTCAGCCAGAACTTATGGACTTACACGAGGAGGAAAAATGGAAGGAAATTTAACATTTCTTCAAGATGTACAAGATGCATATGCTACATTGTCTGAATTAACAATTGTCATCACAGATTTAGAAGGAAATGAAGTAACAAACCCATCTGGTATTACCCCTTTAACGAAAATCGCTTTCGAAAAATGGATCACAAAAGAATTGTACCAAAGTCGTATACAGCCTCTTGCTGCCATACGAAATCCGTCAGTTTATGTTAATCATATTGGGCTTAAGGTAATTGTTTCCCCAATTCAAGTAAATGGACAAACGACTTACTATGTCTTTGCAGGGGCATTAATTCGAGATTCAACAAGGACTCTTGTAAGACAATATATAAAGAATAACTATAAAAACGCAGATGAAATTTTTGAAGCGCTTGAATTAACACCTGAACTTTCAGAAACAGAAATAAAAGCTAAGATGGACATCATTCAAAAATTATCTCAAGTCGTTAGAACCTACTTAACACACCAAACCGAAAAGCAATACAATAATCAAAAAGCATCTTTTATACATCAAAGTTTAGAATCTGTTCGGACTGGTACAGCCACTACATGTTCATTTATAGAAGAATTATTTAAGTTACATCGTGATATCGATTTTATTGGATTAGCGATCGAAGATAAAAGTGACCAATATGTAATTGAAACGATTCACGGAGATCATACTGACAAATTAAAAGGGCATGCCTTCTTAATAGGAGAAGGCTTTCTCGGTCATACCATCGCGACCGAGCAATTTCAATTTTGGCAAAATGTCCAAAATGACCCACGTACACACTTTTTTAAAAGTAACGATCTTGACCCGAAAAGCTTATTTTGTGTACCGATATATGGAGGAGATCGTGTAACAGGGATATTATTCGGGGGAAGTTCGAACGTTGAAATTAAGAATGAAAACGTTTTAGAATCTTTTAAAGTTTATTCATCTATATTAAATACATTATTAACGTCTAATAATATAAAACATGATTTACAAAACCACTTAATGGAATTATCAACATTTAATGAGATTTTCCGTGTAATTACAACGGTCAAAGATATGAAAAGGGTACTTTACATCCTTGTTGATATTAGTATTAATATTACTAGAGGCCCATTTACTTGTATCGTTTTTAAACCTAATATTAATCAATCTAAAGTCGATATAGTGTCGAGAGGGCTAGTAAAAAATGAAATCAATGATTATTGTTATGATGTAGCCATTCGAGCATTTTCAAATTCGACTAATGAGACCAATTTAAAGCAGCCATTTCAAAATAAAACGAACTGGGGAACGGATGTGATGGAATTTCCGTTACTATATAAAAATCGTTTATATGGTATGTTATGTGTTGGTTTATATCCGAAAAATGACCCAGATAAATATAAAGCTTTCCTATCCACATTGTCAGTAGCAGGTAGTATCTCATTTCATCTTTGTCAAAATAATAACAAAGAAAATTCTGATGAAGATGCTATTCAGTTATTGCAAGATGTTATGAACCACCTTAATAAAGAAAAACATATGGAATCCATTAAAATTGAAAGCCTTGTTAAAGACTTTACAGGCTTCATAAATGAAGAGGAATATACATCGTTAAAGAAAGTATGCCGTTTAGTTTGTTATAATATTGAATTTATAGAAAAATATATAAATGATCAAGAAATGCTATCGATCTTAGTTGAATGTCAAAACGTCTTACAAAATCAAAAGGCAAATAGAAGAGATAGTGAAATTTTAGGACTGCTTTATCATTATGTAACTCAAAACGAAAATATAGATACTATAAAAGTAATGTCAAATGTGAATGAGGATCTAAGAACAAAATTTGTTTCCTATATCAACCAACATTCCATTGTCGAAACAGAAATATCATTCGATAATGGTCAATTAATAACGAGTCAAAAACAAAAAAATCAAAATAGTGAAGGTCTATTAAAAAAAGAACTGAATTTATCTTCTAGAGAAGTTGACGTATTAAACCATATCTTAAAAGGCTACAACAACCGCGAAATTGCCGCTAATTTATTTATTAGTGAGCATACAGTTAAAAATCACATCACTAAGATTTTGCAAAAGTTAGAAGTTTCTGACCGTGCTCAGGCAATTGCAAAAGTTTATCAACTCGGATATTCTCCTCCTAATTAATAAGACACATTTTTATATTAATAAATTATGACTTTAAATAGGAATACACTCCTATTATATTTAGATGACTAGTACCTGATCATTATTAATATAGACATTAAGTTAACCTTATTTTTTACACTATTTTTCCTATATTAACAGTGTTTAAGTGTTTATAAATTAATTCGAAGATACCTAAATCCTTAGGTATCTTTTTTTGTCGTTTTTCGTTGTAAGGAGTATTGTCCTATATCATTATTACTGTGCAAATAAAAATAAGAGCTCGTGGTGATATACGTAATTACCATATTATTAGAAAATA
Organism: Alkalihalobacillus sp. BA299; assembly: GCF_017745675.1. Classification (GTDB taxonomy): domain Bacteria; phylum Bacillota; class Bacilli; order Bacillales; family Bacillaceae_F; genus Alkalihalobacterium. The sequence goes on from NZ_JAFLJM010000018.1 coordinate 30,347, forward strand.
CATATATCAAAACAACTAGAAAATATTTTTCAAAAAACAATACTAATTTTGAAATTAATAAATGGAAAGGTAATCAAAAAATGATGAACAATGAAAGTTTACATTATCTCCAACCTTATATCGTATTACTCTTAAGAAATACTGATCTGACTAAAGGCAGGTGGATCCTCCTTAATATAGAGGAAAAATGGAATCTTGAACTGGAAATGTTGATACAAGTAAACATAGTAGATAAACGTATGGTGAAAGGTGGCTTGACCTACCATTATATAAAACCAACTGAAACACAGATCTATTTAACTGGTCGCCACTAAGAACAACTACCGAAAGAATCCAATAATAGGAATTAATTCTAAATATAAGGCTGTTTTCGTAAACTTTGTTGCTTTTGGACCGTTTTTTGAAAATAAAATAGGCTTTTCAAGACAAATTCATTTGTCTGAACGGCTATTTTATTTTCAAAACCTTCACGCTATGCGTGAAGAGCCAAGCATCCGCTTGGCTTACGGTCCAAAAGCTAAAAGCAACAATCTTTGAGAAAAGAGTCAAATATAAAAAACATTAGGGGTGATCATATGAAAAGGTTATTATCCAAAAGAAAAAATAACAAATTAGAATACATGAATAAAAATGAACTGTACAAAGATTTATATGCAAACTTTCCAGATGGTCTCTTTCTTATAAATTTAAGTGGTGAATTTATGGATTGTAACGAAGGATTAGAAACATTAACGGGTATTTCAAAAGATCATCTTTTATATTCTCACTTTAGAAATTTTATACACTCAGAAGACCTATTTGATGTCAATAAGTATTTTCAGCATGCACTGAAAGGTAAAATCCAAGATAAAGAATTCCGTGTTTTACATAAAAGTGGAAATATTCGTTATGTTAATGCAACGTTCGTACCAGCAAATGTTAACGGAAAAATATTAGGGGTATATGGAGCAGCTAAGGATATCACAGATAAAAAACATCTTGAAATGGCCTTAAAAGATAGTGAGATCTGGTTTGAATCTCTAATCCAACATTCATCAGACGTTATTGGTGTATTAGACGATAAAGGAATCATTAAATATCAAAGTTCTTCCGTTAAGAAATTATTAGGGTATGAACCAAATACTTTAATGGGTACTAACGGTTTCGATATTGTATATAAAAACGACTTAAAAAAAGCCCAAGATATATTTGATAAAGTATTAAAATCTGGAAACCTGACAGAAAAAACAGAATTAAGAATTAAAAAAGCTGATGGAAATTTAATATTTTGCGAAGTCTATGTTACGAATTTATTAATGGATGACAGGGTTAATAGAATCGTTGTTAACTATCGTGATATTTCCGAAAGAAAATCTTATGAGCAAGAAATTTATCGCATGGCATATCATGATTACTTAACAGGATTACCGAACCGGTTCATGCTAGAAACTAGTTTGTCAGAAGAAATCGAAAAATCGATGGACTTAAATAACAATCTAGCAGTTCTCCTCATTGACCTTGACCGATTTAAAGTAGTTAATGACAGTATAGGACATCATGCAGGTGATCTTTTATTAAAAGCAGTATCGAATCGTTTGAAAGAGACTATTGATGGCAAAGGGACTTTATTTCGTCAAGGCGGAGATGAATTTATTATCATTCTAACCGATGCCAACAGAGAAGTCGCTTCCATCGTTTCTGAGCGTATATTATCTTCCTTAGCTCAACCATTTACGATGAATCATATTGAAATCTTTACTTCGCCTAGTATCGGAATTACGATGGTTCCTGAAGATGGAAACTCTGTAGATCAAATTTTACGTAATGCTGACTTTGCGATGTACCAAGCAAAGAGAAATGGAAAAAATAGATACCATTTTTACTCGCCATCAAAAAGCAGTAACCTCCTTAATCCATTAAAAATGGAAATGGAACTTCATCGTGCGGTGGAGCGGGATGAGTTAACATTACACTACCAACCAAAGATTAATTTACAAACAGGTGAAATCGTAGGTGTTGAAGCGTTAATTCGGTGGAACCACCCTGAATGGGGGATGGTTTCTCCTGGCAATTTTATACCTCTTGCTGAAGAAACAGGGTTAATCATTCCGATTGGAGTATGGGCCGTCAAAACGGCTTGTCAGCAAAATAAAATATGGCATTCAAAAGGGTTTACAACCGTAGTTTCAGTCAATTTATCAGCGAGGCAGTTTACTCAATTAAGTTTGGTTCAATCGATACAATCAGCTCTTGAAGAGTCAGGACTAAAGCCACAATTTTTAGAGTTAGAAATTACAGAAAGTATGACGGCCAATATAGAACAATCGATCAAAACATTAAATGATCTTAAAGAGCTTGGTGTAAAAATTAGTATTGACGACTTTGGAACAGGGTTTAGCTCTCTTAATTATTTAAAAGAATTCCCTGTAGATACATTAAAGATTGACCAATCTTTTGTACGAGAGCTTTCCAATAATTCCAGTGACAAAACGATTGTAAAAACAATTATATCTATGGCGCATAACTTAAATCTAAACGTCGTTGCAGAAGGAATAGAAACAAAAGAACAACTCGTATTTCTACAACAGCATCTTTGCAATGAAGGACAAGGCTTTCTTTTTAGTAAACCAGTACCAGCTAACGAGTTAGAAAAGTCAATACATGAAATTAAACAAACCGTAAAAACCATCGGGATATCACACGAAGTTAGTGAGCGTCTATGGGCGGATGAATTATTACTAATGGCAAGAAAAGAACTTGAAAATACGGTTCGTCTACAGCAAGGGCTGACACTTCAACATTCAGATGAACCAATAAATGAAATGGAAGACCATTTCCAATTAATTGCAAAAAACATGACTGAATTAATAAGAGTTTTAGATGTAAACGGAAATACAAGGTATGTATCGCCATCCCATACTAATGTTTTAGGACATAAACTTCGATACTTTGAGGAAAATAGTGTTTTCGAACATATTCACCCTGATGATCAACCTTTGATAAAAGAAACATTCAAGCTTGTCGTTCAAAACAAAAAAGCAAGCTCACTTGAGTTCCGTTATTTACATGAAAAAGGGCATTGGGTCCTACTTGAATGTTCATTATCACCTATAACGAGTAAGGATGGGGATATAAAAAGAATAGTCATTATCGGAAGAGATATTACAGAAAAAAGGCGAACTGATGAAATGATCAGAAAGGCAGAAAAGTTAGAAGTAGTAAGTGAATTAGCTGCAGGGATAGCTCATGAAATAAGAAATCCTATTACTTCGATTAAAGGGTATGTCCATCTGTTAGAACAAGGGATAATAAAACCAGAATATTTTGATGTAATTCATTCTTCTTGCAATGATATGGAAGGGATAATTAATGGGTTTCTCGACATTGCTAAACCACAAATTATTCAACAAAAACGAGTCAACATACCTAAATTATTAGAAAATGTGGTTACATTAATACAAACGAATCTATATTCAAAAAGTATAGAAATCCACCTAGAAGTTGATGAAGATATTCCACTAATTAATTGTGATCCTGTTCAAATGAAACAAGTTTTTATGAATTTACTTACGAATAGTATAGAAGCAATTTCAAATCAAGGAACTATAAAACTTTATGTGAATATAAAAGATTCCAACTTAAAAATAAAAGTTATTGATAATGGCATTGGTATGAGTGAAGATCGCTTAAAAAAACTAGGGGAACCTTTTTACTGTATAAAAGAAAAGGGGATTGGCTTAGGTTTAATGTTGAGTTACCGGATAATATGGCAACATAACGGGACGATTTGTGTGCAAAGTGCAGAAAACATAGGTACGACCGTTGAAGTGACTTTACCTATCGTAGTGAAACAAAACAGTTTGGATAATAGCGGTGTAGACTGCTCAAAATCGATGATGATATATTAAATATTTTCATAATACGAATTTTTATAAAAAATTCTATAATTATATAAATGGATTATGACCTTCGATAACGGCAAACCTTTGTAAAAGCTGGGGACGCAAAACCATTGGCCTAAGGAGTTTACTCTATGGTCGTCAGGTTACCGAAAAGGTTGGTATGACCAGGTTGATTTTGTTACAAAACCAAATGTCCACCAATCTTTTTGGTGGGCATTTTTGTATATATTAAAGTTTATACTATTACATTAAATTACGGGTGGTTATTATGAAGCGAAAAAATTGGACGGAAGAAGAAATTTATTTTTTGTTGGAAAATGTAGGAACAATTAAACTTACTACGATCGCTCAAAAGTTAAACAGAAGCGAACACTCCATTCTTTGTAAGATGAAAAGACTTGGAATATCTAATACGAAAGAGCAAACGGGGTTACTGACAACGTGTGAGTTAGAAGATTTGCTTCAAGTGGATCGATCAACCATTAGACGTTGGATTACTGAACACGGTCTAAAATCCATCAAAAAAACAACAAGATCTAAAAAGAAATTTCACCTTATAAACACTAGTGATTTCTGGAGTTGGGCGTATCAAAACCGTGAAAAAGTAGATTTTTCAAAAATAGAATATCAGTCGATTGTTCCTGAACCAGACTGGGTGATGGATGAAAGAAAAAATGTGAAAAAAATAAACTATAAACAGTGGAGTACAATTGAAGAAATTAAATTACAGAATTTGATTTCAAAAGGTATTTCAATGCATGAAATAGCAAAAAAGTTAGGTCGCTCCCTCACTAGTGTAAAAAGAAAGTATGACCGATTAAAGCTTAGACAAATCATTTAAACCATAAAATGATAGGGATAACTTACCACTTAATACTATAATGAAATTTACGATATAAAATTAAGAAAAAATTAACCTAACGATAATAGCAAACTTATTGAAAAATAAGGACGCAAAACTACGGGCCTAAAGTACTAACTATGGTAGCCGGGTTACCGAAAAGGATTGGATATTGAAAGGTATAGGAGCGAGCGATTCTGAATGCCATTCATTTATCACAAGAGAAAAAGTTTATACTTAAACTTCAAGGGATCAATGAGCTAACACACCAAGTTTTTGAAACGATTGGAATCTACCAGATTCTAGAGACGGTACAAGGGGAGGTAGTTTGATGTACTACGGTGGATTAACTGTTACTCATTTTAAAAAATTCTGAAAACATAGATAAAACATTACAGAGGGAAATCAATCTAGCAAAAAACATTCAATCAAAATTATTAAACGGCTCAACACCAAAAAGATACAGACTTTTCAAGAGGAGGATTAAAACCTTTAATTTCTATTTTGTTAGAGAAAAAGTTTAAAAATTTTCCACCTCTTGCAAAAAAGTATGTCATTGGTGTAAGAAAAAGTGAAGATTATCTAAATGACAATGATTGATAAGACATCAATTATTGGCATCCTATTAGGTATCACTTCTATTTTATTAGGTTTAATTTTTAAAGGACCAAGTTTACTAGTATTATTAAATCCTGCAGCATTATTTATTATATTTTTTGGTACAGTTGCTACGATCCTAATTGGTTTTACTGATGACGAAGAGACTTACTCCACGTTTAGTATTTCCATATTTACTTAAAATTTACGTACCAAATCGTTTACGGTACCCACACTTTCTACATAATTCTTCTACTGCTTCTCGTCTAGAAAAACCATCATATAATTGATTAGCACGTTCTCCTTCAATAATTTCTGAGAAAGGCTTGTCATTAATATTACCTAAATTTATAATCCCTTCACCATCAAGACAGCAAGGAATAACCGTTCCATTTGCTAATATCCCTGCTTGATTTCTGAGCCCGTGACAAAAACCTTTTCCGTCATCTTCTTCTTCATGCAAGCTCGGCCATTTAAACTCAATATCCTGGTTTAAGTAAATTCGCTCTGCAATTTTCACTCCGGTGCCAGGCACCACTTTTTCTTCGATCTTATAATCAAGGTTAAATTCTTGCTCTATGATTTGGAGCACTTCACGATTACGCATCTTTTGCAAATTAGAAAGATTGTCCTCGGTTAAATTCCACAGCCTAAGGGAGACGATTAGGCTCGATTGGCTCGTTGCTTCCTTAATAAAGTCTAAGATGGTTCCTACGTATCCTTCTTTATCAGTAGAGCCTTCGTGTCCATCAAAGCTATGCAGTGAAAAATTCATTTGCCTTAATGCAGGCTTGTTCATAATTTTATGCTTTGCTTTTCGAAGTAATGTCCCATTCGTTGTAATATTAACTTTAAAGCCTTTTTCATGACTGATGTCTAATAACTGGTCTATTTTAGGGTGAAGTAGCGGCTCTCCTTTTACATGTAAATATATATAGTCGGTATAAGGCTTAATTTGATCCAACCGTTTTGAAAAATCTTCTACTGAAATAAACTGTTTTTGTCTTTCAGTGGGAGGGCAAAAGCTGCATGCGAGGTTACAAACACTCGTAATTTCCAAATAAAATTTTTTGAACTTTTTCAATCGTATTTTCCTCTTTTCTTTACCAAATCAACAAGCAAATCTGTCATAAGGATTAGTCTAAATGACGATTTTGACCTCTTTTATTATAACAAATCCCTGCAAGAGAGGAATATTGTTTCCTAGTGGGAATTTTTAAATTACATCAAATTAAGGTAAAAATAAAAGGCTGTTTTCGTAAACTTTGTTGCTTTTGGACCGTTTTTTGAAAATAAAATAGCCTTTTCAAGACAAATTCATTTGTCTGAACGGCTATTTTATTTTCAAAACCTTCACGCTATGCGTGAAGAGCCAAGCATCCGCTTGGCTTACGGTCCAAAAGCTAAAAGCAACAATCTCTGAGAAAAGAGCCAAATAAAAAGAAACCAACTCGAATTAAAAGTTAGCTTCTATATGTAAGTAAATATATCATTTGTATAGAGGACTTTAATTTAGTGGAGTTGTTGTTGAATTCGATCGTGTGTTGTTTCAATTTTCAATGGTAGAATATATAAATATTCGATTAGTCCTTCCAATAGTTCGATTAACAATCTTGCCATATCTTCATCAAGGTCTCGTTCTAATTCAAGAATTTGATGAAATTGGCTTTCAGGATGGATGAGATTTGTTAAGGATAAAATCGGCTTATTTAGGTCAAGGTGCTTTGGTAAATGCTCTAGTTGTTCTGAAAGAGATTGACCTTTGACCTTTTCACCAAGAAAACTTTTCACAACACTTTCAAGAACTCGTTTCGATAATACAGCTGTTGCTGATGGATCTTTTGACTGATAAACATTTAACGCAGAACGATAGGCACGAATAAGATCTTCAGGAATGTTTGAGTGGTTTTCTACTTGAGCAAATGGAGTTTTCGGATCATAAATATAAACTTCAACTTCCTCATTCGTTTTCTCTAAGTAATCAGATAGCATAATCACGAAAGAAGACAGTGATTTACACTCTGGGCAATTTCCTTTAGAGAACAAACCTGTTCGGTTCGCTTGATAGTCCGCTTTCAATGAGAAACGTGCGGTTTTACTGCATTCTGGACATTTGCATTTCACCTCTTTAGGAATTTTCACATGACCATACTGACTATAAGACAATATTGAACCTGGCAATATCCTTCTCATAATAAAATCCTCCTAAATGAAAACACAGCAAATCATAACTGGTGAATGAGTAAACTGCCGTCTTTTTATTATCATACCCAAAGTTCTATAATTGCTTATACGAAACGTTGAAAGTAAATTATTCCAAAAAAATCTGTTAGAATAGAAATAAATCAAAATATGCTTGGAGATGATAGGATGGAAATGAAAAAACAAAATAAAAAAAACATTAAATTAATAGCGATTGACATGGATGGGACATTACTAAATGATCGTAATGAAATTTCAGCGGAAAATCGTAAAGCGATAAAAGAAGCGGAGGAACGAGGAATTCATGTTGTCATTAGTACTGGACGTACGAGAATGACTTGTGATGACCTTGTAAAATCTCTTTCCCTTCGATCTTATTTAATTACTGTAAATGGAAGTGAAATTTGGGATGAAAATGGAAATTTAATTGAAAGACAATTACTTGAAGTAGAGCATATTAAACAAATGTGGGGGTTAAAACAACAACATAATACGTTCTGTTGGGCTGCTTCAGTAGGGAATGTATGGAAAGAAGAGTTTCCGGATGATTTTTCTGCACATGAATGGATGAAATTCGGTTTTGATGTTAAAGATGATGAAGTGCGACAATTGATTTTAGATGAATTAACAGAGAACGAAGCACTTGAAATTAGTAATTCAAGTCCTACAAATATTGAAATCAATGCTTCAGGTGTAAATAAAGCAAGAGCGATTGAAAAAGTGTGCATTCGATTAGGAATTACGATGGACAATGTTTTAGCGATGGGAGACAGTCTAAATGATTTAGCGATGATCAAGGAAGCAGGAGTTGGCGTTGCGATGGGAAATGCCCAGAACCATGTAAAAGAATGCGCGGATTGGGTAACAACTTCAAATTTAGAGGACGGCGTAGCTGTTGCCATTCGAAAATGGGGATTAAATAATTAATAGTTAATAAGAAAAGTTTGATGGACCGAAGCGACCTCGAGCCGATGACACCTGAAACTAGACAAGAAAAGCGGAAGCGCCCGTTCAGCGGCGTATGGACTGGAGCCCTCCGTATGAGATAAAGGCAACACAGAGAGTGTAAGCGATCTGATGTTAACTTATCGTAATGAGGAGAGCGAAGTCCACTAGACGCTGGGCGCTGTAGCTAGACATCCTCGAAATTTATAAATCTTATCTTCAATTAAAACAAGCCGGACCTCTTAATACTTTGAGGTTCGGCTTAGATTTATTTGTTAGAATTATTGTCACATCAATTCTGCTCATATTAGGGTAAAACGACTCTTGAACAAGGAAACTAGTCATTAATTAAAAACATATATACACAATGTTTTATTGTTAAACTAAGGATTTTTTTAGAGAATACCTATATAATTAAACTATAAATGTTCTGTAAGATGTATGAACATTTTTAGGTAAGGATGGAGGAGTTATTCTTATGAATCATCTAGAAGTAGTGCATCACAATATAAAATACATTTGTAGTCAGAGTCCAATTCCTATGATTGCTTTATCTAAAGATGGGATAATTGTATATAGCAATGAAGTAATTAATAGCTTAATACATAAGGATGAGAGCTTAATAGGAGCTTCTTTTTTTGATATAGTTGACGATAATTATCAGGATTATCTATATAATTCTTTAAAGTATTTAAGACAATCCATTGATTCTACTACACTTATGCTTGAATTGATGACCGTACATAAACATTGGTTAAAATTGCATTGTCGATTATTTTCAGATAAAAATGATACGTATTTTTTAATTAGTGTAGAAGATATTACGAAGCAAATTCAACGGGATTCATTACTAAAGCTAAATCAAGAATTGCTTAATATGATTGTTAAGCCTAAATCTATACATAAAGTATTACACCGAATATCTAAAATGGTTGAAGACCATTTTGTTAGAGAAGCGTATTGCTCTATTTTCTTATTAGATAATAATAATAGAACCAAAAATATAATTGCCCCAAGTCTTCCTAAAGAATATTATCAACGTTATTATGGTGTTGAAATTACTGAAAAAGGGTCTTGTGGGGCAGCGATGTATCGTAAAGAACTAGTAATTGTTTCAGATATTTCTACTGACAGACTATGGGAGGACTTAGCAGAGCATACTTTATCATTCGGACTTCGTTCGTGTTGGTCTATCCCTATTTTAATAGATAATAAGGTTGTTGGATCTTTCGCTATTTATCATCCTTATCCATCAACGCCAACAACTCTTGAATTGGAAATGATTGAGACGTGCGCTAATTTGATAGGACTAGCCATCGAACGAAGAAATACTGAAAATAGGTTAATACGTGAAACAGAAGAGCGATTTAAATTTGTCATGGATTTAATACCAGACCTTATTGTATTTAAAGATGATCAAGGTCGCTGGATAGAAGGAAATCAAACCGCTAGAGAAAAAATTTCATATTTTAAAGACAATCATTTCAATGAAACAGATCCAATATATCAACAATATAATGATTTTCTTTTCCAAGTCGATGAAACTGATCAATTAGCGCTACAATTTGGTACACCTATCCGAAGAGAATTAATTCTTCCGCAACTAAACGGCGAAGAAGAAGTATTTGATATTATTAAAGTTCCTTTTTCGGATGATCATATATTGCCTAAGGGATTAGTAGTAATCGGGCGAGAGATAACCGAAAGAAAGAAAACAGAACAATTATTAGAGCGGAATGAACAAAAATTCAAATCTTTATTTGACCATAATCCAAACGGCATTTGCATTATGGGTTTGACAGGAAAGGTGACAAGCTGTAATCGTGCTCTTGAAAAGTTACTAGGTTATTCGTTCAGTGAGCTCGCACAAAAATGTCACCAATTTGTTGCACCAGAAGATATAGATCGTGTAAGAAATTACTTCGAGAAATCATTGAATGGTGACTCTCAAAGTTATGAAATTAATGTCAAACATAAAACAGGTAATAAAGTTTATTTAAAAGTTACAAATGTACCAATTATTGTACAAGGAAGTGTTATTGGAGTTTACGGAATTATCGAGGATATAACTGAAAAAACAAAATCAGAAGAAAAACTTAAACAGACAAAGGAATTTCTAGAATCTTTAATTCATAATAGTGCAGACTGTATTGGTACATTTTCATTAGAGGGAAAACTTCTACATGTGAACCCTGCGATTGAAAATATCTATGGTTGGAAAATAGAAGAAATAGTCGATAAAAAGTTCCCTGTCCTCCCAGAAGAATTAACTGAGGAAATGAAGCAGATTATTTCCGAAATAAAAGAAGGTAAAGATATTATCGGTCTTGAGACGAAAAGACAGAAAAAAGATGGGACGCTTATTGATGTTAGTATTACTTATTCACCTTTACAAGATGAAACAGGTCAAGTTATTGGATTTATATCTGTTTCTCGTGATATAAGCGATCGAAAACGAACAGACGAACTATTAAAAAGATCGGATAAACTGTCTGTTATTGGTCAGCTTTCTGCAGCAGTTGCCCATGAAATTCGTAACCCATTAACATCAATCAAAGGATTTATTCAATTATTTAGAGATCGGATCGAAAAAGAATACACCGATTTAATGTTATCTGAATTAGAGCGAATTGAAGTGATCGTAACAGAATTTTTATCCTTAGCTAAACCACAAGCAAATTATTTTTTAGAAAAAGACCCAACTCTTATATTAAAAAATACACTGGCAATCATTGAAACTGAAGCATTACTAAATCAAATAGAAATCAAAAGTACAATTGATGAAAACACACCTTCAATCTTCTGTAATGAGCATAAGATTAAACAGGTGTTAATCAATGTATTAAAAAATGCCATTGAGGCAATGCCCAATGGCGGAACACTTCAAATTAAAATGAAAAATGAAAATCCTTATGTCATTATTGAAATTAGTGACCAAGGTTACGGAATTCCTAAAAATAAAATCCAAAAATTAGGTGAACCTTTTTATTCTAGTAAAGAACATGGTACGGGTTTAGGACTAATGGTTTGTTTCAAAATTATTGAAGAGCATAAAGGTACTATTACGATTGATAGTGAAGAAGGCGCAGGGACAACAGTAAGTATTAGATTGCCTGTGTAAGGTGATAAAAATATATATACAAATATGAAATAAAGCTTAACCGTAATAGTAGATGCTCCTAAATATGATACGAAAACCGTAACAGTATGTTCGGTACATAATATTACACAGATAGAACGGAGAATTAGAATGACACAATCCCTTCCTTTTACAGTTTCAAAAACTGAACGATTTTTTGATCGTCTAGGAGATTATGTTGGTGATGTATTTTATGATATCTTACCTGGTCATGGGTATGAGTTACGTGATGAACAAATTTATATGGCCTTTCAAGTTGAACAAGCATTTAAGAACAAAAGTGTAAGTTTTGCTGAAGCGGGGGTAGGGACAGGGAAAACATTCGTCTATTTATTATATTCGATTTGCTACGCACGTTATATGAGAAAGCCAGCTATCATTTCTTGTGCAGATGAAACACTAATCGAACAGTTAGTTAAAAAGGGGGGCGATATAGAAAAGCTTGAAAAAGCTCTCGGCCTTACAGTCGATGTTCGTTTAGCTAAAGCACGTGAGCAGTACGTCTGTATAAAGAAATTAGATATTCTTGCAAATCAAACAGAAGATGAAGACTTATTGCGTGTCCATGAAGACATACCAAGCTTCGTTTATGATACGAGCTCTTCAATGACTGTATTTGAGCGTTACGGCGATCGCAAACAATATCCTTGGGTATCGAATCAAAAATGGGAACAGGTTGCATGGGATCCGTTACAACAATGTTCAACCTGTGAGTGGCGTCATCGTTGCGGTCAAACACTTCAACGTAATCATTATCGTGAAGCAACCGATTTAATTATTTGCTCACATGATTTTTACATGGAGCATGTATGGACAAAAGAATCTAGAAAGCGTGAAGGACAGCTTCCTTTATTACCTGAAGCAAGTTGTGTTGTTTTTGATGAGGGACACTTACTCGAATTCGCTGCTCAAAAAGCTTTAACTTACCGTTTCCACTCTGAAACTTTAACAACGGTATTAACGGCATACATGAATCAAAATGTTCGGGAAGAATCACTTGTTTTAATCGAAGAGATATTAGCATTACATGACGAATGGTTTGACATTTTAAGAGCTTCGGCTAATTTAGTTGAAGGATCTACCCGACTTGATGTCCCTCGTTCAAAAATGATGCTGGACTTAGCACGGAGAATAGATCATTATGTACAAGAATTATTAGAACAACTTGTGTTTGACTCTGAATTATTTACACTTGAAGATTATCACGTGAAAATAATTGAAGAATATTTAGAGTTTTTCTCATACGGACTAAATATATTATTAAAAGAAGACGAAGGTATATTCTGGCTAGAGGAAAATAAACTTGAAACATCATTTGTAATTATGCCTCGTCTAGTCGAAGATGTTTTGAAGAAAGATGTGTTTTCACAAGGTATCCCATTTATATTTTCATCAGCAACGTTGTCAAAGAATGGTGATTTTTCGTACATTACTAATAGTCTCGGTATAACGAACTATACTTCATTTACTGTTGCATCACCATTTGATTATGATGTACAAATGAAATTGAAAGGTCATATTGAACTCAATGAACACATGAAGTGGAAGCATATCGGGAATTCTTTAGAAAATAACGCCGGACACTCTCTTATACTGTTTACATCAGTGGAGGAAATGAATCGTTTTCGCAAATGGGCAGATCAACGAACATGGGATTTTGAGATCGTCTATGAAGGAGATCAAGAAATCAGTCTTTCAGTGCAACATTTCCAGCAAAATCAATCTACAGTGCTTTGTGCATATCACTTATGGGAAGGTCTGGATGTGCCAGGTGAGGCGCTAACACAAGTAATTATTTCATCTTTACCATTTCCACCTCATGATCCAGTATTTCAAGCGAAACGAAAACATGTCGTAAATCCATTAAAAGAAATTGATACCCCTTATATGCTCCTCCGTTTACGGCAAGGATTAGGTCGATTAATTCGAAGTCGTGAAGATCGTGGGATTGCCCATATTTGGATGACAGAAAACCAAAAAGTGGCATATTTTGAAGAAATCAAAAAAATCCTGCCAACTGACCTAAAGTGGGAATGATTTATAGTAGGCTGACTCATATTGAAGTGTCAGCCTACTATTTTTTTTATAAAATATTTCTAAATTAAATAATTAAATACCAAATAGGATGGTGCCTTTCATTGTAAGGGTTTTCAGATTTAGAGTTTTTTAATTTTTGTAGGATTTTTAGTTTTTAAAAATATTTATATAATTCATACTATACAAGTATTCATCCCTTATTGTATAATGTGTGTATACAAAAGTTTATGCTTTATACAATGAATTTTGTATAAAGGGAATTAAGGTGGAACACATAGTCATAGCTGTTCCACTAGACTTCAGAGAGGGGATTTTTTTATGAAAAAGTTTAAGAAAGTATCAATTATTGGAGTACCCATGGATTTAGGACAAAAACGTCGTGGGGTAGATATGGGACCAAGTGCAATGAGATATGCTGGACTAATTGAAGAAATTGAAGAGATTGGCTATGAAGTTAGAGATTATGGAGATCTGAAAATTGATCGTTCACAGGTAACTAATCAAGCACCTGAAAATTTAACAAATTTACATGAAGTCATTCGAGTTAGTGAAGAATTGCAAAGTGAAGTAGAAAAAATTCAAGAAGAAGGTAGTTTCCCTTTAGTTCTTGGTGGAGATCATAGTATGAGTATCGGATCGATTGCCGGATTAAGTAAGCGCTATCAAAACTTAGGTGTCATTTGGTATGATGCGCATGTAGACTTAAATACTGCAGAAACTTCTCCATCTGGAAATATACATGGGATGCCCCTAGCTGTGAATTTAGGAATTGGACATCCATCATTAGTAAATATTGGTGGATATTGTCCGAAAATTAAACCAGAAAATATTGTCATTATTGGGGCTAGATCGATAGATGAAGGAGAAAGAGAGTTAATTAAAGAGCAGGGAATCAAAGTATATACGATGCATGAAATTGATCGTCTTGGAATGACTAAAGTAATTGAAGAAACGATTGAATACTTAGCAGCTAGAACGGATGGCGTACACTTAAGTCTAGACCTAGATGGAATAGACCCAACAGATGCTCCTGGGGTAGGGACGCCTGTTATTGGTGGAATTTCCTATCGAGAAAGCCATCTTGCCCTCGAGATGTTAGCAGAATCGAACGTTATTACTTCTGCAGAATTCGTAGAGGTAAATCCAATCTTAGATATAAAAAATAAAACAGGGGATGTTGCAGTAGCATTAATAACTTCCCTTCTAGGAAAAAGACTATTATAATGATATATTGTTTGTATTTTAATTTTTTACATAAAGGGGGAGCTAGTATTGGCTTCAAATAATATTGAGAAGCAAAAACAAGTTGAAAATAACTCAGCTTTAAATAGTTATTTACTTTTCGTTATACCATCACTTCTCGGGATAATTTTATTTATGACTCCATTACAATTTGATGATGGCATTACGATTCCTGTTGCTTTTTTAGCAAAGCAGCTTGAAGGCCTATTAAGCGGTATTCTTCCATGGTTAGTTACAGTAATTTTATTCTTCGTATCTATTTTGACAGGATGGTTGTCGTTATTAAAGCCAAAAAAACTGTTAAAAAGTGAGGTTATTAAAGCCTTATTTTTAGTTCACCCTGCATGGTTTATAACTCGAGTATTTGGATTTATTTTTGCTGCGGTAACATTACTAGAGATAGGTCCAGAATGGATTTGGTCTGAATATACAGGTGGTTTACTACTCTATGAACTCATTCCATTGTTATTTACGATCTTTTTATTTGCTGGCTTATTCTTACCGCTATTATTAAATTTTGGTTTACTAGAATTATGTGGTGTTTTACTAAACAAAGTAATGAGACCTATTTTTACCCTTCCAGGACGATCTTCTATTGATTGTATGGCGTCATGGATGGGAGATGGGACAATCGGTGTATTATTAACAAATAAGCAATATGAAGAAGGATTTTATACAAAACGAGAGGCAGCTGTTATTGGTACGACATTTTCAGTTGTATCTATAACGTTTAGTATCGTAATTTTAACGTATATGAATTTAGAGCATATGTTTATTCCGTATTATTTAACGATCTTACTAGCTGGATTTGTCGCAGCTATCATTATGCCTCGTATCCCGCCGTTATCGCGTAAAGCTGATACGTATTTTGTTGAAAATCAACAGCGCTTTGACGAAAAAGAGTTGAAAGGGAAAGCATTATTTACACTTGGAATTGAAAAAGCTTTAGAGCGTGCCACGTCAAGCAATAATAGTTTTTCTGCTTCCTTTAAAGGTGGTATGAAAAATGTCTTCGATATGTGGTTTGGTGTTATTCCTGTCGTCATGGCTTTTGGAACAATTGCTTTAATAATTGCAGAACATACGTCTTTCTTCGCCATTTTAGGAGCGCCATTTGTCCCATTATTAAACATAATGCAAGTTCCAGAAGCGGCTCAAGCGGCTCAAACGATGGTGATAGGTTTTGCTGATATGTTCTTACCAGCTGTTATCGGAAGTGGAATCGAAAGTGAGTTTACACGCTTTGTCATTGCTTGTGTGTCAGTAACTCAACTAATCTACATGTCAGAGGTTGGTGGATTATTACTTGCTTCGAAATTACCTGTAAAGTTTAGTGATCTAGTTATCATTTTCTTTGAACGTACGTTAATTACACTTCCTGTTATTGTAGTCATCGCTCATTTTATTTTTTAATATGTGTAAAGTACCGATTATAAAATGAAATAACGGTCTTTTCATAAAACGAGGACCCCTTAATGGAGTCCTCGTTAACTTATTTTTGAACGTTAGCAGCTTGTGGTCCACGTGCGCCTTGTTCAATATCAAACGTTACAGTTTGACCTTCGTCAAGTGATTTAAATCCATCACCTTGAATTGCTGAAAAGTGTACGAATACATCTTCTCCACCTTCTACCTCAATGAATCCAAAACCTTTTTCTGAATTAAACCATTTTACTTTTCCTTGTGCCATGTTTAAGCCTCCAAAGTGGTTATCCCACGATAGTATTACTATTCTTGTCCAATCAACACTGTGAAAACTGAAATTACTTATTATGTAAGTATTTGTTCTTTATGTTATCGGAGCAAAAATAATTGTACTCATCATAGCAGTTTGTCGTAGATAAAAGCAAGTTTTTTCCAAAGGAAAATTATAACAAAATACCATTTAACATTTTTTTACATATTTTACAGAATGTCTTTTAGAAAATTGCATTTTTTATGTAAATCAGTTTATGCTAATTTATATATAATTTTACTAAAAGGTGGAATAAATGTGGCTTATTTACTACTTACCGTCGGTTTTACTCTTCTTATAATAGGTGCAAATTTATTTGTAGATGGTTCATCAAAAATTGCAGCGATACTCCGCGTCCCCCCGATTTTAATTGGATTGACGATCGTTGCATTTGGAACGAGTTCACCTGAGGCTACAGTAAGTATTATTGCAGCGATAGAAGATAATGCTGATGTAGCTTTAGGGAATGTTATTGGTAGTAATATTTTTAACATTACTCTTGTGGTCGGAATTACGGCATTATTAAACCCGTTAAAAGTTGAAAGTGAAACACTTCGCAAGGAGATTCCTTTTACATTTTTAGCGAGTATTGCTTTGTTAATTCTTATGAGTGATATTACACTTCAAACATTGAACAATAACTATATTAATCGCAGTGATGGGTTTATTTTTCTTTTATTCTTTAGTGTTTTCATTTATTACATCTTTGAAGTTGCAAGAAATAGTCGAGAAAAAATTACAGAAGAGAAAATACCGAAAAGTTCATTAGGCAAAAATGTATTAATAACATTAATTGGTTTAGCAGCAATCATTTTTGGTGGAGATCTTGTTGTTAAAAACAGTACAAACATAGCCTTTACTTTAGGGATGAGTGAAACGTTAGTCGGATTAACGATTGTTGGCGTTGGAACTTCTTTACCTGAGTTAGTCACTTCGATTACAGCTGCTATAAAAAAACAAAGTGAACTCGCATTAGGTAACATCGTAGGGAGCAATATATTTAATATATTATTTATTCTAGGATTATCTTCAGTAATAACACCGCTACCAGTAAACAGTAAAGTATTTACTGATGTCATTTTGATGATTGTATTAACAGTATTGTTATTTATATTTTCAAGGACCAAATATAAAGTTGCTAAATCAGAAGGGATAACCCTTGTATTAGCCTATATCCTCTATACAATTTATATCGTACTTAGAAATTAATATTTAACTTCTATTTTATTAAAAGTTGTGCAGTGTAGAAGAATGTTATGTTTTGTCGAAAATAAAATTTGCAAAATTCTTATTTTTGAATATAAAGTTTGATACACTTAAATAGAAAAATTATCTTTAATTATAAGAGGAGGAATACATATGGAAAATCAAAGTGTTGTATTATCCGTTGAAAACAATGTCGGCATCGTAACATTAAATCGGCTAGAAGTTGGAAATGCTATAGACTTACAAATGGCTAAAGCATTATTGGACGTTGCTATAAGCTGTTCAGAAAATGATGATATTCGAGCCGTTGTCATTACTGGAGCGGGAAATAAATTTTCAGTTGGTGGAGATTTAAAAAGCTTTGCCAAAGAAGGGGAAGAGATAGCTTCTCACTTGAAACATGTTACCGCTTACTTACATCAAGCGATTTCTTATTTTGCAAGAATGAATAAACCGTTCATCGGTGCTGTGAACGGCATTGCAGCAGGGGCAGGAATGAGCCTTGCGTGTGCATGTGACCTCGTTTATGCATCTGATCATGCTAAATTTGTCATGGCTTATAACAAAATTGGTTTAACACCTGATGGGTCAGGCAGTTACTTTTTACCTCGTATCGTTGGCATGAAAAGAGCATTGGAGCTAATGTATACGAATCGTATCTTAAATGCCCATGAAGCGAATGAATGGGGAATTGTTAACCATGTCATTGCTGAAGAACAGTTAATGAACGTTGTAATTGAATTGGCAGAATCGCTTGCAAAAGGTCCAATGAATGCATTTGGAGCAACGAAAAAATTATTCGCGCACTCCTTACAAGAAACACTTGAATCTCAAATGGCTATAGAATCAACGCAATTGGCCGAACGATCAATCAGTCAGGAAGGGCAAGAAGGAATTTCGGCATTTCTTGAAAAAAGAGAGCCTAATTATTTTAATAAATAGGGGGAGATAGAATGAATAAGGAATTCGTAATTAAACAAGCACAATATGCAGCAGAAAAAACTGAATTAGCTCCAGAAAAAGCTTTTCTATTTCAATTTTTTGATTTTCAATTTTCTTATGATGATGAAAAAAGGGAATGTACGATTGAATGTCCGGTGAGTGAAACAATGTTCAACCCAATCGGAACGGTTCATGGTGGAATTTATACATATCTTGCTGACACTGCAATTGGTCATTTGAATTTCCGCTTCAAAGAAGATCCTTATGTATCGTTAGAATTAAAAACGAATCATTTAAAAGCCATTACAAGTGGAAAACTAATTGCTAAAGCAAGATATACTAAAGATGGATATAATGTTCTTTTCACAGAATGTGACATTTATAATGAACTAGGAGACATTGTAAGCAAAACATCAGGCACATTTTACAGAGTCAAAAAACGCTAAAATTTATATGCGAATAAAAAGCTAGGGCGAGGCCCCAGCTTTCAAAAAGGGTGATTTCTCATTCATCCTCAAAATATTGACGAAATTCCTTAGAGTGTTTTTGACTTTTTTCAGTAAAATAAGGATTTTCTTCTGTTGAACTTTTTGGGTCTAAATTTGTTTTCATTACAATGGTTGGGCTATTTGTCGGTTCCGCTATTATTCGATCTGACAGTTTATCAAAGTCCGGTATGTTTTGGTTACCTAACTTATTTTTCTTCATTTCGTACACCTCCTTAATTTTTATGGTGCATACTTCTGTAAGAAAATATGTAGAAAAATAAATAGTGAATAGCTCAATTGTACAATAATCTCTCAGTTTTTATAAAAAAATGATTGCTAATTCTACAGCTTTTAATATATATTAGAAGTAATACGAATCGGGAGAGTGATGGAATTTTGGACAGTATACCCTATGACTCGATTATCTTATTAGGGGCATTGTTATTGTTATCAGGATATTTTTCTGCATCGGAAACTGCGATTACGAGTGTCAATAAAATAAGGCTCCGTAATCAAGCCGAGAACAATAATGTAAAAGCAAAACGTTCACTAGATATGGCGGAAAATTTCGACCAAAGCCTTTCAACCATTTTAATTGGTAACAACATTGTAAACATTGCGATGGCTACAATTGCTACTAAAATTGCGACTGATCTGTTTGGTAGCAATGGAAGCACTCTGCTTATTACAACATTTGTTATTACCTTGTTAGTTCTAGTCTTTGGTGAAATTCTACCGAAATCTTTAGCGAAACAATATGCAGAAAAATATTTACTTGCAATCTCTGCAACTTTAAAGACGGTCATGAATATCTTCTATCCAATAACATGGCTTTTTGTTAAACTCAAATTAGGAATCGATAAACTAATGGGAGCAAAAGATGAAGAGCCTAGTGTAACTGAGGAGGATGTTAAAGCCTTAGTGGAAATTGGAGAAGAGGAAGGGACATTTCACACTCAAGAACGGGAACTCCTTCATAATGCAATCGAATTTGACGACATTGTGGTTAAGGATATTTTAACTCCTCGACCAGATGTAATAGCGGTATCGGTTGATACACCTATTGAAGAAATAAAAGATGTGTTTATTAACGAAAAGTATTCACGCGTTCCTGTATATAATGGCTCAATCGATAACATTGTAGGAATTATTTCACACCGGGACTTTTTTACAATGTACGTGCAAGATAATAATTTTGTTTTAAACAACATTATTCGAAAACCACACTTTGTAATTGGCTCGGTTAAAATTTCTCACCTTTTAAAGGAGTTACAAAAAAACAAAGTCCACTTGGCAATTGTCCTAGATGAATATGGTGGTACTGCGGGTATCATTTCAATTGAAGATATACTCGAGGAAATTGTCGGTGAAATTTGGGATGAACATGATGAAAGTGAACAATTAATTGAAGTACTAGATAACGGAAAATTACGGTTAGATGGACGAATTTCAGTTGAAGAATTTTGTGAATCCATCAATGTTGCAATTCCAGAAACAAGCTCCAATACATTGGGGGGCTGGATTTCAGATACACTTGGTTACCTCCCCAAAAAAGGCGAGACCATGGTATATGAAAATATAAAAATATATATTGAAGAAGTTCGTAATCGTAGAATTCAAAAAGCAACTATTGAAATCAATACTGAAGTTCAAACTGCATAATCTCTAAGAATATAAAGAAAAGCAAAGGATCCTCCTTTGCTTTTCTTTTAAATTTAAATAGTCCTTCACTCTTATAGTCTGTTTTATTAAATGCTACTAGGTCTTTGAAGGTAAAATTATTTACTAGCCTACCTTTCTACCGAAGAGATACCTAATGCCAAATTAGCCCGAAGTATATCCTCCTCCGAATGTCTATCTGACCTTCATATTAATGGTACTATCATAACTTTATCAATTTTCGAATAAAATCTCTTAATCATCTTTTTTTATTACAAGCCTGCAAAAGGGGGTGTACTACATTTAAAATTATAGAGGCATTAGACTTTGTATTCGAACCTGCTGAGGTTATAAGGAAGCAGTATAAAATTTCTAAAAAGCATGTCATCCAAGCGTTATCAGGGATTCGAGCTACTATTGAATGGTTGGAAACTTCGATTTACCAATCCATCATTGCCGATGTTACGTTTTATATATCTGATGCACCGATTAATTATCCTGGACAACTAGAAATCGACGATGAAGGAGATTTTAAACCAGTTATTTATATGAATATTATGGCAATTGCAGAAGACTATAAAAATAAAGAATTTATCCTCGATATGAAAAAAAAGCAAGTGTGTTGTTATGAATATGCTGCATTTATTTGTTTACATGAAGTCGGACATCTTTGTCACGGATTGATTGGCGGAAAAGGCATGGATAAACGTGACCGTTTGTTTGATTATTTTAATCGAGGAGAATACTATTATGAGCGGTTTATTGCAGACATGAAGTATGGCCATACGTATGAAGAGAAGAAAAAATACAGAAATATACCTCACGAAAAAGCAGCAGACCAATTTGCATCCCACAACTTAAACCTGATGTTATCCAAGTTTCCCATAAAAAATGAGACATGTAATTTGCAGGACTATAAATAAGAAAAGCGGAAGGTGTCTGCTTATCGGCGACAAGCGCTGGAGGGCCAGCAATTAGTGTCTTGACTTTTAGACACGTTTGATGGACCGAAGCGACCTCGAGCCGATGACACCTGTAGCTAGACAAGAAAAGCGGAAGCGCCCGTACAGCGGCGTATGGACTGGAGCCCTCCGTATGAGATAAAGGCAACACAGAGAGCGTAAGCGATCTGATGTTAACTTATCGTAAAGAGGTGAGGGAAGTCTCGCTAGACGCTGGGTGCTGTAGCTAGACATCCTCGAAATTGAAACTGTCTTATTCTTTAAAAAATAAGCTGACCCATAGGTTATGATCCTATAAACCTCAATCATTTAATTACTCAATTCAAAAGCATTCCTACTTAGCAAATAGGGCATTAACTGTTGAGTCAGCTATGGTATTTTATTTTTAAATACATACTATTTAATTAAGTTTATGTCTTTAAGTCAAAGTGAACTGAAATATATCATTCCTTTGGTGGTGTCTCTGCGGCTAATTGTTTTAACGACTTAATTTTCCCATGAGGATTTTGCGCTTCTTTCCGCTTTCTAAATTGGCGGTCTGCTTGACCTTTGGATTGTGACATATAATTTCCCACCTTGTTTTAAAGTATTGTTCTATACAAGCTTTCTATCCTAGTTTACCAATACAAAATCGAGTTATACTGCTCATTAAGCAGAGATTTCTGGAAAACATTTAAAAGTCTCTATTCATTTTTTTTACAAGTATAATTTTGATGGAAATTTGGAATTTTACAATGTAAATTCCATGGTTTTAGTTAAGAAAAGCGCAAGCGCCCGTTCAGCGGCGTATGGACTGGAGCCCTCCGTATGAGATAAAGGCAACACAGAGAGCGAAGTCCACTAGACGCTGGGCGCTGTAGCTAGACAAGAAAGCGAAAGGTGTCTGCTTATCGGCGACAAGCGCTGGAGGGCCAGTAATTAGTGTCTTGACTTTTAGACACGTTTGATGGACCGAAGCGACCTCGAGCCGATGACACCTGCAGCTAGACATCCTCGAAATTGAAACTTTCTTATTCTTTTAAAAAAAACACCCAATGTTTTTACTTAAACAGTAAAGGGGAGCAGGACTTGCTTTATATATATAATTGTTTTGCTGGGACACATTCATCAGCATTAGCTGCAGCATATCATCTCGATAAATTGCCAAAAGATCGTGAACCGACAAAAGAGGAAATATTAGGAATTGATATTTTTAATAAATTAACGCCAAGAGATTTTGGAAGGATTATTTATCACGGAAAAGACGTGGACGGAAATAAGGTGTATACAGTAGGAAGAGGAAAATCAACAGCTGTAATACCCGCTCTTCTTTCTTTTATATCTTTGTTAGAGGAAGACGGGAAAGCAATTGAAAAAATCATTTTTTCCAATTGCTCACCAACAGTCCCGATTTCGATGACATTTGGTGGGTTATTTTCAAGACGATTTGGAATTGATTTTATCGGTGTTCCTCTATTAATAAGAGGGGCAAAACAAGCGCACCGTACAATCATCCAATTAGTTGAACATACGAAAGCAGTCGCATCCACTACACAGAAAAACATCGAAGTGCTCGAGAACGAAAAATACAAAGTAAGCGAAATCAAACCCGATGTAAAATAGGCTGATTTTCTATGTGAGCACTCGCAGAGAACTCTTTGATTTTACTAAAACAGTAATACATTTTTAGAAGTAGGGTACTTCGTTTTGTAAGTACTTTT
Organism: Alkalihalobacillus sp. BA299; assembly: GCF_017745675.1. GTDB lineage: Bacteria > Bacillota > Bacilli > Bacillales > Bacillaceae_F > Alkalihalobacterium. The sequence goes on from NZ_JAFLJM010000018.1 coordinate 53,923, forward strand.
TTTTGATAGGCAGGGGCCTACGTTTTTCAATTGCTAACTGGAGGCCCTAGTTCCTCAAAGTAATTGTTTACCTAACAATAGCTCGACTATGCTGTTTTGCCACTGAAATTTCATAATAAGTTTGGTCATCCTCGTAAATTCGGTCAATCATAATCAAAACATCCTCAAATGCTTTCGAATAGTTTTCTGTTCCGTTTTTACTCATATAATTAATCATGTTTTTAATTTCAATATTTATTTTCTTATCTAATTCCTCTTCTGATAATCGCTTACTACGATCACATTCATCGAAACCGTCTGGGTATTTTGGTATATTCATATTAAATCCTCCAATACTTTTATCGATAATATTTGTTTAGTTCAATTGATAATTATGTATTTTAATATTATCATAATTCTTTTTATGGTTATTGTTCAAGTTAAATGGATGTAAGAAAAGCGCAAGTGACCGTTTAGCGGTGTATGGACTGAAGTCCCTCCGTATGAGATAAAGGAAACACGGCGAGTGCTAGCGAGGCGATGTTGACTTTTCGTACGGAGGTAAAGGAAGTCTCGCTAGTCGGTGGGCGCTGCAGCTAGACATCCTCGAAATTTCTTATTTGTTGAAAAAAAAAACAGCCTACCGTAGATAGGCTGTTCTTTGGCGAGAGACTATTCACGAACTTGTCTCATGGCTCTACCGACAGTTTCCATCATATTGTTATTATTGATGTTATTGTTATTGTTACGACCTCGCATCATACCATAAGCAGCAGCCCCAACTCCTAGGCCTACTAAAGACAACATTAAGCCGTTACGATTATTGTTCCTTCTTCTTCCAAACAAATTGTTCATGATTTCAAATCCCTCCTCATTTTTGTTCGATGATTGTATCAAACATTAATTATGATCAGTCAATTTAGCTGTATGTATGCGAGGGTAACCTTACCATGATTATAAAATATTTGGTTATAATTTTGATGAGAACATTGGAGATAATATATATATGGATAAATAAGTGCTGTGGATAAACATTCGGTATCATATTTAAATTCAAATACATATGATATGTTATTTCTTCTAAGGATGGGTTTATAGAGGTTATTTAATCATTTATGTAGGAAGCAAGATGCTTAGCATCCTCGCTTCAGGGAAAGCTCGTTCATTGGTAGCACAATACTTTCCGGTAAAATCATTATTTTTGAGGCATGATTAGTATGTTCCTCATATGATAATTGGAGCTCATGAGAAAAATCAACTAACAGCCGAATGTCAGCCATTAAATTTTGATCAAACATACTTGAACGATTAATTAAAATATTTTCATACTTTTCAGCAAGTCTCCTTGCCCTTTTAGTTACTTTTGTTGCATCTTTTATTTTATAAATATCTCTAAGATCCATTATAAAAGAATGTACATCACTTATTAACTTTTCACGAAGCTTCTTATTTAATCCTTTTATATTGGTTGAAATGAATTCAACGTCATTAAAAATAAACTGGTTAAGCATAATAAAATCGCTTTTAACCGGATCATTTACAAAGCTTAAATAAACCCGAAGTGTATTATAGGCATCGTGCATAGGATTATGCTGCTGACCATGAAAAGATAGTCCATAAAAGCCAAGAGCTCGTTCCACAGAAACATTCTCTTTCGTTACACGTTTTGTAAAAATCGCCTGAAAATCGACATAACGTTGATCAATCTTTTTAATCGTTCTAGGTGAGATCTCATGTCTTTCTGCATCTAATTTCAAGCGAAAAATATCACTTGGTGACCAAGAGAAAAAACGTGAACGCTTTATTCCACCAACCCACATTAAAAAGTCATCAAAAACTGTCCTAAAACCATCTGCACCAACTAAGTCCTGATCGTGAATTCCAGTTAACTTTTTACAAAATGAAGAAAGTGGTCGAAGGTTTGTTGGACGAATATACCGATCAAAATAAGCAATTTCTTCAGTTTCTATATTATACTTTACAGCCCCTAAGCGAATACCTTCCATATCTTCAAATGGCATTCCGCGATTGGAACAAAGCATTTCAAAATCAAAGAAGACATATTGTTGTACAGTTGTCAAATGATTACCTCCTTCCCAACAAGTAATTATAAGCCAATTCTTCTAAATAAGATAGTGCCAGTTCTTTCCTAGTAGACAATATGGATGGCAAGTTCCAAGAGAATATTATGAAATGTATAATGTTTACGGACAATAAATGAGGTACAATAGATACACTAAATTTTTAAAGGAAGAGATGAATGACAAGTACATTAACTTATATAAAAGAATGGCAAAAAGCGATTCAAATCGAAATTCAGCATTTAAAAAGGTATGGCAGTAATAAATTTAGAGTGAAAAAAGGACATCTATTATCCAAGGATCATTCCTATATATATTATTTTGAAACAACATCTTCAATACGGATTCCTGTTGGCTCAATTGTTCGCTTAGAATGGGGCCCATTAAAACAGGATGGAAAGCTTTTATCCTCCGAAGGAAATAGCATACTTTTATCGGTTCAACAATCAATCGGTGACCTTATTTCTGAAGCAGTAATTTATCATGACCCTTGGGAATTACTTGATGAGTTATCGGAACGATTAGAAGAATTAAAAACAAGTAAGAAAAGACGGTCCCGTATCAAAAAACTGATGGATCCATCGATGGAAGTAAAACAGCCCACTGAAAAAGCAAAAAACCCTACTCATGAATTGTATTTACGATGCAAATCTAACCCTATCACATTTGTTTGGGGACCACCAGGAACAGGAAAGACATACGCTTTAGCACGTGTAGCTGCGAATATGTACTTTAACGGAAGAAGTGTCCTTATTATGTCGCATAGTAACCAAGCGGTCGATGTGTTAGTGAATGAAATTGCAGCTTTTATCACTAAGAAAAAACGATTTAAAGAAGGTGAACTACTACGATACGGAACACAAGTAGGAGAAAGGCTACGAGTGTATGAAGCAATAACGACAAGTCAACTTTTAGAAAAACGCGAGCCTCATTTAGCTGAAGAGCAAGAAACACTTCTAAAAGAGAGACGGCATTTAAAACAAGATTTAGCAAGGTCATTTAGTATGAGAGATACAGATCACCTAATCGAAATTGAAACGAAGATTTCGAAAGTACTTGAAAAAATACGCCAAAAAGAAATTCAATACGTGAAACAAGCGACCATCGTTTGTACGACATTAGCAAAGGCTGCTACTGATTCGGCAATTTATAAAAAAGACTTTGATGTGGTAATTGTAGATGAAGCGAGCATGGCTTATGTCCCTCAAGCTGCTTTTGCAGCATCTCTAGGAAAGCGAGCGATTATTTGTGGAGATTTTAAACAATTGCCGCCGATTGCAGTAGCTAGACACAAGTTAGTTGAAAAATGGTTAAAAGAAGACATATTTCACCGCGCAGGCATTGTAGATGTAGTCAATGAAGGAAAGCTTCATCCTCATTTATTCTTATTAAAAGAGCAAAGACGAATGCATCCTCAAATATCTGCTTTTTCAAATCGGTATATTTATCAAGGGCTTGTAGGTGATCATCCGAGTGTTCAAAAAAAGCAAAAGAAAATCGTGAGTCAACAGCCATTTCCCAACCGTGCTTCTATTTTAGTCGATACGAGTTATACTGGTGAGTATTGTGCAAAAGAGAGAAGCTCAAAGTCACGTTTTAATCTATGGCAGCTATTATTATCTTTTCAACTCATTCATGAAGCCTATATTGGTAACGCAAAGTCCATTGGGTATGTAACCCCATATCGAGCCCAAGCACAAATGATGGATATTTTACTAGATGATCTCTATAAACAAGAAAAACAAAAAGCGGATATAATAGCTGCCACAGTCCATCGATTCCAAGGCAGCGAACGAGACGTTATGATCTTTGATACGGTCGATAGCTTTCCTGAAGAACGTGCTGGAATGTTATTAACCGGGAAAGACAGTGAGCGACTCATTAATGTCGCAATAACGAGAACAAAAGGAAAATTTATTCACATAAGTAACACAGCATTTGTCAAACAAAATGTCTACCGTGGAAAAACGTTTCGGCAACTCGTAGAACATCAAATGATAAATAAACAAATCGTTCCCCCTAGAGAAATAGGTACATGGATTAAAAATCAGCATCAGCAATTACAATGGATACATGCCCTAAAATTAGAGCGTGTGTTTCAAGATATACAAGAAGCGAGCCATTCCATTATTTTATCCTTACCAAATCATTCAACCTTACCGAAAGTATGGTTGGAGCATTTACAAAACAGCAGAAAAAATACCAAGCTTACGATTATATCAACAAATCATCAAGACACAATAAAATGTGATCAATGGCTAAAAAATGAAGTGCCATTTCCATTTGCAATTATTGATCAGCGGTATTTATGGTTAGGTCTTCCGCTCGAAGCGATGAAACAAGTGCAACCTCCACATGTTGCCTTACGTCTTGATTCTGAACCATTTGTACAACATTTTTTATCTCAATTGCCAGTGATAGCAGGGGACATTTAATGAGTGTACTGAAGAAAGGATTATCTTGACTAACGGTCATGAGTACTCGTTTAGTAGTTAGTCCAAACTAGTAATGAAGTAAGAAATTAGCCATTGACAAAAATACCCTTGAGGAGTAAATTAACGATATTACATCTAACAGTTTTGACCCTTCTTTGATGTGGTCTTTTTAGTGTGTTTTAAGGGAGAGAAAAATGAAGAAACAATTTGCTGTTATTGGTTTAGGACGTTTTGGGGGATCGGTTTGTAAAGAATTATATCAAATGGGTCATGATGTTTTAGCAATTGACTCAAGCGAAGAAAAAGTGAATGAATTTATGAATTATTCCACACATACTGTTATCGCAAACGGGACAGAAGAGAGCATGCTACAAAGTTTAGGTATTCGAAATTTTGACTTTGTCATCGTTGCAATAGGCGAAAACATTCAATCTAGTATTCTATGTACGCTATTATTAAAAGAGATCGGCGTTAAGAACGTTTGGGTAAAAGCACAAAACAATTATCATCATAAAGTGTTAGAAAAAATTGGTGCAGACCGAATCGTTCATCCTGAACAAGATATGGGCATTCGTATAGCTCAACATCTCGTTTCTGAAAAAATCATTGACTATATTGAGTTATCTGATGAATATAGTATTGTGGAATTGTTAGCAACTGAGAAAGTCGCAAACAAATCCTTAATTCAACTAGACATTCGAGCAAAATATGGTTGTACAATTCTAGCATTTAAGAGAAATGAGCAAGTCATCGTTTCTCCATTACCTGATGACCTTATTCATCTAAATGATATACTTATCGTCATCGGTCATAAAAATGATTTAAAACGATTTGAGGAAGAAGGACTTTAATGGAAATGGACAAAGCTTCTACATTTTATTTCCAACTTAACGAAAATAATCATAAGCAAAGCTTCTAATACTTTCGTTTTAAAAGTTGTTATACAAATACGATGGATGCCACATACTAACAGCATATTGCAAAGAGGAGTGAAGCAATTGTTTAATAACAACACGAATTTAAACTTTCCTTTCTTTCAAACGGCGAATGCTGAAGCATCTGTAAAAAATGCGCATGACACATATGATATTTTTGTCAATCGTCATTTCGTTGGGCAAAAAGTGTTATTAACAGACAACGAAAGTCTCGACGACGTCCTTGACTTTCTTCAGAAACAAGGTGTTGATAACGTTACTGCTCACTTAGACGGTGACCATTATGTCATTCAATCTCAGTCAGAAAAAGACATTGAACATATTACAAATGTGTTATCTACATATTTAGATAATCACTAACACTAAAAAATCATTCTATAACATAAAGAACTATTGAAATGTAAAAGAATGATTGTATATAACAAATATAGATAGAGAACACAGTCTAGAGAAGGAGAAACAATGAAACTCATTTCTTGGAATGTAAATGGAATTAGAGCATGTGTGACAAAAGGTTTTTTTGATTATTTTAAAGAAGTAGATGCAGATATTTTTTGTCTTCAAGAAATAAAGTGTCAAGCAGGACAAATCAAACTTGAATTAGAAGGTTACGATCAGTATTGGAATTATGCACAAAAGAAAGGGTATGCAGGAACGGCAGTATTTACAAAGAAAAAACCAATATCGGTTTTATACGGGGTAGGAAACAATAGTGATGAAAGAGAAGGACGAATTATTACGTTAGAATTCGATTCTTTTTTTCTCGTAAATGTATATACTCCGAATTCAAAACGTGACCTTACGAGACTTGAAGAACGACTTAAATGGGAGGATGATCTCAAAGATCACCTAAAAGAGCTCAATGGGACAAAACCTATCATCTATTGTGGAGATTTAAATGTAGCCCATCAAGAAATTGATTTAAAAAATCCGAAACCGAACTATGGTAATTCTGGATTTACAGAAGAAGAGCGTCAGAAAATGACGGATTTATTAAAGAGTGGATTTATAGATACGTTCAGACACCTCTATCCTAATCAGCAAGGTGCCTACACGTGGTGGTCTTATATGAATAAAGTTCGTGAACGTAATATTGGTTGGAGAATTGATTATTTCATCATATCAGAACGATTGCAAAATAAAATAACGGACGCACAAATTCATAACCACATTTTAGGTAGTGATCACTGTCCTATATTGTTAGAATTAGATTCTACACTTTTAAATTAGTATCTTAAACGTATTAAAAATAATAAAACATGTTAACTCAAGTTAACATGTTTTATTATTTTAGTCCTATTTTTAAAATTACGAGAAGGTTTTTTAACATCTGTGTTGAATTGAAGTTATGGGAAATTAATAATTCAAAGCATTATCGCTGTAATTATCAGAATAGTTTTAATCCTTGAATGGTAATACAAACTTACACTTACCTTAAAACAAAAGTTAGCTTTAACGGGCAGGTATCTCCTAGCTGGACATAATAAGAAAACTATTAGTCTAAAAGCAGGAGTTGCACTGCCCCTTAGTCTGAAAAATAGAGCAAAAAAAGAAAGGAATCAAAATATGAACGAGGTTGAACTAAAAGCAAGGAGATTAGATACCTTTATTGATGATTTAAGTGACCCCTTTTTTATTTTAGATGATCATGGTATTTTTACCTACTTAAACAAAGAAACAGAACATCTTTTTTTGAAATCCAAACAAATATTGGAAGGAAAAGTGATTTGGGATGAAGTAGAAACGCTTAAAAATACATTATTATATAATCAATTTAAGGAAGTTGTAAACACAGATCGTAGCGCAAGCTTTGAACTTTTATTAAACAAAAGCTGGTATGATGTAAAAATATATTGTTCTAACAACCATTACGCTATTCAACTCCATAATATCACCTCACGAAAAAAAGCAATTGAAGAGACGAAACAAAATTATAAATCACTATTTGAATATCATCCTGATGCTGTTTATTTATTAGATTTAAAAGGAAATTTTATAACGACGAATAAAAGTTTTGAAACCATTTTTGAATTTTCAATAGATGAAGCTTTACAAATGAATTTTGATTTAATTGTACATCCTAATGATTTAAGACGTACAATATACCATTTTGAAAATGCTAAAACCGGTATATCGCAAAATTATGAAGTAACAGGAATAACGAAATATGGAAAGAATATTCGTGTAAATATTACAAATATCCCTGTCATTGTAAAAGATAACGTCACTGCGGTTTTCGCTATAGCAAAAGATATAAGTGATCAGGTAGAAGCCCAAAAACTACATATTAAAACCGAAAAATTATCATTAATTGGAGACCTTGCAGCAGGGATTGCTCATGAAATCAATAATCCATTAACTACAATCAAGGGTTTCCTTCAATTATGGAAAGAGGGAGCGCTCAATCACACAGACCATTATTCGATAATTGAAAGTGAAATTGATCGCATAACTCTCATCTCTAATGAACTATTAACATTAGGAAAGCCAATATCTCAAGAGGTTAAAGTTCATGATATTGCGACGTTTTTACATTCTATATCTACACTACTTCAAAAAGAAGCAACTAAGAAAAATATTAGAATAAGCTGTAATATAAAAGAAAAGACATGTTGGGTAAGTTGTAATGAAGCTCAAATTAAACAAGTATTTTTTAATTTAATTGAAAATGCCATTGATGCTATGGATAACGGTGGAAAAATGAACGTTAATGCATTAGCTACAAATGAGCACGTCTGGGTTGAAATTATTGATGAAGGAAAAGGTATACCTCCAGAATTATTAAATAAGATTGGAGAACCTTTCTACACAACAAAAGAGAAAGGTACAGGGCTTGGTTTAATGGTATGCTACGGGATTGTTGAACAATACAAAGGGGAAATTTTTGTGAACTCAAAACTTGATCATGGAACGACGTTTTCAATTAAATTACCGCTGGCAAAAGCATAAAAAGGCCAAACTATTTTATTATAAAAGTAAAATTATTTATCCCTTTTTAACTGGTGCTAAGACTCCCACTTCAACCTATAGATTTGATGCACCCGTATAAAATTACAAAATGAACAAAAGCTAAAATTGTATTGTACAAATAGTTATCAAGGGAGCATGAAGATGAACAAAAGAAAACAACGTGTCAATCGTATTGTAATCAGCATTACTCTAGTCATTACTTTTCTAACTATAGGGTTTCATCCAACAGGTACCGCCTTAGCTTATGAAAGGGTTCCTGAAGCTGGATTAGCTATTAACGGAACAATGGTTGATGGAATTCATCCTATTCGAATCAATGGGCACTATTACTTACCATTTATTCATATTTCAAAAATTTTAGGTTACAATTATATTATTTTTGTAGATGATACGATGACGTATGAAACAACTGATGGTTCGACTACCGTTCGAATGACAATAGGTGGGGCGATGGCGAAAAGAGGCGATGAATACATTAACATTGACGCCCCAAGGTGGATTAACGAAACAGCCTATATATCATTAGGTGCTGCTGGTGCTTTGTATAATGCATTTTTTTATTTCAAACCAGAGAACGGTTCCATACAAGTTGAAAAGCCTGCTACAAGATACCGAGTTCAAAAAGGAGACTCCTTATGGGAAATTGCAGAAGCACATCATACTACAGTTAGTGCGTTGAAATCTATAAATAATCTGCATACTAACATCATCTATAGAGGAGACATCTTAAAACTCACACCCAAAGAACAAGTAAAAGAGACGGAACCTATTCGAGAAAAGGAACCCATTAAAAAGCGACACACAACAACAGTAGCGCAAGTGAGAACCGGTATTATAGAACAGGCAAAAAAGTATATTGGAGCTGGTTACAAATTCGGTGCAACACTTGACGAAGCACCTAACTTATTCGATTGTTCTTCATACACTCAATTGGTTTTCCAAGAAAACGGGATCGATATACCTCGAACTTCTAGACAGCAAGCCAGTATGGGCGTAAGTGTCTTAAATTTTAAGGTTGGAGATTTAATTTTCTTTACAGATCAAGACCTATATTCAGACGGAAGAGTAGGTCACGTAGGAATTTATATGGGGAATGGGGATATGATCCATGCCTCTTCATCAAGAGGAGTTCATATCGCTGAAGATTTTATGAACATCGGATATTGGCAACAAAATTACTTATTTGCCAAACGAATAATTGAATAAATACGAGAATAATCGGCTGTTACAATCCCAATGTCAGCCGATTTTCTTATTTTAAAGAAATTACAAAAAATTATAAAAACACTGTTGACTTCTCGATTAACTGTTATATAATAATAATCAAATAAATAATTGTTGTAATACAGAAAGGGGAATTTACTATGAGTAGAAAAGAACGTGAAAATATGATCCGCTATATTGAAATGGTTAGAGGAATGGAAAAACATACGTTGTCACATATGACAGATCAAGATATTGAACATATTTATGAAACTACTTATATGTATCACGAAAACGAATAGAATACTTGGTTAACAAAGAGGCGACTCATAGCTGTATGTGCTCCTTATTCTTACACATGAAGCCACGCTTTGAGTCGACCTTTTTGAACCTATTTAATCACGTTTACGAAGCTGTTTTAATGAATAAAACGTTCCTCTCCAAACAATACCACCACGAATCGTTGTGAGGAGAGTTGCCCGAATGATACAGTAAATGAAAAGCATCGTTGATATTGGAAAAACAAAAAAATATCGTAATGCATTTTTAGACATCATATTAGCAGTTTGTTTATACACTAAATACAGTAGCAAAATAGAGAATATATACCAAATACGTGTTGGCCCTTCCAAAAGAATAATCGCTAGAAAGGGGAACAACTGAGAAATAAAGAGTCCAGAGACCGCAACCAAAACCATACTATAGCGAAAGTCCAAGCCCGCAAATGTATTTTTCTCAAGGCCAATCAATGCTTCTTTTAAAGTCGTGTACCATTCCACCTCTAAATACTCCAATGCAGAAACAAGCCGTTGTTTTTTTCCCGTATTTTTTATTTGAATACCGAGCATTAAATCATCATCAGGCCGTTCTCGGATTGTAGCATGTGTTCCAATCTCTTCATAAGCATTTCTTTTTAAGAAGTTAAAAGCTCCAATCCCAATTGCCACTTTACTTTTATCATCATTTGCTTTCCAAGGTCGTTTATAATACGAAAATCCGAAAAGAAAAAACGTCACAAAGGCTTTTGTCCAAAAACGCTTAACATTCATATTAGGGGCAAGTGTCAAATGGTCCACATTGTTTGTCCTCATATAAAAAAGCGCTTTTTCTACGGTGTCTTCTTTAAAGTAAACATCTGCATCCGTAAAAAGTATATATTCTCCTTTGGATGATAAATATCCCTTAAATAATGCATGGTTTTTGCCAAGCCAACCTTCATCTAATTCCTCGATATGAATTACACGAATACGCTCATCTTCATCTCTTATTTCATTTATTAAATCACCTGTTCTATCAGAAGATCGGTCATTTACAACAATCCATTCGATGTTCTTATAGGTTTGTTGAAGTTGACTACGAAGGCTTCCTCCAATATTTTTTTCTTCATTTCGAGCTGCAACGACAATAGAAACAAGCGGGGGATCATTCCAAAAATAGTGATCCATTTTTACATCTTCAAGTTTTTCAAGTCTCCGCATTCCAATGGTTGCATCGACTAGTACTACAAACCAAAAAAAGCAAGTGATTATAGCAAGAAAAAGCACCTTTCTTCACCACTTTTAATTTCATTTATTCTTTTATTATACGTAATAATGTTCTTATTGCCATTTTTTAAGCAACAAGCAATTAGAAAAAAACTTATAAATAAAAATTGCAGACTGAAAATTTCGGATACCGAGATAATCAATCGTAATAAAAAATTTGTAAATTAATTTCACAAAATCCCACTATGCAGGAAAACATTCTATATTTTATTATCTGAATATTCCATACTTATGTGGGGGTTGCCCCTAATATTTCATTAGGATGGTGAAGTGATAATGAGTAAATTGACATTAGAATTAGCTAAGCAAATCGTAGAAGGTGCGGAAAAAGAATCAAAGAACCTAGGGGTAGCAATGGTCATTTCTATCGTTGATGAAGGGGGAAATCTAATTCTTTCTCATCGAATGGACGATGCATGGATCGCTAGTATCGATATTGCATTTAACAAAGCATGGACGTCTGTTGCATTAAAAACAGCTACTGAAAACTTAGCTGCAGCAACTGTACCTAATGCCGAACTTCACGGTTTAACTACGACAAACAATGGAAAACTTGTCGTTTTTGGTGGAGGTATCCCTTTAGTAAAAGATAATAAAGTCATTGGAGCAGTCGGTGTTAGTGGAAGTTCAGTGTCTAACGATATTCAAGTCGCTCAAGCTGCCGTAAAGGTATTTGAAGAAGTGAATTCCGTGATAGCTTAATTGTCAGCTATATTACTTAAGGTAGGACCGAATTCAACCTCGGTTCTACTTTTTTATTTTAGAGTTTTCATTATTTTGTAAAGTTATCTCTCATAGAAAAACAAAAATTAAGGGTTTTTTCCCATATGATGGTATGTTGCAATATTTTTACGTTAAAGAATGTGTAATTATTAGTTTATCAAAGCTAACTAATATGGTTAGTGTTGAAATAAGAGAGAGGAGTGGTAGATTGAACCATGCGCTAGAATCACTGCATCAGAAAAAACAAAAAACAAAGGTGATTGACTTTACCCGTCCGCTTGAAGATGGAATGCCGATTTATCCAGGTGAACCTGAAGTTTCAATTGAGTATCAGCAAGTCGGACCATACGCTACGGTTGCTTTATCATTAAGCAGTCATTCTGGTACAAGCGCTGATACACCAAAGCATGTCTTTTCTGGTGGAGCAACGTTAGACTCTTATCCGATAGAAAAGTGGATTTCTCATGGAGGGATTATCTATTTCGATCAATTGACCTCTCAACAAGTGATTGACCAGACATTATTAGAAGGTTTACTGTCTGACATAACATTACACGGTAGTTTTTTATTCATTCGAACTGGGTGGGAACATTATTGGGGGACGAAAGAATATTTCTATCATCCTTCTTTAAGTGAAGATGCTGCGAGCTGGTTAGTTGAAAAAGGTGTTGCTCTCGTTGGGATCGACGCTCCTAATACAGATGCATCGTTAGGTGATGCCGATGAAGTTCATAAGATTTTACTAGAAAATAATGTTCTTGTTGTTGAGAACTTAGTCGGTTTTAACCAACTGCAACCCACGAATGATAGTGCTTATATTGCGTTAGATGAAATTTTCGTCATCCCCCTTTCCATAGCTGGAGGAGACGGTGCGCCCGTACGAGCGTTTGCAAGAATAAGAGATGCCGAATTTGACATGAACTAATTTTCTAGTATAAACACCAATAATGTAAAGGACGTGAGTGAATGAGTTTTACTAAAGAAATGGTTGACGAAGGTGTAATGAAAGTGCCCGAATGGTGGCTTTGCCCACCTGGGCTAGAAGAGTTTCGAAAAAAAGCCCACCAAGTAGGAAGAGATGTATTATTAATACATTCTATGACTGTCGATGAACAGAAAATGTTCCCAAAAGAAAGTTTAAAAGCGATGGCTGAGGCAGGCTTTGGTGCGTTACCACTTCCGAAAGAATATGGTGGACTCGGTGCAGGCTATAAAGGCTTTGCAGTTGCCGCAGAAACGTTCGCTCAATACTGTGCATCCGCTACGATGGTTTGGGTAATGCATACTGTTGCTGTTCAAGCAATGTTTACGATTGGTACTGAAGAACAACGAAATCGATTCATTCCTGGTGTACTAAAAGGTGATATTGGTGCACTGGCATTTAGTGAGCCAGCAACTGGAAGTCACTTCTGGAACGTTGTAAGTGAAGCTCCTAAATTAGATGGTGGATATTTATTAGATGCCCATAAATCGTGGGTCACGAGTGGCGGGGAGGCCGATTGGTATATCGTTTGTACAAATTATCCTGATCCAACACCTGATAAAGGTGATACGCTCATGTTTGTGATCGTACCAAAAGACGCTGAAGGTATAGAGTCATTTCCATTCTCTGCGATGGGTTTAAGAGGAAATTCAAGTGGTCCAATGAAGTTTAATCACATTTTTATTCCAACTGAAAATCGACTTGGAACTGAAGGAGGGATGAATCAATACAACGACCAAATTATTGATCCATTATTTTTACTAGGAACTTCTGGTTGTTGGATTGGTGTTGCACAAGGGGCTTTAAATGAAGCAATTGAAGGGGCGAAGATGAAAGTTCATAAAGATACAGGGAAATCGGTATCAGGCTACCAAGTTATTCGCCACGAAATTGCGAAAGCACAAATCATTATTGATAGTGCGAGAAGTATGCTGTTTCGGGTAGCTGAAGCGATGGATAAAGCAATTAGTGAAGGAAAAACATTAGATGAATGCTTATATACATTATGGCAATTGAAGACTTATGCCGCTGACATCGTGATCCAAGTGACGAATATGGCGTTACAAATTTCAGGTGGTAGGGGGTATTTGACAGGTCGAATCGAAAAATTTGTTCGCGATGGGCGTGCCGGTGCATTAATGGGACCAACCAACGAAATCTTACGAGAGTGGATTGGAAAATCGTTGATTGGTGTACCGTGGTTTGAGACTTGGGATTATCGCCAAGCGAAATAATTTGAGATCAGTGAGGTAAGTACGACAAATAATATCTGAATATTTAAAATATTAGGAGGGATGTAAGATGAGCGTAAAAAACAAAGTGGAGTATAATTTCATTAGTCAAAAACCAGGAATGCAACTAATTAAAAAAGGATCACCAGAAATGAAAGAATTAAATGGATTACTCGGAATTCCGGCATTAAAAAGTCAAATTATGGATGTTCCTGTCACCGATAAATTAGATGCACTTTCAATGGGCCGTTTTGCCATGCAACCATCAGAAGACTTCGAATTCGAATATACGTTTTTAGAAATCAAAATCGTTATCAGTGGAAAAATTATCGTTCGAGATGACCAGGGAGTAAAGTATGTAGCCGAACCTGGCGATGTATATATCTTCACTCCTACAACAACTGTTGTATTTGATGGAGAAAGTGACGGTGAAGCCGTCTATGTCGGCCATCGCTTCCCAGAACCAGCCTTTATGTAATTAGCGCGCAAAAAGCAAAGGTCAGGCACCTTTAATTCATTAAAGGTGCCTGACACCATCTACACTTTATAGGGGTGAAAGGTATGAAAACCATTTATTTAAGTCATTCTGAGTCATTCCATTATCCGTCTTTCTCACAGGTTATGGCTCTTGGCTTCTTTGATGGCGTCCATTTAGGTCATCAATGTGTCATCCAAACAGCAATAGAGAAGGCCCGTGAATATAACAAAAAAGTTTCGGTAATGACATTTGATGTTCATCCATCAGTAGTTTTAGGGCGATCAAACCAACGTACGTCGTTCATCACTCCATTGAAAGAAAAAGAGGAAGCTATCCGCCAGTTAGGCGTTGATTTTTTCTATATTCTAGAATTTGACCGAAATCTTGCTCAATTATCACCAGAAGATTTTGTGCATGACTTTTTACTAAAGTTAGGCGTTGATCATGTAGTAGCAGGATTCGATTATACTTATGGACATTATGGCAAAGGGACAATGGCAACGATCCGTCAACACTCTAGAGGAAAATTACGAGTAACGACGGTTAAGAAAGTTGAAAAACAGAAAGAAAAAATCAGTTCTACCCTTATTCGAGACTTAATTTCCAATGGTTACATGGCTAAAGTAACTTCTTATTTGGGGCGTTATTATAAAACAACAGCAATCATCGAACAACAGATTATCCATTTTCGTAGTTCACGTCCACGGACGTATATCATACGAAATATGCATGCGTATCTTCTCCCAAATCAAGGGGTGTATGAGGTGAAAATAAAAGTTGGTAAAACGTGGCATCGTGGTCTTTGCCGTATATCAAATCACTCTATATCTAGTGACCCAACTCTATTGATTGAGTTCTACGATGAACGAATTAAATTGAATCAAAATAAGATTACTATTCAATGGCTTTATGGAATACGAGAAATTAGGAAATTAAATGTAGCTACAAACTAAAGTATGATCTGACTAAAGCTAAAGGAGTGGGTTGATATGTTTAAAAAAATCGTTTTTCTAATACTTATAAGCTTTTTGGTAAGCACTGTAGGTTATGCCGCTGAAGAGACAGCAACACAACGTTCATTAGATGCTACTTGGGTAATGACAGCAACTATTATCGTTTTTCTCATGCATGCTGGATTTGTTGCACTTGAAATTGGATTTACTAGGTCAAAAAATGCCCTTAGTATATTAATGAAAAATGTGCTGACAATTTCAATTTTGCCTATATTATACCTATTTTTCGGATTTGCACTTATGTATGGAAGTTCAGCTTTTGGATTGATCGGAACTGACGGTTTCTTTCTACTTGGATACGATACAGATTTATCATTTTTCATCTTCCAAGCCGTTTTTGCAGCCACCTGTGCATCTATTTTATCTGGCGCTGTAGCTGAAAGGATCAAATTATCCAGTTACCTTATCGCTGCAATCGCAATGGGAATTTTTATTTACCCGGTGATTGGACACTGGACGTGGGGTGGTGGCTGGTTGGCTGAACTTGGATTTATAGACTTTGCTGGATCCTCGGTTCTCCATCTAGCAGCAGCAATTGGTGCCGCTATAATGGCAATGGCTTTAGGTGGTAGAATTGGCAAATATTCGAAAGGGAAAGTAAATGCAATCCCAGCTCATAATATTCCTCTTGGCGCTATTGGAGTATTCATTTTGTGGTGGGGCTGGTTTGGGTTTAATGGAGGAAGTGCTTTAGCTGCTGACCCTGACCTTGTCCCATTAATTATTACAAATACGTTTATGGCCTCTTGTGCAGGAGTCATCGCAGCAGCCCTTTATTGCATGTACCGTTTTAAACGAATTGATGCGACACTAACTTTAAACGGTGCATTAGGCGGTCTCGTCGGTATTACAGCTGGAGCTGATTCGTTTACAATGTTTGGTTCTTTATTTACAGGCTTTATTGCCGGAATCATTTTAGTAGAGTCCGTACAAATTATTGATCAACGCTTAAAAATTGATGATCCTGTTGGTGCGATTGCTGTTCACGGAGTGTGCGGTGTGTGGGGAACGATGGCCATCGCTTTTTTCTCTACAGACGTAGGGCTGTTACACGGTGGCGCACTTGCACAAGTATGGATTCAACTGCTAGGTGTCATCATCATTACACTTTGGGTAACGATCACTATGGGAGGCCTCGTAATTGCTATGAAAGCATTCGGGTCTATCCGCGTCCCTCGTGAAGTTGAAATTGAAGGCTTAGATATTGCTGAGCACGGAGGTATGGCGTACAACCTTCATGGAGATATAATGGAACCCACAGGACCTGTACAAATGGATATAAAAGGTTCTTTTAATTTAGCAGATCGCCTCAATTCTTTAGGAAAAACAGTACCAGGTGAACAAAGACAAACGTAATTAGTGATACATTATTTAACAAATCTCAATCCGAAATTCGGAAAAATGAGTATTATTAGAAATATAAATAACCAAATTAAAGATCGTCTATCACTAACGGTAAAAAGGAGGACAGGTCATGTCAGAGGTAATTCGTAAATCTATTACTCTTTTAATGACGATTAAGCCAAATGAACAAAAAGAAGAATGGAGTGCGACCGAAATAAGCCGACAACTTAACCTTCCAGTACAAACCGTGCACCGTCTACTAACTAGTTTATCTGAATATGGTTTTGTTCTTCAGAATAAAGAAACGAAAAAATTTAAATTAGGTTTAGCTTTAATGGAGCTGGGTTTATCAATTATCAATAATTTATCGGTCCGTAACATCGCTTTGCCCGTTATGGAAAGGCTAGCTACAAAAACGAAAGAAAGTGTATATTTAACAATCGCAGAAGGAACCGATGGCATTTTTATTGACTGTATTGATTCTCCACAATTATTAAAAATTGTAGAACCGATTGGTATGAGAATTCCTTTATGTGTAGGTGCCTCGAAAAAAGTTATATTAGCCAACTTAAATCCAAAAGAAAGTCAACAAGTTATGCGTGAATTAAGAGATTTGAAGAAAATTGATAATTTCAATCAGTTAGAAACGGACCTTAAAAGAATACGAGAACAGGGCTTTGCTGTATCATATGGAGAAACAACAGAAGGAACCGTCAGTGTAGCTGCTCCTATTTTTTCATGGGAAGATGAAGTTATTGCCTCGATTAGTGTCGCTGGTCCTGAAAGCCGCTTTAAAGAAACTCGCTTACGAGAGCTTGTCATGCTCACATACAAAGCAGCACTTGAAATATCAGAAGACTTAGGCTGGATCAACCAAAGGAAAGGTGCTGTTTCCTACTTAAAATAAAACTCTAGGAAAGAATAGTTTTAACGTTTTTCACTGGTTTAGTTACCAGTGATTTTTTTATTTAATAGAATAATATCTCCTCTAATCGTAAACTACATCTTCAATCTTCAATGTTGAACCGTACACCTTACAAATAATCCTATCACATTTAATAGGCAAGAGATTATCTAACGAATTATCTTCAATTTTCCCATTATGTGTGAAAACTAAGTAGGATTTTGATATATGATATGTGATTATAAAACTATCCTTTTATCAAGAAAAAGAGATTGTGTAAAAAAATCTAACAATAAGGAGGCAAATTAATTCGCTTAAACTTAATGAAATGACTTTCACCTAAAACAAAGGAGGAAAAGTACATGAAAAGTAGTGTTGGTGTATCTAGTAAGCAAAGTCTAATCAAAGCCACACCTTTAATCAATAGGTTCCCATTTCCTTTCAATGAGGATAGTTATCGCTATTCCAATAATTCACGATCTCTCGAGCCACCTGTGATCCTTGATATTACACCTGAATATTTTGATGAAATTCATTTGAAACGACAACTATTACAAAACCGACATGACCATGCATATCAAGCCTTTTCACATTCACTTGAAGCCCAGTGGGAAATTTTCGAGATGATTATTAATGAAATGGCAACTATATACCCTGATTTTTTTCATTTAATCAAAGAAGGCAATAGCTGGACCTTTATAAACCACTTACTCAATGAAAAACAAACCTTTACTTTCGGAGATCATGATAGTTTACCTTATGAACCGTTAGATTTTATTGGACGTCACATACAAGAAGACTTAATTTATATCAGCCAGCGAGATGGAGATTTGTACATGGATGCAGGTCAGCTTTGTTTTCCAGCGAACTGGTCAATTGCTTTTAATCTTGGAATGACCTATACAGAATTTCATTCACCCGTTCCGCAGTTTTCTGACAGTGGGTTAGCGGAAAGAGTAAGGAACTTTCTTATGCGAATGGAAGCTGGTAAACCGTGGACAAGATATAATTGGACGCTTACTGTCGAGCCAATCTTAGACACGTTCCCAGAAACGTATGATCAATGGGGGAAGAAAAAATATAACATCACCCAAGAAAATATCGGTCAGTTAGTACACCTTAGAGTCGAAGACCAACGCCTTTTCAGACTTCCTCGCAGTAATGGAATTTTGTTTAGTATTCATACACATCTCATTTCACTTGATGAATTAAATGCGAATGACGAGTGGGCCAACCGATTTGATAAAGTGATACAGGACTTACCTGATTACATGGCAGATTATAAAGGAATTCTTTCTTATAAAGACGAGATCACGGCTTATTATCAATCGAAAAAATAAAAGAAGGCGGGAGAAAGATGGCGCATATTCAATTTAACATCATTACTATCGCTAAGTTATTTCAAGAAATCATCGGAATAGATATTCAAGTTACGAACACTAATATCGAACAGCTTTACGGAAAGGTGGATCGATTATATTGTGATCACCAAACATTTAAAGTTGATGCCTCGTTTGTAAACTTAAGACCAGAAATTCAAGAGTTCCGTCTCTTTATAGACGTAAAAAAAGACGATGGAAAGATATTTATTGATTACATTTTAAAACACTCTGTTAAACAATTTTCATTTAATACTAAGGCAAGTAAAGGAGTTACTTTACCTGAAAATATGTCAAAAATCGTATTCTTTTTAGAAAAAGTATCGCTATTAGACAGTTTACCTGTTTTTGATTTAATTGTTACTAAAAATATAAAATGTCATTTAATTATGACCAAAACTTCACTACCAGAAGATGCTTTTTATTATATTCAAGCAAAATTACGTGACAAGATCTCACTTAAACGGTCTTTAACTGCGTATCAAATTAACGATATATTACGTCAACAACAGATTGGAACGATTGTTTTTATTTTTGGGAGTTGGGCATTTATTGACCGTGTAAAAGCTGCTGCAATGGAACAAGGCTTTTCAACAAATGAAATGTTTTATGAAGGAAACGGAAAAAAACTTGATACCGTATTTTGTGTAAAATGTTATAGAAAAATGAAATTACACAATAGTGAACAAACATGTGTACATTGCCACACTAAGTTGGTAGTTTCTAATCACTTCTCAAAAAGATTAGATGCTTACCTTGGATATATAGATTTATAAGTTAGGAGGTTTATAAATGGAGGTGAACACCCTCAATGTCGCCATTGATGAAATCAAACAAATCACTCCTGTTGTAAAAAGCTTTTCATTCGCTTCGCTTGATGGACTTCCATTACCAAAATTTAGTGGAGGATCACATATTACAACCTATGTACAAAATGAAAAGGATACGTATGTTAGACACTATTCTCTCATTAATTCCCCCGATAAGACAGGCCGATACCACATTGCGATTCGGCGAAATGATCAATCAAAAGGTGGATCGATGTATTGGCACGATCAAATGAAAATTGGTGACGAATTGCAAATTAGCTATCCAAAAAATCATTTTATGTTAAGTTTTTCTGCTAAACATCATGTTTTTTTTGCAGCGGGGATTGGAATTACTCCTTTTTTATCAATGATGTCGGACTTGAAGTCGAAGAGAAAGTCATTCGAATTACATTACGCCGCACCTTCAAAAGAGCTCTGTGCCTTTTATGAATATCTCAATCTACATTTTCTAGAAGAAACGAAATTCTATTTTTCTAAACATAATCAACGTTTAAATACTCAGTTCATGAAGTTTCAACAGGTCGGTACTCATGTTTATTTTTGCGGACCAGAACGGTTTATTCAACAGTTTGCTAACGATGCTAGACGGTACGGATATCCTGAACACAATATACACTATGAATTATTCTCAGAGCCTGATTTCGGGCCTAAACATTCATTCCGCGTTACATTAAACAAAAGTAAGAAAGAGCTTATCGTTCCTGAAGAAAAGAGTTTGCTAGATACTCTTTTAGATAACGGAATTAAAGCCCCTTACTCTTGTAGGATTGGAGGATGCGGTAGCTGTCTCTTAAACGTCGTTCGTGGAGAAATTGATCACCGCGATCTATTTTTAACAAAGAACGAAAAGAAAGAGCAAAATGTCATATTATCTTGCGTTTCGAGGGGAAAATCGAATGATCTTGTCTTGGACTTATAAATGAGTTCATAAAGCCGCCGTATACCTATTAACGGCGGCTTTAACCTTTTAAAGCTGACGTAACAAAACAAATGGAATCGAAATATATCCAATATATATGTTAGTTTACTTAACAAATTATTGTTAGTTTTCTCAACATATGGGAGAGTCGCCTTTTTTATGAGAAAAAATTATGCGAATATTAAGACAACAAAGATAAGGAGGTATTGTTATGTGTGGGATAGGTGGAATTATTTATAAAAATGACATTCACAAAAAGAAAACAGGAGAGGTCATCCTCAAGATGTTAGATAGTTTATACAGAAGGGGTCCAGATTCAACTGGAGTAGCATTACTTCATCCAAAGGAAGAAAACAAATTGTATGTTGACATAAATTACGAAAAGCCTGGAAACGGTCAAAAGATCATCGCCTATTTAGAAGAAGTAGCTGAAATCGAGAAGGTCACAGACCACAAAAATTACATTCGTGCAAAAATTAAATATGAAGGCAATGAAACGATTTTAGTAGCTTCTATTAATCAAATTGACAAAGATGTTTCTGTTGCTAACATCGGTGAGCATATTGAAGTTTTAAAGCACTTAGGAGGGGCTGGACATTTAGAAACAGAGTTTCAACTCTCAACGTACGATGGACAACTAGCCATAGGACATACGAGAATGGCGACTGAGAGTAAAGTAGATATATCCCATTCTCAACCTCTTTGTTCTCATGCAGGCAAAGATATTACGATCATCCATAACGGTCACGTAACGAACTATATTAAGTTGAGAAGCTACTTCGAGAAAAAAGGGTATTTATTCAATACTGGCAATGACTCTGAAGTAATTGCAGTTTATCTCGTAGATAAAATGAATTACGGCCTAACTTTAAAAGAAGCAATGGAGACTTCTCTACAAGAATTAGATGGGTCGTTCAGTTACATTGCTGTAACCCCCGAAGCCGTAGGACTTGCCAAGGAACCGTTTGGGATGAAGCCCATGGTTATCACTGAAACGGATGATTTTATTGCATTTGCATCAGAAAGTTTAGCCATTACAAGTGGATTAGAAGAAGATTTAAATGTATGGGAACCAGGTGCAGAGGAGGTCCTATTATGGAATCTATAAAAACAAATATGGTCATTGATTGCGCTGAAACACCTCTTACGCTCTTAAATCAGACAATCCGTAAAGCAGCAGATGAAAAAATAGAGAAAGTAACGATCAACAACCCAAAAGCAAAACATAATCTCGGTGTTCGAATCACACGACCTATTCATATTGAATATAACGGCGACGTTGGCTATTACGCCTTGAGCCTTTGCGATCATATCACTGCAAAGGTAAATGGAAATGCAGGCTGGGCCATTGGTGAAAATTTAATGAGTGGTGAAATTATCGTTGAAGGGAACACTGCCTCTGCCTGTGCAGCATCGATGCGTGGAGGAACAATTGTCGTTAAAGGAAGTGTAGGAGCTCGTGCTGGTATTGGATTAAAAGGAGGAACGCTCATTGTCGGTGGAGGCGTCGGGTATATGACTGGGTTTATGATGCAAAAAGGAACGATGATTATTTGTGGAGATGCTGGAAAGGCCCTGGGAGACTCGATGTATGACGGGGTGATCTATGTCGGTGGTGAAATTGCAGAGCTTGGTAATGGAACGGAAATCGTTGAGTTACCTCCACAAGAATATGAATCGATTAAACAGACGCTCGACTCTTATGGAATTACCTCACCACCTTCATTCAAGAAAATTGTTTGTAATGGCATGCTTCATAATTTTAATAAAAAGGAGTTTGGCGTATGGAAAGAAATCTTATAAGAAAAAGCAAAGTATGGAGTCCAGAGAAGATTGAAGATATTCAAGAAAAAGCCGAATTAGGCCGCTACCGAATTCGGGGGCAAGCGACGAAACGCTTTGATTTACCATCGTTCGATGACCTCGTATTTACACCCGCCGGATTATCACGGGTTGCACTCGAAGGATATCGTGAAAAGTGCGAGACAAAGGTCGTCATCGGAGAAGGCCGTGTCAAACGACCATTAGTACTCGATACCCCCATTATGGTAGCTGGAATGAGCTTTGGAGCGATTAATGCAAATGCGAAACAGGCTCTCGGGATTGCTGCTACACGTTGTGGAATTAGTACCTGTACAGGTGACGGTGGAATGCACCCGATCGAACGGGAGTCTTCAGAAAAACTAGTCTATCAACTCTTGCCAAGCCGTTATGGATTAAATCCATACGATTTAAAGAAAGCCGATGCGATTGAAATCGTCGTAAGTCAAGGAGCAAAACCAGGTACAGGTGGAACATTACTAGGCCAAAAAGTTTCTGAAGAAGTAGCAAATATGCGAGATCTTCCAGTCGGTGTTGACCAAAGAAGTCCTTGTCGTCATCCCGATTGGATGGGACCTGATGATCTCGGTGTCAAGATCGAACAAATTCGTGAAGCGACGGATTATGAAGTACCAATTTTTATCAAAGTTGGAGCAGGTCGTGTCTATGACGATACGAAACTAGCAGCAAAAGCAGGTGCTGATGCAATCGTTATTGACGGGATGGAAGGTGGGACGGCGGCCTCACCTGAAATTCAATTAGACCATACGGGGATCCCTACCGTTGCCGCAGTTGTTGAAGCGACAGATGCTCTCTATGAAATTGGAATGAAAGATGAAATCAAACTAATCATTGGTGGCGGTATTAGTAACGGTGCCGATGCGGCAAAAGCAATTGCACTTGGTGCTGACGTCGTCTATATTGGTTCAGCCTTTTTAATTGCTCTCAACTGTAACAAAGCCATTTATGTAGAAGATTATCAAGCCCTTGGGACTGAACCATCAGCATGTCACCACTGTCATACTGGAAAATGTCCAGTCGGGATCGCTACACAAGATCCCGAATTAATGAAACGACTCGATCCATTAGAAGCTGCTGACCGAGTAATGAATTATATTAATTCGATTACGATGGAAATCCAAATTTTCGCCCGTTCATGTGGAAAGAGTAAAGTCCATGACCTCGACCCTACAGATTTACGTTCATTAACTCTCAATTCATCTCTAATTACTGGTGTTCCTCTCGTAGGAATGGGTGGACGTCGTTCCTACTATTCAAAATATGACCATGCGACCGACTTAAAAGAAATTCTTTCTAAAATTTAAACGAAGAGACTACACATCCATTGTAAACAAACATCCCTTGCTCTTTTTAAGTAGTAAAAATTTTAAAGATGGAAGGTGAATTCATTGATAGGAATAGCTGAGAGTAATTCTGGAGTAATGGAGAAAACGATCGAGAAATTTAATACGAAACAGATTGAGTTTCTGTTAGCTTCTTTTTCAGATTTAAATGGTACGCTTCGAGCCAAATTAGTACCAGCAAATCGGTTGGCATCCGTTTGCGAAAGTGGTGCAGGCTTTGCTGGGTTTGCTGTCGGCAGTTTAGGACACGGACCTAGTGACCCTGATATATTATGCATTCCTGATTTACGGTCAATGACCGTTTTACCGTGGCAAAACAATATCGCTTGGTTTGCCGGTACATTAACGGAAGACGGTAGCGCTTGGTCATATTGTCCACGAACGATCCTCTTAAATGTAATGGAGAAAGCGAAAAAACTAGGGTACGAGATGTACACAGGGGTTGAACCTGAATTCTTCTTATTAAAAGAAGACGAGCGTGGAAATATATCAATCTCTGATGATAAAGATGTATGTGCAAAGCCTTGCTATCAACAACAAGCACTGATGCGAAATATTGATTTTTTAAGCACTTTGATTAACTACATGAATGAGTTAGGCTGGTCCGTAACTCAAGCCGATCACGAGGATGCGAATGGACAATTTGAGATTAATTTCGATTTTGCGGATGTTCTAAGTTCCGCGGACCGTCACAGTTTCTTTAAGTATATGGTACGCAGTATGGCTGAAGAACGCAACTTAGTTGCAACGTTTATGCCAAAACCTTTTTCTCATCTAACAGGGAATGGCTGTCATATGCACTTAAGTTTATGGGGAGGCGGGACGAACCTGTTTGAAAATCCTTTTGATCAAAAAGGGAACGGATTATCTCAGCTTGGCTATTATTTTATCGGTGGACTTCTGCGTCATGCAAAAGCAATATCAGCGATCGTTTGTCCGACCGTCAACTCTTATAAGCGAATTACAGCAACAGCAACATCTTCAGGAGCAACATGGGCTCCGAATGACATTGCCTATGGTGGAAATAACCGGACAAAATTAATCCGAATTCCAGATAGTGGAAGAATCGAATTTCGGGCTATGGATGGGGCTTGTAATCCGTACTTAGCAGCAGCTGTTATCTTAGCAGCAGGGTTAGATGGGATTGAAAAAGAAATCGACCCAGAAAATCCATCTGGAGGAATGACAAGCTCCTCAAACAACAATGATTATAAATTACCTACAACACTAAAGGAAGCAATAACAGCTTTAGAAGAGGATGAAGTTATCATATCTGCTTTAGGTGAAAGCTTTATGAATACTTATATCATCCGAAAAAAAGAAGAATGGGCAGAGTACCATGACTACATCAGTCAATGGGAAATCGATAAGTATTTAAAAGGAAATTAATAAGCTCGAACTGCCACTCTGCAGTTCGACTCACACATTTTACATTAATTAATAGAAGAAACAAACGATGTACAAAAATCAAAATAAACTTATGGGGGTATAAGAAGGGGGTCTAATATGATAATCGAAAAGGATTATGATGTGATCGTTGTTGGCGGAGGTTCGATGGGAACAGCAGCGAGTTATTTTTTAGCCAAACAGAATTTACGCGTTCTTTTAATCGATCAACATACCATTCCAAATGAATATAGTAGTCATCATGGTCAAACTAGGATGCTTCGATTTGGTTACGGTCAAGGCGAGAAGTATGTTTCGTTAGTCAAAAGTGCGTATCAATTATGGAAGGAGTTAGAAGAGAAAACAAATAAAAAACTATATTATCAGACAGGTGCCTTAATGGTGGGGAAACCAAATTCAACGTTCGTTGAAGAAACGCTCAAAAGCTCGATAAATAACGATTTACCGTACGAGAGCTTATCAGCCAAAGAAATTATGGAACGCTGGCCTGGCATTACGATCCCAACTGATTACATCGGTTCGTTTGATCCATTGGCTGGTTTCCTATTAAGTAAAGAATGTATCGCCACATATAAAGAACAAGCCGTTCTGCTAGGTGTAACTGTTCTTGAAGAAGAAGAAGTGACGTCTATTGATATGGCAGAGGAACAAATTACGATTCTTACAGCAAACGGAAACTATGTATCTCCAAAACTAGTCGTCACAGCAGGGGTCTGGATCCCTAAATTACTTGTTAATACTCCACTATCGATAGATGTTTTACGAAAGCCTGTTGGATGGTTTACACCAACGATAGAAGGTCTTTATGATATGGGGCAATTTCCAGCAGTAGTCTTTGACTCTGACATTGGACATTACTATGGCTTTCCAAATTTCGAAGGTACTGGGTATAAAGTAGGCAGGCACGATACAGGACAACCATGCGATCCAAACTTAGTCGATCGAACATTTGGCGCTTATAAGGAAGACGAAGGTGACCTCCGTTCTTTTCTTGAAATGTACTTACCTCAAGCTGCAGGGGAATTAGCGCATGGAGGAGTTTGTATGTATTCACTTACTCCAGACAGCGATTTTATTATTGATTTTCATCCACAATTCGCAAATGTCGTAATTGCTGGAGGCTTTTCAGGGCATGGTTTCAAGTTTGCTAGTGTCGTAGGGTCAATATTGTCCGATTTAATGGTGTATGGCGAAACACCACATGATATTTCCTCTTTCAATATACAACGTTTTAAAAAGATCGGGGTAAAGAGCTAATAAACTAGCTAAAATTTTAAAAGTAGGAGTGAATCAGGTGAAGAAAATTGAAGCCATCATCCGTCCGGAAAACTTTCAAAAATTAAGAGAAGAGATCGAAAAATTTGGAGTGAAAGGTCTAACCGTATCTGAAGTAGGGGGGTGTGGTGTTCAAAAAGGAAAACAGGGACTATTTCGGGGGAATACTTTTGAAATTACATTATTACCGAAAGTAAAAGTTGAAATTGTGACTGATGTTGAAAGTGTCGATTCTCTAGTGACTATTATTAAGAAGACATGTACGACAGGCGAAGTAGGAGATGGAAAAATATTCATTTATCCGATTGAAGAAGTAATTCGCATTCGTACTGGCCAACGAGGAACCGAAGCGATTGTATAAGGAAAAATAAATAAAACGAGGCACATCAGAAAATCAGGAGAGATTCCTTAAAAAAATTTGGATAGGAGATGATCAAATGAAAACGAAAATTGGTATGCTACTTTTCCTGTTTATGATGGTGGGGTCTGTCGTATTTGCAGAAGACGGTTCAGGTGGAGTATCACTCGACACAACATGGATTATCGTTGCGACGATTATTGTCTTTTTAATGCACGGTGGCTTTGCAATGTTAGAAATCGGCTTTACGAGGTCCAAGAATGCCCTTAGTATTTTAATGAAAAATTTCTTAACGATTTCGTTAGGAACGATTCTTTATTTAATTGCAGGATATGCGATAATGTTTGGGACATCTGCAGGAGGGTTTATCGGTACTGATGGTTTTTTCTTATATGGCTATGATAGCGATATGGCCTTCTTCGTCTTCCAAGCAGTGTTTGCTGCAACATGTGCAACGATTATTTCTGGGGCAGTAGCAGAAAGAATTCGGCTTTCTAGTTATTTAATTATTACTACAGCAATGGTGATTTTCATTTATCCGGTCGTCGGTCATTGGACATGGGGTGGGGGCTGGCTCACAGAATTAGGGTTTATCGACTTTGCAGGCTCAACCGTTCTACACTTAACCGGAGCGATTGGGGCATTAGTAGCCGCAGCATTTCTCGGTGGTCGAATTGGTAAATATACGAAAGGTAAAGTGAATGCTATTCCAGCTCATAACATTCCACTCGGGGCACTTGGTGTGTTCATTCTTTGGTGGGGCTGGTTCGGGTTTAACGGTGGTAGTGTACTCGCAGCTGATCCTGAACTAGTTCCAATCGTCATTACAAATACGTTACTTGCTGCATCTGCAGGTGTTCTTGGTGCTGGCTGGTATTCAATGATGCGCTATAAGCGAGTTGATGCAACATTAACCTTAAATGGTGCGTTAGCAGGGTTAGTCGGTATTACTGCTGGAGCTGACTCGATGTCACTCATCAGCGCAATTATCGTCGGGTTTTTCTCAGGCATTATTTTAATTGAAGGTGTTAACTTTATCGATCGGTTTCTTAAGGTGGATGATCCTGTTGGTGCTGTTGCGGTCCATGGTATTTGCGGAATTTGGGGAACATTAGCGATTGGTTTATTCTCTTATGACGTTGGATTATTTAATGGTGGTGGGGTCACTCAATTATCCATTCAATCCATTGGTGTTATCGCAGTACTACTTTGGGTCGGTGTCACAAGTGCCGCTGTTGTCGGTATCATCAAGCTATTTGGACCAATCCGTGTACCACGTGAAGTTGAAATTGAAGGTCTTGATATTACAGAGCACGGCGGAAAAGCCTACGACTTCCATGGTGAACTCGGAAACAGTAGTGTTTCCACTTCTAGTGAGGATGTCGGCTCTGCCTTTGGATTGGCCAATCGATTAAACAATTTAGGAAAAAGTAAAACGGATAGTGCTTAATCATTAAAAATAATAAACAAGAAGCTGGTTCATAATCATGAATCAGCTTCTTATGTTAATACGAAATGTATTGTAGATTCAGTAGCTAATCTTAAGCCTCTACAAAACCCGGTATTGGATCCTTAAACGTAGTCCAATCCATCTCCATTTCTTTATCGGTTAATAAACATTCATCAAGAGAAGCTTCAACCTCAGTATGGTTCATGTCAATACCAATTAAAACAAGTTCTGTCATTCGATCTCCGAAGACAGGGTCCCATCTTTCAAGTAATTCAGGTTCTTCTTGAAGAGTTTTCTGTTTCTCATCCTCAGCATATGCGGCTACCCATTCACCAGCGCCTTGTATCGTTACAGCTGAACCTGCTTGTGAGACAAGACCTGCCATGTCATTTCTTGAAGCTAGCCAGAAAAACCCTTTGGCTCTTACAACATCTACAGGCCAATTTTCAAGCCAATTCATTAATCGTTCTGGGTGAAATGGTCGCCGTCTTCGATAAACGAACGAAGTTACCCCGTACTCCTCAGTCTCAGGAGTATGCTCCTCGTTCAATTCTTTAATCCACCCAGGAGATTGACTTGATTTTTCGAAATCAAACAGTTTTGTATTTAAAATTTCGGAAAGCGCTACCTTTGAATGTGAAGTAGGAATAATCTTTGCATCTGCATTCATTTTTCGTAAGAATGCCATTAACTCTTGCGTATCACTTTCTTCTAATAAATCTGTTTTATTTAATATGATCACATTAGCAAATTCCATCTGATCAATGAGTAAATCAGCAATGTCACGAGTATCCGTTTCGTCTGTACCTTGTTTACGGTCTAGTAATGTTTCGCCTGAAGCATAATCCTCCCAAAAACGGTTTGCATCGACAACAGTAACCATCGTATCAAGTCGACATTTTGATGTTAAGTCAATGTCCATTTCTTCATCTAAGTAAGTGAATGTTTGTGCAACAGGGATCGGTTCACTAATTCCTGAAGACTCAATAACGATGTAGTCGATTCCACCTGCATCTACTAATTGTTCGACTTCTTTCATCAAATCTTCACGCAACGTACAGCAAATACAGCCATTTTGCATCTCGACCAGCTTTTCTTCTGTACGAACGAATCCACCGTCATTAACTAGTTTCGCATCCACATTTACGTCACTCATATCATTGACGATCACAGCGACCTTCAAGCCTTCACGATTTGAAAGAATATGATTTAATAATGTTGTCTTTCCCGCTCCTAAATAACCACTTAATACTGTTACAGGTATTCTCATTTATAATAATCCTCCTATAAGCTATCGATGATGTAGGGATGTAGCTCCGCTTTTTAAACGTAATAATTACGTTTTATAGTCTACCGCAACGAACTATTATTGTAAATAGTATTTATTACGTTTTATAATCAGTCGGATCTAGTTTGATGAAAATGTAATCATAATCGTAGCAAACGACTTATGATATCAATCGAGGGAAAATGTATAATTGATATAGAATAAGTTGAAAGAATGCATGTAAGGAGTAAAGAAAATGGATAAAGAAATTGTTTTAATTACAGGTACGAACAGTGGCTTTGGCTACTTAGCGACGATAGAGCTCGCCTCAAAAGGGTATTTTGTTATCGCAACAATGCGCGATGTGTCAAAAAAGCAAGATCTATTAAAGGAGGCAAAGCAAAGAAAGCTAACCGAATTGATTGAGGTATTTCCATTAGACGTAACGAACGAGCAACAAATAGAAGATGTTAAACAACATATGAAAGAACGCTATGGCAGAATTGACATCCTAATTAATAATGCTGGATATAGTGTTGGTGGGATGACCGAGCTGCTAGAAGTTGAAGAGTGGAAGAAGCAGTTTGAAACGAATCTTTTTGGTGTAATCGCTGTTACAAAAGCATTCCTACCGATGATGCGAGAAAAACGGAAAGGAAAGATTATAAATATCGGAAGTATTAGCGGGCGCGTTGGCTTCCCTGGTTTGGGTCCATATGTGTCTTCAAAATTCGCACTTGCTGGCTATAGTGAGTCACTGCGACTAGAATTACTTCCTTTTAATATATCTGTCAGTTTGTTAGAACCAGGCTCTTATAAGACCGACATTTGGGAGAAAGCACTAGGAAAAATGAACCTAGCAACAGTAAGCGAATATGACATATACATGAAAAAAATTTACGCAGAAGCGAAACGCTCAGGCGAACAAGCCGCCGATCCAAATGAAGTCGTCCAAGTCATTTTAAACATATGTAAGTCGAACAAACCAAAATTTCGTTATCCGATTGGAAAAGGGATCCGCTCGATTATTTTTATAAAAAATATCCTCCCTTGGTCATTCATTGAATCGCTCGTTCAGCGGAAAATGAGCACCTAACTAAGAAACACATCTAATAAGAAGACGACAATCATAACGAGTTGAAAAAGTGATTTTGCAAACGTTCCGCTTAAAAAGGCGATTAACGTGCCAAGAGCTACTTTCAAAGCGTCCCCAAACGTTTTTCGTTGGGCGAGTTCAGTAACGAGAACAAGGATAAACGGCACGATCAATATTCCGAACGGAGGGAATATAAAACAACCGACGATAACTCCTACTGTAGCCGCACGGATACCCCATTTTGACCCGCCAGAGCGTTGAACGAAGTAAAGGTTGGCCAAATAATCGGTTAAAAATAACACGAGGGTTAATACGATAAATGTACCCCAAGTCCACCATGAAACAGCTGCAGCAGATACGAAAAAATAATATAAAATGGCACCTAACCAAATCAATACAACAGATGGAATGATTGGATAAATAAGACCTACAAAGCTCATAACAAAACACGCAATTATGATTATCCATAATAAAATATCCAAGAGATCACCTCAGATTGATTTTATCTAAAACAAGCTTGATTTACAATTCTGGTTATTTTAAACGTAACAACAACCACAAAGAATAAAACCAAAAATAGCTTTTTAGCCATTCCTGGTTTTATTCCCTTAATCGATATCTTGGATCCATCTATGTTTAGTATTCAACAACGATTGAATACAACGATGCGACTTTTCCCTGTTTTGAAAATACTCCAGTAATTGCTCTTGAAGTACAGGAACAACCGACATCGATTGAGAAGACAAGGCTTCTCGCATATCTTCATACATCGTCTGATAAAAATCAATATCCGATTTCTGATCGCCGCAAGCGCATTTGCCAGCACAAAGGTGTTCTTTAAGATGAACATAAGATGCCTCGAGCTCATTCTTAACTTTAGTCATCAACTCATTTGTCCAATATTCATGTGTTAACAATTCTAAAACGTGTAACGCATGATCGTGAGCCAACTTACCAGTATTTATAACGGCCATTGCTGTACCTCCTTTTTTATAAATTGATATCGAAACTGTATAAATAATCATTCCGATAACTAATTATAATTATATGAATTTTCTGATTAATTTTCAAGTCCTTTAAGTAATTTGTTATATTCTGTTAAGCAATATTGATGAATGTTACGAACTGACTTCTCCTTGACACATTCAAAGTGTAAACTTAATAAAAAGCGTATTTTTGACCTGTTGAAAATAGATGAAAGGAAGAAGCACATTGGAAACGATCCTAGTCGTTGAGGATGAACTTGCGATAAGTCAAGTTCTAAAAGTATATTTAATGAAAGAAGAATATCATGTTGTACAAGCATACGATGGGGTCGAGGCCGTAAATCTTTTTAATGTGTCACAACCATCCCTTGTCATCTTGGATGTGATGCTTCCTGGCCAAGATGGTTGGAACGTCTTAGAGAAGATTCGTAAAAAAAGTGATTGCCCTGTCATTATGTTAACAGCACTCGATGATGTAAACTATCGTTTAAATGGCTTTAACAGTGGGGCAGACGATTATATAACAAAACCATTTATAGCAGATGAAGTCGTTGCCCGAGTAAAAGCTGTCCTAAAAAGGACAGGAAAAAGGGAACAAAATGATTTTAAAGTGTTTGGTCATTTGAAAGTGGACATAAAAGCTCACAGAATTAGTGTTAATGGTCAAGAAATTTTACTAACTCCACGTGACTTATCTTTATTGTTATTTTTAATTGAGCATCCGAATCAAACTTTTACAAGAGAACAATTAATCGAAAGGGTTTGGGGATTGGATTACGATGGAAGTGACCGTGCCGTCGACTTAGCCATAAAAAGATTGAGAAAATCGCTTAGTGAATGGCCAAAGTCAGAAGGAGAAATTAAAACACTTCGAGGATTGGGGTATCAATTTAGTGTTTACATACAGAAATAAACGGATGACTTTACTCAGGTATTGGACAACACGTTATGTGATTACGCTATGTATTGGATTGTTAATTATTGCGATAGTTTCCGTTTGGTGGATTAGACAAACTACGATTGAACACCGCTTAAATTTAACGATTTTTATGGCTGAAGAGCTAGCTGACAGAATTGTTAGTATAACGGAAGGAAGGCCTATCACGAGAGAAAAAGCTCCTGGTCTACTGCAAGAAAGGAGGATGGAGCACCGAATATTAATCGTTGATACGAATGGTGTTGTTTTATCTGACAACCGTCTAGTACTGATAAGAGGGAGAGCAACTATACCACTTGAGCTTTTAGAAAGCAATAAACAAGTCGAGCGAATTCAATTAGACACAGAAAATCCCGTTCGTTACTACATGGTCAAAGCACCGATTGAAACGAGTGATTTACAATTAGGGTGGGTCGTAATCCTCCAACCTGAACAGGAAGTTGTACAAATTGACCAAGAATACAGACTGCTTGCAATCATGCTTGTTAGTCTTGCTTTACTCGGGTGGGTTGCGGTTTATTTTGTTTCACGTAAGCTTTCACACCCTATTCAACATGTTGCTCAAGCCGCCCAGCAAGTTCAACAAGGAAATTACGATATTGATCTGCCTGAAAATATAAAAGAACAAGAAGTATTCGAGCTCGTTCATTCATTTAAGGAAATGGCAGAACGGCTCCAACAGTTAGAAGCGATGCGGACTGAGCTGTTAGCTGGCGTCACTCACGAACTTAAAACACCTGTCACATCGATAAGCGGCTTACTTCAAGCAGTAAAAGATGACGTTGTAAAAGGAGAAGAAGCAAAGGAGTTTCTCGAAATCTCTTTAAAAGAAACGTCGAGATTACAAAAAATGGTCGCTGATTTATTAGCATTTAATTCTTTTGCAGCTAATAAAGTTCCAATGACAAAAGAAGACCATTCCATAAATGAACTTATTTCTGAAATCATCCATGCGTGGAGTGCGATACAAAATGACCAGTCCATTTCTTTACAATTAACATTACTTGAAAAAGACCGGATCGTGTCTGTTGATCCGATGCGGTTACAACAAATCATTGAAAACGTCTTAAATAATGCCAAGCAATCAATTGAAGACAAAGGAACGATCGCTGTTTCTTTATTTTATCGTCTAGAAACCAAGCAAATTGAAATTACTTTAAAAGATAGTGGTATTGGAATTCCAAAAGAGGAACAATATCTTATTTTCGAACGATTTTATCGCGGTGAAAATAAAAAATATAAAGTTCGCGGGTTAGGACTCGGCTTACCTTTTAGTAAAATGATAGCGAATGCTCTTGGTGGAGATTTAACACTCATCGAAAGTTCTACGAAAGGAACGACATTTCGCATAGTTCTACCTGTGAAAAGTAATTAAATCGTTGTCTAAAGTAAGAACGTGTTATTTAGCTCCTTAACCATGCATGTTTAGGAATATAATGCTATAGTATAATTAACTATCTATTCCATTTAGAAAGCTGATTCTGTCTGAATCTTTTTCTTCTAGATAGAGTCTTAGTAGAAAGCATGAATATTTAAAAAAACATCCAGATTATCGACTAAAGGATGTGGATGATTCTCTAATGTTATTCTTCCAACGATTGTATGAAGGTACGATGATTATGTTAGTTGTGCTAACGATAATGACAATATGGACAAACAACCCTTTTAACCAAGTCGTCAATTGGGCTGTATGGGGTATATTTGTTGTTGATTTTTCGTTCCGCTTTACAAAGGCCGAACGAAAATGGGAATTCATCAAACAAAATCCTTTTCTATTGATTGCTGTTATACCGTTAGATCAATTTTTTCAAATGGCTAGGATAGTTCGGGTCGTCTACTTATTCCGAATTAAAACTGTTACAAAATATTACATTCAACCGATTATAGACAAAGCAACCTACCAATCTAAAGTCGTAATTTTAGGATTACTTCTGCTTTTGCTAATTATTAAATCGTTATTTTTGTGGGGAGTAGAAGATAAGGTTATTACTCTTCAAGAAGCATTTATTTTTATCATAAAACACTTAATGTTTTTTGGGCATCGTAGTATCGAAGTGACGCAATTCGGTTCAATCATTATTTTTGTATTAACGACAATCTTAGGTGTAGTGCTTCATGGTATTGCTTTACAGTGGTTTTTTACAAGAGCCGAAGAAATATACAAACATTATAAACACCGTAAAAGCAATGAAAGGCAGGAACATATTTGATCCTCCGTTATCCGACGTTTATTCACTATCTTTGTCTTTTTCTACGCTTCCCCTGGAAATGAGGAAAAGATATAATATGACCTCACCTATTCCAACAACATTTTTATGCATAACGTGTTTACACTTAACCATCTACTTTTAACACTTTCACCGTCCCTATCATATACATGTAAAAATATTTTTGGGCTTAGCAATCCATCGGGGGAGTTCATTAAATGGAATTATTTGAAGCAATTAAAAACGAGAAGAAGTATAGGGATTGTCAAACAAGATCCGATCCCTAAAGAATATATTGAAAAAATTCTCGAAGCTGGAACATTTGCACCCAATCACTTTAGAACAGAACCGTGGCGTTTTTTTGTTCTAACAGGAGAGAGCCGTGAAAAATTAGGTCCATTGTTTGCAGAGATTACAAAAACTAAAACACATGATCCATCAACTCCAGAAATGGCTTATCAAAACTATACAACGTGGATGACGTAATCGTTTTCTTTCCTTTAAGGTGCGACTTTAAGCTAAGGTCACACCTTTTTGTTTGACATTCACCGTTGATGTAATCGGTTTTATGGATCACTTATCAGTTGGATCAATTTCGAATTATAATAAATACAAGGTATAGAATATACGCTGCTGTCATCATTAATCCTTCCGTTTTACCGACTCTATATTCTGTTCTAGAAAAGATGAATAATTCAATCGTAATAATGATCATAACAGTGACATCAAAATAGATTTTCGGGTCTACCGGTAGTGGAGTAATAATCGAAGCTATCCCTAGTACAAATAAAATATTAAAAATAGAACTTCCTACAATATTACCTAATGCTATTTCACTCTGTTTTTTTATGGCTGCTGTTACTGAAATGACGAGTTCAGGCAATGAAGAACCAATCGCTACAATCGTTAAACCAACTAATGTTTCACTCATTCCAAATTGATATGCAATGACTGTGCTATTTTCAACGACTAAGTACCCTCCATATATAATTGCCGCTAGTCCACCGAGAGTCAGTAGAATGTTTTTACCCCAAGAGCGATTCTTATCAGAAAGATCTTCCTCTATCAAATCCTCTCGACTATTTCTAGCCGCCTCAACGACATAATACAAAAAAATAGAAAAAAACAAGAGAAAAATAATTCCATCACTACGAGTAATTACATCAGTATCTGCTCCTTGCAAAAATTGATCACTAATTAGAACGAGTAATGCAATACTGGCTAAAAAAGCTAACGGAATTTCTTTTTTAATAGTTGCACTTTCGACTTTTAGTGGGTAAATAAATGCAGTGACCCCAACTATTAAGGCCATATTTATAATATTACTTCCTACGACATTCCCTGTTGTTACATCTGTGTTACCTTCTAACGCAGCAATAATACTAACCGTTGCTTCTGGTGCACCGGTACCAAACGCAACGATTGTAAGTCCAACTAAAAGGGGGGAAACGCGTAATAAACTTGCGATCGCTGCAGAACCATCTACAAAATAGTCAGCACCTTTAATTAATAGAACAAATCCTACAAGTAATAACAAATAAACCATGAGCTTCTCTCATTCCTTTTATTATCAATAATTGTATAAGTGTTACTGTATAAGGTCTCCATTTCACTGAAATGTATCCACTTTAAGATTAAATTCCAGTCAATTAACAGGATGAATTAGATCAAGGAAAAAATTTATCGCACCTTGTTGACTCTATACCCCTAAAGGTATATTATATATACACACAGATACTTAATGGTGTATAAAAACACAAATGATAGTGAGGTCACATATGAAACAGAAAACGACGTTAACCATTTTATCATTGGTAATCGGAATAGGAGTGTTATTTTTGTTTTTTGGGACAGCGAATGACCAAATTCAAGAAATTACAACGAGTGAACTTGAAACTAAAATGAAAACAGATAAAAATTCGGTATTCATTGATGTCCGCGAAATAGATGAATACGAAGAAGCTCATGTACAGGGGATGACAAATATTCCATTAAGTCGTTTTGAAAATGAATATACACAACTACCAAAAGATCAAGAAATTGTTCTCTTTTGCCGAAGTGGTAATCGAAGTATGCAAGCAGCTAGTTTTCTTTCAGAGCAAGGATATAAGCAGATCACAAATGTAACTGGCGGCATTCTATCTTGGGATGGCCCACTTGTGACAAAGTAAAAAAGAATTCAAATGATCAAAGTGAAGAGGCTTGGTTTTAGAAAAGCTTACAAATGTTAAAGGCGGTATGTCTTCTTAGTCATAGAACTATAGAGGATGACTCAAAAGTAAAGTGTAAGGGCAATGAGCACATACAACCATGAGTCATCCTCTTTTGGTTATAAATACTTAAATTCCTAAATACTGGCATTCTTCAGATGTAAAGACACGGGACCTCGTTAAAAAGCGCTTTCCTTCAGGGCCTTCTATAGAGAACATTCCGCCTCGACCGTCGACTACATCTATAATTAATTGAGTGTGTTTCCAGTACTCATATTGGTCATTAGCGATGTAGAAAGGGCACTCACCAATATAACCTAGTAAAACATCAGAGTTTCCAACTCGAAGTTCGCCGTCAGGATAGCACATCGGCGAGCTTCCATCGCAGCAACCACCAGATTGGTGAAACATAAGGTTACCGTGACGTTTTTTTAATTTTTCAATCAATTCGAGAGTTGCTTGAGTAGCCGTAACACGTTCTACCATAGAAAAACCTCCAAATTTTAAAAGAATCCTAAAGCGTCTTCGCTGTAGCTGACGAGCATATTTTTCGTTTGTTGATAATGACTCAACATCATTTTATGCGTTTCGCGGCCAATTCCAGATTTTTTATACCCTCCAAATGCTGCATGAGCAGGGTAGGCATGATAGCAATTCGTCCACACACGGCCCGCCTGAATATTTCGACCGAAACGATAGGCTGTATTGATGTTACGCGACCATACCCCAGCACCTAATCCATATAGTGTATCATTTGCAATCGCTAACGCTTCGTTAGAATCTTTAAATGTTGTAACTGACACAACAGGTCCGAAGATTTCCTCTTGGAAAATGCGCATCTTGTTATCACCTTTAAAAACAGTTGGTTTAACATAATATCCATTTTTAAGATCACCTTCTAGAATATTACGTTCACCACCAATTAAGCACTCAGCACCTTCTTGCTTTCCTATATCTAAGTAGGAGAGAATCTTCTCTAGCTGTTCTTGGGAAGCTTGTGCACCCATCATTGTTTGAGGATCAAGAGGATTTCCTGTCTTAATCGCTTCAACTCGTTGGAGGACACGTTCCATGAACGGCTCATAAATCGACTCATGAATAAGAGCACGTGAAGGGCATGTACACACTTCACCTTGATTAAGAGCAAACATGACAAAGCCTTCGACTGCTTTATTTAAGAATGCATCATCTTTTTCCATCACATCTGGAAAGAAGATGTTCGGTGATTTACCACCTAATTCGAGAGTAACTGGAATAATATTCTCTGATGCGTATTGCATAATAAGACGACCTGTCGTTGTTTCCCCAGTAAAAGCAATTTTTGCAATGCGCTCACTTGAAGCAAGCGGCTTTCCAGCTTCTACACCAAATCCATTTACAATATTAACGACTCCTTTTGGAAGGAGGTCTGCAATTAATTCCATAAGTACCATGATAGAAACAGGAGTTTGCTCGGCAGGTTTTAAAACAACACAATTTCCAGCTGCAAGAGCAGGAGCGAGCTTCCAAACCGCCATCAAAATCGGGAAGTTCCACGGAATAATTTGGCCAACTACACCTAATGGCTCATGAAAATGATACGCAACCGTGTCGTTATCGACTTGAGAGAGGCTTCCTTCTTGACTACGAATAACCCCTGCAAAATAACGGAAGTGATCAATCGCTAGTGGAAGATCAGCATTCAGCGTTTCACGAACAGCTTTTCCGTTTTCCCACGTTTCAGCTACAGCTAACATTTCTAGAGTTTCTTCCATGCGATCAGCAATTTTATTTAAAATATTAGCTCGTTCTGCAGGTGAAGTAGAACCCCAGCTTGTTTTAGCAGCATGTGCTGCATCAAGAGCTAATTCAATATCTTCAGCTGATGACCGTGCGACTTCACAAAACGCTTCACCCGTAACAGGCGTGATATTCTCAAAATACTCACCATGAACTGGAGCCGTCCATTTACCGTTAATATAATTGTCATAACGCTTTTTAAATGTTACTAGCGAACCTTCTGTGTTTGGTCTTTGATATACCATAGAAGAACCTCCTAAAAAATTGATTTTCCTTCCCTTTAAAGAAGAATACGAGACTATTATTTCTACAAAATGTAAACGCTTCCTTCTAGTAACTATATAATCTTCCAACTTTTCATATTTTCACATAATTTTGTTTATATTTAGAATGAAGTTGACTCTAAAGCAAAGTGAAAGACACCTAACTTCTTAATAAAGATTTCTATTCATAACTAATAGCGAGCCTTTTGGGGTAAAAGTAAGGAAAACAAACTCTTATACGTCACCATCATAAAAAAATGTCGAGGAAAGCTCTCCCGACATTTTCACAATTTATTTTTCATCTTCATCTAATAATTCTTCGTCTGTTTCATATACTAGCTTTTGTTGGCAGGAGATACAGTCATTAAAACATTGGTTAAACTGGAATGGAAAAAGCGTTTGACATACGTTTGTACAGAAATTTGAGCAAATTCCCGTTGTTTGTCCTTTTTCGACTTTATAACGTCCAAGAAATTGTAGATGGATAAACGCGGTTAAGATTCTTTCTAGTTTACCTTTTTTACTTAACATAGTACCACCTCCTTGTGGTAACTTATGATTGTCTTATATACTTTGCCAAGACTTTTATCCTATTAGATCGAATACGGGTATATCCAATTCAGTAGATTTCACTCTAAAATACTATTCCATACCATTTTTCATCAATCGTGCTATAATGGAGCGTAGGTTTTAAGTCATATACCATAACCTATTCCAACCAAGATTATATTTAACTTAATTACGAGAGAGAGGCAGATATATTCATGAAGAACAGTATTTTTATAGCAAAAAAAGTCCTTCCATTTCTTATTGCACTTACACTTGGCATTGCAGCAGGTTGTGGGACAAGTACAAATGAACCTTCACCAGAAGGAGAAGGGGCGGGAAACTCAGAAATAATTGAACAAGCAAGCTCTCAAGATAATCCGATTGTGACGATTACGATGGAAAATAATGATCAAATTATCATCGAACTTTTTCCAACGATTGCACCTAATACTGTAAAGAACTTTGTTTCTTTAATCAAAGAAGGGTTTTATAATGGGGTCATATTTCACCGCGTAATTCCGGGATTTATGGTCCAAGGCGGAGATCCTGAAGGTACAGGAATAGGCGGACCAGGATATTCGATTGCAGGGGAGTTTAATGCAAATGATTTTGACAATCCGCTAAAACATGAGCGCGGAATTATTTCAATGGCTAGAACAAATGATCCTAATTCTGCAGGATCTCAATTTTTCATTATGGTTGAAGAGGCTCCTCATTTGGATGGTCAATATGCAGCATTCGGTAAAGTGATAGAAGGTATGGAAACCGTTGATCAAATTGTTCAAGTAGATAGAAATGCTCAAGATAAACCAAACGAAGATCAAAAAATGATAACAGTCTCAGTAGAAACTCATGGTGTTAAATACGGATCACCTGAAATTATAGAGTAGTATGTAAGAGGGTGACTTCTAAAAATAACACAACTTCTATACAGCAATTAATAGATCATGAACCAAAACTTTTAAAGTGATAGAAGTCGAATCATTTAGAGTCATCCTCAAATCATTTTAAGAAACTACTTTATGTTTTCCTGTTCCTTTACAAAATGGGCAGGAAATTTTTTTCTTAAAAAATAACACCCACCTTTTTTTAATATATCCAGCACCGTGACAACGCTTACATATAATGTAGATTGCCAATATCTCCTCCTCATTTACTCATATTGATCGTAATTTTTTGCTAGCGGAATTTTGGTTTGCAGTAAGGCTGAGACCTCCTGTGCTGTAGCATCATCTTGAATACGAAACACTTTTTTCAGAAGCGACACATCACTCACATCCTGGAAATCAAGCAAAGAGGAATTACCACTTTGAAGGCAAGTCACTAACGTCTTTCCAAAGAAGTGATCTGAAAATACGAGTGTAAAATCATACATCCTGCTTTCGGATGCGTACCCAATGTGTTGAACCATAGACAAGTCGTCCATACCGTAAATAGATTCAAACAAGCTCATCACTCCTTTATTTAATTGTGTTCAAACGCTTTTAACAGGTGTAAATCAAGAAAATGAAGGGGAAAACATCAAGAGGGCAATATAATCCTAATTTACTCAAAAACTAACTAAACGCTTTAAAGAACAAAGGGGCATTATGATTTCCCTGCTTATATCCTCTAAAACAGCTCCTAAAAAATAGATCATATTTATCTATATTCTTAATCTCCTTCAATCATTCGCAATCTGAACAATTTTATTGTTCCAAAAATAAAATTTCTCATACCTATTTTTCCTTCATACCCTTTAATTCCCATAAAATGATAAAAAAAAAAGAGATCGTCCTTAAAAAGCAACAACCTCTTTAATAATAATTGAGTTTTACTTCTCGTTCGGAAGAGAAGGGGTGGAAATACTTGAAAGAGCTTCCCCAGCTTCATTCTGAAATATATTTTCTACTGCAAGATCTCCAATTGCGACCATGCCAACCAATTGACCATTTTCAACGACCGGAAGCCTTCTAATTTGTTGCTGGGCCATTAACTCAGCTGCTTCATGAACATCCATCATTGAATTGGCAGTTACAACATGGTCTGTCATACATTGTGATACAGGAGTATGACTATCAATTCCTGATGCAGTCGTACGAAGTGTAATGTCTCGGTCAGTAATAATACCCTTAACTTGACCATTTTCAACAACTGGAATTGAACCAACATTAAGCTCCTTCATTAAAGCCGCCGCTTCTTGCACGGATTGTTGCGGTGATACTGAAGCAACATTTGTTGTCATTATGTTCTGAAGTGTTTGTGTCATATTCATTCCTCCCCTTTCACATTTAGTATTACCGAGTAAAACAATGCTATGTATGAAAGCTTTATAGGAAATTCATTATCCGACTTAATTCCTTTAGCTGAAATCAAGTTTCTTTTAATTCATCTGATTTATGATGTTCATTAAGGATAGTAATTTAAGATATGGGGATACTATATCAATGTTAAAAAAGGACTGGGTTGTTCATACAAATAATTAAATTATTATAAGGAGTCAAACGATACATGAAGTTGTGTTCATTATTACAATCGATTGAAGTTCATGAAATACAGAATCATATACCAAATATCAAGGTTAGTGGTTTGCACTTTCATTCTAAAAAAATTAAAGAAGGGGATATATTTGTAGCTATCTCTGGATATGAAACCGATGGACATCAATATATTGAAGATGCGATTAAAGCTGGTGCTGTCGCCATAATTGGTGAAAAAAACTTGAATGACATAGCGATACCATACATTCGTGTTAAAAATAGCCGAATTGCCCTTTCCAAATTAGCCCAATGTTTTTTTGGAACAAAAGCAAAAAAACATACTTTTATCGGTATTACTGGAACAAATGGAAAAACCACAACCTCTTATATGCTTCGTCATATTTTAGAAAAAGCAGGTATACGTTGTTCTTTGATCGGTACCGTTGCAAATATCATCAATGGAGAGCACTACCCACCATCAAATACAACACCAGACCCTGTAACACTACATGAACTAATACAAAAAAGTAAGGATTCTGTTATTATTCTTGAAGTTTCTTCTCATGGAATCAACCAAGGGCGAGTTGACGGGCTTTTATTTGACTATGCCCTGTTCACTAATTTATCTCATGATCACCTTGATTATCATGGAAACATTTATAATTACTTTGAAGTTAAAGCTCAGCTCTTTAATCAATTAAAACATGAAGGGGAAGCTATTATTAGCAACTATTGTGATTGGAGCAGGCGGCTAATTGATCGTTTAACAACTGAAAGAAAAAATGTATTTTCTGTCGGACACCATGAATTTGATCATGTGAATTTAGCAAATGTGAATGTGGAATTCTCAACAGACTTTCAGCTTAAGGTAGAAGAACAACAATATAAAGTTACCTTACCTTTAAGTGGATTACATAATGCCCAAAATGCATCTCTTTCATTTATGACGGCTCGTCGGCTTGGTATATCAGCTAACCATGCGATTCATGCTCTTAATACCTTTCCAGGTGTTCCAGGAAGGTTTGAAACCTATACTCACCATAATGGAGCAACGTGTGTAATCGACTATGCTCACACGCCAGATGCATTAAAACATAGTTTACAAACATTAAAGAAACAAGGGGCAAAACATATCATACACATATTTGGATTTAGGGGAAATGGAGATCCATCTAAGCGAGAAGAAATGGTAAGAATTTCATCAAATTACAGTGATCATTTCATATTAACACTAGATGACCTTAACGGAACAGATCCCAAACAAATGATAATAGAGCTGGAACATTTGCAGAAAATGTATGGAAAAGAAAAGGGTGCTGTTGTACAAGATCGTACCATTGCTATTCAAGCTACACTTAAACAAGCTAAAGAAGGGGACTGGATTTTAATTACCGGAAAAGGTCCAGAATCTTACAAGCAGCCTTTTCATTATCCAACCATCTCCGATAAAGACACGATTCTTTTTAATACCGAAGCCTATGGAGCATAATGTCCCATAGGTTTTTTTCTGTATACGTACATCTTGTACTATTAAAAAATTTTTATCACACCATAAGAGCTCGGTAAGAAATTAGGTATGAACCTATTTTTTTCGATCCCCATATACTATTTAAACTACAATTTAGGGAGTAATGCTTCATGCGAGAAGATCGGAATTCTATTGATCTCGTCCGTCACTTTTTGCCAAAGTCAACTACAACAAAAGTGCCACAGCTTGAGCCCACGAAACGTAAAAAAAGATGTCACCTATACCCTGCCTCGATCAATACAGTTAAAGGAATGAAGTGGGGTTTTATCAACCAACTAGGAAATCTTGTCATCTCTACACAATATGACAGTGCTGATGACTTTCAAAATAATGGACTTGCAATCGTAGCTATTGACAACAAAGTAGGATTAATACAATGTTCGGGGCAATATCTTATTCGACCGAAATATGAATCCATTCTCCCTTATACGGAAGGGCGCGCTATAGTCATAGACAACAAAAGTTTTAAAGTAATAGATGAACATGGAAAAGTACTCACACCAAAAGCTTATCGTTTTATCGCTCCTTATGAAAACTGTCGTGCTGTTTTTGCTGATATCTCTCTTGAAGGCCAATATTTATATGGTTATTTAGATCGGAACGGGCATGAGATCATCCCACTTCAATACGAATACGCTACTGATTTTAAAGACGGAAAAGCACTTGTTCAATTACAAGATAGTAATTATGCTTTGATTGATCAAGTAGGAGATGTCCTTCAATCTTATTCTTTTCAATCGATGACTGGCTTTAGTGAGGGACTTAGTGCTTTTAAAA
The DNA here is from genome assembly GCF_017745675.1 of Alkalihalobacillus sp. BA299. GTDB lineage: Bacteria > Bacillota > Bacilli > Bacillales > Bacillaceae_F > Alkalihalobacterium. The sequence goes on from NZ_JAFLJM010000018.1 coordinate 98,607, forward strand.
AAACATATAATGAGCCGTTTGGCTATGTGGATGAACAAGGGAATATTGTCATTCAACCTCGTTTTTCCACTGCTCAACCTTTTCAGGATGGGAAAGCAGTCGTCAATTTATCGGATAACATGTACAATCAATACGGTTTAATTAATAAACAAGGAAAGATCGTGATTCCTGCTGAATATAACGATATTATAGAGATTAGAGAAGGTTTAGTCGCATTAGGGAAAGCAATTAAGGTAGACCAACCCTACATTGGCTCTATTTATGCTATCGCAAGAACGGATGGTCGACAACTCACCAATTTTATCTATAATTCGGTTTCCACTTTTAAAAATGGACTAAGCTCAGTAACAAAAGGGCAATCAACGTTTTTTATTAATAAAACAGGAACACCTGCTAAAAATTATCCGATCGTTCAAGGTACTGGCATACTGAGTTTAGAAAACGATCTCATTAAAGCATATGTTGATCTCCGAGTTATGTATTATGATCGAACAGGAAAAATAGTGTGGAAACCGAATACAATTATCCCACTAAATAATAGTTATCAATTACGAGAGGTTAAGTTTAATCCGAATAAAGATTATCTCGTCTATTATCCGCAAATCGAAGGAATGAAAAACAAAGGCAAACAAAAGCATGTTAATCAAATTTTAAAAAGTAAATCGAACGTTAAGGAAGTTCCAAGTATTGTTCAATTAGATTATAGTTACACTGGTGACTTTTCGATCGAGTTTTATAAAAATAACTTACTCGTTTTAAAGTTATCTGCCTATGACTATCCGTTTGGTGCTGCTCATGGGATGCCAAGTCAAAAATACGTTCATCTTAATTTAGAAACGGGGGAAATATATGAACTAAAAGATTTATTTAAGGCTAATGTAAATTATGTAAAAGTATTAAGTGAAATGATTGGAAAGCAAATTGGAAAAGACCAAAATGAGTTTTCTTACTTTTTCCCAGAAGCGTATAAAGGAATAAAAGCTGACCAACCTTTTTACATTACAGAAGATGCTCTTTCCATCTATTTTTTACCGTACGAGATAGCCGCTTTTGCTGCAGGATTTCCGACATTTAAAATCCCTTATAAATACATCAGTGACATAATTAATGTTGACAGTTCATTTTGGGTGTCATTTCATTAATAAACTGTTTTAAGTTGAACTTAATTATTTGAAGCATTAGCTATAACCTGAACCTTTTTCACTCTTAAAACGAAAAATCTTGGATAATTCAAGTTGGAATTAAAATAATAATGATACATGCTTTTACGTTATAAAGGAGGTCGAACATATATGGGCAGTCAAACTGGAAAAATCGTTCAAAGCTCATTACAAGCATTACTTAAAGACATAAAATTTTTACCGAACTTGCAAGGGGAGGTGAGAGAGCAGGCTTTTACATCTCTTGCAGCAATCCTATCGACACCAAACCACGTACACAAATCATTTTTACGAATCCCGCTTGAGAATGGAAAAGTCGTTCGAATTCCGGCTTATCGTATTCAACATAACAATACACTAGGTCCATATAAAGGTGGGATCCGATTTCATGAACTAGTAAACGAGCACGAAGTAACAAATTTAGCAGCATTAATGACATTGAAAAACGCCTTACATGAAGTACCATTTGGTGGAGGAAAAGGGGGTGTAATCATTAACCCAAGGGATTTTACGGAAAAAGAACTACTGCTTATTTGTAAAAAATATGTTCAGTATTTTAGTGATATATTAGGGCCCGATAAAGATATACCTGCACCCGACGTAGGAACCGGTGACCGTGAAATGGACTGGATGACAGCAGAATACAAAACCATTCGCCCCGGTCAACCATACCGTGGTAGTTTTACTGGGAAAAGCGTCGTAAATGGTGGGTCGCTAGGACGTAGAGAAGCGACAGGAAAAGGCGTTTATTTCACGTTTCGCTATTTACTTGCGGATTTTATAAAAGAACAGAAGTCGTGGTTAGCTACTCATGGGAATCAATATGCACAAACCGCTTTAACTTATGCTGACCGTCCTCTTAATATAGCTGTCCAAGGTTTTGGAAATGTTGGATCCGTAGCAGCACTTGAAGCGTATCGTTGTACACATTTACATAGTAATATTGTTGCAGTTAGTGATCGGAATGTGACTTTATATAATTCAGAAGGATTAAATATTCCTGCCCTAATCGATGCGACTATAAAAAATAATAATGACCTTCCGAAAACTCAAGAACAATTAGCTCAGTTTGATATTAAAGCGAATATTTTAGAAAGAGAGGACGTCCTTTATCTAGATATCGATGTACTCATTTTAGCTGCACTTGAAGAGCAAATTCGCAAAGACAATGTCAAAAAAGTAAAAGCCAAAATAATTGTGGAAGGGGCAAATGCACCTGTTACAGGGGATGCTGACCGTGAACTAAACGAACAAGGAGTGATTATCATTCCTGATATTTTAGCTAATGCTGGAGGAGTTATTGTTTCTTATTTTGAATGGCTCCAAGGACGAGAAACTCAATTTTACAGCGAGGAAGCAGTATTCAAGCTTCTTTACGATAAAATGACTGGAACTATGAATACTATTCTTCCGCAATACTTTGGAGATCCATTCTCATTAAGAGAGAACTGTTATATTCATGCTGTTATGAAATTATCTACAATTCTTTATCGACAAGGAAAATTATAAACGTGTTCAAAAATAGAATAATACGATACCTACTAAAAGACAAAACATGAAATAATAAAAATAATTATAGGAAATGATCAACGTATGAAAAAATTACTGTTCTTTTTTCTATTCACCGTTAGTTTACTACTATTTGTTAATCCAGAACCTATTGAAGCGAAAGATGACCAAAATCAAGTCTCTTTTATCGTAAAAGCATCCAGTCAATCGCTATATCAGTCAATTACAACTGTACAGTCAGATCCACTATTTCACGAAATTCTTAAAGCAAAATCAACACCTGTAACTGATATTCCTTACTCTACAAAATATATATTATTTGTTGAAAATGGATTAGTACGTATTTTAATGGTTGATGACCATGGACACCTTTTTGATATTCAACAAAAAAGAAAGATAAATGTTAACAGAGAAACTTTACAATTGATTGCAGACCATTTTAAAACCTTACAATCAGATCATTTTGGTGTATTACTTTCATGGGAAGAAGCATCAAAGCATATACCAAAATACACGTCTTTTAAAATTACTGATCTTGAGACAGGATTGAGCTTTAATGCTCAAAGAAGAGCAGGAAGTAAGCATGCGGATGTTCAACCATTAACTCATCAGGATACAAAAATAATGAAAATGATTTATGGGGGAAAATGGAGTTGGAACAGAAGAGCCATTTTAGTCCATGTTAATAATCAAGTTCTTGCTGCTTCGATGCATGGTATGCCTCACGGAAGAGGTGCATTATCCAATGGGTTCCCAGGTCATTTTTGTATTCACTTTCAAGGAAGTACAACGCACAGGACGCAAAATACCGACTTATCTCATCAAGTAATGGCATACAAAGCAGCAGGGCTGCTAGACTCTTTTGTGAAACAATTATCAGCTGAAGAAGTCATTGATCTATTTTTTATCGCGATCAATCAAAAAGACAAGGACATGTTAAGTATCATTTATCAAGGAAATACAAATGAAGTTCCAATCGATAACATCGTAGCTATAAGAAAAATGGAGAAAAAGCATCAACCCGTAAAAGAAAAGCCATTCATTTATCAAATTCCAGTGACTTATAAATACAAAACAAAAAATGGTCCTGTAATTGAAGAAACATTTTTATTTACTGTCATGCGTAAATCACCTACCGACGAATGGAACCTAGTCCATGTCCCATTTAATTAATTTATACTTCAATAAATTAAGCCTTCACAAAATGAAATAATCTCAACCTAAATAGCATAAAATGAAAAGCCTATAGAACAAAATGTTCTATAGGCTTTTCATGGGGTGTCAAACTCCATATTGAAATAGTGAGCATGTGTGAAATAGAAGAAGTAATCCCTTTATTTTTATGCTAATATAACGAAATTTCTAAAAATACTGTAAGTAATTCATTAGATATTTACTTCGAAACCCGATATATTAGTACTATTACCATTTTTTATATTTAGATTTCCATCGTTCATACAAATGCAGCTTATTAATGGAAACGAAGGTATAAACGCTAAAAGGGGGCAGTCCATGAATACATTTCAAAGATTAAAAGAGTTTTATTGGCCATATAAGAAGCACTTTATTGGCTCGATGTTATTTTTAATTGTCATAACGGCAATTACCGTGATATACCCAATTATTTTAAAAGTAACGATCGATGATGTGATTTTAAGTGGTAACTCTACTTATGTACCATTTATCGCATTTGGATTTATTTTACTGATGGTCTTAAAAGGAATAGCCACATATTATCACCAATTTTTAGGAGACTTATTTGGCGTTCGTGCCGTGTATGAATTACGAAATGCCCTATACAAAAAGCTCCAATACTTACCGTTTCGCTACTATGATAATGCAAAAACAGGAGATCTCATGTCAAGGCTAACTGCTGATGTTGAGGGTTTCCGTTTCTTTTTATCATTTGGTTTTGCTCAACTTTTAAACTTAGTATTAATCGTCAGTTTTAGTTTTGGCATCATGCTTTATTTTAGTGTTCCACTAGCATTAGTAACTCTTGCATCGATGCCGTTTTTAATTTTGACTGTATACCGTTTTGATAAAAAAGTACACCCGGCTTTTAAGCAAATACGAGAATCATTTGGACGTTTAACAACCAAAGTACAAGAAAATATTAGTGGAATGAACACGGTAAAATCTCTTTCTAGAGAAGACTTTGAGATTGATAACTTCGTAGACAAAAATAGCGACTACAAAGATAAGTTCATCGATACATCCAATGTTTGGGCAAAGTATTTCCCCATTATGGAGTTAATTGGACAGCTATGCGTTGTTTTTCTCTTGGGGTACGGAGGTTGGTTAGTTATTCAAGACTCTCTTCAACCAGGAGAGTTAGTCGCATTTTTCTCATTAGTATGGTATATCATCGGTCCATTAATGAACCTTGGATTTATCATCAATACATTCTCACAATCAAAAGCATCTGGCGAACGTCTACTAGAAGTCTTAAACGAAAACGAAGACATTCGCGACTTAGAACAAATCATTGAAACCCCAATTAAAGGTCACGTTCAGTTTAGTAATGTCAGTCACCAATACAACAGTGAAGAGGAGCATGCCCTTAAAAACATCTCATTTGATGCACCACCTGGGAAAATAATTGGGTTAATTGGTGCAACTGGTGCCGGAAAAACAAGCTTAACTCAACTAATTTCACGGTTTTACGAGCCCAATGAAGGGCAAATATTAATCGATGGCCGAGATATTAAAGAGTACTCACTAAAATGTTTACGTCATCATATCGGTGTTGTCCTACAGGAATCGTTCCTATTTTCATCTTCCATTCGCGATAATATTGCTTACGGAAATCTAGAAGCATCACTTGATCAAATTACAGAAGCAGCGAAACGTGCTGAAGCGCATGACTTTATTACGGAGCTCCCAGATGGTTACGATACCGTTTTAGGTGAAAGGGGTATGGGATTATCTGGTGGACAAAAACAACGCATCGCAATTGCACGTTCGATTTTAATTAATCCTAGTATTCTTATTTTAGATGACGCGACAAGTGCGGTCGACATGAAAACAGAAGGAAAAATTCAAGCTGCGTTTCGAGAAGTCATGGCGGAAAGAACGACATTTATTATCGCACACAGGATTTCATCACTTAAACATGCCGATGAGATTCTCGTGTTAGATCGTGGTGAAATCATCGAAAGAGGGACTCATGAACAGTTAATTTCAAATGAGATAGGCAAATACCGTAAAATTTATGATATTCAATATCAAGACCAGCATGCCTTTCAAAAAAATCATATGGAGGTGAGTTCATGAACAAGAATTCAAACCGATCAAACAAATATCGATTTCATTATTCGCTTGATTCAGCAATTGAGAAGCCCTTCAATTGGCCACAAATGATTCGTTTATTTAGTTATATGAAGCCATACTCTACAAAGCTTTTACCGTTAGCCATTATAGCTATGATTATTTCCACGGCCGTTCGACTGACGACTCCCGTTTTAATCGGGGTCTATGCGTTAAACAACGTCATCTATCAACGAGATATGAATGCACTCATTCACGTGGTGGCGCTTATTGCCGGACTTTACATGCTATCTTGGCTAGCAAACACCTTAAGAATTCGTTGGATGAATATGCTCGGTCAAAATGTCATTTATGATCTGAGGCAAAACTTGTTTAAACATATCCAACGCCTGTCACATCGCTTTTTCGATCAACGTTCTGCGGGGTCAATTCTTGTTCGAATTACAAATGATGTGAACTCACTTCAAGATTTATTTACAAACGGGGTTATTAACTTATTAATGGACGTTCTTTTACTCATCGGGATCTTTGTCATTTTATTTGTATATAGTCCTGAACTGACACTAGCTATTATGGTAATTTTACCGATCATGTTTATGATCTCTACAAGCCTTAGAAGAAAAATCCGTCGTTCATGGCAGGATGTCCGTCTTAAACAATCGCAAATTAACTCTCATCTGAATGAGAGCATTCAAGGGATTCGTGTCACTCAGTCCTACACACAAGAACGTGAAAACATGGCGTTTTTTAATGATATGAACGAGGATAACTATCATGCTTGGCGCAATGCCACTCAACAAAATGCGATGTTTCGCCCGTTCGTAGAAATGTCAAACGCCATCGGTACCGCTATTCTCATTTGGTACGGTGTTGTATTAATTCAATCCGGCAGTATCGATATTGGAACATTTGTCATGTTTGCCTTTTTCTTAGGAATGTTCTGGGAACCCATTTCCCGTCTCGGCCAAGTGTACAATCAATTACTCATGGGAATGGCATCATCAGAACGTATATTTGAATTTTTGGACGAAAAGCCCTCAGTACCTGAAAATAGTGGAGCCTACGAGCTTGACCAAATGACCGGACATATAACATTTGAAAATGTTGAATTCGCTTATGATACAAAGCGAAAAGCGCTAGATCACATTAACCTTGAGATGAAAGCAGGCGAAACCGTAGCTTTAGTCGGTCATACGGGATCGGGAAAAACAACAATCGTCAATCTCATTACTCGGTTTTATGATCCAACAAGTGGTTCGGTCAAAATTGATGGACATGATTTACGAGATTTAAAACTGGATAGCATTCGTCAACAAGTAAGTATTGTTCTGCAAGATACGTTCATTTTCTCAGGAACAATTATGGAAAACATTCGGTTCGGTCGTCCTGATGCAACAGATGAAGAAGTTAAACATGCTGCTACAATGGTTGGAGCTAATTCATTTATTGAACAATTGAAAAATGGCTATGACACTGAAGTAGAGGAACGAGGAAACATTCTCTCAGTTGGAGAACGACAACTATTATCGTTTGCCAGAGCATTACTAGCCAATCCGCAAATTTTAATCCTTGATGAAGCTACTGCCAGTATTGATACAGAAACCGAACAAAAAATCCAAACAGCATTACAAACACTTTTAAAAGGTAGAACAGCGATTATTATCGCACATCGATTATCAACCATTCGTGAATCCGATAACATCATTGTCTTAGATCATGGCCAAATCGTCGAACAAGGCAATCACGATGCCCTTATGAACCACAAAGGTCATTACTACAACCTTGTTCGTGCTCAGTTTCAAGCAATAGAAGCCAGTTAACCTCTAAAAAGCGGGAGACTACAATAATCATTGTCTATCGCTTTTATTTTAGATCTTTTTTATATGAAATGAAGTACTATTGTCGTGATCTCTAATTTTTTGGTCTGTTACGTTTAAATTGGAATATATTAATTGTGGTGATACAGAAGGAGGTTTGACAACATGGCAAAGCTAATAATTATGTACGAACAACCAAGGGACCAAGATGGATTCGAAGCGTATTACTTTCATGTCCATCTACCGTTAGCAAAAAAAATTCCAAACATTAAACAAGAAACAACACAACGTGTCATTCAAACACAAAATACAGACCTCAATCTTTATTTATTTGTTGAACTCCAATTTGAAACCTTAGAAAGTTTGCAACAATCACTAGCAACTCCGGAAGCACAAGCAACAGTAGCAGATCTTGATAATTTGATGAAGTATTTACATCACCGTCCGATCATTTCAATTGTTGAATAAAACATTCTTTGAGTTTCAATTAAAATTAAGTTGTGATAGAAAGAGCCCACTTCTAAATCGTGAGGTGACCCCTAAAAGTTAGAGTATTATATTAAGCGGCTAATTGGCTGGTATGGTCTCGATATTGAACCGGACTCATACCTGCCAATTTTTGCTTTATACGCTTGTTATTATAATAATTGATATA
>NZ_JAFLJM010000019.1 GCF_017745675.1 Alkalihalobacillus sp. BA299
AAGTCAGGACACTAATTGCTGGACCTCCAGCGCTTGTCGCCGATAAGCAGCCACCTTCCGCTTTTCTAATTGTCTAGCTACAGCGGCCACCGACTAGCGAGACTTCCCTCACCGCCGTACGATAAGTCAACATCGCCTCACTAAGGTTCATCGTGTTTCCTTTATCTCCTACGGTTCAGTCCAGTCCGTACGTCGCTAAACGGCCGCTTCCGCTTTTCTATTTTCACTTTGTCGAAATTTTGCTAATGAAATTGAAGAGAAATATAGTATACTTGCAGTAGTTGAAATTTCACATTGGAGGAAAACCATATACATGAATTCAAAAAGTCATAACGCTGTTACATTAGGGAAAGTGCTTCCGTTTATTCAAAACAGTGATTATTTTTATCAAAAAGGGATTTCATTTTATCGTAAAAATAAAATGGATCGGGCTATTTTTTACATTGAAAAGGCAATTGAGTTAAAGGCTGATGATCCAATATATCACTGTCAATTATCTGCTATATTAGCAGATAAAGGGGATTACGAACGTTCAAATGAAATTTTGCATCATGTGATTACCGAGTTAGATTCTTCTATGTATGAGTGTTACTTTTTTATGGCCAATAACTATGCTCATCTTGGACTATTTGAGTTAGCTGAAGAAATGGCATTCCACTATATTGAAATGAACGAAGACGGTGAGTTTGTGGATGATTCACTGTCCTTATTAGAACTGTTACACTTTGAAAGAGATGAATCTTCGGATGAGGGTAAACTAGATGAGGAAGAGCTACTCATCGTTCGTCATGCAAATGCCCAGGCTCATATTGCTCGAGGTCATTATGATCTTGCAATCGAACAGTTAAAACAAATGATAGAAGATCGACCTAATTTATGGTCTGCACATAATCAGTTAGCCAAAGCATTATTTTTACAAGGCCAGCATCAAGCTGCACTTGATCAGACTTATGAAGTGTTAGAAAAGGATCCTGGCAACTTTACCGCTCTGTGTCATTTGACGTCTTTTTATTATCAATTAGGTAGAAAAGAAGAAATGATACAGTTAGGGCAATTATTAAATAAAGTTCGTCCAATAAATATCGACCAGCGTTTCTTATTAGCTGAAACGTTCTGTAAAATTGAATTTTTTAAAGAAAGCTTTCATCAACTCCGTTTACTAAAAAAAGAGGACTTTGAAGAAACGATTGAATTTCTGCAATGTTTTGCAGTCGCATCTTTCCATTGTGGCGATATCGAACGAGCAAACGTTTCTTGGCGAAAAGCAGCAAAATTAGGAGACAAAAAAGCTGAAAAACTTTTGGCGCAAGATGCAAACGGTTTGCTAAAAAAAGAAAACGTTCGTTATAATTAATCCTGCTTCACTTTATACGCATAAGGGTATTTGAGCATTTTATTGGACAGAAGAAAAAGATATTACTACGATAGATAGAGAAAGAAGTGGAATACTACTTGGGGAAGAGTATAAGGCAATATCGCAAGCAATGAAACCCTCATATAGTAAGCAGAAGGAGTGAGATGGATGAGTGAAGAGAAAATTTATGATGTTGTTATTGCTGGTGCAGGTCCTGCAGGTATGACAGCAGCGGTGTACACATCCCGTGCTAATTTAAGTACAGTCATGGTTGAAAGAGGAGTACCAGGGGGGCAGATGGCCAACACGGAAGATGTAGAGAACTATCCAGGGTTTGATCATATTCTTGGTCCTGACCTTTCAAATAAAATGTTTGAGCATGCGAAAAAATTCGGGGCTGAATATGCGTATGGTGACATTAAAGAAATTATTGACGGTGAAGATTATAAAATTGTAAAAGCAGGAAGCAAAGAATTTAAAGCAAAAGCTGTTATTGTTACAACAGGTGCTGAATACAAAAAAATAGGTGTACCTGGTGAAAAAGAGTTAAGTGGACGTGGTGTATCTTATTGTGCGGTTTGTGACGGTGCCTTCTTTAAAGGAAAAGAACTCGTCGTTGTAGGTGGAGGAGACTCGGCTGTAGAAGAGGCAGTGTATTTAACTCGATTTGCTACGAAAGTAACGGTCGTGCATCGTCGTGATGAATTACGTGCTCAAAAGATTCTTCAGCAACGTGCATTTGATAACGAAAAAGTAGACTTCATTTGGAACCATACGGTAAAAGAAATTAACGAAGCAGAAGGAAAAGTTGGCAGTGTTACACTTGTAAGTACTGAAACAGGTGAAGAACGTGAATTTAAAACGGACGGTGTATTTATTTACATCGGGATGTTACCGTTAAATGCTTCTGTTCTTAACTTAGGTATTACAAATAAGGACGGTTATATTGTAACAAATGATGAAATGGAGACGAAGGTACCTGGAATTTTAGCAGCAGGAGATATTCGTGAAAAGACACTTCGACAAATTGTGACAGCGACAGGTGATGGAAGTATTGCTGCGCAAAGTGCTCAACATTATATTGAGTCACTCGCTGAGAAAGCCAAAGCAAAATAGTTTCAACGACTTTGCAATGGGAGTCAATTGTAAAACGGGCTAGATTGTTTACATCGAAAACAATCTACAGAAATTCTTTACAAAACGTAACTGCGTCTTAACTCTTTTGTAACAGTCATGAAACATAAAAAGGTTACTATAGAGATAAGTAATTGACCCCCTTTTTTATATATTACGTTGAAAGCACGAACACAATCTGTTCGTGCCCTTTTTTTTTAGAATAAGGAAGAGTAAATTTCGAGGATGTCCAGCTTCAGCGCCCAGCGTCTAGTGGACTTCGCTCTCCTCCTTACGATAAGTCAACATTATTACAAGGTTCATTAATTACTAACACTCCACATGAAACGAATTTATATATGCCACTTCTTCTCAACTAAGTATCTTTTATTGCTATTACTTCTCGTAGCATCTAACCGTTGTGAGTACAACCGTTTGGTAGTATACTTAGGTCATGAGAACGTGAGGTGAGTCGTGTGCAAAGAGTTACGAATTGTATTGTCATGAAGGATGAATCGATATTAATGTTACAAAAACCTCGTCGTGGCTGGTGGGTGGTTCCTGGTGGAAAAATGGAAACCGGTGAGTCAGTACTAGAAGCTGTTAAACGCGAATATCGTGAAGAGACGGGGTTATCTGTAATTGACCCGAAAATTAATGGCATTTTTACGATTGTCATTAAGGATGGCGAAACGATTACTTCAGAATGGATGTTATTTACGTTTAAAGCCACTCAATTTGAAGGGGTTCCGCTTAATCAGTCTCCTGAAGGCAAATTAGCATGGAAAAAAGTAGACGAAGTAAAATCGTTACCTATGGCAGCAGGGGATCGTTTCATTTTCGAACATATATTATATAATGATGAGCCAATTTACGGGACGTTTCACTACACCCCAGATTTTCAACTTCTTTCATACCGCTTGGAACCGAACAAACCATAAATGGAAGTTCCTAAATTTTAAAATCCTCTATTAATAGGTGTTTTGAACTAACTCTATTAAAAGAAGTAAAGGTGATAAATATGACAGGACAAAAAGAAGATATACAAATTGTCATTATTACAGGAATGTCAGGAGCCGGTAAAACAGTAGCTGTTCAAAGTTTTGAAGATTTAGGTTATTTTTGTGTCGATAATTTACCTCCTGCACTTATTCCTAAATTTATTGACCTCATTGAAAGTTCTGGCGGTAAGATGAACAAAGTCGCATTAGTAATCGACCTTAGAGGACGTGAGTTTTTTGACCATTTCTTTGAGGTGATTGATAAATTAGGAAATACGCCGAATTTACATTTGAATCCACAAGTTTTGTTTTTGGATGCAAAAGATGCAAAGCTCGTTCAACGTTATAAAGAGACACGTAGATCACACCCGTTAGCTCCGAAAGGGCTTCCACTTGAGGGGATTAAAGCAGAACGGGAAATGCTTGAAGAACTAAAAGGAAGAGCACAACAAATTATAGACACAACCGATCTAAAACCGGTTCAGTTACGAGAAAAGATCAGTCAACGTTTTTCAACAGAAGAGCAGCCGCTTTTTTCGGTGAATTTGATGTCCTTTGGATTTAAATATGGGATCCCGATTGACGCTGACCTTGTTTTTGATGTTCGGTTTTTACCTAACCCTCACTATATTGACCATATGCGTCCTAAAACGGGGCTTGATGAGGAAGTATCCTCTTATGTTTTGAAATGGTCTGAAACGCAGCAGTTTATCGAAAAACTTCGTGATCTGCTCATCTATATGCTTCCCCAGTATAAACGTGAAGGAAAGAGTCAATTGGTCGTCGGAATTGGTTGTACAGGTGGAAAACACCGTTCAGTGACGTTAGCAGAGTATTTTGGGGAATACTTTTCAAATGAGTATGTCGTCCATGTAAGTCATCGAGATATTGAAAAAGGAAAGGATAGACACTAGTGAAAAAGAAAAAGGTCGTTGTCATCGGGGGAGGAACAGGCTTATCCGTTCTATTACGAGGCTTAAAAACGTTTCCAGTGGATATTACAGCGATCGTAACCGTTGCTGATGATGGGGGTAGTTCAGGGCGATTACGTAAAGAGTTAGACATTCCACCACCTGGAGATGTACGAAATGTGCTCGTCGCATTAGCGGAAGTAGAGCCATTAGTCGAACAATTATTTCAACATCGTTTTCAAAATGGAGAGGGACTTAGTGGCCATTCATTAGGGAATTTACTTCTTGCGGGCATGACCTCGTTAACAGGGGATTTTGCTAGGGGAATTAGTGAGCTTAGTAAAGTTTTAAATGTGAGAGGAAAAGTGTATCCTGCAGCGAATCAAAGTATCGTCCTACATGCTAAAATGTGTGATGGTACGGTCGTGAGTGGAGAATCGAAAATTCCGCAAGTAGGTAAACAGATTAAGGAAGTATTTTTGACACCTGATAATGTATCGCCACTTCGGGAAAGTATTGATGCAATACAAGCGGCTGACATCATCATCATCGGCCCGGGTAGTCTTTATACAAGCGTACTTCCGAATTTACTCGTACCTGGTATTGCTGAGGAAGTGAAAAAAGCAAGCGCTAAAAAAATATATATTTGTAATGTGATGACTCAACCAGGAGAGACCGATCGATACAAAGCATCTGATCATGTGAAAGCGATCGTCGATCATTGTGGTAATCAGCTTTTAGATTATATTGTTGTGAACCAACAAAAAATCCCTCAAAATATCATATCCCGGTATGCAGAAGAAGGGGCAGAGCCTGTCGAGTTCGATAAAGACGAACTGCAAATGTACGGGATACGTATAGTGAATGAGTCATTTTTACAATATAATGATAAACTAATAAGACATGATGCAAATAAAGTAGCTCAAATGATTTTACAGCTAACATAGTGTAGATGGTGATATGGGGGTGAGACTGTTGTCATTTGCTGCAACTACGAAAAAAGAACTCACTCAATTAGAAGGAAATGAATGTTGTGCAAAAGCTGAGTTAACCGCTCTTATTCGAATGAATGGTTCTCTTGCCGTTAGCAATCAAAAATTTATGTTAGATATTACGACAGAGAATGCCGCAATTGCGAGAAGAATCTATACACTAGTAAAAAAGCTATTTCCGCAAACTCATATGGAGTTACTCGTTCGAAAAAAGATGCGCTTGAAAAAAAATAATGTCTATTTAGTGAGAATTTCACAAGAAGCAAGGCAAACTCTTGAAAATTTAGGTATTATAGGGGAAGGGTTTACTTTTATCCGAACAATTTCTCCTAGTATCATAAAGAAGCATTGCTGCCGTCGTGGTTATTTGAGGGGAGCATTTCTAGCAGGGGGATCGATTAACCACCCTGAAACTTCTTCGTACCATTTAGAAATTTTTTCACTTTATGAAGAGCATAATGAATCATTATGTGAATTAATGAATTCCTTTGGTTTGAATGCGAAAACATTGGAACGGAAAAAGGGGTTTATTACGTATATTAAGGAAAGTGAAAAAATTACAGAATTCCTAAATATTATTGGTGCCCATCAAGCGTTACTTTATTTTGAAGATGTTCGGATCATGAAGGATATGAGAAACTCAGTGAACCGACTCGTCAATTGTGAAACAGCGAACTTGAATAAAACGGTAGGAGCCGCTTTAAGACAAGTGGAGAATATTCGCTTGGTTGATCGTGAAATCGGTTTAGTTAATTTGCCAGGAAAGCTTAGGGAAATTGCTGAACTGCGGGTAAAGCATCAGGATGTGACTTTAAAAGAGTTAGGAGAAATGGTGTCTACCGGAAAAGTTAGTAAATCTGGAGTCAATCATCGTCTTCGTAAAATAGATGAATTAGCGGAACGGATTCGCTCAGGTGAACAGTTAACAGGATTCTAACGCGTGTCTTTGTTCACTAATGATGAACAAACCAAACATGTAGGACCGAAAAGATAAATAATACATTTGTGCATAGAAATGGAGGTAGTTCACGTGATTGAAAAACAATTAGAAGTAAAATTAAAAACAGGTCTTCAAGCAAGACCAGCTGCACTTTTTGTCCAAGAGGCTAATCGTTATTCTTCCGATATTTTTATTGAGAAGGATAACAAAAAAGTAAATGCAAAAAGTATCATGGGTATTATGAGTCTTGCCATCGGTAAAGGTGTTACCATCAATGTAATTGTCGACGGCAGAGATGAAGAAGAAGCGATCGCTGCACTTGAAGCCTTCGTACAAAATGAAGATTAATACGAAAACTGAGCGAAGACAGTAGTCCAGCTCAGTTTTTATTTGGGCTGTTTTCGTGATGTTTCAAATTAGCTATTTTCGTAAACTTTGTTGCTATTGGACCGTTAACCAAGCTTTCGCTTGGTTAACAGTCCAATAGCTAAAAGCAACAATCTTTTAGAAAAGAGCCTTCAAATTAGAGTAGGCCTATTAGTGAAAAAGCTTTTAAACTTTCTCAGAGGCTTGGACACAAGTTGGACACAGTTTGGACAATAAAACCTGGAAACTGGACAATATATTTAAAATCTGGATCATAAAACTGAGCTTCTAGACGATATATTTGAAATCTGGACCATATCCTTGAAATTTGACCAAAATGGTGCGCGTTAGTTTGAAGATATTTTAGGGGCGCTCTATCTAAAAGTGTCTCCTTAGTCCTCTTTCCATAAAAGAAGGCCCCCATCCGAAGTGAAATGGGGGCTTTTCTGCCTAACAAATATGCCTATTCAGCAACACACACTAACATCACCAGCTTAAAGCGTCAATTATTTTGTCGCGTTTGGCGATGAGATGACGGTATCAATAAGGCCGTATTCTTTAGCTTTTTCAGCCGTCATGAAATTATCACGGTCTGTATCTTTGGCGATGACTTCTAGTGGTTGACCTGTGCGTTCAGCTAAGATTTTATTTAAGTGTTCGCGCATTTCAATAATACGTTTTGCATGAATTTCAATATCAGATGCTTGACCGCGAGTACCGCCAAGTGGTTGGTGAATCATGACTTCACTATTAGGTAACGCAAAGCGTTTACCTTTTTCGCCAGCAGCGAGTAAAAATGCACCCATTGATGCAGCCATACCGATACAAATCGTAGATACTTGAGGCTTAATGTAGTTCATTGTATCATAAATTGCCATACCGGCTGTGATAGAACCACCTGGGCTATTTATATATAGTGAAATATCTTTTTCAGGATCTTCGGCTTGTAAGAAAAGTAATTGTGCAACAATCGAATTTGCAACATTGTCATCGATGCCACTTCCAAGCATAATTATACGATCTTTTAATAGACGTGAATAAATATCGTATGCACGCTCACCACGATTTGTTTGTTCAATAACTGTAGGAATTAAATTCATATTTTTATCCTCCTTGTGATTTAGTTAGATTTCGAAGTAGTCCCATTTGCCATGGATGTTCAAAGTCAGCTTTACTTATGTACATGATACTCAAAAGGTCAATTAAGGTCAAATGATAACTCTTCTTTATATATACTATTTCTCCTTTTTTATTTTCATCCCTCTTTCATCATAGCCGAAAATAAAAAAAAACAAACTTTATTTGTAATATTGGCTAACATTTTCTCTTTACAGAAATGAAAACTGTTCATAAACTATAATAAGAGACTATAAAATGTAGAAATGATAGAAGCAGTTTTGACGTATACACTAACAAGAAAGCGCTTTCAGTAACGTAAGCACCTGAGCAATGAAAATTTTAAGCACCTAATGATAAAAATCTATTGATGCAAATAAGGGGAGAGTAGTTATGAGAATGGATGTTGGTCTTTTTCAACAACAAACGACAGGATTATATATGACCAAAGAACTTCGGCAAGCAATCTCACTCCTGCAATATTCAATGACTGAGCTGACGGAGTATATTCAAGAGCAAGCATTGGAAAATCCGCTCATTGAGTTAGAGGAAAACTTCCAGGTTGATCTAATGAAAAAAGAGAAGCAGAGAGAAGATATAGACGACCGGCAATGGGAGAGTGGATATAGGGAACAAGAGGTTTCACCGCTCGATTTCGTCAGCAGTGACCGTTATAATTTGCACGATCATTTACTCTATCAAGGGAGGTTTTTAGATTTAAACGAGTGTAGTCACGAAGCGCTGCGTTATTTTATTCTTCATGTGAATGAAGATGGTTACTTGAGCGAGCCTGTTGAGGAAATGGTGAAAGAATTAAAAATATCAGAAGACGAAGGCGAAATTCTCCTTATGATTTTACAAAATATGGAACCGACAGGAGTTGGAGCTAGAAACCTTCAAGAATGCCTTTTATTACAATTGGCGAAAAGAAAAGAGCGAAATCATCTTGCGGAGATGATCATTGAAAACTATATGGAAATGCTTGCTGCGAAGCGCTGGAAAGAACTTTCAAAAGAGTTATCAGTTACGCTTCAAGAAATCCAACAAGTGTATGATTTAATCCAAACGTTGCAGCCGAGACCAGGTGTGAACTACACAGATGATCTCCCAAAATATATTCAAGCGGATGTTACGGTAGAGGAAATGGAAGGTGAGCTAGTCGTACTCGTCAATGATGAATTGCTCCCAAGAATACAGTTAAACAAACAATATCAATCTCTTTTACACGATAAGAGCTCAGAGGCAAATGAATATATTCGAAAGAAGTATGATCAAGTGCAATGGTTATTAAAAAATATTAAGCAACGGCAAGTAACGTTATATCAAGTGACCGAAGCGATTGTTCGTCATCAGAAAGAGTTTTTTTACAAAGGAGCAGAAGCACTAAGACCGTTAACATTAAGACAAATTGCTGATGAAATCGATGTCCATGAATCGACCGTGAGTCGGGTGACAACGAATAAATATTTACAATCTCCACGTGGGTTATTTGAGCTAAAATATTTCTTTACGACTGCTCTTTCGAATGGAAACGCCGGTGAAACTTCTTCATCTTATGCAAAAGAAGTGATAAAATCATTAATTGAAAAAGAAGATAAACGGAAACCTTTATCTGATCAAAAAATTGTTGATGCATTAAAGTCGCAGCATAACATTGAACTTTCTCGTAGAGCAGTTGCGAAGTATCGTGATGAGATGAACATTCCGTCATCATCGAAACGAAAACGATTTGAATAGTGGGGGTTGTTATGGATAAACTAAAGGTAACGTTTTTTACGAAAGAAAATTGCTCCTTATGTGACAATGGATTAACCGTATTAAAAATGGTTCAGGAGGATATACCATTTGAAATTGAAATGGTTGATATTTATAAAGATGATGTGTTACTTGAAAAATATCAAGTAATGATCCCTGTTGTTTCAATCGATGGCGAAGAGGTTGATTTCGGAATTTTATCTGAAGATAAAATAAGAAAACGTTTACTTTCAGTTTGTCGATAAAATTGACTTGAAGTTAAGATCATTTCCTTGTTACAATAGAAGTGCAAAAGGATTTGGTCTTTTTTTTACACAAAACGGGACATTTTTTGTCACGTAGGGACGTATACAGTCCCAATTATAGGGGATGTATAACAATAGAAGGAGAATAAGGATGAGGGATCTTTTTGACATTCAACAAAAGCTTGTTCCTGATTTACTTGATGTTTTGTTGAAGCGTTATAGAATACTCCAGTATATTCGTTTGATGGAACCGATCGGACGAAGAAGCCTCTCTTCTAGTATGGACATTAGCGAGAGAATCTTACGAAGTGAAGTAACATTTTTAAAAGACCAACGCTTAATCCACGTCGCGAGTGCAGGAATGAGTCTAACGAATGAAGGTAAGGATTTATTGCTGAAGCTTGAAGGCATGATGAAAGAGCTACTAGGATTGAAGGCTCTAGAGGAACAGCTTGGGCATGAGTACCACCTAAAAAATGTTATTGTTGTTCCTGGTGATAGTGATGAGTTTGATTGGGTAAAAAAAGAAATGGGCCGTGCTTGTGTTCAATATTTGAAGCGGCACATAGCCAGTCATACGACAATAGCTGTTACAGGCGGTACGACGATAGCGGCAGTTGCTGAAATGATGGGTTCAGATTTTCAGCGAGATGATTTATTGTTTGTCCCAGCAAGAGGCGGGATCGGGGAAAGAGTGGAAAATCAGGCAAATACGATTAGTGCACAAATGGCAAGGCAAACAGGCTCTTCGTATCGATTATTACACGTTCCTGATCAATTAAGTGAAGAAACGTATACTTCATTAATCGCAGAACCGTCAGTGCAAAGTGTTTTGGATACAATTACCTCAGCCTCTGTCATTCTTCATGGAATTGGTGAAGCGAAAGCGATGGCTGTACGAAGAGGGGCCTCTGAAGAATTTTTGCATAAGCTATCCATACATGAGGCAGTTGCTGAAGCATTTGGTTATTATTTCGACCATTTAGGAAATATTATTCACAGGGAACGAACTATAGGTCTTCAACTCGAACACTTAGATGAAAATAAGCAAGTCATTGCCATTGCAGGTGGTGCCTCAAAAAGTGCAGCCATCTCAGCCTATTTAAGAAATCGTAAAAGCAGCGTCCTGATTACAGACGAAGGCGCAGCAAGACAAATGTTATAGTTTTGGTGTCAGGCACCTTTGTTGATTTGCAGTGTTAAAGTATGAGTGCCTGATGTATGTAATGTAGCAGATGAATAAAGTTTTAAAAAAAGGGTTTGTCCCTTTTCATAATACAACGGTGATCATGGTGTCAGGCACCTTTACTTAATTAATGTGGGAAAGGGCTCACCTCATCGTTTAATGCTTTTATTTACTAAGGAGGAATTTTATTATGGCAACAAAAGTAGGAATTAATGGATTTGGACGTATTGGTCGAGTAGTTTTCCGTGCAGCACTTAAAAACCCTAACGTACAGGTAGTAGCAATTAACGATTTAACTGATGCTAACATGCTTGCACACCTTTTAAAATATGACACTGTTCATGGACAGCTTGATGCTGAAGTAACAGTTAACGGTGATAGCTTAGTTGTTAATGGTCAAGAAATTAAAGTAATTGCTGAGCGTGACCCTGCTCAATTACCTTGGGGTAATCTAGGAGTAGAAGTAGTTGTTGAGTCAACTGGACGTTTCACAAACCGTGATGACGCAGCAAAACATATTGAAGCAGGTGCAAAGAAGGTTATTATCTCAGCTCCAGCTAACAACGAAGATATTACAGTAGTTATGGGTGTTAACCATGACAAATATGATCCAGCTAGCCACCATGTTATTTCAAACGCATCTTGTACAACAAACTGTTTAGCTCCATTTGCAAAAGTATTAAACGATAAGTTTGGTATCCGTCGTGGAATGATGACGACAGTTCACTCTTACACAAACGACCAACAAATCCTAGACCTACCACATAAAGACTACCGTCGTGCACGTGCAGCAGCTGAAAACATCATCCCGACAACAACGGGTGCTGCAAAAGCAGTAGCACTAGTATTACCTGAGTTAAAAGGTAAATTAAATGGTGGTGCAATGCGTGTACCTACTCCAAACGTTTCTTTAGTAGACTTAGTAGCAGAACTTGATAAAGAAGTAACAGCAGAAGATGTAAACAACGCACTTAAAGAAGCAGCAGAAGGTGAATTAAAAGGAATTTTAGGTTTTAGCGAAGAGCCATTAGTATCTGGAGACTATAACGGAAATCCTAACTCGTCTACAATCGATGCTCTTTCTACAATGGTTATGGAAGGAAACATGGTTAAAATCATCTCTTGGTATGATAACGAGTCAGGATATTCACATCGAGTTGTAGATTTAGTTGAATATATGGCAAAGCAAGGACTATAATCTTTTATAGTGAAAGTTTTGGTAAGGGAGGGGAAAGGCACCAGCAGTTCTTTCTCCCTTTTTCTAAATTTTTCTCAAATGTTGAATTCAAATGAGGGGGTTTACGCAGTGAATAAGAAGTCAATTCGCGATGTTGAATTAACAGGAAAGAAAGTGTTTTGTCGTGTCGATTTTAACGTCCCAATGAATAACGGGGAAGTTACAGATGACACGCGGATTCGTGCTGCTTTGCCAACGATCCAGTATTTAGTGGAACAAGGGGCAAAAGTAATTTTAGCAAGTCACCTTGGTCGTCCAAAAGGACAAGTTGTCGAAGAGTTACGTCTCGACCCAGTAGCAAAACGTCTAAGCGATTTACTACAAAAAGAAGTAACAAAAACGGATGAAGCATTTGGTCCTGAAGTTGATCAAGCCATCTCAGGCCTAGCAGATGGGGACGTTCTTTTACTAGAAAACGTTCGTTTTTATCCAGGTGAAGAGAAAAATGCTCCAGAATTAGCACAACAATTTGCAGCGCTTGCAGACCTTTATGTTAATGATGCGTTTGGAGCCGCTCACCGTGCGCATGCTTCAACAGAAGGAATCGCACATCATATCCCAGCTGTAGCTGGTTTTCTCATGGAAAAAGAGCTTGAAGTGTTAGGAAAAGCGTTATCTAATCCAGACCGCCCGTTCACAGCGATTATTGGTGGTGCGAAAGTCAAAGATAAGATCGGTGTTATCGAAAACCTTCTAGAAAAAGTAGACAATTTAATTATTGGTGGCGGTCTTGCCTATACTTTCGTAAAAGCAAAAGGCTATGAAATCGGTAAATCATTACTTGAAGCCGATAAAATCGATTTAGCAAAACAGTTTATGGAAAAAGCAGAACAAAAAGGCGTTAAATTATATATGCCAGAAGATGTAGTTGTTGCCAATGAATTTTCTAAAGATGCAACAACACAAGTCGTTGATATTGATAGCATTCCGGCCGATTGGGAAGGTCTTGATATTGGACCGAAAACAGTTGATACGTACCGTAACGTTATTTTAGATTCAAAGCTCGTCATTTGGAATGGCCCAATGGGAGTATTTGAATTTGATGCATTTGCGAATGGTACGAAAACTGTAGCGGTTGCACTTGCAGATGCTAGTGAGACATTTACAGTAATCGGTGGTGGAGATTCTGCTGCTGCAGTAGAAAAGTTTGATTTAGCAGAAAGTATGAGTCACATTTCTACAGGCGGAGGCGCGTCTCTTGAATTTATGGAAGGTAAAGAGCTTCCAGGAGTAGTTGCTTTAAACGATAAGTAATCAGGAAAGGATGTTCATATTGCGTAAACCAATTATTGCAGGAAACTGGAAAATGAATAAAACACTTGGTGAAGCGGTGGAATTCGTGGATCAAGTGAAAGGAAACGTACCGTCAAATGAACAAGTAGATGCAGTTGTATGTGCACCTGCATTATTCTTAGATGCACTCGTAAAAAGTGTAGAAGGAACAGACCTGAAAGTAGGAGCACAAAATATGCACTTTGAAGAAAGTGGTGCATTTACAGGTGAAATCAGCCCTGTTGCTCTTTCAGACTTAGGCGTGAACTATGTGATCATCGGACATTCTGAGCGTCGTGAAATGTTCAATGAAACGGATGAGACGGTGAATCAAAAAGTACAAGCTGCTTTTTCACATCGTTTAATTCCAATTATGTGCTGCGGAGAAACTTTAGGTCAACGTGAAGCAGGACAAACGAATGACCTCGTTGGTGACCAAGTAAAAAAAGGACTTGCTGGACTTTCTGAAGAGCAAGTGAAGCAAGTTGTCGTCGCTTATGAACCGATTTGGGCGATTGGTACAGGTAAATCATCTTCTGCACAAGAAGCAAACGAAACGTGCGCGCATATCCGTACGGTTGTTGCTGAAATGTATTCTCAAGAAGTTGCCGATGCAGTACGCATTCAATACGGTGGAAGTGTAAAACCTGCAAATATTGCTGAGTATCTTGGCCAAAGTGACATTGACGGTGCACTTGTCGGTGGCGCAAGCTTAGAAGCCGATTCATTTTTACAGCTTTTGGAGGCAGGAAAATGAGTAAGAAACCGGTGGCAATGATAATCCTCGATGGGTTTGCCTTAAGAGACGAAACGAAAGGGAATGCCGTCACCCATGCCAAAAAGCCAAACTTTGACCGCTATTGGAATTCTTATCCGCATGCAACATTGAAAGCATCAGGTGAAGCGGTTGGCCTCCCTGAAGGACAAATGGGAAACTCTGAAGTTGGACATTTGAACATCGGGGCCGGACGAATTGTCTATCAAAGTTTAACAAGAGTGAACTTGTCCATCCGTGAAGGTGATTTTTTCGAAAATCAAACATTCAAACAGGCGATGGATCATGTGAAAGATAAAAACAGTAGCTTACATATTTATGGACTGCTTTCAGATGGTGGCGTTCACAGTCATATTGATCATTTATTCGCCTTACTTGAAATGGCAAAAGAAAAAGGATTAGAGCGCGTGTATGTTCACGGGTTTTTAGATGGCCGTGACGTTGGCCCGACAACGGCAGAAGTATATGTTCGTGCCCTTGATGAAAAAATGAAGGACTTAGGCATCGGAGAAATTGCTACTGTACACGGAAGATATTACGCAATGGACCGAGATCAACGATGGGAACGTGTTGAAAAATCCTATCGTGCGATGGTTTATGGGGAAGGCCCTTCGTATAAAAGTGCTCTCGAAGTACTTGAAGATTCTTATAAAAATGACATTCATGATGAGTTTGTCCTTCCATCTGTCATCCTTGATGATAATAACCAACCAGTAGGGACGATTAAAGATGATGATGCGGTAATTTTCTTTAACTTCCGACCTGACCGTGCGATTCAAATGTCGCAAGTGTTTACGAATGAAGATTTTAGAGGCTTTGACCGTGGGGATGCATTCCCGAAAAGTCTTCATTACGTTTGCTTGACTCACTTTAGTGAGACGGTACAAGGTTTTGTAGCGTTCAAGCCGACGAACTTAGATAATACGCTAGGTGAAGCTCTTTCCCAACAAGGTTATAAGCAGCTCCGAATCGCGGAAACCGAGAAATACCCGCATGTCACCTTCTTTTTTAGCGGTGGAAGAGAAGAACCATTTGATGGTGAAGAACGAATATTAATTGATTCACCTAAAGTCGCTACATATGATTTAAAACCGGAAATGAGTGCTTACGAAGTAACGGACGCCTTACTAAAAGAAATCGAAGCAGACAAACACGATGCGATTGTTTTAAACTTCGCTAACCCTGATATGGTTGGTCACTCAGGTATGCTCGAGCCGACTGTGAAAGCGATCGAGGCGGTAGACGAATGTTTAGGAAAAGTGGTAGATGCGATTATAGCAAAAGGTGGACATGCGATTATTACTGCGGACCACGGAAATGCCGATGAAGTGATAACACTCGAAGGAAGCCCAATGACTGCACACACGACTAACCCAGTCCCAGTCATTGTCACGAAAAATGATATCGAGCTACGAGAAGACGGAATTTTAGCGGATCTCTCTCCAACCCTACTGCAATTACTAGGTGGAGAACAGCCGAAAGAAATGACGGGAAAATCATTAATTAAGTAAATTTTGTTAAGATTTTTTGAAAGCTAAAGGATTTTAATCCGTTATGACGAATGATTGATAGGCGATAACGGATATCCTAGAAACGGATACAAACTATTATCGTATGAATTGAAAAATAAGGGAGATGACTTATAATGACAACAATTACTGATGTTTATGCACGCGAAGTGCTTGACTCTCGTGGAAATCCAACTGTTGAAGTGGAAGTATATTTAGAATCTGGAGCTATGGGCCGTGCTTTAGTACCAAGTGGTGCATCTACTGGTGAGTACGAAGCAGTAGAACTTCGTGACGGTGGCGAGCGTTTCATGGGGAAAGGTGTTCAAAAAGCAGTAGAGCACGTTAATGAAGAAATCGCTCCTGAATTAATCGGCTGGGATGCACTAGACCAACTTGGTATTGACCAATATATGATCGAGCTTGATGGTTCAAGCAATAAAGGTAAATTAGGTGCTAATGCGATCTTAGGTGTTTCCATGGCTGTTGCTCGTGCAGCTGCAGAAGCGCTAGGTATGCCACTATACATGTACTTAGGTGGTTTCAACGGAAAAACTCTTCCAGTACCAATGATGAACATCTTAAACGGTGGGGAGCATGCAGATAACAACGTCGATATCCAAGAATTCATGGTTATGCCTGTTGGTGCAGAAACGTTCAAAGACGGTCTTCGCATGGGTACAGAAATTTTCCATAACTTAAAGTCAGTATTAAAAGGAAAAGGCTTAAACACTGCTGTAGGTGATGAAGGTGGTTTTGCACCTAACCTATCTTCAAATGAAGAAGCGCTTCAAACGATCATTGAAGCAATTGAAAAAGCTGGTTATAAGCCAGGTGAAGAAGTTGTTTTAGCGCTTGACGTTGCCTCTTCTGAGCTTTACAGAGATGGAAAATATCACCTTGAAGGTGAAGGTGTTGTGAAAACATCAGAAGAAATGATCGAGTTCTATAGTGACCTCGTGTCAAAATACCCTATTATCTCAATTGAAGACGGCTTAGACGAAAATGACTGGGATGGCTGGAAAAAGCTAACTGATGCATTAGGAACAAAAGTTCAATTAGTTGGTGACGATCTATTTGTTACAAACACAGAAAAGCTTTCTGAAGGTATCGAAAAAGGAGTTGGAAACTCAATCCTCATTAAAGTGAACCAAATCGGTACATTAACAGAAACGTTTGATGCAATCGAAATGGCAAAACGTGCAGGCTACACAGCAGTTATCTCCCACCGTTCAGGTGAAACTGAAGATAGCACAATCGCTGACATTGCCGTAGCAACTAATGCGGGCCAAATCAAAACAGGTGCTCCTTCACGTACGGACCGTGTAGCGAAATACAACCAGCTTCTTCGCATTGAAGATGATCTAGCAAACGTTGCAAAATACGGTGGAAAAAAAGCATTTTATAACTTAAACAAATAAAAACTTACAATAACGAGGCTGAGATTTCGATTTCAGTCTCTTTTTTAGTCCGTTTTCACATAACTGTATAATAACTCCGGCAAATCACACTACATATGTAGTTGTCACTACCTATACTTTTATGATAAATTAGTATAAGCGCATATTGTGCTTGGAGGTGGATGATTCAATGCAAACGTTAATGATGGTATTATTAATTATTGTTTCAATTGGACTAATTACTGTTGTTGTACTACAAGCTGGTAAAAGTGCAGGCCTTTCAGGAGCGATTTCTGGGGGAGCAGAACAGTTACTTGGTAAGCAAAAAGCTCGAGGTATCGATGCTGTGCTGAACCGTGCAACGGTTGTCCTTGCTGTATTGTTCTTTGTATTAACCATTGCTGTGGCATATTTTATGTAAAAAGACGAAAGCAGCTGAAGGAGCCTTCACTGCTTTTCTTTGCCTTTAAGGAGTTTGAATCACTTTTTCATAAACCGCCTTATAAAGCCGTTACATTTTTTCAATCGTGATTAGAAATGTGTTTTTTAACCTAAAAACAACTCGGCACTGCTGCCGGGTTTTCTTTATAAATTCGTAAATTGGAAAATCGGACCAATTTAGAAATGTTTTGGTTTTATAAAATACTTTTTCGGTAATACGGAAAATAGGATAATTTTAAAAAAATTAAAGCAGACATACATTTAGATTGATCCTGAACTGGAAAAGATAGTGAATAAATACTTTTTCACATATTTAATAGAGAAAGTCAATTCAGGTGAAACTAAGAATAGATTGAGGTCTGTGAAATGAAGAGGAAGGTAAGAATGAAAATAGTTGCCCCAAAATCATTTACTTTTGAAGGTGGAAAACGTGCGGTATTACTACTTCACGGATTTACAGGAAATACTGCTGATGTCAGAATGATAGGAAGATATTTACAGGAAAACGGATATACATGCCATGCTCCGTTATATAAGGGTCATGGTGTTCCGCCGGAAGAGCTTGTCCATACTGGGCCAGACGACTGGTGGAAGGATGTTGAAGGCGGTTATCACTTATTAAAAGACCAAGGATATGAAGAAATTGCAGTTTGTGGACTTTCACTCGGAGGTGTATTTTCCTTAAAAGTCGGCTACACTTTACCGGTAAAGGGCGTTATACCGATGTGTGCCCCGGTGAATCCGAAGACGGAAGTAGCGATGTATGAAGGTGTTTTAGAATATGCGAGGGAATACAAGCGTCGGGAACAAAAAAGTGAAGGGCAAATTGAGCAAGAAATGAGTGAATTTAAAAAAACGCCAATGCAAACGTTAAATGCTCTGCAACAGCTTATGCATGATGTAAGACAGCACCTTGATCACATTTATGCACCTGTCATGGTCGTGCAAGCGAGGCATGACGAAATGATTGATATTGAAAGTGCAAATATTATTTTTGAACATGTGGAAAGTGATGAAAAAGAGCTTAAGTGGTACGAGGATTCCACTCACGTGATAACGCTAGATAAAGAGAAAGAAAAACTGCACGAGGATATATTACAGTTTTTAGAAAAATTAGATTGGACCCACTCATAAAAACAGATGAAAGGAGTGTAGGGTATGAATGAAGAAAAAATTGAGCGTCTTCTCGCTTTCATGCGAGAGGAAGCGTACAAGCCATTAACTGTTTCCGAATTAGAAGAAGCGTTTGGATTAACGGACTCAAGCGAATTTAAAGAGTTTGTAAAAGTACTAAATCACATGGAAGAAAAAGGGCTTATCGTTCGTACACGTAGTAATCGTTACGGTGTGCCAGAACGAATGAATTTAATCAAAGGGAAAGTGCAAGGCAATGCGAAAGGCTTTGCTTTTATCATTCCAGAAGTACAGGGAGAGACAGATGTCTATGTTTCTCAAAGCGATTTAGGAGGAGCAATGAATGGCGATATCGTTCTCGTTCGTTTGCATCCAAAATCAACAGGGACGCGACCAGAAGGCAGTGTCATTCGTATTATCGAGCGAGGTATGCAACAAATCGTTGGTACATATATGGACCACGAACAATATGGCATGGTTGTAGCCGATGATAAGCGTATTCCAAATGATATTTTTATCCCGAAAACAGCTTCTAAAGGAGCGGCTGAAGGCCATAAAGTCGTTGTTAAAATTACAAGATACCCAGAAGGGCGCAATAGTGCCGAAGGGGAAGTCACAGAAATATTAGGCCATAAAAATGATCCCGGAATTGATATTTTATCGATCATACACAAGCACGGATTACCGCAGGAATTTCCACAAGACGTCCTCGATCAAGCGGAGAGTGTTCCAGACGAAATTGATCCAGATGAATTAAAAAATCGTCGCGACCTCCGTGATCAGACGATCGTTACAATTGACGGAGCAGATGCGAAAGACTTAGATGATGCCGTAAATGTTGAAAAACTCGAAAACGGTAACTATAAGTTAGGTGTTCATATCGCAGACGTAAGTTATTATGTAAAAGAAGGTTCACCGATTGACGTTGAAGCAGAAGAGCGTGGAACGAGTGTGTATTTAGTGGATCGAGTGATTCCGATGATCCCACACCGTCTTTCCAATGGAATTTGTAGTTTGAATCCGAAAGTTGATCGCCTGACGTTATCGTGTGAAATGGAGATTACATCAGACGGGCAAATCGTTGGTCACGACATCTTCCAAAGTGTGATTCGAACTACGGAACGAATGACGTATACCGATGTGAGAAAAATTTTACAAGAAGAAGATGAAGAAGTGCTAAAGCGTTATGAACCACTCATTCCATTTTTTAAACAAATGGGTGAATTAGCTGATATCTTGCGGAAAAAGCGGTTTGAGCGTGGAGCAATTGATTTTGATTTTAAAGAAGCGAAAGTGTTAGTAGATGAAGAAGGAAAGCCGAATGATGTGGTTATTCGCGAGCGTTCTGTAGCTGAACGCTTAATTGAAGAGTTTATGTTAGCAGCAAATGAAACGATTGCTGAACACTTTCACTGGTTAAAGCTTCCGTTTATTTACCGTATTCACGATGACCCGAAAGAGGATAAGCTCAATAAATTTTTAGAGTTCATTACCAATTTCGGCTATGTTGTGCGCGGAACAGCGAACAATATTCACCCACGGGCTTTACAGCAACTCCTAGAAGCGGTACGTGGTGAGCCAGAAGAAACGGTCATTAGTACGGTGATGCTTCGTTCGATGCAACAAGCAAAATATGATCCAGAGAGCTTAGGTCACTTCGGCTT
The DNA here is from genome assembly GCF_017745675.1 of Alkalihalobacillus sp. BA299. Lineage (GTDB taxonomy): Bacteria > Bacillota > Bacilli > Bacillales > Bacillaceae_F > Alkalihalobacterium. The sequence continues at coordinate 20,411 of NZ_JAFLJM010000019.1, forward strand.
ATCAACAGAGTTTTACACTCATTTTACTTCACCGATTCGCCGCTATCCAGACTTGATCGTTCATCGTTTGATCCGTACGTATTTAATTGAAGGAAAAACTGATGAAAAAACACAAAGTCATTGGAAGCATCGACTAGACGAAATTGCAAAGCATTCATCTGAAATGGAGCGTCGAGCGGTTGATGCAGAACGTGAAACGGACGAAGTGAAAAAAGCGCAGTTTATGGAAGATAAAATTGGCGAAACCTTTATGGGGATCATTAGTGGCGTAACGAATTTCGGGATTTTCGTTGAACTCGAAAATACAATTGAAGGTCTCGTCCACGTCAGTTATTTGACGGATGATTATTATAGCTATGACGAACGCGCATATGCCATGATCGGGGAACGCACCGGGAATGTGTTCCGAATTGGTGATGAACTAGAAGTTCGTTGTATTAACGTAAACGTTGAAGAGTCGTCGATTGATTTTGAAATCGTCGGCATGAAAGAGCCGTCGAAGAAGCGTGAGCGTAAAGCATCACCTAAAGTCATCGTTGGACCAAAGCGGAAGAAGAAAGGTGACGAAGCTGGAAAGCCTGGTGCTGCAAACGGAAAAGATAAGAAAAACAAAGGAAAGCGGAAGAAAAAAGGTTTTTATGAAAATGCACCGAGAAGCAAACGAAATAAAGGAAAAAAGAAAAAACGTTAATCACTAAAAGAAAGAGGTGAAACCGCATTGGATAGATCTCCCAATGCGGTTTTCTTGTCTAGCTGCAGCACCCACCGACTAGCGAGACTTCCCTCGCCGCCGTACGATAAGTCAACATCGACTCACTACCCGTTCATCGTGTTTCCTTTATCTCCTACGGCTCAGCCCAGTCCGTACGTCGGTAAACGGGCGCTTGAGCTTTTCTTGTCTAGCTGCAGGTGTCATCGGCTCGAGGTCGCTTCGGTCCATCAAACGTGTCCAAAAGCAGGAAACTAATTGCTGGTCCTCCAGCGCTTGTCGCCGATAAGCAGACACCTTCCGCTTTTCTTGTGATGATTGTCTAGTTTCGAATTTTGGCGGACACTACGTACGTTATTTTCATAAATATCCGCAGCCTCGTTTGTTTGTACTATTCTATATGAATTCTACGGTGAATTTGATATAATATTACAACGACACAAAAATTGGTAGGTGTATGAGAAATGGCGAAAAAAGACAGTAATGTCATTGCTCAAAATAAAAAGGCATCCCATGATTATCATATTGAAGAAACATTTGAAGCTGGGATGGTCCTTCAAGGAACAGAGATTAAATCGATCCGCGCAGGCAAAATGAATATAAAAGATGCGTTTGCGAAAATACAAAACAACGAAATTTACTTATGGAATGCGCACATCAGTCCTTATGAGCAAGGCAATCGATATAATCACGATCCATTGAGGACGAGAAAGCTTTTGCTGCACAAAAAGCAAATTAACCAACTTATCGGTGCATCAAAGGAACAAGGCTATTCCATCGTACCACTAAAGGTGTACATCAAAAATGGCTTTGCTAAAGTGTTAATCGGATTAGCCAAAGGGAAGAAAAAGTTCGATAAACGTGAGGACCTGAAAAAGAAAGATGCGAAGCGTGAAATTGAGCGCGCATTTCGTGATAAGCAAAAAGTATAAGCGCAAGCTACACACTAACTTTGTCGTTTAGAGATGTGCTAAGTTTAGTTATTGAAGAGTTTGATATTGATGGCTCACTTTGACAATGGGGACTAGGTTTCATCGTTTGTGCTGAGTTGGTATTTGATGCTGGCATTAATGCTGACGTATGGAATAAATTGTCATTTGAAAAGTAGTCCAAATATGCTATAATGTAATTCCAGACGGCGAGATGATCGCTTCTGGATTACAACTGGCTCTTTTGCCTAACTTCTGTTTCTAGCTGTTGTGTCTGAAAAAGGCGCATCAAGCTATTTATAATCTGGGGACGTTTTGGATTCGACAGGGGTGGGTTGAGCTTAAGTTGCGAGTCGAGGGGGTCGGCCTCGTTAAAACGCCAAAGCCAATAACTGGCAAAACTAACAATAACTTCGCAGTAGCAGCTTAATAGCGCTTTGCGGTTCCACCCTCCATCGCCCATGTGGTAGGGATCGGGACTCACTCTAAGTGGGCTACGCCGGCTGTCCTCCGTCTGAGGACGAAGGAAGAGAACAATCAGACTAGCCTTACCGAAGCCTGTTACTGGGCCGACGTAAGTGCGAAATGCTAATACAGTAACTATGCTCGTAGAAGCTTAAGTGTCGACATTCTTGGACGCGGGTTCGATTCCCGCCGTCTCCACCAAAATAACGTGAAAAAGACCACCGTGTTAGGTGGTCTTTTTCGTTTAGCTGACTTCAAAATAACGTTAGACTTAAATATCTGGATTTAGACTTAAAAAGTGAGAGTTAGACTTAAATTTGCTAAGTTAGACTTAATAAATTTCGTTTAGACTTAAATAATTAAATTAGACTAAATTTTACGAGAAGATTATATGAAGATTATATGAAGCCACTAATTTGAACTCACTGATTTGAAGTAAATGTATCGCCTTTGTTAAGAAGTTATAAAAATTTAAAAACATGAAGGATATTTTATTAATTTTGAAGAAATCTTCCCCTAAAAAGGAAGAGGAGTTGATCATTTGATTAAGAAGGAACGAGGAATTCCCCTTAAAATTCAAAAACTCAAAGCTCTACTTAGAAGGTTACCCATGAACCATCCTAAAAGGGGTAAAATTGCAGAAGAGGTGGCTAAAAGCATTGCAGGTTACAATGGCGAAAAGTCTATTGATTTTCACCTATCCTTTCTAGATAAGCAAAAATACATTATTCTCCACGATATAAGAATTTCCGATAATGAAGGCAGATACTTTCAAATAGATACTTTACTTTTATCAACAAACTTCATTCTTATAATCGAAGTAAAAAACATTTCTGGAACCTTATTTTTTGACGAGAACTTTCACCAACTTATTCGATTGATAAATGATAAAGAAGAAGCATTTCCAGACCCACTATTGCAAGTTAGAAGACAAAAACAGCAACTGCAAGGCTGGTGGAACAAACAAAAATATCCCGAGCTCCCGATCGAGTCAATGATAGTAATCAGCAATCCTTCCACAATTATCAAAGCAGCACCCTATATGAAAGTCGTCCATGCTGCATCACTTCCATACAAAATAACCAACCTTAATAGAGTGCATAAGCAAGAATTACTTAATGTAAAAGTATTAAAAAAAATTACAAATACACTATTAAAGCAACATGTACCATTAGAACATGATTTCCTAAAACAATATGGAATTTTAAAAACAGAACTTTTAAAAGGTGTACATTGTCAAGAATGTAATGAAATCACCATGACCAGGAAAAGAGGTTATTGGTACTGTTCAAAATGTCAACATCGGTCCAGTTATGCTCATAAACTTGCCTTGAATGACTATGCTCTTCTCATTGAGACTAAGATAACGAATCAAAAGTTCAGAGATTTCATCGGTATTTCATCGAGTACAATTGCCACAAAGCTGCTTTCGGAATTAAATCTTAAACATTCTGGAGAAACAAAAGGCCGAAAATACAAATTAGATCTCCCGCTAGAATAACGCTCTTCCTAGATAAAACATTTCTCCTATCTCTTTTAAAGCCCCCGCTCACTCATGTTATATTTTTCCTGCCTTAATTCCAATGCAATCATCAATAGCACAAATAAAATAAATCTGTATATCACAAATAATCCCCGATCAAGCAATGTACTCACAAATAGATATTACTCGTCTCTAATCACACTCAAGCTGAGGGAATAGTAAAAGCAGGACATCGACCGATAGGACATCATATTAAGAAAATCCTAGTAAGTCGCGTGATAGTGGTCAATTAAAGAGAGTCTGTCATTTGTGAAGTCCACACGATGTATTACTCATTCAAAAACTTCTGAAATTTTCTTGACACTTCATCATAGTTTTATTATTCTTAAAGCAACAGTAATTTTACGAACGGCATTCGATAATGTCGAACAATTGAAAAAGTACAACAAAGAAGGTGCTTAAATGAGTGATCGTCACATTCAATCTATTATAAGAGCTGCAGAAATTTTAGAGTTATTTCTATCCTCTGCTGAGCTGAGTATTAAGGAGATTAGTCAAAATACAGGTCTTTCCAAAAGTACCGTTCACGGGATTATTAAAACTTTAGAATATAAAGGCTTTCTCACGCAAAACCCAGAGGATCAAAAGTACAAGTTGGGAATGAAGCTATTTGAGCTAGGTAATTCAGTTAGTAATAATTTAAATATCGGAAAAATTGCTCGTCCATACATTCAAGAGCTTGTAGAGAAGTTAAAAGAAACCGTTCACTTAGTGATTTTGGATCAGAGCGAGGTCATTTATGTTGAAAAGGTGGAGGGGTCGCATTCATTGAGTATGTACTCACAAATTGGAAAAAGAGCACCCATTCACTGTACTGGAGTCGGAAAGGCGATTTTGGCTTTTCGTCCAGAAGAAGAAATCGATCAGCTTTTATCAGAGACGACTTTGACACCGTTTACAGACAAAACGATGACAGATAAAGAAAAAATTAAAGAGCATCTAAAACAAGTGAAAAGGCAAGGATATGCAATGGATGATGAAGAGATTGAAATTGGACTAAGGTGTGTGGCCGCTCCAATTTTTAACCATAAAGGGGAAGCGATTGCTTCTATTAGTTGTGCGGCTCCTATTACTCGATTTAATGATGAGCTAATAACTAATGTCATAGTCCATATTAAATTGGCAGCTGATGCAATTTCACGACAAATGGGATATAAACCAAGTTTACAGCTGTAGACTTTCATATAAAATCAAAAAAGGCTAAGGGAGAGAGTGAAACATGGCAAAAGTAAAAGTAGCAATTCTTGGTTCAGGAAATATTGGTACAGACTTAATGATCAAATTAGGACGATCTGACGTTTTGGAATTAACAGCCGTGATTGGGATTGATCCTGAATCAGATGGCTTAAAGAAAGCAAAAGAGTTAGGTTACCAAGCCATATATAATGGGATTGAAGGGTTTTTGGCGCAACCTGATTTAGCGGATATCGTATTTGATGCGACTTCAGCAAAAGCGCATATCCGTCATGCAAAATTGTTAAAAGAAGCAGGCAAGCAAGTGTTGGATTTGACTCCAGCAGCTGTTGGCCCAGCAGTTATTCCAGCTGTAAATATTAGCGAACATTTAAATACTGAAAATATTAATTTAATTACTTGCGGGGGGCAAGCAACAATTCCGATTGTTCATGCAATCGATCGAGTACAATCGGTTGAATATGCAGAGATTGTCGCAACGATTTCAAGTAAAAGCGCTGGTCCAGGGACGAGAGCAAACATTGACGAATTCACAAAAACTACTGCGCGAGGCATTGAAACCGTTGGTGGTGCAAAAAAAGGAAAAGCGATCATTATTTTAAATCCAGCTGAACCACCAATCATGATGCGCGATACGATCCATTGTCTTGTAGAAAACCAAGCTGATGAGGAAGCGATTACGAAGTCTGTTAAAGAAATGGTTAAGGTCGTCCAAGAATATGTTCCAGGTTACCGTTTAAGACAAGAACCGATCATTGACGATAATAAAGTTACCGTTTTCCTTGAAGTGGAAGGAGCAGGAGATTATCTTCCAGCTTACTCAGGAAACTTGGATATCATGACTGCTGCAGCGGTTAAGGTAGCAGAAGAATGGGCAAAAACTAAAATTCATGCGAATGCTTAAGGAGAGGGAGAATGATTATGACGAAAAGAGATTTATATATTACAGAAGTAGCTCTACGCGATGGGAGTCACGCAGTTAAACACCAATTTACAGTTGATCAGGTGGTAAGTGTTGCAAAAGCTTTAGACGAAGCTAATGTTCCATATATAGAAGTTACACATGGTGATGGCTTAGGGGGATCTTCTTTACAATTCGGTCTTTCTCATACGAATGACCTGGAGTTAATTGAAGCCGCTGCATCCGTTGTAAAAAATGCGAAGATTTCCGTGTTATTACTTCCAGGGGTTGGGATTAAAGAAGAGTTAAAACAAGCAGCCCAATTAGGGGCAAAAATGGTTCGTGTCGCGACACATGTAACAGAAGCGGATGTGGCCCCGCAACATATCGCACTTGGAAAAGAACTTGGTATGGAAACCGTCGGCTTTTTGATGATGTCGCATATGGCCCCAGTAGATAAGCTTGTCGAACAAGCGAAATTAATGGAAAGCTACGGGGCAGACATCGTTTATGTCGTTGATTCAGCTGGTGCGTTATTACCGCATGAAGTTAAAGAACGGATTCGTGCCATGAAAAACAATTTATCGGTAGAAATTGGTTTCCATGCCCATAATAATTTATCGCTTGCGATGGCCAATACATTAGCGGCAATCGAAGAAGGAGCTACACGTATCGATGGAAGTATTCGCTGTCTAGGAGCTGGAGCGGGTAACACGCAAACAGAAGTATTAGTAGGTGTTTTAGAGCGTCTTGGGATCGAAAGTGGCATTGATTTATATAAAATTATGGATGTGGCAGAAAATATTGTCGCCCCAATTTTACCAAAGCCACAGGAAATCACAAAAGACAGCTTAGTCCTTGGCTATGCTGGGGTGTATTCTAGTTTTCTATTACATTCACAAAGAGCAGCGGAACGATTTGGTATAGACTCACGTGATATTTTAATAGAGCTTGGAAAACGCCAAGTAGTTGGCGGGCAAGAAGATATGATCTTAGACGTAGCTGCTGAGATTGCAAAAGCAAAACATTCACTCGTATAATAAAATCGTTTATAATTAAATGAGAGAAACTCGTTTTCTCTCTTTCTTTTATTTTCTAAAGTAAGCGCTTTCAATGAAATGACGGTAAGTATGGGGGAGATGAGTATGAATATCAGTGTAGTCGAAGAAATTAACAGTACAAAGATAAAAACGGAGCGCAAAATTACTTTTTCCTCCTCAGCCTTTGGTCTAATACGAGAAAATCTGAGAAGAAATATTGGTACCAAACGTGTCAAAAGCTTTTTGTTTCACTACGGTTGGGAAATGGGCGCACAAGATGGCAAGGTCGCGATGAAAAGTGATACAGCGCTCGATAAGCTTATTAAAAATGGCCCAATTCTTCACGTTAAAAATGGCCATATCCGTGGGTTCCGCCATGATTGCAAGGTGGAGTTTGACGAACAGAAAAACTTCAAGAAGGTATTAGGACAAGGGGCCTGGTATGGCTCTTATGAAGCGGAAGAGTATCTAAAGCAGTCAGGGATTTCAGAAACACCCGTTTGTCATACGTTAATAGGTTATGCGAGCGGTTTTATGTCGACTGTTTTTGGTCATCCACTATTGGCAAAAGAGATCTCTTGTGTTGCCCAAGGACATGATGAGTGCAGATGGGTTGTAAAAACGAAGGAAGAATGGGCAGAGGAAATGCCAGAAGCACTAGAGATCTACAATCAAACAACGATCGTTAATGAATTAAAGTATACGTATGATCAATTATTAGAACAGAAAAACTTTATAACACAGTTATCAGATTTTCAAAAGAAAATTACAGACGAAGTGATTAAAGGTCATGATATAGATACGATTGTCGACTTGGTATATGATACGATTAAAATTCCAGTGATTGCTGAAAGTAAAGATGGTCGTACAGTTGCTTTTTCAGGGATGACTGAGGAGCGGTATCAGGAGTTAAAAGATGACATCGAGCAATATGCTACGAAGCATATCTCAAAAGAATTATTGCCATTCCAGAAAAATTTAATTGTAACAGGCAACCAAAAACGTCTCTTAGCACCAGTACTTGTTCAAAAAGAAATATTAGGTTGGTGCTCGTTCATCTATGATGAGGATGATGAAGACGTTCAACAGGAGAAAGATTCTTTGTTTCTCGATCGGTTTGCAAATGCTGTTTCGTTAGTGTTGTTAAACGAGAAAACCAAGTTTGAAACATTTGAACGAATGAAGGGGAACTTTTTAGAAGCGATTTTAGAGGGGAAGTTTACAACCGATGAAATTTTAAAAAGAGGTGCCTATACAGGTCTTGACTTGTCACAACCATACTATATTGCGGTACTGTCATATAAAGAAAATAACTGTTCTGTTCAAAAGGAGTTTATCCTTCAAGAACAGCTTTATGATATGACGGTTCGTTATTTTTACGACCAAGGACAAACTATGCTGGTCGGTCACAAAGATCAAAAAATTGTTTGTTATTTCCCTACAGAAAAAACGAATATTGAACCTGTTATGAATGAGTTTTATCAGTTCCTTGATAAAAAGTATCCACAAGCGGGAATCAAAATAGGAATTAGCAACATGGTTGATGATCCATCTAATGCGGATAAAGGGTATGAAGAGGCACTCGTTGCTCTACGCTTAACGACGAAAAAGCCAGTTATTCCATTTCAATCACTAGGCATTATAGGGATATTAATCAACTCGCAAAATATTAACAGTATTCGGTCGATCGCAAAGCAGGAGCTTGGACCATTATCCCAACTAGATGACATTAAATCGTTTGAATTGTTGAAAACGCTCTATTTCTTTTTACTGAATGGTGGAAAGTTAGAGCAGACCATGAATGATCTTGCTTTATCGATGAGCGGTTTACGACATAGAATTCATAAGATTGAAAATATCCTTCAAAAAGACCTTCGTGATCCATACGAAGCACATCAACTATTACTCATTATTAAATCGTTGATTGTGATTGAAGAATTGTCGTTTCAATAGGGAAGTGTTAGTCTTAACGAGCATAAAATTAAAAAGTTCAATCAGTAGAAAAAAACGCTATGAGTAATTACGCTCATAGCATTTTTTATGTAAATAACAAGCGGCTGGGGTTTACTCACTAAAGAAGTTAAACTTCTTAAAGTGTAAAAATGAACAAAAATTGTCTTAATTAATTTATTTCATAGACAATTTTTGTTCTAGAGTTAATTTCGACAATTACATACAATGAAGTTACATCAAAGAGATTGACACTATTAACACTGTGGTTATGTTAAACAATCCACAGATCAAAGGGATTAGTTCCCTATTAATAAAGAGGTGAAAATTATGGTAAATACAACAGCAGAGCAAAAAAATCTAACATTTGAAGACCTTCTAGGAGGTGCAGAAAAAGTTGGACGCTTAGCCGAACAAGAAGCTAGAGAAGCCGAAGTAAATTCAACAGTTTCTGAAAACGTTATCAATCTAATTAAAGAAACACAACTTTCAAAGTTATTGTTACCGAAAGACTATGGTTTTCCACAAATAGACTTTTATCAGTTTTCTAAAATCATTCGAAAAGTAGCAAATTACAATATTTCTGCAGCATGGCTTGCCTATTTATATCCTTTACACAATTCACTGCCAGCACTTCTTCCAAAAGCAGAACGCGATAAGATTGTTGAACAAGGAGGACTAATCTGTGATGTGTTCGCGGCTGTTGGAAAGGCAGAGCGTGAAGGCGATGGTTTCCGTGTCAGTGGTACATGGAACTTTGCAAGCGGTGTCAACTACAGTGACTGGATTGGTTTAGGGGTTTCAATGCACTTCCCAGGTGAAGAAAAGCCTGAAATCTGTATGCCGATCTTCTCACGAAAAGAAGTAGAAATTATTCAAAATTGGGATACATTTGGACTTCGAGGAACAGGAAGTAACCAAGTTATTGTGGACGATGTATATATACCAAATGAGCGAATTTTACGTTTAGAAAAAATCGATAAAGTAAGTCAACCACCAGATGCGGATTATGATCGTGATTACCCATTTTACGATGTTCCTTACTTCCCAGCATTCTACATTGGTTTCCCAAGTGTTGCTTTAGGTGGTGCTGAAAGAATTCTAAAAGAATTTAAGGAACAAACAGAAAAACGCGTTCGTCTCGTTGATGGAATACGTGAAAGTGAATCACCGCGTAGCCAACGGGTATTAGCAGAAATGATGATGGATTTCCACGCGGCTGAGGCTATGATGGTTAAATATATCGATTTACTTGAAGAAAGCAGAAAAGGCGTTGAAATTCCGCGCTCAGAGTTTTTTGCTATTCGTACTAAGCTTATCAAAAATTGCGTAGACATCGCAGTTCGTTCCCTAATGACATTAGGTGGCGGTGCTCTATATAAAGGTGGGGCAATGGAATTATTTATTCGTGATATTTTATCTGTTGCTACACATAAAACATCACTTTATGAAGATTCTGTTGCAGCTTATGGTAAAGAATTATTTGGATTTGATGGAGGAGTTCGCGGCTAACAGTCACTCCCTACTTGGAAAGAATATTATGTGCTATTACGGAGGTAAATTATGGATGATCGTCAATTTCGAACAGCAATGGGGAAATTCGCTACAGGAGTTACAGTAATTACTACGGAGGTTGAAGGAGAAGTTCATGGCATGACAGCTAATGCATTTATGTCAGTTTCACTCGATCCCAAGCTAGTAGTAATTTCCATCGGGCAAAAGGCTCGTATATTAGAAAAAATTCAAGAGAGTGGCATTTTTACGGTTAATATTTTAGCAGCAGACCAACAAGAAATGTCGATGATTTTTGCAGGACAAATTAAAAACCGTAAAGTAACATTCGACCGTTTAGATAACAAACCTGTTTTGTCTGGGGCTGTAGCCCAAATCGCTTGTGAGGTTTCAGCAGAACATGTTGAAGGAGATCACACTTTGTTTATTGGCAAAGTAACAGATATTCATCTTGAAGAGAAAGATCCTCTTCTTTTCTATAGCGGAAAATATCGTTCCTTGGAAAAAGAAGAGACTGCTGTTTCATAGATTGAGAGAGGAAAGGTGATTGTATGGAAACCGTTTATATCAATCAGAAAAATTTGCGTGATTGGCAAGAACGAGCGATACCAACGGTTATGGCACTTGGATACTTTGATGGGCTTCATAATGGACATCGTCAAGTCATTAAAACGGCGGCTTCGATTGCTGATAAACACGGGTTACCACTAGCGGTCATGAGTTTTACGCCACACCCAAAAACGGTGGTATCCAATGGGAAGGAACAAGTTCAGCATTTAATGCCAATCGATGAAAAAATAGAAAAATTAAATATGCTCGGTGTCGATACTTTTTATCTTATAAAGTTTGATAAACAGTTTGCTAAACTTTCACCAGAGGAGTTCGTAGCGCAATATTTGGTTGATCTTAAGGTTGTCCATGCAATCGCAGGTTTTGATTTTTCCTATGGATTTCGAGGAAGTGGTAATTTAGATAGATTAAAAGCTGATTCAAATGGAATAATCAATGTCACAAAGGTAGATAAGATCGAATACCGCGGAGAAAAGATTAGCTCGACATGCATTCGAAAACGGATTTTAGCTGGAGAGTTTAATGAGTTACCTCAATTTCTTGGTCATTTGTATGAAATGAAGTGTGATTTGAACGGAACGGTCCTTAAACCACATTTACACTATGCAATACCTCAACAGGGCAGTTATGAGGTGGGAATAAAAAACGGGGCGGATGAGCTGAAATGTCAGTTAGTTGTAACGAAAGACGGCTCATTGAAACCTTTGCACTCCCTTCCGATTGTAAAAATGAAGAGCCCCATTTCAATTGTGTGGAAAAAACGAATGGCAATTAATGAAAAAGAGTTAATCACACAAGCAAATGTTTATTAATAAATTTATTAATTTTTAAAAGAAGGAGTAACTGATATGGCAGAAATTATTGCGGGCGTAGCAATGTCACATAGTCCAATGATCATGACAAATCCAGAGGCAGGTGGAGAAAAAGGACAACGGTTTATATCAACGGCAGGTGAGATGAACAAATGGTTAAAAGAAGAGGGGACAGATGTACTTATTTTAGTATCTGACGACCACTTTAATAGCTATTTCTACGATCATATGCCATCGTTTACAGTCGGCATTGATGAGTGTCAAGGCTGGGGAGATTGGAAACTTCCGAAATACGAAATCCCTGTTCAGCAAGATTTAGCAAAACATATTTTGAATACAGGTTTAGAAAATAATCTAGATCTTGCTTTTTCAATGAGAATGAAAGTAGACCATGGACATACACAATCAATCTATTTCTTAAATGAAGAATTAGAAGTCCCTTGTGTACCCATTGCAGTGAATACAGCAGCACCACCATTACCGACAATGGATCGTTGCTTCCAAGTTGGCGAAGTGCTTCGTAAAGCGATTAACTCTTGGGATACAGATAAAAAAGTCGCTCTAGTTGCTTCTGGTGGAATTTCTCACTGGGTGCCAATTCCGAAAATCGACAGTGAAAAACCTGAGGATCAAAATTTAATCCATGTATTGAAAAATGGACGTCAAGAAATTGATCAGTTAGACGAATACTTGAAAGTTCGTGAAAGTCGTGTGACTAGCCTAGTATCTGGTCCAGTAAACGAAGAGTGGGATCGTGAGTTTTTAGATTTGGTTTCATCAGGTAATGCGGATGCTTTACGTAAATGGGATGCTGCTTATATTGAAGACAATGGTGGAAACGGTGGACAGGAAATCCGGAACTGGCTTGTATTATTAGGTGCATTGCAAGATTTCAAAGCTGAAGTTGCTTATTATGAGCCGATTCCAGAGTGGGTAACGGGTATGGCAATTGTTCAATTTAAAAAGTAAGCAATTTTCTAACAGCGAATAATAATACAACAGTAAAAATAAGTAAAAAATGGAGTGATGATAAATGTCAACATCAATGTGGAATGGTTTAGCAGACCTTGAATTTAAAATGTATTATTTAGATGCTGCGGGAATTAAAACTCGTGTACTAGAAGCGGGTTCTGGAGAGCCATTAATCTTGCTACATGGTACTGGAGGACATATCGAAGCGTATGCTCGTAACATTCGCGGACTAAGTGAACATTTTCGAGTGATTTGTATTGATATGGTCGGTCATGGTTATACAGCAAAACCTGATCGTCCATACGGAATTGATCTTTACAGTGAGCACCTGCTTGGTGTCCTTCAAGCTCTTGAAATGGAAAAAGCTCACATCTCTGGTGAATCTTTAGGTGGATGGGTAGCTGCTTGGTTTGCTGCAGAACATCCTGAATATGTTTTATCTTTAGTGTTGAATACACCAGGAAATGTCAATAATAAGCCAGAAGTTATGGCAAAATTAAAAGAGTCTACCGTTAAAGCGGTATTAGAAGCAAACTATGAAAATGTAAAAAATCGCTTAGAATGGTTAATGTATGATAAATCTCAAGTGACGGAAGAGTTAATTGAAGCTCGTTACAATATTTATACGCAGCCTTCGTATCAAGAGGCGGTTCATCATATTGTTGCATTACAAGATTTAGAGTTTAGAAAACTTTATTCATGGGATCCATCATGGTGTGGAAAAATTAAGGCCCCAACATTGTTAGCATGGACAGATCACGACCCTACTTCTACGGTGGAAGAAGCTAAGCCAATTCAAGAAATGATCCCAGGTAGTGAATTGACGGTCATTAAAGATGCTGGACACTGGCCGCAATGGGAAAAAGTGGAAAATTTCAATAGCACAATTATTGATTTTATTAAACAAAAAGTAAAAGTATCAAATTAGAAGAAGTAACGCACTTCAAAAAGAAAGAGGTTTTTGTTATGAGTAATCAAACAGTAAACCGGATAGAACAAGCATACGAAAGTTTATTAGAAGCGGAAAAAACACATCAGGCAATTTCACCGTTAACTGAGCTAGTTCCTGACCTTTCAGTAGAAGAAGCCTATCATGTTCAGCTTAAAATTATTGAAAAGAAAGTTAATGATGGCCAAAAAATAGTTGGGAAAAAAATTGGCCTTACATCATTAGCAATGCAACAACTTCTTGGTGTAGATCAACCAGATTATGGACATTTGTTTAAGTACATGGATGTGACTGGAAAAGAAATGATAGCGATGAAGGAGTTATTCGCTCCAAAAATTGAAGGCGAGATTGCTTTTGTATTAAAAAAAGATTTACAAGGACCATCAGTAACCATTGAAGATGTATTAGATGCAACGGATTATGTGGTTCCTGCACTTGAAATCGTAGATAGTAGAATTAAAGATTGGAAGATTAAACTGCCAGATACCATCGCCGATAATGCCTCATGCGGACTCTATTTGTTAGGACAAGAACGTATATCTATCAATGACATTGATTTACCAAAAGTCGAAATGTCGTTATATAAAAACGGTGAACTCATTAACCAAGGTACAGGCAAGGATGTATTAGAAAACCCTGCAGCATGCGTAGCTTGGCTTGCTAATAAATTACATGAATATGGTGTAACTTTAAAAGCAAATGAAGTGATATTATCTGGTGCTTTATCGGCTGCTGTAAACGCTGAAGCTGGCGATCGTTTTACAGCTGAATTCAAAAACTTTGGTAAAGTTGAAGCGGTTTTTTCTTAGCATTGAAAGAATGAGGAGATACTTACCTATCTTCTTCTTCTTTTAGAAAAGTTATGTAATCGTTTTCAAAAATATAGATGTCCAGCATTGATAAATCACTGAAGTTTTTATTCCGTTTAACTTCATTTAGTATGGGGTTCTTCCCTCCCTAATAAATGAAGTTATCGCTTTCATTTATTTGTAGCTATTGACATGAAAAGGCTTATTAATTAAGACTAAGATCAGTTTTTTAAAGGAGGTAGACGGTATGGCAATTTATGAACGAAAGGATGCGGGAGAACAACCCTATTGGAAGTTAGGTCCTTTTAAATTAAGATTACCTTTAATTCATTATAGGATAGAACTTCCCGAGGTTTTACAAGGATTTATTATATTTGCGGTTGGCATGGGGGTTATTCCTTTACTACAGACACATGTAGGCATGTCCTATGAGGCAGCATTAGCTGTTTTTATCATCTATTCTTTTACAATGATACTTCCATCCTTGCTTGGTGAACCTTTTGTTCCTGGCTGGATTACTCCAGCTGTTCCGCTTGTCATTTTATATTTAGGTGATTTTGAACTAGGACCAGAAGCGGTTCAGGCGTTAGTGGCATTACAATTGCTTGTAGCCGTTATTTTTCTAATATTAGGTGTTACTAAATTAGGAAGCAAACTTGTTGAGTGGCTTCCCAAATCGTTAAAAGGAGGTATATTAATTGGTGCTGGTCTTGCAGCAATTACAGGTGAAATACAATCAGGTAGTCGATTAATAGAAACACCAATTACATTAATCATCGGAAGTATCATTTGTTTTTACTTAATGTTTTCAGTTTCTTTTCAGGCACTATATAAGAGAAATAAATGGGCTAAACTCATCGCAAATTATGGAATTATGCCAGCTATCATCTTGGCAATTATTATAGGTTGGGTTACTAAGGAGTATCCATTGCCTAATATTCAATGGGGCTTTACCGTACCAGCTTTTGCTGAAATGTGGAGTTATACGCCATTTGTCGTTGGATTTCCGAGCCTTGATGTTTTCTTAATAGCTATTCCTACAGCGATCATCGCCTATATCATTGCATATGGGGATATCATTGTAGGGACTACCTTAATGAAAAGAGCAGATGAAGTAAGAAAAGATGAAAAGGTTGACTTTAATGTTGATCGCCTTCATTTTATAACATTTATCCGAAATATTATCCATGCGTTTATAGCTCCACATCCTGGCATGTCAGGACCCGTTTTTACTGCAGGATTAGCAACAATTATTGAAAGGTATAGGTTTGGGCGTAAAGCGATGGATTCCATTTTTTCAGGGTCGGGGACATTTGTTATCGCAATGGCAGTTGCCGTATTTTTACTCCCATTAGTTACATTGTTTCAACCAGTATTGCCAGTAGCCCTTTCATTGACGCTAATTTTAACAGGCTATATCTGTATAACGGTAGGTGTAGAACAAATTAAAACTCCAGCCGAGCGAGGAGTAGCGGGGATAATGGCTATCGTTTTATCTATATATGGTGCTACTTATGGGTTACTGGTAGGAGTTGTGTTATATTTTATTATTGAAAGAAGCAGCAAATTAAAGAAAGAAAAGGATGTTTTCGATAAAAACACTAAACATACAGCGTAGTGAGTATTTTAAATTACTGTTAAATTCGAAAAATTAGTATAGTCGGGGTATTTAGAATAGTATTCAAGCAATTTAATTTAGATCACAGAATAATTAATTAGATCGATTGGCCATTTTAATGAAAGAACCTCTCAAATATTAGTGAGGTTCTTTCATAATGGGAGATACTCATTGAAACTTTGACTTTTTAGTCATGATACGAGCTTTTGTTTTTCTCGCTCTTGTTCGCGACGCGACTCGATTCTAATCCATACAACCATTAGAAGCGCTAGTGAGATGAGTCCACAAAGAGCAATTACAATTCCATTCCAACCAAAGCTCTCCCAAACGACTCCGCCGCTCGTTCCGATCACACTCGAGCCAAGGTAATAGCACAGTAAATATATAGAAGCAGCTTGGGATTTATAATTCGTTGCTAATTGACCGACTAAGCTGCTGGCAATCGAGTGACTTCCAAAAAAGCCGAACGTAAAAATAGCTAGAGCGACTAGAATCATCCAAAGGCTGTCACCTAAAGTGAATAAAGCCCCAAGAAGCATAATAATGATCGTCACAGGCAACGTTACTGACTTTCCAAACTGGTCACTCACTCGCCCCATAAATGTTGAGCTGAACGTACCGAATAAATAAATTAAAAAAGTGAATCCGATCATCGTTTGACTTAAAAGATAAGGAGCGGCCATGAGCACAAAACTAATATAGTTATAAACGGTGACAAATCCGCCCATTAGGACAAACGAAATGGTATAAAGTCCAAGCAGTTTCCGGTCCTTTAAATTATAAACGAGCGAGATAATAATCTTTTTTAGCGAGTATTTTCTCCTTATCGATTGAACGTCCTCAGGTAAAAGGATCCAAAATAAAACACTCAGGACAACACTTATTCCACCGATGACAAGGAGGGCAGTTTGCCAGGAAAACCAATCGGTTAATGCGCCTGTAATTAACCGCCCAGACAATCCTCCAACCGTCGTTCCACTGACGTAAATGCCCATCACTCCTCCTAACGTTTTTGGATGAAATTCTTCACTGATGTAGGTCATCGCTATTCCAGGAAAACCAGCGAGTGCGATTCCTTGTAGTGCGCGAAGAAGAAGCAAGCTTGTAAAATTAGGACTGAAAGCAGACAAAATGCAGAGGAACGATGAAAGAAGGAGTGCCCAAGTCATCATTTTTTTTCGTCCGGTTGAGTCCGAAATAATGGCGGTCACTAACATCGTTACAGCCAAACAACCAGTAGTGGTCGACAAGGCAAGACTAGCAACAGCAGGGGTAACACCAAACTCCATCGAAAATATTGGAATTAGCGTTTGCATGGAGTATAAAATCATAAAGCTAATGAAGCTTCCAGAAAATAATGCAATCATCGTTTTATAATAGCTAGCATGATTTTTTTTGATGTAATTCAATGATATCTTCTCCTTTTTGATCGCGAACTTCCGAATAGGTTATACAACTTTTTATATACGAATGTCGGTTGGTGATAGCTAAAACTTTCCTTACTATTAATCATACTTTTGACAACTAATAACATCCAATTTATAATTTTTATAAAATTAATGCAAAAATGTAATAGATGTAAGGAGGATAACGATAATGGAATGGCAGCAGTTAGAGTATTTTCAAAAGGTTGCTGAACTTCAGCACTTTACTCGTGCCGCTGAGGCTCTTTATATTTCCCAACCTGCGTTGAGTCGATCGATTGCACGCTTAGAAAAGGATCTTGGTGTTCCGCTTTTTGAACGAAATGGCCGGACCGTTCAATTAAATCGTTACGGGAAATTGTTTTTAAAAAAAGTAAATTCCGCCTTATTATTAATAGAAGAAGGAAAGCAAGAAGTTGAAGATATGGTGCATCCAGATCGTGGTCTGATTGCGCTCTCTTTTTTACATACACTTGGTTCACACATCGTTCCAGAATTAATAAGAGAATTTCGAAAATCATATCCCGATGTTCAGTTTCAGTTATTTCAAAATACTGCAGACATTTTAATCAAACAGCTAACGACAGGGGCGATCGATTTATGCTTAACCTCGGCTCCGGTTGAAAGAGTTGGGTTAAGATGGGAGAAGTTATTTCGTGAACAATTATTTGTGATTGTACCGAAATCCCATCACTTAGCAAAAAAAGAGTGTATCAAGCTAGCGGAAGTTGCAGAAGAACCATTTATTGGTTTTAAAGAAGGGATTGGATTAAGAACGATTACAGATCAGCTCTGTCAACAGGCAGGCTTTAAACCAAAGGTGACATTTGAAAGTCAAGAAGTGTCGACTGTTAATGGACTTGTATCTGCAGGGCTTGGGGTCAGTTTAATTCCCGATCGAAAAGGGTTGGATGAAACACAAGTGGTTAAATTG
This sequence comes from Alkalihalobacillus sp. BA299, assembly GCF_017745675.1. Classification (GTDB taxonomy): domain Bacteria; phylum Bacillota; class Bacilli; order Bacillales; family Bacillaceae_F; genus Alkalihalobacterium. The sequence continues at coordinate 38,742 of NZ_JAFLJM010000019.1, forward strand.
ACGGTGGAAGATTTAGAATGTACGCGTTCGATTGGGGTTGCTTGGGTCGAAGATAGGTACAGACCTCCAGTTGTTGAGCACTTTCGGTCATTTGTATTTTCTTTTTTTAATGACAAATAAAGGTATTTATATTTATTAAATATTCGGAAAATTATATTCTAATAGTAATAAACAATTTTTTACAATTTAAAAATGCATCTATTAGAATATGAGGGGGATCAGAATGAAACAAGACCGTTCATATCGTTTTGTTGGCTGCCGAGTCAAAAAGGATTTATACAAATATTTGTACGATAATGAATGGTATTCTGAAAAAAGATGATTATACATATCGACATAATATAGGTGTTTCTGTACTGGCATCTCTTCTTGCCAAATGGCTAGGGCTCTCTCGTGAAGAAATTAGTCTTATTTCAATGGGAGGGCTTTTACACGATATTAGTAAGTTGTATATTCCGGATGAAATTCACCTCGGTATATTGTTTCATTTGTAGAAAATACAGAATCTGCATAGCATATTAGCACAGGATGTTCCTGTGTTTTTTAATTTGGCTAAAGGTGGAAGTGAATATAAAATACTATAAAATTTTTGTCCTACATAAAAGGATTTAGAGAAATATGAAGCATATTTTTCAAATCCTCGTCGTAATTCGTTATAATAGAAGGAAGACAATATAATTTCCGATGAGGTGAAATTGTGGATGATAAGCTGAAACAACAATTAGATGGATTACTGGAAAAGTACACGGAACTCTTACTTGGGGTAGAAGATGAGTCACTAAAAGAAAAGGTGAAGGCATGGGCCCTTTACACCCATATTTCGAAAAGTATGCCACCGCTTGCGAAGCATTGGAATGAACAGTATCCAGATGCAAAGGAAAAGATGAAGGAGCTTGTCACTGAAATTCAAACGTTGAATAAAGAACATCGGAATAAATAAATGTTCAGTTAGGGTTTGGTGGACACTACGTTCGTTATTTCTAAAAATATCATTAATAAGGAAACGACGTCCATTTCATAACCAAAAAGGGGAAGAGATGATCAAAATGATCGGTCTCTTCTCCTTTTAATGTGCTGCTTTCAGTCCCTACGTCGGTAAACGGGCGCTTGCGCTTTTCTTGTCTAGCTGCAGGTGTCATCGGCTCGAGGTCGCTTCGGTCCATCAAACGTGTCCAAAACTCAGGACACTAATTGCTGGCCCTCCAGCGCTTGTCGCCGATAAACAGACACCTTCCGCTTTTCTTGTCTAGCTGCAGCGCCCACCGACTAGCGAGACTTCCTTCACCGCCGTACGATAAGTCAACATCGGATCGCTAGCGCTTCTCCGTGTTTCCTTTATCTCCTGCGGCTCAGTCCAGTCCCTACGTCGGTAAACGGGCGCTTGCGCTTTTCGTATCAACTATAAGGGAATTGGTTACTGTAGCCTGAAAATTGCTGGTAGGCTTGATCGAGCTGTTGTTGCGGGGTTGCATCAAAGCTGTACCAGCCTTTTTTGAACATGACATTAAACAGCTCGCGCTGACAGTTTTGTGTTTCGTTACAAATGGTATTAATATCTTTGTACAATTGTTCATGACTGGCTTCGTTCATCGCGTAACCGTAAGACGATGTCATATATTTTTCGGTCGATAATACATCATTGATGAAGTCTCGATCTGACATTTGTGGCGATTCAGGAACTTGTGTCTTAGGGTTTTGGATTTTAGTTTGTTGGTTCATTCAGAAACCCTCCTGTTATTGAAGTGCTTGAGTTGTCATTTGGTTTTGAGTTTGGAGATGTTGCAAAATTCGCTCATAATGCTGTTTATGCATTTGCCCTGCTTTATCTATAACTGCTTTTACTTCAGGGTCTGTACAATGCCCAGCATAAAAATGACACTTTTTCATTGCTAGCAAGTTCCAAGAAAGCATGTCAGTAATATAAAGGTGATCTTTACTCGTCACAACATTAGGGGGTTGAGGCATAATCCCTTGTTGCTGATTCATTGATGGTTGTTGCTGCTGTTGCTGTTGCATCATGCAAGTAGCCTCCCTCATTAGCCACATGATTTTGTACCTTAACGATACACATTTATCGTGCGAAAAAGGAGGTGGAATAATACATGGTAGCTAATTACATGGCGAAAAATAATTAATAATTTTCTGAAATTACTCTTGCTAAATGAAAAAAAATTCGATATAGTTGTTATAGAACATAAATTATTGAGCAATGTGATATTTTTTTGATAGAAAAATGAATGAGTATTCATTCAAAGTGTTTAAGGAGAAGGAGGACAAATATGGTTCGTCAAATTCGTAAAGCAGCTGTACTAGGCTCAGGAGTCATGGGTTCGGGAATTGCTGCAGTATTAGCAAATGTAGGTATATCAACGCTTTTGCTTGATATTGTACCTCGCGAGCTTACAGAAACTGAAGAGAAAAAAGGGTTGACTCTTCAAGACAAAGCTGTCCGAAATCGTTTAAGTACTACGGCGGTACAAAAACTTTTAAAACAAAACCCAGCACCACTTACGGTGAAAGATAACCAGCAATTGATTTCAGTAGGGAACTTTGAAGATGATATGCAGCAACTTGCAGATGTTGATTGGGTCATTGAAGTGGTAGTTGAAAACTTAGATATTAAAAAGAAGGTGTTTGAACAAGTTGAACAGTACCGTAAACCAGGATCGATTATTAGTTCAAATACATCAGGTATTTCAATCGAGGCCATGGCAGAAGGTCGTTCTGAAGATTTTAAAGCAAATTTCTTAGGAACTCATTTCTTTAATCCACCTCGTTACTTAAAATTATTAGAGATCATCCCAACTCATGACACAAATCCTGAAATTATTGGATTTATGAAAGCGTTTGCTGAAGATGTTCTCGGGAAGGGTGTCGTTGAAGCAAAGGATACACCTAACTTTATCGCAAATCGGATTGGAACCTATGGCTTATTAGTAACTGTATCTGAAATGGTAAAAGGCGGGTATTCTGTCGGTGAAGTCGACTCTGTTACTGGGCCACTGATTGGGCGTCCCAAAAGTGCGACATTTAGAACATTAGACGTTGTCGGCTTAGATACCTTCTTACATGTAGCAAAAAATGTGTATGATCAGGTGGAAGGAGCAGAAAAGGAAGTGTTTGATCCTCCTTCGTTCATGCGTGATATGGCTGTAAAAGGGTGGATAGGAGCGAAATCAGGGAAAGGCTTTTTCGTCAAGCAAAATACAGAAAAAGGAAATGAAATACTAGAGCTAGATCCTCATACACTTGAGTATGGTCCGCGTAAAAAGTTGAAAACGGCTTCGACGGAAGCTGCGAAACAAGCAAAAGGCTTAGCTGCTAAATTAAAAACATTAATTTATGCAGAAGACCGTACGGGCCAATTGATGTGGAATATTTTTAAACCCGTATTGATTTATTCTGCTGAAAAATGCTATGAGATTGCAAATGATATCCATTCAGTCGACCAAGCAATGAAATGGGGCTTTGGATGGGAGCAAGGACCATTTGAAGTATGGGATGCAATCGGCGTAGAAAAATCTGTCGCGAAAATGGAAGCGGAAGGTGCAACCGTTCCAGCTTGGGTAAAAGATATGCTTGCCTCAGGTCAAACGAGTTTTTATTCAGAAAAAAGTTATTATCATAAAGGCGAATATCGAGCGATCGAAGAAAATAAAAAGATAATTCATTTAAAAGCTTTAAAAGAAGATAATAAAGTTATTTTTAAAAATGCAGGTGGTGCATTAATTGATATAGGAGACGATATTGCTTGTTTAGAATTTACTTCGCCTAACAATTCAATTGGATTAGATGTCATCCAAATGATTAATAAGTCCATTGATGAAGTGGAAAAGAACTACAAAGGTTTAGTCATCGGGAACCAAGCGAAGAATTTCTGTGTCGGTGCGAACTTAATGATGGTTTTAATGGAAGCACAAGACGATAACTTCCTTGAAATTGAACTAGTTATCCGACAATTCCAAAATGCGATGGCGAAAATTCGTTATGCTTCAAAACCAGTTGTTACGGCACCGTTTGGAATGACTCTCGGTGGGGGAGCCGAAATTTGCTTACCGTCAGCAAGTATTCAAGCGTCTTCAGAAACGTATATTGGCTTAGTTGAAGTTGGTGTTGGATTAATCCCTGGTGGTGGAGGAAATAAGGAGCTTTACCTTCGTAACTTAGAACGCCATACACCAGGAGCTGATCTTCAAGCAGTAGCTAACCGCACATTTGAGACGATTGCGATGGCAAAAGTGGCGACATCTGCAGACGAAGGCCGTGCGAATGGTTTCTTGAGTGATCGTGATGGTGTAACGATGAATGGAGACCATGTCATTTATAATGCAAAACAACAAGCACTTCATTTATTTGAGCAAGGCTATAAAGCACGAGCTCGTAAGCCAATTCCAGTTGTTGGAGAAACAGGCTTTGCAACGTTATTATTAGGTGCAAAAACGATGAAATTCGGCGGCATGATTTCAGATCACGACTTAAAAATTGCTGAAAAATTAGCGTTTGTAATTGCTGGTGGACGTGTACCAAAAGGAACATTAGTTGATGAGCAATACTTACTTGATCTAGAGCGTGAAGCATTCTTAAGCTTAGTCGGTGAGCCGAAGTCACAGCAAAGAATGCAGTATATGTTAACAAAGGGTAAACCACTACGCAATTAGGATGAATGGAGGGAAGAACCTTGAGAGAAGCGGTTATAGTAGCTGGTGCTAGAACACCAGTCGGAAAAGCAAAGAAAGGTACACTTGCTCACGTTAGGCCGGATGATTTAGGGGCATTAACGGTAAAAGAAACATTAAGGCGGGCAGGTGACTATGACCCGAGTCAAATTGATGATGTGATTATCGGTTGCTCGATGCCAGAAGCAGAGCAAGGTATGAATATGGCACGAAATATTGCGGCGTTAGCAGGACTTCCAAATACCGTACCAGCAATTACAATCAATCGTTATTGTTCCTCTGGTTTACAAAGTATTGCTTATGCATCGGAACGAATTATGCTAGGGCATGCTAAATCGATTATTGCAGGCGGAGCCGAATCGATGAGTTTAATTCCGATGGGCGGTCACGTCATTGCGCCAAACCCTAAACTAGTTGAAGAAATGCCGGAATATTATATGGGGATGGGCTATACAGCTGAAGAAGTAGCTAATCGCTTCGGTGTCAGCCGTGAAGACCAAGATGCATTTGCGGTTGAAAGTCACCGCCGGGCGGCTAAGGCAATTGAAGAAGGTAAATTTATCGATGAAATCGTTCCGGTAAATGTAACACTTCGATCAGTTGGCGAAGATCATAAGCTAAAAGAAAAGCAAATAACTTTTAGAGTTGATGAAGGCGTACGTGCAGAAACAACCTTAGAAACGCTAGCTAAATTAAGGCCTGCTTTTCATCCAAAAGGATCGGTAACAGCAGGTAATGCTTCACAAATGAGTGACGGTGCCGCAAGTGTCCTCGTCATGGACCGGGAAGAAGCAAAAGCAAATGGTCTAACGCCGGTTCTAAAATTCCGTGCGTTTGCGGTCGCGGGTGTTGCACCAGAAGTAATGGGAATTGGCCCAGTTGAAGCGATCCCTAAAGCATTAGAGCTTGCAGGATTAAGCATATCAGATATTGGTTTATTTGAACTTAATGAAGCCTTTGCTTCTCAATCGTTACAAGTCGTTCGTCACTTAGGTTTAGATTTAGATAAAGTAAACGTGAATGGTGGAGCAATTGCTTTAGGTCATCCACTTGGATGTTCAGGTGCTAAGCTGACATTAACATTAATGAATGAGATGAAACGTCGCGGTGAACAATTCGGTGTTGTTACGATGTGTATCGGCGGTGGAATGGGAGCAGCAGGCGTATTCGAGTTAATAGATTAGTAGATTAGTAACATTTTCCTTTAGCCCCGCTAAGTTTTAGTTGTCAAAATTGCAGTTCAATTTATACTCTGGGCTGACAGTCATTTTGACACGAGGGCTCAGGGTTGTAATTGAGAGGATAAAAAAGCGAAAATCCTTTGCTTTAAAAAGAAAAATATGGGTCAAATGGTACGGAAAAATAGTGAATTGGAGGAATGAAAATGAGTAATGTAAAAAATGAAATCGTAAAAGGTGGAAACTTTTTATTAGACAGTATTTCTGCAGAGAAAGTGTTTACACCTGAAGATTTTTCAGAAGAGCATATTATGATCGGAAAAACAACTGAAGAATTCGTTGTTAACGATGTTGTGCCACAGCTTGAAGAAATCGAAAATCACAATTTTGATATTTCACGTCGCCTTTTAACGAAAGCCGGTGAACTGGGTCTTTTAGGAGCAGACGTTCCTGAAGAATATGGAGGGCTTGGGTTAGATAAAATTAGTTCGTCCGTCATTACTGAAAAATTTTCTCGTGCTGGGGGTTTCTCCTTAAGCTACGGAGCACATGTAGGAATCGGTTCTTTACCTATTGTTTTCTTCGGTAACCACGACCAAAAAGCAAAGTATCTTCCAGACTTGGCAACAGGTGAAAAAATAGCAGCTTACGCATTAACAGAGCCAGGATCAGGTTCAGATGCACTAGGCGCGAAAACGACAGCAGTATTAAACGAAGCTGGAACGCACTATGTATTAAATGGTGAAAAACAGTGGATTACAAACTCTGCCTTTGCTGATGTATTCGTTGTATATGCAAAAATCGATGGAGAGCACTTCACAGCATTTATCGTCGAAAAAGACTTTGAAGGCGTTTCAACTGGCCCAGAAGAAAAGAAAATGGGGATTAAAGGTTCTTCTACACGTACACTTATTTTAGAGGATGCACTTGTGCCAAAAGAAAACCTTCTCGGAGAAGTAGGTAAAGGTCATGTCATTGCCTTCAACATCTTAAATGTTGGTCGTTATAAGCTTGGCGTAGGTACAATTGGCGGCTCAAAGCGTGGAATTGAGCTGGCTGCAAAATATGCGAATGAACGTAAACAGTTCAAGCAACCAATTGCTAAATTCACGTTAATTCAAGAAAAATTAGCAAGTATGGCTACAGCGACGTATGCAGCCGAAAGCTCAATCTACCGCACGGGTGGTCTTTTTGAAGATCGTTTAGGAAGCTTAACAGATGAAGAGCAAAAAGATGGCCGCAAAGTAGCAGAAGCGATTGCGGAGTATGCGATTGAGTGCTCTTTAAATAAAATTGTAGGATCTGAGACATTAGACTTTGTTGCTGACGAAGCGGTTCAAATTCATGGCGGCTACGGATTTATGGCTGAATACGAAGTAGAGCGCATGTACCGTGACTCGCGAATTAACCGGATCTTCGAAGGCACAAATGAAATCAACCGACTATTGGTGCCAGGCACCATCCTTCGCAAAGCGATGAAAGGTGAACTTCCATTACTTCAGAAGGCCATGTCTCTTCAAGAAGAGTTAATGATGATGATGCCAGAGGAAGTAGGAACTGAGCCATTAGAGCAAGAAAAATATTTATTAAAAATGGCGAAGAAAATCTTCTTAATGGTTGCTGGTACTGGCGCACAAAAATATCAACAAAAGCTTCAGCAAGAACAAGAAATTTTATCGAATGTGGCAGATATCGTTAGTGAAGTCTTCTCGATGGAATCTGTCATCCTTCGTACAGAAAAAGCAATTAACCGCAATGGTTTAGATAAAAATGAGCAAAAGTTACTTTTAACTCAAGTATACTGCCAAGAAGCGTTTAACCGCATTGAAGCTCATGCTAAAGAATCATTAGTAGCGATGGAAGAGGGCGATACACTTCGTACGATGCTTTCCATCTTACGTAAGCTGACTCGTCATACACCGATCAATGTTATTAGTAAAAAGCGTCAGATTGCTGAGCGTGTTCTAAAAGAAGAGCGATACGTCGTTTAATTCACATTGTTAGTCAATTTTGGAGCTTTAGTTCCAAAAAAATATAAAACCTCCTTTCTACAAGGAAGCATTCTCCTCTCTACTAAGATTAAAGAAGTCCCATTTGGGACTTCTTTGATCTGGTGTCAGGTACCTTTAGCACAACATCGTCCTAAAGGTAGCTGAGACCATTCATATTAGTTGTTAAACGATGAAATATAAGGAATAATATTCATATAAGTTTAAGTGCCAATGAGTAACTGCAACATTGAAAGGAGAAATCATATGAGCTTACAATTTTACTGGTATCCAAATTGTGGGACGTGTAAGAAAGCGAAAAAATGGTTTGATGACCACGAGGTTGAGTATGAAGCGATACATATTGTCGAGAATCCACCAAACCGAGAAGAGTTAGAGACTCTCTATAAGAAAAGTGGTTTAGAAATTAAAAAGTTCTTTAATACAAGCGGTAAAAAGTACCGTGAACTAGGATTGAAAGATAAAGTAAAAGAAGCTTCTCCAGAAGAATTACTAGACATCCTCGCAACAGACGGTATGTTAATTAAACGTCCAATTGTAACAGATGGAGAAAAAGTGACTGTAGGATTTAAAGAAGAGGAATTTGCAGAAAACTGGAAAAAGTAGCTAGGCTTGTATAACGTTACTAATTTATTATATAGTAACGATGAAGACCGAATTTATTGGAGGGATAATCGTGAATTTACCAAAAGAATTAAAGTATTCAGAAGAACATGAATGGGTAAAAGTAGATGGAAACAAAGTACATGTAGGTATTACAGATTTCGCTCAATCTGAACTTGGAGATATCGTATTCGTTGAGCTTCCAGAAGTAGGCGATGAAATTACAGCGGACGAGCCATTCGGCAGTGTTGAATCGGTAAAAACTGTATCAGAGCTTTATGCTCCAGTTAGTGGGAAAGTAGTAGAAATTAACGAAGAACTAGATGATGCTCCAGAGCTCGTCAACGAATCACCTTATGAAAAAGCATGGATGATCGTTGTAGAATTATCTGATGTGTCTGAATTAGATAACTTAATGACTGCTGAAAAATATGAAGAAATGATTAGCGAAGACTAGGTTCGCTGTTTTCAAGTTAGCTTCCCTCCTTGTGAAAGCAAACTTGAAAAATTAGACTGGACCTTATGATGGAGTTACATCATTTTACTATGACATTAACAGTGAAAAAGGCTTAGAGAAAATTCTCTAAGCCTTTTTTAATTGAAACTCCGAATTAGGATGCAGGGAATTCTTTAGGCTATACGCGATATATCTGGAGTTAGACTGATATACCTGAAGTTAGAAGCGATATACCTGAAGTTAGAAGCGATATACCTGAAGTTAGAAGCGATATACCTGAAGTTAGACGCGATATACCTGAAGTTAGACTGATATAACTGAAGTTAGACTGATATATCTGAAGTTAGACTGATATATCTGGAGTTAGACTGATATAACTAAAGTTAGACTGATATATCTGGAGTTAGACTGATATATCTGAAGTTAGACGCGATATACCTGAAGTTAGACTGATATACCTGAAGTTAGACTGATATATCTGAAGTTAGACTGATATAGCTGAAGTTAGACTGATATATCTGGAGTTAGACTGATATATCTGGAGTTAGACTGATATATCTAAAGGTAGACTGATATAACTGAAGTTAGACTGATATATCTGAAGTTAGACTGATATATCTGGAGTTAGACTGATATAACTAAAGTTAGACTGATATATCTGGAGTTAGACTGATATATCTGGAGTTAGACTGATATATCTAAAGGTAGACTGATATAACTGGAGTTAGACTGATATATCTGAAGTTAGACTGATATATCTGAAGGTAGACCCTATATATCGAGAATTAGCTTCCATTTATCCAGTGTCATTCTCCAAAAACACACGATAAATCTCAAAAATCTCGGGCTTGACGCAAAAATCCACATCGTTTGCTGTGACTCCTTAAATTTACATAAAAAAACTGTCTAAAAACTCTTTCCAAATTCGAAATAATTGACTATTATATTTAGGGTGGCGAAATTTATTTCGAGGAAGGAAATTAGCATGTCTAAGCTTATTGGCGATTGGGGTAATCAACTAAAGAGCTATAACAAAAATGTTCGATTATTTTTACTCGCGTCGTTTTTAGGAAATGTCGGAATGGGCATTTTCATGATCATTTACAATTATTATATTCGTGAACTTGGATTTGATGATCAAGTCAATGGGAAAGTCATTGCAATGACGGCAATGGCGTCTGCGATCTTTTTATTACCAGCCGGATTAATGAGTGATAAAGTGGGGAGAAAAAAAGTCATATTAGTTGGGGCGATCTTCTCAGCATTAACTTTATTTCTTCGGGCAGTTCTCGTGGCAGAACCTTTATTACTTGTAAGTGCGTTTTGTACCGGGATATTCATGTCATTCATTCAAGTATCATCCATACCTTTATTAGCAGAAAATTCAACAGAAAAGCAACGTGTTCACTTATTTAGCTTTAACTTTGCACTCATAATGGTGGCGAACGTAGTTGGGAATGCACTAGGAGGAACGCTAAGCGATGCCCTTCAAGCCTTTTTATCATTAAGTACTTTATGGAGTGTTCGGGTTACGCTATTAGTCGGCTCTGCATTCTTTTTTGCCTCGCTCGTTCCGATTTTAACAATTAATGAAAAGAAGAAGCTAAAAACAGAGAAAACTGGAGCAAGTTCATTTAAAAATATTTTTAAGACGCAAAAAGCTGGGTTGAAAATGATTGCTCTTTTTGCGATTGCACAGTTAATTATCGGCTTTGGTTCGGGACTCGTCATTCCGTATTTAAATTTATATTTTACGGATCGATTCGAGATTAATAAATCACTCGTTGGAATTATTATCTCTCTTGGTCAAGCGATGACAGCTGTCGCGTTAATGATTGGCCCTGCTGTCGTTAAACGATTCGGTGAAGTTCGCGCGGTTGTTATATTACAATTATCATCATTGCCTTTTCTTTTACTAACCGCTTATACAGAAAACTTATGGTTCGCAGTGATCGGATTTTTATTCAGACAAGCATTAATGAATGCCGGCAATCCGATTCAGATGTCGTTAATGATGAGAAGTGTAGATGACTCGATTAAAGGGCTAGCAAATTCCCTTGGGCAAATGGTCTTCCAGCTCGGCTGGGCAGTCATGGGACCCGTTTCAATGACCATTGTCATGTTAAACGGTGCATACTATGGTTACGCGATTGTCTTTTCAATTACCGGAGGACTCTATTTAATCGGCTCGACCTACTTCTATCTCGTATTTAGAAAAGTTAAATAAACGTTTAATTAAAGGCTATGTTCGTCTATTTTATTGTTTTTCAAACATCAACTAAGGGAAAAAGGTATGGAGACACCTTAGTAACAATCAAAAAAAACAAAAGCAAAGATCAAGCTTAATTAAAAGTTGTTGACAACAAATTTCGACACATGGTATTATTCTCTCATTGAATTAAAAGCAACTTAATCGAATAGCTATCAGCTCTTATCTAGAGTGGTGGAGGGACTGGCCCGAAGAAACCCGGCAACCTTTGAAAACATGGAATGAAAGTGTTAAGAAAGGTGCTAAATCCTGCAAGGTGAAATGCCTTGAAAGATGAGAGGAAGGACTAACATTGTTATTAAACCTTTCTGCTCTTCTGTTGACGGAAAGGTTTTTTTATTGAGTGATCCTCAATTCGCTTGAGACTGACAACAGGGTGGTAATTACTAACATTATTTCTAGTAAACAGATAGGAAAAATATAGATAGAGATAAAAAATAAATTTTGAGAGAAAAATAGCAAAAAGGAGGGGCACCATGATTCATTTAAGCGGCATTCGCAAACTGTTTAAAACGAAAGATGGCATCGTAACAGCGGTAGACCATGTAGATTTAAATATAAAAAACGGTGAAATTTTCGGGATCATCGGTTACAGTGGCGCAGGAAAAAGTACGTTAATCCGCATGCTAAATAGTCTGGAGCGACCAACTGAAGGAACGGTAACTGTAGCGGGAAAAGAGCTTTCATCTTTAAAAGGAAAACCACTCCGTAAAGCGCGTCAAGAAATTAGTATGATTTTTCAGCATTTTAATTTACTATGGTCGAGAACAGTACGTGAAAATATCGGTTTCCCATTGGAAATCGCCGGAATTCCTAAAGAAGAAAGAAAAAAGCGAGTCGATGAACTTATAAAGCTTGTTGGCCTGGAAGGAAGAGGTGGATCGTACCCTTCTCAACTCAGTGGTGGCCAAAAGCAAAGGGTAGGTATTGCTAGGGCGCTAGCGAATAACCCGAAGGTCCTTCTATGTGATGAGGCTACATCTGCACTTGACCCGAAAACAACAGACTCTATATTAGAGTTACTCGTTGATATTAACCAAAAGCTTGGCTTAACGATTGTTTTGATCACGCATGAAATGCACGTCATCCGAAAAATTTGTCACCGTGTTGCTGTTATGGAAGCAGGGAAAATCGTTGAGATGGGACCAGTACTCGAAGTGTTCCGTGAACCAAAAGCAATGATGACAAAAGAGTTCGTTAAGCAAGTAACGGAGCCTGAAGAGACGAAGGAAACAATTGCTCACATTATAAAAGTAGAAACGGGCAAAGTTGTTCAATTAAGTTTTGTTGGGGAAGAAACAGAAAAGCCTCTGATTACAAAAATTATTCGTAACTTTAATGTGGATGTAAATATTTTACAAGGGAAGATTTCTCAAACCCGTGACGGCGCATATGGTACGCTTTTTATACGGATTGATGGAGATGAAAGTGAAATTGAAAAAGTGATAGCCTTCATTCGTCAAGAAAAGGTACAAGTGGAGGTGGTCGATCATGTTTAATGAATGGTTTTCTAAAATGAAGTGGGATAAATTATGGGAAGCAACAGTTGAAACCATTTATATGACTTCAATTTCGGTTGCAGCTACGTTTGCAATCGGCTTAATTTTAGGACTAGTGCTTTATTTAACGAGTAAAGGAAACCTATGGGAAAACCGAACAGCGAACCTTTTGATTAGCGGAGTTGTGAATGTATTTAGGTCTATTCCTTTTATTATACTAATTGTATTACTAATTCCGTTTACGAGAATGTTAATGGGGACGATGTTAGGAGCTAATGCTGCTCTGCCTGCTTTAATTATTGGGGCGGCTCCATTCTATGCTCGTATGGTAGAAATTGCCTTAAGAGAAATTGATAAAGGTGTAATTGAAGCCTCACAGTCGATGGGGGCAACGAATTGGCAAATTATTTATAAAGTTTTAATTCCGGAGTCACTCCCAGCCTTAATTTCTGGGATTACCGTTACGGCTATTGCGCTCGTTAGTTATACTGCGATGGCTGGTGTAATTGGTGCTGGAGGACTCGGACACTTCGCTTACCTCGAAGGATTCCAAAGGAATAATACGACCATCACTATGGTGGCAACAATCGCAATTCTATTGATTGTATTCGTCATTCAATGGATTGGTGATTTTTTCACAAATAAAACAGATAAACGATAATCAAGGGGGAAAAAAAGAGTATGAAAAAGTTTTTAAGCTTAATTGGAGCTGCAGCTATTTCTTTAACTTTAGTAGCTTGCGGTGGTGGCGCTGAAGAGGAGCCACAAACAGAAGAAACACCAGGTGAAGAAGAAACCGCGCAAGAAGAAAATGTAAAATTAGTTGTAGGAGCATCAGCTGTTCCGCATGCAGAAGTGCTTGAAGCAGCTATTCCATTATTAGCAGAAAAAGGTATCGATTTAGAAATTGTTACCTTCCAAGATTATATTTTACCGAACCAAGCGTTAAAAGATGGAGAACTTGACGCTAACTACTTCCAAACGCCAGGGTACTTAGCTATGCAAATTGAGGAGTTTGGTTATGAGTTCGAAAGTATTGGTCCGATTCACGCAGAACCAATTGGTGTATACTCAAAAGAGTACAGCAGTTTAGATGAGCTTCCTGATGGTGCTAAAATTATTATGAGTGATTCTTTCAGTGATCATGGCCGTATTTTGCCGATCTTTGAGCGCGCAGGTGTAATTGAGCTTGATGTAGAAGAAGGACAATTAGCTCAGCGTGAAGATATCGTTTCAAATCCTAAAAACTTAGACTTCTCAACACTTGTTGAAGCAAAATTACTTGCGCCATCGTTTGAAAGTGGAGAAGGCGATGCTGTTGTTATTAATACAAACTATGCCCTAGAGGGTGGAGTCGATATCGAAAAGTATGGAATTGCATTTGAAGGACAAGATGTTCTTCAACCGAATTTAATCGTTGTTCGTTCTGAAGATATAGAACGTCCAGAAATTCAAACTTTATATGAAGTTTTACGTTCTGAAGAAATCGTAAACTTCATTCTTGAAACATACAACGGTGCAGTTATTCCATGGAGTGAATAATAAATCAATCAAAAAAGGAATGCCTTTGCGGCGTTCCTTTTTTGCGGTGGCGGTGATTTTAGTGTTAGATCCTAGGTCAACGAATAGGTCTGTATTCTGTTGAAATGGGCCCCAAAAACGAGGTTAGACCCATAAATTTAAAGGAAGACCCAAAATTTCAAAAATACATTTTCACTTCATACATGAAATCAACGGTTCAAGGCATAATATGACCGTTAATTGTGTTCATTGAAAAAAGGAGGCGTACATACATGGGACAAAATCAAAGTCAAGATAATCAGCAAGATAGTGTCATACAGATGGCCTTACAAGATTATAAAGAAGGACTAGGGCAGTTTCTGCAAAAAATGCCTGAGATCGCTGGTAAGTTCAATGAGTTCACGGAAGTTTGTTTTAAAGAAGGAAAACTATCTAAAAAAGAAAAGCAACTCATTGCCTTAGGGATTAGTATATTTTCCCAAGATGAATATTGCATAATTTATCATACAAAAGGCTGTATCGATGAAGGCTGTAGTGAAGAAGAAATTTTAGAAGCACTCGGTGTAACAGCGGCATTTGGTGGTGGAGCTGCGATGAGTCAAGCCGTAACATTAGTTCAAGAGGCGATTTCAGAATTAGGATCTTCAGATAAGCAAATGAAACATTAACTTCAAAAGTGTCTCGACGATTACTGTGATTCGTGATATTTTTTTACAAACTCTGAGCATGAAGGAGCATATGTGTTAAATTGTATAGCATTTATATGTGAGAAAAGCTAAACATATCAAATGAAAAATTGTTAGATTATTTAACACAATATCGATGTTGGGAAGTATTCGTGAGGATGGTATGATTCTGTTATACGAAGCACAACTTGAAGCTATCGTAATCGTGAATAAGGCGGTAGTGAAATCGTTGGCTTTAAAAATTTGAAAGGATTGATTTATTATCCAAGCGATTAAAACGAATTACACTGGAGAAATGGAAAAAGCGATGCAACAAAACCATGGAATAGGGTATGAGGAGTATAATCGAAGCCTGGACAAACGTTTAGATATTGAAAAAGCTCGTGAGAAAGAATATAAACGTTCTATGAAATTAGCTGTTGAATTCAATCCACGTTAAAATGATAATAAATATATAAGAGGCTGATTCATTTTTATGAATCAGCCTTCTTTTCTAATTACATACAGGTAAAAGACGCTGTCTTGTTATAGTGGTAAACGGACTGTGGTTCCGTTATGTAGGTAAAAGGTAGTGGGTTTCTTGTGGTTTTCAGCTAATAACGGCCTCTGTGTCCGATTTTTTTAAGAAATAATGTCCCTGCTGTCCGTCCAAAACTCGAAACAGTGAAATCGCAAAATTCTTCATTGTATTTTATTAGCCTCCAGTCCCTACGCCGCTAATCGAGCGCTTCCGCTTTTCTGTGTCTAGCTGCAGCGCTCAGCGTCTAGTGGACTTCGCTCTTCTTCTACGATAAGTCAACATCGGCTCGATCCTCTCGCCGTGTTTCCTTTATCTCGTGCGAAGAGACTCAGTCCCTACGCCGCTAATCGAGCGCTTCCGCTTTTCTGTGTATGAGTTTATTAGAAGTTGAGAAACTAAATGATGTTGGACGAGGCAATAAAATACTTTCTAAACATAAATATATAAAAAGTGTATAAATGTTGGTAAAAAAGTTGAACTTACTTTGCATTTGATATAAGATTGTAATGAGAATAAATTGAGAATAAACAAAAGTACTTCTTTCGTCAAGAGATTAGTGCAAATTTAGAGAATATATTGGAGGTAGGAAAGAATGACAGCACCATACTTAAAGATTGAAAATCTTCATGTAGCAATAGAAGGTAAAGAAATCTTAAAAGATTTTAACTTAGAAATTAACGGTGGAGAAATCCATGCGATCATGGGACCAAATGGTACAGGTAAATCAACATTAGCATCTGCACTAATGGGACATCCTAAATATGAAATTACAAGTGGTAAAGTTACGTTCAACGGTGAAGACCTTTTAGAAATGGAAGTAGATGAGCGTGCCCAAACAGGTCTATTTTTAGCGATGCAATATCCAAGTGAAATTAGTGGGATTACAAATGCAGACTTCCTTCGTTCAGCTATCAATTCACGTCGTGAAGAAGGAGACGAAATTTCATTAATGAAATTTATCCGTAAATTAGATGAAAAAATGGAATTACTTGAAATGGACCAATCGTTCGCACAACGTTATTTAAACGAAGGCTTCTCTGGTGGTGAAAAGAAGCGTAATGAAATTCTTCAATTAATGATGCTTGAGCCAAAGATTGCGGTGTTAGATGAAATTGACTCTGGTCTTGACATTGATGCACTTAAAGTAGTTTCTAAGGGTGTAAATGCAATGCGTGGAGACGAGTTCGGCTGTCTCATTATCACTCACTACCAACGTTTATTAAACTACATCACACCTGACAAAGTTCACGTTATGATGCAAGGTCGTATCGTAAAATCAGGTGGGGCTGAGCTTGCTGAACGTTTAGAAGCAGAAGGCTATGACTGGATTAAAGATGAGCTTGGCATTGAAGACGAAAAAGTAGAAGCATAGGTAGTAAGGAGGGATAACATGTCAGTGGAAACGAAGCTAGCGTTCGATCAAGAGTATGTTAAACAATTTTCTACAGGGCGCGGCGAACCTGAATGGCTATTAAATTTTCGCCTAAAAGCGCTTGATATAGCAGAAAAATTAGAATTACCAAAACCAGACAAAACAAAAATTGATAAATGGAACTTCACTCAATTTGTTCATCGTCAAGATGTTACGGTCTCTTCTTTTGATGACCTAGATGATGAAGTAAAAGGATTAGCTGGTGAAGTAACGAATGAACAAAATATTATCGTGCAAAAAGACGGTGTATCAGCACGAGTTCAACTTAGCGATAGCGTGAAGCAACAAGGGGTTATTTTTACCGACCTAGCTACAGCACTTAAAGAGCATAGTCAATTAGTTGAAAAATACTTTATGGCAGACGCTGTCAATGTCGATGAAAATCGACTCATCGCTTTACACGCGGCATTACTAAATGGTGGTACATTCATTTACGTACCGAAAAATACAGAAGTGACAGTGCCTCTTCAAACGGTTTATAATGTTACTGACACTGCATTATTTAATCACGTGATTGTTGTTGCTGAAGAAAATAGTTCAGTAACCTACGTTGAAAACTATGTAGGTAGCCCTGCAGAAGCAACAGTTGCGAATATCGTTGCTGAAGTATATGCAGCTGCAGGTGCTCGCGTTTCCTTTGGAGCGGTTGATAACCTGTCTGAAAATGTAACGACGTATGTTGTCCGTCGTGCACAAGTTGGCCGTGATGCAAGAGTGGATTGGGCACTTGGTCAAATGAACGATGGAAATACAGTAAGTGAAAATACAACGCATCTTGTCGGCGAAGGATCTTATGCGGATACAAAAACAGTAACGATTGGTCGCGGAAATCAAAAACAAAACTTCACAACACAGATTTTCCATCATGGTAAGCATTCTGAAGGATATATTTTAAAACATGGTGTAATGCGTGAAGAAGCGACTGCAATCTTCAATGGAATTACGAAAATTGAACATGGAGCTTCTAAATCAAACGGGGAACAAACAGAGCGTATTCTTATGTTAAGTGAAAAATCTCGTGGTGATGCAAATCCAATCCTTCTTATCGATGAAGATGATGTAACAGCAGGCCACGCAGCATCGGTCGGAAGAATCGATCCACTGCAAATGTTCTATCTGATGAGTCGTGGAATTACGCAAAAAGAAGCTGAACGCTTAATTATCCATGGTTTTCTAGCACCAGTTGTAAACCAACTTCCAGTTGAATCGGTAAAAGAACGTTTTACGGAAGTTATCGAAAGGAAAGTAAAATAATGAATGTTCAAGAGGTTCGCAAACAATTTCCAATCTTACATCAGGAAGTGAACGGGAACCCACTTGTTTATTTAGATAGTGCGGCAACATCTCAGAAGCCTATTCGAGTCATTGAAGCTTTAGATGACTATTATCGTCGCTATAATTCTAATGTACATCGTGGGGTTCATACCCTCGGTACACTTGCAACTGATGGATATGAAGGTGCAAGGGAAAAAGTTCGTAAATTTATAAATGCTAATTCGACCGAAGAAATTGTTTTTACACGAGGAACAACAACAGCTCTAAACCTAGTTGCTAGCAGTTACGGACGTGCTAATCTTAGTGAAGGTGATGAAATCGTTATTACACCGATGGAGCATCACAGTAATATTATACCGTGGCAACAAGTAGCAAAAGCTACTGGAGCTACGTTAAAATATATTCCACTACAAGAAGATGGCAGTATTGCTTTAAGTGATGTTGAAAACACTGTTACTCCACAGACGAAAATTGTGTCTGTGATGCACGTGTCAAATGTGTTAGGGGCTATTAACCCAATTAAAGACATTACGGCGATTGCCCATAAACACGGTGCCATTATGGTCGTTGATGGTGCGCAAAGTACGCCGCATATGAAAATTGATGTTCAGGATTTAGATTGTGATTTCTTCGCTTTCTCTGGTCATAAGATGGTTGGACCAACTGGAATTGGTGCTCTTTATGGAAAGAAAAAGCTGCTTGATAATATGGAGCCAATTGAGTTTGGTGGAGAAATGATCGACTTTGTTGGGTTACAAGAATCAACATGGAAAGAGCTTCCTTGGAAGTTTGAAGGTGGAACACCAATCATTGCAGGTGCGATTGGGTTAGGTGCAGCCATTGATTTTCTAGAAGAAGTCGGTATGGATGCGATTTTAGCCCATGAGCATGAGCTTGCTGAGTATGCGATGGAACAGATGTCTGAAATTGAAGGATTAACGATTTATGGTCCGAAAAAACGGGCAGGTGTTGTTACTTTCAATATTGACGATGTTCATCCTCATGATGTCGCAACGGTGCTTGATGCTGAAGGAATTGCAGTACGTGCTGGCCATCATTGCGCTCAGCCGTTAATGAAGTGGCTTGATGTAACGGCAACAGCAAGAGCAAGCTTTTATTTATACAATACAAAAGAAGATGTGGATGCACTTGTCAATGGATTAATAAAAACAAAGGAGTATTTCGGCGATGTCTTTAGGTAACAATCTCGATACTTTATATCGACAAGTGATCATGGACCATTATAAAAACCCTAGAAATCGTGGAGAGTTTGAAGGCGACTCCTTAACAGTGAATATGAATAACCCAACATGTGGGGATCGTATTCAGCTACAAATGCAGGTTGAAAATAATAAAATTATCGCAGCGAAGTTTGTAGGAGAAGGATGTTCGATTAGTCTTGCTTCTGCATCGATGATGACGCAAGCGGTAAAAGGGTTATCGGTAGAAGAGGCATTAAAGATGTCACAAATCTTCTCTGATATGATGCAAGGTAAAGACTATGACGACTCTACGTTTGACTTAGGAGACATTGAAGCACTTCAAGGTGTATCGAAGTTTCCTGCACGAATTAAATGTGCGACGTTAGCGTGGAAAGCGATGGAAAAGGGTATTCAAAGCGAAAATGAATAAGGAGGTTTTCTCATGGCTAAGAAAATGCCGGAAATCGGTGAATATAAATATGGCTTTAGAGACAAGGACGTTTCGATTTTCCGTTCGAAAAAGGGATTAACTCGTGAGATCGTCGAGGAAATTTCTCGAATGAAAAATGAGCCACAGTGGATGTTAGATTTTCGTATTAAGTCACTTGAGCAATTTTATAAAATGCCAATGCCGCAGTGGGGTGGCGACTTATCAGAACTAGATTTCGATGAAATTACGTATTACGTTAAGCCGTCAGAGCGTTCAGAAAAGTCTTGGGATGAAGTTCCAGAAGAAATTAAAAACACATTTGATAAACTAGGAATTCCTGAAGCAGAGCAAAAGTATTTAGCGGGTGTATCAGCTCAATACGAATCTGAGGTTGTTTATCATAATATGCAAGAGGATCTTGAAGAAAAAGGGATCATCTTTAAAGATACAGACTCAGCATTAAGAGAGAACGAGGATATCTTCAAAGAGTACTTTGGTACAGTTATTCCTCCTTCTGATAATAAGTTTGCTGCGCTTAACTCAGCGGTTTGGTCTGGTGGATCATTCATCTACGTTCCAAAAGGCGTGAAGGTTGAAACACCTCTACAAGCGTACTTCCGTATTAACTCAGAAAATATGGGGCAATTTGAGCGTACGTTAATCATTGCTGATGAAGATAGCCATGTTCACTACGTAGAAGGCTGTACAGCGCCAGTTTATTCAACAAACTCACTTCATAGTGCGGTTGTAGAAATTATCGTTAACAAAGGCGGATATTGCCGTTATACGACAATTCAAAACTGGGCGCCAAATATCTTCAACCTTGTTACAAAGCGTGCGGTTGCTGATGCCGGTGCAACGATGGAGTGGGTTGACGGTAACATTGGTTCGAAATTAACGATGAAATACCCTGCGGTTGTTATGAAAGGTGAAGGAGCAAAAGGTACGATCCTTTCCATTGCCATTGCGGGTAAAGGTCAGCACCAAGATGCTGGAGCGAAAATTCATCACCTAGCACCAAATTGTTCATCAACGATCGTTTCAAAATCGATCTCAAAACAAGGTGGTAAAGTAACGTACCGAGGTATTGCTCACTTCGGACGTAAATCAGAAGGCTCAAAAGCGAAAATTGAGTGTGATACGTTAATCATGGATAACGAGTCAACTTCTGATACAATTCCTTACAATGAGATTTTAAATAACAACATCACATTAGAGCATGAGGCGACAGTTTCAAAAGTGTCTGAAGACCAATTGTTCTATCTCATGAGTCGCGGTATTTCTGAAGAAGAAGCGACAGAAATGATTGTTATGGGCTTCATTGAGCCATTTACAAAAGAATTACCAATGGAATACGCAGTTGAGATGAACCGTCTTATCAAGTTCGAGATGGAAGGCTCAATCGGTTAATCGAACAAAAAGCGGACCTTAGCGGGTTCGCTTTTTTGTATTTAGCGTGACCAGCAAGCCGTTAATTGCTAGTTGGTGAAAGAAAACTGAGTAAGGAATGAGTGTTGGATTATGACAGATTTTGTCGAGAAATCGATAAATGGCATGAACTTGAAAATAAAATGACTAAAGTTAAAAATAAATAGCTTCAACTTGAAAATAAAATGGCTAAAGTTAAAAATAAATAGCTTGAACTTGAAAATAAAAGCACATACGTAAAAAATAAGCAACTTGAATCCGCGCAGACAACTTGTCTTCGTGTTTTTTTTTAAAGAATAAGTAAAAATTTCGAGGTTGTCTAGCTGCAGGTGTCATCGGCTCGAGGTCGCTTCGGTCCAACAAACGTGTCTAAAAGTCAAGACACTAATTGCTAGCCCTCCAGCGCTTGTCGCCGAAAAGCAGACAACTTCCACTTTTCTTGTCTAGCTACAGCGCCCAGCGTCTAGTGGACTTCACTCCCCCTTCTTACGATAAGTCAACATCGGCACGATGAATCTCGCCATGCTTCTTTTATCTCATACGGTGGGGCTCCAGTCCATACGCCGCTGAACGGGCGCTTGCGCTTTTCTTTATACATTCATAGAAAGTTCACTTAAACTTTTAAATTTTGTAAAAAGATGTGTGATTTTTATCACACTTATAAAATGAAATGTCTGTTAGTCTGAAGAAAAGGGGGAGAGGAAAAGTGAAAAAACATGAGAAGGCACACAGCCATTTTAATTTAAAAGGCACATTGATTTCTGTATTAATTTTATTGTCCTTCATTATTGTTAGTTGGATTGGGGTCTTTTTCTTATTTCTTTCAAGATGATGATAAGGTGCGAAAGGAGTGATGTTGTATGCATATGCACAAGTTTGAAAAAATTTGGCTATTATTAGGGGTTGGCACTCTAGTCATTTTTCTCGTTGTACTAGGGTATGGTGGATTTTATATGGGGACACATCCTCAAAGTCATGCGGAAACGATTGATCCACAGAATGTTGAAGCTTATGAGGCTTTTAAGAAAGAAAACCTTGGGCTAACGAAAGTGGATGAAGATCGTTATATTGTTAATGTTGTAGCGTCATCATTTAATTACGATCTTGGTGTAGATGAAGAAGGAAATACCGTTCGACATATCCGAATTCCAAAAGGAGCAACCGTTCTTTATCAAGTAACGACAAAGGACGTGGTCCACGGTTTCAACATTGCTGGAACGAATGTCAATATGATGGTTCAACCAGGACATATCAGCAAAATGGAAACGAAGATGAATCAACCAGGCGTGTATACTCTTTTATGCAATGAGTATTGTGGAGTTGGCCATCATATGATGCACGTAACAGTGGAGGTGTATGAATAATGAGTTTACAGAAACAGGCTGTTACAACGGAAGATTTGAGTGTACATTTACCGATAACAAAACCTGAAGCAAAGCTATATATTTCATTTATTTATGTTGCATTTATATCATTATTAATCGGCGGCTTGATGGGGCTTTTGCAAGTATTTGTCCGATCGGGTCATTTAACACTACCGTTTGGGATTAATTATTATCAAGTATTGACCGTTCATGGTGTTGTTTTAGCTCTCGTACTAACTACTTATTTTATCATCGGTTTTCAATATGCACTAATGGGAAAAACGGTCGGAATTTCAAAGGCACAGCGTAAGGTCGCCTGGCTCGGGTTCTGGGTGATGACAATTGGTACTGTTATTACAGCAGTAACAATACTTTTAGGAAGGGCAAGTGTCCTTTATACATTTTATGCACCATTACAGGCTCATCCTGCCTTTTACATTGGTTTAGCACTTGTCGTTGTCGGAAGCTGGCTAGCCTGTTTTGTTAACTGGAGACAGTTATATGTATGGAAAAAGGCACACCCAGGAGAGAAATCACCTTTATTGGCGTTTATGGTCAATATTAATATGATCATGTGGTTTATTGCCTCACTTGGTGTAGCTGCGACCGTGCTCATTCAGTTCATTCCATGGTCACTGGGTTATGTGGAAACTATTAATGTATTAGTAAGCAGAACATTATTTTGGTATTTCGGTCATCCACTAGTCTATTTCTGGTTACTTCCTGCCTATATGGCGTGGTATGTGATCATCCCTAAAATAATTGGTGGAAAATTATTTAGTGATTCGCTAGCAAGATTATCATTTATCCTGTTTTTGTTTTTCTCTATTCCTGTCGGCTTTCACCATCAGTTGACTGAACCAGGAATTGACCCAATGTGGAAATTCATTCAGGTTGTGTTAACATTTATGGTTATTATTCCAAGTTTAATGACTGCCTTCTCGATCTTTGCGACCTTTGAGATCACTGGTAGGAAAAAAGGATTCGATAGTTTATTTGGATGGTATAAGCATCTTCCATGGAAGGATGTTCGTTTTCTTGCTCCATTTATCGGTATGCTCGCCTTTATTCCAGGTGGAGCAGGTGGGATCATTAATGCATCTCATCAACTGAATACAGTCGTTCATAATACGATTTGGGTTACAGGACATTTTCATTTAACGGTTGGAACTACTGTCATTTTAACCTTTTTCGGGATTACTTATTGGCTCGTTCCACATCTTACGAATAGAAAACTGACTCCGACTATTAATAAATTAGGTATTATCCAATCGATTACATGGACTGTCGGTATGTCCATTATGTCAACGGCTATGCATATTCAAGGGTTGCTTGGAGGTCCAAGACGTTCTGCGTACTCTACCTATGGTGGTACGGAACAGTCCACCGAATGGGGAGCCTATCAGTTGGCCCAAGCGATCGGTGGAACGATTCTGTTTATTGCTATTATCTTGATGGTTTACATCTTTATTAAACTTGCATTTTTCGCACCGCAAGGCGAAGAGGAGTTTCCGATTGCAGAAGAAGAGGAGGACGCAACACCTACTCCGAAATGGATGGAAAATTGGAAGCTATGGGTTACTATCACGATTGCATTAATATTGTTTGCTTACACAATCCCATTTATCGATATCATCCATCATTCACCACCAGGCTCGCCACCATTTGACTGGCCAATCGGAAACAGCAAATAAGTACGTTACGGGGACCTCAGAGTTTCAAGAATTCCCATTTATTAAATAACGGGTTTACTTTAAGGGGCAAACAAGCCACTTAGTAGCTAAAGAACGCATTGATTCCATGGTGGAAATCACATGCGTTTTTTATTGTAAATTCTAATATGAATTACAAAATTCGACAAGTTTAGGCAGGGTGAATATTGGTGAAAATTGAATAATTTAGATGCGACAGATTACAAAACAATTGGAAACCGTTTATTAGAGAGCTTTTGAAACAATTATTGAGATAAAGGAGTTGTCGCAACGGCTCTAAGAATATTACCTGAAGGGAATGAAATAATAAAAGTAATATGCAGTAGAAGAGGTTGATTACTTTGGTAAATAAAATCGTATTATGGACTGTATTAATTGCTCCGTGGTTCACATTATTTTTAGTTAAGAAGGAAAATATAAAACGCTTCATGCCTGCAGCCGTTTTTGCCTCCTATTTAATGATCATTTATAACGTGGTTGCCAATAATCAAAAACATTGGGTTATTAATGAGACACTTATTCCGTGGTTAAAACCCTTATTTGTTTCTGGAGTATTTGGTGCTTTTCCAGTAATAACATTATGGGTTTTTTATTATACTTACGGAAATTTTTGGAAATATCTTGTTGCTAACATCATCTTAGATTTTATGTTTGCTTTTCCTATACATTATTTGTTTCAAGAAGTATTAGGAATCTATGAGCTAGTTAACATTACTCCATGGGGGCGTTTTATCCTATTTGTCGTTTTTTCCATAGTTATATATGGTTATTATAAGTGGCAAGAGGATATGTTCCATTCAAAACCTAACAGAACGTAATATTTATCACGATTTGGCTGACGTTAGTATAAGGGCAGAACAAAAAATTGGCTTTTTTTAAAGAATAAGAAAGTAAAAATTTCGATGATGTCTAGCTGCAGGTGTCATCGGCTCGATGAATCTCGCCGTGTTTCCTTTATCTCATACGGTGGGCTCCAGTCCATACGCCGCTGAACGGGCGCTTCCGCTTTTCTTGTTATATAACCGCTACCGGAATGGTGGCTTTTTTTATTTTCTTTTCTTTTTATTAAGCTAACAGGTTCGATGCTTTAAAAATAGAGCATCGCTTTCCTTGCTTGGCGAATGAGTAGATTAGAACAACATCTTTCTTGTTATTTCAAACCAAATATCTCCTATACCCAAAAAAGGATTGCTATAATAAAGGAGAGTATAGATAGTAAAATTTTGTTTCTTAGTTGGTGTACATTCATTGTGAAGACAGGAAAATGAGTAGTATTATAAATACATACGATCAAATTATTTTTTATTCTATAAGGGGATTGCCATGATTTATATTGGATTAACTGGTTGGGGAGACCACGATGATTTATATGAAGGCGTTAGACCTCAGGAAAAACTACGGACGTACAGTAGTCATTTTCCGATTGTTGAGGTGGATTCTTCTTTTTATGCCATCCAACCGGTTCGTAATTATGAGAAGTGGGTCCATGAAACGCCAAGCTCCTTTCGTTTTATTGTGAAAGCCTATCAAGGGATGACGGGACATCAACGTGGAGAAATCCCGTTTCAATCTAAGGAGGAAATGTTTGAGGCTTTTGTCCAATCGATTCAGCCGTTAGTAAGGGAAAAACGTCTCGCCATGGTGCTTTGTCAGTTTCCTCCCTGGTTTGATTGTCGAAAAGAAAATGTTCAATACTTACGATATGTAAAAGAACAGCTTCAAGCCCTTCCGGTAGCACTTGAATTTCGTCATCAATCGTGGTTTGAGCCTGGAATTAAAGAGAAAACATTACGTTTTATGGAAAATGAAGGGTGGATTCATAGCATTTGCGACGAACCACAAGCTGGTACTGGTAGTGTGCCGATTATACTCAAAGCTACAGATGCGAAAAAAACACTCATTCGTTTTCACGGCCGTAATTATCATGGTTGGCGTGATCCTGGGAATGGGAATTGGCGGGATGTCCGCTATTTATATAACTATAATGATCAGGAGCTAGAAGAGTGGGTCGAGAGAGTTCGTCTATTAGAAAATTCGACGACCGACATTTATGTACTTTTTAACAACAACTCGGGTGGAGATGCGGCGGAAAATGCAAAACGATTTCAAGGCATGCTCGGAATTGAGTATAACGGTCTAGCACCTCGACAATTAACGTTATTTGATGAATGAAAGATTTAGAAATAATACGTGACCACAAGAAAGTTGGCGAAAATGTATGGAATGGATTTTACTAGTTGTCATCGGCCTCATAGCAGGAACGTTAGGTAGCTTAATGGGATTAGGTGGAGGCATTGTTGTCGTACCTGCGTTAATGATGCTTAGTGGCTATGTAAGTATTTTAGCTGGAATTACTCCACAAGTTGCGGTAGGTACTTCATTACTTATTATGATTTTTACGGGGTTGTCCTCGACAATCGCTTATTTGAAGCAGAAAATAGTTGATTATATTAGTGGTGCGATCTTTTTAACGGGCAGTATTCCTGGAGCGCTGTTTGGTGTTTATTTAAATAAAGGAATAGATGTATCTAGCTTTCTCATATATTTTGGCCTTTTTATTATTATTATTTCGTTTATTTTGATGATCAGAGGGTATTTAAAGCCGATAAAAGTAGGGAAAAAAGCAATTAAACGAGAATATATTAATGACCTTGGTGAAACGGCTCAGTATGGGTTTAGTCCATGGATTGCGATTCCGATTGCTTTTGTTGTTGGAATGCTATCTGGTTTATTTGGGATCGGCGGCGGCTCCCTTATGGTACCTGCGATGATTTTGCTTTTCGGTTTTCCACCTCATATGGCGGTTGCAACTTCGATGTTTATGATCTTTTTTTCAGCGATCTCAAGCTCCATATCGCATATTGCCTTAGGTAATGTGGACTGGTTTTACGCAATGGCATTAATTCCGGGCGCCTGGATCGGCGGAAAACTTGGAGCAGTCATTAGTCAACGGTTAAAAAGTGATACACTTGTTATGATGCTACGAATTTTTTTAATTGTAATCGGAGCCCGGTTAGTTTGGCAGGGATTTACAGTCGTCTAACTCTTGATGAAACTCAGTACTTCAAGTTAGACCGATTTATTTCGAGGTTAGACTGATAAATCCGGATTTAGACTGATATATTTGGAATTAGACTGATATATCAGAAATTAGACTGATATATTTGAAATTAGACTGATATATCAGGAGATAGAACGATTTATCGGAAACCAGCCCGCAAAATCTAAACTTAGATTCGTAAAATAGAGCAGTTGAGGCGGTTGCGAGCTTCTCGAAGTCAAATAACGCATTGGCTAAACGTCGAATCTATAGATTTTTCATCTGTCTGGAACCTTTCTTATCAATGCTGATCGACGTCTTACCTACAACTTTTACTTTACCTATAAAAAGGAGGCTTTTGCTTGTCTTCTGAGCATACTTTATTTATTTATCATACGAATGATATTCATAGTCATTTTGAACATTGGCCAAAAATCGTTGAGTTTATTAAAAAGCAACGAAGCTTTCACGGACGAAAGCATGAAGAGATGGTGTATTTTGATATAGGTGATCATGCGGATCGCTGTCATCCGATGACGGAAGCGACTGAAGGAAAAGGTAATGTACAATTGCTTAATGAAATCGGTGTTCAAGCCGTTACGATCGGAAATAATGAAGGGTTAACTTTTTCAAAGCAAGTCTTGAACGAGCTTTATCAGGAGGCACAATTTCCTGTAATAGTAGCTAATTTATTCGATGGAGACGGGAGAGCTCCATTTTGGGCAAAGCCCTACGATTACATAGAATTAGGGAACGGTGTGAAAGTTGCTGTTATCGGCTTGACTGCACCATTTTATCCATTTTACGAAAAACTCGGTTGGACGATTATCGATCCACTTGAAATTCTACCTAATCTTGTTGCAGAAGTACGTGCTGAAGCCGATTTTGTGATTTTATTATCGCATCTAGGGTTTCCTGCCGATGAAGAAATCGCTGAGCATATTGAAGGAATTGATATTATTTTAGGAGCACATACTCATCACGTCCTTCAATCAGGGAAAAATGTAAAAGGAACGTTGATCGGTCAAGCTGGTAAGTTTGGCTTTCACATTGGACAAATGAAATTATCAATCAATCTAGAAAAAAAGGAAATTGTCGATTTTGAAATGGCAACAGTGGAGACAAAAACGATGCCCGCCTCCCAAAATACGGTGGAGCTACTAGAGGCGCTTGAGCACGACCAAAAGCAGTTGATGAGTGAAGAGATTATCATGTTGCCACAAGACTTATCTGTTAAATGGTTTGAAGAATCTGAAGGACCGATATTATTAGCTGAAGCGTTAAAAGAATGGTGCCAAACAAAGATTAGTATGGTTAATTCGGGTGTGCTTCTTGAAGGGTTAACAAAAGGAAAAGTTACAAGGGGCGATATTCACCGGATCTGTCCACACCCGATTAATCCATGTGTTGTTAAGATCCGTGGCGATCGGCTAAAGGAAACGATACTTCATGCGTTTACAGAGCGAATGCAATGCCTTGAATTAAAAGGATTCGGCTTTCGTGGTAAAGTGTTAGGGCGGATGGTATTTTCAGGTATTGATGTTCAAACAAAGAAACTTGCTGATAACGTGGAACATGTCGACCGAATTCTCATTCATGGACAACCGATTGACATGAAAAAAGACTATCAACTGGCAACTTTAGATATGTTTACCTTTGGTAAGCTGTACCCGGCTATTGCGGAATCAACTACAAAAACCTTCTTTATGCCAGAGTTGCTTCGCGATGTTTTCGTTTGGAAATTAAAGCAACATAAGTAATCATGTTAACCTTTGCACTTTTTCGTCTGATTTTCATATTGTAATAGCGAGGATAAGTCAACCGCCCTTCTATGAAGACCTTTCTTCATAAGGGAAGCTGAGCTATTTTGTTCTCGAAAGGGCCATGCAAAGTAGATGTGGTAGCTTTCGGGAACAATTGCAATGTCCGAAAAGCGAAGGAGTGATTATTGTGCTTGAAATGAACCCGATTTCAATCGAGGGACATACCTTCATTGCTGTTACCCTGAAGCTTCCTAAAACTAATTTTATGGCAGTTACGAGTGACAAAGGATACATTATGTGTGGAGCACTAGATATCGCATTGTTAAATGAGAAGTTAAAAGAACGAAAAATTATTGCAGGTCGTGCTGTCGGTGTACGTACGATCGATCAATTATTAGATGCTCCACTTGAGTCTGTTACATTAGAAGCTGAAGCTGTAGGTATTCAAGCAGGAATGAAAGGTAGAGATGCATTGTTAAAAATGCTATAAATTACATGACTGAAGCTGTTTGAAAATATTGGATAAACAGCTATTAATGCTCACTTTATCCGGCTATTTTAACACCCATTATAGAGGCTAACATTTCGAAAGTATAATGACCTATTGGTATGAGTGCGATAGGTAGTGTTTTGAGATCAATTACACTACTTCGAAGACTTAGAGGTACATACTTTCTTGTGTTGGCCTCTTTTGTATTAGGTATGAATACCTAGGTTTGAATGTAATTTTTTTCTAAAATTATGAACAGTAGTTACGAATTTCTAACGTTCATGAAAAGATAGTTAACATATTTGTCATCTAATGTTAACCTTAATATATATGTCGAATTTACATAAGATTTGTAAGTTAGAGCGGAGATTACATACAAATTATTTCATTTATACATAAGTGTTAGAAACTGAACGTTCTCTTTTTTGTGCAGGTAAAAATCTGAAGTAGGAGCCACTTTATGAGACTAGTATCCACGAAATCACTTAATGAAAATGCATGCCTTGCCAAGCCGATCATAAATGATAATGGTCAAGTACTGTTACAACAAGGTGTTCCATTGACTTCTCGGATGATTCAGAGATTAATTGAACTTGGTATAACATTTGTATATATTGAAGATGAGCTTACTGCAGATGTTGGAGCTAAAGAAGGAATTTCCGATGAAGTTCGATTTCGTGCGATTGGTACGATCAAGTCTGAATTTAATGAAATTTGTGATGACCTGAAACTAAAGAAGTCATTTCATAATGCACGCTTGAATCAAAACTTTGCAAAAGTGATCCGCTCGATTTTATCGGAAGTAAAAAATAACCCAAAAGCCCTTTCGCTTTTGTCGGATGTTTATTTATATGATTCTTATATTTTTACTCATTCACTTAATGTAACTGTATATACATTGGCTCTAGCGCTTGAACTAAAGTTTAACGAAAAACAATTGATGGAAATAGGGATGGGCGCTATTTTGCACGATGTTGGGAAAATGGCGATCCCAACAGAAATTTTAAATAAACCTGATCGATTAACGAATGAGGAATTTTCGATTATAAAGAGTCATGCACAAGCAGGTTATGAAATTTTAAAAGATCAACCGAATATTTCCTTATTAACGGCTCATTGCGCTTTTCAGCATCATGAACGGATAAATGGTTCGGGTTATCCTCGTGGTATTAAAGGTGATGAAATTCATTTATATGCTAAAATAATTGGAGTGTGTGATGTTTTCGATGCAGTGACCTCTAATCGAGTATACCGGAGCGCCATGCTGCCGCATGAAGCGCTAGAGTTGTTATATTCAGGAGTAGGAACGTTGTATGATAAAGAAATTGTCGAGGCGTTCCGAAATACGATTGCGATGTACCCCGTTGGAATAACGGTTGGTTTAAGTGACGGTCGAGAGGGAATTGTCGTCAAACAAAACAATGAACTTTCAACCCGACCAGTTGTCCGTATTATTTGTGAGGATGATCAAAAAGTTGCACCGTATGAGGTTGATTTAATGAAACACGTTAATGTAACGATTACTAAATGTGAAACTGTATTAGCGAGTGAAAAAGTAAACAATTAAACTGAAATAAAAAAAAGGGGCTGTCTTTAAGTTGAGTATGAATGAAAGAAATTATCTTCAACTTTGTAAACATGTTCTTGAAAATGGGACGAAAAAGGAAGATCGAACAGGGACAGGTACCATTTCGATTTTCGGTCATCAAATGCGCTTTGACTTGAACGAAGGCTTTCCATTATTAACGACTAAGCGAGTTCCTTTCCGCCTTATTGCTACTGAGTTATTGTGGTTTATAAAAGGTGATACAAATATTCGTTATTTGCTTCAGCAAAACAATAATATTTGGAATGAATGGGCGTTTGAACGGTGGGTGACAAGTGAAGAATATGATGGCCCTAATATGGATGATTTCGGCCTGCGATCGCAACAAGATGATGAATTTCGTTTAAAATATGAAGAGCAATTAGAACGATTTAAAACGCTGATTTTAAAAGATGATGATTTTGCTAATAAATTTGGTGATTTAGGAGAAGTGTATGGTAAACAGTGGCGCGCTTGGCAAACGAGAACAGGGGAGACACTCGATCAATTAAAAGATGTGATTGATACGATTAAAAAGAACCCTTCATCAAGACGTCTTATTGTATCAGCTTGGAATCCAGAAGATGTTCCAACGATGGCTTTACCACCATGTCATACATTATTTCAATTTTACGTGCTTGACGGGAAGTTGTCGTGTCAGCTGTATCAAAGAAGTGGTGATATTTTTCTTGGGATACCATTTAATATCGCAAGCTATGCCCTACTCACACACTTAATTGCTCATGAATGTGGCCTGCAAGTGGGTGATTTCATTCATACATTAGGGGATGCTCATATTTATTTAAATCATGTAGATCAAGTAAATACACAGCTAAGTCGAGAGCCGAAACCGCTACCAAAGCTCGTTTTAAATCAAGAGGTGAAGTCTGTTTTTGATTTTGAGATCGAGGATATTTCAATTGAAGGTTATGACCCTCATCCGACGATTAAAGCACCTGTGGCTGTTTAAACTTATTACATTAAAAAAACAGACAAGTGCTTCTTGCCTACAAATCAAATAAGCAAATAGCAACAACAACTTAAGAAATGGCTGTTTTCGTAAACTTTGTTGCTTTTGGACCGTTTTTTGAAAATAAAAGCCTTCACGCTATGCGTGAAGAGCCAAGCATCCGCTTGGCTTACGGTCCAAAAGCTAAAAGCAACAATCTTTAGAAAAGAGCCTAAGAAAAAGAGTTAAGTATTGAAAACGGTCTGTATTCCATTGGCTGGTGTTTCACTTTTACGTACTCAAGGGTATAATAGTCCTTGAGTATTTTTGTATTTGATGAAAAATCATCTCCTTTAAAGGGGTAAAGTCAAAGAAGAGGCATCGGTTTGCGCCAGAGTAGGCGATAAATCGTGTTTTCAAATACGATATGAGGGGTTGTTTTTGTTGATTTCTTTTTTAGTTGCTATGGATAAAAACCGAGTCATCGGTAAAGATAACGATTTGCCATGGAGGCTTCCTGCTGATCTAGCTTATTTTAAAAAAGTAACAATGGGTCATCCGATCGTGATGGGGCGGAAAACATATGAATCGATTGGACGGCCGTTACCAGGTCGAGAAAATATTATTATTACTAGAAATCAAAACTATTCAGCTGAAGGCTGTACTGTTCTTCATTCGCTTGACGATGTAAAAAAGGTGATAGATGACAGTACGAAAGAAGTATTTATTATTGGTGGGGCAGAAATTTTTAAAGAGGCTTTTCCGATTGCAGACAAGCTGTATATTACGCATATTGATGAAGCATTTGAAGGCGATACGTATTTCCCTGCTTTCTCAGATCAGGAGTGGAAGGAAGTTTCTCGGGAAAAGGGGGTGAAGGATGAAAAAAATCCTTACGATTATTATTTTTCTGTTTATGAAAGAAAGTGATATGAAGTGATTCCGCCTTTCTTAAAAAGCATGGCTTTCAAATAAATTTTAGGTCAAGGCCGTCCTCCTTTTGCATATATTTCTTGCAAAGGGGGTTTTTTGATTGGTTCGATTTAAGCAGCGCAGGGTGTGGAAAGGCCCTCTCCTTAAGCAAAATAAGGGGAAGAGAAAAGGTCCTCTCCCGTTTCGATACGTATTGTTGATATCATTTGTTATTTTTATCGTTTTAACGGTGCAAGGGCTTTGGCTTGTTGAGAAAGGGATACGGCCAACGCTTATTCATATTGCGAAAACAGAAACCCAAGTGCTAGGAACAGAGGCAATTAATGATGCGATTTCAAAGAAAATAGTAGAACAGTTGGATATGGAAGAGTTAATTTTGATTGATAAAGATCAAAATGGTGATATTTCTTCCATAACGTTTAACACGTCGATTTCAAACCGAGTTTTATCTGAAGCAACATTAAGAGTTCAAAAGTATTTACGATTAATGGAGCAAGGACGTGTCCATGAATTAGGACTCCCTGATGGAGTTGAAGTGGATTATAACGAAGAAGTATTTTCCCAGGATGGTATCATTTATACAATTCCTTTAGGTCAAGCGACAAATAATGCCTTACTTGCCCATTTAGGACCGAAAATACCGGTTCGTTTTACAGCCATTGGTGATATAAAAGCGAGCATGAGACAGGAGGCAGAGTCGACTGGTATAAATAATACGTTAATTTCATTATATATCGATCTTCAGGTCGATGTTAAGGTCGTTATTCCTTTTGCTACGGATATGGAAGTCGTTAAAACATCAATTCCGATAGGTATAATGTTTGTTCCAGGTAAAGTTCCAGACTATTATAATGTTGGTGGCACAGGTCCAGCACCTACTTTTATACGAGAAACTGATATCCAGAATGCAGTGGAAGGGGAATAATTTTCAGAGATGACAGTTTTACTAGAATAATGATATACTATAGCGTGGTCAATCGGAAAAGTGAATAGTTTCACCTCATCAAGTAACGATGAGGTAGAGGTGCAGGCTTTATTAGTAGTCAATCGGAGGATGACAACGAGGATGATTGATGAAAGGAGAACCTGCAAATGCGAAGGGTTTGCGTCATACAATTCTTTGCTGGGGTTACATTGAAAAAGTGTAACACTGTCACAGCAGACTTGCTGTGGAGAACTACTTTAGTTGATGGGGAGCCAGTAGAATATGGTCCATTTGAGAGGCTTACTCAAGAGAAAGGTCACCACTTCAACTGTGTAAGAAGTGAGCAGACACTGAAGAGTAAGTCTCTTTTTGTTTTCAAAAATAATAGGAGGTTTCAAGATGGAAGTATCAATGATGTCATTAATTCCTCCTGTCCTAGCGTTAGTCATGGTGATTTTGACGAGGCGGGTTTTAATCTCGCTTGGGGCAGGGATAGTTGTTGGTGCGTTATTACTAAATGGCTTTGATCCAATAAGTGCAGTAGCGCAAATATTTAGTATTTTAACTGCTATTTTTTATGTAGATGGAGCAATAAATGATTGGGAGCTCAATATTATCTTTTTCTTATTACTACTAGGAATGCTTGCTTCATTAGTTGCTCTTTCTGGTGGAAGCCGTGCGTTTGGTGAGTGGGCGTTAAAGCGAGTTAAAACGAGAATTGGTGCACAATTAGTTACTGTTATTTTAGGTATTATTATCTTTATTGATGATTATTTCAATAGTTTAACGGTCGGAAATGTCAGCCGCCCGTTAACAGATCGCCATCGTATTTCTCGCGCAAAGTTAGCGTATCTCGTTGACTCTACTGCAGCTCCGATGTGTGTCATTTCACCGATTTCCAGTTGGGGAGCGTTTATTATTACGATTATCGCTGGTGTTTTAGCAACGCATAGCGTAACACAATACGAAGCATTACAAGCATTTTTACTGATTGTCCCAATGAACTATTATGCACTCTTTGCTGTATTTCTTGTATTGGCTGTTGCTTGGTTCAAGCTAGATTTTGGCCCGATGAAAAAGCATGAAACGTTAGCGATTGAAACTGGAGAGGTCGTTGATAAATCAAAAGGAACACCACCAGGAGAGAATATGGATGTTCAACCCGTTGATAATGGAAAAGTCATCGATTTAGTTCTTCCGATTGTTACATTAATAGTTGGTACGATACTTTTTATGGTTATTACTGGTATTCAAGGGACGGATGGTACAGCATCGATACTTGAAATTTTTGAAAATACGGATGTAGCTGCTGCCCTCGTATATGGTGGGTTACTAGGCTTAGCAGTCGCTATTATATTCACATTAATGAAAAAAGTATCTGTTAAAGATTTTGGCGTAGGACTGTGGGCCGGTATCAAATCAATGCTACCAGCCATCTACATTTTAATTTTTGCATGGACCATTATCGAAATTATTGGTGAGTTAGGTACAGGGGAGTATTTAGCAACTCTCATAGATGGAAGTATTCCTGTTGCACTTTTACCAGTCATTATCTTTATCGTAGCGGGTGCAATGGCCTTTTCGACAGGAACATCGTGGGGAACGTTCGGGATGTTATTACCAATTGCTGGAGATATTGCAGCGACGTTAGATATTACGATGATCTTACCGATGCTTGCTGCTGTTTTAGCAGGAGCCATTTTTGGCGATCACTGTTCACCCATTTCGGATACGACGATTCTCTCGTCTACGGGTGCAGGTAGTCATCATATTGACCACGTCATAACACAGCTACCGTATGCGCTCGTCGTTGCTGCTATTTCAATAGTTGGTTTTCTCGTACTCGGGTTTACTGGAAGTTTATTCATTGGATTCATTGCTTCATTCGCAGTTTTTGCAGTAACGGTTTTTATTTTAAGGCTGTTTTCGTAAACTTTGTTGCTTTTGGACCGTTTTTCAAAACCTTCACGCTATGCGTGAAGAGCCAAGCATCCGCTTGGCTTACGGTCCAAAAGCTAAAAGCAAAATCTTTGAGAAAAGAGTCTATTTTAAAGAGACTTGGTTAATATATCTTAATAGAGGCTGAAGGCAGCCTCTACTTTTTTCGTTTTTTTTCGACATAACTCTTTACAAATTAGGACAAAATCATTATAATCAAATAATGAATTGTCTGAATAATTAGTAATGGAAAGGGGTTCAAGCTATACGATTCGTAAAAACACTTAAAAAATACTACAAAATTCGTGCGGAACGAATATTCGGAATCTTTTAAAAAATAATATATTTAAGGTAGACTATCTAGTAAAGAATAGAATATACTTGCTTATAGAGATAGAAAATTAAGAAAATTTACAAAGAGAAAGGGGTCATGAACATGAACGGACGTGAACAGTGGGGCACTCGTGCTGGATTTATTCTAGCAGCAGTCGGTTCAGCAGTAGGTTTAGGTAACATTTGGCGTTTTCCTTATGTTGCGTATGAAAATGGAGGTGGAGCATTCTTCTTCCCGTATTTATTCGCTTTATTAACTGCAGGGATTCCATTACTTATTATGGAGTTTACAATGGGACATAAGTACCGTGGATCTGCGCCATTATCGTACGCACGTATGAATAAGAAAACAGAATGGATTGGTTGGTGGCAAGTCGCGGTATCATTCGTTATTTCTACTTATTATGCGGTCATTATCGCTTGGGCAATGGCTTATGCTTATTTCGCCATTGGACAGCGTTGGGGCGAAGACACTGGTGGTTTCTTATTCGGTGAGTATTTACAATTAGCCGAAGTTCCTGGGCAAGTTGGAAGTATCGTTCCATCTGTCTTTATTCCATTAATTTTAGTATGGGTTATTGCATTAGGTGTTCTTTTTAGAGGGGTTAAAAAAGGTATTGAAGTTGCAAACCGAATTTTTATTCCTGCACTTGTTGTTTTATTTTTAATTATTGTTATTCGTGCTTTAACCTTAGAGGGAGCAGCTGTTGGTCTTGACGCATTCTTTAAACCAGACTGGAGCGAAATTATGACTCCGAGCGTATGGGTAGCGGCTTATGGCCAAGTGTTCTTCAGTTTATCGATCGCATTTGCTATTATGATCACTTATTCAAGTTATTTAGGAAAAAAATCTGATATTACAAATAATGCATTCATTACAGGCTTTAGTAACTCAAGCTTTGAAGTATTAGCTGGTATCGGGGTATTCGCTGCATTAGGTTTCATGGCGACACAAGCAGGCGTTCCATTAGATGAAGTAGCGACAGCTGGAGTAGGGTTAGCATTCGTCGTCTTCCCGCAAATTATTAATACATTCCCAGCACTTAATGGATTGTTTGGTTTCTTATTCTTTACTTGTTTAGTATTAGCCGGATTATCATCATTAATTTCAATCGTTCAAACGTATATTGCTGGTTTACAAGATAAATTTAAGCTTTCTCGTACAAAAGCTGTAGTTTATGGTGGAGGTCTATCTGCTTTAATCTCAATCCTATTTGCTACACAAGGTGGTTTATTCTTCTTAGATGCAGCAGACCACTTTATTAATACGTTTGGTATCGCGCTATCTGGTCTTGTATCTGTTATTACGGTTTCTTGGTTTATGAAAAAAGTTCCAGCTCTTCAAAACCACGCAAACTCTGTATCTGATATGCGTCTTGGCCTTTGGTGGAAAATTTGTCTAGGTGTGATTACTCCAATCGTTCTAGGTTATATGGCGGTCCAAAACTTAATTGGCAATATCCAAGAAAATTATGAAGGTTATGCGACTTCGTTCTTACTCTATTCAGGCTGGGGTGTTGCAGTTGGAGCGATCATCGTCGGATTTATCTTCTCTGCGATCAAGTGGGGCGAAAATGACTTAGAAATTCCTAAAGAAAAAGGAGCTGAACTATAATGAGTGGAAGTGCAATTACAATGATGCTCATCGGCATAGCAATTGTTTGGGGCGGTTTAGCTTTAAGTATCTTCAATGCAGTAAAAGTAGCTAAGAGTAATAAATAAGACTTTAAGTATACTAAAACGCTCAGGTCAACTTCAACTTTCTGAAGTGACCCCAAAAAGTTAGACAGATAATTTTATTAAGCTGCTTGTTGGGCAAGTGTTCGGTATTGTATCGGACTCTTGCCTTTTAATTTTGACTTTATACGTTTGTTATTATAATAAAACATGT
>NZ_JAFLJM010000002.1 GCF_017745675.1 Alkalihalobacillus sp. BA299
ACACGTTTGATGGACCGAAGCGACCTCGAGCCGATGACACCTGCAGCTAGACAAGAAAAGCGGAAGCGGCCGTTTAGCGACGTACAGACTGGACTGAACCGTAGGAGATAAAGGAAACACGATGAACGTTAGTGAGGCGATGTTGACTTATCGTAAGGAGAAGAGCGAAGTCCACTAGACGCTGGGCGCTGGAGGGCCAGCCTTTATCCTTACACAAAACGACACCCTGTCTGTAAAAATAGACAGGGTGTTTTTTATTAGTAATTTTATTATAAAATTAATTACAAGAATAGTTTGTTCTGTTCTACATAGCGTTTTGCTTTTTCTTCTTGCGCCTCTAAAAATACGTTATATAATTTCGAAAGGAAATTTTTCATATGATGAACCTCCTTTTGTTATTAGGTGATTTCATTTTATCTTGACTTGTTTTTTTATACAAAGCCTGTTATCCCTAATGAAAACGAGAACATTCGAAATGTAAGCGAATAGCTTCTTTTCTTTTCTCTCAATTTCACCCTTTTTCATCATATGTCAATAATTTTAATTCCCAACGTTGAATTTTGGATGTCCTCATATCAAAACCCTACTTTTGCAAATAAAAGTAGGGCTTTTGCAACTGAGCAAGGGAAAGTAAATCCACTTTGCTCCTCTGCTAACATATATAATACAATCATCTAGCTACCCAGCAATCGATAGCTCTGTGTTATTTATTTTGTGTGACGTTCTTCAAGTACGGCTAACACCTCATCAAGCGGTAGCTTTTGCTCGCGTAACAGGACGAGTAAATGGAAGAGTAAATCGGCAACTTCCCATTTTAACTCTTCTGGGTCACGATTTTTCGCAGCGATAATGACCTCTCCAGCTTCTTCGCCAACTTTCTTTAAAATTTTATCAACGCCTTTATCAAACAAGTATGTCGTATAGGATTCTGCAGGCATTTCCGCTTCACGCTCAGCGATCAATGTTTCAAGTCGTGTGATAATCGAAAAACGATCTTCTTTCGCACTTACCTCATCCTTCAATAGGGAATCGGCAAAGCAGGTGTACACCCCTTTATGACATGCTGGGCCACTTGGTTCAACCAAGACAACTACTGCATCCGAGTCACAATCATACCGTAAATCAACAACCTTCTGCGTATTACCAGACGTTGCACCCTTGTGCCAGAGCTCTTGACGAGAGCGGCTATAAAACCATGTTTCTCTCGTTTCGATTGTCTTTTTTAGCGACTCTTCGTTCATATAAGCTAACGTAAGTACTTCTTTACTTTGCGCATCTTGGACGATCGCAGGGATAAGTCCTTTTTCATCAAATTTTAATTCAGTTATGTTCATCGCATGGGCACTCCCTTCTCTTTAAGTAGCGATTTCACTTCCGCTACAGACGTTTCTTTATAATGGAAAATGGAAGCAGCCAACGCGGCATCACATTTCGTCTCCGAAAAAACATCGTAAAAGCATTCCTTCGCACCTGCTCCTCCAGAAGCAATGACAGGTACAGTTACTGCTTCATTCACCGCTTTTGTTAACGGGAGATCAAAGCCTGTTTTTTCTCCGTCTTGATCCATACTCGTCAGAAGAATTTCTCCGGCACCTCGACGAACGGCTTCCTGCGCCCAGTCAATCACTTTCCAGTCAGTCGGTGTCCGGCCACCGTGTGTATACACACGCCACGTGCCTAGTTCTTCATCATATTTCGCGTCAATCGCGACTACGATACATTGAGAACCAAAGTAATCCGCTCCTTCAGTAATCACTTCAGGTCGATTAACGGCCGCTGTATTGAGTGAAACTTTATCAGCTCCCGCGCGCAATACTCGCTTCATGTCTGCTAATGAATTGATCCCACCACCAACAGTAAACGGAATCGCAAGCTTGGCCGCCACTTCTTCCACGACTTCGACCATCGTTTCTCTACCTTCATGAGACGCGGAAATATCAAGAAAAACAAGTTCATCTGCACCTTGCTCATCATAAAAAGCAGCAAGCTCAACAGGGTCTCCTGCATCACGTAAATTCACAAACTGAACACCTTTGACGACACGTCCATCTTTTACATCCAAACACGGAATAATTCGTTTTGTTAGCACTTACTCCACCTCACTTAACGCTTGCTTGAGCGTGAATTGGTTCGTGTACAGTGCTTTACCAATAATCACACCGCGAACACCTTCTGAAGCATAAGGCTTCACTTCGGCAAGGTCGGCCAATTGACTAACACCACCAGAAACAATCACTTCTTTACCTGTAGCATTCGCGAGTGAACGACACGCTTCAACATTTGGTCCTGTTAACATACCATCACGAGAAATATCAGTAAAAATAAATACTTCAGCACCGTGGTCGGCCATTTCTTTGCCAAGTTCTTCGGCTTTTACTTGTGACGTTTCAAGCCAGCCTTCTGTTGCAACATAGCCGTCACGCGCATCAAGGCCAATTGCGATTTTTTCCCCGCCGTATTTGGCGAGCATATCTTTTGTAAATTCAGGATCGTTAACCGCGACACTGCCGAGAATGACACGATCCACCCCTTGCTTTAAATAAAAAGCCACATCTTCTTTCGTACGAATTCCACCACCAATTTGTACTTTTACGTTAAGCTCTTTAGCGACACGAAGAACATACTCGGAGTTGACAGGCTTCTTGGCTTTTGCACCATCAAGGTCAACCATATGGATCCATTCTGCCCCTGCTTCAGCGAACGTTTTTGCCATCTCAAACGGCGAATCTCCATATACCGTCTCTTGATCATAATCACCCTGGATTAGTCGTACACATTTTCCACCACGCATATCAATTGCTGGATAAATGGTTACTTTACTCATTTGACGCGCTCCCCTCTACGACTCTCACATAGTTTGCAAGAATACTCATACCGATCGAACTACTTTTTTCCGGGTGGAACTGAGTCCCCATAATATTGCCTTTCCCTACAACCGCAGGAACTTTGCCATCATAATCACTACTCGCAATGACCACAGTGTCATCTTCTGTGCGCACAACATAAGAGTGAACGAAGTAGACGTGACCATTTTCGACATCTTTTAAAAGCGCATGCTCCGGCTGGTGAAACTCAAGCTGGTTCCAGCCCATATGCGGCACTTTATACGCTTCACCTTGCGCAGTTACGCCAGGAAACCGACGTACTGCACCAGGTAATAGATTCAGCCCCTTTGTTTCCCCGTTTTCTTCACTTTCTTCAAATAACAGCTGCATCCCTAAACAAATCCCAAGCAACGGCTTTCCTGCCTTCGCCCAGTCAATCACAAACTGAGCAAGACCATCGTTCTGTAAAATCTCCATCGCATCACGGAAAGACCCTACACCTGGTAAAATAAGCCCGTCTGCTTTTTGAAGGTCTTCTACTTTTTCAGACACAAAATAATCTTTATTTAAGCGCTCGAGTGCCTTGCTGACGCTATGTAAATTCCCCATCCCATAATCAATGACACCGATCATTTATAACATTCCTTTCGTTGACGGAACACCTTTTACGCGCTCATCGATTTGTGTGGCTTCATCTAATGCACGTGCTAATGCTTTAAATACCGCTTCAATCATATGGTGTGTGTTGTGGCCATAATGAACGATCACATGTAAGTTCATTCGTGCTTCAAGCGCGAGCTTCCATAAAAATTCATGTACTAATTCCGTATCGAATGTGCCGACTTTCTGACTCGGAAATTCCGCACGAAACTCGAGATGCGGGCGATTACTTAAATCAACAACGACTTGAGCAAGTGTCTCGTCCATCGGCACAAATGCATTTCCGTAACGTTTAATTCCGCGCTTATCACCTAGCGCATCTTTCAGCGCAATCCCAAGACAAATTCCGATATCTTCGGTCGTATGGTGATCATCGACTTCCACATCGCCTGTAGCATCGATCGTTAAGTCAAAGTGACCATGCTTTGTAAATAAGTCGAGCATGTGCGTCATAAAAGGAACGTTTGTATTTAGATTGGATTTTCCTTCGCCATCAATACCAAATTGTAATTTAATTTGTGTTTCACCTGTGTTACGCTCAATGCTTGCAGTACGTTCCATGTTACTTTTCCTCCTCTAGTCGCTTATCAATCGCTCGTGCATGCGCTTCTAATCCTTCAAGACGAGCAAGGGTTGTTATTTTATTGCCATTCGCTTGAAGTGCGGCTTGGCTATAGTAAATAATACTGGATTTTTTTGTAAAATCATCAACATTTAACGGACTTGAAAACCGCGCAGTACCATTGGTAGGTAACACGTGATTCGGTCCCGCAAAATAGTCGCCCACTGGCTCTGAGCTGTAAGGGCCGAGAAAAATCGCTCCAGCATGCTTAATTTTTCCTAATAAAGTGAGCGGTTCTTCGGTTAACACTTCAAGATGTTCCGGAGCAAGCTGGTTCACTGTATCAATCGCTTCCGCTAAATCACTCGTAACATAAATCGCACCATAATCACGGATCGACGCCTCCGCAATATCTCGTTTCGGTAAGGTTTCAAGCTGCACAGCCACTTCATCAGCAACTTCTTGCGCAAGCTCTTCACAAGGTGTGACAAGGATCGCAGACGCCATCGGATCATGTTCTGCTTGAGAAAGGAGATCTGCTGCGATAAATACCGGATTCGCTTTTTCATCTGCGAGGACAACGATTTCGCTCGGGCCTGCGATCATATCAATATCGACTTGCCCAAACACTGCGCGTTTTGCAAGAGCAACGTAAATATTTCCAGGCCCAACAATTTTATCGATCGGCGCAATCGTTTCAGTACCATACGCTAATGCAGCAACCGCTTGAGCACCACCGACTTTATACATTTCAGTAACACCGAGTTCATTCGCTGTCACGAGTACCCCTGCTGGCCAAGACCCATTCGAGTGCGGCGGGGACACCATCACGATGCGCTCAACCCCTGCAACTTGAGCAGGAATAACATTCATCATGATAGATGATGGATAAGCCGCTCGTCCACCGGGTACATAGACACCGACCGAATCAAGTGGCGTCACTTTTTGTCCGAGCATCGTCCCGTCTTCTTTTGTCGTAATCCACGTTTCCCGCTTTTGTCTTGTATGAAAATCACGAATATTATTGATCGCCTCGCGAATGGCCGCTAGAGCGTCTGCATCGATTTCGTCATACGCTTTTTCGATTTCTTCGGGTGTTACTGCAAAAGACGCAAGCTTGACCCCATCAAATTTTTCAGTCAGAGCACCGAGCGCATCATCGCCATACGCTTTGACTTTATCAATGATTTCGGTGACCGCTTGTTGTTGGGTTTCCGTTCCTGCTTCAATCGTTCGCTTAAGAGAGACGTCCTTCGTTACGTTTACAATTTTCATAGGTCATCCCCCTCAATGACTTTTGCCAGGCGTTCAACTAAGTCATCAATCCACTCATCTTTCATTCGATAACTGACGGGGTTAACGATCAGACGGGACGTAATGTCCATAATTTTTTCTAATTCAACAAGTCCATTTTCTTTTAACGTCCGACCTGTTGAAACAATATCGATAATTCGATCCGCCAAGCCAACAAGCGGGGCAAGCTCAATCGAACCATTTAGCTTAATCACTTCCACTTGCTCGCCTTGTTCTTTAAAATAACGGATCGCGACATTCGGATATTTCGAAGCGACTTTTGGGGCAATTTCGCTTTTTTTCTCATAGGTTGGCAACCCTGCAACCGCTAAATAACACTCACTAATTTTTAAATCAAGCACTTCATAAACATCTCGTTCTTCCTCTAGCATCGTATCTTTCCCCGCAACACCAACGTCAGCCACTCCATGCTCAACATACGTCGTAACATCCATCGGTTTCGCTAGAATGAAGCGCAATTTTGCTTCAGGTGCATCGATGATTAGCTTCCTAGAAGCATCGAACTCATCAGGCAATGCGTAACCCGCTTTTCTTAATAAATCAGCCGCTTCTTCAAAAATACGACCTTTTGGCATCGCCACCGTTAACCACTCACTCATCACCAGCACCTCCATTCTTCGCTTTTCCAATACAATATACGACCTCTGCAAATTGTTCCGATAGAACATCGACATCATTAATACCAGCTAAATCTTGTAAAATAACGGCTTGGCCTTGCTCTCTTTTTTCCATCGCAAGAGCAATGGCT
The DNA here is from genome assembly GCF_017745675.1 of Alkalihalobacillus sp. BA299. GTDB lineage: Bacteria > Bacillota > Bacilli > Bacillales > Bacillaceae_F > Alkalihalobacterium. The sequence goes on from NZ_JAFLJM010000002.1 coordinate 6,110, forward strand.
TCTTTTCTTCGTTCGTTACTAAAAATAATGCATGTTTGTGGTGTTAGCTGTTTTTTGGAGCCGATTGCTTCGATAAGTAAATCGAGACGAATGCCAAATCCTGTTGCCTGAGCCGGTCGATCAAAATTCGCTAGTAACTCATCATAACGCCCACCGCTTCCAAGCGGGATACCTAGGCGGCTGCCATAGCTTTCAAAAACAACTCCCGTATAGTAGCTCATATGCATAACTAAATTTAAGTCAATTTTTAAAAATTCAGTCACACCGTAGCACTCTAACGCTTCCCATAGCTTCGACAAATCTTGTAGCGCTTGTTCTCCAGCTTCGCTTTGCACCAATTCACTTGCTGCATTGATTTTCTCACTGCCCCCACGTAATTGAAGTAAATTTAAGAGGCGACTTTTATCAATAGAAGAAAGTGGTAAGCTCTTTACATGTTGACGATAGCCTACATAATTTTTTTCATATAAATAACGTCTTAAGACATTTGCTCGCTCTTCGTTTCCAACAACTTCAAGCAATAGCGCATTCACATATCCAATATGACCGATCGCTACTTGGAAGTTTTCTACTCCCGCTTTTCGTAGCGTAGCAATCATTAATGCTATGACTTCGGCATCAGCACTTGCTGTTCCATCGCCAACGAGTTCGGCCCCAATTTGCTCAAACTCCGCTGGTTTCCCACCTTCACGCTGCTGTGAACGATACAAGTTCGTATGGTACGCAAGGCGTAGCGGATACGCTTCATTTTTTAAGGTTGAAGCTGCAAGTCTTGCAATCGGTGCTGTCATATCCGGTCGAAGAACAAGTGTGTTCCCATCTTGATCTAATAACTTAAATAGTTGTTGATCTAAAATCGCAGATGCCACTCCGACGGTTTCGTAATATTCCAAAGTTGGTGTTTGAATCGAACGGTAGCCCCAACGAGAAATTTCTTCATTTATTTCATTGGCAATTCTTTGCTTCGTTTCAAATAATTCGGGCAACGTATCTCTCATCCCGATCGGTTTTTCAAACATAAATGGTTTCGACATTTTTCCACGCTCCATACTTCGTACTTTGCTCGTTTTCTGTAGTTTAACAGTTTGTACGTTCAATTTGTACTCTAACCACGACACTTTAGTACGCTAATATACTAACAAGATAAAGGATGTTATTTAGTAGTTTACACGCATCTCCTATAATCGTCAACTCATGTTACGTTGAAATTCATTAATTTGGGCTATAGCACAAGGTAAATATGATAATTCTTTGAAATCTACACAAACTATAGTAACACTATTGGAAATGAAAGGAACGATATTGATGCAAAAATTTTTCTTAATTGCCATAATTATTGGAATTCCATTGTCGTTTCTCGGCGATTTTTTACATTGGTCACATAATTTAATGTTTGCTATCTACGCTGCAACTATTATCGCTCTTGCTACATTTATGGGAAGATCTACAGAAAGTATTGCTGTTCATGTTGGCGAACGGCTTGGTGGACTATTAAATGCAACGTTCGGTAATGCAGTGGAGTTAATCATTTCTATCTTTGCTCTAAAAGTAGGCTATATCTCAATCGTACTCGCTTCATTGACAGGAGCGGTGATTGGCAATTTATTATTAGTTTGTGGCTTATCCTTTTTTGTTGGAGGGTTAAAATACAAGCGGCAGAAATTCAATGTTCATGACTCGCGGCACAACTCAGGTTTACTGATGATGGGAGTGATCATTGCCTTTGTCTTTCCTCATATTTTTGCCAGTCAAACGACACATAATAACGCAATGGTGCTAAGTGTGAGTGTAGCGGTTGTGCTTATCCTCCTGTACATGGCTGCTCTCTTATTCCGTCTCGTCACGCACCGCGGTGTTTATCCGAACATAGAAGAAGGAACTGAACACGAAGTTGCCGAGTGGACAAAACGAAAATCATTTATCATTCTCTTATTGTCAACCATTGGCGTCGCCTTTGTCAGTGAAAAGCTCGTCCACACCTTTGAAACTGTCGCGGAATCATTTGGCTGGAGTGAAGTATTTATCGGGGTCATTGTCGTCGCCATTGTCGGAAACGCAGCCGAGCACGCTTCAGCTATTTGGATGGCCTACAAAAATAAAATGAATGCTTCGATTGAAATAGCGATTGGCTCATCTATACAAATCGCGATGTTTGTTACGCCAGTCCTAGTTTTGCTATCCTTAACATTTGGCAATCCAATGCCTCTCGTTTTCACGGTTCCAGAGTTGATTGCGATGGTCCTTGCCGCCTTACTCACGATCATCATTACAAACGACGGCGATTCAAACTGGTTTGAAGGAGCCACCTTGCTCGCCGCGTATGCCATCATGGGGATTGGGTTTTATTTAATATAATTGTCGTACCATTTAGCGTTAATGAAGAGGCCGAGTTTTGAACTTTAGGTACTTTATTTTCAAGTTCGGGTGTTTTATTTTCAAGTTCGGGTGTTTTATTTTCAAGATTGTGCTTTTTATTTTCAAGTTTGTGCATTTTATTTTTAAGTTTCAGTCATTTATCGATTTCTCAACAAAATTTGACATGATTCAACACTCTTCGTCTACAGATTAACGGATTTATAATTTCCCTGACTACAACAAAAAGCCGACTGATTTCTAAAAAAAGAAACTCAGTCGGCTTTTTTATAAATATAGCAACAGTTCTACTCCATCATCTGCGCCTTACTCCGTTGCTCCATTTCTTCCTTCGTATAAATGACACGCATCGGGTTTCCGCCGACAAAGCTGCCAGCGGGAACATCTTGATGAACGAGGGTACCCGCTGAGACAATCGCTCCATCGCCAATCGTCACACCAGGCAAGATCGTTGAGTTTGCCCCGACCATTACTTCATCGCCAATCACCACATCGCCGAGACGATATTCATCGATCAAATATTCATGTGCGAGGATCGTGGTGTTATAGCCGATAATTGAATTCCGCCCAATCGAAATTTTCTCAGGGAACATGATATCCATCATTACCATTAACGCAACTGCCGTCTGATCACCGACCTTCATTTTCAACAAGTGCCGGTACATCCAATTTTTCAGCGAAATCGATGGTGTATAACGCGCAATCTGAATGACGACAAAGCTTTTCACGACCTTCCAAAATGGAACCGTCTTATAAATTTGCCAAAGCGAATTACTGCCTTCAACGGGATACCGTTTCGTCCTTCTCACAATTATTCCACTCCAACAATTTTCAATAAATCTCTCATATCGTCTAAAACATAATCAGGCTTAAACGAACGAATAAACGCTTCACCCTTAATCGTCCATGCAACGGCGGCTGTTTTCGTCCCTGTATTTTTTCCACCTAACACATCATACTGACTATCTCCAACCATTATCGTCGTCTCTGCCGTTGAGCCTAGAGCTGTCATTGCCTTTTCTAATGGTTCTGGGTCAGGCTTCACCTTTTCGACATCATCAATGGCAACAATCACTTCAAAAAATCGATCCAAGCCTGTGACCTCAAGGCCACGTAGCGCAGTATTTTTCATTTTCGTCGTTACGACCGCTAGCTTATATCCTTCCTGATATAAACGTTCAATCGTTTCAAACACACCTTCATATTCTTTTACTAACAAGTCGTGATTCGATAAATTATGATCGCGGTACATTGCAATCATTTCATCCACACGTTCAGGATCGATGCCTCTAAAACTATCAACGAGCGGTGGACCAATAAACTCAATCACTTTCTCACGCGTATACTCACCCGGATAATAGTGCTCAAGTGTATGCAAAAATGAAGCAATGATTAAATCATTCGTATTGATCAATGTTCCGTCTAGATCAAATAATAGTGTATCAATTTTCATGAAAAGCTTCCTTTCCTGTTACTTGCTGCTTTTTCTCAAGTCGGTTCCAAACAAAGGCAATCCCCACCGTTAAGATAATAGCAACGACAAGGCGAATGATCAGTAGTGGCCAAACAGGTATCCCAAGTGGAATAAAAATTAATGTATCTTCAATGACCGCATGACATGCGACGAGAAAGATAAATACTAAATACAAATCTTTCTTTTTTACCCCATCTTCTTTAACTGCCTGAATCATCACCCCTGCGCCAAAGGCAAGGCCGAAAATCAATCCAGAAGCAAGCGTCGTCGACGTATTTTCACGAATTCCTAGCATTTTCGTAAACGGCGACATCCATTTTGAAAATACTTTTAACCAATTTAAATCTTTCATAATTTGAATAAATACCATTAGCGGGATCACAATGATAGCCAGTTGTGCTATTCCTAGTGTAGCACTTTCAATTCCTTTCCATGCAATCGCTAGCCAGCTTGAGATCTCAGCTTCTTTCCCAGAAGAAACGAGCCCATATTGTGCAACTTCGCTTCCACCCTTCCAAATAAGGTGGATCATCCAAGCAGAGAAAAACGCTAAGCCAAGTCGAACCGCCAAAACGACCGACATTCGAATGCCGACTTTAGCTGCAACTGCAGACTCAATGAACAGATTATGAGAAAAAGAAAGCATAACAGCTAATATAAAAACTTCCTTGACCGATAGCTCCATCGTTAAAATGGCACCAATTGCTGCATATAAATTCAGTACATTTCCTAACAGTAATGGAATTGCCGCATCCCCAGGTAAACCAATCCAACCCATGACAGGAGACAGCCATTGAGCAACCCACTCAAGAACTGGGGTATAGCCGAGTATCGTAATGATGAGCGTGATCGGGAAAATAATTTTCCCTAACGTCCACGTTGTTTGTAATCCTACGAGTAATCCTCGTTGTAAAGTTCCCACCGTGAGCTCCTCTCCTAACTACACTTATTTTTTCTTTTTCTTTTTGGTCTTTTTCGATTTCGTATGACTTGAAGGTGTTTGGGCTGCCGGCTCATCATCTAAATAGTTTCTCGCAGCTAAGCCGGTTTTCCGACGATAAATCCAAAGAATAATTGCACCAACAATTAAAAGGATCGAAACGATTTGAGCAGCACGCAGTATATCCCCGATCATTAAATTGTCTAATCGCATTCCTTCAATAAAGAAACGCCCAACCGAATACCAAATCACATAGCTAAGGAAAATCTCCCCTTGCTTCAAGTTCACACGACGTAACCACAATAATAAAACAAAACCGAGAATATTCCAAACCGATTCGTATAAAAAGGTAGGCTGATAATAACTTAGTCCAAACTGAGGGTCATTAATATACATTTGATTAATAATGAACTCAGGAAGCATTAAACGTTCTAAAAATTCACGTGTAACAGGCCCACCATACACTTCTTGGTTCATAAAGTTGCCCCAACGTCCAATGGCTTGAGCAATAATGATACTCGGTGCAGCGATATCGAGGAGCTTCCAAAGCGAAATCCCTCGCTTCTTGGCAAAAATATAGGCTGTCACTACACCACCAATTAATCCACCATGAATCGCTAATCCACCTTCCCAAATAGCAAACACTTTTATCGGATTATCAGCATAATGCTCCCAGCGAAAAATAACATAATATAATCGTGCAGAAATAATCGCAATTGGTAATGCCCAAATTAAAAGATCAGCAAACGTATCTTTTGGCAAACCACGTCTTTCTGTTTCTCTTGTCGCTAATATGTAACCAATAACAACACCTAATCCAATTAATAACCCATACCAATACACTGTAATTGGCCCTAATTCAAGCGCAATTCTACTTAATGGCTGAATTGTTTCCTCCATAATATTTCACCTCTTCAATCCTTATAAATAGTCGTCTCGATCTCCTTCTTCGATCACATCTGTGAGCCGCTCGGAAAATTCTTGTGCGGCATTAATACCTAAACGCTTCAAACGGAAGTTCATCGCTGCTACTTCAACGATTACAGCTAAGTTACGACCTGGGCGAACAGGAACAGTTAACTTCGGAACCTCCACGTCTATAATTTTTAACGTATCCTCCTCCAAGCCTAACCGGTCATATGCTTTCTTTTGATCCCACAACTCTAGATTAATCACAAGTGCAACTCGTTTAAACGGACGGATCGCACCCGCTCCAAATAATGTCATGACATTAATGATGCCTAGACCGCGAATTTCAAGTAAATGTTTAATTAATTCGGGCGACCGACCAATTAACGTATCTTCATGTTCCTGACGAATCTCGACTGAATCATCGGCAACTAGCCGGTGACCACGACGTACTAAATCAAGAGCTGTCTCACTTTTACCAACACCACTTGCTCCCGTAATCAAGACACCAATCCCGTAAATATCAACAAGCACCCCATGAATCGCTGTCATTGGTGCAAGGCGACTTTCTAAAAAATTCGTCAATCTACTACTTAGACGAGTCGTTGTTAACGTCGCTCGTAAAATCGGTACGCCTTTCTCCTCTGAAGCCTCTACAAGCTCAGCAGGAACATCTAGCCCTCTTGAAATAATAATACCTGGAGTATCATATGTGCAAAGTTTAAGCATTCGCTCCTTCTTATCATGATCACTTAGCTGTTGAAAGAACGACAGCTCCGTACGCCCTAGTAATTGAAGACGATTCGCAGGATAATATGTAAAAAAGCCCGCCATTTCAATACCAGGCCGTGAAATATCACTCGTTGCGATGGGGCGATAAATTCCTTCCTCCCCACTAATAAGCTCCAATTGAAATTTCTCTATCAAATCATTTGCAGTCACTTTCGCCATCCATATTCCTCCATCCTATACATCACATTACCTTCACATTATACCCTTAAAAGTACTCATGAAAAAAGAGGCGGATTTTTTAAGTGTGATGAAAATGACAAAAGCACTGAACATCAGATATGGTTCAGTGCTTTTCCGTTTAACACGATTAATAAGTTTCCTATTTCCGCAATGGCTCGACAATCATTTTTTGAATGAGGGTATTCAGAATTGTAATAATAATAGCCGCCAGTACGGCCATCCCAAATCCATTGATGTCAAAAGAAGACCCCATAAAGCCAGCTGTTAGCTTTAAGGTAATCGCATTAATAACAAATAAAAACAGGCCCAATGTCAAAATCGTTACCGGCAAAGTTAAAAATACTAAAATCGGCCGAACGATAAAATTTAGGATGGAAAGAATGATACTTGCAAAGAAAGCAGCCCCAAAGCCCGAAAGATGAAACGATGCAAAGAAATGGGCCACAATTAGCAACGTTATACTATTCACGAGCAGATGGATGAGCCAGCCCATTATTCAATAATGTCTCCTTCATTTGGTACAACGACTGCTGCTGCAATATAGCCAACTAACAGTGGAAACCCAGCTGTTACAAAGAAAAGGATCACAAATAAAATACGAACAAGAGAAGGATCAAGATTAAAATAGTCTGCAATTCCACCGCAGACGCCGGCTATTTTGCGATCGTGCACAGTTCGAAATAATCTTTTTTTCATTTTCCTCACCTCACATTGTTACGAACGCTGCTCTACTTGAATAGAGCCTGTATTCGTTTCACTTTCTAATTTTAAACGTGGTGAACATTCTTTGTTCGCGATAAAAGAAAGCGTTTTTTGAACAAAATCCTTTTTCTCTTCAACGATTTCTAACCCATTTAAATCACATGTAAAGCCGCCGACATTTGTTTCAAGCTTTCCTTCAATACGGAGTTCTGCTGGAACCGATACAATAATGCTTCCTGTTGTTGCTTTTAAATCAGCATAACATGGCTCAGAAACTTCATCGAGTCGATAACGAATTGCACCATTGACGGTCTCAACATTCACATCAATATTTTTTCCTTCAAGCGTAATCGCACCATTCATCGTCTTCACTTCACACCAGTCATTGTGAATTGCAGTAATGTCTACCGGTCCGTTAACCGTTTCAGCATAAAGACGCTTACTTTTGACATCAGACAAATGTACACTACCATTAACGACTTTAATCTCTAATTTGTCTCCTTGAAGCTTTTCCCCTTTGATGTGCCCATTAAATGTATACACCTTTATCGCTTCATATTCGGCCTTCGGAATATAACAAGTTGCCTGAACTTTAATTGTTTTTACTTTCGTATAAAAGCGAATACGATCTTCTCTTCCTTCAAAAATGGCTTCTTGTAAAAACGTTTGACGCCCTTCTTCCATATCTCGAGCCCGATATACCTTCGCTTTACATTCCACACGAATATCTTGCTCATCCCATGGCACCAACGTAACAGATCCATTTTCTAGCGAGAAGTCAAGCTCTTTTCCGTTAAAGTTCTTATGATGAAAAATATGTTCGACTTCTACAAATGAACCGAAGTTAAAATCTAAATCCAAATCTTTAATTTTTTGAATCGCCGTTTCGATAAATCCCGTAAGTACAGATGCCCCTGACGAATGACGATACGTACGTCGTGATTGACGTTTACTATCCCAATCGACGCGATCAGACAATGCCGTTTGCTGTTGTTGTTCAGACTTCCTTTCTTTATTGTCTTGGTGCTCATCTTGTTGAAGGGCATTTAATAATTTCAATCCTTCTTCCGCTGTGATTTTACCGTCCTCAATCATTTTTAAGATCATTTTTCGCTCTTCCATTTAGACCTCTCCTCTACGAAAAATCTTTCACAACTCAATAATACATACGTGATATGAAGAAAAAAGTTACATTTATTTTAACAACTTAAGAAAAGCGGAAGGTGTCTGCTTATCAGCGACAAGCGCTGGAGGGCCAGCAATTAGTGTCCTGATTTTTGGACACGTTTGATGGACCGAAGCGACCTCGAGCCGATGACACCTGCAGCTAGACAAGAAAAGCGGAAGCGCCCGGTCACCGACGTACGGACTGGACTGAACCGCAGGAGGTTTCAATCCTGTTCGGTTCAAATGCAGATCTTATTTTTTCAATAATTCTTTTTCCTTTACACGCGCTTCCATCCGCTCTTGATCACGTTCTAAAATCGGTTTTAAGTAATGCCCTGTGTATGAGCCTTTAACGGTAGCGACGTCTTCAGGTGTTCCAGTAGCGACAATTTCGCCACCTTTATCGCCACCTTCTGGCCCTAAATCAATAATGTGATCGACGGTTTTAATCACATCTAAATTATGCTCAATGACAAGAACCGTATCCCCGTTATCAACTAACCGTTGCAGAACATGTAAAAGTCGATCAATGTCATGAACATGTAAACCAGTCGTTGGCTCATCTAAAATATATAGCGTCTTACCTGTCGAGCGACGATGCAGCTGGGAAGCGAGCTTCACACGCTGTGCTTCTCCCCCAGATAACGTTGTCGCCGGTTGGCCCAGTCTCATATAACCGAGACCAACATCAGCAAGTGTCTCGATTTTTCGCTTAATCTTTGGGATATTCGCAAAGAACTCTAAACCATCTTCCACCGTCATTGCTAACACATCTGCAATCGTCTTACCTTTATACATGATATCTAGCGTTTCACGGTTATAGCGCTTCCCGTGACAAACTTCACACGGTACATACACATCAGGTAAAAAGTGCATCTCAATTTTAATAATCCCATCGCCACGGCACGCCTCACAACGTCCCCCTTTGACGTTAAAACTAAACCGTCCTTTTTTATACCCACGTACTTTCGCTTCATTCGTTAATGCAAAGACATCGCGAATATCATCAAACACACCTGTATACGTCGCCGGATTTGAGCGAGGGGTACGACCGATCGGTGACTGGTCAATATCAATGACTTTATCCACGTGTTCAAGCCCAGTAATTTCTTTATGTGCACCCGGCTTATCTTTCGCTTTATGCAGTCGTTGCGCCAATGATTTATATAAAATTTCATTAATAAGTGTACTTTTTCCAGACCCTGATACTCCGGTGACTGCTACAAAAATGCCTAACGGGATCTCCACATTGACTTTTTGCAAATTATTTTCACTCGCTGCTTTAATGGTCAACATGCGCCCATCCGATTTGCGTCTCTCGACAGGAAGCGGGATGAATTTTTTCCCAGACAAATATTGCCCTGTTAACGACTCAGCGTTCTCCATGATTTCTTCTGGAGTTCCTTGCGCCGTAACCGTTCCTCCGTGGACACCTGCTCCTGGACCAATATCAATAATATAATCAGCAGCAAGCATTGTATCTTCGTCGTGTTCGACGACAATTAACGTATTTCCTAAATTACGCATATGCTTTAACGTCTCAATTAAGCGATCGTTGTCCCGTTGATGTAAACCAATCGAAGGTTCATCTAAAATATAAAGGACACCCATTAACGAGGATCCAATTTGTGTAGCCAAACGAATGCGTTGGGCTTCGCCGCCAGATAGTGTTCCGGCCGATCGCTGTAACGATAAGTAGTCGAGTCCTACATTGATTAGAAAGCCAAGGCGTTCATTAATTTCTTTTAAAATCAGGCGAGCAATCGCAATTTCTTTATTGGTTAGTTCCAGTTGGTCAAAGAACAATTTGGCGTCTTTCACAGAAAGGGAGGTTACTTCACCAATATGCTTGCCACCAATTAAAACAGAAAGGCTTTCTTTTTTTAGGCGATTGCCTTTACATTTCGGACAATGGTGTTGCGCCATATACCCTTCCATTTGCTCCCGGATATAGTCGGATGACGTTTCGTGATACCTGCGGGCAATATTATTGATAACCCCTTCAAAAATAATATGATTTTCGCGAATTTGTCCAAACTCATTTTCATAGCGGAAATAAATTTTCTCCGTACCACTGCCATATAAAACTTTATTCAATAACGATTCAGATATTTGTTCAACAGGCACATCCATATCAATCCCGTAATGATCACAAACCGATTTAAGTAATTGCGGATAATATTGTGAGCTTGTCGGTTCCCACGGCGCAATCGCATGATCATTTAAAGACTTGGAACGATCCGGGATGACGAGGTCAAGATCGACTTCAAGCTTCGTTCCTAACCCATCACATGATGGACATGCCCCGTAAGGACTGTTAAAAGAAAACATCCGTGGCTCTAGCTCCGGAATTGAAAAGCCACAGTGCGGACACGCATGATGCTGACTGAAAAGAAGCTCTTCTTCCCCGATAACATCAACGAGGACACGACCATCACCTAGTCCTAGAGCTGTCTCAATCGAATCTGTCAGACGCGCCCCAATCCCTTCTTTCATGACAATTCGGTCAATCACCACTTCAATGCTATGCTTTTTATTTTTATCAAGCTGAATGTCTTCAGCAACTTCACGCATTTCGCCATCCACGCGAATTCGAACAAAACCTTGTTTTTTTATATCCTCCAACACTTTCACGTGCTCACCTTTACGGCCCGAAACGATAGGTGCTAAGATTTGCATTTTCGTCCGTTCAGGGTACTTCATTATCCGATCGACCATTTGTTGAACCGTTTGAGAACTGATTTCCACTCCATGCTTTGGACAAATCGGTCGCCCGATTCGCGCAAACAGAAGTCGCAAGTAATCATAAATTTCCGTGACGGTTCCAACCGTAGAGCGTGGATTTCGACTCGTTGTCTTCTGGTCAATTGATATCGCTGGTGATAACCCTTCGATCGCATCGACATCCGGCTTGTCCATTTGTCCAAGAAATTGGCGGGCATACGCGGACAACGATTCCACATAGCGTCGTTGCCCTTCTGCATAAATCGTATCAAAGGCAAGGGAGGATTTCCCTGATCCTGACAGTCCCGTTAGGACAACCAGCTTGTTGCGCGGGATCGTCACATCAATATTTTTTAAGTTGTGAGAACGCGCTCCTTTAACGATAATATTTTCGAGTGCCATCTTACCTTCATCCTTCCGCTTTTAGCTCTAAAATTAAATCACGCAATTCTGCTGCACGTTCGAAGTTTAAATCTTTCGCTGCGTCTTTCATTTCTTTTTCCATTCGCTCAATCATCGCATGGCGATCTTTTTTACTCATTTTCATCGTCGGTGCTGTAGTGTAAGTTTCATCCGTTTCTGCAGCGTATGTCGCTTGAATGATCTCTGGAATTTTCTTTTGAATGGTCATCGGTGTGATGCCATGTTTTTCGTTGTATTCTTCTTGAATTTTTCGGCGACGATTCGTTTCATCCATCGCAATTTTCATCGACTTTGTGATTTTGTCCGCATACATAATGACATGACCGTTTGCATTACGAGCCGCCCGGCCAATCGTCTGAATAAGCGAGCGCTCCGCACGCAAGAATCCTTCTTTATCGGCATCCAAAATCGTCACTAACGAAACTTCTGGAATGTCTAGCCCTTCTCTTAATAAGTTAATTCCGACGAGCACATCGAAGGTTCCAATTCGGAGCTGACGGACAATTTCCAGCCGCTCAAGCGTTTTAATTTCAGAATGCATATACTGAACGCGGATGCCGACCTCTTTTAAATAATCCGTTAAATCCTCGGACATTTTCTTCGTTAATGTCGTCACGAGTACTCGCTCTTTTCGTGCGACTCGTTCATTGATTTCCCCGATTAAATCATCAATTTGGCCTTCAATTGGACGAACTTCAATTGTAGGGTCCAGCAATCCAGTTGGGCGAATGATTTGCTCAACGACTATTGGCGTTTTTTCTAGTTCGTACGGGCCTGGTGTAGCCGACACGTAGACAATTTGATTCGTTTTTCCTTCAAATTCCTCAAACTGAAGCGGACGGTTATCTAACGCGGATGGTAAGCGAAATCCGTGATCTACAAGAACTTGCTTACGCGCCCGGTCTCCGTTATACATCCCGCGAATTTGCGGTAACGTCACATGCGACTCATCAACGACGATTAAATAATCATCTGGAAAAAAGTCGAGCAACGTATACGGTGTATCTCCTGCCTGGCGAAACGTCAGGTGTCTCGAATAATTTTCAATCCCAGAGCAAAAGCCCATTTCTCTCATCATTTCAAGGTCATAGCGCGTCCGCTGCTCGAGTCGCTGGGCTTCAAGGAGTTTGCCATTTTCATTCAGCTCTTTTAAGCGCTCCTCTAGCTCAGCTTCAATGTTCACAATCGCTCGATTTAGCTTTTCTTCACGAGTAACGAAGTGAGATGCTGGGAAAATCGCGACATGATTTCGTTCACCTTTGATTTCTCCTGTTAATGCATCTACTTCCGTAATCCGTTCGATTTCATCGCCAAAAAACTCAATACGAATACACTGTTCATCACGTGATGCAGGAAAAATCTCTACCACATCACCACGAACACGAAACGTACCGCGCGTGAAATTAATATCATTACGATCATATTGAATGTCGACTAAATCCCGCAAGAGCTCATTTCGCTCTTTTTCCATTCCTGTTCGAAGTGAGACGACGAGGTCACGATATTCTTCTGGAGAACCTAAACCATAGATACACGAAACACTTGCAATAATAATGACATCCTGTCGCTCAAACAGCGAACTAGTTGCAGAGTGTCTCAGTTTATCAATTTCATCATTTATACTCGCATCTTTTTCAATATATGTATCCGACTGAGGGACGTACGCCTCCGGTTGATAGTAGTCATAGTAGCTCACAAAATATTCAACCGCATTGTTCGGAAAAAACTCTTTAAACTCACTGTAAAGCTGCCCAGCTAATGTTTTATTATGAGCAATCACCAACGTTGGTTTGTTCACTTCTTTAATTAAGTTTGAGATCGTGAAGGTTTTACCTGTCCCTGTTGCCCCTAATAGTGTCTGATGAATTTTGCCTTCATTAATACCTTTGACAAGCTGTTTGATCGCTTCAGGCTGATCTCCTTGTGGTTGATATTGAGAGACTAACTGAAAACTGTGCTCCACGGCATGGTTCCCCCTTACATTTTAAGAAACTTTACTACCATTTATCGTCAAAACTGTATAGCAAAAGCCTAAGTTTTTGTTGTTGCCACACATTTACTCCTACACAATTGTGATCGTTTCAACTTATGTAAACAAACTTCTTTATTCTTTTTCCAATGTTTTCATTATACCACACAGCCACCACTTTTACACAATTTTAACGAACGTATATTCCCTGTTTTTTATCAACAGGGGTATTATAGTAAAAATTATCCAGGCGCTTGTCAAGAAGTGGGCATTTTGATGGAGTTACTTCTTCTTGTTGGAGAGATTTTAGATTGTTGGGAGAATTTAGATTGTTGGGGAGATTGTAAAATGATATTTGCTCGTTTAGGTAACTTACTAAGTTTCTGGAAAGTCTAACTTATATTTTCTTCCCTTTGTTTGACCTGAATGCTGAAGCGGGATTGAAGCTAATAGCTTTGAGGCAATCGATCGAGATGAAATGTGTAGAAATGATCTTAGCTCTTCGTTAGTTATTGTGCTTCCAATCAGGAGAGCATAGTCCTGTAGCGAGGGAATATAAGCGTTGCGGGAATGGTACTGACAATGAAAACAAATCCAATTGTTCCCTTTTTTAATCATCGGGATTTCAAAACATAATGGACAATGGACACCTGTAAGAATGTCCTCTTTATGGATCCCTAGCTTTTCGAGAATGTTATAGTTGGAAATGGTATGTTGTTTTATTAAAAATGAGGTAACTTTTTTTAATTCTTTTAATGTGGCGACTTCTTGTAAATTCATTTCAGCTATGCGTTTGATTTTATAAGGAAGTGCTGCGGAATGGATAACTGTATCTTTCGGGCCTCCCTTTATAATTGTCGAGGGATTACTAATAACAATAAAGGAAAAAATGGGGATCTGTGGCAATTTATTTTTTTTCAACCATCCTTCTAATTGGGTCTGCTGACGTTTGACTTGTAGGAGTGGATCCGGAAAACCCTCTTCTCTATCACTTGATTGACGGATCAACTGGTGAAAAGTTTGGTCAAAAATAAGTGAACCAGAAATATTCTTAACTTCGAGGATAATACAAAATGCTGGGGATATTATCAAAGTATCAATTTGAAAGTAGCGTTGCTCACTGTCGAGGATTCTGAGATCGTGTAAGATCAAATAATCGTGAGGTAAAAATGATAAGTGGAAATCAATAGCCTTTTCTCCATTGTAACCAGCTATACTTTTAGCCAACTCTTCTTCTATGTATTGCCGTTTGGGGTGGTTAGGAGCTAGTCGTCTTAGTAGTGCTTTTAATTTTAGTATTTTTAATGGTATTTTGCGATTTTTTTTAATCATAAAGTCACTCCCTTTACTCATTTGAGAGTAGATTCTGCGTGAAAACTATCAAATCCTTTAAGCAATTACTATTTTTATAGGTTTTTTCTATGGTGAAGTAGATTAGGAGAGAACGTATTTTCAATTTTTTGTATTTATCGGTCCAGATTTCAATTTTTTGAGCCGAATTTAGGATTTATGGTCCAGTTTGATCATTTTATTGTCCAAATTCCGACTTTTATTGTCCAAACTGTGACAAAATTGTGACAACACCCTCAAAATACACTTTTACATATTTTGTAATCAAAATAATTTATCCTATTCGTTGACTTGACTCTGTTCAAGCATCAACACATGCGATGTTTACTTTATTGGAGAAATTTAAAGCTCCCATCTTATTAGAATGGGAGCTTTTTTTCACGATATTCTTGTTAAGGTCGACCTGTTGTTTCAGGCTTATTCGCTTTACCTTCCTCTGCTCGCTCTTGGGCCTGTTCCTTCGCTTCATTCGCCTTCTCTTGCGCTTTTTCCTGTGCTTCTTTCGCCTTCTCTTGTGCTTTTTCCTGCTCTTCCTTCGCCTTCTCTTGTGCTTTTTCTTGCGCTTCCTTTGCACGCTCTTGTGCTTTTTCCTGTGCTTCTTTCGCCTTCTCTTGTGCTTTTTCTTGCGCTTCCTTCGCTCTCTCTTGTGCTTTTTCCTGAGCTTCTTCTGCTCGTTCTTGCGCTTTTTCTTGAGCTTCTTCTGCTTTTTCTTGCGCCTCTTCTCTAGCTTGCTCACCTTTCTCTTTTGCCTGCTCTGCTCGCTTCATCGCTTCTGCAAATCGTCGCATCGCTTTTTCTTTATTTTCTATCGCTTTTGCAATTCCTGCTTTAGCTTCTTCTGGAAGGTCTTCTCTTTCTAGTAATGCACGAAGGTTTTCGCTACGCTTCGCTATTTTTTCCGCAACAATCGCTTCGACTTCGCTGATGTCGTCACCTTTTGCCTTAGCATCGTCTAAGTTTTTCTCAACTTCGACAACATGCTCAGTATACTCTTCTAAAGTATTTTCAGCTGCTTCTTCATCTCCGCTTTCTAGCATTTCCTCAGCTTCAAGTAAGCGCTCCTCGGCGTATTCATCTTTAAGTAGTGCTTTTTCTAAACTATCTTCTGTCAGCTCATACTCAGCTTCTTCTATTAAGCGAGAAGTATCGTAAAGTTCAGATTCTGGGCTAACATATTCATTCTCAGCCTCTTCTGCATGGACGGGTGCCGCAATCAAAATTAAGCTTGCCACTGTTGCTACAATAAATTTTTTCATGTGATCGTACTCCTTTTTTAAATTAGTTTTGTTCTAAAACCATTCAATATGTCGCTTTAGCTCTTCCATTTTCTCTTGATTTGCATCAAAATCTTCAGCTGGCACCATAAATGTAATAATGCTTGTACCATTTTCACGCTGGTCAATATAAATATCGGAACGAATACTTTCTTTTCGATCAGACTGAAAGGCGAGATAATGCTCTGTTTCTTCTATAATCGTAGATTTTTTCAGTGCTGTCTTTAATTCTTTTTTAATTTCTTCTAGCTGCTTATTAGTAGATACAACGGTAATAATTGCTTTTGCCTGGTCGTTTTCAAACGTTACATTTACTGATTCATTGCCTGTTTCTTTCTTGAATTCCCAGTTAGAAGTTTCATAGACTCTGAACCCAGCTTCCGAATTTTCATAAAGCAGTGCTTGCACATCGTCTGCTTCGCTATGTACCTCAGCTTCTTCACCATTCTGTTCCTGTGAAGTGTCATTAGAGCCACATCCAGTCATCAGAAAAACTGAACAAAGGGAAAGAGCGAGAAATACAAATGCTTTCTCTCTAACTTGTTTACCTACTTTTTTCATCATGTCGATTCTTCTCCTTTTACGTATGGTAGCTGGCTAACATCGGTTATCCCTTTAGTCCCTATAGCTTTGCGTCACCACCTTTCAATGGTTTTGCCTTTTTCAGTAAATCATTCTATCTACCTATACGGTCACCCATTCTTTTTTTAGGGGGTCATTATAAAAAAATTTTAAACAAAATTAACGGAACTTTCTACTACATTTTTATCAAAGTTACTCACATACATATAGACTAAATTACTAGTAAGACTTGATAAACGGCAAAAAAGTCTTTCAACACGAAAAAAAAAAAAAAAACACAGCTACATTTTACGGCTGAATCACGTATTATACGAAAATTTTAATTTTTGTGAGTATCTATTTTATAGTTTACTTCCATAAAATAAAAAACCCCTCAGAGTTAGCTAATTAACTAGCTCTGTGGGACCTTAACTTCTATTACTTTTTCCACCCATTCACTTACTCGTATGACGGAAATGTACCAAATCTGTTCTCTATAGTAGAGTTCATGCCCATTTTGAAAAACATTTTTACACAACCGAATTTTGCAGTTCGTATTCTGCCTTTAATAACAATACGCCAAGCTGATGATGCTCACCATCGTAGAGTGCGGTTTGGGCAAAACGAATTTCACCGTTTTCATCCATGACCTCTAGTTTACAAAATGCCGAATTCCTTTGGAGTGCATCATAGAATTGAATTTGATCATTCACTTTTTGACCATTTACTTTTACAATTAATTCACCCACTTGCAACTGAAGCTTTGCTGCAGGTGAACGCGGGATAATCCCGAGAACCATAACGCCTGACTTTTGCGGGGTAAAATAACCCGTTTTCCTCTCATCTCTTTGTTTGGCCCTGAGCCAAATGAACTCTCTCCCTAAAATGGCTGCACTTGCAGTAATGAAAGCTATCCATGGATATAAGTAAGCAGCAGCACTCAACAAACTAATAACAATCCCTAGGACAATGACACGTGTTCCTATTTTTTGAATAAAAGGAGCTGGCATTGAACTTTTAATAAGTTGGTGAAAGCCGACGAGAAAAGGCACGAAAATAACGGAATACGAGCCCTGCTCTCCTATCGTTAGAACCGGCCAAAAGTCACTACTCGGTAAGACGCCATTCGGTAATAAAAGAAAAACAGGGACAAACCATAAACGCTTTGATTCATGTGCTCCGATCAGCTTGCCTCGCTTACTTTTCAAATATTTCGGTGACGTATTTTTATGGCCATTCGTTCGAATTAAAAAGCCTTCGCCAATCAAGAGTAGTGCCATTAAAATGACGGCATGAACGATCAAGCTTTCACTAAACTCAAACACAAGGTCCCCTATAAATGGAGCAGTGAATCCCAATGATCCAACCATAAATAACAACATTACAACCAAAACAAACGGAATGACATAAGACGGTGAAATCAACCTCACATGTGTAGTGGCAATGAATACCATATACAGTAGGGTTGCAAGGATAATAAATTCAACAGAAATGACAATCCCTAAACCAATCGCAACAAGAGATATTAGCATCCCCGTCACAATACCAGGTACTAATGAAATAACCGTTTCATCAATAAAATCATAAACCTTTGTGTGAAAATCTTTTCGTTCACGTTTTACCCGTGCAATTCCAATCAATAGCATCGTGAAAAAACCAATATAAAATAATGGATGTAAAAAGACGTAGCCAATTCCTTGAAGTAATGTAACAAACCATTCCATAATCATTTTCCTAGTCCTTCCCCCTGATGAATAAGAAAAGTGCAAACACCTTGGTCAGCCACGACAAGCGCTGGAAACTCCGACTAAAAAGTGAGTATTGACTAACGCAAGCAGAGTTGAAACGACCTCGAGTGGCTAGGCGATGGAGCTAGACATCCTCGAAATCTATACTTTCTTATTCTATCAGAAAAAAAAGTACATGCGTAGCCTACTTCGCCACACATGTACTTCGACAACAGCCTCGTATTTTCCTGCTTTTTACGAATTACTTTGTTTAATAATTAATTCAATAGCAGTTTGGAGCTGACGATCAGTTTTATCATCACGGACTACCTCACTAATCGCTTCGTGTATCGCAGATGCCGTTTTTTCATCAATAACTCCTGTAGCTTCTATGTTTTTCGTATTTTGAAAAGCAGTTACAGCTTGCTCCGTTTGTTTACTGAAGTAACCATCCGTACGACCAGGTTCAAAGCCTAAACCTTTTAACATAAGCTGTGCACTTCGGACTTGTTCGTTTAACATGTCATATGATAACACTTCCTTTACATATAACGGTGGCAAATAGAAAAACTCAGGCTGAGATACTTCAACAGTCGGTTCAACACCGACTTCATTAATAAAATTCCCATCTGATGTTAACCACTTAAATAGGGTCAGTTTGATTTCGCTTCCATCGCCTAATTTCAGCGCTTGCTGAACCGTTCCTTTTCCAAAGGTTGTCTCTCCAACAAGATCGTAGTCTCCGGCTTCCTTCAATGCACCCGCAATGATTTCAGACGCTGATGCACTTCCGCGGTCGATCAGACCAATGATTGGGTAGTCTTTCGCTTCTTCTAATGATGAGATGTAGCGTACTTTTTCACCCTCACGATTTTCAATTTGAACAATCGGTTTACCAGAAGGGATAACTAGTTTACCGATTTCTTCAGCGACATTTAGAAGTCCACCAGGGTTTCCGCGTACATCAATTATTAAACCAGCAATGCCCTGTTCCTCTAAAGCTAACAATTCACGCTCAAACCGTTCAGCTGTATCATTTGAAAACGAAGTAATTTCTAATACCCCTACATTTTTACCTTTATGCTCAATCGTCTTCGCACGAACGGTTTCATGTGGAATGACGTCTCGTACGACCGAAATCTCAATTAATTCTGAACTTGAAGGCCTTTCAATCGTTAATGATACACTTGTCCCTTTTTCACCGCGTATTTTTAAAACCGCGTCATATAAAGTCAATCCTTCAATACTTTCACCGTCAATTTCAACAATACGATCTTTTGGCATTAATCCCGCTTTTTCAGCTGGAGAATCTCGGATCGGTGAAACGATCGTCACTTGACCGTTCGTCATGCTTACTTCAGCACCGATTCCCTCAAAATGCGACTCGAGAGACTCCATAAATTGCGAAGCAGCTTCTTCATCCATATAGACAGAGTAAGGGTCCTCAAGCGCCCCGACCATACCTTTGATAGCTCCTTCTAGCAGCACCTTCTCGTCCACTTCGTTAACATAACGTTCAGTGATAAGCTCCATGGCGTTTAATAATTTGGTCGCTGCATCCATCTCCTCTTTCGTATCAACGGTTTCAGCTAACACAGGTTGCTTATCATCTCCAACCTCTTGATCGAACCCATTAATAAACACATACATACCACCTGCACCAATGACTAGTGAGATGATGATAGCGATTGCTAGTGTTTTTCCTCTAATATTGTTCATGTCTTCCACCTCTCTTGCAGAAAAGGCACCGCATCGACTAGATGCAATGCCCTACCATTCATATAGTTAGTATATGTTAGCCTGTACAATTTATGTTCTTTCCTATGTAATACTATACTATAAGCGAAAGCAAGAATAAAGTGAACCTTCTTTAACGATAATAACTTGTCATCAAAAATGGTTGTCCATAGGTTTCGAGCCATGAATAATATTTCCTAAAAAAACAAAGGGTGACTCACCCTGCCTGAACTCCTCGATCTTACCTATATATAATTACTACTTCAAATTACCGCAGCTATATTATAAGGTTGAGGTGCCAGACACTTAGATTAGCGTCACCCTACTTGTAACTAGAACATTTATTTAATTGAGTTGCCTTTAGTTTTATTGTTTAAGTGAGAGCCATCGCAGTTCCCTTGAGCATCTTTTGTATTTCCACATGCACATTTAGCCATTTTCTCACCTCCTTCAATTACTTGAAATAACTTAGTCGGGCAAAATAAAACGAATAACTATCTATTTAAAAATCTTCACTCGCTCTTCAACTGGCTTAAATTCTTTTGGGGATGCTTGTGCTGTTGGTTTACCGAATGGCATTTGAGCTGTTAGGTTCCAATGACTTGGAATATTCCACTCTTTTTTCACTTCATCATCAATGAGTGGATTGTAGTGCTGTAAGTTAACCCCAAACCCTTCTAGCTCTAACGATGTCCAAATGACATATTGAAGCATTCCATTTCCTTCACTAGACCAAATCGGAAATTTATCTTTGTACGTAGAAAACTGCTCTTGAAGTGATTCAATGATCCTTTGATCTTCAAAAAATAAAATCGTACCGTACCCGCCGCGAAATCCATCCATTCTCGCTTGAGTATCCGCAAAGTCTTCTGCAGGAACTATTTTTTTCAACGTTTCAGTTGTTATATCCCATAACTTATTATGTTGTTCGCCTAATAATAATACGACTCTTTGAGTTTGTGAGTTAAAAGCTGACGGCGTGTGCTTGACTGCATGGTTAATCACTTCTTGAATTCGTTGATCAGAAACGACTGCTTCTTTGCTAATTCCATAAATTGTCCGCCTTGCTTCTACTGCTGAATAAAAGTCCTTTGAATGGTCGTCGCCTTTAATTTCTGCTTTGGGAGATGTTTCCCCAAATAATTTTGTTAATAAGCCCATTTATAACACCTCTTTTTTTAAGTAAATTTATATTCCTTACTCTTAATGTAGTAGATTTAGTAAATTACTTACTTTATGTAAGTTAGTATATTTTAATAAATTAATTGTGTCAAGTAATTTTAAAACTTAAAGTAGCAGCATTACAGTTTTTGGTTCTTTTATGGTATGATAGAAGTATTAGGAGTGATGGAACATGAACAAATCGCAAATCTGTCCTAGATTCGAGGAAGCAATGAGCATTTTAAGTAAACGTTGGACTGGATTGATTATTTATCAATTACTTTCTGGGCAACAACGTTTTTGTACGATCGAATCCTCCATTGGAATTAGCGGAAGGCTTCTCTCAGAAAGATTAAAGGAATTGGAAAGTCACGGGATTGTTAAACGTGAAATTTTCCCAGAAACTCCTGTACGAATTGAATATTCTTTGACAGAAAAAGGGTTATCTTTAGAACCGCTTATGAAGGAAATTGAAAAGTGGTCTCAAACGTGGATAAACACTGATCATATAGTAAAAGACGAATAAAACCGCTTGTTGAATACAAACAAGCGGTTTTATTATTATCGGACGATGATCCAAAACGTTATTTCTTATCTATTAATACTCTTCACATAAAGTGAAACTTATCCTACTCTACTTAAACCATACATTTCAGGAAATGATTGGAGTTTATATATTTCCTTAATACGTAATGGCAATGGTGGATGGGATGAAAGAACGTGACTTAACCACAAAAAGAAGCCTGTTTCTTTACTAGCAGTATTCAAGTATTCTTCAATATGGACATCTTTAGCTAACCGTTTTCCTACAGCTAAAATAGCCAATGCATTAATGGATGCTTGCGAGTCCTTCGTATATGCCGTCGCAACTCTATCACAAGTATATTCACAAGCTCTTGAGTAGGCATTTCCTAAAAACGGAACCCAAAGAGCTGGAAGGATCAGTATGTTCTTTGATATATGCTTTCTTTTTAGATGAGCTAGTTCATGTGCAATTACAAAATCAAGCTCATTCGTATTTCCCTCTTCTACAATCTCTACAATATCAGAATATAAAACAACAAAATTCCGGCCAAAAAACCGAGTAGCAAAAGCATTTAAGATCCCGTCAGATTGAACAATATAGATTTCAGGAAAATCAGTTAGCTCCATGTCTAAACCTATTTCTCTAGCTCTTTTATAAATCTCAGGAAATTGCTTCTCTGTAAGCCTGACTCCATTATTTCTAATATGCCCTATAGAAATTCCATGTAAAAAGAATGTTATTAATACACCAATTAAAATATAAACAATACCTATAATAGATATGATTAGGGCTAAATATGTAGAAATACTTATTAATAAACAAAGGATATAGTATGATTTTTCGTTATCATGTATTAAACGCGGATTCATAACTGTCACTCTCTACTCCTGCCCAGCTGCTACTTCTCTTTTGTTTTCGCCCATTATTTTAATTTCATTAACGATTTGGTATTCAATCTCGCTGTTTTTCTTGTTGATCATTCCGTTGATTAGAAAAATATCGATGAGTGCCCAAATACCTAATCCACCAAATGTTAATGTCATCGCAATAGCTGATCCTGTCTTACCTAAGTAATAACGATGACCTCCTAGCCCTCCTAAAAAGAACCATAAGATCCAAGTAGTTGCCGAAGACTTCTTACGGTTATCCATCTCTGAAGCTAGTAATTGAAGTTGATGCGAAGATAAACCTTGTTTTAACGCCACATTATTCATAATAGTACCTCCAAATATTTGTAATTTCTTGTTCATTATAAAGTAAACAATACAATGGTACTAGTATTTTTTGTTTATAATATCAAAATTTGTAGATTTTAAGAAAATTTTAACTAAACCTTAACAATACCACTACTATATTCATGTTGACCGAAGCGACCTCGAGCCGATGACACCTGAAGCTAGACATCCTCGAAATCTATACTTTCATATTCTACTAGCAAAAAAGTCACCACATGTGACATTACATGTGGTGACTTTTTCTGAGCTATTTGATCGTTAACACTTATTGAATATATTTCAATGGGTTGACTGAATTAGACTTTGCTCCATTCCACGGGCCTTCATGCACTTCAAAATGTAAATGAGGCCCTGTTGATGCACCAGTTGAACCCATACTACCAACTTGTTGACCGCGACTCACTCGCTGTCCATTTGAAACCGAAATGGCACTCATATGAGCATAAAGAGTTGTCAAGACTTGTCCATTGACATTATGGGAGATCATCACTGTATTTCCATAACCATTCATATACCGAGCTGCGATAACCGTTCCGCCCTCAGCTGCATAAATGGGTGTACCTGTGCTGTTTGAAATATCGAGCCCATGGTGCATTTTTTTCACGCCAGTAATAGGATGAGTACGCCAACCGTACTGCTTTCCTGGAGATGAAGATCGACCACTTGCAGGTCGCATCAAGACGCCACTTCCACTTGAAGGTGCAGATTCAACCGAAGGTGAAGAATTACTTCTGCTCGGTTGTTCTTGTTGCTGCTGTTTTTGTTGCTCTAACTCTCGTTGTCTTTCTAGCTCTTTTTGTCGTTCGCGCTCTTTCCAAGCCTCAAGCTCTTGTTTTATTGCTTTTTCTTGCTGCGCTAATATTTGCTCTGCATCTTCAATTTCACCTAAATCAGCATGAAGCTCCTCACTTTGTGCAAGTAGCTTTTTCATAACTCGATCTTTTTCATTCTTTTGCTGCTCTAACGTTGCCATTAACTGTTCCAATTCGACAAGGTGATTTTCAAGCTTCACTAATTGTTCTTCAACTGCTGCTTTCTTTTCCTCTAGTAATCTATGATCCTCTAAATGCGCTTCTAAAATACTATGATCCTGTTGCGCAATCATGGAAAGTGCACTTAAACGATCGAGGAAATCACCGAAGCTTTTTGAACCTAAAATCACTTCGAGGTAACTGACACTACCTCCATTTTGGTACATCGTCCGCGCACGTTCTTTTAAAAGCTCATCACGCTCATCAATTCGTTCTTCGATAATTACAAGCTCTTCTTTCAGCAGCTCTATTTCTTCACGGATTCCCTCAACTTCTGCTTTCTTTTGACTAATTTTTTTATCCGTTTCCGCTACGTCCATATCTAGTTTTCTAATTTCTGCTTCAGTCTGTTTCTGTTCTGATTCAACTTCCTTTAGTTCAGCTTCTTTCGCTTCAGCTTCCTCTTGCTTTTCTTGGCGTTCTTGTTGGATATCTGAAATTTTATTTTCTAACGTTGAATTCGCCCAAACAAAATTAGGTCCAAAGCATGTAAATACTGTGCTTGTCGCTAAAACAAACGCTAACAAGACTAACGTACTTCTTCGCCTCATCCAAAAGTTCCTCCTCGCCCTTCTTTCGTTCCTAGATTTCATTACGCTTTTAAAAATTTCCGTACGCTCATCATACTTCCCCAAACACCAATAAACGCACCGATCACAAGAAGAATACCTGCCACTTGATAGATTGCTGGGAACACTGGGACAAGTTCAAAAAACATCACTTCTAATCTAGAACTCATAATCTCATAAAAATAAGAGTATCCAACAATGATAAGAACAATCGGTACTAATGCTCCAAATACGCCGATAAACAGGCCTTCGACGAAGAATGGCCAACGTATAAATCCATTGGTTGCTCCTACTAATCTCATAATCTTAATTTCTGGCTTCCTGGTAACAATTGTCATCTTGATTGTATTGGAAATGAGGAACATTGCCGTAAACATCATACCAGCGACTAATACGAGCCCGAATGTTCGCATAAAATCAGTTACCGCAAAGAGTCGATCGACGACATCCTTTCCATAATTGACGGTTTCGACATGTGAAAGTTCTTCGATTTTAGTTGCTACCGTTTCTGTTAACTGTGGTGTTTCTGCACGTACAACAAATTTATCATTAAATGGATTTTCTGAACGTAACCCTTCGAACACAGGTGCCATCTCATCCATACTATCTATAAACTGATCGAGTCCTTCATCACGATCGACAAACTCAATGCTTTCAACATATTGAACACTTTCGATATCTTGCCTTAATGCATCCTGCTGCTCTTTAGTAGCCGTTAAATCAATATAAACGTGAATTTCAACATCATCTTCAACTGTTGAGGCGAGATGGTTCATATTGAGAATCAATAGTAGAAAAATCCCAACTAAAAAAAGCATAATCGCTACTGCACTTATCGATGCAAAGGACATCCAGCCATTTCGGCCAAGATTTTTCATACCTTCTTTCCCGTGACGAGTAAGGGTTCTAAATTTCATAGCCGTAATTCCCCCTTACTTCATCACGAACAACACGTCCACCCTCTATCGCAATTACACGCTTCTTAATCGTATTTACGATTTCTTTATTATGCGTAGCCATAACGATCGTCGTCCCTCGATTATTAATTTCTTCTAGGGTGTCCATAATTTCCCATGCTGTGTCCGGATCCAGGTTACCCGTAGGCTCGTCCGCTATTAATACGCTCGGATTATTGACAATTGCCCGAGCGATGGCAACTCGCTGTTGTTCTCCACCGGATAATTCACTCGGGAGAAACCGTGCTTTATTTTTTAGTTTTACAATATCTAAAACTTTCATGACTTTTCTTTTAATGGTCGAAGGATTTTCTTCGATGACCTCTAGCGCAAATGCCACATTTTCATAAACTGATAGCTTTGGTAACAATTTGAAATCCTGAAAAACGACGCCAATGCTTCGGCGAACAATCGGTACTTGTCGATTTTTTACCTTCGAAAGGTTTGTCCCATTAATGGAAATATCACCTTTTGTCGGTTTTTCTTCTCGGTACATCATTTTAATAAAAGTAGATTTCCCTGCACCGCTAGGTCCCACTACATAAACAAATTCGCCTTTGCCTATCGATATATCAATCCCATTAATGGCACTAACACCATTCGGATACGTCTTCCATACATCTTTCATATCTATCAACACAATCACTTCCTACATCTAGTTGAGTTGCTCTTCCATTCATTTGATTATTAGAAACAGACGATTTTTCGCCAATAATAGAGAAAATCGTTGTCTTTTCTTATCTTTACACCGTAATAAAAATTTACATTTCTAAAGTGAAATAAAAGTCAATCATGCATATGAAGGACTCTACTCTCTGTTATTCTATGAGGATTGCTGTTGAACCATATTCGACAACCTCAATTTATGTCGTTTTTTCTTATCTAGTCCATTATAACACCATTACTTTTACATGGGGGTTGATTTTTATTACAATTTTATTTCAATGGATGGGAGATTGTGTAAATGTTTAAGGTTATTTCTATTAAATGAGGGAAGATGACTCCAGGTGAGTGTAAGTTAAAGAGGTTTTATCTTTTCTATTTCCTTGAACCTTGCATCGGCAGGGACCGTACATGCCGATGCATCAAGAAATAATCATTACTTTCATATTTCGGAGTGAATAAACATTAAATTTCCGACCATACTAATCTACTATTTCCCATCATATTGTGAGGAAATGATGGACCTTTATCATTTTATTTTTGGACATGTTGAACAGTATTTACCATTCGCCGCTACTTTGTAATAAAAACAGCATGTTTTGCGAATACGAACTGACTGGTCAGAAGTAGCAATCGTACATTTAGGGTTATTAAACTTTGCCAGTGGATTTTCAGTTTCTCCAAATAAGGAACCAGATGCGTCTTTAAGTAGATATTGATAATCATCATGAAGACGTGATTTCTGGTTTTCATCTGTTTCTCCACTAATTCGTTTCTCATACAGAGAATATACTCGAATAGCTGTATTTTCCCATAAAATAGACATAGGAACATTAGCTACATTAGAAATCGACCGCCATATTTTTACAAGATGCTCATTAAAAACGGTTTTAATAATTTCATCACGCATTTCATTTCGATTCTTATTAGTTAGTTCTTTAACTTGATAATCTTTTAAACTTATATATGATGACCAAGATTTATGATGGTTAGCCGATTCAATACAGCAGTTTCCAATTGATACATCCAACTTTTTATTGTACATCGTCATGGAATATAAGCTAGGAGCAACCGTTAAAAAGGCATACCTCTTTGAAAATTGTGATGCGGTAATCATCCTAGATGGTGATTGGAGTATTCTAGTTAATGAATCCAAATATTTTATACACTTTTCTTCGTCCAATAAATCTATCGATGGAATAGAATGAAATTGGTCAATTGATTTATTTATTCTCATACTAAAATTTTTTTTTAAGTACTCTAGCTCTTCTTGTTTAAACGACGGCCACATTATTTTTTTCACCTTTTACCTTTCTCCCTCTTCCATGTGGGATACATAATGGCGTACCGAACAAAGGATCAACCGTTATAATGCATTCCATTCCAAAAACAGATTGAACCATTTTACAAGTTACAATTTCCTCTGGTTTTCCTTGAGCAAAGATGTTTTTATCGTGAACCGCTACAATATGATGAGCGTATCGGCAAGCCAAATTCAAATCATGAAGAACCATTACAATTGTTCGATTCTCCTTCTCATTTAAATCAAATAGTAAATCGAGTATCTCGATTTGGTGACTCATATCTAAATAAGTTGTCGGTTCATCCAAAAGCAAAGTTTCCGTTCCTTGGGCAAGAGTCATTGCAATCCATACTCTTTGACGCTGTCCCCCAGACAAAAAGTCAACAGGGACATCTGCAAATTCTAACAAATTCGTAGACTTCAAGGCGATATTAACCATTCGTTCGTCTTCTTTAGACCATTGATTTAACCAAGTTTGATGAGGATACCTACCTTGCCTAACTAATTGATGAACAGTCAATCCTTCCGGTGCAGCAGGCCCCTGTGGAAGAATAGACATTCGTTTTGATATTTCTTTTGTTGGGACTTTAGCAACATCTTCTCCATCCAAAAGCACAGTGCCTGAACTAGACTTTAATAATCGTGCCATTGTTCGTAGAAGAGTAGATTTCCCGCAGCCGTTACTTCCAATTAAAACCGTTATTTTTCCCTTTGGAATTTTCAAATTCAAATTTTCTATTATGGGCTCAGTTCCATAGGATATTGTCAGTTCTTTTGCCTCCAAATCCCTCACATTTTACCTCCTTATCAAAATTGATTTCTATTCTTAAATAATAAATAAAGAAAGAAGGGTGCCCCTACGCCGGCAGTAAAAATTCCAGCAGGGATGTCCAGTGGATAAAAGCTTGTTCGAGCTAGCATATCAGCGATAAATACAAGTAGACTCCCAGTTAGCGCAGAAACGATAATTAAACTACCAAAAGGGCGACCAACTAACTTTCTAGCGATATGAGGTGCAATTAGACCTACAAAACCGATTGCTCCAGCTATAGACACAGCAACACAAGCTAACATTACACTAAATAGAAGTAATAAAAACCGGTTGCGTTGAACAGTAACGCCTAATCCAGCAGCAACATCATCACCTAGCTCCTGTAAATTAAGACTTCGAGCTAAATAAAGTACAATTGGAACAACTATAAAAACGACTGGCACTATAATATTGAGGTCCGTCCATGACGCACCATAAACACTACCTGTTAGCCAAATATAAGCTTTCCCAGCTGAAAAAAAAGGACTCATAACAAGCATTAATGTTGTTCCAGCACCCATTATGGCGGACATTCCAATCCCGATTAGTACAAGGCGAATCGGAGTAACACCCTTTTTCCAAGATAATAGATAAATTATTAGAGAAACAATAATAGCACCTGTAACCGCAGCAAGTGGCAATAATTTAATACTTACTATTCCTCCTAGAAACGTTATAAAAGCGACAGCTGCGACCGATGCACCACCTGTAATTCCGATAATATCTGGCGAAGCAAGCGGATTCCGAATAATCCCTTGTAAAATCACACCTGATATACCTAAAGCAGCACCAACAAATAAAGAAACAAGCACCCTTGGTAATCTTAATGTTTGGATAATATAATCATATTCACCAGAACCACTTCCTATAATAGTTCTAATGACTTCTACGGGAGAGATGACTGTATTACCTAAACTCGTACCTATTACCCCAGATAGGATTACTAAAAGAGAAAGAAAAATAATGACTATCACTGACTTGGTTTCAACCTGTACAGAAATGAATTCATTTTTATCACGAAAAGTTATATGTTTACTCATATTTTTGTCACCCCTTTACGGGCAATGTACACAAAAAAGGGGCCTCCAATAAAAGCCGTCATAACACCGATTGGTATCTCTTGTGGCATAATAACCAATCTAGCGACTACATCCGCAGACAATAATAAAACAGCTCCTAACATTGCAGAATAGGGTAGAATCCAACGATAGTCGTTCCCAACAAATGCACGCGCTATGTGTGGAATTACTAGACCAATAAAACCAACAGCACCAACGACAGCGACTGAGCTACCAGCTAACAAAACAACAATAATACCCATCATACATTTCACTAAAACAATATTTTGTCCCAACCCTTTTGCAATATCATCGCCAGTTGTGAATAGATTAATTACTCTCCCCATAAACATAGACACGATCCCAGCTACGATAATAAAAGGTAACACAGGAATCAACATTTCAAGTGTGCGGCCACTAACTGAACCCGCTAACCAGAACAATACATCTTGCATACCCGTTTCATTTAATACCAAAATTGCTTGTGTCATGGAAGCAAAAAGAGCGGTTATTGCCGTACCGGCTAATACAATTTTTATTGGAGTCAATCCATCTCTACCAATGGAACCTAAAAAATAAACAATAATAGCAGATAGAGCCGCTCCTAAAAAGCCAAACCACATTAAATGAATTAATGATGAGATCGAAAAAAAGATAACTGCTAACACAATAAAAAATAAAGCACCCGCATTCACTCCAAAAATACTAGGAGATGCCAAAGGGTTTCTTGTTAAGGCTTGCATTAACGCCCCTGCAATCGCTAAGCTTGCCCCCACAACTGTTGCAATAACAGCACGAGGTAACCGTTCGGTATGAATAATCATATGCTCAATTGAGCTTGTTTCATAATATAAAAAGGCTTCAAATACGCTCTCTATTGTAATAGCCGTTCTACCAAAAACAATGCTTGAAATAAACGAGCAGATAAAAAAGAGTAATATAAAAAATAAACCTGATACTTTCATTTTGTTATTCGAAAAAAACATATTCTCACTCTTTCATGAAATGATAGATAAAGAGAGAGGATGATAAAATGAAACTTCAACATCCACTCTCGCTATCTAACTAGTTTTCTAATTCGAAAATTCCATACAAATCATCTAACATCATATTTGCTGTAATGTACCCTCCAGCACTGTTCCATTTAACTTCGTCCACCTGAATGACTTGATCATTTTTAACAGCATCTAGATTCTCCCAAAGTGGATGATTGGTCCATTCTTCATACGTTTTTTGGATCGCTTCTGTATCAGTCCCAGAATTAAAATTAAAAATCATATCTGCATTCATATCCGGGATAGCTTCTTTCGATGTTAGTTTTATTCCCCACGTATCTTCGTCATGGCCTTCGGGTCTAGTAAATCCAAGCTCATGTAAAATATTACCTGCATAACCCATGTAAAAAATACGTGCATGATCTGCTCTAAAGTTTGTGATAGCTACTTCTATTGGTAATCGGTCACCCATTTTTTCTTTAAAATCAGCTACTCGATTCTCCCAATCAACCAACAATTGATTTGATTTATCCTCCATATTAAGAGCTTCACCCATTAATTCAACTGTAGTTTTCCACTCATAAACTTGCCCTCTCATAACTGTAGGGGCAATCTCAGATAGTTGTTCATAAATATCTTCATGGCGTGTCATGGAAGCTATAATTATGTCGGGCTTAAGCTTATGGATCTCCTCTAAATTAGGCTGGGTTTCCAATCCAAGCAACTGAACCCCTTTAAGATCATCCCTTAAATATTCATAAATGGGCTTCTCCACCCATGATTCAACAACCCCTATAGGCTTCACTCCTAATGCAACTGCAACATCGGTAGCACCTTGGTATAGAGTAATAATTCTTTCAGGTGTACCATTAATTTTAGTAGAACCCATTGCATGCTCAATCACTCTAACATTTTGATTTTCGTTTGTTTGTTTTTCACTATTTTCCTGAACTTCTTCTTTCGTTTGTTCTTCAGTATCCTCTTGATTACCACTAGGAGTTGCTCCTGATTTCTCATTTGATCCACAACCAGCAACTAGTAACATCAATAACAGAATTGCTGCTAGTATAAATAATGTTTTTCTTGTTCTGAACATTTCTTTCTCTCCCTTTTTCTATTCAATAATTGATCCTTATTGATATTGATTTTCATTATTAATGATTAGGAATTTTCAACCTCATGTTAATGGACATTTAAGTCTACTATTTGTACTATTCCGTCAAAAATAATTGATTTAGTTTATTTAAAAACAGATTATGTGATAGGGGATTATAACTCGTATAAAGATGCTGGCTATCATACATACAATAAACGTTTCCATTCCTAACCGCCTTTAAATCTTGCCATAGCTTGTTTGTAAAAAGCATTCTCACTTCTTTTCGGATCGCTTCGTCCGTATATTCCGTACCATCGTGTTTATAGCTCGTTAAAAGGATCCGATCCGCATCGAAATTAGATAGCTCTTCTAGACATATTTCTCGATAATGGGCGATATCGCCAACATTCTTAGGAACATTTAACTTTAAATCCCTATAAAGAACCGTTCCCATATTACGTTGACCATACACACACATCTTTCCTTTTCCGACCCCAACTATTAAGATAGTTTCATCTTCAATTTTATTTTGGATTCCCTTACCAATCATTTCAGCTTTTCTATCATAATGTTCTAACCAGCTGTTTGCTTTTTTTTCTTTACCTACAATCTTTGCAATCATTTGAAAGAGTTCTCGCCAGTCGTGGGAAAATGGGAGGGTGACGGTCGGAGCAATTTGGTCAAATATTTTCTCTTTTGGAGATTTATCAAAACTTTGGTAATCTCGCGTAATGATTAAATCCGGATTGGCTGTCATCAGCTTCTCTAGATCCGGCTCAGAGTCACCAATTGCAATTGTATTTTGGAGTTGGGTTGTAATCGGATAGGCTTTATTGATAACAGCAGCGTATGGTTCGATGCCAAGCGCCATTAAATGACCTGTTGATAAATGTTTAAGTGAAACAATTCGATTCGAATATTTAAATTTTTTTATGTAAATGGTTGGTGAACATCCTGTTACCGCTTTAAACTTTCGACTAAAATAAAATTCATCACTGAAACCGACCTTGTGAGCTATTGAACTTAATTTATCCTCAGTGAGGACAAGCAGCTGCTTTGCTTTTTTGATACGTATGTCAGCTAAATATTCCATTGGACTTTTCCCAGTCTCTTTCTTAAAAGCACGTGAGTAATAATCAGTACTTACCCCGGCAATATCAGCAAGATTTTTTCGTGTAATATTCGAGCAGTAATTTTGCCCCATATACTCTTTTGTAAGAGTTATCGCCTTGTTCAAATCCTTCTTTTGGTTATGAATGGCATCATTGAATAGAAATAACATCATTTCTTGAAAGATAATATTTGCAGACATAGGTCCCCATACATCCTTACTATGGAACTTCCTATCAATGTCATAAAGCTTATCAATCAAAACGTGAAAGTTTTTGATTGATAACTCAACCGGACAACCTATCTTTCCTGGAGTATAGGCGTGAGTATCTACAGCCTGAAGAGCGTGAAAACGCAGCTGAAAATAATCACATGTGTAATTAGAATCTATAAATAGCTTTACTTTTGCATCAGGCGATAATAAGAAAATATTTTGCCTTTGTAAGGAATAACTTCTTTCATTGATAATAATGTCTCCTTTGGCCTCTTTAAAAAGCAAAATTACATGCGATAAATTATTTTGTTGTTTAAGCAAGGACTGACTTGAATTTACATGTTTAATATCTTCCAATTTATAAATATAAGACGCTAAATGGTCAGAGAGAGATTTATCGTCATTCATTGGTTTCACTCCTTCTTATGGACCGATTTTATCAAGTTATTATTTACTGCTCCTACACTCGACCTTATAATGATAATCATTTTCAATTACACTACTATCTTATCAATACTTATAATCAACGTCAATCAATGAAACACTTTACTACAAGTAAACCAACTATAATCCATTTGCCAATATCACAAAAACTAGGTAAATTCCAGCAAAATAACTATAAGAGATCTTCGTTCCACTTTATCGCCCCAACAAAAAAAGACTCCTCCGTTACATGAGAGAAGTCTTCTTTTACAATATCAGTTCTTATTGATCGGCTAGCCAAGCTGCAAGGTTTTCTGCTTCAGCACCTTCCACAATGTTGGGTTGCATTGGGCCCTTTCCTTCCCCTAACACGTGAATGATTTCGTCATACGTGAAAGCTCCACCAGCTAACTTAGGACCAACACCACCTTCAAGGTTTCCACCGTGACAGCTCATACAGTTTGCCTCATACGTTGCTTCAGCAGCTGCTGCATCATATGTACCGCCCGCTGTTTCTTCTACTGGAGCCTCTTCTTCTGCTGGTGCTTCTTCTGCTGGTTCGTCAGCAGGTGTATCTGCACCGCCACCACATGCTCCTAAAACTAAGATAGACGCCCCTGTTAATGCCATTAAAAATTTTTTCATGAGCAAAGACCTCCTTACTCTAGCATATTTGTAGAAAGATTCTACAATGTAAATTATAACTCAATCATTGGTTTTTAAAACCCTCACCAAGTACCTCCGTGGCATTGGTAACAACAACAAATGCAGATGGGTCAGCACTTTTCACTATTTGTTTCAATTTTGTGACTTCTGTTTGATGAACGACACACATTAGAACTGGGCGCTTTTCATTTGTGTAACCGCCATATCCAGATAATTTCGTGACACCCCGATCTACATCTCTTAATATACTTTGCCTCACTTCTTCTTGATTATTCGAAATAATTAACGCGACTTTTGCATAACCGACGCCCATTTGTACTAAATCAATCGTTTTTCCGGTTATAAATAACGCGATTAGCGCATATAGCGCAAGCTCAATATTAAATACGATCGCCGACGTCACTACGATGAGGCCATCGAGGATAAACACACACGCCCCGAGTGAAAGACCGGTGTACTTATTAATAATTTGCGCTGCTAGATCGGTTCCTCCAGTACTTGCGGCCGAACGGAACACAATTCCGAGCCCTAAACCGACACCAATTCCACCAAATAAGGCACCAAGTAACGGATCCGCCGTTGCTGGTTCGACATGGCGCGTCAAGAAAACAACATAGGGTAAAAAGAGCGTACCAATCAACGTTTTAACCCCATACTTCATCCCGCCAAGGAGGAGTACACCTAAAATAAACAATGGAATGTTAAAGGCCCACTGTGTAAATGCAGGTTCAATGCCAAACACATCAAAAACAATTGTACTTATCCCACTAACTCCACCGGAAGCAATTCGATTCGGTAGCAGGAAAAGATTAAATGCGACGGCAACAATCGCTGAACCAAGCAAGATTTGTCCATACTCTAGCGCCATACGTACCTTTGGATGTAATTCATTACTTCTTCGTTTTGTCATCATCATCATCATTCTCTACACTCACTTTTATAAAAGGTTTAATGAATGGTGCCAGGTACCTTTACTACGCTAAAGATGCCTGACACCACACCATCCTCGTAATTTATTCCGTTGGATAGTATAGCACTGGTTGTATAATGTGTAAACGCGAGCCAATTAACGCTTTACAAAGCTAAAATTTGCTACTTTGTATTTAGCTTTACTCCGATTATTAAATTTATCCATATGAACGAAACGGTGCCTGATACCTTTAGCGAACTAAAGGTGTCAGGCACCGTGGTGATTTGGATTGAGGCTGTTCACATTTTGGCAAATAAAATAGCGATTCCGGACAATAAATCTTGGATTCTGGACCATAAAACATGAATTCCCGACAATAAATCTTAGAATCTGGATCATAAAACATAAATACCTATAACGCAATAAAGTATAGGTGCCACCATCATTATTACGAAACGATAACACTGCACTACTACTTCACTACTTTACATCATCGAACGTAAGTATGCATCAATAAAGCCGTCGAGTTCGCCATCCATAACGGCGTTCGTATTTCCGATCTCGAAGTTCGTTCGGTGATCTTTCACTAAGCTATACGGGTGAAAGACGTACGAACGGATTTGACTGCCCCAGCCAATGTCTTTTTGTTCGCCTCGAATTTCAGCAAGCTCTGCCTGCTGCTCTTCAATTTTCAATTGATAGAGCTTTGCCATAAGCATTTTCATGGCTCGTTCACGGTTTTTAATTTGCGAACGCTCCGTTTGACATGTCACAACCGTGTTCGTCGGCACGTGGGTAATCCGAACAGCAGAGTCCGTCGTATTAATATGCTGACCACCGGCGCCACTTGCTCGGTACGTATCAATTTTCAACTCTTCTGGCGATACATCGATTTCGACATTGTCATCGAGTTCAGGCATGACTTCACACGAAACAAACGACGTGTGTCTTCTACCTGAAGAGTCAAACGGTGAAATTCGCACGAGACGGTGTACTCCTTTTTCTGCCTTCAAATAACCATACGCATTATGGCCTTTAATAAGGAGCGTCACACTTTTCACACCTGCTTCCTCACCCGGTAAATAGTCAAGAGTCTCGACTTTAAATCCTTTCTTTTCCGCCCAGCGTGTATACATTCGAAGCAGCATTGACGCCCAATCCTGAGACTCCGTTCCTCCTGCCCCTGGATGAAGCTCTAAAATAGCATTATTTTTATCATATGGCTCACTTAATAACAGCTGCAGCTCATATTCATTTAACGCTTTCGCCAAGCTTTTGACTCCTTCATCTAGCTCATCCATAAACGAATCGTCGCCTTCTTCTTTCACGAGCTCGTATGTGACTTCGAGGTCATCGTACGATTCTTGCAGCTCTTTATATGTGTTTACCATTTCTTTCAAAGCATTGGATTCATTGATGATTTGCTGTGCCGCATCTTGATCATTCCAAAATTCAGGCTCAGCCATCCGTTCTTCCAATTCACTCATTCTGGTCTCTTTTGCCTCTAAGTCAAAGAGACCCCCTAAAGTCCGCTAATCGCTTAGCCATTATCGACAATTCTTGCTTTACTTCTGTTAAATCCATATACCTTCACCCCATTAAATAGTTCGAACCTTATTAATATATGTCAAACACAATCAAAAATTGAGTGCAAAGAAGCAGATGCCACGACGCATCTGCTCCGTTACCTTATAACCTACCGCAGCATTGCTTATATTTCTTCCCGCTTCCGCACGGGCAAGGGTCATTTCGTCCAACTGTATTATTTTTACGGATTGGTGTGCGTTTTTTCTCGCCGCCTTCACCAGGAGCAGCACTCGCATGAACCGCTTTGCCTTCAGCCACTTCTTTACGCTCAAGGTTTTGCTCCACCTGTGCTTTCATAATGTACATCGCCACTTCATCTTCAATCGAAGCAACCATTTGCTCAAACATTTCAAAGCCTTCAAATTTGTATTCACGCAATGGATCATTTTGACCGTATGCACGTAAATGAATCCCTTGACGAAGCTGATCCATTTGGTCAATGTGATTCATCCACTTGCGGTCAACCGAACGAAGCATAATGACTTTTTCAAATTCTCGCATATGCTCACTCGTAAATTGCTCTTCTTTTTGATCGTAAGCAACTTTTACTTTTTCAAGAATGAACTCTTCCATTTCCTCAGGATCTAAGCCTTTTAAGTCTTTTTCAGTAATTACGCCTTCAGGTAGAAGCATCGTCTTCACGAAGTTTACAATCGCAGCAATGTCCCAATCCTCAGGCACTTCAGTTTCTGGCGTATGAATAGCAACGTTCCGTTTGACGACGGATTCAATCATCTTCTCAACGATTGCACGAAGGTTATCTGATTCAAGTACTTCCATCCGCTGTTTATAAATGATTTCACGCTGTTCACGCATAACATCATCATACTGTAAAATTTGTTTACGCGCATCGAAGTTGTTTCCTTCCACACGTTTTTGTGCTTGTTCTACCGCACGACTTACCAGCTTACTCTCAATCGGCTGATCTTCCTCTAAACCGAGTCGGTCCATCATCGTTTTCATATTATCAGAGCCAAAACGACGCATAAGCTCATCTTCCATTGATAAGTAAAACTGTGACGTACCCGGGTCCCCTTGACGACCAGAACGACCACGGAGCTGGTTATCAATACGGCGCGATTCATGGCGCTCTGTACCGAGTACAAATAATCCACCAAGCTCTTTTACACCGTCACCAAGCTTAATGTCCGTACCACGACCGGCCATATTCGTCGCAATCGTTACCGCACCTTTTTGCCCTGCCATCTCAATAATTTCCGCTTCACTAAAGTGGTTTTTCGCATTTAGAACGTGATGAGGCACACGTCTTTTCTTTAAAAGATTCGACACAAGCTCAGATGTTTCGACACTGACTGTCCCGACAAGCACCGGTTGCCCTTTTTTATGAAGCTCTTCGATTTGATTGACGACCGCATTGAACTTCGCTTGCATCGTTTTATAGATCAAGTCAGGTCGGTCATCCCTTGCAATCGGCTTGTTCGTCGGCACGCTCATAACGTCCATTCCATAAACTTGCTGAAACTCTTCTTCTTCCGTTTTAGCTGTACCTGTCATCCCTGCTAGCTTTTGATAGCGACGGAAGTAATTCTGGAATGTAATCGAAGCAAGCGTCATACTTTCACGTTGAATTTCAAGACCTTCCTTCGCCTCGATTGCTTGGTGGAGACCATCACTGTATCGACGGCCTTTCATCAGGCGCCCAGTAAATTGGTCAACAATGACGATTTCCCCTTCATCAACGACATAATCCGTATCACGATGCATAACGACATGCGCTTTTAACGCCTGATTAATGTGGTGGTTGAGAGAAACATACTTTTGGTCAAATAAGTTATCGATATTAAAGCCTTTTTCTGCCTTATTTACCCCTTCTTCGGTTAAAAGAACTGTCTTCGATTTTTCATCTACAGTATAATCGTCCTCTTTACGAAGCGAGCGAACGAATGCATTTGCTTGAACATATAAGTTTGTTGAGCGTTCAACTGACCCTGAAATAATCAGTGGTGTTCTCGCTTCATCAATTAAAATCGAGTCAACCTCATCAATAACCGCAAAATGAAGCGGACGCTGAACCATTTGGTTTTTATAAAGCACCATATTATCGCGAAGGTAGTCAAAGCCATACTCATTATTCGTCCCATATGTAATATCAGCCGCATACGCTTCCTGCTTTTCTTCCTTTGAAAGCCCGCTCACATTTAAGCCAACCGTAAGCCCTAAAAATTCATACAGCTCACTCATAATTTCGCAGTCACGACGTGCTAAATATTCGTTGACGGTTACAACGTGGACGCCTTTTCCAGTCAACGCATTTAAATAAACGGGCAATGTTCCAACTAACGTTTTACCTTCCCCCGTCTTCATTTCTGCAATATTTCCGTTATGTAAAACGATGGCACCTAAAAGCTGGACGCGAAACGGACGCATCTTTAACACACGTTCCGCTGCTTCACGAACTACGGCATACGCTTCAGGCAACAATTTATCTAGCGTTTCTCCGTTATTGTACCGGTTTTTAAACTCATCTGTTTTAGCTCGCAGCCCATCATCTGATAGCTTTTTAGTATCATCAGCTAATGCTTCTATCTCATCAACGATTTTTTCGTATTTTTTCAATTGTCGCTGACTCGGATCACCAATTACTTTTTTTAATAATCCCATCATAGTAATTCTCGTCCTCTCTTCCTCTCAATTCAACGAATCGCTAAGGAGACTGTCTCCTCGACCAACTCTACACACTTAAATTTAATTTTAGCAGTTTGCACCTTTAGTTACAAGGTAACACACTTTTTGCACGATTTTTATTACTTCAAAGAAAACCTTTACTGCCTTTCCGACAAAAAATAGGATGCAACCACATCATTTCTCGGGAAATCGACATGCAGGAAATCCACTTTTCTAGGAAATTTTCATCTGAAATTGCAGTCTACTATCAACTGTTGCAGATTTGTGATGGTTAATGAAAGGAGGGAGTGGTGTTTTTTAGGCTGCGTAATATTTGCGAGGTACGTGGTTTGAGTTGCAATAGGAGTAGTACTGTTCAATACAGGGACAACATTCATAGACATTTCTGATAGCCCGTATATTTTATATTCAACACCACTAATAGGCTTGTCGAAACATAAAAAGAGTACAGCGTTATAAATAGCTGTACTCTTCTGATTTAAAAATCACTCTGGCTCAATGAGACCATAGCGGCCGTCTTTACGACGATATACGACGTTTGTTTCGCCGTTTTCTGCATTATTGAATACGAAGAAGCTATGACCTAACATATCCATCTGTAATACGGCTTCCTCTGCGTCCATCGGTTTAAAGGTGAAACGCTTCGTACGAACGATATCGATGTCTTCACTATCAATATCCTCTTCAGTTAACGGTTCAATGTCATTTTTAAACATATATTTAAGGGTGCCATCTTGGCGGAATTTTCGATTTACTTTTGTTTTATGCTTGCGGATTTGACGTTCAAGCTTTTCAACGACAAGGTCAATCCCAGCATACATATCTTCATGTTTTTCCTCGGCACGGAGTAATAATTGCGGCATCGGGATCGTAACCTCGATAATATTTTGGTTATTCATCACCTGCAATTTTACATGGACCTCAGAAAGAGGGGTTGAATCGAAGTACTTTTCTACTTTACTTACTTTCTTCTCAACATAATTTCTTAAAGCTGGAGTTATCTCTAGGTTTTCGCCACGAATGTTAAAGTTCACAGTGAAACTCCTCCTTTCCTATGTCTATTAATATTCTATATACCCCGCAAATAATCCTTCATAAACTTAAGAAAATCATCAGAAAATTTGTCGAAACTGTAACCAAATTATTACTTTTGTGTCAGGCACCTTTAGTGCTCTAAAGGTGTCTGACACCACATTGGGCATCACACTGTGTCGCCACAATAAAAAACCTGCCCCTCACATTAAAGGAACAGGTTTATACATTTCGTTGTATATGATGCATAAAGCTAAAAATTCATTTCCAACCCAGGGATGTGAATTACAGCTTTGTTACGTTTGCAGCTTGAGGTCCGCGAGCACCTTCAACGATTTCGAATTCTACAGATTGACCTTCGTCAAGAGTTTTGAATCCTTCAGTATTGATAGCTGAGAAGTGTACGAATACATCGTCACCATCTTCACGCTCGATAAATCCAAAACCTTTTTCTGCATTAAACCATTTTACTTTTCCTTGCATGCT
Organism: Alkalihalobacillus sp. BA299; assembly: GCF_017745675.1. Taxonomy (GTDB): domain Bacteria; phylum Bacillota; class Bacilli; order Bacillales; family Bacillaceae_F; genus Alkalihalobacterium. Next base: position 46,890 of record NZ_JAFLJM010000002.1, read on the forward strand.
TTCACATTCCCTTCGTAAATTAAATCATTGTGAAAATATTCCACAGTTTCACTATATCAGAACTTCTATATAGGCGTCAAACCGGTTTCGTACCCAACTTTGCGACAAATATTGACGAAAATCTCGCCTATGAATTTCCGTCTATGCTCCATATCACCCACTAATTTTATGGTATTAAAATGTTAAATATAGTGAACTGTGGATTTTCGCTATTTATTATCTCTATAATCGAAGAAAATATACACTTTTGATTTAAAATATTATTTTCCTTTCATTAACAATACCCTTCTTCCTCCTCATAATGACATAAAAATTCAATTTTTATGTCGAAACAATCGGTACATAGCTCTAGCTATCGCCCTTCCCTTATATACAAAACTGAAATAAAAGTCACAATAATTTTACAATTACTTCAAAAAAGAGTGATTGAATACCTATTTACTAATCTGCTAATATTAAGATGGTTCAAATCTTGACGAAGTTTGTTGTTTTTTAGGTTTAGAAAATAAATTTTCCCCCATTTACCTTCAACACAGCCACACTCCTCTAGATAGAGCTGTGAATGCTCTTACCGCCTCGGTAGCCGGGGTTCGGTACGTAAGCATAACCACCTCTTCTGTCCCTCACCACTATGTTCCGATTAAGGTATTAGCCCTCCAATGCGGTGTACTAGGAAAAGCACCAGCACCTAGACCTCCATACATAGTAAAAATTTCTCTCTATACACCGTACTTTTTAAAACCCAGCCATACTGTGCTTTTCTATATATGTGGTTATGTGACCAAACCCTAAAAAAAGACCTTTATCACCTGATAATTTCCCCTGTTGTAAATAGTAAAATTATGTTAAAGTTAAAAGCTGAAACTGTTTATTAACAAGGGGGGGTACGTATGAGATCTATAAAAGGAGGATTGGCTGCCTTAGCACTATGCTTTGTTTTAACAGCATGTGACGAGCCATCTAACAACGAAAATGTAGAGACCACATTATCAGTTGATGAAGTCATCCAACATTCCATTGAAGCGATGAATGAGCTACAAAGCTATACAATGGAAATGAATAATGAACAACAGCTTGAAATGCCTGACGAAGAAGCTTTTCAAATGGATATGACGATGATTGCAGACATCACGATAGAACCCCTACGTCTTTATCAGAAAATGACAATGAGCGGCCTCGACGAAAATATTGAAGCCGTTGAAACCGAAAGCTACTTTACAGAAGACGGGATGTTTGTCAAAGACTCCATGGAAGGAGGCTGGATCAAATTTCCTGAAGAATTTTCACAAGATATTCTCGAATCCGCAAAAATGCAAATGAACGCTGAAGAGCAACTTAAAATATTTCAAAAATTTTCTGAAGACACGCAGTTAACAGAGGATGACACACATTATATCTTAACAACTCGCGGTTCAGATGAAAATTTTAAAGAGATGGCACAAGAAGTAATGGGCTTCATTGATGAAGCGGGCGAAATGATGGATGAGCTACTATCCATGATGGATATCGAAATGTTTACATACGTCATTTACATTGAAAAAGACACATTCTATCAAACAAAAATGGACATGGAAATCACGATGCAAATGTCAATGGAAGGCGAAACCATGAAATCCGTTCAACGCATGAATGGTATTATGTCTAACTTCAACACCGTCGGCGACATCACCATTCCACAAGAAGTAATAAACACCGCCGAAGAATTCAACTTCGAATTCCTCGAAGGCCTAGAAGATATGGAAGACTTCGACTTCAAAGAGTTTGACTTTGAGGATATTCAGGAAGAGGAAGTAACGGAGGAACCAGGTGTAGAAGAAGATGTGGTGGAGGAAGGGCAAGAATAGGTAGAAGCAATCATAAAAAACGGTGAGAGGTACCTTGATCGACTAAAGGTCTCTGTCACCGTTTTATTATTAGTTAAGATCTTTTCATCAATGATCATCTACTTGAAAAACAATATGCATTTTATCACCATTAACTTTTATTCTTCCTCTAATTCTTCAGGAAAGATTTCATCAAGCTTAATTTCATAAAAAATGGAATACCATCAATTAACTCAACTCGTTCTCCTTCGGGCCATTGCAAATAATCAGCATATGAATAGGTTTTTGAAAAATCAGGACCCATAGCAGGCACTTTTCATCCCCTCTGTTTTTTCCTAATTATAACATATGGAAAGATAAGAGAAACATGAACCTAAACAACTGGCTTTTGTTCACTATATGTATTAAACGTTGCTATTTCAAACCTAGTTACATTCTAAAATTGGACAAAAGATTACAATTTCTGGGGAGTCACAGTGACAATGATAAAAAAATGACGAGAGGCACCTTTCGTCGACTCAAGGTGCCTCTCGCTGTTTTATTAGTTTCTTCTGAATTAAGGTCTTACTTGAAATACACCATCTCTTATAAACTGCATAACTTGTTCAACCTTAACATTCGTATGATTCGCAATATCAATTGCATTGGCATTCGGATGTTTTTTTAAGTACAGTTTGATTTGCTGAAAGGTTTCTCTGTACATAAAGTAACAATGATTGCAATGAGATCTCGTCTTGATCTCTATCACCTTTCCACAATCAATACAAAAGCCAAAATTATTCATAAGCTCTCCTTAAATGAGAGTAACTCAAAACCGAGTATCCTACCCTCGACTACAGTATGTACGACGTACGTACACCCTTATGGAGTCACCCTGCATTTCTATAGGCCTCGTTTATCAAAAAAGGCACCCTCCAATGTTGGACCATCATATGGATTATCGTACTTTCTGTTTTGCTTTTTCCTCATCTTAAAGTTATTAATGTCCGTTTGGATTTGCATCTGAAAGGTAGCTAATTTTTTCTCAATCACTTGATTAAGTGCTACTATCTCTCTGCCTTTATCTCGGTCTTTTTCAGTCATTGAGACTTGTCCGAGTTTGGAAATGAGAGCTTGACGTTCTGCTAAAAGCTTTTCAACTACTTCAATAAAGTTGTCTCTAGCATCATTCTCTTTTGGTAGCTGCGTCAGCAAATGAGTGTGAAGTTTTTTCGTAACCGAAAAAATATCTTCTACTAAAGAATTCATTACCCTTGAACTCCATGACGTTGTTTACGGTCCATCTGAACGGCTTCCTTCCACGTATCACGAAATGATACAACGAGCTCCTCAGCTTCCTTAAGCTTCTCCGTACTATTTTCAATATTCGCTTCTATTAATCGGTTAAGAATAAAGTCATACAAACTCATCATATTTTTGCCTAAATCAGTTTCTGTTTTTAGAGTAACCATTAGTTCACGAATAATATTTTGCGCTTTTGTCAAATTGATGTTTCTTTCCTGTACATTACCTTTTTCAATGGCCTGTTCCGCTTGTTTAATAAATTTTAAACATCCATTGTATAGCATAAGCGTAAGTTCTCCTGGAGATGACGTTGTTGCTTTATTTTGTTGATACGCTTGGTACGGATTATTGACTGCCATTTATTAACATCCTTTCTATTATTACGCTCCACCCATAAACTGCATTAAGCTAGCACCTTGAGCATTCGCTTGATTTACGGCTTGTTCCATTCTCGTAAATTGTGACCAATAGCGATTTTCTATATCTGCCAAACGCCGTTGAAAACGGTCGATTTGTTGATCCACATCGATTAGCTCCCGACCTAGTGTAAATTGATGGTTCGTTCGATTTTCATTACCAGCACGGGAAGTAACTTTTTTCATTGAGTCATTTATCGTTGTTCTTATTTTAGGTACTAAACCGCCTTCATTGTTAAATAATTGATAGACAGAGTTAGGATCGTCTTCTAAAGCTTGTCGGAGCTTCGTTTCATCAATTTCTAACCTTCCACCATCACGATAATTACTCGTTGTGTCTATTCCAATTTCTGTCAAATGACTAAATTCGCCAGTTGTTTGAACATTTGAATATAAATCATTCCGCATCTGTGTTAAAACAGAAGAAAGGATCGGATCCCGTCGTAATAAACCACTCTTTGCTTTCTCATCCCATAATTCTGCCTCACGTTCAGACATTTCTCTCCGCTGTTCATCTGTTAGTGGTGGAAAGTCTCGATAGGTAGGCTCGCTTGTTTTTAATTGTATTTCTGCAATCGTTTCATTGTACTTATCTACAAATGCCTTAATATTATCAAAAGCATTGTCTGTGTTCGAAGAAACAGTTACTGTTTCCGGACCTGTTGTTTGCATAACATTGAAAGACAAGCCACCAATTGTTATACGATTCGACCTTGACGTTTCTTCGATCGTTTCACCAAATGTAGGGTCTTCAAATGTCACTTGAGCATTCTGTCCCGCAGTTTCATTTGCTTGATCAATGTTTAATACATCGTTTAAAAAGCTTGTATCACCATCAAAGTAGATTTGTCTTACCCCAGTACCATCATCTATCCCAGCAAACTCTCCAGTTTCCTTTCGTTCGATGACGACTTTATCATATGTACTATCGTAATAAGCGCGAACTCCAAGGTCCGAATCATTGATTTCCTTAAATAGTTGATTTAGAGATTTTGACGTATCTACTGTAAACTCTCGAGTGACCGCTTGATCGTTACTATTATGAGTCGTAATAGAAAATGTAGTCCCATTATAAGCGGTTAAATCCCCTAAAGCCGTTTCTTGTTCGTTCATTGCTTTTGTCGCTGAGACTTTAGCATCTGCTGAGGAAATGGAAGCTGTACTAATATTTCTTGTCTTCGTTGCCACTTGCTTTACTTCAAAATTATAAGTGCCGTTTTGGACAGAGGAATTAGCCGTTACCGTAAAAGCTGCTTCATTTGAAGACTTCGCTTCTCGTGTATTAAAAGCAGAAGTCAATCTTAAGGAATAAGCGGATTCCTCAAGAGCTTTTAATTTTAAATTCATATTTCGATAAGCATCACGCTGCCATTCAATTGTTTGCTTTTTTTGGAAAAAGCGATCTAAAGGTTGTCGTTCTACCTTCATCAAATCACGAATAATACTCTCTGTGTCTATTCCACTTGCTAAACCACCAATTCTCATAATTCACACCACGCTTTATATTTTTTTATCAATAAATAACCCGATCGTCTCTTTCATCGCTACATAAATATCTAGTAATTTCTTAGGAGGAACCTCTTTAATAACTTCATTTGTCTGCTGATCGACTATTGTAATGTAGTATTCATTTAATTCTTCATGAAGATTAAACTTTAAACTTGTGTTCGCCGATTTTAAAAATTCATTCACCCCGTCTATTTTCTTCAAAACATCATCAATAGCCTTATCTTGCTGTTTTTCAGATTTTTCGTTACTTTCCACTTGTTTGTCTAGCGACTGATTTCCTTCGTTTCTTAAGGTTCGCACAACAGGTGGAGTCGAAGGAAGAGAACGATTAATTTCCATAAAATACTCTCCTAATCTATTCTTTTTGTTTATATCGGCTACTTTTTATATTTTATTAAAGTTTTTTTATTTAGTTATCAAATATTCCACCTAACTATAAATACCATTTTTATTTTTATGATTAAAACATTAATTTAGTATTCTAGCTTCCTGTTTAAAAAAAATAGGAGTAAAGACCAAGTAATTGGTTTTTACCCTATTTTCTTTTTTAATTATTTTTAAACACCTTTTATTAAATTATAAACCCTTTAAATGACTAAATACTTCTTTCAACTCCATTATTTTGGTACCTTTTATCTTAGCTCCACCCTCTGTAGCATCAACAAATGCAATGTTAGGTTCTTGTTTTATTCTATTTTCAATCCACCTTAAGTATATTGATAAAGTTTTACTGGTATTAACAGATTTTCCATCTATTCCTTTAATCATTCTTAAATTTTTACTATGAATTATATCTTTAATTAAATCAGTTTCATCAGCATGGGATTTACTATTTGTAAACGCTAGATCTTGTCCTACAAATATAATTGGGTTTGCCTTAAACTTTATAGCAATGTCAAGTGCTGTTGTAGCCACTGAACCGCCAGTTTTTACAGTTTCAATATTATTTTTTTTAGCATACTCCTCAGCTTTTATATACCCTTCTTGAAAAGCTAAATACTTCTTTCCTTGATAATATTGTAGAACTTGTTTATTACACGTAGACAAGGCTATTAATGGTTTCCTTATATTTATACCAGCTATTTGATTATAGACTAGATCTTGTGGATCAGTCATTATAATATAATCAGGAATTACTCCAACATTTAATAATGGTCTTAATGCTGTACCAACTGATAAAATAATTGCTTTATTTTTTAATTCTTTTAGTAAATGCTTATTCTTATCCAATGATGGGCCTGCTGAAACAATAACTAATGCTTTATTTTCAAATTTACCAAATAATACATTTACAGCTTCATCAAAATGATTTATATTAAGGTCAAAATTTTCATCTAAGGTACTTTTGAATCTTTTTATTGAATTTACTTTTACTCTATATTCTTCTAGCAGATGTTTTATTTCTATTAAATCATTTGGTATTAATTGAACAGAAGGATAATGTAATATCATGATAGAATTTTTGAAATTAATCCTTGTTAATTCTTTATGAAGTTCTAGCCTAGTTTCCTTGAAAATCAATTTCACATTATTTTTTTCAAATAATATGTTCAAATCAACATTCTTAAGTGCTTCAATTAAAACATTTCGATTTGTCTCTATAATAGTCAATTCTAAACTTGGGTTTCGTTTTATTAATTCCTTTAGATGATAACCAAATCCTAAGCCATAAACAATATAACTATTTATTTCATCTGAAAAATGATCATCTATATACCTTTTGGCTTCATGTAAGGGATCGTATTTGCTATGCAAATATAATGTTTTCCCATTTATAGTTACTCTTAAAGTAGATAACCCAACTTTTGTTTCAACTACTTCATATTCTTTTATAGTATCCTGTGTATTTTTTTGTATACTATGATAAATTGAAGCAAACCTTCTTTTAATTACATCAAGATTTCTCTTATAAGTAACATTCATTGAATGGTCATCCCTTACCATGATCAAGATATAACTTGATTCCCCGAATCCATGTTTGAAAGTTCTCTAATAACTCATATTCTAATAGATCTGCAATTAATACATAGTCTTCATCTTTAATGGCTTCTGTAACTTCATTTAGAATTGGATTAATTTCATTTTCATCAAAAACTACGTCATACTTTTTTAAAATATCCTTTGTGTGATAAAGAACTTTTATGCTCCAATTGATACCTTCTATAGCTTCTATTAGTAATTTTAATGCTTCATTTTCTCTTTGTTTTCGAAAATCATCTATAATTTTTTCAATTGCTGGTATTAACTTCAAGTTATACATTTCATACTCAGTATATATCTCTCTAATATCTATATTCATAGATAATGACCCTCCAAATTAAATACTATTTAAAATTAACTTCTCTTTCTGCAAATGCTTCCCGTGAAATAAAAATTGATTCATGAATATAAACATATTGCTTAATCAGTCCCTTTAATAATACTCTTCTCTTTTCGTAATTACATTCAATATCTTCTAACTTATTATGTGTACTTGTAGTGATACTGTCTAAATATCTTCTCCCCGTTGGGTGAATGAACACCATGTATATTTCTAAAGATTCTATCTCTTTAGTGACCTCTTCTATTTCTATAAACTTAATTTGAAAATTTCCACTTTTGTAATCATCTAAAAGTTCCTTAACCATCTCTAATCGCGCTTGAGACTTATCGTACGCTTCATTTAATTGTGAACTTGCCTTTTCTTGAAATTGCTCATATTGTAATTCCTTCATTTCAAGTGGACCTGATGTTGCTTCTAAACACATTTCCTTAATATTATATTTATTATTACAATATAATTCTATAGCTTCATTAAACACTAAATTTGGTATACCTTTTATTTCAAGTCCGCCTTCAGTACAATTATAAACATTAGTCTTCTGATGAAAGGCAACATAATCTTCAAACCAGTTTTTCATTGTTATAAAGTCTGGTCTTGTATAAGTCTCTTTACCATATATATCTTTTTTAATTAAATATTGCATTGCTTTTTGATCATCATCTATCTGGTGATCCGCATTATTATGAGCATCACCTTTAGCGTACCTTTTTTTATTTGTATAAGCCAAATCCTGACCAATTAAAAATATTTGAGAAGGCTTTAATGAGAAAGCAAAATCTAGTGCAACATTAGCAACTGACGGACCGGCTTTAATTGTACTAGTATTTACATTCAATTCCTCATATATAGGTAATTCAACATCCAACTTCATCCAAAGCTTTTTACCTTCATAACCTTCTAAAGCTCTATAATGAATAGTTTTACTATAAACAAAAATTGGATCTGTAAAATGGGTATTTTCAAAAATTCTAGACTCTGCCTCATTTCCATCAATACCCATAATGATATTTGGGCAAATTCCGTTCTTTTCTAGGATATTGACTGAAGAACCTACTGCAATGATTAAAGCTCGATCATCTAATGTATTTAATAAATGCATATTTTTTTCTAACGATGGTCCAGCTGAAACAATAACAATAGGTACACCTTCAAACTTTTTTTGAAGAGAGTTGATAGAAGGATGCTTAGTAATATATCGTAAGTTTCGAATTGTATTATATAGCCATTTAGGTGCCGAAACCTTCTCAGTTATTAAATTACCACGAGATAACAGTGCTTGTTTCGATAATTGTACCTGAACCTCATCAATATAATTTTTATATATCCTCTTATAATATGGTAGCTTGAAGGTACATACCTTTTTAACTTTATTCTCCTGAATAAATCCATCAATAACACTTCTTACAACATATGGTTCCAAACTAATTAAAAATACTATATCACCACTTCTGAGATATTCTGTAAGGTTATGTTGATGAAGTGCTCTTACAAATATAGAGATATTAGGTTCTACAATAATCCATTTTTTATCATGGTATTTTGTCAATAATAAGGGCAAATAATAACCTAAACCTAAACCAAATATTAATAATGTATCTTCCTCATTCACTGTCAATCCTTCAATCCAATTCTGTGCTTCTTTTTCTGGATTATATCTACTATGTACGTAGATACCGTCTGAATCAACAATTGTAAAACTTTCATTTCTACATTTAACTAAATTGTACTCTTTAGACTCAACATAATCTTCTATTCGAAGGTATAGATTGGGATAATTTTCTTTAAGGACCTTTATATTATCTTTAAACACTTTTTTCTCCTTTGATACTTTTTATAAAAAAAGTCGACACAAAAGCGCCGACTTTTTTAAATAAATATTATTTAAATTAACGTAATAACTGTAGTACAGCTTGTGGCTGTTGATTTGCTTGAGCCAACATGGCTTGAGAAGCTTGATTAAGAATATTTGAACGAGTGAAGTTCATCATTTCTTTAGCCATATCAACATCGCGGATACGAGACTCAGAGGCTTGGATGTTTTCAGATGCATTGTCAAGGTTCTTAATTGTATGCTCAAGGCGATTTTGGTTTGCACCTAACTTAGAACGTTCAGCAGAAACTGTCTTAATTGCAGCATCGATTAGAGAAACTGCTGAACCTGCAGCTGTATGAGTTCCTAGAGATAAAGCATTAACAGATAATGCTGTAGCATTCATTGTAGCAATTGTTAAAGTAAGTTTTACTCCCTCATCAGCACCAATTTGGAAATTAGCAGTTAAACTACCATTTAATAATTTCTGTTCGTTAAATGTAGTAGAACTTGCAATTCTATTAATTTCATTAACTAATTCGTCTAGCTCATCTTTAAGGGCATCTCTATCAGCAGTCACATTCGTATCATTTGCTGCTTGCACTGCTAATTCACGCATACGCTGTAAAATATCATGTGTTTCGTTAAGTGCACCTTCTGCAGTTTGAATTAAAGAAATACCGTCTTGAGCGTTACGAGATGCTTGTTCTAAGCCTCGAACTTGCGCACGCATTTTTTCTGAAATTGAAAGACCTGCAGCATCATCACCAGCACGATTAATACGAAGGCCTGAAGATAATTTCTCCATAGACTTTCCATTAGCATTCACGTTCATGCCCATTTGACGGTGTGCATTCATTGCGTTTAGATTGTGATTGATAATCATAATAAAATTCCTCCTTGAGTTTGCTCCGCCCACGTCCTTGTGGATGGATTTTGATTTTTATGTAGGCAATAAGAACGATGCACCGGCCGGACACAACTTCCTTATTGCTGCTACATTACTAATATCGACTTGGTTCGGCAAAAGTTTAATAGTTTTTTATATTTTTTTCATGTTCTTATATTTGTAACAAATTGGGTAATGTTATAGTCTAAATACCCAAACGTTCATTAGTTGGGATTACAGCTCTTCGTCCAACTGAATGGTATTCTACTTTTGCTATTTTTGCTTCTTCTATTTCAAAGCAATTTCGGCCATCATAAATAATAGCGTTGTTCATAAGGTCCCTGTATTTATTGAGTGGAAAACTCTTAATTTCCTCCCACTCCGTTACTATAAATGTTACATCTGCTTGTGAAAGTGCTCTTTCGATCGATGGGGCATACTCGACCTCTGTCGGTAACACTTCTTTTGCATTTTCCATTGCAATCGGATCATAGGCAACAACAAGTGCACCTTCTCTTACTAACGCTTCTGCGATAACAATGGAAGCCGCTTCTCTCATATCATCTGTATTTGGTTTGAACGATAGCCCTAATAAAGCAATTCTTAATCCTCGCAAACTACCAAACCGATCTTTTGCTTTTTCGACGAGTAACGCTTGCTGCTTGTTATTCACTTCGATCACTGATTTTAATAGATTGAATTGGTGTTCAACATTTCCAGCGATTTGGACGAGTGCTTTTGTGTCCTTTGGAAAACAAGAGCCACCGTATCCTATTCCTGCATTTAAAAATTGGGTGCCAATCCGTGCATCAAGCCCCATTCCTTTCGCAACATCTTTTACATTCGCTCCTAATTTTTCGCTTAAGTTTGCAATTTCATTAATAAAGCTAATTTTAGTTGCTAGGAATGCATTTGCGGCATATTTAATAAGCTCGGCGCTTTCTATGTCAGTGACAAAAACAGGTATTCTAAATGGGCGGTTGATTTCTACGAGTTTTTGAGCTGCCTCTGATCGATCGGCACCTATAACGATTCGGTCGCCATGAAAGGTATCATGAATGGCTGAGCCTTCACGTAAAAACTCAGGGTTTGAGACCACATCTACTGAAAAGGAAGTCTTTTGTTCTATTATTTCTTTAATTTTTCGGTTGGTGCCTACGGGTACTGTACTTTTTGTAACAACGATCGTATTTGCTTGTATGTAGTCAGCAATATCTTTAGCGGCTTGAAAAATGAAGGATAGGTTTGCCGTTCCATCTTTTTGTTGAGGTGTGCCGACAGCAATGTAAATGACATCAGCATTTAAAAAGGCTTCATGGTGATTTGTTGTAAAGTGTAGTTTGCATTCGCTACTATTTTTTTGAATCAGCTCCGTTAAGCCTGGCTCATATATAGGAGACATTCCTCTTTTTAACATTTTTACTTTTTCGTTGTTCACATCAATACATGTAACTTGGTGACCAATTTCTGCAAGGCATACTCCCGTCACTAAGCCTACATAGCCTGTACCTATAACAGAAATATTCATCAAAGACCTCCAAGAAGAAAATTTTTTCATATTTTAAATCATTACAGTGCCTGATCCTCCACCTATAACTTAACCATCAGTGCAGAGATGTAATTTTTCACATGCTCTTTTAAGTCTTCACGTCGAAGGGCAAAATCAACTGTCGCTTTAATAAAGCCGAACTTGTCGCCGATATCGTAACGTAAGCCTTGAAAATTGTAGGCAAGGACAGCATGGTGACAGTTCATTTCATTAATAGCATCAGTAAGTTGAATTTCACCGCCTGCTCCTGGCTGCTGCTGTTCAAGATAGTCAAATATTTCGGGGCGCAAAACATATCGACCCATAATCGCATCATTTGAAGGGGCATTTTCCATCGATGGCTTTTCAACGAGTCCGCGAATATGCTTGACTCCGTGGTCAACTTCAGCACCGTTCGGGTCTATAATTCCGTATTTCGAAACCTCTTCATTGGATACTTCCTGAACGCCAACGACAGAAGAGTGATACCGATCATAAACATGGATTAATTGTTGGAGACACGGAACTTCTGAAAGGACAATATCATCACCGAGGAGTACGGCAAACGGCTCATTACCGACAAACGAACGGCAGCATAAAATGGCGTGACCTAGACCAAGCGGTTCCTTTTGCCGGATATAATGAATATTTGCCATATTGGAAATTGATTGGACCTCTTCAAGCAGCTCCCATTTTTCTTTAACTGCTAGTGCATTTTCTAGTTCATATGATTTGTCAAAATGATCTTCAATCGCTCGCTTCCCACGACCACTTACGATTAAAATATCCTCTATTCCTGATCGTACAGCTTCTTCAACGATGTACTGAATGGTTGGTTTATCAACGATTGGGAGCATTTCTTTCGGTTGGGCTTTCGTTGCTGGTAGAAAACGAGTGCCTAATCCACCTGCCGGAATGATTGCTTTTCGGACCTTCATACCTATCCCTCCAACTCTTCTTTCACTCATTGTAGCAAAGCAATATAAAGCTACTGTAAAATTAAGTTAAAGAGATCCTTATAAAAACTTAATAAAAAAAGACAGCATTCGCCTGATCCTGGCAAAAACTGTCGTCATATTCTTAGTTTCTCTATAACCCTTTTAAATAATCTTGCAAGCCTGCGACCGACACGTTGGCAGCTGCTTGGCTGTTTTCCTCTTGAATGGCAAGATATACTTCTTTCCGATGGATTTCTAACTCCCTCGGTGCAGCAATACCGATCTTCACCTGTTCACCGTCAACGGCAAGGATGGTAATTTCAATGTCATCTCCAATCGTAATCGATTGGTTCTTTTTTCTCGTTAATACGAGCATCTACTTCCCCTCCCCCACCTTGGTGGTTTCCTTTGGAATTAGATTATGCTTTGTGCCATAATCGCTTTCAACCATTACAAATTGAGTTCCCTTTTGATTAGCTGTATTAATGACAATCGGACCTTGCAGATTTACCGTTGATTCAGCAAATGGTTCTTTGATGTTGACAATCGTATAAATGGCAACATCTTCTTCTTTTTCAATGGTTAATTTTTCTATCGTACTATCCGTAAGCTTAACAGAATAATCATTGAAAAAATGGAATGGATTAACGACAATAAATGCAGTATTAACCGTTTTCAGAGATTGTAAAATGTAAAATGGCGTACCTTCTGCAAATGGAAGTATTACAAATTCTGTTTCATCCTCAAATGCGGGAAGTCCTCTTACAAAAGTTATGATCTCTTCTGCATGAACGTCTACTTCCCCGATAAACTTAGTTTGAACCTTCACTTAAATCACCACAACTTTCTTATGTATACATCTATCATACCATTTTATAGAAAAGTCATTCGCTAACGCAATCTTTGCATTCGTTTATTTAACTAAACTGGGAACAATGAAGAGTTGCATATAAAAAGCCACCCAAATTGGACAAGGTGACTGTCTTAGTAAATTTGTTTATAAACCTTTATTAACCAGCGCCCCTACTGCCTGAAATGATATCTTATTTTTCTGAGTCATATAGGCTTCAGTCTGCCACTTTGGAATTTCGACACGAGTAGGATTTGGTTTCACTTGGACCTTCACTTCCCCTCGGTTAGCAGTAATGTTTATCTCACCTGGATCATAGTTGAACTTCACAGAAAACGGTCTTGGCATTGAGCCAACGTTAAAGTCATAGGTTTTTAACTGACTGTTAGTTTTGGCAATTTGCTGGAGCGCTCCTTGACCATTTTCGATTTTCATCAATTGGTCACCTTGTTGAGCGATTTTGGCAATATACTGCAAAGCTTTTTGCTCGCCATTTTGAACAACATCATTAAGGAATCTAGAAATTCCTTTTAAATTAGCATCTGCAAATGACTGTGCTTGATCAATATACAATTTCGATGCCCGTTTACTAATCTGTATGTGGTCCGTGTGCGGCTGGCGGATCTTGAAGTCTGCATGCTGCTGTTGAATGCGCATTAAGGGCTTTTGAGACTGGATAGCGATTTCTGCACGAGTTGTTGATATATTTAGTTGAGCGAGTTCCACCGAAATTCCCTCCTTTTAAAAGAGAAGCAGGTGACTTATACGTGGCTACGTTCCTCATTTTTACCCCCATTATATCTTTGGGGCTGGGCTACCTAGACACTTTGCTTTTTTAGTCACCTTCAATCTATGTTAAAGCACCACTAGGTTCATCCATTATCTTAAAAAGTCCAGTAACGTCGGCTGCATGATTCGTGCACCAGCAGATAGTGCCGAACGATGTACACTTTCTTGTGTCATTAAATCAACAATGACTCGTTCCATATCTGCATCTTCATTATTAGACATGATGCGTCTTGCAATGACTTCCTGTTCCATAAGGCGACTATCAATCATTTCAACTCGGTTGATTCGAGCACCGAGTTCTGCACGTTCAGCGACAAATTGATCAATATGCTTATCAAAGTTACCTACTAGCTTCGTAATGTCTTCACCCTTGGTTGAAGGGTCCTTTAATGCATTTTCTAGACGAATGATGTCACCAAATAACGCATTAGAGAAAATATTTTGTGGTGTAACGTTTACCGGAAGGGTCACCCCTTTTAAAATTTCAATTTCAACCCCTTGTTGATTAGTTGAAACAGCTTTTTTTTCGGAGACTGCGACTTCCCATTCTTTTAATTGCTTAGAAACCATCTCTGGTGGATTCGTCGTGTTTTTTGGATCAGGTGATATATGAGTGATCGAATCCGTTGCGACATCGACTGTGATTGTTTCATTCCCGTTAACATACACATAATCATCATCATTGACACTATCTAATTGAAACACTTTTCCGTTAAAAGAAACCTCTAACTGATCGGTATCGTAATTAGGAATTTCCCCTGTACCCACATTCATTTTACTAGCGTCTACAGGAGCATTCATCGTGTTAGATCCGTTAAAAATATACTTATTGTTCGATTTTGTATTCGCCATCGACTCGATATGAACACGAAGCTGTTCGATTTCTTTTGCAATATTCGCTCGCTGTGTCGGTTCATACGTATCGTTCGATGCTTGGACGGCTAATTCACGGATCCGATGCATAGCTTGTGTCGTAATATCTAAAGCCGAATCAGCACTATCCATCCAATTATATACTTCCGCTAAATTCCGCTTAAACTGATCTACCTCAGTCACTTGTGTACGATAACGCATTCCCTTCATCGCCACAACTGGATCTTGATGAGCACGCGTTATTTTCTTTTGGCTTGAAAGCTGATCTTGAAGCTTACCTAAACGTTCATAGCCTTGGTTAATGTGTCGTAATGTATTTGCTGAAAGCATCGATTGAGTAACACGCATTTTTATTCATCTACCTCGCTTATAGACCCGAACGGCCCATTCGATTAATAATACGGTCAAGCATATCGTCGACCATCGTTATATTTCTCGCAGCTGCATTGTACGCATGCTGGTATTTAATAATATTCGTCATTTCTTCGTCGAGAGATACGTTACTCGCCGCCATCCTCCGCTCTTCTACTGCCGTACGTAACGTATCTGCATTACGCTTCATCCGGTCTGCTTCATTTGTATTGACGGCCATATCTCCAATGATCCCTTGATAAAAGCTTTGTACATTTGTTGTGGAGCCACCATAATTTAACGTTCTGTCTTTTACATTAGCTAAAGCAAGTGCATTAGAACCGTCTCCTGCATAACCAATCGTCTGAGCACCATTCACTAAATCCGAAATCGACCAAACCGTATTATCCAAAGCATTATTTTTATCCATCGCACTAACATTAATAGTAATTCCATTAACGGTAAAATCACTTGGCATCGCTGCCCAATCAGCACCATTTACTTGGTATTGCCATTGATCATTGGCAGAAACGTATTGCACTTCTACTGTATCTGGGCCAGTACCTGTATATACGCCGCTAACGTTTGGATTAGCTCCTGTATAAGCAGGATCACTAGGTGTCATCGACCCATAAACAGTTGTTCCATTCGATGATGCGGCAATTTTGTCCAGTGAGTTTCTAATATCTGCTGATAACTGCAGCTTTGACGCAGCACCACGGGGATCGTCACTCGTTGGCAAACGATCAGTATCTCCTTTATATGTGAAAAAGTCGATACCAGGTCCTTTGATTCCATCCTTAATATCATCTAAATTCCACCCTGCCTGGTGAAGCGAGTTGAACTCTTGGACAAATGTATATACCATCACATCAAGCTGGTTTAACATATTTGGATACAGACCAAACTCTTGACCTCCTGCTCCAAAGAAACCGTATGACTCCATGTTAGCAACGAGCTTGCCATGCGCATTAAACTCATCCACTCGAAATGCAACTATACCTCCTGCTGCATCTAAGTCAGGATTGGAAGAGAAGGCATCAGGTGAGCCAAAATAGATTTTTTCAATTAACCCTTTTTCTCCATTTTCCATTTCTTGATACTTTACTTGTGCCTCATTCGTCTGAAAGTTTCTTGCATCTACTAACGTAACCCCGACATCACGACCATTTTCATCTGCTAACTTAATATTATATAAACCTTCTGCTACACTCGATGGATTTCCACCACTATCAACTCTCTCAACTCTTATATTAGCAAGCTTTGAAATTTCATCTACTAATACATCTCTACGATCGTATAGATCATTTGGTACATATCCATGCGGCTCTACCTTTGCGATTTGTAGATTAATATTATTAATTTGGCGAATTAAAGTATTCATTTCATGGACATTGCCATCAATTTCTTTTTGGATATCACGCTGTACTGTCGTTAATGAATCCGCTGCATAGTTAAAAGTATCTGCTAGTGCGTATCCTTGCTGTCGTACGACAGAGCGCGCACCAGAATCTTCAGGATGAACCGACAAATCCTGTAAGGCATTCCAAAACTTGTCCATCGTTTTCGCAATTCCATCTTCAGAAGGTTCATTTAAAATATCTTCCATTTTATGAAGAGCTTCAAACCGAGCGTCCCAAAATCCATGCTTTGAATTTTCATTGCGAAATTGTAGATCAAGAAATTGTTCACGATATCTTTGTATAGAATCGACTTGAACTCCCGTCCCTATTTGTCCGGGAATCCCCGGTCGAGAAAAAGATTGACCAGGGAATGGCTCCCCTGGTGTTAAATTCACACGCTGCCGGGAGTAACCAGGTGTATTTGCATTCGCTATATTGTGTCCAGTCGTTTGAAGAGCACCTTGATGAGCCATTAAACTACGGCGTGCTGTCTCCAATCCGTGAAATGATGAAATCATGTATGTTCCTCCGTTTCTCTCTCTAACAAACTATAAAGCTTAGGCCTTTGAATCGAAAATAGAACGACTTGCCACTGTATCATTATTGCTTTTGGTTGGGCGTTGATAATTGACATCATCAGGCTCTGGAGTTAATAAATCAAGGGAAAGGTTCACAAACCGCAACGAATCTTCAATAAGCTGCTGATTAAGCTCATTATTCTTTTTTAACGTATCAATTTCAGATAAGAGCGCCCTGTAAAGCTTTAAAAGTAATGATTGTTCATCTTTAGGGGCGTGTTCAATCAGTTGATCCATCGTCACGTCTTCTGTTACCAGTCCCTTATCAGTAAAAAATTGTTCGACTACAAGCATGCGATTCTCTTCTAACTTTCTCAGCTGCTGGATAAGTGCCACTTCTTTTTTGATGAGCAGATCAAGAGCAGGCATTTCCCCTTTTTTTACAATTTCAGTTTTTTCAACAGCAATCTCATTTAATACTTGGTGCAATTTGATTAAGTCTGCTAACACCTTTATGACTGCTTTTGCTGACATGCTCATCTCTCCTTACTGCTTCTACTATGCTTTCATCCAATAGTCATAAAGCTTATTAGCTACTGCCTGTGCATCGACTTTATAAGTACCCGATTGAATTTTTTCTTTTAATTCACTGACTTTTTCTTGACGAGCAGCATCAATTCTTGTACTTTGTTGAAGCTCTAAAGCTGCTTTTGAAATTTGAATTTGATCTTTCTTCGTACTCGTTTCGTTAGTAGACGTTTGTTTTTCCACTTGCTTACGATACGGATTATTTTGAATCGATTGATATGGGTTGATTTTCATTGATGACACTCCTTTCTTTATTTAAATTCTTTGTCTTTAAAAATGATCCGTTTTCTTTTCTATCGTCTAAAATCCATTTAATATTAATCCTACTTTTTTCTCAAATCATCATTAAATAAGTGGTAGGTCATTCTCGTTGAATGTTCTTTCTTTTGATGACGTTCTGCAATTTCCTGTTCTTTGTGATGTTGTTCTAAATCCTTTTTTAAATTTGAAAAACAACTTGTACAAAGCTTTCCTTCACGAATGAGTTTCCCACATGAATCACAAGGATAACCTAAGTTAGGAAACTCAGCTAATTGCAAACGACCCTCGCGAATAAATTGAAAAATGTATTCTTCTTTTACTCCAGTTGCTTCAACGACTTCTTGTAGGCTAGCTTTTCGATTGTCCCTTTTTCGTATAAACGTGTAAACGGTTTGGAACATCTGATCTACTTCTTTATGGCATTTATCACATATCGAACGTAATGCTTTGATAAAGAGGCCCCCACACCTCGGACAATTTTCTAAATTAGGCATACACTTCTCCCCCTGCTTTACCTATTATATCCTTTTGCTGATGGATTCATTTATTGCCAATGGCCGATCACTGCATGACCGTATGCTTAGTCGCATGAATATTCGAATTGATAAAATGTGCACATGATGGCGATCTCTAAAATCGTAAATTTTAGTCTATATCAGTTATATCGGCACAATGGAATTTTTTTTTAGGTATTTCTTTATCGTCATCGATTTTCTGCGGATATTTGGGGGAAGGATTACTTTAAATAACTCAGGAAACAACAATTTTAAACCCTTTCACCGAAACCTACCTCTCCCCTGCTATCTCAAGCTACCCCCGCGCGACTGTCAGTGACGATACCGACTGTGCCCCACAGTCAAGTAATGCTTTTGCCGCGTAGCGTACCGTCGACCCCGTCGTATAAATATCATCTACAAGTGTGATGTGTACCGATTCAATCTGCTTTTGAAAATGACTCACTACTGCAAATGGGTTTTCTTTACGATTAATACGGTCGGCACGGTTGCGCTTACTTTGCTTTTCTTCGTGGTTGGTGCGGTGCAGTGCAGGTACTGAATTTCCAATGAATTGGCACAGCACGTCCGCCTGGTTGAAGCCGCGCTCATACAGTCGTTGTTTACTTAGTGGGATCGGCACAAGAAGACTCCCTTTAAATTCACTCCCAAAACTGACTAATAGCTGCGATGCAAACACCGCACCAAGTGCATAATCTCCCCGATATTTAAACTGAGCTGTTACTTCCTTTAAAAAGGGATTGTATTGGTACACCGATCGATTTCTCGTTAAGATCCCCTGCCACTGCACATTCTCCTCCCAGCGTGTGCAGTCACGGCAAATCCCGTCTTCATAAAATTTTTCATCTAATTTACTGAGCGATCTTCCACATTTTCCGCACAGTGGTGGCACTAAACGTTCAAGGTTGCTACGGCACGTCTCACAAAGCAGAGTCTCAGCCTCCAATCCAAAGAATGCTGCCCAACTTGCTTTCGTTCGTATCGGTGTGTAACAGTAAAGGCACTGGTTCATCGAATTTAAAAACCGCCTTCCTCATTCATTTTTTCAATATGGCGCTTAGCCTCGATCATCGCCATCGTTTTTCCAAAATGAAAGAAAACGATATCGCCACTAGGAAAATCATTATGGCGCCCAACACGACCAGCAATTTGCACTAGTGCACTTTCGGTAAAAATGACGTCTTCAGCTCCCAATACAGCGACATCAATATTCGGAACGGTCACCCCACGCTCTAAAATAGTCGTCGTAATTAACAGCTGGATTTCACCTTTTCGAAATTTCTCAACCTTTTGATGCCGCGCTTCATCTTCTGCATGGACACTCTCATAATCGATGCCTTGCATACTTAAGATTCGGACAAGCTGCTCACCAACTTCAATGGCAGGTACAAATAAAAATACTTGCTTCCTGTTTTCCGACCGTTCTTTTAACCAGCGTTCTACACTTAGAGGTAGACGTTTTTTATTAAGTTGTTTTTTCCAATTACCACACCATTGAAATTTAGGCACCGGTAGCGGATAGCCATGATAGCGTTTAGGGACTTTGACTTGAGGGATCTTTTTTAGTTCAGCAGAGGGGGTGGCGGTTAAAAATACAGTGACTCCATTATCTTTTTGCGCTTTCTGTACAGCAAACTGCAGGCTTTTATCATAGGAATACGGAAAGGCGTCGACTTCATCGACAATGACGACATCGAAGTAGTTGCGGTAGCGCAGGAGTTGGTGCGTGGTAGATATAACAAGTTGACCATCTTTTCCTTTGTCTTCGCTCCCACCGTAAAGTGACACCACTGAGGTTGTTGGAAATGCGGCTTTTAAACGTGGCGTTAATTCAATGACTACATCCGTGCGCGGCGCGGCAACGAGTACTCTTTTTCTTGCTGCTATAGCTTTAGCCATGCCTTGAAATAACATCTCCGTTTTACCTGATCCACAAATAACCAACCATGAGAACGTATAAAAGCCCACAAAAAGTGGGCTTATCTTTTCTCTAAATACAATTCATAAATATTTGGTTTTCTAACCGCTTTTTTAGGAGAACGCATATCTTGCTCAATCAATCGTTTAATATAGTCTGAAAAGCTTCCGTGTTGCCTCAAAGCATATTCTAATATCTTACTATCCTTTTCCTCGAAACTAACCACCTTACGTTTACTCATGATGCACCACCACCAATAACTTAGTACACATCATTTAGTGTCATTACATAACCTTCTATCCCTTTTTGCTCCATGTATTCTTCTAATGTTTTTTGTCGACTATCTACCTTGGTTAGCCATATTAGCATAGGTAGAAATCCGTTATTCATTTTTTTGATTTCCTTATATTTATCAATTTTCCTTCGATTATTTATCATATGCTGCCGATGATCAACTTCCACTAAATAATGCGCGTCACCCGCTTTAAACCTTACATCGGACACTAAGATTGTTTTCCCGGTTTCATTTTCCGTAATTTTAAATTCTGGTTCCCATATTTCCGGTTTATCAAACTGTATATAAATTTCATTCCTCATTACCGCATGTTCAATGTTTTCCATGCGTGTTCTAACTTTTGTGGATCCGATTAACTCCCTTCCTTTTTTATTTAAATAAAACACATTTTCTTGCAATCGTTGACAGTGCAAATATTGACTCATTCTTTGTATAACTTTTTGTGAGTTCCTTTCTGATCCTAGATTATGAAGTTTCCTTAATTGACTCGTTGATACAAACCCTAATTTATCAATTGTGCATAAGATTTGTTCCCTTCTTATTCGGCCGAATTCTTTCGGACTTAACTTTTTTACGCCCAACTTTCTTCACCTCGTATTGCTTTACTAACTCATAATGATCAATTAACTCCCATCTTCTCTCTTTCTTGTCGCGCACCATAGGCGCAGGCACTTGGACTGTTTCATACTTAAAACTCTTTACAATACAACGTCCTGGTATTCCTGGTAAGCTTTCAAGACCTTGATCATCCATAACAACTCTAGATGCTGTTTGGTCTGCTACTTGAAATCCTATACGAACAGGCGCATTTTGTTTGATAAACATTGGCAAAGCTTCTTTTACAGGGTATTGGGTAAATACCATTAATCTAAAACCAAAACCTCCACCCATCGATGCCATTCGCCCTACATAATATTCAATTTCTTCTCTCTTATTAGGTTGACCTCTTCCAGGTCGCTTCTTTAACTCATGATCTTTTGAACTAAACAAGTCGTGCGACTCATCGATTATGATAAAGTCTCTTTGTTTAATTGATGTGTGTACAATATTTTTATATCCTTTACGCTTAAAGAACTTCATCCGATTATCAAGCTTTTTATTTAAGTTCTTCAAAAGCTCATGTGCTTCTATCGGTTTAGACGTAACAGACTTAACTTGTTTTAAATTTTCAAATTCCCAAAACTCAACACCGCCTTTTAGATCAATAATCCAAAAACGAACATTTTCAGGATTTTGTAATATAAGCTGAGTCATAATATTTTTTAATAAAATTGTTTTTCCGAATCGTGTGGTTCCTCCTCCAACTACATGTGGGTAATCATCAAAATTATGGGTGATTTCATCATATTGGTTTAGGCCTATGAGAACTCTCCACTTTTCTTCTTTACTTAAAAATGGTTGCAATGGTATTCGACTTGGCAAATCTTGTTTTGCTATTTTAAATATAACTATTCGATCTCCAAATTCTATTACTAATGGGCGACCTAAAGCATCTTGAACCGGTCCTTTTACTTGAGCAAAGCTTTCGAATGCAATCCCCTTAGGCAATCCATAAATGTAAACATCGTATGGTTTTTCTTCTTTTTCATGTTTAGCGATAAGTTTAGGAAATTGAATATAAGTTTCTTTCCCTTTCCCTTTTCGAATGCCTACACCTAAATTCTCAAATACTTCTTTGATAATCTTTGGTACATCTTCTTTTTGATTGTTCTTGATAACTGACTTAAGCGCCAAACCAAATCCGGCAGCTGCAGGAAATAAAAGCAATTCAAATACCACACACAACACTCCTAACTATAATTAATTACATTTAAAACGAATCCGACAAAAGCCGATATAAAAACAATTTAATAGTACGTTTTGTTATTCACCCAACGTCATGTTAACCGAACGGTAAAAATGTGGTAGAAAGAAAGGTGAAAAAACCTGCAATCTTGACCAATACGTACGTTGCCCCGGCTATTGAAATACTTTTTGATAAGACCATAGCTAAGTCTTGTTTTTCTAATTTATTTAAAACATATTCCCCAGCGAACGATGCCACTCCAATAGAACCCAAAGCAATAATTTCACCCACGCCTAACATGACTTCACTTCCTTTCCGTCATGGCCAAATTCGAAATTGCAATCACAGCACTCAAAACTATCTAAGTCGCTAATATCACCCCACGGCTCGCAATGATCAGGAGCTTCATCAACTTCCCAAGTTTTTACATAAATCATCGCACGACCGATAACTAAATCATAAGAAACGATCTCATCACTTCCACATTTCGGGCATTTAATCATTACAAAAACCCTCCCTTTAGTAATAAATATCAGGGTCAATTCCTTCTAATTCGGTAATAATACCACCGGAAATTTCCTTTAATTCGTCGCTCAATTTACTGTCTTCTATCCTATCCGAAAAATCAATTAACCTGTAGTATACATCTCTCAAACCAATAACTATATAATGCAATTCTTTATTGACTCCATTTAACTGCTCAAACATACTATGATTTTTAGGGTACTTCATTTGCGGTGCACCCCATTCCATCCAATGATTAAGTCACCTTTGGTTCCTCTAGCCTTACAAATATAACTGTTATCATCGATCCAAGGTGTACTGACAGAATATAAATTCCTATTCGGAAACTCCTCGTTAAGTTTGCTCAGAAATTGATCCCATCCATTTTCATTTACATATCCCTTTACTTCTTCACGATCCGCACAAGCGTCATATGAACTTCCCCAGCCGAATTTTTCAAACATCATTTCACCCTCTTTAATTGATTTGTCTTTTCATCCATTTTCTTAATACATCCTATTAAATACCCACCATATAAAACCATTCCAGCACCGATGACTGTAAAAATCATTACTCCCACACCCCTCTCCATACAAAAGACTTAATATCATCAATAATTCTTTCTTCAACTACATAATGGTGATCTGGATCATCTTCTAATTTCCGTACCAAATATTCATAAATCATATCTGCCACTTCTTCTGCACCGACAGCGTGACGATCTAAACGAATGATTAATTCTTTCCAGTTATTCATTTCAACCAACTCCTTTTAGGTCTATTTTCAAGAAAGTCCACCAGTTTATTAAATGTTTCTTGATGTTCTTCCCTTGGTTCATCATCCCAACCACGATCATAATGACATAAGCCATCAACCCATAATTTACTGATACGTCCCCCATCTATCCCGAACATTGAACCTTCATCATATAATTTTGCTTGATATTCGCGTCCATCAACTTCACCTTTAACCCAATTGGAATTATGAATAGGAGTATAAGAAATATTTTGTTTCGATGTGTTGTTTATTCGTCTAAATCTACCTAACATTAACACTCCCCCCTTTCATTAAACCCGTCATTTTTGCGCCATCTATTTTTATACTCTTGGATGCACATGTTTACTGCCTTTCTGCAATCTCTAGCATCAAAATTATTAAGTTTGCATTGAAACGAGTTTACTAAATACACGTTTATTTCATCGTTCAATTCATCGTCAGTCATAAAAGGAAGATCATTTTTTAAGGCTTGAAAATTAATTTTCATCAATACCCTCTCCTTTGAAGTTTATTTCTCTTTTCAGCTGCTTTTACACCTAACTCCCAATAAGAACCAACATGCCATACATCATGTTTTTGGTGAAAAATATCGACATGATCAATAACCGCTTGACATTGTTCTGATGTTTGAGCTCCATCAATTAAATGGTTAAGTTCCTGCGATGAATAAAGAAACGGCTGTTCTTCTTCAATCATTCCAAACATTCTTTTGTTTGTAATAAGGTGATCATACTGCCATGTATTCACCCTTTCTTTTCGTTTTCTTTGCTGATGAGCTACAACTCCGATAACCGTTGAAAAAGCTGAAAGAAACCCCATTTTCTTACTCCCCTTTCGCCTAGACTTACGTCTATACGCTGATTTGATGGTTCTTGATAACAGCCTATGCAATACGGATTGTCCAACTTTACAACTTTTTTTATATAAATTTGAATAAAAAATTTTATTTTTGGACAAGAATTATAGATAAATAGAGTTAATGAGTGAGGTGTTAAATAATGTTTGGCTTGGGGAAAAAGAGGAGTAAACTAGGTAAGTGGTTAGATCAACGAGGAATATCACAACAATGGTTATCTAAAACATCCGGGGTTAATAAAACAACAATTAGTAAACTATCTAAAGGAGATTATGACCATGATCCTAATACCAAGACTATAAAGAAAATAATTAATACGTTGCAGAAGATTGACCCTAACGTAAAAGCCGATGATTTTTGGGATATTTAAATTATTCAAATAAAAAAGACCAGACAAAGTCTGGTCAACTTTAAAACTTTATTTTATCTTGATGTAGTTCAAACTTTTTACGAACTTTGTAATAAAAATGAGCAAGTTCCTTTAAATGTAATTTTTTAGTTTCGTAGTCTGGGCAATTTTCATTTTCTATTATTTTTGTTAACTCTTCATCTAAGAAATTATCTAACAAGTTTTCTATTTTAGAGTCATACTTTTCCTTAAAATAATTAAATGATCCAAACTTAGGTGGTTCTTCTTCAGGAAATATAATAATTTCATCTTCATAATCACTCGAAACCGGTTCAAAAATCAGATTATTTTTATCCATGTTATCACTCCCTTACTTTTTGTCTTTTTATAACTATGTAATTTTAACTCCATGAATACATAAAAATTCATAATTATTTCCAATTACCGTAATAAATGTTATCATACAGGCGTAAATTCTAAAAAACTATGTAAAGGTGGTAATTGGATGTCTACAAATTTAACGGTTCAAGAAAGTAGCACAAACGAAACTTACACAGTGGAATTACGCTCTTATTTCGATGGTGGCTTACTGCAATTTATTGGATGGTCTATTTTAGGTTGGTTAGTAACTGTAGTGACTTTGGGTATTTGTTATCCGTGGGCTGTAACCATGATTTATGGCTGGAAGATTAATCATACGGTTGTGGAAGGAAGACGATTGAAGTTTAATGGAAGTGCAATCGGGTTGTTTGGGAACTGGATTAAGTGGTGGTTCTTAACGGTTATTACTCTAGGTATCTATAGTTTCTGGTTATTTATAGCTTTAGAGAAGTGGAAGGCTAAACATACTACATTTGTAAATTAAGAAATAAAGCCCCCTACAATGTGTAGAGGGCTTTTTAATTTATGCTAGGTTATGCTTTTTAAGAGCTTCCTTCTGAGCGACCCCCTTCTTGCTCAAGTAATTGTTTTTCCACGCTACCCAAATAAAATAAGCACCCGATATGACTGCAACAATGTCATTAACGAATGCTTCTGGAATGGTTTGATAACCAATTAAGTTTAGAACTGCATTAATCACAGCCACAATCAAGAGAGCAAAACGAGTAATTGATCCTTTATCCATGCTTACACCTCCTGAATTGTGTATTTGCGACCACCAAGAGTAAATGTTGCTGACTCTTTTTTAGGTGCGGTTACCTTGTTTTTCTGTTTAAGTAGAGCATCAATTTTGCCTAATGTTTGTGGTCCTGCAATACCATCTACAGTTAAATTGGATGCACGTTGGAATGATTTTACTGCTGCTTCCGTTTTAGCACCGAAAATACCGTCTGGTGTTCCCGATTGGTGACCAAGAGTATTTAGATTTTCCTGCAGCGTTTTTACATCCGGACTTTTATCTCCACGTTTCAATAAACTCATTGTTTGCACCCCTCCTATTTGTTTAGGTACTTCGATTTTGATTTCTTTCTCTGAATAATTGGCTGCGTTCCGTCTAATTTGGTTCATGTCTAATGATGGGCATGGCTTCCATGAATAGCCTGGTACCTCCGAATGACCAACAATCTCTACATCGCCTAACAAACTTTTTAAATGATTGAGTAGCCAATATAAAGCATTCCATTGCTCAGGTGTTGGTTCTTCCACACGAAAGTCACCAGCTAACACAATGCCTAATGAGTCACCATTATAGTTACCCACGTGATTGGTGATCACATCAATGTCATAGCCTTGTAAGATTGATCCGTCATCGTTAATGCCAAAGGTATATCCGCCTGTTGACCATCCTAGATTGTTGATATGGAAGCTAAGATAGGAAAGGTAATTCGTGCCATCTAAGCCTTGTTTAGTTGCTCCATGATGGATCACAATCCGTTTAATTTTCTTGGTGCGCTTTCTTAATTCACGACCTTTTTTGTCTTTCGGCACTAAACTTCGAGCATCTATAATTTGCATAATATCACACCTTCCCGATCACTAACGATAAAATCTGAACCACCAATGCACCAAGGACAAGGCGGTTTAACCATGTGAGGGTGTTTTTGATTTCCTTTACATCTGTTGCTACTGTGTCCATGCGCTGTTCTTGAGTAGCCATCCTAATTTCTAAATTACGAATACGCTCATCATTCTCTTTTGCAAGCTGTTCCATGTGACACCCCTTTCAGACCAAAATAAAAAGAGCCAACACTAAGTGCTGACTCACTTTCTTTTATGCAACTAACGCGCCTCCGTTAGTTCTATATTTCGACGTAATCTTGCATCAACTCATTAATCATTTCTTCCTTTTCCACCGTTTCGTTAACAAGCCTCGCAATTGTTTCATTTTGCTTTGTTATTACTTGTTCTTGTTGTTCGACCAACTTTAATAAATCCATACATGTTTTAGAGAGTTTCTCCATCATCCATCGCTCCATCATTTAAATCAGCTGGTAGTTCTTTTATTTCGACCTCTACACTGATGTAGTCCCCGTTATCTGTAGCTACACCTTGTTCAACGAAATGCGTCGTTTGGTCAAAATTAGGGATTTTTGCAAAATCAATTGGTTTATAACCATCAAGCTGTTTTGAGTTTACTAACAAATCTCCGTTTTCCGTGATTAGCCCGTATTTTGGCATTGATACTCACCACTTTCTTAGCAAGATTTATACTTACGACAGGTTTAATATAGTTGTGGTAAAAATTATAGCTGTTGCTTCTTCTTATCCATCCCCAATAAGATATGACAGCTGAAGCATCCTTCTCGAAGAAGAAACCTTTCTTTTTAATCTTTTTAATCCTTCTCCGAATTCTTAGAGCGTTTCGCTTTCGCAGTATGATCTTGTTACGAGAAAACCTTAGTCCTAAAAAGTCGATATCTCTTTTACTAGTGCGGAACACCTGCCAATTTCCTTTCAGTTTCAAATTGATACTTTTCAAATACATTTCGACTTCTTTTCTTACTTTGTGCAGCTTCTTTTTGTTTGCTCCCAAAAGTACCAGATCATCTACATACCGAACGTAATATTTCACACCTAGTCGTTCTTTAATTAAATGATCTAATTCCTCTAAAAAGAAGTTCGCAAACCATTGACTGGTATAAAATCCGATCGGTTGACCTTCGTTGCTATCAATGATTGTATCGATTAACCACAAACAATCATTGTCTTTAATTTTCTTTCGAAACATCTGCTTTAGAATTTTGTTATCGATAGAAGGATAAAACTTTTTGATATCCATTTTCAAACAGTATTTTGTACTTCTGTAATCCTTATTTAGCCATTTTTTGATTGCTCTTTGACCATAACTTGTGCCACGTTTCGGTACACTTCCACAATTATACTCATACATGCCTTTCATGATGATTGGTTCAAGTTGCAGCATAAGAGACCAATGAATGATCTGATCTGGATAAAAGTTAGGTTTGTAGATTGTCCTTATTTTGTTATTGGACGCATCCTGTATCGTTTTAACTTGTGGCTGGGACGGGATGTATGTTTTATTAATAAGCATCTTTCGGATTTGATAAGCGTAGTAATCCATGTTGTTTAAAATAGCACTAACACGCTTTTGCTTTCGTTTTCCAAGCGATGCTTTCATTATTGCGTATTTTATATTATCGATATCGTATATTTTACTGTAAATGTAGCCTATTCGTTTCAAGAGTATCCTTCTTTCTTATTAGCCTCAAGGTATTTCGACAATGCTACTAAACCCTGCTCTTTACGGCGCATTTTTACCAAGCGGTAGGGATTATAAAGTGCAATAATTACTATAAATCTAATAAGAGTCTGCCTGCCGATATTCACGTTCGCATTCGAAGAAGAATTGTTCAAGTTCCAATAGGAAAGCCCTGCATTCGAACCATTGTTCCAATTACCACCAACGTGGGCAAGCGTGCACTCTATAACCCTATATATTTAAATATTTTTAAAAACATTCACTTAACTGGGGGAGGTGTCCCCCAGACCCCCTCAAAGAGGTTTTTTAAGAAGCCGCCCGCCGATAGACACGTACGCATCCGAAGAAGAACTGTTCAAGTACCAAGAGGAAAGCCCCGCCGTCGAACCATCGCCCCAAGAACCACCAACGCGGGCAATTCTTTGCCCTGTCGATTGATAGTAATAATCCGAGTAGTACGTAGTTGATCCTCCTCCTACAGTTGTAGGGAGTGCGACAGATGGATTATTTTTATCATATCCCATCTCAATTGGGTATCCGTTCGCATTGTGGTTAATGTAGCTCACTTGCTCATAAGGAGACGCAAATACATTGCTTGCATAATCTTCTGCGTTTTTCGCAAACCAAGCTTGGTGTTCGTTAATGTTTACACCATCAACAAACTGCCAAATGTCACCGTACAGTGACTCGATACCTCTATACATCATCGGATATTTACCGTCTGATGTACTAACTATACTACCACTTGATGCAACAATATCTTTACTAAATCCATTTATATGTCCTCGGTTTGCAACAACATCGCCGACTGCGATATCAATTGGATCACCATCAAACTCAATAGCTGTATTATCGGTATCATAACTTACAATGTTGGTAATGAGCCTCGGTGTTCCGCTAATGTTGTTACTGTAATGATTAGAGCCGATCCCGATAGATTGACCAACAATAAAACCTGATGCGGTAGAATTAGCAACAATAATTCGGTTAACCGCAGTCTCTGCAATGGTAGCTGTATGAGAACTTGAATACTGACCTGTTGTAAAACCTTGCATCACACTTTGAGAATGGAGGGTTGCAAACTCTACATAAAAAAGAGTTTGGAGAACGTCAACCACATGAATATCTAGCTGTTGATACCCTTTTCCGTTATTTGTGGCGTAAGTCCTGAAATCCACAATATTCTTACTTGCTAGTGGGTGCAGATTAGGCTTAGACTCTAATTTGTCTCCAGTACCCAGTGAAGCCTTGTATTTACCGACATCAATAAAAGGTAGCTCTCGATTATTTGTGAAGTCCCAAAAGCACCAAGGTAGGTAAAATCCCGGGTATTGAGTTTTCGAAACTTGCCAAGTCTTAAAACCCCCGCCGTCTTGCTTCTTTATATAAAATTTAGGAATGCGTACAAAGACATTTCCTAATTCATCTTCAACCTCGCCAATTTCTCTAAAAATCTGAGCATTATCAAAATCATTCTGAACCCAACTTCCATCAACTCCGGCATTAGCAACCATACCGATTGCATCATGCGTTCTCGTCATAGTAGGGTCAGAACCTTTATTCCAATACACCCCATAAATCGGAGCGTTAACTCTAATAATGTCTTCACTTCTGTTATCAACGTGCCTTTTAACCAAACCATATGTGGTTAAACTCAATTAAAACACCACCCATTCTGTTCCGTCAAAAATAAAAACCTCTTTGGTATCAATCTCCAAAAAGGTTGTTCCGGTCTTTATATCCGCTGTGGGTTTTGTATCTGCCGAGTTGCCGTATAACTCCATCATACTCCCCGTTAGTTTCACATTCTTTGATCCATCGGCATTTAATCCTTCCGCTTCATTTACCCATGTTCCATCTTCTTTCATGATACGTCCACTACGTGCTTGGTACGTTTTGATATCACTCATTTACTTCACTCCTCTCAAATAAAAAAAGCCTTACTAGGCTTCGACTACTTTTACAAAATGAATATCTACATTATTTAAATCTGTTTCATTGGCAGGAATAGAAAACCACGCTAATCGGTCAACAGGATTTAAAACTTCTGTATATTCTTCTTTGTCAGTACGAGCTAAAACATTTATTCCTGATTCCGTTAACCATAAGGTATAATGTGTTAATTCTGTAGGTGAAGGAATTTGGATAGTTGCTTCCTCACTACTAACAAACTTCTCTTGTCCTGCTTGATAATAAGAACCACCGGATATCATTAAATCCAATCCATTTATTGAAATCTGAAAATCATGTAAACTGGTATTCTGCGACCCCTCTACAATATGTTCAATTATCATTTTCTATCACCCCTGCCCAACGGCTATCCAGTTAAATGGAATACTTGTCACATCAACTGTATTGTCATTCTTGAAGGTTATTGTAGCACCTGTAGTAGTAATGTCGTGTGCACCAACTTTACCGTAATTAGTAAGGTCTGTTCCCTGCAAAGATGCAGTCACATTAGGTGCTTGGGAAAATGCTTTTGCAAAAGTTATAGTTGCAGACCCATTACTCCCAGCAGCTGCACTGATAGAAACCTTACCACTTGTTACCCTTAAACCTTCTCCTAGTGCCTTTCCGTGCAATTGTTCCCATGGCGTCCATGAAGTATCGTACCAATGTCGAACCCACGCTCTTGTTGCATTCCCATTTCCGTTATAGAAAAACCATTGCGTTACCCTTAGATTACTTAATTTGTGGGTTACAACAGTTCCAGCCGAATTAGGCCATCCTGTTTCAGTACTACTAACCACAAATAAACTTGTACCACTAGTGTAGTCACTTCCACTTTCTGATGCATTTTTAGCAGCGATATGCCTTGTATGAGCTTTATCATCATTCTTGTGTTTAGAATAATCTATTTCGGTGAAATCTCTTTCCATGATGATATCTTCAGCTGCAATCGTTGTAACCCCTGCTCCAACATTAACTTGAGACAAAGATATTTCCCATCTGCTTGTATTTTGTGTAAGTGCAGGTGCTACTGGACTTGTGGCGGCTGCCCCTTGTAATATGGCCAATTGAATTGTATTAGCAGTCCAATCTAAACGAATGATAACACGATCTATTCGAGGATTGGATGCATCAGCTGTTCCAATCGCTAAAGCTTCTTCTTCATCTGATTTAAAAAAATGACCTTTAATCCAAGCTTCTCCAGTTTTCACTTTAACTTGCATTCCTGTAGAGTCAGCGTAGACCTCTAGCTCATTTAATACACTTCGTATAACTCCAGTATTAAGCCAATACTGCGCCATTTCTTGCCATTGTACTTCAGTTACATTCGCTCCGGATCCACTATCAAACGGAAAATAAGTCTGTGTCATTTAATCACCCCCCTTAATTGGTTTCCATGATTTTTACTGTTTGATCACTTGCAGCAATTGCATAAATAGGAATGGCTTTTGACGGATCAAATCTTACTTTAAAAGTTTCCCCAGGTAACACGGGATAGCCTGTGGTGGTCGTAACTGAGCTATCATGGCCTATAAATATTGCATCATCTCCCGAAACTCTAAAGATGACTTTTCTTCTTTTTGCAAGAGCAGTATCACCCGCTTTTAGTTCTACTGCAGTCGTACCTACGGTTAGAGAATTAACAGAAAATCCATTTTGAATATCTTCTTCACCGACTGACGCTATATGATCATCTGTAACGGGATTATATTTTTGAGGTAATGGTAAACCGTTTACTGTTTTTGGTTGTTTATTAGTCCATGTCATTGTATCACCGCCTTTCCAAATTACTTATTCGTCTTCGTAACTTTTTCACTTCATCGAATATGCCAGGAACCGCTTTGGATAATGACTCTGGCGTACCTATATTAGGTGTAATGGTTTCCCTTTCTGGGGTAATTGAAATTTTAACTTCTCTTACCACATCTTGAATGACATCAATTTTTTCTTGAATTTTACGAATGCGTTCTTGTTCAATGGGTACTGATTGAAATTCTGACAAGAAATAATAGACCGTTTCTATATCCACAACTTCATTAGGTTGTGTGATAACCACAGAAACTTTATCGCCAAGATTATAATCTTTACCGAATGTGATACCTTCCATGTCGATAGGCGAAATGCTTAAGCTTGTCTTTTCTGCTTTAGCTAACAATTCTTCATCTAATGATCCATTTAATTCTGTTGTATCCACCGTATCGCGACGATCTTTGAAAGACTCAATTCGGCCGTACTTTGTAATACTCGTGGAGTCACCACGTTCAACAAATGTACGTTCAGCCCCTTCACCGCCGCCACCCACAATGACATAGTTTGCTTCTGCATCTTCAGAAGAATAATCAAAATCTATTAAGTTACCAAGTAAAGGAGAAAATACAACGGTCTTAGTTTTATCTGTAGGTTGATACACTTGAAATTCAAGATTGTTCTCTTTTTGTACAATTCGGAAACCCAAGTCTCCACCTTTTAAAGCTAGCGAACTGACTAAATCAATCAATGGATGCATTCTTGCTCGACCTGTAACATTCTTAC
Organism: Alkalihalobacillus sp. BA299; assembly: GCF_017745675.1. Classification (GTDB taxonomy): domain Bacteria; phylum Bacillota; class Bacilli; order Bacillales; family Bacillaceae_F; genus Alkalihalobacterium. Next base: position 80,186 of record NZ_JAFLJM010000002.1, read on the forward strand.
CTCGTCCTAAATCTTCAGCGAGAATTAGACCTGGTACTTTACGTTCAGAGCGTGCATTTATTCCGATGTTGTAATCTATATACTCTCGAATAACTGTCTCGGCCACACCTGTTCTCACATCGTAAGCACTTGTATATGGTGGTCCACCGGGCACCGGTAAAGCTAAATTTTGCAAGTGTATTAAATCGTCTCTACCTGAGATCGTTACCGTATCTTCGTCGATATCCCATTTTCGATTTCTCGATTTAACAGGTCCTGAGAATATCATTTGACCATCTTTTTTGACGATAATTCCAGCCTTAGGTTTGATCAATTCTTTTGCGGCTTTACTGTCGGTTGGGATAGTTAACGTCCATGATCCAGCTGCATTAAACCGCATGACTAACTCTAAACTTTGGTAATCCTCCACAGGGGCTATGCGTTTTAAATTGACATTGCGCACATAAATTTCATATCCCATAACTACGCCCCCAAATACCTATTCTTATAAGAAAGTTGAACAGATGAATTTTCCGTAGCATTTGACATTTCAATTCGTATATTATTCTTTCCTTCTCTCAAAGCCCATAAGGAGGACTCTTCCGATTGTTCACCATATAAATTAGTACCATCATTCTTTTTAATAGACTTTTCAAATGGCTTCGTAACAATCGTTGCCGTTTCCCCAACAGCTAAAGAAATGTTTAAGTTTAATAGCTGTCCTGTCGTCAAGTTACGTAGGTAAATGTTTTCACCTGGTCCTTTGATGATCCATTCCGGCCAAGCCTCTACATCTCCTTGATTGTCTATTGTTGTATCAGTAAATACCGTAGAGGATGACAAGCGTAAAGGGAAGAACGGGAAAAACGTCGCTGTTTCCCCTGTATTGAATGTTTTTACATTGGTGCTTGTGTCATACCAGTAGGGATCGAAGGCACGGAAAACAAGGACTAACGTTTGCCAAGTATAACCTTTATTATCGCTATCCTCTAAACCTTCAAATCCCATTGAATAACGACAAGTTAATTCTCTTTGACTTCCATCTGGAGCGATTGATTTTAACTTTCCGTCTCCATTCAAAGGGTTAAACATTCGCAAACTTTCACGTACTTTTCTCCTTAAATTAACTTCTGAATCAGCTTGGATTAGTAGTGGAATATCAACATCTCTAGCTTTTACTTTTACATTTCTCAATCTACTTCCGTGTTGAAAAGGAACTTCATCTTCTACAAAGGAAATAGGGGGCATAAAACGCCCATTCATCCCCTTTAAAACACTGAAATTAGGATGTAAGCTTAGTTGTTGTTCGTTTCCATTTGAGTCAATCCAGTATATTTTATCCGCCATACAGCACCTCCACTCTCTGGAATGTGCGTAGTAATTCTTGTTCATCTAAGTTTGCTTTTTGAGGATAAACATTTATATGTGTATCGCCGCGCTGTTTAGGATTATCCTTTTGTTCATTTGCTTTATGAACTGAAGGGTGATCCAGCGGCGTAACTCTTGCACCTTTTATATTTGATAGAATTTCAGGACCGGCTTCCCCCACAATTACGTGACCGTCATCATGGATGTTTCCTCCTTTTGCAAGCATCGGAATATTAGGTGTATTAAGTGTAATGGAAGGAATACTAATTGATTTTCCAAATGGTAAAGAGATTTCTTGTCCACCTATTTTTAGCTGTAAAGAGTTCCATTTACCGATAATCCAATTGACGGCACCTTTGAAGGCATCTTTTATACCATCCCACATACCTTTTGTCTTTTGTGTAAATTTCGATTTAAGCCCGCCAAAGAATGAGAGCATTTCATTAGCCTTTCCAAGTATCCACTCTACCCCTTTGAAAAAGGCATTTTTAATAAATTCTGCGCCATCCGTAAAAGCACCCTTAATTTTATCCCAATTTTGAACAATCGCGAATACTAATAAGCCAATCGGACCTGTTATAACAGCAAGCATTAAAGGGCCCCATTTTTTAAAGAAATCTAAAATTGAGTTAAAAATTTGGGATGATTTTGTTTTTATCCAATCCCAAAATTGACCGAGTTTTTTAGTTACTGTATCCCAGTTCTTCCACAGCATGACACCCGCTGCTACTAATAAACCAATAGCAATTACAACCAAACCAATAGGGTTCATTGCAAGTGCTGCGTTAAAAGCTAATTGGATAGCTGTGATTGTTTTAGTAATGGCTCCATATGCCGCTATGGCTCCCGTGATAAGATAGAAGGTTGTAACACCAGCTGCTATACCAATAAGAATTGGTTCGACTATATTCCAGTGATCGGCCATCCATTTCGTTGTATCTTTAATAGCCTCTACTACATCCATAAGCACATCTTTAGTAATGCCGAATGAAGTCATGAATAGTTCTTTTATTTTTGGTAAGTAAGGAGATACCCAGTTCCATAGATCATTTAGACGAGGTATTACTTCATTATTGATAAAATCACTAGCCTTTGATAAAGCAACTCCTATTCCATCGAAAACTTTAACAGCAATCGATTCAATTAAAGGCATCTGGCTTTGGAACCAATCGAACAAAACATGTAACATCGGCATTAGTGCAATACCTATTTTTGTTACAAAAAATCCGACCCGGTCTTTCATTTCTTCAACTTTAATTCTGAATTCATTAGCTTTATTCAAATCTTCTTCACTGATTATATTTGCCGATGCTTTTGCTTTATCCATTGCCTCAGCACCCATATCAACTATTGGTGCTATCTCTTTCCACGAGCCACCGAGTAAATCCGTTCCTAGCTTTGCTCGTTTCGTTTTATCATCAACTTCTGATAAAGCCTTTGCTATAGCGTCCATGCGCTCATCAGCATTCATATTTGCGACTTGATCTACTGATAGGCCTAATTCTTCAAGGGATTCGGCACCTTTACCACCACTTTCTATGATGGTATCAAGTGATCGAGTAAGTTTTTGGGAGGCGTTGGTCATTGCATCAGCACTTACACCAGCTACCTTGGTTACTTTCTCCCATCTCTGAATTTCATCTGTCGACATGCCTGTAATAGCATGTAAATCTAAAAGTCTATCTGCTGTATTACCTATTTTAAGACCTAAAGCTATCATTCCACCTACAGCGGCTGTTGCACCTGCCACTAATGCCGCTCCCCACTTAGCTGCTGTTTTTATTCCTTTTCCTAAAGTCTCTCCGAAGCTTTTAGTCTTTTTATCCATTTTCGAAAGACTTTTGTCGGCTTCTTTATCATCGATCAAGATAGAGCCAAATAACTTAAAGATTTCCAAATCTATTCACCCCGCTTTCTGGGCATAAAAATAAACCCTTTTTTAGGGTTATCGTTTTTTAATCTTAGATTTAAATCGATTAAATGTTTCTTCGACGGTTTCATTTGTTGTTACAGAAACTTGCGGCTGCCTTGTTTGTTTTAAAAACTCACTAAATGGTACAAAATTGTCTTTATTCATGTATTCGTATTTAACAAGCCACATATCCCAAGCTTTATTTTCTTCTTTTTTGTCAAATGCCTTATCAAGCAATCGAGTTATGTGTTTAATCGGCAAACTCATGACGTAATTAAAATCATAAAAGCTATGCAATAAGGATAATGTTTCTTCATATCCTCCTACTGCATAGCTTCTTTGAAAAAATCAACTAACTCTGGATCTGAAAAGATTTTCTTAACAGATTGAATGGTTTTTACAAAAGATTGACGTTTGACTTCCTCCAACTTCTTTTGTTCCGCTATTGCTACAATGTTAAAAAATTCATCTTTTACCTTCACAGAGTTCTTTAAAATAAATTTAACCGCATCAATTGCAGCAGCTAATTTAAATTCGTCTACATCTTTGACATCTTTAGCTTTGTACTTCCTCTTTAATTCCTTTCGGTAATCATCGAATCCTGTTTTTTCGTAAATATCAGCAACATAGGGCAACATATCGAATACTTGTTCACTATCAATTGATTTCACTTCAACCTGTTCACTTTTAATTTCTTCTCCCATTGTTTACCTCCTAAAAAAATAAGGGGCTAGGCCCCTATTATGCTGTTGCTACATCGCCTGTATATTGAACAATGTATGCTGGTACTTTATCCATATCATTCGGATCAAAATGTGCAGTGAATGTCACCTCAGACACTATCTCGTCTTTATCAGTCATAGCAGCAGTGAAAGCCCCATCACCTAACACATTTTCAATGACGTAGGCAACAATATCACCATTCTTATTTGAAGTTATATAAGCTAAATTACCAATATAATCAGTATCTGCAAAATCTGTATTAGGTCTGAATTTATTATAAGAAGGGACATTTGTTGTAGCAGCGGTATTAGTTACTGTTCCAGGCATAAACTTTTGAAGTTTAGCGTGATCTAACTCTAATGCACTAGCTGAAATTGTAATCTTAAACTCAGTTCTACGTTTTAAACCTTTTGTATCTTCACCACGATCCCCAGCAAAACGAATAGGTTTGTTTGTCGGTTCAATATTATAGGAACCTCCGCCCCTGACAGCTCCAAAGGCAGTAGCGTTTACATCATCCCAGTCATCGGGATTAAAATTAAATATTAAAACTCCTTCGCCCAACTGGACATTCTCGGGTTTTGGTACCGCCGGTCTATTAATTGGCATTATTTAGCACTTCCTTTCTCAATTTTTAAAAGTTTCCATCTTAACTGCAAAGCGACATGATCAGCCGCCATCAATTTAATTTCATTCCAATCAACGTGCTTTAACGTTTCTATTTCTTCATCTGTCAAGACCTCATATACCAAAGCTTGAAAGTCATCGTTAATTACATCTTGGACTTCTTCTTGGGGTTGTGAGCAATCATCACAGATTGTATTGTTTGACGGCCCCTTTTCATACCAATTTTTATTACACTGCACACAAGTCATTGTGCCCATTCGATCACTCCCCGTGTACTCTCACTTGGTATACGTACTGTCTACGTCTTAACCGTTTGTCAGGATCTCTTATTTGCCTTCTATTTTCACGATAGAATGTAGCAGAAAGACTACTTGTTATCATTACAGTCCTTCTATGCAAATCTTCATCTACAGTACCACATAAAGTTTCTAGTGCTGTTGTATCCGTTTGGTTATCCCAAAAATCCAACTCAAGTACAAAGTTTTCCATAATTCCGTTATCAATAGAATTAGTGAAGTCGTACACAATGTAGGGATAGACAGCGTCACTAGGCGCTTCCTCTGCCCAAACTCTTGGTTTATCATTTACATCAGGGTGTTTAGACTTTAAAAAGGCTGCTATATCTTTACGAATATTAATCATTTTCGTCATTTTTACCCTCATCCTCCGTGTCAATCAAACCACGTGCACGATTGTCATCTTCGATAGCACTTAAAAAAGCACCCTGTATCTTTCGTATTTCATTCACTTCGGCCATAACAGTATCTTTTATAATCGCTCTTTTAGGTTGTCCTCTAGTGCCTAATTCTTGTTCAGCACCATACCAAGTATTGTGCTTAGATCCTATGATAAGATCTGTTTCCCGTCTTCGCGCCCAATATTGAAAAGCACGTCCTACACGTCTGTTTCTTTTCATACCTTGCATCTTTCGAGCTTCTCTCATCATACGTTTTCGTAAATGGCCGCCAACTGCTCGATTAGCCGCTCTAATTAATTCATGTATTGTAAATTGAGCTCTATCTACGTTAGAGACAATCTCCACACCGTCTTTTCTTGTCCTCACAGGGTTTGGAATTCTAGCCATCAGTACTCAACCCCTCACAAATCAGACCAATGTTCTCATTTTTTAAAGGATACACATCAATAATTTTATAAGTTTTATTATTAAACTCTAATTCTTGTTCGCCTTCGTAATCTATTTCTTTAATTTCAAATGTTATCTGAGGTTTTAAACCATTCGCCTGAGCTTGGTAGAATGCTTTATTCCTATAATTTAATTTATTTGCAAACACTTGCTTACTTGTAGGTGTATTCGTAATATCACCCATATCATTCTGTCCAGTGGATATGGGAATAAGATTAACAACATCACGCCATAGCATCTATATCACCGCCATTGAAACAGAAATTGATAAACTTCCTTCTACATCAATAACGCCGTCAACATCTGAATACCCATCTAGTGTTACAGTGTATGCCATGTTATGAGCTTCACTAATTCCTTTAAAAACAACCTCACCAGAAGTGTTTGTAATCCTTTCTTCATCATTGAATGTAACTATCGCATTCTCAAGCAACCCACCTGCTCCGTCATCTATAATAAAGGTAACAGTAAATAAACTGTATTCTTGAGAAAGTGATAAATGCTGTTTCAATAATTCATAAGACTTTTGTAATCTATCAGCATCAGGATTGTCCCAACCGAAATTAGCTTTTGCGTAGGTTTTTATAGCACGTTTTATAAGAGCATCCGTATCACCATTTGCTTTTTCTGAAGTAACTCCCGACAGAATAAGATCATTTCGGGCTTCTTCAATTAAATCTATAATTTCACCATCAAATGCTGTCTGTGATGAACTGATCCGAAGTGAACTTTTAACGTCATTTAGAATTGTCATTTGTCACACCGCGTTTTTTTCTTGTCGTTTGTTTACGATTAGGTTCTGTTGATTCGATTATTTTCAAAAACCCTCGTTCTATCAATTCTTCCATACGTTTAGAGTCAGGGGAAGTGTATACTTCCCCTACATCAAAACGTTCACCCGTATTTTTATCAATAAAAGGATGAATAGTTTCAGCTTTCATCTAATCACCAGCCTTAAGCTTGAGTTGTCGCACGTTTCACTCGAACGAATCCGTTTTTAGAGATAACGTTACCACCGACGAACACTGATCCTTTATGTGCAATCATACCCTGTTTGAATTTGAAATCTGTCGAACGTTGTACATCCATTTCAGAGAAAATAGTTAAACCATAGTTCGATAATGAACCATAAGCCATAGCATAATCTCCAGCTGTTCCGCCAGATCCTCCATTATTAATTGGCAAACAAGCGCTGTTAATAATAAACGGGATACCGTCAATCGTTCCTGTGTTACCATTTGACACAACTCGGTGAATACGATTTCCATTCGAGTCTCGTAATTTAACAAATGCTTTTAAGTCATTTTTGTTCAGAATAAGGACCGCAGCATCTTCTACATCCTCATCGCCACCGTAACTAAATACAATCTCATCTAATGTATTATTATTAATTTCATCAATCTCAATGTCAGTAGCAGCATCAATTGCTGTAGCATTTGTTGAGAAAATACCAGTTAGTGTATTCGTAGTTCCTGCACCAATAAGAATTTCACGCGAAATTTGCTTTCTAGACGCAACAGAAATACCTTTAATTACCTCTGCATCATAATCAGCTGCAGGTAGTTTTAATACTTCTTCAGTATCCTCAGAGTAAGCTGTTACCTTTGCTTTATTAATATCAGCATAACCAAAAATAACATCAGCAGTTGTGTAATCAGTACCTTCGGCTGTATATCCTCCAGTTCCATATCCTTTTAAGTAAGGTTGTTGATAACTTTCTCCACCAAGTAAAAGTTTATAATTAACTCGGTCAATTAGAGATGAAACCTCGTTAAAAGTTGGACGAATATCATTTCCTGTATGCTTAGGTAATACGATATCACTTGAGCCAACAGTTACAGCCCGATTTTCCTTTAAGGCTTGTCCTCGTTTTTCTACTTTAACATCTTTGTCTTCACGCTTTTCTGGTTCATTATTAAATGTTTCAATGGTACGTGACTCTTTATTTTGATCTTCATTAATCGTACGAGCTTCTTCTAATAAACGTTGACGTTTTTCAATTTTTTCTTTTTCTTCGTTTAATGCTCGAAGCTCTTTTTCCAATGCGTTAAAATCTACTTCTTGTTCACCTTCAAGTAATTCTCTGATTTCTTGCTTTCTTTTCTCAATTTCTTGTAATCTGTTCATAATTTCATAACCTCCGTTTTTTTTATAAATTTTATAAATATGTTGATAAAATTAACTTCTTTCGCCGTTCAGCAGCAACCGCCGCTTCTTCCTTCTCCCTCTCCAGTTCAAAGTAAGAACGAGTCGAAATTGAAGTAGTATCATAAGCGGGAATATCCACCGCGGACACGTCATATAGTTTTTTAACCTTACGTATGGTTCTTAGATGATTTTCTCTGTCATAACTTGATTCTTTAGCTGTGAACGAGAAGCTCATCCGATCGATATAACCGCCTTGAATTTCTTCATATAGTTTTCGGCCTTCTTCGGTACCATCTAATCTTGCTTTTATATACAAACCCTTTTCGTCAACTTTTAACTCAAGAGTCTTATTCCTTGTTCTAGCCATCACTTTTCCACTATGGTTGTAATTAAAGATAACATCAGACATATCTGCATCTCTAAATGCCTTATCATCTACTTGTTCTTTATACTCAGTACCTTCGTATTCCCAAAGAACAGTCGGCTCATTGAAAGTAACTGCATATCCCTCAACATAGAGTTCTTTTGGATTATTTTCGTCACTTTGTAACGCCCTAATTTCAAAAGTTTCAAATCTACGAAACTCTCGATCTTTACGCTTAGGTTCTTCATTCTTGGCTTGTGATTTCATCTGTATCTCCTCCTTCTTTTGCTTTTTCTTCTTCAACTAAAGCAGTATCCAACCTTCGAATAGCTTTATCTCCACCCTCAATAGGACCAAGGTTCATTACAAAACGCCATTCATTTGGAGTCATCGAACCTCTATCAACCATTTGTAGCAAGCTGAGCTTTGTTTTCATTGAAGCGTACTGTAAACTCGAAGCTTCGAAGATAATTTTATTGCCGAAGCCACGTTCCCGTCTCGAAAATATCTTTCTTGTAAACTCACCTGCTAATTGCATAGCTAACGGCTCAATTTCACTTTCATAATACGCATTCCATTCATCTTCATTAAATTTACTTTGGATAATCTTTTCATTCGTATTAAAAAAGCTATATATCCTCTGCGTAGTTTCTTTCATTTGCTCCGCATTGGGTACATAGCTCTCAGGTTTAACTTGTTGTAAGTCATAACGAGGATCGGCGGCTGCAGCGCCACCGCTAGTCTCAAGGTTTAAATAATTATTTATAAACTCATTTACATTCTTTTGAACATCCTCTGGTTTTAATACCGAAGTGAATTTCATTATCCACTTAATTACTGCACTGTTTTTAATAGCTTTAACAATACCCTGATCGGTAGTCGTTACAATTTCCATTAACCCTGCCAATACTGGTGCAGGACTTTCTCCAAAAAAATCATTTTCATTAAAATCTTTTCTTAAATGAATAATATCCGTATATGGAATTGTCATTTGCTTTCCCGTTTTGAAATAGAACTTTAAAAAAACATTTCCACTGTTACCTTCAACCACATCGACTGTTGTACAAGGAATTGGATATATTTCAAACGGATAACCTAAATCATCACGTTTTATATAAGCAAAAGCATTATTATTTAATTCTAATTGAGTAGCTAGTTTTTCTTGAAGCATTTGTCCAGTCATTAAAGGATTGGGTTCTTCTAATAAAAAACGAAGGTGCGGGTCTGGATTTATTTTAAACTCCGAATTATTATTTCTAATGTGTTTTGCGATTAACTTTCCAATTGCTTTTGCTTTTGGGCGTATGCAAGACCTGACAATATCACTCTTGTAGATATTTCCGCCCCAGGAGTAAAAACCACTTCCAGTATCGCTTATCAATTCAAACCTAGTCTTTGTATTTGACGACGATTTGACTTTCCCGAAAATCTTTTCAAACAACCCCAAAGTATCACCCCCTTTACTAAATCATGTTCATATAGTCATTCCGTTTATCTTGCAAAACCACATAAGCATTCAGTAGAGCAGCCGTACCGTCAATTCTTCTCCGTTGATTATTTGTTTTGTTTGGCTGTATATTAAGATTTTTATCTATATCAATCGCTGTATTAGATAAACACCATTTATCTATTGGGTTGTTATTGTAAACGATTTTTTTACTTTCTAAGTCAGCTCCAAGAAGTTTCATAGGACTTGAAAGTGTTTGTTTTCCTTGAGCTATTGGGATCATAGCTTCTTTTCCAAAGTGTCCTTGCATTTCTTCAACCCAATATTTTGCCGACCATCTGTCATAACCGATCCAAGGGAGATAAATCCCAAATTCGTCTCGAATTTCTAAAAACCACTTTGTTACAAATTTTGCATGTACACTATTACCTGGTGTAGTTCTAAGTAAATCATTTTCATACCATAAATCGTATGGGATTTTATCTTCTTTGGCTCTTTGTTCTAATAATTCTTCTGGTAACCAATACATTTGCTTAACATAAATATATGGATCGTCTGGAACCATAAAAATAACCTTAGCTGCAGTTAGGTCAGTTGTACTTGATAAGTCACAACCTCCTATACCGTAACTAGGGTTTAATTCATTTATATCAAACGTAGAAGTATTATTAAGTTGCTCAAATGTCAACCACGCCTCGCTAGATGTTTCTCGAATATTAAAGTCTTTCGTTAGTAAATTTTTTACTAAAAGAGGATTTGCTTTGGCTTTATTTACCTTCGTTTCAAGTTGGTCAATTTTCTTTATTGTTCCTAGTCCAGGGTTAGCCTTTTTCCATGCGGTTGGATCTGTCCATTCTTTACGATTATCTAATTCATAAATGATAGGTAAAAAACGGTCGTCTTTATATCCATCTGGATCACCTAAACCATTTAAAAGCATTTCTGCCTCTTCGTATTTCATATCATACACAGACTCACGTACGGTACCAGCTGTTGTAATCATAAAGATCATCGGCTGTTCGCGAGATGAGGTACCGTCCACAACAACATCATAGAGGTTCTTGTCTTTCCAAGCGTGAATTTCATCCATCATGGCTCCATGGACATTTAGACCATCTAGTGTTTCACTATCTGACCCCAAAGGTTTAAATGTACTATCATTCCAATCACATACTAAGTCAGATACTAGTGGTTTAATTCGCTTTAGTAGAATAGGTGATTTTTTAACCATACGTTTTGACTCTAACCAAACTAATTTTGCCTGATCTTTCTTTGTGGCCACAGCATAAACTTCGCTACCTGGTTCACCATCAGCAATTTGAAGATACAAACCTATACCTGATGCGATTGTGGACTTCCCATTCTTACGAGCAACGACTAATAATACTTCACGATATTTTCTTGTCCCGTCCATTTTATGAACAAAACCAAATGCTGCTGCTATAAATGCTTTTTGCCATAATTCTAGATCAATGGGTTGACCTCCCCATTTACCTTTTGAATGTTTGCAGTAATTTTCAATGAATTCAATAGCATGGTTTGCCTTTTTGGGTTCGTATTCGTAGATGCTGTTGTTGTCGTACACATCATTTGCTAACTTCTTATAAATCCGTTTCACTTTGTCACTTACAACTTCATCACCAGACTCAATAAGTTCGAAGTATTCGATAATAGGATTATAAGTCAGCGGATAATTTTTCCTAAGTTTTCTCATTTGTTCATCACAAAGTCATCGAAACCATCGTCCTCTTCCACAGGCATTTCTTTTGGGAGCAGGTTAATCAATTTGTCATATGCTGCAGTGTATCGATTAATCATGGCATTGTAAGATTTTTGAGCAGGGTTTTCCACTACCATTTGTTGGGCGCCTTGCTTAAAAAGATAAGTTGGACCTTTGGTTTTTATTGAGTCTTCAAGAATTTCTAAAGTGATTGTCATAAATGCAACACGTTCGATTAACTCTTTTGCGGCATTTCTTTTTTCTTCCGACAAATCTTTGAAGATTTCATTAAGTCTCTCTATTTCTTCTCTAATCATTTCATCTTGTTTTTTCTTACTCAATTTCGCCATAAATAATTAACCCCCCCTCATGTGAAAATGACCTGTGTATTTTTCGAAGGTCCCCCTCCGGTACCTAAGACCCTATATAGCTAATATTTTATAGGGGGGCTATACACGTTCCCACTTATAACCCTTACTACTATTACTAATACCCTGCAAACAATTGGATATTGCAGACTTGTTAAATCCATTACACTCAGCTTCTACACAGCTATCAAATTCAATCACACTGTTATCATTGAGGTTTATACCTCTAATCTTTTTTCTGTGTTTCATTCCGGTTCTAATATTCCTCGTTCCGTATCTACGATTATATTTAACTGTACACCACTCAAGATTATTTATATTATTATTTCTTTTATTCTCATCTTTATGGTTTACTTCTGGAAGGTTATTAGGATTAGGTATAAATGCTTCTGCAAGAGCTCTATGTAAATACACTGTTTTATAATTTCTGTTCCCTTTTGATAAGTTAAACCTAAGATAACCCTTTCCATTATCAGCTGGTTGAATTAATTTCCCCTTTCCATTTTTCAAACGACCTAAATTACTAATTTGATATAACCCTTCAAAATCTTTTACATCTTTCCAAATTTCCAAATTAAACACCCTCCTAGTGTTCTCCATATTTATACATAGAAAAAGAGCCGTGGAGTTCGGCTCTTATCGGGCTGCAGTCCCTATTTCCTATGAAAGTTTATAACTGAATTAGATCTCCGTTTTCGTCAAAGGATAATCCTTCTCTGATCACTTCTTCTTTTTTGAAATGTTCATGCTGATGGCAAGTAGCACATAGTAATTCTAATAGGTCATGGTTCAATGAGATGGTAGGATCATGAATGTTATCTGGTGAAAGATAAACAGTATGGTGAACAACCTTACCCGGACTATGACACCTCTCACATAATCCATGTTGAGAAATAAAATAAGCATCGCGACAATTACGCCATGCTTTAGATTTATAGAATTGTTTAGCAAAAAGTTTCATTACGTTTCACCTCAAACAATCATGTAACCAACAATCTTTACATCCGGATTTGCTTTTAGTCTAAATTCATCATCGTAAGCATTCCAGTAATAACCAACTTTATCGACAATGTTTTCCGTGTTAATTATAGTGACTCCTGAAGGTAGTTGCACAGCCACCACCAACAACCTTGATCCATCTTTACTTTTGGTCTCATCAATAAATCTTTGTTTTAAGTTTTTCATTTCTTACTTCCTCCTAATCGAACCACCACGACGTTCATAACGATCGCGATTTATTCCCATGAGATCTGAATAATTCACATTGTCATAAGGTCCACGTTTCTTTTTATTCTTTTTACGTCTTCTAATTTTGTTAAGTTGTTCTTTGATGTCATTATCAAGACGATCTTCAATTCTCATAGAGACCACCTCTTTACACAAAATAAAAAGCACCTAACCAATGGCTAAGTGCTTCCCGTACATTTTTCCCATACTACTATAATAACTCATTTTGTTAATGCTTTTTGTAGCATAAATGTAGCATGTTTTGTTGTTTGGACTGTTCATTAACGGATACTTTTTACGATTGCATCAATAAGTTCACCTAACTCGATTTCAGTATCTATATCACTAGTGTTTTCTTGAATTTCAGTAAGTTTGTTCACTAACGCTATTAAAAAAGCATTATCTGCTATCATTTGTCTCTCTCCTTTCGGTTCTCCTGAACTGTTCATCAATCAACTTCAATTTCTACTGATGGATGAGAGCCTTTAGACTTTGCTTTTTCTCCTTGTAATTGATTTAGCCTAAAAGCTTCTTTCAATCCCTCATGCGTTTCAACTTGACTTGCAGGAACAAATTCCATCTGATAACCGTTTGGAAAGTGTTCTTTATACGTTTCATGTCTATCTGGTCTACTTCCCTCAACAACTCCTAAATCATGAGGAACATAACTTTCATGACTGCACCAGTGACTACCTAATACCGTTCCATCATCGCCAATCGCATAAGCTATTCCATCTCCACCACCAACTACATTCGAAAAACAATAAATTTTATTCATTTTATCCACCCTTTCTTATTTCGTAGTTTCGCTCAATTCCCCAATGTAAACTTCTTATTCCTACAAGAAATTCTTCTGATATGTTGATAGCTATAACCTAATTCTCTAGCTATCACTTTAAGCGGCAGCTTCTTAATGTCTCTCATTACAACAACCTTTTGATCAATGTCCTCGGATGATTTAATGATTTTATCAATTCTATTCCTGGCATCTCTTTTAATATCAAGAAAAGAATGCAATTGGTCAATCCGATCATCGAGCTTATTCAAACGTTCAATGACAACATCTAATGACATCGGTACTTGTCCACCAGCAACACGTTCTTTGCTGTAATCAATGGTTAAGTTGGCACTTGGAGCATTATCATACATTCGTTTATTCAGTAGCTTCCGTTCTCTTTCCAGTTCTTCAACCCGGACTTCTAACGCTTTGATTTCATCACACAGTTCACTATAAGACTCAGCTAAGAGCAATATATCCACCTACTCTAAGTGCACTTTTAGTGCTTCTTTAGTTGCATCATATTTAGTTTTATATCTAACTAGTTCATTCACACGGTTTTGATAGGTCGTTAGTTCTCTCTCTAAATTAGAGACTGTTTCTAACATCCTTAGTCTTTCTTGTAATAAAGCATCAACGGTGGTTTTTAACTTTTCATTTTCATGTTTTAACGGTTCGTATTGATTAATTGGTTTTTTATCCGGTTGAATTTCCCGTTTTTCTTCTGAAGGTGCAACTTTAACAGGTTTAGGTTTAGCCGGACCAAACTTGCCAATCAAATCCCACTTTTTCTTCAAAGAATGAAGTTTGTTATGATCGATCCCTACTTTATCTCTGATCTCTTTATCGGTGAGGTCATTTTTCTTATATGTGAGGTATTCTTCTTTAGTGAGTTCTTGATCTTTTACTTCTTTTGGTTCGACATCCTTCACTTTTTCACTCATAACCTTTTGCTCCTTCCCTTCAAGTAACTCTCCGTATTCTTTTAACTCCATACCATGTTTACATTGAGTGTTACAATATTGGTTATTGTGTAAACTTCCTTTCAGGTACCGCTTAGGATCCTCACAATTTCTACAGTGATTTTCTATGATGTCGCCAATTTTATTGTTAATCTCTCTACGGATTGACTTCTCCAATCAAATCACTCACCTTCACTTCTACTCTAGGAATTTCGCTATACCATTTACGAACTGTAAGACTAACTACTTGTTTATCATCATGCCAAATGATACCTGACAAACCGTCTTTAATTCCTTTTACGTAATTATCAACATCAGGCTTAGTTGTTGGCCTCAACTGACCTTCTATAGCCATCTTTCTTTTGTATTTGGGCATGGATTTAGGAATAGGTTTATAAATGTCTACAATTAGCTCAATCTCACCTTCCAGGAGCTTTTCAGGCTTATTTTCAGAGGCTACTAACTTTACGTACTGTTTATAGTCTCGACTTTTCATAGGGTCATATAATCTAGCTTGTCCATTTATGGTGGTAGCTCGTGGCCTTCCTTGAGCGATGGGTTCACCGTAAATCGTGAAGCTAATCAACTCTGTTCACACTCCGCTCCTTTGAAAATCCATCTGGATAACGATCCAATAATTTTTGTATATTCTGTTCAGCGACTACATTAAAATCAATACCATATAAATCTAAGAGCCTAGCAAAGTACCAAAGGTGATCTCCAGCTTCTTTTATTAATTTTTCTTTATTTAACGGATGGCCATGAAACTCGACTTTTTTAATTTCGTCTAAAAATTCTCCACCTTCTCCATTGAAACCTAAAGTAAAATTAGCTAATGCTGCATGAAAACTTTCGTATAATCCCGCTGTTCGTGCTGACTCTTTTTGATACTGTGAAAAATTCATGAATATCGACTCCTTTTATACGGATACATCCGCTTTAATCGCTGGATAGGATAAATAACCTTTTAGTGAAAAATCATTAAAACCAAAATCATCAATGTTTTTTACTTCTGGATTTAACGACAATTGAGGTAATGGCCTAGGTTCTCTGGATAATTGCTCTTTTACTTGCTTAATATGATTTTTATAAATATGAGCGTCACCTATCGTATGAATAAACTCACCAACTTCTAATTCCGTTACTTGAGCAATCATATGAATTAATGCTGCATAAGAAGCGATATTATAGGGAACACCTAGAAATAAGTCGGCTGAACGTTGATACAATTGACACGATAATCTACCGTTCGCAACGTAGAATTGAAACAGCAAGTGACACGGTGGTAAAGCCATTTCATCCAACTGACTAACGTTCCAAGCCGACACAATTAAACGTCTACTGTCTGGATTAGTTTTGATTTGATCAATGACATTTTGTAGCTGGTCAATTGTAAAGTGTCTCAAATGATTATTTTTCCTTTTATAAGTCGACCATGATCTCCATTGCTTCCCGTACACCGGTCCCAACTCTCCATCTTCTTTCGCCCACAACTTCCAGGTTTTAAATCCGTACTTATCGGCACATTCATTTGCATTTGTAGATCCACTAATAAACCAGAGAAGTTCACCTAATACTTTTTGAAAATTAACTGACTTTGTAGTAACAAGAGGAAAGCCTTCTTGTAGATCAAAACGCATTTGATAACCAAATGTGCTAATGGTTCCCGTTCCAGTTCTATCTTCTTTTTCGATTCCGTTATCTAAAACGTGCTGCAGTAAATCATGATATGGCTTCATTCTTTTACCTCCCTGACCTCGATCCCCTTCGACCGTTTCGATAGTGTTGTTTTTCTTTCTCTTGTTTTTTTAATTTATTAATGTATTTCCTAAGGCCTTTTATTTCACTTTTTAACTTGCTATTGACTTTTTTAAGCTGTTTATTTTCTTTTACGATATTTTCTGAGACTTTTTTGTAGTGTTCGTGAGTTTCTTGCATCAGTTGGTTAAGATTTACGTCTTCCATTGACTCACTCACCCTTCGACATACCGTTATTTCGCATCGTTTGCTTAGCCTTCTATCGAACGCTTTCTTTATTATCTAACCGTTTAATGATCCATTCTAATTCTTTGATAATCTCATCAGCTGTCAAAGTAAGTAGTCTTTCTTTATGCCGTTCAACATACAATTTGGCTTCATTCCACCGAAGAGCGTGATTTTCATCTCTTAATTTGTCACTATATTTCTTCCAGATGTCTGCACACTCTCTTACCTGGTGGAATATGTCATGTAGTGACTTATCGGACAGTTCCATACTTTCGTTAGTTTGAACATAGTAAACTATCATTCTGGCAAAATGTTCCACTGTTTGACTGTACAAATAAATCACTCCTTCGTTTCATCAACACTTCTTTCTTCATACACACTCCAACATTTATTAGAGCAGCAAGTGCCTAAACCATCGGTATTTTCAAAGGTAGCGGAACATATACGGCACTCTTCATATTTTCTTGGTAACCCCTCACGTACTGCCATGTTTCACCTCGCAATTGAACTTTTATACTCGGGCTAACATACCATTTATAAATAAACACTTGGATCTAGAATTTTATTTCGGATTTCGGATAAATATATTTAATGTCTCCCTACTCACCTACTTCCATGAAACCAACCCGGGTTGATCGCACTAAGAGTTGGGAGACACCAGTTTCATTTAAGACTCGAACTGTTAATTTGCAACTGCCGTTCTATACCTTGTGTTTTCTACACATATTTCAGGTAAGTTTGCTCTTACAAGATGTTCCGCAAATGGTGGTGGCACTGAATTACCGCACCTCGCCACCTGAGCTGTTTTAGGATATCTATTACTCTTATAATCTCGATCGATAATGTAAGAGTCAGGAAACCCTTGTGCTTTGAATAATTCATGTGGCTGAAGCATCCTCATACCTATATCAACTATCTTGTATTCCTGCCCTTTAATTGTTACTAATCCGAATCGATCTCTTGTGGTTATGGTGTGTAATGGTTCATTTAAGGATTGACCAACATCGGAGCCGTAATATTTGATTAAGAATGCTTGTACTAACGAATGATGATCTTTCATGGTGATCGTATGCAGCGGTTCATCTATGCCTATTCCAGAACCTTTGTAATTACCGCCATAATGCTTTGCTAGGAATGCAGCAACTAAACCAAATCGATTTGCTGTTGGTATCGTTGCAATTGGTTCATCTAAGCTACTTGCCCTTGTTTCTGATCCTTGGTGAGTATAGTAATGCTGAACAAAATAGGCTTTATCATCAACGATGTATGGTTCATCAGTATCAATTACATATTTCTTTAATCCCCTACTGATCCTCAAAAGACTATTTTCTTTCAGTGGTATTTTGCGTGTGAAGATACTTGGTGCTGGTATTGACCAATCAATAACCTCTCCGGCCGTTCTGTACGGTTTTTTAATACCTAACTGAACGTTTAGTTCATTTGGTTCACCGTGCGTAGCTTCGGGCCATGTAATTTGTTTTCCATCACAACGAGCAATTAAAAATAATCGTTTTCTAGTTGTAGGAGCGCCGTAATCACATGCTTTCAGTTCTCTCGTTTCTACCTGGTAACCTAATGCCTTAAAGGATTTAATAAAAGATTGGAAGGTCATGCCCTTTTTATCAGGATCAGGCACCCATTCGCCTTTATTATTAAGTTTTAATGGTCCCCATGTCTTAAATTCTTCAACATTTTCTAACATGATAACTCTCGGCCTAACAGATATCGCCCAATTTATAGCTACCCATGCAAGACCTCGTATTTTCTTACTTACCGGCTTCCCACCTTTTGCTTTACTGAAATGCTTACAATCAGGAGATAACCAACACAGGCCAACTTTCCTACCTTTAACTACCTTACGGGGATCTACATCCCAAACACTCTCACAATAATGCTCTGTATCTGGATGGTTAGTTTTATGCATTGCTATAGCAGCAGGATCGTGATTGATGGCAATATCTACTGAAATACCTGTGGCCATTTCAATTCCAGTACTTGCTCCCCCGCCACCAGCGAAGTTATCAACAATAATTTCTCTAAATAAATCTAGCTGCAATATTCTCCCTCCTTTGCTACACATAATCTCTCTATTGAATATCATGACCGAACTGTACATCAATCCTCCCATTCTAAAACAACTAAATCTTGACCATCCTCCCATGTTTCTCTGACTGAATTAAAGGACTCATATCCACATTCATCGACCTTCGCTTCAACATCGTAGAACATTACCTTTTGCGTTTTATCCCTAATTTTTGATAGTTCCTCAATTAATTCTTGTACTGTCATCTTCAAACCCTCCTCGTGTCGCAGTATCTTTCAATTATTTCTACCTGTTCCTTCACAGTGATTACACTTTACCGATGTGTCATTAACTCTTATTGAACCTCCACCAAAAGTCATTGCCCTTTGCATGGCTTTTAATTTTCCGCTGCCGAAACAATAAGGACACAAATCATTTAGAGTCGGAATTTTTATTTCTATTTGCATCTTCATATCCTTTCTTTAGTACGTAGTTTCCTTCAACTATTCCTTAGGCTCAATCATTCCGATGGAGTTCACATCATCGATCGTAATCTCCGGAAGGTTCGTTTCATTTGCTTCCATCACTTCTAGGCAACGGTTAAATTCCTCTGCATTCATTTTCATTTCTATCGCTCCTATACTCCGGTATATTCTCTATCCCTTATCACGTATCTTCACGTAAATTACTTCCGCTTCTTCCACTTTGACCAATTCTTAGCTTGAGATCGTTTTTTACGAATAGATACTTTTTGAGCCTTCTTCACTTTTGACTGTTGAACGTACATCCATTTTTTACGGAAACCAATAATACTTTGAACTACTCGATCAATTTCACGTTCAGTAAATATCATTCTTTCACCTCATCTACAGGAAGATCCATCGCCTTTATCATCTTACGAATGGTTTTTTCACCAACCCCTTTTGTGTTTTGAAGCTTTTCAAATCCATCAGCGAAATAATCAACAGCTACTTTCTTTCCCGCTTCGTACCCATCATTGAAACCTTTTAAATAAATCGGATTTAGCGGATCAATTTTCAAACTAATCACCATCCTTTTTTACGCATAGTTAGTTGACCAAAATTCAGCCTTACTTTCCCTTTACCTTTGGAGTGTCTTGCTCTATCAAAGATTAATAGGAATATTTCGTCTGGATCACACTCAAAACACTTTGCTATTTCCGTTATGTGTTTCCCTTCTTTCCACATTTGTTCAATTTCAGCGACTTCTTTCAACGACCAATCTTGTCGTAAGTCTTCATTTGCAAAGTACGTTTGATCCCTTTCTCTAATCATGTAGTTTTTTTTCATACTGGCTATTGTGTGATTAATGGACTTAACTTCCTTGTCGGTTAAACCCTTCATCAAACTTCACCTTCTCTCTTTCCAGTTCGTCTAATGTCAGCTGAGAGAGCAAACGACCGTCAAATGCTACATAATGACCTTGTAATTGCATTTCTTGAATAAGAATCGCTTTTCTTAACTGCATTTCTCCACTTCCTTTTTCATCTGTTCTAACAGTACTTGCATACGTTGTTCTGCTTGTTTGATCTCTTCATTTGTTTTTCGCTTTTGAGGCTGCACTACAAAAACTCCGGGCATAATTTGTTCAACTTGGTTCAATTCATTCACTCCTAAAATGGACTACTTGAAATTCTTTTATCCTTGGACTCTTTGAAAATGATGTACTTTGGATTTTTTAAAAGACGTGACACTAGTTTTCTGTCATACATTGAAAATAATGCCTTACCAGTAAGATTAGTTGTTAAAATGGTTGGTTTATCTTGTCTTGTTGTTCCGATGGCATAAAGTACACGTTGAACAAAATCAGTTGCTTTTTTGTCTGTTTTGATTGCTCCCGTTTCAGCACCTAGATCATCTAATACAAGAAAATCCACGCCAGACATTAAATCCACAAAATAATTCTCGGTGTATTTACTTTCTTTATCCTGGAATGACGCTCTTATTTTCCTGAGCATATCCTCTACACTAATGAACAAGGATGAGATTTTATATTCAGCGGTTTCATTAAGTTCTTTTAAGATTGAATAAGCTAAGTGACTTTTTCCGGTCCCTTGTAATCCCTGCAGTATGACGTTGAATATTTCCCCTTGCTTATAACGTTGGATGCATTCCAATATAATTTGTTTATTCCTTCGTTCTTCCTCACACGTAGGCTTATAGCTTTCCATCGTTGCTTTTAAGATCGTTGAGTCACTTACTAAGCTGGAGTGATATAAAGTGTTATACTTCTTCATTTTTTGGGACTTTTTATACTGTCCTTCAATTTGTTCTTGCAGCTGTTGGTCTTGTTGTTCAAGGAAACAACGAGGGCATATACTTTGTTGTTTCCAGATGATATGTTCCATGCTGTGTTTTTCACATCGATCAGAATGGTAAGTCGGGTTCTTCTGGAACGTCTTCTGGATGTGTTCCAATCTCACTCACGTCCTTTTCATTGAGGTAAGACTCGAACTTAGTACCAAATAATGTTTCGGGTCTAAGATAGTTGTTCATTTTCTCGTTATTAAGCCATTGACTGCATTTAGTATCGATTACTCGTTTAAAATCATTTAACTTAAATCCTTCATTCCAACGAGCTTTGATTAAAGTCTTAGTCTTAGGTGTTGTGGCTCTATAGTTTTTGTTAGTCACTTCATTGAGGTAATTTATGATTTCAGATACCGGAGGTATTTCTTCTTTTTCTTCTTCTTTTTCTTCTTCTTTTTCTTCTTCTTTTTCTTCTTCTTTTTCTTCTTCTTCCCCATAGTCTATAGATAGGGTATCGATACGGTATCCATACCGTTTGATTTGTTCTAAATACATTCCCACAAAAGCCTTATATTTCACGGATCCTAGCTCTTTTTCAATGCACTTAATCACCTTAGAACTATTGATGAAGTTATACTTTGCCCAATTCACTAACATTAGTTCTTTTGTTGACTCCTGGTAATGAATTTTTCCGTATTCGATGAAACGATCTAAAAGTTTATCAATCGTTTCCCGGTTATATCCTGTTTCGGTTTCCATTATTCTTTTAGGTAGTTCATAAATTCCGCATTGGGTTGTCTTGCTATTGGTCATTAGGTACAAGAAAAAATACTTTTCCTCTGGTGTTAGGTCTAATACAAAACCATCTTGCCAAAAATCAACGTGTACATTTCTGTATTTAGCCATTTAAAGCACCTTCTTTAGCATTTGAGGGGAATAAATCCCCTCATTTGTGATATACTTGTACTAGATGTGTTTATTTTGGGGCCTTGATGTTGCAGCATCAGGCTTTTTTATTTTTCTTTAACTCCTCTACTAAATTCACAGCTTTACCTTGAGGTTTATCTACCACTTTCAAAGGGGCAAATAAAGAAGCTGTCATTTGTAAGATTTGGTCCTGTTCCTCAGTTAAAGCTATTGGATAAATTTGATCGTTCATGACATACATTAAAACGACTTTATTATTCATGGTTTCCTCCTAAATAGTCCCAATCGTAAACTCTTTTACAATTATCGAATAAATTTCTTTTAGCCTAGGATCTTGTTCAATAACGTCCATTTTAGTGGTTTTACTTATCTGAGTTTTCGTAGCTCCACCATCTGCTAATCTTTGTTTTAAATTATTTACTCGGATAGTTAAATTACATTTAGCTCGATCTTCTAGAGTTTCATAGCTTTTGGTGCGTAATTCTTGATAATTACCACCAAGTTTTTTTGCTGCTCTATTGATTAAAGTATTGATAGCTTTTCTCCAATCATCATCTTTTTGAAGAAACGTTTCTTTTATGGTTTCTATCCCACTTTCAAGTTCGTTGATTTTCTCATCACGTTTGGCATCTTCAATTTGCTTTTGTGCGACAGTATCAAAAATTTGTTTAAACATTTGTAGTTCTGGACTGAGTTGCTGAATATCAATTTGCCCTTGTTTCTGACGATAGTAATCATCGACTAGCATTTCGTAAGCATCCCAAGCTTCATCGGTATTTAATGATTTAGCATGAAGCCATGCTCCCTTTTCTGTCCAAAGGTATAGTTTGTTTAGCGAACCTTGAAATTCACGATTTGCTTTTTTGAATGCTTTTAACTCTTCGCCAATCAACAAAATATAATGTTTGTCTTCTTTATATCTTTCTTCGTTGTATTTGAAGTTGTAGCTAATTTTGTCAGATGTAGACCCATAAGCCTCTGCCAATTGTTGAGTTGTTAATACTCTTTGACCACCATGTTCAATAATTGTTAAATCGCTCACATTAATCACTCCTTATTAATAAATTTGATGGCTTTCGAAAGGATCTCTTTAACCTGGTCATTTTCTGTATGCAACAACGTATCATTTAAAGCTCCAAGTAATTCTTTTTTCTCACTATTAGACTGATATTCACGAACAAGAAACCCTTCTTCTGTTGCGAACATCTCCATTGGAGTACCAGCGACCCATCCATTTGCTTTTCTAACTTCCATTGGAATTACTACTCGACCTAATTCATCCATTCGTCTTACAATACCTAAAGCTTTCATGTAACCACCCTTTCAAATTCATTTTTCTTTTAAAATAAGATTTCGAGTTAAACACATTTCAAGTGATTTATTGATTATTTTCATAGCATTTAAAGTTTCAGATTTTGCAGCAGAAATATTGTTTGGAGAGTCATAAGACTTTTGTAATTTAATTAATTGCTCAACTAAATGCTCAACTTGATTTTTGGGATACGGCAATAGTTCTATTTTTTGATCTGGAAATTTTGGAGGTTTAACAGGATTGAATTCAAATACCATTTTATTTCCCACCTTTCCTTTTGAGCATTTTCTCAAGCTTCTTTCTGTACATACGGTACAATTTCAACCTTTTCCCAATCCTTTAATTTGTAATTCGCAAATATTCTTTCTGCTGAACGTCTGGCAACATGTTCGGATTGATAAGCTCGTACTTTTCGACTGGGAGAAGATAACTTACTGACATTAAGCGGACCGCCGTCATAATGTATGACCCATAACATTATTAATCCCTCCATCTTTTAAATCGTAGTGTCGTACTGCGAACTACCATCCCATCATTTTGTCGGTGTTAAGTTTATGGAGTTCTTTTTGCTGATTTTTTACTTTTTTATTTAATTGTTCCACTTGTTCAATAAGCCATTTGAAATCATCAACAACAGCTTTTTCGTCCAATTCATACCCAAATAATTGCGCTGTTAAGTCTCCATTCATAGCTTCAACCATATTTTTTATATCGTGTAATCTATCTGACATTTAATTACCTCCTTAGTGAACAATATCTCTCAATGTCCCAATTAATAGGGACAAATACGGACAAGGTTCGTACTGTTCAGTAACCTTCTTCCCCTCTTAACGTTCTAACTACCCAGTGAACAGAAGGTTCTTTACCTATATTTTGAGTGACTTTATCTATCCGTTCTTGTTGTTCTAAAATTACTTTTTGCATTTGACCAAACACACTGCCTAAAACAATCATTGCGTCATATTCTAGTCTTTCGACTTCCCCTACATGTTTGACTTGCGACCATAACTCATCTAATTCTCTTTTATTCAATAGCCTCATTCCTTTCAAATAATTGGGTTGAACTGCGAAATTACTTTAATTTTTCGATTGACTCACATAAAGCTAATATGCCAAGCGAAGACCACATTACGCATTTTGAAAATAAACTCAACGCTTCTCCTTTGGTGAATACTCCTATTGCAAAAATAACAATGACTACAAACCATAAAATATATTTAGCCAAATAATCACCTCTCTTATGTCGCAGTTTCCCTCAACCTGGAATGACCTTTAATCTTCCTGTCTCCCGATGCACAATATGTAGCTCTTCTTGGAGGTTCTTCGAGACTAACCAGTTATTTGGATTTAGACCGACTTCTTTTATTGCGATTTTTTGTTTCTTGGTAGGCGCTTTTCCATTCTTCAAATACTTCACACCTTTCACATATTGCTGTCATCCCCGAGATACGAATTAAGCGCATCTCAGGAAATGATTTAGCAAGATAACCTTCTACATACTTTTTGAATAATTTAGACCTATTGGGATAGCCTGCTGTAAGACCTAAATAACAGTTTGGAATAGGTATTTTATATTCCATTAACTAATAGGGGTTTCTTCTAGTTGTTCAACTTCTACAATGTCATAAACGGATTCAGCTTCTGCAGTTACATCTTTTCGAACAACTTCATCCTGGGTTGCTTGCTGTTGAATTTCAACACTGATCGGTAGGTACTTCCACATGTGACGAATAACAGTTTTCTTAGCCATTTCTTCAAAGTCTGTTACCCAAGGACCATTTTTAGAAGCCTTAGAACGGTCTCTACGCTTTTCAATTTCCTCCATATCCATTACTTCAAATTGATATCCACCGTCTTTAAAATGAGCAACTGCGTAAGCGTAAATCATCTTTCCGCGGTTCTTTGTTGCTGGCTTATGAACTAACTTAGGTTGTAATCCTAGTTCATACTCAAATTCGTCATTTTCATAGACTACATGAGCATAAATGCTTTCAATGTTCCCACTACGTCTAGCAAGGTCAATCATGCCTTTATATCCAATAATGAATGTAGCTTCTTTCCCATAAGGGATAATGTAACAATGTCCAACTAATCCCGGCTCTAATCCTAATTGCGCTGCTTGCATTACAGCTCCCATTAAACTTGGTAGTTCACATTGAAGTAATTTTGGGTTGGTGCGGATCGTCGTTAAAGCTATTCGCGCCATTCGATCAGCATCCATGTGTTTAGGTAAGGCCTTTTGAATTTCTGGACCTAGTTTCTTTAAGTAGGCTGAAATACTTTGCGCTGGAGATACCTCTTGTTTTTTATTAGATAGTTGATTTTTAATCGTTTCATTGGTTGCCATGGGTTTAGCCTCCTATTTAATTTGAAATCGTCGATATGATGTTTCTTTCGCGTATTTTTGGAATAAATCCGGTTGCTCTTCTTTGAATTTCTTGTTGTCTAAACGAGTACTTTTAACGGTTTTCCAAGTAATTGTTTTGTCTTTCCAATAGCCTTTTTCATTGTCACCAATCACCTGTTTAATTTTGTTTTCATACTCTTTTTTGCGTTCATCCAATGATTTAAGTTCACTATTTACTTGTTCTAATGCATCGAGGTAGGTTGAAACTTCTTCAGGAAGTTCAATCTCAGACTCATACGAATTTGGATATAATGCATTTAGTAGATCACTAGAAGCTTGTGAACCATCAATCTCTGGAGGTACACCTTTCATTACGTGATTTTCCCAAAAGTTTTTTTCGATATCGATGAGGTAAGAAATTAATTCTTCATCTCGATCAACCTTCTTGTAAATGAACTTATTTCCGCCAATTAAAACAGCGATCCACCACGCTTGATATCCAGTAACCGCCATATAATGTTGACATTGAAGTAAGTATGCTGCAGGAATTTCTTCGTTTTCCCACTCTTTTTTTAAATATTCTGAAGCTGTTTTACATTCGAGTCCTTCATTAACGCCTACAATTAACCGATCTACATTTGCCAACATGAATGAATGCTCTGGATGTTGAAGAATAGCGTTGCGTTTTCTGATCTTAAAGCCTGTCCTTTTTGAAAACTCTTGAGCAACTAACTCTTCTAGCGTATTTCCCCAATATGCCGCTTCCCCAGCTGTACTTTCGAGTGGTGATTGGCCTACCTTTTCTAAATAGAGGCCCATTGGTGATTTCCATTTATTAATCCCTGCAATAATGGATGCATCAGAACCTCCAATACCTTTTGTTCGGACTTGCAGCCATTCTTCATGAGTCATATCATGAGTACTTTTAAACACAGTAGCGTTCAAGATTACTCCTCCTCCCATTTTTAAACCGCTTAATTTGTGATACTATAAAGATGAATTAAGTTTTTTATTCTAGTCGCCTCTGCCAAAGGCGGCTTTTTACATTACTCCCGAACCTACATCTTTTAGTTGTTCATCACTCCAACATACTGGGCAACAAACATCTTCTTGAGTTTCAAAAGCTTGCTCGACTGCAAAAACTAAAACACAATCCTCACATTCGTAAATATGAAATGGCCTTTTCGGTTTGTTACGGCGTCGCGGCCATTTTTCTGGATCTTTTTCTCGATACTGAGAAATTTTATGTCTTAAATAACTGTGAGAAATACCTACCTCTTTAGCGATATCATCAATTTTTACACCTTGTAGCCACAGCTCATTAATTTGTTCTTCCATCGTCTCACCCCTTTCTTTATGTATTAGTGCTAACTCGCACCGATCAGACCACGACTAATGGAGAGAAGGAATGTAAACAACAAGTGTTAGGGGTCACTTTTTGCCAAAAGGTTGTCGTGGCCTCATCGGCAAGAGTTTTAGTACTCTTGCACGATTAAGATCAACATGATAATATAAAAAATGGATTACGCAATTCTGGGTTATGCCGTTTGTATTGGAGTGCAAACGGCATTTTTATTTGCCTTTAAAACTGCTTGTACAATTTTCCTTTGGATACTGACACTTTTCTTTATCTGTAATACATCGCGTCTTGCTTTTTCATTTCCTATTTCCTTATACATCTCAGCGACCATTACTAAATGAGCTTCCCAGGACAAAACTCGTAACCAATCTTTTTTTGTAGCTGTTTCATAGTTTAAGAACATTATTTATTCCTCCTTATAATTTGAATTTCAATTCCTTTCATTTTCATATCTTCAGAGATTTTAATTAACTGACGTTCCCATTTATCATGCTGCAGCTTCTTTTCACTTAACTCTTCTAGTTCTCGATAACATTTTTGAAAATCATTAACCCACCTTTGTGCTTCTTTGTAATCTGAGTTGAATTCAAGCTCTGAAAATGCACGTTTGAGGCAGTGGATTGAACAATGATGCAGCTTAATTGCCATTTCCAAATCTTCTGGTAATACATGTTGAGTCACGTTCATATGTAGTCACCTCGTTTTTTATTCTGTTTTTCGTTCGTTAAATTTCGCCAAAGTGGTAAAAAGAAGTTCCTCTTGGGAGGAAGTTAGTATTATGCCGTAACTTTAATTCCTATATGTTCCTCTAAATAAATTGGTTCTTTCCCTTTCGTAAACATTGTGTGACCAATTTTCTTTTCCAGTTCTACATATTTTTTATACAGGTCTGGTCTTTGCTCGGCGCCATGCCTTAAATCATTGACACATCCCATGATGCAGAATACACAACTCAATCTTTCATTCCTTTCGTAAGCCCAAAACGGTTTCTCACCAGCTTCTCTAATAGTTTGAAAAACTTCATCTGTAGTAAAATTAAATATCGGGAGCCAGTTATAAACATGCCTAGTTACTCTTTTGTTTACACTCTCCTGTTTGTTATAAGAAAAAGGTTCTTTCTTGGCTCTTGCCGATGACTCTTGTGCTCTTAATCCCATACAATTGATAGCGATAGTTGCCCTACGTTCTTTTAAATCATTCCTTATAAACTTGAAGATAGGACCGCGTTTTAAATCACTTGTACATTGTCGATATGCTGCACTAGGCCATTTACCTCTTTTCTCAACCATTCCCAAGAAAGTCTTACTTGCTTGAACTACATTCATCTGATGTTGAGTATTAGCTCTAATGTGCTCCTGCACACCTTCCCATTCGACCTCACCTAAGTCAGCGTGAACGACAACTATTTGTTTAGAAGGTATTACTTTTTTTAGCTCTACATACATTGCCTGTGAGTCTTTTCCACCAGAATGAGAAATGTAGAATATGGCTCCTTGCTGTATAAAGTCTGTAATTTCATCAGGAAAGTGTATTAGTGGCATTTCCATCCTCCTTACTGCCCAATTATTAAGTGATCCATCATCAAGCCTCCTTTTTAACCTTTTCTTTCTTAGTTAAAATGGTGATCAACTTTCCATCCTTCTTAATAACTTCTCGATGGTAGTCTTTGTGTTCTGGCTCTTTATCTAAAACTACCCATGCATTTGCTCTGTGGATTAACTCTGATAATCCAGGCGGTACAGGAACTGAATGTTCCCCAACTTTGATCCCAGTAATTTCAATAAATGGTTGTTGCAAAATTTGACCTCCTCTCATCATTTCTAAAACTTTGTAAAAACTAAAAAGTGCTATGCAGTACTTTGTTTATCGTTTTGTAAGCTAGAGACACCACCTGGTGTAAAAAAAATTTCTCTTGGATCTTTATTAAAATAATTTGCGATCTTAAGCATAAGTTCAGCTGACGTATTTGCTCCTTTTTCGATCGCATTAATAGTCTGTCTTGATACACCAAGGGCGTCAGCTAATTCTTGTTGAGTAATATCAAACTCTTCACTACGTCGTAAGTATTTAATTTTATTTTCCACTACGTTTCACCCCTTTCGTTCGGTGTCTCTTGTTTACATTTTTGATTGTAAATTAAAGTCACCATATTGTCAACTATCATTTACTATTTATTTTAAGTATTTGTCTTTTTTATATGTAAAATAATCTTTACAATATGTAGTATAAAGATTACAAGGGGAAATTCTTATGAATGAATTAGGTGAACTTTTAAGAAAACTTAGAGGGAAACGTTCTTTGCGCAATGTAGCAAAATTAACAGATTTAAGCCATACCTATATATCTGATTTAGAAAAAGGATTTAGTCATAATACTAAAGCTCCAATTAATCCTTCTCCAGATACTTTAAAACGCTTAGCGAAAGCATATGAGTATCCATATGAAGAATTACTTACTAAAGCAGGATATATTGACGAAGAAAATGAGAATGATCAAGCGAAGTTAAATACTAAAGACGAACTTGATATTGCTAAACGAATGGAACAACTTAGAAAGGATTTAGAAAAAGGGGATGGTCTTAGTTTCTCTGGCGAACCCATGAGTGAAGAAGCGAAAGAGTCACTTTTGGAAGCAATGGAATATGCTGTGAGACAAACCCAAAGAATTAATAAAAAATATATTCCTAAAAAATATAGAGACGATAATTAAAGATGTGAGGTGGACTCATTGAAATGGATTAAGAATGTAGTAAAAGACGTAGTAAAAAAATACAAAACCAATGATCCTTTAGAACTCGCATCTTTGTTAAAAATTCATGTAATACCATGGGATTTACATGAAGAAATAAATGGTTTTTATAAATATGACAGGAGAAATAAATATATATTTTATAACTGTAATCTTAGTAATGAAATGCAGCGTTTTGTTTGCGCTCATGAACTAGGTCATTCTTTATTACACCTAAAGGTCAATACTCCTTTTTTACGAGCAAATACATTGCTTTCTGTAGATAAAATTGAAGTGGAAGCAAATACTTTTGCGGTTGAATTATTACTACCTAACGAAATTTTACTTGAGTATTCTCATACAAACCTATCCATTTATGACATAGCTAAAATTTTTGGAATTCCAAATGAAGTTGCCCATTTAAAGGGTGATATTTTTTTTAGTAAAAATACCAAACATACATTCTTATAAAGAGGTGAAAATATGAAAGCTGCTATTTATATTCGCGTATCCACAGCTGAACAAGTTGAGAATTACAGCATTGAGTCGCAAAGAGAACGTCTTGAGGCCTTTTGTAAGTCTAAAGGATGGATTATTTATGAGACTTATATTGATGGAGGTTACTCAGGAGCTTCTATAGATCGCCCTGCTCTCCACCAATTATTAAACGACCTAAATCAAATTGATGCGGTTGTTGTTTATAAGCTAGATCGTCTATCTAGATCACAACGAGATACCTTGACGTTAATTGAAGAGCATTTCTTGAAAAACGATGTTGATTTTGTATCTATTACAGAAACGCTTGATACGTCTACACCGTTTGGAAAAGCAATGATAGGTATTTTATCAGTATTCGCCCAATTAGAGCGTGAGACCATCGCAGAACGCATGAGAATGGGTCATATAAAAAGAGCAGAAGAAGGTTTAAGAGGAATGGGAGGGAATTATGACCCAGGTGGTTATATACGTAAAGATGGTGAATTAGTTATTAACCAGGAAGAAGCCCAACACATTCAACTGGTATTTAACCTTTATGAACAATATCACTCCATTACAAAAGTACAAACGCATTTAAAAGAACTAGGCGAGCCTGTGTGGCGTTTTAGACGATATAGAGATATTTTATCTAATCGTCTTTATATTGGCGAAGTAAGCTTTGCTGGAGAGCATTACAAGGGTCAACATGAAGCAATTATAACTGAAGAACAATTTAACCGAGTGCAGGTACTTTTAAATAGACATAAGGGACATAATGCGCATAAAGCAAAAATGAGTTTATTTTCAGGTTTAGTTCATTGTGGTATCTGTGGTGAACCTTATGTAACATATCAAAGTACTGACAGACGAGGCGATAAGGTTTATAAATATAAATATTACATTTGTAGAGCTCGCCGCTTCCCTTCTGAATATGAAAAGAAATGCATGAATAAAACATGGAGCCTTCCAGATCTTGAAAGAAAGATTATTAATGAAATTAAAATGATTTCTACAAATAAAAAACATAATGATAAAGAAATCAAAAAAATCAACTATTCAAACTCAATAAAAAAAGTGGACGAAAAAATAGAACGTGTAATTGCTTTATATGCGGATGGATCCATTGAAAAGTCATTATTGAATAAACAAATAAAAAAATTGGATGAAGAAAAGAAATCCTTATTAGAAGCTCAAAGAAAGCAAGAGGATCAGTCAAATATAAATATTTCAACCAAACTCCTGGAACGATACGCTATAGACTTAAAAGATGCTGAGTTTGATGAGAAACAGGCAATTATTCAAAAATTAATTGATCATATTACGGTAAATGGAGAGAACTTACAAATTGAATGGAACTTCTAGATTTTTCAGCGTATTCATTTCCAGCTATCCAGACGGCCCATATAAGAAAAGGTGTCTTTCCAGCAATCGCGTCCACCAATTTTTCTGATGCAACGGACTGCTCTGGCGATAATTCACCGTTCCAAGCAAGTACGGGCTCCTTCACTTCATACGTAGGTAAAGGTCCAATCCAGCGGACAAGCGGCGTACACTGTGAAACTCGCCCTAACATAATGCACTTACGGCAGTAGCTGCACAGTTGAATGCACCTTGCGCACATAAAGGAAGCAAACCGATCGTTTTCCTCATTCCCACAGCGGGCACATGCCGGCCGATCTGAGCTAAATTTAATTCCATAGGTATATTCGATGTATCCATTGCGGTAATGTTCATCGATGTCTTGGAGGGTAAAAGGAAGTTCATCAAGAAGAAGTTCGCGTCCAGATAAAAAGGATTGCATTGAAGAAGAAAAAGGAAACTGAGCGTTTAGAGGGAGCGAGGGTAAAGAAGGAAGATTTCCAATCGAGGTTGGCGGTATTACCACTGACGAGTAGACGACGTTTTTTAACAGCGGTTCAGGCACGAGGTATTCTCCCCTTGCAGACGCTACAATTGCAAAGCGCAAAACGGTTCACCACCTTTATTCAATTTACACACACTATATCTAAATTAGCCATTTGGGCGTAAATTCCTTTAAAAATAAAAAAAATCTTAAATTAAAATTGCGATGCGATTTGGAGCTGTGTGGCTGTCAAATTGAAGATTAAAAAAACTTCCGCATTCTTTTAACGCGAAAGTTTTGATGGTGATTAGAGATTAGATCCTAATATGGCAACTACAGCCCCTACTAATATCGCCACGACTGGAATGACAACAAAATTCACCATTAATTGTTTTCGTTTTTTTCTTCTTTGAACTTCCTCAGGTGTTAAATACACTTTCCTACCTCCACTACTTTAAATTCCATCATACGGAGGACGATCTTATTCTTCGGTAGCTGGCTGGCATATTGAAATGCACTGCATTCCAATGAAGCCCCTGTAGTTTTGCGTCATCATTTTTCAATGATTTTGCCCTTATCGTATGATACCTTTAATATATCGACATTCTACGACAGATGTTTAGACATTTTTTTTGACTTTTTAGTGAAAATTACTTAAATTTTAGCAGCTACCTTTTGCTATTTTGAGCATTTTCTCCTACATTGGATGAGCATAAATAAGCAAAATATATAGTTTGGTAGGGTTTTTTTCAACTTTTGCTGTTTTATTTTCAAGTTCATGACTTTTATTTTTAACTTTTTAGCTTTTATTTTTAACTTTAGGTCATTTAAAGATTTCTCGTCATTATCAGACATACTTCGACGTTTTTTAGTCTCTTGCCCACGTAACCTTTTAGTTACCTTAATCATTTCCTACCCACAAAAAAACAGCCGAACACTCCCACTCGTGTCCAGCTGCTTTCTTTCCATTATTCTTTTCCGATGTACCAGCTAATACCGAGGCTTCCCTCGCCTAAATGCGTTCCAATCACTGGGCCGAAGTAGCTGATCGAAATGTCAGCTTCACGGTATTTTGACCGTAGTTCGTCAGCGATCTTCTCTGCTTCATTTAAACGGTTCGCATGGATGACCGTGATTTGAACCGAACTGTTTCCAGCGATTTCATCATTCAATAAACTGTAAATTCTTTGTAGTGCTTTTTTCTCGGTACGAACCTTTTCAAACGGCTGAATTTTTCCATCCACAAAATAAAGGACAGGCTTGATTTTCAGTATGCTTCCGACAAAAAGCTGTGCGGTGTTTAACCGGCCACCACGATGAAGATGATTTAAGTCGTCCACCATAAAATAGGCATTAATTTGCCCTCTCATATTTTCAAGAACAGCAAGGAGTTCATCAATATTTTTTCCTTCGTTTGCGAGTTCAGCAGCTTTAAGAACAAAGTACCCTTGCGGAGAGCAGCTAATTTTTGAATCAAAGCCCTTTACTATAAAGTCTTCTACCATTTCGGCAGCACTCATCGCCGACTGGTATGTTCCGCTAATCTCGCTCGATAATGTAATACAAATAGCGGCACTATAGCCATCTCGCTTTAACTGTTCAAACAGCTCGGCAAACAGCCCAATCGCTGGCTGAGACGTCTTCGGCAAGTTCTCTGTTGATTTCATTCTTTCGTAAAACTGACTCGCTGTAATCTCTACCTCTTCTTGAATCGATTCTTCTCCAAAAACCACATTTAACGGAACCATTTTGATGTGCTTCTGTTCGCGTAATGCTTCAGGCAAATAGGCTGTACTGTCTGTGACGATTGCAATTTTACTCAAAACCATGACCTCACTTTATGTAATTATTGTATATGTAAAAGGAATCATTTTTTCATAAAAGCAGCAACCTGCGCCCTATAGAATTCGACAATCTAGTCTAATTTCCTGCACGAAGGGCCTTTTCTGTTTACCAATTTTTCTAAACGCCACCCGGCATATCTCTAGTAAAACTATGAAGTACAACTCGGACAAAATATTTGGAGTGTAAGACTGATATATCCAGAGTTAGAACCGATATATTTTCAGTTAGACCGATATATCCAGAATTAGAACCGATATATTTTCAGTTAGACTGATATATCTACAATTTGACCAATATATCCAAAATTCAATCGGTACCTCAAAAATTTCAACAATTAATCATAAATAGGCCCAACCAAAATTGAGCCTGAATTAGTTGTTAGAGGTTTTTACGAGCCTTTTATAGACTACCGAAACACACTCTCTCCGAGGATTTCGGGTAATTGGATCATATCAAAAACATCCATGACCTCCGTTTTTACCTCTGTAATGGTAACTTGTATTTCTTTTTCTTGTAACGCTTTGACAGTGTTTAGCAACAGTCCAATCCCAGACGAATCTATAAATGGAACACTACTTAAATTTAAACTAACTATACTATATTGTTCCAATTTCGGAATTAGTTCTAATTCCATAACCTCTGTACTATCTATATCTAAGTCACCTGTTAATTTGACTTCAAGACCTTGATTGATTTCATTAAGCTGATAACTAATCATCTAATTCCCCCCAGAACCTTAATCAAATACGATTCGTTCATCTTGATCGAGACGCGCAAGCACGCGATAGGCTGTCTCTTTAAAATTATATCTCACATTCCCTATTTTAATAGTAGTTCCTTCCATCGCTTTTACGATTTTTATTTGCTGGTCGCTCGGAGCAGCGACCAAAGTAGGCGTGCCAATCTCAGAGCCAGCTTCCATAATATCAACTCCTAATCTTCCGTACACCTCTCCGCCACGAATGATCCCATTAATCTTTAGAAATCCCCCAGCGTGAATTTTAGTATTAACACACCCTTTACCTGTAATTCTGACGTTACCACTACAATACAGGCGGCTGTTAGAAACACTTGGTATGGATAGATAGGAATTCGGCTCAACTGGAATTTGACTCAATTCGTGCAACTCTTTCATTTTTTGTGATAATTGAAGCATTCGTTCTTGAGTTATCACCTCATTAGTTAACGATAAGAACAGCTGTGATAAAGCAACTGCCACTTCTCTCCATTCATCGTCAGGTAAATGATCTTCTCCATTTCTTACAACAGAAACATATTGTTTCGCCATAGATGCAAAATTTTGAAACTTTTTCTCTAATAAAATTGAAAGTAATGGTTTTAATCCACCCCTTGAAAAGTCGGTATCTTTAAAGGCAGGAGAGCAGGTTAATTGTTGAATCAACATAAGCATTTTCTCTACATTTTGGTGTAAAATTCCTAATAAATGTCCTAGTTCGGTTACGAGTAGATTACTTTTCCCTGCTGAAACTTCTGATCCTACTATATTTCCATAAGTTATTATTGCACCTGAGGCAATTACCGTCGCTCTATTAATTTCTTTATGGACGATAATATCTCCTTCTTTCGCTTCTACAATCATACTTTCATCAATATTGCCTACGATTTCAACGTCTCCAGAGAAATGAATGTTACCAGAAGTTAAATTCACATCTCCATAGTGCATATGCTTTGGCATAATAGCAGCTTTGACAAAATATCCTCTCATCTCAATTTTTGGACGTCCCGCTTCCAGCGCAATAATTTTATCATCTAAAATAGAAATCCCGCGCCCTACTTTTAGCGCAACCGGAAATGTTTGTTTTGCTGGAATAGTTTCATTCGTTACTGTATAACCACATTCGCCCGGTATAGGCGGATGAATGATAGCGATCACTTGTCCACTTTCAACCGTAGGGATCGAGCGGATTTCGTGATAGTCTACACTACCATCTTCATCTTCTACAGGACCTACTTTTTCCTCTAGATCCATTTTTGGTTCAACCCACCCATCTCTCCCAGGCTTAGGCTCTTTACCTGTCGCAATTTCATATGTCCCTGGTTCTGTAGCTTCGGAAGCCTTCACCATTTCATTATGGTTAAAGCCATGGATGACTCGTAGCGCTCTTAATTTCTCGACTATCGTTCCATAGGTTAAGCTATTGTGAACCTCTTTCTTTTCCTCTACTTCGATTTGAATGTGCTGTGCAGGTTCAATATCTGGGATGCTGCGAAGGATCTTATAGCCTGGTTCAACACTTAATTGCACTTTTAATTTATGATCATCGATCGAAGTGTGCCATTTGGTTCCTTTTTCTTCGTGTTCGACTTTCATTTCATAATGGTCGTTTTCTGTGATAATCGTCGTTTTCTCCGTAACTAACTGGTGATTTTTATACAGTTTTATCCCCTTAGTTAGGGTAACCATTGGAAAGTGATCCGGAGAAGAGCGGCAATATAGCTTCCCGTTTTCAACCCATACTTCTCCTAAACGGTCTTGAGAAATATCATGCTCATCTCGATCCTTATTTTGTCCTTCATCAATTAACGACGGTTCTATTTTTTCTAAGTTAGGACTGGGAATTTGTTCGACCATTTCTTCAAGAACGGCAAATGGATCGCGTGGTCCGCTAGGCTTTTCCGATCCGCTGGACGCATCGGTAGAAGAAGCTTTTTCAATTTTCGTTAACTTGACAATCGCTTCCTTAGAACGAATGCCTAGAAAACCTTTCTTTTCATATTGTAGGATTTCAATGTTTACTTCTTTTTTCGTTGCTTCTAATAAATCTAGTCCTAAATTAATCGCCTCAGTAATATTCTTTCCTTTGGAAACAATACTTTGCATACTTCCCCCCACCTAATCACTTATAACTGGTGAATTTAAGCTTGTGATATTTGACTTTTCGCAAATCAACTTCAGTACAACCATTGTAATATCATCTTTTTGTGCGGCTCCATCTGTAAAAGTATGAACCGAATCGATGACACTTTTCTCAATTTCTCCTACAGCGCTGTCTTGATTTTCAACTAAAGTTTTCATTAATCGCTCTAATTGATATTGTTCCCCATCGTTGTTTTGCGCCTCTATAATCCCATCTGTATAGAAAAACACCGTATCATTGTTACTTAAAGTAATCATCCCTTCTTTATAAACCTGATTCGGGAGACCTCCAACCATTATGCCTGAAACTTTTGGCAGCTCTTTAACCATTCGGTCTTTTCCATTAATATATAAAGGCATGTTATGGCCAGCATTCGCATAAGTTAGAACTTCAGTTTCAGGATCCCAATCCGCACAAAATAATGTAACAAAAGACTTTAATGTTCTTAAATCTTTATATAATGCTTGATTCATTGCCGTAAGAGTGGCTCCAGGACTCGTCATACTCTCAGCGGCTGTCCGAAAAGCACCTCTTGTCAAAATCATCAACATTGCTGCAGGGATCCCTTTTCCCATAACATCTCCGATCACAATACGAATCTTTCCGTTGACTAAAGGGTAAAAGTCGTAATAATCCCCTCCAATTAACCTGGCTGGAAGAGAAGAACCAATAACTTCCCCTTTATCCAATTTTGGAGTTGTCCCATTTAATAATTTCGATTGGATATTTTTGGCTAGATTTATTTCTCGTTGCAACGTTTTATCTAATTCCTCAGAGTTTTGTTTTATATCGGAAATAGATAATCCATCATAATACATCAAACGACCTCCCCTTGTACCACCTCAAGAATCTGGTAAATTCCAATCATTTCAAAAACTTGGTGGGTTAACTCATTAATTCCTTGAAGTTTCAATTTAAAACCTTTTTCCTGTGATAAATGAATGGCATTCATTATGGAACCAATCCCTGTAGAGTCAATAAACTCTAATTCACTAAAATCAAAAATTAATAATTTAAAAAATTCAATATCTTCAAGATAAGGGTCAATATTGTTTGTAGTAGAAATATCTAAGATCCCCTTGAGCTTCAATATAACTGTCGTATCTAGTATTTCTTTTTCCACAGTTAAATTCATGACTTTCCCACCTTTATAGTTTAAATTCGTTCATTTGTTCAATTAATGTATTGGATATATCAGACAGTTCACTAGACTGGTCATGTAAAGATTTAAGTAAATCAGATAATGTTATTGTCATTTCTGTGGTAGCTGCTGTTTGTTCATTTGTTAATTGTCTCATGACTTCGACTTTTTCAATTACTGAAAAAACATTATTATTTTCTTTATATTGTTGTAATACTTCTTCTAATTCATCTAAAAAAGTAGTAATTTCAAGTAACTGTTCTCTAGATTTGATTGTTGTTTCAGTTGATACCTCATACATTTTTTCAACAGAGTGAGAGGCTTCAGCTTCTAATATTACAGAAAGCCGTTGAGTTTTAGTTGCTTGCTCCTGAGTATCCTTTACAAGCTTATTTAATTTATCTACCATTCGATTCGTGCTTTGAGATAAATTTTCTAACTCATTACTATCTTTAATTTCACTTTTTGTAGTTAGGTCCCCAGACTCTAGTAATTTTATCTGATCAATAATTTTCTGAATGTTTTCGTAGATTCGATTAAAGAAACGGGCTGTTAGAAAGAATAAAACTAATAATGAACCTAAACCTGAAACTATTAGAATGATTGAAAAACTATAGAGTGGGCCACTCATCATCTCATAGTCCAAAGCAATGTAAATCACACGTTCATCATTTACAGGTAAAAACATTTTGTAGATTTTCTTATCCTTAACTTTATGAACGTAGTTAATCTGTTTTGGTTCTTCGATCATACTGAGTAATTCTTTTGTATCCCGTTCATCTTTGTATTCATAGTCTCCGAATTCTACTTTTTTCTTTGGTGGATAAAGTTTTACTTCTAAACTAGGATCTTTAAAAACTAGGGGATTTAAAACAGCAATTTCTTCTACATAAGGATTTTGATCATAGATTTTATCTATCCAAGCATCCGTTCCTACTTTTTTAGTGAATTGGTAAACTTCGTTAGCTTCAATGTAAGGGTCAATAATATAGTTTGTACCAGGGGGATGATAATATACATACTTAAAAAAAACTGGTTCATCTTTGTGAGAACCTGATTGAGCAATAGGTAACGCGAGAATGTTCTCTTCGGTATAAGCTCCTTCTAAATAAGGTTCTTTTCCATTCAACATATCTTCATGAAGTTGTAAATGCCCAAAGTCTTTAAAACTAAACCCTATTTCCTCTGGCTCCGTTGCTCGAACCCCAACTATATTGCTGCCGTCTTCTGTCCTTGCAAAGATAGTTAGACCGGCTAATTCAAATTGGTCGCGAATTTCAATTAACTTTTCATTAGTAATTTCATCAATTGTATATCCTTTTAGCAGTTCTGCTATGTGCTTAGAATATCCGATCATTTTTAAATTCAATTGGTGTTCAATTTCTTTTGTAGCTTCTTCTGTTTCTGAAATCCCTTGTTGTATAGTTTGAGCAATTAATGTTGCCTGATTTTCTACGTTACGGTTAATTTCCTGATTCATTAAGTATAATTGCAACCCACCTGAGAATAAGGCAATAACAATTAATATCGAAAACATCCGTTTAAGGAATTGTTTGCGTAGGGACAGCTTTTTATCTTTCATATTGTATTTCCCTTTCCATAATTGATTGTTCAAACCATTGAATAGAATTTTTCCGAATATCTCCTAGTCTATTATTGCAACAATGCTTTTCCCCCTCGTATTCAAAGAGTTGACTGTTATTTGGTAATTTTTTATAAAGTGAATACATCGCTTGTTCTGGAATCATTCGGTCTTGTAAGCCATGAAATAAATAGACTGGATTGCAGAAAGTAAGCTTATTAAAATCAGGTACACCGTCATCTTCAATGAAAGAATAAAGCCGACCGCTAAAATAAGTTGAAAAGTGCAATGTTCCAAAGGGAAATCCAGGACTAACTGCTACTGATTTTTTAACTTTATGATGGCAACTAGCATATACTGACCAAGCACCACCTGAACTTATACCGAAAGTATAAATAGGATTTTTGGGAAAAAGCTTAACAGTATAAGCAATTACTTTATCCGCAAATCGTTTTATTTGTTCTAGTGCGGCTTTACCATAACCAGATACATAGGTTTCACCTTGGCCCGGACCATCGAAACTAACAGTAGCATAACCAGCCTCAATAAAATCAGATTCATAAGTAAAGAGTTCTTCTTTGGATGAATCAATTGGATTAAAGATGATTACACATCCTTTTATATTACGAGGAATACGTATTCTCCCTACGCAAATATGTTGATCTATCTGTAATGCTGCATACTTTGTTTCAACCGAAGATAAAGAATCTGCATATAGAAATATATCCTTACACTCTTTAAACCATTTTCTTTTTTCATTTATCGATTCAGGATAAATCCACTGAGCTAAGTTATAATACAAAGACGAATTCCTGTACATATACTCTGCCTCTTTAAGAAATCCTCGATTTTCTAGTGTCAAGGCAATTCTCTTTTTTTCTTCAGCACATTCAATCCAAGTAGAAATCCAATCATTTAAACTCTTTATTTCGGGACACTTTGTTAATAAATCATCTTCATCTACCCCATGAACTAACCATCGTTCCCAAAAACCACTACTCAACTGAGCCATTTTAATTGTCTGGTCGATAATCATTTTATAACTATTATTCATTATTATTTCCTCCTTCCTTATTCAAATCAAAAGACAGAATAAGGATTGATCCGCTTGATGATGTGTATAATAATACTTGTTTAGCCATTTTCATCATCAATGTAAAACCTTGCCCCAATGATTTTTTAGATGAATACCCTGCTAGAAGAGTTGTTTTGGGTAAATCCTTAAGTGGAAAGCCTGGTCCTTTATCTTCAATAACAAATCGAATTTCACTTTTCTTTAAGTCTTCTACTACAGTCATTTTCCCCTCTTCAGCATGTTTTATTGTGTTTGTAATTGCTTCGGACAATACCAATAGCCAACTCATAGATTTGGCTTTACTAATCCCAAGTCGTTCAAGACTTTCTTTTGCCTCGTTCCGTCGTATCGGTATATCAGAACGTTCTTTTATCGTTCCTTCGCAAATGACATTCCCTATTTGATAGTCTTTTATCTCGTCTTGTGAAATAAGTAAAAACTGCCCTTGTGTAGCTGCGAAAATGACGTCCCGATAGACCTCCCATTCACTATTATCTTCTTGTGCGAATGAAACTACGTCCTCTTGGTTTAATTGGGGCAAGGAATTTGAAAATATGTCTTGTTTATGCATATCGTATGCTTTTAACATTGCATTTTGGATATCATTTCTTACTGCCAAACCCTTTATTTTTTGTGGAATATCTTGTTTTTGTTCGTGCCATTCCAACAATTGTTCACTTAATTGAAGGATTAACTCATTAGATTGGTTTGTATTTGAATTCAATAATGAGAATGTTCTTAAAGATTGATAAAAAAGTTTATCCCCTTCTTCTACATTTAGATCTAGATACTGACTAATTTTCCTAGCTAAATAACCTCGTTTAGTTCTAAGGTCACATTCTGAAAATGTTAAATCCGAAGGGAGAGACGGAAAATCACTTTGGTAATCTGTAGTTGAACCTTTAAATACTTTTTCTAAAAACCGCCTCAACGAATGCCCCTCCTTTTTATAGGATTCCTAAAGGTGGCATAATTGTAACTTCATCAATATGAGCCCCTGCCGGTTGATTAATTAAGTAAAGCAAATGCTTGGCAATCGTCTCTGTTGGGATCATGTTTGACATGTCTGGTTTAGGGTCAATATTCTCCCAAAAGCTACTGCTGACTGCACCTGGAAGAATAGCTGTTACTTGAATACCGTTTTGACGAAGTTCGGCTTGAAGTACCTTTGTTAAGCCTAATACTCCAAATTTAGACGATGAATACCCTCCGCACCCTGGTAAAGCTGTAATTCCTGCTATTGACACTAAATTTAAAATATGCCCGGATTTGCGCTCAGCCATATGTTTACCAAAATATTTACAGGAAAGGTATGTACCACGCAGGTTCACCGAGATCATTTTATCGAAATCGGCAGTTGAAGAATCTATGATACTTGCAAACGTCCCTACACCTGCACCATTGATCAAAACATCAACCGTTTGAAATTCTTCAATAGCACGTTTATAAAAAAATTGAACTGACTCTTCATTACTTACATCTAAAGGTAATTTCAAAGTATTTTCTTTTCGCTCTTCTCTGTTGCTGCGGCTGCCTAATACAAGATTTGCTCCTGTTTTTTGTAATAATTTAGCAGTTGCTTCACCAATCCCTTTACTAGAACCTGTAATCACAATCGTTTTACCTGCTAGCTGCAGATTATTTTCCATAACTCTCCTCCACTTCTGATCCGTAATATTCAAAATAATTTTTTTCAGTTTCATATAGTCCAATTTTAAAGAGGTTTGTCAGCTTCGGAGAAAGCAGGTCCCAAATCACGACAGCCACGTTTTCTGATGTTGGATTTAAATCTTTAAATTCCTCAGTATCTAAATTTAAATGTTTGTGGTCAAACCTTTGCGATATTTCTTCATCCACAATTTTGTCAATCTCAGCAATATTAGCGATCATACCCGTTACTGGGTCAGGTACTCCACTAACAGTTACTTCTAAATAATAGTTATGACCATGACCATAGGGGTTGTTACATTTTCCGAATAGTGCAAGGTTTTCCTCATTGCTCAGGTGTTCACTGTGTAAGCGGTGGGCAGTGCAAAAGTGATATTTTCTTGTTAATCGAACCATTGGTGTAGTCTCCTTTTCAGAATATAAGAAATCATTTTCATATAAACGAATTTTATGCAATGTACAATTATCTATTTTGCCGTCCAAAGAGTCCCACAAGTACGAAACAATTTTTTCCGTCGTCGGGATGTTGTCTACAAAATAAGGATTTTCTTTATTTAAAAATTTCCCATCTAATTGTTTTTGAATGAAAGATTTTACAACTCGATCGATATTTGTAATGTTTACGACAATACCAGATTTACGTTCTAGCTCCCCTTTTACCATTACCTCTAAGGTATAATCATGTCCATGTCCATTTTTATTACTACAAGGACCAAATACCTTTTTATTTTCTTCTTCACTCCACTCGTCGATACGATAAGAGTGTAATGCTGAAAAGTACATTTTTCTTGAAAGGTAAAGCATTAGATGATACCCCCTATCAATCTCTTAAAAGAGCTCTTTCAAATTCTTCTGCCAATGCGACATTCTCTTTAAATACGCCTTTTTTTATCGTTGTTACCGTTGAACTTCCTGGTTTTTTCACCCCTCTTGCACACATGCATAGATGCTGGCCTTCAACGCTTACAATCACACCTTCTGGTTGCAATACATTCATGACAGCGTCAGCAACCTGTTGTGTCATCCTCTCTTGAACTTGTGGTCTTTTTGAAGCAAGTTCTACTAAACGAGCAAATTTACTTAAACCTACTACTCTACCATTGGGAATATAGCCGATATGTGCTTTTCCAAAAAACGGGATTAAATGGTGTTCGCAAAATGTATAGTAAGATATATCCTTTACAACAACCATACCTTCATAATCTTCTTCAAACGTAGTTGTTAGAGCAGTTTCTGGATCGATTCCTACCCCTTCAAATACTTCTCCATACATTTTTGCAACACGCTTTGGTGTATCCAATAATCCCTCACGTTTTGTATCTTCACCAATAAGCTCTAAAATGGCACGAATATGTGTTTCTAATAATTCCTTTTTTAATTCAACTGACATCACAAAACCTCCTATTTTTCTTTTCAATAACAAATAACCCACCAAAAAGATTGGCGGGCTATGAATAAAGCGTAAATTAATACTACTTTAATAATCCACTCCTTTTCGGTAACTCGGCAATCATAGCTTTACAGCCTTAGACCCGTAGCTTTGCGTCCTTATTTTTCAATAAGTTTGCCATTATCGTAGGCATATTCTCTTATATAATTTATATCGATATTTTCCTCAAATTCTTTAGTGGGAATTCATACCTATATAGCAATTTGCTATAAAAATAAATCCTCGCTGAAGGTAATGTTAAATATTAAACTCTATATCCTGATAGATATCTTATGTTTATTATCCCCATTGGCATATAGCCTTCTTTTAATATTAAGTAATTCATCGAGTTCTTGACTGCATTTAACTGTAGCACGATTACTAAGTCCCTTTGTCATCCCTACCCTAATCATTTCTATTCTTTTCATTTCTATAGCCGTCTCTAGTTTTTCTTTATTCCTCATTAGAATTGTACACCTCGTAAATACTTAGATTAGTTTCATAAGATGACTATAGATATACGCTAAAAGTATTATGTGGAAATTCACATTAAATGAAAATAGGTCAAAAAAAAACATAAAAAAGCAATTTATCTTTTTACACCTTATAAGGGATAGCTTTAGGTAATTTCTCTAACCGAAAACCTGATCCTTGTCTTCAATAAACAACTCATGACCATTGTTGGATTAAATATTTTCTTTTCAAGGAGCTCTTTTGCTTTGTTCCGGCTTGTTGGTATATCGGAACGAGTCTTTATCATCTCTTCACTTAGTATGTTTCCTAATTTATATTGAATTATCTCAGATTTTGATATAAGTAATTCATGACTATTACTTACTTTTTGATCGACAAGGGAAGGTTTCGCTAATGAAAAATAATACAAAAAATCTTCTTCATCACTTATGCCGAGACACGTACTCATTTTCTTAGCAAGGAACCCCCTTTTCGTCCGAAAAGTGTAAATCCAGGGTCATAGTTATTAGTTATTATTAGTGAACCCACACGCTTTGCACTTTTTGTTTACACTCTTGCACTTTAGCTTCTAATTTACTAGCTTGTACTGGTTTACAAATGAAATATCCTTGTCCCTCGTCACAATGATGGTCCTGTAAAAATAGTAATTGCTCGGTCGTTTCAATTCCTTCGGCAACAACGTTCAAGTTTAAATTATGCGCCATGGCA
Source organism: Alkalihalobacillus sp. BA299 (assembly GCF_017745675.1). Classification (GTDB taxonomy): domain Bacteria; phylum Bacillota; class Bacilli; order Bacillales; family Bacillaceae_F; genus Alkalihalobacterium. The sequence goes on from NZ_JAFLJM010000002.1 coordinate 125,026, forward strand.
ATAATTGTTTTTACGATCGTTTCCCCATTACTATTCGTAGAAATGTCTCGTACAAAAGATTGATCGATTTTCAGCGTATCTATCGGGAAATCTTTTAAATAATTTAAGGAACTAAATCCTGTCCCGAAATCATCGATACTAATTAATACGCCAAGTTTTTTTAGTTTATTTAATGTCACAATCGTCTGTTCCATATTAGCTGTCATACTTTCGGTAATTTCTAACTCTAACAACTGAGGAGGAAGTTCTGTTTCTTCAAGTACTTTTTCAACGACTTGAACCAAATTCGATTGATGGAATTGTCTCGCTGACAAATTAACAGCTACGACAGTAGATAACCCCTTTTCATACCAAACTTTATTTTGTTTACACGCCGTTTTTAAAGCCCACTCGCCGATCGAAAAGATTAAACCTGAAGCCTCAGCAATAGGGATAAATTCACCTGGTGAAATCAACCCCCACTCAGGGTGGTTCCAACGAATTAAAGCTTCTACACCTAGTAACTCCCCTGTTTTTAAATTCACTTTCGGCTGATAATGCAAATGTAATTCCTCACGAGCAATGGCATGATGAAGCTCCATCTCCATTTTCGATGGAAGGATATTTCTAGCATCTCCTGGTGAATAAAAATGAAAGGTGTTTCTACCTTTTGCCTTTGCTTGATACATCGCAAAATCTGCATGCTTCGTAATTTCTTCAACGGTTTCGCCATCGTCTGGAAAAAAGCTAACACCAATACTTGGAGACGTGAAAATTTGCAGCTGGTTAATCGTGATTGCTTTAGATAATACCTCCAAAATCATTTGCGTTACATTGTTTACATCGTCCCGCTCGACATCCGATAGGATAATAATAAATTCATCGCCACCTTGCCGAAACAAACGGTCTTTTTTAGTGAGACAAGACTTTAAACGGTTCGTAACCTCTATTAGTAATAGATCCCCTACATGATGCCCCATACTTTCATTAATCACTTTGAAGCGATCAAGATCAATAAATAATACAGCGATCCTATTATATTTTTTCAATTGTTTAAAAAGCTGATGTTCATACTGCGTTCGATTAGGTAGCCCAGTTAAAAAATCGTGATTGGCCATATATTGGATTTCCCGTTCAAATTTTTTCCGTTCGGAAATATCTCGAAAACTAACAATAATTCCTCTAACATGATGATCATTAAGAAGGTTAGTAGCCCTAACTTCACAGTGCAACCAAATTCCATCTTTTCTTCTAATTCTAATTTCAGTATTTTTGTTAATTTCGGGATGATCCATAATCGTTTGATAGAGGTGAAGAGCGTTATGTAAATCGTCATAGTGTACAATATCAAAACAATTAGAACCTACTAAGTCTTTAGAGGAGTATCCTAACACTCTTTCTATCGAAGGACTTTCATATTGAACGATGCCATTCTCGTTTAAAACAACGATCACATCAGAAAAATGTTGAATAATCGCTTCAAAGCCTATTTCGCTTTGAAGAAAGGGTAACTCTCGCATTAATATCACCTCATTTACCTAATTGGAGTTAAAAAGTAAAATGCTTCATGACAAGAAAAAAATTCAATGATCTATTTCCGAAAACATTCAAACGATGATTTGCATAAAAATTCAATTGACTGTTCGTATTCTTATAACCCAATTACCTATTCTTGATAAACTCGAATACGTAAGGGCAAAAAAAATAGATACCGCAAAAGGGTATCTATCGACCTATTTCCGGCAACTCGGCGACCATGACATTAAAAAATGCTTTAGGCCCGTAGCTTTGCGTCCTTACCTTTCGATAAGTTTGCCACTATCTTCATAGTATTAAATTACTAACATAATTATACTATATTTAGTAAAAATGTCTATGTTTTTTACAAATTTCGTCATTATTATATTATTTCCAATTATGAAAAAACGAGTAATTTGTCAGATTTTATAGGAAAACTAGCTTACTTTCATTTAATAAAGTGACTTACTTATTAGAGAGCGATCGGATTTCGGCTGCTCACTCAAACGCTTGGTATAAACGCCAGTTGCTTAGGGAACACTTTTGTCCTTTTTCGTCTTATTCAATGCTGTTTCAATAATGTGTTTTAAGAATACAAACAAAAACGAGCACCCCTGCACAATGCAAAGATGCCCGTTTCTTAATATAACTATCTTATACCAAGAAGCTGTCTTCTAATAAATAGCTTGCCTATAAAACTATCGCACCATAACCCATCCGTTTTTAATGGATTCTACAACGGCTTGTGTTCGGTCGTTTACACTCATTTTTTGTAAAATGTTACTTACGTGATTTTTTACTGTTTTTTCACTGATGAACAGTGCCTCACCGATCATTCGGTTGCTGTAGCCGTCGGTCATCAGCTGAAGCACTTCGCATTCACGACGCGTTAAAATATGAAGCGGCTTGCGATATTCAACTTCGCGGTAACCGATTTCAGAAGAGTCGGTTTCATCTTCGTTGGCCAAACGGCGATAGTCCTTAATGAGGTTATGTGTTACTTTCGGATGAATGTAGGCTCCACCTTCACCAACGACTTTCACCGCTTGAATTAGGGCGTTTGCATCCATCTCTTTCAATAAATAACCAGCAGCACCCGTTTTTAAGACGTGCGTCACATACGACTCGTCATCGTGAATCGACAAGATCAACACTTTTACATCTGGGTATTTTTGAATAAGTTCACGTGTCGCTTCCATTCCATTGACTTTTGGCATGTTAATATCCATTAAAATAACATCCGGCTGATGTTCTTCAACAAGGGCTAAAGCTTGTTCCCCGTCGTCGCCTTCAGCAACCACATCAAAATGGTCTTCCATCGCTAAAATGCGCTTTACTCCTTCACGGAAAAGTTGATGATCATCGATGATGACAATTCGAATGAGTTTTTCTTTATTAATCTTCATGGTTTCACCTCTCATTAACGTTAACTGCTTCTATTTCGACCTCTTTACTTGCATTATCGGTAAAATTTTCAAGCCATTAAATAGGTAATTCGATCAAAATCGCTGTACCTATATTCAGCTTTGACTGGATCGTCATTGCGCCTTTTAGCATATTGACCCGCTCTTTCATTCCGAGTAATCCAAAGGACCCTTCTTTTTTTACAGATTGATCAAAGCCTTTCCCATCGTCCTTAATTATAATTATAACTCTGTTCAGCTTTATTTCAATTTTAACTTGGACCTCTTTTGGATCTGCATGCTTATAGGCATTTTGTACTGCTTCCTGCACAAGTCGAAACAAAGCAACTTCTAGTCTCGGTTGTAAGCGTCTTTCTTTCCCTAGACTTTTGAACCTTATTGCGATACCTGAATGCTCTTCAAACGTATTTAGGTATTTGGCAAGGGTTGGAATTAACCCCAAATCATCAAGTGCCATTGGTCTTAAATCGTAAATGATTCGTCTCACTTCAGAAAGGGATGACTTTACCATTTGTCGTAAATCTTTAATTTCTTTTAACGCAGCTTCAATCCCTTTATCTTGGTACGTTCGTTCAATTAATTCAGAACGGAGCAAAACATTGGCTAACATTTGGGCTGGTCCATCATGAATTTCGCGTGAAAGCCTTCTTCTCTCATCTTCTTGAGCCTCGATGATTTTCAAGCCAAACTCTTGTTTTTCTTTTGCTTCTTCTAATTGTTCCCCTAATTGCTGGATGTCGCTAGATAGGAAGTTATAGACGACTGACATTTGTCCAACTAATCGCTCGGCACGATCTACCGTTTCTTTCAGTTGAACTAATCGCCGTTCGATCGAATCTCGTCTTTCTCGCAAACGCATTTCCTCTTGTTGTAAAACGGCTAGCTGAACTTGAAATTCATTTGCTGTTTCATAGGCAGCTTTTACTTCATCTTTACTATATTTATTGAAATTTTTACTAACTTCAGCAAGACGATTTCTAGAAAAACGGGCATGTAATTGCGTTCGATCATTTTTTTCGATCACTTCAGCAACCTTCAAACGTACTTCTCTAAGTTCTTCATTTAAAATGGAAAATTCTTTTCGCGATTGCTCCCCAATTCGGAAGACTTGCTCCCGACTTTCATTAACAGTCTCTATTGTTTTCTTGATGATGACCTCTAATTCTTGTGATTGTGCCATTGTGCCCACCAACCTTACATTTCCCTACGATCGTGATTTTGGGAGTAGATATAATGTATCTTCTATTATGACACGGAATTGCTTTCTACTATATATGATCATTTTACCATACTCCTAAGGGGACAAGGACACATTTAGCTTAACATTCTTTTATTACAGTACTGTTTCGATTATATGTAAAACTGTGGTATGATTTTTATACAGAATATACCATTATTTGTCCAATTTAGAAAAGCGAAAGGTGTCTGCTTATCGGCAACAAGCGCTGGAGGACCAGCAATTAGTGTCCTGACTTTTGGACACGTTTGATGGACCGAAGCGACCTCGAGCCGATGACACCTGTAGCTAGACAAGAAAAGCGCAAGCGCCCGTTTAGCGGCGTATGGACTAGAGCCCTCCGTATGAGATAAAGGCAACACAGAGAGCGTAAGCGATCTGATGTTAACTTATCGTAAGGAGGAGAGCGAAGTCCACTAGACGCTGGGCGCTGCAGCTAGACAAGAAAAGCGCAAGCGCCCGTTTAGCGGCGTATGGACTGGAGCCCTCCGTATGAGATAAAGGCAACACAGAGAGCGTAAGCGATCTGATGTTAACTTATCGTAAGGAGGAGAGCGAAGTCCACTAGACGCTGGGCGCTGCAGCTAGACACCATTGAAATTTATACTTTTTTAAAGGCGGGGTTCTATTGTTACTCTCTTATTTAACTGTAAAAGGCTACGGCGAACACGAAATAAGTATACAAAGGTCACGATTTATTACATATGTCAACCGGGCAACGACAGAAGATGAGGCCCAACAATTTATCGAAACGATTAAGAAAAAGCACTGGGATGCCACGCACAACTGCTCCGCTTATCTCATTGGTGAAAATGACGAAATTCAAAAAGCAAACGATGACGGCGAACCGAGCGGAACCGCAGGGGTTCCGATGCTAGAAGTGTTAAAAAAGCGCGGCTTGAAAGATGTCGTCGTAGTTGTCACTCGTTACTTTGGCGGTATTAAACTCGGGGCAGGTGGCTTAATTCGTGCATATGGAAGCGCTACGAGTGAAGGCTTAAACGCTGTCGGGATCGTCGAACGCAAACTGATGCAAATCGTTCACACAACGATTGACTACCATTGGCTCGGTAAAGTAGAAAATGAACTACGTCAATCATCTTATCTATTAAAAGAAATCAACTATTTAGACCAGGTCAAACTTCAGGCGTATGTCGGAAAAGAGCAAACCGACCTTTTCATAGACTGGATGACAAACCTAACGAGTGGACAAGCGTCCATAACAATAGGAGAAATCGAGTATTTAGAGCAAGACTATGACTAAAGTCGTTATCGTTCGACAATAACTTTACGGAATTTGTCTCATACGATAATATTATTTTGATACCTATTTATTCCTATGTAACTACTATTAACCAATAAAGACCACACCTTCCATCAGTCATTTGGTTTATTTATTTTCTAGTGATGATGAGTACACAACTCCATTTATAGTGTAGGTTTCCTTTTATTCCTAGAGGAAGCCAACTACCTGTAAATTCATCCTATTTTAACAAACGAAAGGAGGTCTTGGGCGTGAAAGACGTAAAGTGGAGTTCACCTATTAGTCTTGCCTGCATCGGAATCTTTTTCGGCGGGTTAGGTATTTTATTAGATACGATTTGGAAGTATTTTTTAAGTTTCGGATGATATGAATCATTAGCTAAAAGAGGACAAAAGTACCGAGAAGTTCAATATATTGAACTTTACACAACGAAGAAATTCATCAGCCCTTTCCCGGACTTTTAACCTTTATAAAATAAATCTTAAAGGAACGAGGAATAATCTATGGTAAGAAGTAAATGGGCGGTCGTGTGTTTATGTGTTATTCTTCTTTCTAGTTTTTACATCGGTTACGAAAAACATACGAATGCAAATCAAAGTCAAATCGTGGCCACCGGCACGGTGACGGTCAATTCGCTGAATGTAAGACAAACCCCTTCTACGTCTGGGGCTCGTATTGGTAGTCTCGCGCGTGGTGCAACAATTTCCATCTATGAAACTAGCGTCAACGACAGCTGGTTAAAAATTAAACTGAATAGCCAATGGGCTTATGTTCATGGCGATTACGTCAAAGTCACTCCCGTGAGTACTTCGTCTAAAAACTCGTCTAGTAACCAGAACAGCAATAATACTTCCAGCTCCATCATTGCGACTGGCACAGTGAACGTCAACTCCCTGAATGTCCGCCAAGCACCGTCCTTATCAGCTACACGAGTTGGAAGTCTCTCTCGTGATGCAAGTTTCTCAATCTATGAAACTGGTATTAATGGCAAATGGCTTAAAATTAAGCTCAATAACCAGTGGGCCTATGTACATGGCGATTACATAACAGTGACAAAAAATAACAACAAAGGCAACAGTAATGACTCAAATAACAGCAATAATAATAACAATAGTAGTCAAACTAATAATAGCAATAGTAGCAATCCGATTATCACAACAGGAACCGTCAATGTGAATTCATTGAACGTTCGGCAATCCGCTTCCACATCAAGCACTCGGGTTGGTAGCCTCGCTCGTGGCGCTAAGGTTTCCATTTATGAGCAAAACATCAATGAAAGCTGGCTCAAAATTAAGCTCAATAATCAATGGGCATATGTGCACGGAGATTATGTCACCGTTACGAACAGCAATCAAAACAATAGTGGTTCAAATAATAACAGTAGTAATAATAATAACAGTAGTAATAATAATAACAGTAGTAATAATAATAACAGCGGTAATTCGGATACCGTCATCGCAACTGGTACCATTGATGTCAATTTACTGAATGTCAGAAAAATAGCTTCAACTTCAGGGACTCGTGTTGGCAGTCTTTCGCGAGGGGCTACCGTTTCCATTTACGAACAAAAAGTGAACGGTAGTTGGCTTAAAATTAAACTGAACAACGAGTGGGCCTACATCCACGGTGATTATGTGACCGTTACCGCAAGTAATAACAATCAAAGTAGCGACGGCTCGTCCAATAGTAACAATAACAGTAACTCAGATAGCATCGTTGCAACCGGTTCAGTGGATGTCACCAAGCTTAACGTCAGGGAAACGGCTTCCACGTCAGGAAATCGAATCGGAACACTCGCTCGTGGGGCTACAGTGTCAATATACGAGATAAATATAAATGGGAATTGGCTAAAGATTAAACTCAATAACGAGTGGGCTTACATTCACGGTGACTATGTGACGGTAACTGTGAAAAATAACAATCAAAACAGCAGTGGTTCGGCAAACAACACTGTTCCACCAAACGCTCTAGCTAACAAGACGATTGTCATCGATCCAGGTCACGGCGGAAGTGACCCTGGTGCGGTTGGAAATGGTCTTCAAGAAAAAGATGTCGTTCTGCGAGTGTCACTCGCTCTTCGCAATAAATTAAAGGCATCGGGCGCGAACGTCGTAATGATCCGCGATGAAGATGTATTTGTTCCGGTTAACAAACGTTTTGAAATCGCCAATGCAACGACTGGACACTCGTTTGTAAGTATCCATACGAATTCATTATCCAATTCCTCCGCCCATGGCACCGAGACGTTTTGGAACCGAATGAATCAACACGTGGAAAGCCAAAAGCTTGCCCAGATTGCACAAAAGCATTTGATCCAACAGCTAAGTACCCGTGACCGCGGCGTAAAAGAAGGTAATTTCGGTGTCGTACGCTACACAAAGCTACCTAGTATTCTCGTAGAACTCGGCTTCATCACCAACCCGAACGATGCAAACATGATGAAGCAAGACAAATTCTATGAAGACGCAGCCGAAGCCTTGTTACAAGCTTTAGTGGAATTTCATAAGTAAACTCGAAAGAAAAATCATAAGTATGTTACAAAAAGCACAGGGTGTCTTAATGCCTTGTGCTTTTTGTATGTTCGTTAGAAAGGCACCCTATTTATAAGAAAAGCGTAAGCACCCGTTTAGCGACGTATGGACTAGCCTCGGCCGCAGGAGATAAAGGAAACACAATGAACGTTAGTGAAATGCTTGAAGATAAGATTGACCAGCAGCAAGATTGGGAGAAAGTTGAGGTTCGAAATTATCAAAGTGCCCTAAAATTAGGTGTTGAGGCCATTCAAACTGGCTATCCTTTAACAGAGCATTTAATTCGAGAAATGCATAAAGTATTAATGCAGGATGCACGCGGTTCTACTAGTTCTTCTGGTGAATACAGGAAAATTCAAAATTTCATTGGACCAACAAAGCATATTAAGGATGCTTCCTATATTCCGCCCGAGCCTCAGCTTATAGGAGAATATATGAAAAACCTTGAACGTTATATGAATGGTCACCCTTATCAAACTATAGAAGAAGAACCGTTACACCCTCTAATCAAAGCAGCTATCATTCATGGCAGTTTGAATCAATCCACCCATTCTTAGATGGAAATGGACGTTTAGGCAGAATATTAATTGTCTTATACTTACTTCAGTCCAATTTGATTAATTCACCATTCTTTTTCTTAAGTGAGGAATTGGAAAGGGAGAAGTTTAGATATTATGCTATGTTAAATGGCGTTCAAGCAATTGGACGGAAAGAGCCAGATTGGAAAAGTTGGATTTTATTTTTTCTTAACGCTACTATCCGTATGGCTACACATCAGTACGAAAAATTAGACCGTGCTGAAAAGTTATATCATGAAGGACTCTCAAAACTTCAACAGCCCGCCACAAAGAAAGTTTGGGGAGCTCTGTTTTCTAGCCCGATAGCTACAGTAAAACAAATCCAGGAAGCGACCGATTTAGCTCCTCCAACCATTCGAAAAAGCTTAGTTCAACTAGTTGAACTAAATATGATCTTTGGAGACGATAGAAAAAGAAATCGCCGCTATTATCAATATGATCTTATTCGGATAATGTCTGAATAAAATAATAAAATCCGAGTAAAATACACCTTTTCTGGATACGCTAACCATCAGAGTTAATTAATTTATTCTGGAGGTCACAACATGAAAAAAGAACTTGAACAAGCGGTCGAACACGCAAACGAAACCAATCCTTCTTCACGCTCTGGAGGCAAACCAAGCACTTCTAAGAAAAAGAAAATGAAAAAATCGAACAAGCATGATTAAAAAGCATTAACGGTACAACCATTCATCCCTAAACCGGATTAAGTATGTAAGTCTTACTTTTGAACGGTGTACAATGCTTGAATTTAGTAAGCAAATAATTTGCTACCATCGTTAAAATTCGGTATATTCAGAATATTAACGATGGTAAAGTTCTCCGACAAAATAGTGAGAAAATCCTGATGACAACTTAATTTTCCACAAGCGACTAATTGCTGAAGAACTATCTAATGACATGAAATCAATCAGCAAAAAGATGCCTCCCAATGCTAAACTTCGGTGTCGTGTACGTAAAGATCCACTCAGACGTAGCAATTTGAGGGTTGTAATAATAAGTAGCTCCATGGCTAGGATCCCAACCTTTCCAAGCATCCTTGACAGCGCGATACGCTATATACGTTGGAGTTAAATTGTATTGACCATCCTGTACAGCCGTAAATGCATTTCTCTGATTAATAACGCCTTCAACTGTTGAAGGAAATTCTGAAGAATATAAGCGATTTTTGATAACAGCAGCAACTGCTACTTGGCCTTCATAAGATTCTCCACGTGCTTCTCCGTGTACGACCTTTGCCATTTTCTCGATTTCAATCAGTCGATGCAACGTTTTGGGACCTGCAACACCATCAACTGAAAGACGAAAATCTTGTTGAAGTCGTCGAACGGCATCTTCTGTTAACGTTCCATAGTATCCTGTTGGAGCAACTTCTAGATAATCTAATTCGACCAGCTTTTTTTGTAATGCAACGACTTGTTGTCCCCGATCTCCATTTTGGAGCGTATACTCATTTGCATGTAATTCTTTAGGGAACATCCACATTACCAATGAACACACACAAACAGAGATAAAAAGTATTACTTTTTTCGACATGTTAAAACCTCCTTTTTTTACATTAAAACACGAATAAAGCCAAATCAAAACAATATTTTCTTTTTTAAGAATATCTTCCTGTATAATATAGATAAATAGAACCGGAGAAAAGTCACAAGCTTACTAGTTTCACTAGACATATTTCATAGAATAACCATATGTTTTACAAGAATTACCTATTGCCCTATAGAATGCACCCATGCTGGGCGTACAACGAAAAGCAACTGAAGGAAATACCTATCAGTTGCTTTTACACTCGTATTTATATAAATTATCTGAAACTATCCGTTAAGTTTCTATAACAGACTCTGACTCGCCATTTATACTTTTAGGGATGTTGTAAGCTTAGGCACTGATACATTTCTTCCGGTGCTTTTATGAAGTAAATCGGCAAGTGGCTGGCTTGACGCTAGATTACTATGTGTTAGCCAAATTTTATTAGGCCGTATTGCTTCGATCACATGCTCAATTTCGTAAACAGCGGGGTGAACTTTATAGCGAGTAGTACTGATCATGATAGATGGTTTCCGACTCTCGTTTACTTTGTCAACGAGCTTAATGTTTTTCGGACCGGTATAAATGATTTGTATTGGCTCCTCCCTCTCAAGCCACCAGTCATCCGCTAATAATTTACTTTCACTAAAGAACGCTATGAATAGCCTGCATTTATCTTGCGCTAACGCTCTCCCCTCTAACCATTCAATTACCTGTTTATATCGCAAATAAATTTCTTTTTTTAGCCAACTCTTGGCCAGGAGATACTCTTTCGCTGCATGGAGGATCGGTTGATCGACTATAACCGAAATCTGATCCCGCTTCATCACCTTTTCTAAAATGAGAAACATATCTTGTGCACGACCAAAGGGCGGTAATGGAAGTATGACAGAAGTGTCTTGGTCTATGGATTGATTGACGGCATGAATTAGCTTCTGACTATATTCATTTTGGTGAACGTTCTCAACACCATACGCCCCATCCATCACTGCAACATCAACTCCACCAACGACTTTCGGTTGATCGTACTCAAGTAAATACGACTCTAATGAAAAATCACCTGAAAAGAAAATCTTTTCTCCCTTGAATTGAAAGAAGTACCAGATTGCACCAACAACATGCCCGCTTTTTCCAAACTGATATGTCAGCCCGGGAATTTCGGTTTCGATCCAACGAAGTGCCAACCTCTCATCAATCACCTTAAAAGCTAAATTCCGTTCATCTTCTATTGTATACGGACAAGTCCCGTTGTGCTTTAATTGTGTCTTTCTCCATACACCTAAATAGTATTTCGTCTGAGTAATTGTTGACGGAGTAGCATATACGTTTCCTTTAAACCCGAGATGTGATAAATACGGTAATGCGGCTGAATGGTCCTTATGAGCATGAGTGAGAAAAACTGCAGAAATGTCACTAGCCAAATCACTCGTCAATAATGGATATTGCTCCGCTCTAGTCGCTCCATTCTTCATGACACCACAATCAATTAAGATTTTCTTATTTTCCAATTCTAATAAAAAACAGGAGCGGCCATATTCCCCCGCTCCTCCTAAAAACGTAAGTTTCATGCTGTGCTTCATCCTTTACAACGTAGCTAGGGTAAACCTTCAGGCTCAAGTAATTAATATCGATACATTTGAGATTTATATTTGATTTGTTCGAGCACGACAAGAAAAGTCGTCGTAATTCCAACTGAAATTAATGCCATTGCCATTCCAAGAGCCGATGAACCTTGCTCGAATTGTGAGTAAATAAATGTAGCGGTCGTATGCATATTCGGTGGACGGAGGATTAAAGAGCCCACTAACTCCCGCATTGAGATTGTAAAAGTCATCATCCAACCCGCTAATATCCCAGGGATAAGCAACGGTAATAAAATCGTCCTCAGCTGATAGAACTTGTTCGCTCCACTGACCATCGCAGCCTGGAACAACGAATCACCTAATTGACCATAAATTGCTTTGATATTTTGCACTGTAAAAGGCAAATACAGAACAACATACGTCAGAACGAGCATCATCCATGTATTGTAAACGGATAAAGGCATCCAAACGGCATTCCAGAACAGGATTAAACCAACCACAATCACAATACCCGGAACCGTGTTTGGTGCCAGACTAAGGAAATCGACAGCATTTACAACTTTTCCACGCCTTTTTGTTACCGTAATCGCAATCCAAATTCCAATCGTAACACTAATCGTTGCGGCAAGTGCAGCAAGCCAAATACTATTGGTTAAGGCAGATAAGCCATCACTATCCTTAAATAACGTTTCAATATGGCTAAGCGTTAAATTGGAAAATGATAGTCCGTCTCCTTGAACCTTCAAAAAGGCAGTGGATACGACTGAAAAATACGGAACACCAATTGACAGGATAAGGACCATCATTAAATAACCCCAGGCAAGCACTCGATATTTGCCAAGCTTCAATCGCACGACCGTTTGCCCTTTTCCAGAAACCACTCGATCATGACGTCTTTGAACCATCCACTGTTGGATATACCAAACGGTCATACTTATACCTAGCAGCATCGTGGAAAGGATCGCCGCTGTACCATAATCTATCGGCCAAGTAGACGAATACCGATGAATTTCAGACGTTAACACATAAAAGCCGATTTGATTTCCTAGTGTCACCGGTGTTCCAAATTCACCAATCGTTTTAACAAATACAAGTAATGCTCCCATGCTATACCCTGATAAAAACAGAGGAATGATTACTTTTCTTAATCGATAGCTAAAGGAACCACCATGAACGATCGCTGCTTCTTCTACGCGTCCACCAATGTTTGCTAACGTATTTCTCATAATCAAATAAACAAACGGAAAGAGGTGCAAGCTCATGACAAGTACCATTCCAAAATAAGAGAAAAACAAAGGTGTAATACTACTTAAAAACGGAAACATTTGCTCCACATAACCATTCGGCTGCATCGACAAAATCCAGCCCATCGCCCCAATATACGGCGGCGTCATAAATGGAATAATTAAAACGACATCAATCCATCTGTGCCTCTGTATATCGGTTCTAGCCATGGTATAAGCAAGAGGTGCTGCAATTAAGGTCGAGCCTACAATAACACCAAATCCTAGCAATAATGAATTCCACAAGATTTTCTGGTGCTTTGAGTCTAATAAAATTAAAAATGAATCAATCCCTGTAAAACTTCCCTCTGGTAACACACTTTTAATTAATAACAGAACTAAAGGAATAAGGACTAATATGGCTAAAGAAATAAAAGCTAAATATTTATTGATTTTGTTCGTAATATTTTTCATGATGTATTAATGATTAACGTACTAATTCAGTAAATTCTTCTAAAATAGTCTGCCCATTCTCTTCTAAGAAACTCCAATCGAAATCCAGTAAAGCAATCTCTTCAACAGTTGCTCGGTCCGGATGAGGTGCAACATTTTTACGTCCCGGAAGTAAATATGCATTAGCGACAAGCGCTTGTCCTTTATCTGATAGAATGAAATCAATATACTTCTGTGCTGAAGAAACATTTTGAGCTGATTTTAAAATAAATGCTGGGCGCGGTGTTATCATCGTTCCGCTCGTTGGATAAACAATATCAACCGGTTCTCCCTTTGCTTTGTTGTTATATACCATATAATCGACACCAGCCATAACCACTTGATTGGCTCCATTAATAACAGTTGTTAATGCTGGATTATTCGCTCCTCCAAGTCGTATTCCGTTATCTTTAAGCTGCGTAAACATTTCCCAGGCAGCGTCACCTTCTTGATCAACATAAGCAGCAAGAAAATCGCGAGCTGTCCCCGATTGAGAAGGGTCTGGAATGGCAATTTGACTTTTATACGATTCGTCTAATAAATCCGACCAATCCGTTGGTGGGGTTTCTACTAAATTCGTATTATAGCTTAAACCTAATGCAGATGCAGCAAAACCATAGAAATGAAAGTCTTCATCATACCACCCGTTACGCATTTGCGCTGCATATGGAGATTCGTATGGTAAAATTAGTCCACGCTCCATATAATCAATCGCTGGAGGAAGCGAAGCCAGTATAACGACATCAGCCATTGGGTTATTCTGTTCAGCTTCTAATCTTCCTAATACTTGACCCGTCGTCGATTGAAACATATCAACCTCAATACCTGTTTCCTCTTCAAATGCCGCAGCTAACTTTTCAGCTAATCCACCTGGACCAGACGTATATAAAACAAGTTTTCCTGTTTCATCGTTGCTAGAGTCTTGGCCTCCGACTTGTTCATTGGAAGTTTCATTGGCAGCTTCATTATTTTGACCACATGCCGTAAGTAACATCATAACAATCATTAATAAAAGTACACTAAGCCGTTTCATAAATATTCTTTCCTCCCGATTTTTCGATTAAATGGATTCGATCTGTGTCCAGATGACAATACACTTCTTCACCAACGCTGTAACGCTTAGATACATACGCTAATAACGTTTGCTTGCTTTTCTTAATCCTTAGTAAAACTTCGTATCTTTCTCCAAAAAAGCTTGAGCTTTCTACTACCGCAGAAATACTATCTTGCTGAGCAACATCCGTCAATTTCACTTGCTCCGGGCGAATGATCATCTTCACATCCTCTTTTGAAGCAAAAGCTTCAAGCTCTTTATGAACAAAAGGGATCGATACATGTTCGTTCAATGCGAGAAGATTTTTTCCTTGTACTATTACAGGTTGACCATTGAGAATAACTCCTCGTCCAACGAAGGAAGCGACCGTTTCATTTAGTGGCTGATGGTAAACCTTCTCTGGAGTGTCTACTTGTATCACTTTTCCTTTTTTCATTACCACAATTCGGTCTGACATCGCCATCGCTTCATGTTGATCATGTGTAACATAAACTGCTGTTACGCCTAATTTACTAACGAGTGTTTGTAATAGAAGCCGCATATCATCTCGAAGCGTGGCATCGAGTGCACTTAATGGCTCGTCCAGTAATATAATCGACGGCATACTTGCGATCGCTCTTGCAAATGCAACACGCTGCTGTTGTCCACCCGAAAGTTGATGCGGATAGCGATCGGCATATTCCTTTAGCTGTACGTTCTCTAAAGCATCAATAACTTTTTCTTTCAAACCTTTCTTTTGACCCGTTGCCTTCAAGCTATAAGCGACATTCTCATATACGGTCATATGTGGCCACAGAGCAAAGTCTTGAAAAACCATTCCTATTTTTCTTTTCTGTGGCGATACTTCGATTTTATTTGTATAAGAAAAAATCACCTTCTCACCAAATTTGATCTCTCCGCCGTCTGGTGTTTCTAAGCCTGCAATCATTCGTAATAGTGTCGTTTTTCCACATCCTGAAGGGCCTAGTAAACTAATAAATTCACCTTTTCCAATTGAGAGTTCTATCGGGTGAAGTGCTTGTAATGAACCAAACCGTTTCTCAATTCCTAAAATCGTAATTTCCACGGTTTTCCTCCTTCATTAACTTCTTTCACCGTTTACTATACAGGCCAATTATTAAGGAAACTTTAATATTAAGTTAACATTCCATCAAAGTTTTGTATGTAATATCTATATTGTTATAGATTTTTTCTATATAGGAGTGTTATTTAATGAACATACATCAGCTTCAAATCTTTCAGAAGCTCGTCCAGGTGAAAAGCATTACAAAGGTTGCAAATCAACTTGGCCTTAAGCAGCCGACTGTCTCTTTTCACTTAAAAAAACTAGAGGAAGAATTAGGGTTATCGTTATACAGTAAGCGTGCCGATGACTTTTCGCTAACACCTGCCGGAAAAACGTTATACAATTACGCATCAGAAATTCTTTCACTCGTATCAGAAGTTGATCGAGTTATGAAAGATTATCAATCATTTAAACGCGGTGAGTTGCTCATTGGTGCTAGTCATATCCCTGCCAACTACATACTTCCACCAGTGCTTAGCACCTTTACAGAAGCGAATCCAAATATTCATTTATCGTTAACGGTGCAATCGACACCGTCAATTATTGAGCTCATCAAGGAAAAAGAAATTGATTTCGGTGTGGTTTCGGAGCAAAATCTTTACGATGAAGCGATCGCCATACATCGTATTGTAGGAGATGAACTTACTGTGATTTTTTCAAAGCAGCATGAACTTGCTCAAAAGCCTGATCTAACAATCGACGATTTTAAGGATCAAGCCTTTATTTTACATAAACAAGGGTCTACAAGGGAAATGATTAACGGATGGGCAAAACAGGAGAATATAAAACTTCCATTAAAAATGGAGTTAAGTTCAATTGAAGCGATTTGTACGATGGTAAGAATGAACACAGGAATATCAATTATTTCAAAACGTGCGGCAGAATTTTTTATTGAACGAGGAGATCTCCTAGCACAACCTGTGCCTAACATGGAAAATAACCGAAATATATCACTCGTCTACCGTAAAGACCGACCGATTACCCCAATCATGCAACAATTTATTAACAGCCTGTTCCAACAGACTTAATTCCGGTTGGTGCCTGGCACCTATAAAAAATCACGAACATAGGTGCCATCGCGTCCATTGAGGTACGGATTAATATGCCCACCAAACTTATACTTATATCCACGCCATTGTAAGGACGTAGGTGAGATTTCTTTAGATAACTCGGTTAACTCAATTCCTAGAAAACCTTTTTGATGAGCAATCTTTTCTAGCACAACGACAAGTTGATTTAACTGATATTTAGAAATAGCTTTTTTACATTCAATTACAACGACTAAACGTTTATCGCGTCCCGGTTTAATCGTCATTTTGCATTCGATAAAGTGTAAATATAGACAAACTAAATCCTCCGTGTAACTGACAAAATTCAATACTTTGTTCAGCTCACTAAAATCTTCTATATTTATCCGAACAAACAAAACGAATCCTCCTCTTACTAATCTCCTAACCGCACGGAGGCCCATATTCGGCAACTGGCGAGCATAGTTCGTTAACTGTAGCCCCTATAGTTTTGCGTCACCACTTTTCAGTGATTTTGCCTTTTCGTACGATTTTTTTAGTATCTATTACTACTTTAGTCAAATTTTGTCGCATTTAATATAGTAATTACTGCTTATTTTTTTACCTATAGATACCATTAATTATATCTTTTTACACTAAAATTATGTGAATTTATACTAAGAAAAGCGTAAGCGATCTGATGTTAACTTATCGTAAGGAGGAGAGCGAAGTCCACTAGACGCTGGGCGCTGTAGTTAGACAAGAAAAGCGGAAGGTGTCTGCTTATCGGCGACAAGCGCTGGAGGGCCAGCAATTAGTGTCCTGACTTTTGGACACGTTTGATGGACCGAAGCGACCTCGAGCCGATGACACCTGTAGCTAGACAAGAAAAACTGTCGTCCTTAGTAGAAAACTAACTTCTTTTCAAAAATAGAAAGCATTACTCTACGTTTTAACCAATGTACGCCTGCGATAGATCAAATAAGCAATCGTAATGCCTACTATCCCGCCAATCGTATCAAGAATTACATCCGCTACTAAAGGGGTACGGTTAGGAGTGAGAGATTGATGAAATTCGTCGAGAGAAGCATACACAATAACGAATACGAGCGAATAAAAGATGGACTTCCACTGCGGAGTAGAATACGCCCGGAATAACCGATAACAGAAAAAACCTAAAATAAAAAAGACTCCAAAATGAGCACCTTTACGAATGAAAAATTCTACAAATCCGTCAACACCTCGTGTAGAAATACTTACGACAGAGTCGGAATAAGTAAACTCAACATCCTGAAAAGCAACCTCAATAAATTCTAAATCAAACCGCTCCGATAAGCTTGGTCGTAAATCTTGCTCATGATATGGTTGCGATGAAGCAATAAAAATAATGCCTGCTGTTATAACAATAGGCAGCCAATAACTTATAAAAAAAGGAACATTTCGTTTCACATAAACCTCCAACTTTGCATTAAATCCTATGAAGTTAAATTTTTCAACGATAATAACAATCAATCTAGTTACCACTAAAACGGTTAATATGTCGTTAATACATACCCATTATAGCAAACCTACAATTCTTAATTCTACTAGCACTATCCTTTTTGAACGGATTATTAGCTTTATATCGGTAAAGGTCTAACAAGTCATATGTACCATCGCTGATAAAAATTTGTATGTATACCGGGGCCGCTCACTAACATACTTCTTCACGGGCACCCGGATCATTCTTCTCAATAGTATGGATAGTAGTATGGATATGGATAAGGATAAGGATACGGTTGCGGAACAATGTACGGTAATAACGCCAATGCCACTAAGCTCGCAAGCGGAAACCGACGACGTCTAAAGCGCCTGAACCTTCTCCTTGGAAAACCATACCCCCCATAGTCATACTGCCGATCATACCCTCCAATGTCACCTTCGCCTTCCATCACATCCTCACCAACTAACACCGTCACATTATCCGTCCCTACATCTTCAATGATGCCGTCAAAATAGTTACCGTCAGTCGTGGTCAATGTAACATGATAATATTTGTACTTATGACAATCATCATGCATTGAACGTGAGTCGTTGTAATAATTGTAGCTCTCATCCGTCATTTTACATCAACTCCTTTCACTACATGATATTCAGTGAACAAAGCTACAATGACCACTTTTTATATTTCTTCGCCTTGTACGTTAACAGCAAAAAACTACCAGTCATCTTACTCGAGCTGGTAGCTTCCTTATCATTATTTTCCTGGGCTTTCAATCAGAATACGTAAATGTTGTTCAATATCTTTCACCAAGTCTTTTAATTCAATGCCATCTTTTTCACCTTTTTGATATGCATCTAATAAAATATCAAGTAACGGATTTGGTTGTGACATGTTCAAATCTCCTAGTCTATTTTTTTCCTGTAAAAAATTCAATCCATACACTAGCCCAAAGTTCATGGCCCTGTTGATTTGGACTTAAGCTATCAATATAATTCTGGATTTCCTCATCCATAATATCCGGCCACGCTTTCCAATGATCGACGTACATGTAATCATTTTCCTCAGCATAGTCTTTTAATTCCATCACCTGTTGTAAATAATACCTCGGTTGGTAAATCGGATTCGGCGGCTGTAAAACGACGAGTACCTCTGGAGATGCAGCTTCAATATCATTCAGTATCGTCGTAATATTTGGTAACGTCTCATTCATCCTCACCAAGTTGCCATTATCATTTAAGATCAACGGTTCAAACACAAGAATATCAGGCTGAAAGCTAGCGACTTCATCATGTAATCTCGCTTTAATGACTTGATGCGTGGTAAGGTCGCCTACTTCAAAAATCTGGATATCTACCAACTCTTCTCCATATGTATGGTTCAATTCCTCAACGACCAAGTCAACCCACGAAGGTGTAGCACTTTCCCCAGCTGTCATTGCAGCCGAACCAAATAAAGCCACACGTAAACTTTCATTATTTTCTATTGCTGTAACTAGCTTTTCCTTTAAATCAACGTTGAGTTCTCCCAAAAAATCTATACTCAACCGTTCATCCTGTCCATTCTTCGACTGATGGCTCAACTGCGAACTCGATGCTACACTTACCGCATTTGCCTCTTTTGCAATCCCACTCAACTTTTGGTCATATTGTATTTTTCCGTACACTAACAAACCAACACAAAGAAGGATCGTCAATGTAAATATCAAATTTTTCATAAAAAACTCCTTAATACAAATAATCCAAATCTTATTATAACGATTTTCTTACCATTCGTATATATATTTGGGACTTTTTATCAAAAATTCAGGTAATTTGTCTTTAATATACATACTTTCCTCCTATGAAATGTATGTATCACCCAAACCATGTCGACACTACGAATCAAAAGACGAAAGTTTACCATCATATATCTCTCAAGTGGAAGCTTTTGTCTTCATTTTTTACTATCTCATTGTACACATGTTCAAAATAACACTCCATATGAAAATGATGGATATTAAAGTGCAAAGATCTTTTCGAACAGCTAGTCAAACAAACCTACATAATTGAGGTGCAAAGAAATGCTTAGATTGATTCTCTTCGCCTTTATCGGCTTTTATATTTTAACAGGAACTAACTTTGGGAAAAGTTTAATGGAAGAACATAACTTCTTTGAGGAAGGTAGTGGCATTAAAAGTGTTACGGAAAAATTAATTGGCAACGAAGCGACAAAACAGGAGATGCAAGAAGTACATGACACGAACGAGCCGACCTTATCACAAGATGAAGCAGTAACAAAAATACTCACTGCTTTCTCAATGACCGAATTACTCACAATGCTTGAAAAAGTAAAGGACGGGTTAACCGATGAGGATATTGCAGAAATGAAGGCCACTTTGAAGGAGCGCCTTCCTGCCGAAGACATCGAAGCGCTAAAACAACTCGGAAAAGATGAATTTAACAAATACTTTAACCACACGAAAAAATAAGACGTAAGCAACGTTCAAGCATGAACTGTTGAGCAACACAAATTCACCTTTAACGTACATTCCGCAGTTTTTATTGTTTTTTTCAAAATCACAGCCCGATACCTAGTCGTTTTTTCACCAATAGCCCTACCGTTATTTAAAATCAGCAAGGATAAACTGTACCGATTTTCTATAATGCGCATATGACGGGTCGGCAGAAATTCATTATTTTAAAGATACCGCGGAATACATAGAAAGCGCGCTTTCGTAAAGGATAAAGCGTTGAATCATTTTGAAATGCCCTTTGAACAAATTGTTGAGATGTACACGCCGATGGTAAAAAAACAGCTTACTCGCTTAAAAATCTACCAAAATCATGACGAATTCATTCAAGTCGGGTTAATTGGCTTATGGGAAGCTTACACGAAATTCGACCCTACGAAAGGTGAATTCAGTACATTTGCGTTTTCAAGCGTACGTGGAAGAATGTTGTCTCATTTAAGTAAAGAATCACGATTCCAAAAATTCCATGTGAACCAGTCCGATGAATTATTAGAAGTTGTTGCTGGCAATACTGACCTTCTCCCATTCGAGCTAGAGACGATTGCTCCTTATTTAAATGGACTTTCTGACCGCGAAAAGCTATGGGTAAATGAAGCTATTCTTCATGGAAAAAAGCGAAAGGAAATTGCCCAAGAACAAAACGTTTCTATTAATACCGTCAAAATGTGGCGGCTTCATGCCTTGAAAAAAATGAAGCAAAATGCGCTAATTCTATTAAACATGTAAACTACTTTCTTTTAGCAATTCAAAAACCCTTTAGTATTCACAATACATTTTGCCAATTCCTTCTACCATATAGCACCCTGATAATAGTAACAGTTTTGGTTTCTTTGACAACGATATAAAACACAATGTAATTATCAACATATATACTTCTAATCCCCATTTGAGCTAGGCGATGGTCATTCACTAAGGCATTTATAAGAGGCATATGGCATAAAAACACCTCCATTTATATATCAATATTATCTCAGTTTAACGATATATGTTCAATTAATTGGTGGCAGGTTATAAAAATAATAATAGATGCCTACACTGTTAGTTAGAGTAACCACGTCTATTTTTTAAATTGAAAAAAAGGATTGAATGTATTTTCTTCTTCTCCTACCTCACGTAAGGAGTTTTTATAGATGAGCCGGATTTCAAGCATACAGTTATTTACACTAATTGTCGTTTTTGAAGTAGGGAGTACAACGCTTTTTGCCTTAGGGATTGGCGCAAAGCAGGATGCATGGATTGTTATATTAGCAGCAGCACTTGTTGGTTTAGGGCTGTTATGGATTTATACGGAAATCCCAAAATATTACCCAAACCAAAACTTTGCAGAGATATTAGATGATACATTAGGAAAAAAGCTAGCTGCACCTTTGCTTTTTCTGTTTGGGTTAGAATTTATTAATATAGCAAGTCACAATTTTTATGAATTTGGTGTACTTATTAAAATGACGGCATTAAATCAAACTCCAATTATTGTAATTTTGTATTTATTTATGGCTGTATTGATCTACATTCTGAACTTAGGTTTCGAGGTTCTAGCACGAACGGTGGAATTATTATTACCGTACTTCCTAATTTTTCTTGTTACCATTTATATATTAACCTTATTTTCAGGGCAATTTGATTTTAGTGCGCTTCGACCCGTTTTAGGAAACGGCATACAACCTATTTTAAGTGAATTACATACGGTCATAGCATTTCCATTTGGTGAAATGGTTGTGTTCCTCATGTTTTGGCACTATGTTAACAAGCCACAACTCTTACGTAAAACAGCTTTCTTTGCTGTTGGATTAGGGGCAGTATTACTGACGATATCTTTAATTGTTATGATTTCTGTATTGGGTCCTGAGCTTGCCGCAAACTCTGAAATCCCTTTATTGGAGGCAATTTTATCCATTAATATAGGAGAAATTATTACAAACTTAGATAGTATTGCAGTATTTATTATGTTTATCGGTGGATTTTATAAAACCGCTTTGCATTTTTGGGGCTTTTCTTTAGCGGTAACTTGGATGTTTAACGGAAAGAAACCGAAATGGATTATGACGATTGTTGGGCTCCTTTTTCCACTATTTGTCCTTCATCGTTTTCCAGGTTTAGATTACCAAAGGTGGAAAGGATTAGAACTAGGGATTTATTCTTTACTATTATACGGATTCATTCCAGTGCTACTTTTATTAATCATTTTTATAAAAAAGAAGAAAATTTCTACCTCTAGAAAGGACAATGATAATGCCATCAATTCTGACGATATTAAAGGTTGATCCGCTTTTAGGCGTGCTGTACATCGGGGGAACGATTTACATTCTAATTCTAATACTGCTTATACTCTATCATACGTTTACTTTATTATTTAAGCGTTAAAACGATCAGGCGTTTGCTTCTTACCGTTTTACAACTCATTTTTTTCGATAAAATAACCAAGGAGTTCTGTAGGAATGATCCGGATTTCAAACATTCAGTTATTTGTACTTATTTTTATTTTTGAAGTAGGAAGTACCACACTGTTTGCCTTAGGGATCGGAGCCAAACAAGATGCTTGGATCGTTATTTTAATCGCCGCACTTGTTGGCCTCGGCCTATTATGGGTTTATACCGAAATCCCGAAGTATTATCCGAATCAGGATTTTTCTGAGATATTAAATGATGTAGTAGGGAAAAAAGCAGCAAAGCTTTTGCTTTTTCTTTTTGGTATATATTTTTTTGATGTAGCGAGTCATAACTTTTTTGAATTTGGGGCACTAATCCAAATGACAGCACTACCCCAAACGCCATTAATTGTGATTTTATATATTTTTATCATTGTGCTGATTTATCTCTTGCACATGGGATTTGAAGTGTTAGCGCGAACTGCTGAACTTCTTTTACCATACATGTTGTTATTTCTAATATCCATCTTTATCTTGGCATTGTTTTCGGGGCAATTTGATTTCGATGCGCTTCGCCCTGTGTTAGGAAATGGGATAAAACCAGTTATTCAAGAATTACTTAAAGTCAGAGTCCTTTCTTTTCCTTTTGGTGAAATGGTTGTTTTTATGATGTTTTGGCATTATGTTAAAAATCAACAAACATTACGCAAAACAGCTTTCCTTGCAGTTTGTCTATCTGCTTTATTACTCATTATCTCTTTGATTGAAATGATAGCTATATTGGGACCAGAACTCGCCGCACAATCTGAAATTCCTTTATTAGAAGTGATCTTAGCTATTAATATCGCAGAAATTATTACAAACTTAGATAGTATTGCTGTATTCATTATGTTTATTGGAGGTTTTTATAAAACAGCCATACATTTTTATGCATATACTTTAGCTATGACTTGGCTATTTAACGTAAAAGAAATGAAATGGATCTTAATCATATCTGGACTATTTTTTCCATTATATAATCTTTATCGGTTTCCGGGGTTAGATGTTAAAAAGTGGTTAGGAATCGGGGTGACAACTTATGATATCCCAATATTTAGCATTATGCCAATTTTATTGTTATTGATCATTCTTATCAAAAAAAGACAAAAATCTTCATAAAGGAGAATCACTATGCCGCCTATTCAAGAAATAATAAAAGAGGATCTGCTTTCTGCTGTCGTAATAATTGGAGGAAGCATTTATGGTCTTTTCTTACTAGTGATGATCCTCATTCAAGCAATTACCTTATTATTCAAGCGACGTTAAGGGATAGTATCGCTGTGTTTATTATGTTTATTGGAGGAAGCATTTACAGTCTCGTCTTCCTCCTAATCATTTGTCTATCATACAATTACTTTACTTTTTAAACGCTAACGGCATGATTACTCGGGTTGTAACGGTCCTTGCAGCAGTACTGAACTTGTTATATCAACATTTGCATTAACTTCATAGGAAACATCAGCAAATATTTCCTCCCAGTTGTCTTTTACTTTATTCCATACTTCTGGGTTTTCTTTGTTTAAAGCTTGGCCAAAGCCAAATATATCTGTTTTATACTGTTGTGCTTTTTTTACGGCTAGATCAATTTCTTCCTCGATCAATTTTTTATTTTCTGCCTCTATTTTTCTAAAATAATCCACTTGTTGTTTGCGGTCTTCAAATTTTTCTGAAGCTTGCTGGTCAGTGATTCTTCCATCTTCCTTTACTTCAATCGTAAAAGAAAATTGATTTTCTCCTTTTACTTCCGGTTTAATCTGAGACCGTACCTTTCGTACTTCAACCGTTACAAACTTACCTTCTTCTAATAAGGAGGGAAGAGAAACGGCTCCTAATTGTGCAGCTTTTTCTTCTGTTACCCAGTGATAGCCCCTTGTTTCCTTGTCATTTAAAAAACCTTTTAATTTATCCTTTTGAAATACTGCTCCTCCAATCAGCTTTATACGTTCAAAAGGTTCGGTTACCGTTTTTTCGGTGATGAAAACTCCTGCTACTGGATCGATTCCTGAAGCTAACATTTTTTTTTGAAACGTTAAGATATTGATCTTGGCAGCCTCTTGTTCGGCATTATCGATCAAGCTATTTATATATTTAGCCGGAATTCGAGCAATGTTATCTGACTTCATTTCTAATATTTTACTTGCATCGACATCTTTAGCAATGCAAAGCCATACATATCCTCTAATTTCTTTTCCTCTTTGTAATGCATCAAGAACAGGGATTAACCCCTCCTTTGCCACTCGCTCATTGATGATAATAACTTTATTATGGGCAAAAAAGCCTTTACGGTCCGTTGTTTTATTCGTACCTCGCATTGCTTCAAAAATCGTTTTTCCAGACGTAGTAACCATTAAAAAGGGTCTTTCCGGACTAGGCGTTTGTGTACTCTCAGCTGCTGGTCTTAAAAATTGTGAAGAAACTTCATATTCCCCAGTTTTCGGATTCTGATCAATCGCTAGTGCTGCAACCATTCCTATTTCCGTTAATTCTTTTCTGTCCCAACATCCAGCTAAGAATAAGATCAAAACGACGACGATGACTATTTTCTTCAACTTTGTCCCTCTCCTTCCTTCAGTGTAGGATGTTGAGGTGCGTTTTGTCCCTGTCTTTTCGATTTTTTCCACGATACCGATTGGGGTCTAGATTGTAAAGTCCATAATGGCATACGGACCAAAGCATCCTTCCACTCCCTCATGATAATCGGTGCCATTGGTGCTAGATAAGGCGCACCAAAAGATCGTAAAGAACACATATGACCTAATAAAATCAAAATTCCCATCATGATGCCATAAAAACCAAAGGCAGCTGCTAAAAATAGCAGAAAAAACCTAGCTAAACTTACGGCATCCGTTAATGCTGATACGATAAATCCTGTAATGGCAGTAAGTGCTACGACGATAACCATCGGCGCGCTGACTAAACCTGCTGAAACGGCTGCCTCACCAATGACAAGTGCTCCGACAATACTAATTGCTGAACCTACTGGTCGTGGCATCCGAACGCCTGCTTCTCTAAGTAATTCAAAAGCAATAATCATCAACATGGCTTCGATAAAAACAGGAAAAGGGACTTTTTCTTCAGCCGCTGCCATCGTAATGAGCAGAAGAGTGGGAACCATTTCCTGGTGAAAGGTGGATACAGCAACAAACAAAGCCGGCGTAACGATCGTAACAAACAAGGCAAATACGCGCAGTAACCTAATAAACGACGCCATATAAGGTCGAGAATAATAATCTTCTCCAACTTGTAACGTCTCAATAAATAAATGAGGAACCGTTAATACAAACGGAGTTCCATCGCAAAAAATTGCGACTCTTCCCTCTAATATTTTGGCTGCCACTTTATCAGGCTTTTCACTATTGCCGACGGTTGGAAAAATCGAATAAGGATGATCCTCAATAAACTGTTCAATGTAACCGGATTCTAATATCGTTTCTGTTTCGATGCGCTGTAATCGCTGCTTGACTTCATCTACGATTTTCGCATCAGCAATTCCTTCGATATAACCGATTCTGATATTTGTTTTCGTCTGCTTTCCAATCTTCATATTTTCCATAACCAAATTAGGGTTGTTGATTTTTCTGCGAATTAAGGACGTATTTACTTTTAAAACTTCATTAAACCCTTCCCGTGAACCTCTTACATTTGATTCCGTATCTGGTTGTTCCACATTTCTCGCTTCGAATCCGTGTGTGCTTGCAGTAAGAGCGGTAGCTGAGCCATCAATGAAAATAGCCGTTTCCCCTGATAAAATTCTTTCAATTACATCATCGATCGTTTGGACTTCTTGGAGGCTCGATGCACTCAGTATCCTTTTTTTAACAACCGAAAGGATATCTTCCGATGGTAAATAGGTTTCGTTTATAAAATTAGGTTCCATTAATGGCTTAATTAAATGTAAATTAATATAATCTTCATTTACAAGTCCATCCAAAAAACAAATAAATACTTTGAAGGATTGTTTGTAATACACTTCAAATTCTCTATACTTTACATCGTCACTTTTCCCTAAAATGCTTTTCAACTGAGTGAGATTTTCATCTAAAACTGTCGTGAGCTCCGTTTTATTTTGTGCCGTTTCCTTCGCTTGGAGTGAAGGATTTTTTATCGATTGAACTCTTTTAGAAAATCGAAATTTATTTAGCATACTTCATCCTCATTTAAACCAATTTTATTCTTCCTATTGTTTGTAAAAATAAGGATATAATACTATCGCTTGTTATTTTAGATAAAGATTCAGGGAGCGGGATCCTGAAACGGTGGTATTTACAATTTGGCACATGCTCTACGAATAACGACAAACGTCCCAAGTGATCATGAATCACTCGGGACGTTTCACCTTACTATTTTTTGAGAATTTTGAGTCTATAATGCTGGTTTTAGCTAATTTACTGAGACTACTGTCAACCTCCGCTACCTCATGCTTCCTTTTTATGTACTTTCCCCTTAATCTAACAGGAATCCTAGGAGCAAAACTTTAACGTGTGATAACTTTTTTTCAAGTTTGAGGCATTTATTTTTAACATTGAGGTGTTTATTTTTAAGTTTAAACATTTTATTTTCAACTTTAGCCTATTTATCGATTTTTCGACAGAAATCGATAAAATTCAACACTTTCTATTAATGTCCGTTCCAACTCGAATCATGTATCCAAGCTATTAATGAAGTTGAGATCAGCCGTCGTGAGCTCATCGGTAATTACTTTTTACTTTAAAAAATCTGATCTAAAGAAATCTCAAACCCTTGAAAGATTTGCGGTTCGATCGTATCTTCTCGAGAATATACATCTCTTATTGAAAAATGGTCATCCACTAGTAAAAAGACTTCTACATTTTCGTGATGGGGATCAACAATCCAATATTCTTTTACACCATAGGATTGATAGAGATTATACTTTGATAGCTTATCTCTTTTTGCAGAACTTCCTGGCGATAAAACTTCAATGACCAAATCCGGAGCTCCTTTACAGCCTCTCTCATCAAGCTTACTTTTGTCACAAATAATGGAAAGATCCGGTTGAACAACATTATTTACTTCATCATCTTTCTCTGAATATGACAAACGAACATCAAATGGTACTGCAAAAATTTGACACTTTTTCCCCCTTAAAAACGTTCCAAATTCAATTAGCAGCTCCCTGACGATTTTTTGATGCTGAGTTGATGGAGCTGGAGTCATACAGTAAGGTGTTCCATCGATGATTTCCCATTTTTGTTCATTATCCCACTTTAAATAATCGCCATAGGTATACTTTTGATTCGGCTGAATCAAGCTCATGTTATCACCTTCTAACAGCTTTTCTTTATTATACCAATTAGAAGAAAAATTCAAAAGCGCACATCATCTAAGAAAAAGAAGGATGATCACCAACTGCCTATAAATCTACCGTTCAAACTTCTTCGGACACTGTTATACAGCTTTTCTTACCGCAACAGGTACAGAACTCTATCGACAGCTTGTCCCACAGGTCTGGAACATTTTAACATTTACCACATCTTACGTATTCGAGAAGTGGCTCTAAATCATGTTCGAACCGCAGATCCTTACTAATTTACTCCTCTTGATGATCAAATACAAATTTCTGAACAAAGCCACATTTTGAACAAGCTTTACCGAT
This sequence comes from Alkalihalobacillus sp. BA299, assembly GCF_017745675.1. Classification (GTDB taxonomy): domain Bacteria; phylum Bacillota; class Bacilli; order Bacillales; family Bacillaceae_F; genus Alkalihalobacterium. The sequence continues at coordinate 153,523 of NZ_JAFLJM010000002.1, forward strand.
TTGTTGTTTAGAGTTTGGGTCAATGTAGTAAATTTCCTCGTGCCCACAGATCGTACATTCAATCGAATGAAATAGTTCTCGATCACCTAATATCGCATCTAGCAACAACTCAAAGGACATCTTAATCCACCCCTCTCTTAAACGTTTTCATCTACTTTAACAGAGTTACTCGGAGAAGTAAGGCGAAACATGTAGAGCAGCTAAGAGATTTTTTCGACATTAATAGTCAGGTTTAATAAAGGATTATGGTTTATACATAAGATCCGTTCCAAATGAAAAAAAATCATCTGGAACATTTTACGGCAAATATAAGTGTTATCGAGTACGACCAGTTAACTTTAAGGTGTATTTGATCACTGTGACATAGTCGAAAAAGGCAACTTCTCGTATGAGATCGTTGCCTTTTTTTAGTGTGCAGTGGGGTTTGAGCCTCACTTGCGGAAACGTGATACAAAATGTTTCGAGGTGTCACAGTGACAGAACCATTTTTACGGATTCAATAAGAATTCGTTTTTCCGTTTCACGATCAAAAAAGTGCGCCTTTTCTAAATCAAAATTGAGCTTGATCGCTTGACCGTTATGAAATGATTGCGTTGCATCTACTCTGGCAATGATTTTCTGATCCTCTAGATCGCAATAGAGAAAGGTTTCTGAGCCCATTAATTCAGCAACATCGACGTTTACACTTACTTCGGTACTCCCGTCCAATTTTCCAGCATCTTTGTCGTAATAAATGTGCTCGGGGCGGATTCCTAAAATGATTGATTTTCCTTCATAGCCCATACTCTCTAACATTTCCTTTTTCGCATTTGGGACATTTATTTCTACATGCTTCGTCGTAAACTTCCCTTGATGAAACGTTCCTTCAATAAAATTCATCGAAGGAGAGCCAATAAAGCCGCCCACAAATAAATTTGCTGGATAGTCGTAAACCTCTTTGGGGCTACCGACTTGCTGAATCACACCATCCTTCATAACGACGATTCTCGTTGCCATCGTCATGGCCTCCGTCTGATCATGCGTTACGTATATGGTTGTTGCATTTAAGCGTTTATGGAGCTTTGTAATTTCAGCACGCATTTGTACTCGCAGCTTTGCATCTAGGTTGGATAATGGTTCATCCATTAAAAACACCTGTGGGTCACGAACAATTGCGCGTCCTAATGCAACCCTTTGTCTTTGTCCACCTGATAGTGCTTTCGGTTTACGATCAAGCATCGTTTCCAAACCAAGAATCTTTGCTGCCTCTTCGACTCTAGCTTTTATTTCATGCTTCTTGAATTTTCTGAGCTTTAAACCAAACGCCATATTATCATAGACCGTCATATGAGGGTATAAAGCATAATTTTGAAAAACCATCGCGATATCTCGATCTTTTGGAGCCACATCATTAACAACGCGATCGCCGATATAGAGCTCACCTTCTGAAATATCCTCTAGCCCTGCAATCATCCTTAACGTAGTGGACTTCCCGCAGCCTGATGGACCTACAAATACAATAAATTCCTTATTTTTCACTTCTAAATTAAAATCTTCTACAGCAGTAACATTTTTATCGTAAACTTTACGGATATTTTTTAAATTAATATTTGCCATTGAGTTCGACTCCTTCAATATTATTACTACTTTTGAATGATGAGCTCTTCGTATGAATGAAAGAGAGCCGTCGATGTTGTTTTAAATAATCGGGTGGCGTTGTAGCCAGATCACACCACACCTACTTTGCAATCGTTGAGGAAGCAGCCTCTATTTTAAAGTTAGTGAAAAAGTCTTGAATAGTATTAAATAGATAATTTGGTTTACAATTACTTTGTTCGAGCGTTCCATATAAATTGATCAAAACCGATTCAATTCCAGCTTTTTCAGCTGCCAAAATATCAAATCGACTATCCCCAACCATAATCGCGTTTTCCGGCTTTGTATTTAAAAAGCTTAACGCCTTTTCAAGAGCATCCGGAGCAGGCTTGTGGTTTTTTACATCCTCATGGGCCACAATCACATCGAAATATTGATCTAATTGAAACTGTTTTAGGATCTCTTCCGTTATCTTACGTCCTTGATTCGTCACAATGGCTAGCTTAAACCCTTTTTGCGATAAGCTGTTTAAACCTTCTTTTACAAATGGAAATGGCTGAACTTGTTCAGGATAGCTTTTCATTTTGATCTCTTTATAACAAGCTATAATTTCCGTTGCTAGAGCTGGATTTATAGCCGATAAAATTTCACCGTAGACCACTCCAAAGTTTTGCTCTAACAACTCTAGATAATCTCGTTTTGGATCAAATCGCTTTGTTGTTTCATATGCCGCATGGACAAGGCAATTTTTACTATCAAATAATGTTCCATCTAAATCAAATAAAATTGTTGTTTTTTTAAATTCAGTCATATTCACTTCTCCTATATGTTTATCTGCATTTTAATTGCTTGTTTTCATCGAATTACTAGAATGTTTATTTAAACGTGTTGTTTGCCATGGCTTTCATAATATATTTTTGAGCAATAACAAATAATATGACAATTGGAGCCATTGTGATCGCACTTGCTGCCATAATGATGTTCCAATTCGCAACTTCTGTACCTGGAAACGCTTGTTTTAACATCACTATCCCCATCGTCAATACCCTCATATTTTCTGAATTCGTCACAATCAGAGGCCAAAAATAGGCATTCCAGCTACCAATGACGATGAAAATCGCTAAAGTGATAACGGTTGGTCTAGCCATAGGTACCATAATTCCATAGATGATTTGGAACCGATTGGCACCATCAATTTTTGCCGCTTCGATCACGTCACTATTAATAGATTTAAAGGCTTGTCTTAATAGGAAAATGCCATAAGCCGAAACGGCACTCGGAACGATTAACCCCCAATACGTATCAATCCACCCTAATTTTGACATCATGACATATACAGGAATAAACGTTACTTCATTCGGGATCATGAGGGCCACAAGAACAATAATGAACAGTGTATCTCTCCCTTTAAAATTCCCTTTCGCAAATGCATACGCAGCTAAAATATCGACATTTAACTTAATAATTAAAATCCCGATCGTTTTAATGACGGTATTCATTGTATAGGTGGCAAATGGCGCCGCTTCAAAGGCTTCTTTGAAATTGGACCAAACAAAGGTTTGAGGCCATAATGTCGGAACAGCACTACTAATTTCTGATAAAGGCTTTAGAGATGTAATCAGCATCCAATAGAGCGGGAAAAACATTAACAAAGTAATGACAATCGCTATAAATATTCTAGATGTTGAAAACAGTAAACGTATGGACTTCATCTTTTTTTCCCACTACCTTTCATAATGAACTTTTCTCTTCGAAACTTTCATCAAAATAACTGTTAAGGCAATTAAAATTGCAAATAAGATCATCACCGCAGCTGATGCCCTGCCAGCCCGAAACTCACCAAACGCCATTTCGTAAATCCAAAATACTAATACATTGGTTGCATCTAAAGGACCGCCACCTGTCATAACGTCAACAGATTGAAAGACTTGCATCGACCCTAAAATAGACGTGATTAACAAGAAAAGCGTAATTGGTGTTAAAAGCGGAAGTGTGATAAATCGGAATTTCTTAAAATGATTGGCACCATCTATTTCTGCAGCTTCGTAATAATCCTTTGGAATTCCTCGTAAGCCTGCCAAGAAAATAATCATCGAATAGCCTACACCCTTCCATACCGAAACAATAACAATCGCAATCATGGCCGTACTCGGGTTATTTAACCAATTAACAGTATCAATTCCGAAAAAAGTGAGGGTTTGATTTAATACCCCATATTGACCATTAAAGATCCAAATAAAAATCATCGCACTAATAACCATTGAAATATAATGCGGCATAAATATGATTAAACGCATGACACTAAATACTTTTGAAATTTTGTCAAACAATATAGCGAGCACAATACCAATGGATAATGTTAAAACAACATCAAGCACCGTGTACCATAGAGTATTTAATAGGACTTTATAAAACAAATCGTTGGTAAAGATCCATTCATAATTTTTAAGTCCAACAAAGTTTTTAGTAGGTTTAATAAAATCCCATTTTGTAAAACTCAAATATAGCGTATTGATTAATGGGTAATAAGTAAAAAGAGTAAGTAAAAATAGAGCCGGTAAAATTAAAGAAAAGTCTTTGATTTTTTCAGAAGTTTTGTAGGAAAGAAATACTTTTTTCTTTTTCCTTTCCAGCACATTACTTTTACGTATAGGTATGCTTACTTTCATCTTTATCACTCCTATCCTAATTCATAGAGGACTTATTGGGCTTTTTGGTTTTCTAACGGAGCTACAATGACTTTACAACCTGTATCCTTGATTTTTTGTAATACGTCAATTGGAGAACCTTCATCCGTGATTAGGTATTGAATTTGAGAAATCGGTATACCAAGTAGGAAAGCACTCTTCCCCACTTTCGATGAGTCAGATAAAAGAATAAGTTCAGATGTTAGCGCTGGTAGAGTTTGTGCTAATTGCATCGGTTCAGGCTTCGAAAAATAACAACCGAGAGAATTAACAGAAACCGATGATATAAATGCTTTGTCAAATCGGTAACCTTTTAACTCTTGATAGAGCTTTGGGCCATATGTCATTCCATCGGTATTCAATTGCCCACCAGCTAAAAAAACTTTAATTTTAGAATTTTCCCTTGCCAAGTTGTAAGCGACATAAATGGAATTCGTGACAACAGTAAGCTCCATATGCGGTGGGATTAACTTTGATAATGCTAAACAAGTCGTTTTCCCCTCAATGAATACACTGTCACCCTCTTCAAGCAACCGAGAGCCCGCTTCTCCGATGGCTTGTTTTTCCAAACTATTAATATTAAGTCTTTCTTGATAGGGGGTATAGCGAGTCGTTTTTTCTAATACTGCTGCTCCACCGTATGTTTTTTTTAACAAACCCTCGGACTCTAGTATTCGAAGATCTCTTCGTATCGTTTCCGCTGAGACAGAATACTGCTTTAACAAGTCTTCTACCTTTAAGTTCCCATAAGCCTCAATCTGATTTAGAATGTTCTTTCTTCTTTCATAAGCTTTTTGACTCATTGTAAATACGTTCCCTTTCTTTCTTTTTCCGTAAATGTATGAATTTCCTCACCATTCGAAACAATTAAAATTTCACCATCTACACCTGTAACAAATACTTCACTATCATGATTACGGTACCGATCATATATCCCTTTATTTTGAAGAATATTGGAGCTGATCACCGTATAATCAGGTTGAATCGCTTTAACAAATGAAGGAGAAGACGATGTGTTATCTCCATGGTGTGGAGCTTGAACTACATGAGCATTTAATTTGTCACCATATTTTTCGACCAACAGGGCTTCTTGTTCTTTATAGAGATCGCCTGTAAATAAAAATTGGTGGTTTTTATAAGTGAGCTTTAAAACGAGTGACCGATTATTTAAATAGGCTGGCGTATTCATTTGTTCATGAGTGAGTGTTTCTAGTTCAGTTTCAGGGGGATTTAGCACCTCAATGCTTATGTCCTCACCCAATGAAAATTGATCATTCTCTTTTGTGTAATCAACCGGTATATCATGATCTTCAATCTTCTTCATAAAGGTTTGATAAGTGTTGGTTGAGTGCGGTACATTAGGCATGACAAAACGATTAATCTTTGTATGATCAATTAATGTTAAGTACCCTCCAATATGGTCAATATGCATATGTGTGGCTACCGCAATATCAATATCACTAACTTGATAATCTTCAAGCTTTTTTGCTAGTTCCGCTCCATTTTTCTTATGCCCTGAGTCAATTAACATGGTCATTCCGTCTGGTGAAGTGACTAGAAAGGCATCACCTGTTTTATCTTCCCCCTCTAAGTTAAAAAATCGAACCGACAACTGACCTTCGATTGGTGCATCAGCAAAGTTGGTCTCCTCTAGTACAGTTTGATTAGATTGACAGGAAGTTAATAGAATAATTGTTAAAGCAAATAATAGTACTATGGAATATACGTTCAATAATCTTTTCATATCGGTTCCACCTTTTAAACGTTAAAAAAATTAGCGGAAGTACTATCATTTAGAACTTCCGCTATTTTATTTATTTTAGTAATCTGCTAAAATTTCATTGATTTCTTTGTTGGCATCCTCCATAAGCTGGTCAACATCTCCACCTTCTAAAGCAATTTTTCCAACAACATTTTTATACACACTGCTGAACTCACCATAAGCTGGATGCTGTACACGAGGATTTACATTATCAAATTGCTCGATAATCGCTTTATATCCATGGTTTTCTTCTAAGAATTTTTGTCCTTCCTTAGAAGCAACGGCAGATTTTCGTGTAGGAATATAACCTGTTGCATCATTAAAGGCAATGTTATGTTCTGATGATGTCATAAATTCGATGAACTTCCACGCTGCTTCTTTACGTTCATCTGGAATATTGCTTAGCATTGTAATACCTGCTCCACCAATCATCGTCGTTCTTTTTTCATCACCAGGTAGGAATGAAACCCCTACTTCAAAATCAGCATTTTCTTCATACCAGTCGATTAAATGTGATGTATGCTCCACCATTGCTATTTCTTTATCAAAAAACATCTGTCTCATTGTTCCTGAAGATCCTTTTCCATATGGAAGAAACATCTGACCTTTATCCTTCCACTCCTGGAATTTCTTCAAGAACTTTTTACTTTTCTCACTTGAAATGTTCGCATTGCCATTTTCATCTAAGACACTTCCGCCTGCATTAACAATCCATGGATCATAATACCAAGAAGACCACCCTGGAACAGCAAAAGCATATTGTGTTGTTGTGTCTCCGTCTTTTATCGTCATTTTTTCAGCATATTCTTCTAATTCATCCCATGTTTGTGGTGGTGTAATGCCTGCTTCATCAAATAATTCTTGGTTATAAACGAATACACTTGCACTTACCATAAACGGAACCGCATATTGAGTTCCTTTATATTTATAAGCATCGAGCATCCCTTTAGAAAAATCTGCTACATCTACAGCATCCTTCTCAAAGTATGGTTGTAAATCTTCAAACACTTCACTTTCCGCAAAGTTTGGTAAAAGAGCTGATTCAATTAAGGCAACATCTGGAGTATCGCCAGCAGCTAAAGAAGCTGTAATTTTCTTTGAAAGGTCCCCGTAATTCCCTTGGAATACATGTTCAACTTCTATGTTTGGATACTTTTTATTAAATTCTTCAAGCATATAATTAAAACCATCTTCAGTTGTCTCATTGTGCGTATGCCAATACGTGATCTTCACCTTTTCGTCATTTGAAGCTTCATTGTTTCCTTGCTCATTCTTTGTTTCATTACTACTTGTAACTGTTTCATTTGATACTGTCGTACTTTTCCCCTGACACGCTAACAAACCTACCGCCATTAAACAAATTAAGACCATCATTGAAACGATTTTTTTCACTTGAATTCTCCTTTCGATTTTCCATCAATTAGTTCATTGATGATTACAGATTCTCCATAATATGGGCAATACTTTAAAGCAGTATCTGTTACTAATAAAGAAGGCTGTGGACTATGAAGTGGAATGACCACTTTTGGCTTGATCTCATTAACGAAGTAAGAAACTTCTTCAGGCTGAGCATGTCCACGATTGGATAAATAATGGTATTCCACATTGAAATTTTTCAACCACTCAAGTAGTAACGGGTCGTTATTTCTAAGTGGCGGACTATCGGCATGAACGTAATACGATGGTTTGTTACTTTTCACGTCCACTTCAAATTCAGAGACTAAAGGCAAATCTTCATACATACAATGAATACAATACTTTTCAGGGCTTCGCTTTATTTCATCGGTAGAGATCGCTTGAAAAGGCAGGTCATTTAAGCCTTCTGTTGACTCACTCAAGACGTTGATTTCAGCTAATCGGTTGATGATCGGATGTTCTTTTAAAACGGATATGCCTTCTATTAAACTATGATATAACGTTGTTGCTACTTGCTTAGACAGCACGAAGGAACGCCCAGACTCTAACGCCAGCATCATAAAATCAACGAGTCTCTCCACATCTCTAGGATGGACATTGACATATAATTTCCCTGGTTTCATTTGCAAAATAGACGTAAATTCCTCTAGAACAGTTTGTTCCTTTTTGGTTTTTTGGTGGTCCCAAAGGGTTTCGTTCCGAATTCTCGTTCCCTCTGTTATAAGTACATCAATTTCCCGCTGTTTACATTCTTGAATAAACCGATCGATTCGCTCGGGATGTCTGCCATGCCAGCGCCAATCACCTGTAAAAGCAATCGTATATTCAGGACTTTCCAATATAAATCCCGAAGTTCCTGGTGAATTATGATCGACTTCAAATAAAGTTAACTCAAAATCTTCAAAGGTTACTTTTTCTCCATGCTCCAAACCTACTATTTTCGCTTTGGATAACAGTTTTTCATTTGATTTTGTTAGCCCTTTATACAATGAATGAGCATCATTATGCATGTAGACAGGGATGTTTTCTTTCGCGTATGGTAGCAACGCCATATGATCTTGATGCATATGACTAATAAAGATTTGTAGGTTGGAATATTCAGGGAAAGAATTCATTTTCCACATATTCTGAAGTCCATCCTCATTGACATCCTTTACTCTTTCTACATCATAAAGACCTAATATGGGTGGAGCTAGCCTCGTATATAATAACTGCTGAATCTCTTTTTTTGGGTGTGGCTTCACTGCATGATTAAATAGGGTCGGCGTTAACTTTAATCCGAAATCAAACATTAACCCCGTATTCCCTCTCCCAAATAAAACATGTACTCCACCGACAGTATGGAGGCCACCAAAGAAAACCAGTTCGTTTTTTACCTTCTCCATCTTTCACTCATCCTTTACACAGCATTTTCTCTAGGCGTAATGAAGTTCTGCAAAAAAGTATTTAATTCATCAAGGTTGTGAACACGAATGTCGACCGAATGATGACTATAACCTCGATACGGATTGACCCAGCAGGTTCTTCCTCCAACTTGTGTAACATAATCTAGATCATGAACCCAATTGTCACCAATCGATAGAATCTGATGAGGCTTGATTCCGTTGTTCAAAGCTTCATCAATATAATGTTTCATACCACCAGGCTTACGTGCGCTAAAAATGATTTCATTAAACGCTTGTTCTAATTGGAGATACGTTAAAAATTCCTTGCCAGAAGCTTCATACGTATTGGATATTAGCACCTTTTTCAACGGTAGATTTCTTATTGTTTTTTGTAACCGATCATGACGAGTGATCGTACGGTTCATCACCATTTCGTATCTTAACTTTCTAATGGCGTCTTGGTGCTTTTCAGTAGAAAGTTCAAGTAGACCCGTTAGCATTGAAAACAAGTTCCATGGAGTGCCAATATATATGAGGAGGTCTTGGTGATCCTTACTATACATTAACTTATCCGTATCCATAGGAAACTCCGTCTGCTTCCCTTCCCAGTTCATCGCCGTCTTCACTTGTCCATCTACTATATTAAGAGCATACTTCGATTTAGGATCATAATAGCTTCCTAACTGAATACCATGATCTCCTCTTAAGATTGCAATTAATTGTTTCTGGTAATATGGAATGTCCTTTTCATAAGATGTATTTACTAACAAATGTTCAACAAACCTACTAACAGATGAGTTATCCTCGTATAAGGTTCCATCGAGGTCAAATATTATAAGCTTCACATCTAGAACCCATTTCAATCACTTATCGCCTCCCTCTTAAGTTGCTTTAATCTTAACAAGTGAGTATTAAGGACTTGTTGACTAGTAGTTAATAAATAGTAATGTTTCGTTAACATTTTGTTAATAGTGTTCATAATTTCAGGGAAACCGGTCATTTTTCTAGGTGAAACAGTAAAAATAATTAACCGTTTGGTAATAACTTCATTCATTTTATGTTCATCGTAAATATTGCTAAGGCCCTACATTTTCATCGTGAGTATTGCTACGACCCTACATTTTCACACGAAAAAGACCCGAAAATGATGCACCATCATAATCGAGCCTATGTTTAGGGTTGTTTTTATGAGATATTTACAATTCTCACTGACTAGTACTTATACTCCGATTACATAATAATATCCCAACTAAGCGGCGTTCCCTTAAGAATATCTTGTCTTGCTTTTTTACCAAGTACGAATTTGATATGTTGAGGTTTAAGCCCGTAGCCTGGCCTAATCGACCTAACATTTCCGTTTGTAAAAACCTCTCCTTCTTTTATATCTTCTACAACAAATAAAGAACGAGAAAACTCTCTACTTTTGATCTTTTTTTCTGTTAGCTCATAATTAACCGTTCCTAACGATTCTTCTGCGTCCCTTACCGAATCAACTAATAATTTAAATTCTTCTTTGTCCATTGAAAAACTTGCATCCGGTCCACCAATACTTTTATCTAAAATAAAATGCTTTTCGATAACTCTTGCACCTAAAGCAACTGAAACAATTGGTACTGTTACCCCTAATGTATGATCGGACAAACCTACTTCAACGTTAAATGTTTCTTTTAAATTTTGCATAGTTAGTAGGTTCGCATCTTCAATCTTTGCTGGATAGGCAGATGTGCATTTTAACAATATAACTTGATCGTTACCTATTCTTTTACAAGCTTGAACTGCGTCATCGATTTCACCAAGGGTGGCAATGCCAGTAGAAATGATGATAGGTTTTCCCTTAGATGCAATATACTCAATCAACGGTAAATCTGTAATTTCAAACGAGGCTACCTTATAGGCGGGAACATCGAATTTCTCGAGAAAATCGACTGCTGATTGATCGAACGGGCTCGAAAAACAAATCAAGCCAAGCTCATACGCATAATCTATTAACTCTTCATGCCATTCCCACGGGGTATAGGCTTCTTGATAAAGATCATATAGGGTTCTTCCGTCCCAAATTGTCCCCTGATCTAATCTAAAGTACTCATTATCACAATTAATCGTTATTGTATCAGCAGTGTATGTTTGTAATTTGATAGCATCTGCACCCGCTTCTTTTGCAGCTTTTATTGTATCTTTTGCAATCGTTATATCGTGTCCATGGTTAGCTGACATCTCTGCAATGATTAATACTTTTTTTGAAATGTCAAATTTGTCAATAAGCATTTATCATTCTCCTTTATTTATTGAATAAATGTACTTTAGCATCCCGTTATTATTTTCATTTAATAAAAACCCTGCTTTTTCAAAGAGCTTTTTTGATGCAATATTTTTGTCTGATACAAAGGCTATGACCTTTTTTAACTCATTTCTTTCATTACTTATACGCTTAATACTCTCGATTAGGAATTGATTACTTAAACCTTTTCCTGTAATTGATTTACATAAGCTTATACTCACTATCGCTGAGCGATTCTCTATTTTGTACCTCAATTGACCTAAAAATTGATTGGTACAGTCTGTAACTACATAAAAAACATTATCTTTTGATTTCATAATGTTTTCAAACCAATTTACATGTTCTTCCCAACTAATTTTTTGGGTATTAATCGAGTATTGTCTAACATAATCTTCATTAGATAAGTTAAAAACTTCACGAATATCTTCTTCTTTAATATCTCTTAAATAAAAATAATCCTTCATAACCTCTCCCTGAGTTAAAGCATCAATAATTCGTTTAGTACCTAATCCGTCTATAACATTTTTATTTTTACTAGAAAATTCTTTCCTCTTGCAAAAGTCCAGCATTTTCTCAAATTTAACTATTAACTTATCTTTAAATAATGGATCTTTATAATAAAGGTCGGTTTCGATAAGCCTAAGCTTTTTTAACCCTTCAATATTATTTTTCTGATTATCTATAACCTTTATAGGTATAAAGGGAGTTTGTGTTGCCATTAACTCATAAATGGTCTGCCCTGCTGCTGTAATTGCAAGATCAGACTTTAACATAATGTTTTTCATTTCTTCAGCTGTAGCATTCTCGTAGAAATTCATATTTTTAGAATTAATTTTTTTTATTTGAATGGCATTATTAAATGCATTCCCAAGGACTACATGAAAAGTAATGTTTGGATATTTACTAACAAATAGATCTAGTATGACAGGCGTAAGATTGTGGATATCAGATCCACCTAAGGTTATCAGGACTTCTGTCACTTTAGTTTTTAGAGTCTCTCTCTTCACTTGAATAAAAGGTCTTCTTAAAATAATATATTTATGTCCAAGTAAAAAGCAGCTATGATCATTTTTAGGATACATCACTGCATTCGTAAAAAGAGACGGATTAACAATAATTCCCTTAGGATATTTAACCCTTGCATTATCATCAATAAATAAACATTCTTTTGCACGGTTCGAAATCACTCGATATAAATCTTCACTAGCCAAATATGAATCTACAATACAATAGTCACTCTTTTTAATATATTGATTTAGAAATTCCTTTGAAAACCAGTTGGTGACTTTAGATCTTTTGTTCTGAATAATCTCATTTTCATTTATATCCCCATATATAATAAATTCAACTTCAATCCTTCTAGCCTCTAATTCATCATATAAAGAGCTACACCTAGAAATATGTCCTAACCCAATCCGACTACCGCCTTCTGTAAAAATCAACACCCTCATCATCTTCATCCTTTTGTTTAGTTGATTTTCTTTTGTTCAATATGTGCATTTATATTGAAAAGGTTTGGCTCCCGCTCAAAAAGCTCGATAATATCATTCAAATAAAAATCGTGCCTTCCTTTATACATTCGTTTATAAATTTCACTGATTAACTCAAAATCCTCTTTAGTATCTAGAGTCAAACGATATCTTGAATAATCAACATCATTTTTAAAGTAATAAATTTTATGACTCTGCTCATAAATATAAGGCGTAACATGCTCACTTTGATACTTTTCCTTAGCATTAACAAAGGCATCTTCTAACGCCTTAAAAGAAAAAACTTCCGTATCTAATCCGCGTGGATAAGTTCTTTGTGTAAGATCCGATCCTGCATTTGTCACAAGATCATATTGCCCTTCCAAATAGCAGCTAATTATTTCATCTATGACAATGGGGTCAATTACAGGACAATCGGATGTAATTCTAATAATAACATCAGTGTTATGTTGTTTAGCAGCATAGTAATAACGACTGAGTACGTCATCTTCACTTCCTCTAAAAACGCTAAGGCCACATTTCAATGCTTCAGCTTCTATATTATTATCTCTTTCATGCACTGTTGTTGCTATCACAATATCTTCAATTAACTTAGATTGTTTTACACGCTCTATTACATGAGAAAGGACGGTTTTCCCCATTATTTGTTTCATTACTTTGCCAGATAGTCGTGTTGAACCCATTCTAGCTTGTATGATTGCTCCAATTTTCATCCTTTCCCCTACTTTCTGTATTGATTAATTACTTTTTTTACAGCCGCGATTACATCATTCACATCGTCTTCTGTCATTTTAGGAAAGAGAGGTAGAGTAATTATTTCTTCATACAACTTTTCCGCATTAGGACAAATGCCCCTTTTATACCCTATTTGTTGATAGTAAGGTAGTTGATGTACAGGTATATAGTGAACATTTACACCAATATTTTGAAGTTGTAATCCTTTAAAGATTTCCTTTCTTGTCCCGGTTAACTGTTCTAAATTTAAACGAATGATATAAAGATGCCAACTAGAGTTACAACCCTCCGCTTGGTAAGGAACAGTAATTTGGGAAATTTCATTAAAGGCTATGTTATACATATCAATATATTTTCTTCTCAACTCAACAAAGCGATCTATTTTTTGTAGTTGACTAGATCCTAACACTGCTTGAATATCAGTTAAGCGGTAATTAAATCCGAGAAATTGCATTTCGTAATACCAAGGTCCGTGATTTTCAATCAGCTTATCATTATCTCGAGTAATACCATGTGACCGAAATTGAACCAATTTCTCATAATAATTTTTATCATTTGTTGTAATTATGCCACCTTCACCAGATGTAATATGTTTAACTGGATGAAGACTAAACATTGTCATATCACTAATTGAACCTATTTTATTTTCCTTATAAGTGGCCCCCAAGGCATGTGCTGCATCTTCTATAACTACTAAATTATGCTCTTTAGCTAAAGCATGTATTTCGTCTAATGCTACAGGTTGTCCAGTGAAATGTACGGGAATAATCGCTTTTGTTTTCTCATTGATAAGTTCTTCAACTTTTTTTGGATCAATATTATAAGTCTTATCATCAATATCTGCAAAAACGGGTTCTCCACCTTGATACAACACGCAGTTAGCACTTGCAGCAAAGGTCATCGGAGTAGTAATTACTTCATCCCCTTGACCTATCCCAGCCGCAAAACAAGCACCATGAAGTGCAGCAGTTCCATTAGAAAACGATACTGCGTATTGAGCTCCTACATATTCAGCAAATTCTTCTTCGAATTTTTTTACAGTTGGTCCTGTAGTTAAATAATTACTTTTTAAAACATCAACTACTGCTTGAATATCATCTTCCTCAATCCACTGACTGCCATAAGGTAAATAATTATCTCTAATCGGTTTAGTATCCAAAACAAACTTCCTTCCATTAATCGTATAGAAGAATACGATTATTCCTTCACTAATTCTCTTAATTCATCAACAGTTAACCAATCATCATTTACATTACTTACATAGCTAAATCCATCAGGTAATACTTTACCACCATTCGAATACTCTTCACGCCACCATGGGAATTCTGGTTGAATCACATAATATGTGTCGTATTCTAATGTTCTACGAGCATCATCCTCAGTAATCATTGCTTCATGCAGCTTTTCGCCTGGACGAATACCTACAATCTTGATTTTACATTCCGGGGCAATTGCTTCTGCTAAATCAGTAACTTTCATACTTGGAATTTTAGGCACAAAGATTTCTCCACCCTTCATCCGTTCAAGGTTGTCAATAACAAATTGTACTCCTTGCTCAAGAGTGATCCAAAAACGCGTCATACGCTCATCCGTAATTGGAAGTTCTCCCGTTTGTTTAATTCCCTTAAAGAATGGAACTACACTACCACGGCTACCCACGACATTTCCATAACGGACTACCGCAAATCTTGTTTCTTTGTCACCAGCATAAGAATTAGCTGCGACAAATAGTTTATCAGAAGCTAACTTGGTTGCTCCATAGAGGTTTACAGGGCTAGCTGCCTTATCCGTACTAAGCGCTATAACTTTTTGAACCCCACGATCAATAGCCGCTTCAATAATATTTTGTGCTCCGTGAATATTAGTTTTTACTGCTTCAAAAGGATTATATTCACAAGCGCCAACATGCTTTAATGCAGCAGCGTGAATAACAATGTCTACTCCGTCAAAAGCTCTATACAAACGATCCTTATCTCTTACATCACCAATAAAAAACCTCATTCTTGGGTCAGTAAATTCTTGTGCCATTTCAAATTGTTTTAATTCATCTCTACTAAAAACAATTACCTTTTTTACATCATGTTCTAATACCTTAGAAATAAATTTTTTACCGAAAGAACCCGTTCCGCCAGTGACTAATATTGTTTTATTATTAAGCATAATTTTCCTCCAATAATTAAACTTTGTATTTTCAACTTATAAAAGTGTTTGTTACCATTATTGATCTTAAAATTTTCTGTTCCCTTCATTTATATCGACACAACTATTAATTTTTTGTACACCCTATTTTTTCCGTAATTCAAAAAATGTTAGAGGCGGTGTCAATACAATCGGTTTATTATAAATTGTTCGGGGAGTCACTGTGACGGAATCATGCATACACTAATGCATCTATACTATGCGAAAGGTGTTGATCCCCGTGGGGAAGAAAAAAAAGAAATGTGTACTCGGACCTATGACTGGAAAAGAACGAAGAAAAAAAGCCTATCATCTACGTAAAGATACCGCACGATTGCACAGGGAGCTTTCTCTTGTCGATCATCAATGTAACGGAGATGAATTTCTTTTTTCTAATAAAATAGCAAACTTTTCTAAAGCATTACCGCATAATTCTCTTGGTGAAGTCGACCTTAAAGCCTATCAATCTTTTATGAAAGCATTAAAAAGTGGGGATCCAGACGATTTTGAAGCCATTCCACTTGGTGGAAATACCAAGCTGGCCAATCCACAAGCCGCCTTTGCTTATGACCTCATCGGTGCTGATTGTCATCAACTAGGTTTACCTGTCCCTCCCGCCTTCAGCAGTGCCTGGGAAGCCGGCGAAATGGCTGAAGTATACTGGAGAGCATTAACTCGTGACGTCCCATTTGAAGATTATGATACTAACCCGCTCACTATAGAAGCAGCATCAGAACTCTCTGGTTTTTCAGACTTTCGCGGCCCGAAAGACAATGGGACTGTTACAACATGTACGTTGTTTCGCGGTGATACACCGGGCGATCTCGAAGGACCTTTTATTTCACAATTCTTGTGGAAAGACATTCCCTTTGGAGCAACAACAATCACGCAACGTTATCGGACGGCATTAGCGGGGTCTGATCACATGACGGAATATGAAGAATGGTTGAATATCCAAAACGGCGGAAACCCTGCCTCCTCAACTTCAGACCCAACACCTCGGTACATTCGGAACGGTCGTGACTTAGGGGAATATGTTCACCATGACTTCTCATATCAATGTCTACTTTCTGTTTGTTTAATATTAACTCATTACGGAAAAGAAGCACTAAGTCCGAACAACCCCTACTTGAAATCAGCAAATCAAGGCGGCTTTGTTACCTTTGGTGGCCCACATATATTAGATTTAGTAACAAAAGTGACAAGGATAGCGTTAGAGGCTGCATGGTTTCAAAAGTTTTGTGTTCACCGCAGACTCAGACCAGAGGAATTTGGCGGACGGGTTCATAATCATGTAACAGGTGCCGCAAATTACCCGATTCATCAAGAACTACTTCATTCTCAAGCTATATCTAAAGTATTCAGTCAATACGGGACTTACCTTTTACCAATTTCATACCCGGAAGGATGTCCAACACACCCCGCTTATCCAGCTGGGCACGCATGCATTGCTGGAGCTGGTGTCACCGTCCTTAAGGCCTTTTTTAATGAAGCCTTTGTCATCCCGAATCCAGTAACAGCGAGCCAAGATGGCGATTCATTAGTTCCATATCAAGGCTCTACTTTGACATTAGGTGGTGAATTGAATAAACTCGCTTCCAATATTGCTCTCGGCCGAGATACAGCAGGTCTCCATTGGCGCTCTGACGGGATCGAAGGGATCAAATTCGGAGAAGCTGTTGCACTTCAGGTTCTTCGTGATTACAGGAAAACGTATAATGAAAATTTTCATGGTTTTACTTTAACAAAGTTTGACGGAACGAAAATACACATCGACTAGATAATAGATATTCCTTTTGCGATCTCCACTAGGCGATTTGGGCTAAATTCACGAGTTTGCCGTGATGTAATGTCCAACTTCGTTCATTTCCGTTTCAGGCAGAGCAAAACAGTGGATTTCCACCGACTCTTATGCTGAAATCATCGTCCATTCGTGTTAAAAAGCGGCTTTATTTTTGACTTCGTTGCATTTATCTTCGACTTTGGGTAATTTATTTTTGACTTCGTTGCATTTATCTTCGACTTTGGGTAATTTATTTTTAACTTTTAGTGATTTATTTTCAACTTTCACCGTTTTAAAGATTTCTCGGCAAATCTAACTATATTTCGACAACTAGTAAA
This sequence comes from Alkalihalobacillus sp. BA299, assembly GCF_017745675.1. Classification (GTDB taxonomy): domain Bacteria; phylum Bacillota; class Bacilli; order Bacillales; family Bacillaceae_F; genus Alkalihalobacterium. Next base: position 171,150 of record NZ_JAFLJM010000002.1, read on the forward strand.
ACTGTCTCCATTTAACATTCGTTTAAAAAACTATCAATTACAGCAGGGAGTCCCTCATAAAAAATAGTCGTTATGCTCACCTACCACAGATGAGCATAACGACTAATCTAGCAAACTCTTCACTTATTCAACCTCTCTATACTACATTTAATTCAACCAAACCAGCTGAATTTTTGATGATGACAGGCACCCAATACAACCTACTCTAACAAACTTTCCCTCAACTTTTCTTTCTTTTCTTCGGCATATCTCCCATTAACTCGTTGGAGAGTGGGGTCAGAGTCAGACCCCGCATCACTTAAATAATCCCCTGCATCCGCAAAATTACTTCGGCTATTAGTGCGGAGCCAAGGAATGTCCCAAGCATGACGCACATAGCAACGACGATACTTCTCCAGCCGAGCTTGACGAAGTCTGTCCATGAACGGCCGATGGCGATACCCGCATAAGCTAAGATCGGTGTCGCTAAGGCTAATAGGTTGACACTATTGGTCCATTCGATAATTTGCGTTGAGCCTGGCATCCACGGCATCGAAACAAGGATACCGACGATCGCAACATAAGCAACACTTGGAATATTAACAGGTATGATTTTTTGAATGATTAAGCCTACAAGGCAGATGAGAACAAGGATAATCATCCCAGGTATCGCAGTCATTGGCAGTACATCATAGCCTACCCAGTTGCCAAGTAGCGAAACAACGCCAAATATAACTAATAATAATGTCCATTCTTGAATATTTTTCAGCATCGTATTACGCTCCTTTCCCTGCTTTAGCTTCTTCTTTTTTCTGCTTTCTTTTCGTCAATATATCATAGAACTTTTCAGTTAATGGAAGTCCAATAAAGATACTCATATATAGCCCTGTCGATAAGGATAATAAGTTACTTGCGCCAGCAAAGGCAAGTATATCCGTTTCCAAGTCAGGGAATGCCGCAACGAGCGATCCACTTGCAGCAGCCATCATACTACCACTACCAATACCCGATGCCATCGCAAACGATAAAGGATGAAGTGGCGTAAGGGTAGCTAAAAATCCAGAGATAAGACCCATAAATACAGCACCAAATACAGTACCGAAAATATAAATAGACATTACCCCACGCCCTTCAGGTGAGTCAAAACCAAATTTATCCATGATTAGACCAACGTTCGGCTCACGGGCAACCGAGTGTGTCATCCCGATACTTTCTCTCTTTAGACCTAAAAATACAGCGACTGGTAAAGCTAACAGGATCGTTCCTAAGTTACCGAATTCCTGCAGCAATAACGCTGGACCTGCAGCAATAATTTTAGGTAATGAAGGACCAATAATAACGCCAATTTTCGCAATTAGTAAAGTTACCCCTAAAACGATTAATGGTTCTGCATTCTTGGATTGCTTTTCTTTAACGATTGGTGTGAAGTATAATGCAAGACCGATAATAATGGCATAAAGCATAGGTAATAATAAAATTACTCCAGGACCAACCGTAAACTGATGGATGCCAATAAACTCTGTTAAAATTACAATGGCAAGAACAATTGCATGTAAACGCCAGTCTTTCCAAAGATTCTTTCTTTCTTCAGACATGTAAATTCCTCCTCTAAATTATTTTGAAACAATGGTAGCACCAGTCAAAACTTCTAGCACTTGACTAACTGCAGACGTATCCAACGCTCCTTTTCCATTATTTTTCGCAATGGTGTAAAAATTATCTACCATAGCACTGAAAAAGGTTGGGATCTTCTCTTGCTTCGCTAGATCCATATATAATTGAATATCTTTAGACATGTGCTGAAGCATAAACTTTACATTTTCATGGTCACCACTGATTAAATTAGGACCAAAAACAGACATCACTTTAGTTTGCGCAGAGCCTTTTTGAAACATACTTGCGATCTTTTCAGCTGGAACTCCCGCTTTCACTCCGGTTAACAAAGATTCGCTAAGCAAGGTCACAATCCCCGCGACCACAATGTTGTTACACAGCTTAATTACCTGACCAGAGCCTGACTCACCGATGTATTCAATCTCTTTTCCAATGACACGGAGCAGCGGGGAGATGTGTTCAAATTGAACTTCATCCCCACCAACAACAATCGTTAGCTCCCCTTTGTCAGCTCCATCGGGTCCACCGCTTAATGGACAATCAAAATAGGAAATCCCCTTTTGCTTTGCTTGCTCAAAAATGCGCCGTGTCGTTTCCACATCCGACGTACTAACATCTAGAATATAGGTGCCACTACTCATGAAGTGCAGGGCACCATTTTCCCCAGCAATCGTTTCTTCAACGAGTTCAGTTGTTGGTAATGAAGTAAACAAGTAATGAACTTGCCTAAAAATCAGCTCTTTGTTATAGATCGGGGTAGCTCCTAGTTCTATCACCGAATGCATTGCTTGATCATTTACGTCATAAGCAAATACTTCATAACCACCCTTGACCAGATTTTTAATGATCCCTCTTCCCATCGCTCCACAGCCAAACACACCGACTTTTAATTGATCCATTTCAATCGCCTCTATTTTTTATCGATATTTTACATCCTAATAATTCGGGTTGATATAAACGGTTTTGTAATCCGTCCAAAAGTCTAGCGCCGTGCTCCCTTGCTCTCTCGGGCCAATGCTTGACGTTTTCTTACCACCGAATGGGTACTGATTTTCAAAATAATTCGATGGAACATTGACATGAGTAACACCTGATTCAATGTTGCGAACAAAGTGGAACGCTTTTTCTAAATCCTTCGTATAAATTGATGACGACAAGCCAAATTCCGTATTATTTGCCACTCGGATCGCTTCCTCATACGAGTCTACTTCCATCACGGCAATAACTGGCCCGAAAATTTCTTCTTTAGCGATCGTCATCTCTTCTGTTACATTACTAAAAACAGTAGGTGCGACAAAATAGCCTTTATCTAAACCATTCTCGGTCAATCGTTTACCGCCAAATTCGAGTTTTGCTCCTTCTTCAATCGCTGTTTTAACGTAATGTAAGTACACATTGAGCTGTGACTCATCGATGACCGGACCGTTATCTACACCCTCATCAAAACCATTGCCAATCACGAGTTCTTGCGCCTTTTCCACGAGTTTTTCCGTTAAGTCCTTCGCAATCGATCTTAAAACAATTAATCGACTTGTGCCCGTACAACGTTGGCCATTATCTAAAAAGCCACTTACAACCAAACTCGCTGCTACCTTGTCGAGATCAGCATCCTCTAAAACGATCGAAGGGTTTTTCCCCCCCATTTCCGCTTGCATTTTCCCACCACGAGCGGTTACCGCTTTTCCGAGGGCAATTCCAACATCTGAAGATCCTGTAAAAGAAACCGCCTTAAGACTTGGGTTTTCTCCAAACGCTTTTCCAACAACGGAGCCCGATCCAGTGACCATATTGAGGACCCCTTTTGGCACCCCAGACTTTTCAAATAACTCAATGATTTTAATACTAATTAACGATGTATTACTTGCCGGTTTAAAAACGACGGTATTTCCAGCGACAATTGCAGGAGCAATTTTCCAAATCCCAATCCCCAGCGGGAAATTGTATGGAGCAATGACCCCGACTACTCCTAGCGGCTCTCTGACCGTATAGCCAAAGATATTCGGATCGTAGGACGGAATCGTCTCGCCTGTTAATCGTGTTGCTTCACCACTAAACTGCTTCATCGCTTGAATCGTTTTTTCCACTTCACCCTTCGCTTCTCGGAGCGATTTACCAACTTCTTTTGTAATGATTTCAGCAAGGATGTCTCTTTCCTGCTCTAGCTCTTGAATTAAGCGAAATAACACATCGCCTCGGGTTGGAACAGCTGTGTTGGCCCAAGCTGGAAATGCTTCACTAGCAGCTGCAATTGCTTGATCCACATCGGCAACTGTCGAGCTTTGAAAATAACCTAAAACTTCCTCTGTATTTGCTGGATTAATGCTCGCATACGTTTTTCCTGATTCCGAATTAACCCACTCTCCGTTAATGTAATTCTGATAAGTAGCTACCATACTTATTTCTCCTCCTTATTCAATCGAAAATGTTCTAAAGCTTTTTCTAGCGTTCGAACGACAGTCGTGACTGCATCTGGAATGATCTCATCGTTCACTAAAAAGGCTGGATCGTGCCACTGCTTGTTCACACCCTTATCGTCATCCCCTGTGCCGACCCAGAAAAAACAACCCGGTACATACTGTTGATACAATGAAAAATCTTCTCCACCAAGGGTAGGCTCTGGTTTCACGACGGCATCGTTGCCAAACACTTCTTCTACCGATTCTCGGACGATTTGAGTCATCGCCTGATCATTATCAATGGCCGGGACTTGCGGAATAAAATCTAATACCGCTTCTGCTCCATAGCCCTTTGCAATATCTGTCGCAATTCTTTCGATTAATTGCGGAAGCTGCGCTCGAACGTTCGGATTAAAACTGCGCACCGTTCCAAAAAGTTCCGCCGACCCCGCAATCACATTATGTGTTGTTCCTGATTGAAACGAACCGATTGTAATCACAACGGGTTCGAATGGATCGATGTTCCGGCTCACTGCAGATTGCAGCCCCATCACGATCGCTGAACCTGCAACAACCGAATCGACCGTGTGCTGTGGAATCGCACCGTGACCACTTTTTCCAGTTACCTTGATTTTTATCGTATCGACGGCACCCATTAAGTGATGATCGGTTACACCGACTTTACCTGCAGGAATACCAGGTTGGTTGTGAACACCAAAAATAGCCTGAATTTGTCCATCCTCAAACAAACCAGCCTCTATTAACTGCCTTGCCCCCTGCGTCGTTTCCTCAGCAGCCTGAAAAATAAAACGAACCGTCCCGCGGAGCTCTTCCTTTTTTTCCGCTAAAGTGAATGCTGCACCAAGAGCAATTGTCATATGGAAGTCATGACCACAGGCATGCGACACTCCGTCGATCATTGAAGCATAAGGAAGACCGGTTTGCTCCTGGATCGGTAAAGCATCAATATCCGTTCGATAGGCAATAGTTGGCCCTGGTAAATCCCCACGAATTTCAGCCACTAATCCCGTCTCCACCTCAAGTGGTAGAATAGAATACCCTGCTTCCGTTAACCACGCCTTTAATCGTTCAGTGGTTTGAAACTCTTTCGAACTTACTTCTGGGTATCGATGTAGCTCTTGTCTAATGTCAATCAATCGATCGGTCAGATTTTCTTGATGAATGGTTTTTGCGTTTACCAACCCACACTACTCCTTTTTTATTTGTCTTAATAAGAATTATAATATTCAGAAAAATAAAAAGAAATGTGACAAGTCACAATGTTTCAATCTATCCATTGTGACTTGTCACATATAGGTTGTAAGCAATCACTAAATTTAACCAATCGATTTCACGATCAAAGGAGATGTTCATTACTTTTTCTATCTTTTTGATCCGTTGGTAAAGCGTATTGGGATGGACATGTAATTGTTCCGCTGTCAGCTTGTGGTTTTTATTTAAACGAATGAATGCTCCTAGTGTTTCTAAATAAATCGGTTCCATTGAAATGAGTGGTCCCATTTTGTCATCAACAAACATACTTAACGTCGTTGGATCCACGTGTTGCAGCAAACGTTCAAAACCAAGATTCGAATAATCGACGTAGCGTTCTCCACTTGTTTTTCCATATCTGACTGCATCTAATGCTTCCCGATACGAATTCCCAAGCTTTCCTAGCGTTACCTTTCTTCCAACGCCAACAATAAGCTCCTTTTGATTTTTCCACTGATCAGCAATTTTAAGAGCTATCGCATCCACAACTTGATCGTTTGAAATAGGAATAATTAAAATCGCTTGAAAGGTTCTCGACAACACGAAGGTCGACTCACTAAACGTTTGGCAAATATCTTCTAATGAACGGATAAACCGTTCTTTTTCTAATAAAGATTCTGCTTCCCATAACGGGGTTTGCTTCCCTTCGATCACCATGCATACTAAGTCTGAATCCACATTCCAGCTCACATAATTTTGAACCCTTTTGAATTCTCCATGAGGAATGCCTTCAATCATTTGCTGAAACACTTCTTCACGAAAATGAAGCTCCTTTTCATACAGTGCATTAATTTTAACTAACTCAAGGGCTAATGCAGTCGATGCATGTTCGACAGCGACCACTTCTAAAGAAGACAAAGTGTTAATATCTTTTCCGATTGAAATATAACCCATCGTCTCCCTGCCACGAATAATGGGATACCCTTCTGAGGTCGCCTTCCAGTTCTCATCATGGAAGGTCACCTCAACAGCTAGTATTCGACTTAATAATGTTAAAATCGTATCAATACCACCGCCATCTAAAATCGCCTTCGTGAATTTCTTATGGATATCAATCGATTGCTTGAGTTGATCATTCTTTTTCTTTAAGTCTTGAAATAAATTCGAGTGAACAATCGCAATCGCACTTTGGTCAGCAATAATTTCAATGATACGAATGTCATCATCGGTAAACTGACCATCATTTTCAAAGTTATCAACGATGAGCACACCTAAGCACTCATCCTGATAAAGTAATGGAACCGAAAAAGCACTCTTGATCTGCCTTCGAAATACGCCTTCAAAATAGTAATGATAATTTTCAGATGACATATTCGACATGCTTTGTTTTAAAATATCTTCTTTAGCAAATAAATACGATTTCCGGTCAGCATAAGTTTTACCCGTTAACGACTCCCCAGGCACAAAGGCAATTTGACGCATCACTTCGATATCAATCCCAACACCTTCAGCAACCCGGAGAACATTATCCTCTGGATCGAATAAATAAAGGATAACCGTATCCGATACTTCTAATAAATTCCGGGCTTCCTCCACTAATGTACGTAAAACCACACCAATATCCAATGATTTGGTGAGTAAATGATTAATCTCAAACAACTTTTTCACTTTATCACTTCGTTTAATCGTTCCCATTCTCTCACCAACCCAGCAGTTGTTCTCTAGGCTTACAGTATATCGGAATGTAGACCAGGAGGAAACTGGAGCATTTTCACAAGTAAGTGATTACAGTAAAACACTACTCTTTGATAAAGTGAAACTTCATTCAGTGGGGGTTTTCCTTCATCCCCTACTGAATGTTAGTTGAACCAATCGGATTGTTACTGGCGCTTATCTCCCACTTAGTCTTTCTTGTTACCTCAATAGCCTTGAAGTGGGAGTCTTAGCGCCAGTTAAACGGGATAAACGTGAAACATACAAGAAACAGGGGTTTTCGGGGAATTACTGTGACGGATACACAAATTTTCAATTATTTCAGTTGCAGATAGACCACATCTACAGATTCCACACTTTAATTCCCCATAAACCTATGGTAAAAATCATTTTTTTGTTCAACTTTGGGTCATTTATTTTCAACTTTGGGTCATTTATTTTCAACTTTACCTGATTTATTTTCAACTTTGGATCATTTAAAGATTTCTCGACAATTCCCCCTATATTTCGCCCCCCACTAATACGAGTATCCTTTAGGTCGCAAATCCTTCATCATCACATAGTAGAAGTCCGAATCCCCACACCACACTTTTTTCAAAATGTTCAAACAACTACTATATCTGTTTTACACTTTGTCCAATGAAATACGAGTTTCTTTTTCATATAATAGAAGCATAAAAAAAGCACCTCGGAAAATAGAAGTGCTGATGTCTCTATAATGGATTTGTATCAAAATGCTTCAAGAGTAAAACCTGTTATAGCAGAAAGCATGCATCGACCAAAACCTTCTTTTCGGAATCGAGAACTTCATACACTACAATAACATTGCTTTTTCCTATATTTATATTCGATAAATTTACATTTAAAAATGAATGCCAAAAATTAAGGCTACTAATACCCTAACGTAAGACTAGTAATCTGTTAAATAAACGTTTAATTAATAGGTGATTTGGGCTAAATTCACGAGTTTGCCGTGATGTAATGTCCAACTTCGTACATTTCCGTTTCAGGTAGAGCAAAACAGTGGATTTCCACCGACTTTTATGTTGAAAATCATCGTCTATTCGTGTTAAAAGGCGGCTTTATTTTTGACTTCGTTGCATTTATCTTCGACTTTGGATGATTTATTTTCAACTTTTAGTGATTTATTTTTAACTTTGGACGATTTATTTTCAACTTTCACCGATTTAAAGATTTCTCGACAAATCTTACTAAATTTCGACACCTGGTAAAACTGTCTCCATTTAACATTCGTTTAAAACACTATCAATTACAGCAGGGGGTCCCTCATAAAAAATAGTCGGTATCCTCTCCTCTCAGATGAGCATAACGACTATTCTAGCAAACTCTTCACTTATTCAACCTCTCTATACTACGTTTAATTCAATCAGCTGAATTTCTGGTGATGACAGGCGCCCAATACAACCTACTCTAACAAACTTTCCCTCAACTTCTCTATCTCTTCTTCGGCTAGTCCAATCTTTTCTTGTAAATATTTTTCGACACTGTCATGGCATGTTTCAATTTCATCAAAGAAGGCCGTAATATATTCCAAACGTGCTTCTAATAAAGCTTCAATTACCTCCTCGTCAACTGGCAGATGGCTCATCAACTCATCATTGAGCAAATTCGCTTTAATCTCTTCAACAAAACAATTCGTATACAGGTAATCTTCAATAATGACATCGCGGGAGACACCAAGGATACTAAAGATCAATGCGGCTACAACTCCTGTACGATCCTTCCCTGCCATACAATGAAATAAAAACGGGGCATCCGGCTCCTCCAACAGGAAGGCAAAAACGCGTCGATAACTTTGAACATAGCTGGCCATTTGTCGATTCATTGCCATTAACACTTCACCTGGATGACTTTTAGAAAAAAGTTGTCGTGCCTCAGCCAAATCCCCAACTTGTCTTACAGTCCCTACCTCATCTGGTATAACTGGACTATGGAGCCAAACTGTATCTTCGCATACTGGGTCAGGATGTTTCTTGATCTCATCTTCGCTACGTAAATCACAGATTCGTTTTATCCCTAATTGCTTGAACAGCAAAAGATCAGCTTCTGTCATTCCGCTTAAATTACCAGCACGAAATAGCTTTCCCCATTTCACACGTCTTCCATCTGCTGCTGGATACCCTCCTAAATCACGAAAGTTAAACGTTCCTTCTAATGGAATGACCCGTCTACTCATATGATCTTCTTTTAACAACACATTTTCCATTCGTTCCCCTCCTATTTATCTTGTTTTCAATCTCATTTTCAAACGGTTAGATATAAACTCGACACTAAAAACCATCATAAAAATAACGAGTGCAACAAAAAAAGCTTGATCAAACCGATATAACCTCATGGCATGCATCAGTTCCCAACCGATGCCTCCTGCTCCAACCGCTCCTAAAATCGTCGATTCCGCAATATCCCCTTCAAAACGCAAGATACACCACGCCAATAGTGCCGTTAAAGCGGTAGGGATGACACCGTGTACAACCACTGACAACCAACTTGCCCCCGTCGCCTTCATCGCTTCAATTACCCCATTATCGATTTCCTCAATCGACTGAGCAAATACTTTAACGAGCATTCCCGTTGCACCTGCTGTAATCGCTAAAATTCCTGGGAATGGCCCCATGCCAACAGCAATAATAAAAATAAGTGCCCAAATAATGGTAGGAATTGCACGAATAAACGAAGCAAACCCTTTAATGAACGATGAAACAACTGGATGAGGAGTAAGATTTTCCGCCGCTGGAAAAGCTAAAATTATGCCAAAGAAAATGGCTAAAATGGTCCCTACAATCGCAACTTGTAGCGATTCAACTGCCGCAGCTAATACCTCCCGCCAGTAGGTGAAGTCGGGTGGCACCATAACAGGTAGGAGTTGGATAAATTTCCCTACACCTGTCAGCAGCCTCAAATAATCAATGGCTAATTGACTTAACGAAAAGATAAAGAAACCTACGGTAAAGACCAATACTCCCACCATAAAATAATTTCTTCGCCGCTTCGGCTCCTCAAAGTCCGTAAAGTGTTCAACCTTCTGATACGATACTGTTTTTTCACTCATATAATTCGCTCCCTCACTCGACTCGTCAACCATTCTGTCGCCAGTACGATAACTAAAATAAGGAGGATTCCCATACACACTTGCCCATACTGAAAAAGCTTTATGTTGGATTGAATCACAAACCCTAATCCACCGCCGCCGACCATACCGATAATCGTCGATGCACGAACATTAATTTCTAGCATGTACAGTGACCACCCTAAAAAACCAGGCAAAAACTGCGGCAGTACACCTTGAGCTAAAACTTGAGTATAACTAGCCCCTGTAGCACGAACGGCTTCAAGCTGTCCTAGATCAATTTCTTCTAATACTTCAGCAAAGGCCCGCGTCAATGCCCCAACAGAAACAATGATCAAAGACAAAGTTCCAACTAAGACTCCGAGCCCAAATGATGCCGTCAACAAAATTGCCCATATAAAAACAGGAATATTTCGAAACAAAGAACTAAAACCTCGCATCATCATGGGGAGCGCTGGATGTGGAGATGTTGTTTTTGCTGTAAGGACTGCTAACACAGCTGCGATAATTGCACCAATTATCATCGCTACAAAGCTCATATAAATTGTGTCCAACGCTGGACTGATAAGACTACTTAAGACGGAAAAGTCAGGAGGCAGCAAATCAGTAAAAATAAACATAAATGCTTCCTGTGAGCCAGAGGAAAGAGTAATCAATGAAAACCCTGTTTCTTTGGCGGACCAAACCGTTACAGCTAAAATGGCCACAACGAATAACCACACTTGCATTTTCTTTTGTTTGCGAATGTTTTCGAGATGTTCAGTCTTCATGAGACCATCTCCTTCTCTTTCTCCTTTTCTAGCTCTTTCTCATTAGCATTCTCTTTTTGTGTCCCATGATAGATGAGCTCAATCATTTCATCCGTGAGCTCTTCTGGCTTTCCATCAAACACTTTTTCCCCTGCATGGATACCGATAATTCGATTCGCATATTTTTTAGCGACATCAACTTGATGGAGATTACATAAACAAGCAATCCCATCTTCTTGACAAATTGTATACAAATGCTCCATGATCGTCTCCGATGATACTGGATCAAGACTTGCAATCGGTTCATCGGCTAAAATCAAATCTGGTTTTTGAGCAATCGCACGGGCAATCCCTACTCGTTGCTGCTGTCCGCCACTTAGTTCATCAGCTCGTTTATACATTTGACTGCCTAGACCAACCCTATGCAACAATTGCTTAGCTTCTTGTTTATCCCGCTCAGAAAATAAGCTAAAAAAACCTTTGAATGAATTCATATAGCCAAGACGTCCATGAAGCACATTGTTTATGACCGATGTACGCTCGACTAAGTTAAATCCTTGAAAAATCATCCCCACCTCACGTCGCAATTTCCTTAACTTCGAAGATCTGACTTTCATAATATCTTCGTTTTTAAAGACAATTTCCCCGCTCGTAGAATCAACCAGTCGGTTTATCGAACGAAGCAGCGTACTTTTCCCTGCACCGCTCGGACCGATCACAACAATAAATTCCCCTTTCTCTATTTGAAACGTAACATCCTTCAACGCTACCGTACCATCGGCATATACTTTTGATACCTTCTTTACATCGAGCAATGTCATCTCATTTCCCCCTTAATTTAACATATCACTTGGAGACATATTCAGACGTTCAGCCGTGTCTCTAATGACGTCAAAGTCACTATCTTCAACAGGAAAATAACCTTTCATTCCCATCACTTCAAAGTATTCTGGATTTTTTTCATGATAGCTTAAAGCGAACTCTCTTATTCTTTCAACTAAATCTTCTGGTAAATCTTCACGATAACTTAATGGCCCTCCAGGAATAGGATCGGACTCCATAATAATGCGAACATCTTCAACATCAAACAATCCAGAGTCTGCAAACATCTCAACGCAGAATTCACACACCGATGCCCCAGCAGCATCTCCGTTCGCAATCGCTAGTAAAGATTTATCATGCCCGCCTGAATAAGCAACACTACTGAAATACCCTTCTAACTCATCATTTCCCAGTCCCAATTCCTTTAACATGGAAGCACGTGGGAAAAGATGTCCCGATGTAGACGCAGGATCGACAAACAGAAAATCCTTTCCTTCTAAATCCTGTAACGATCGAGCTGGTGAATCTTTCGGTACGACAATGACACTTTGATACATAGCCGACTCTTCACTTTGACCCAAGATCGCAAGAGGTTTTGCCCCGCTGCGTTCAACTGCAATAATATAACCAAACGGTCCAAAGTTTGTAATATCAATCTTTTTGGCACGCATCGCTTCAATCATCATGTTATAATCTTGTCCTTCAAACAATTCCACTTCTATTCCTAATTCTTCACTTAAATCATCTGCAAAATCACTCGTTGATCGAGCAAAATTATTATCATCTTCTGTAGCCATCATTCCCAATCTTAATGTCTCAGGCCACCCATTATTTGCAGTTCCCTCAACCTCTTTTTCACTTGTACAACCAGTTACAACAAATAACACCATGAATAAGAACCCAACCAAACCTTTCTTCATTCCACTCACATTCCTTTCATTTCTGTTAGTTTTTGTTGAACACAAGGTTGTATACAACCTAAGTTCTAGTAAATTGTAACAAGAAACTATTAAAAAATTATTAAGAAAATACAAAGACTATATAAAGAAAGTTTTGAGAATTTGTAAATATTGAAAGAATGAGCCTGTTCCTTCGATATCTGTTTGCAACTATTGAAAAAACAATATAAGATAAAAGTTAAAATGACAGAAAGTTGGATTTAAATTGCAACATCTTGAAGAAAAAGCCTTTCTTTTTTTAAGAAATTTATTAATACATGGAGAGTACATGCCAGGAACCTTGCTCTCTGAAAACGAGCTTGCTAGACAACTGGACATGAGCCGAACTCCGATTAGAGCTGCTATTTCCCGGTTAGAAGGAGAAGGATTTCTAGAAACGGTGAAAAATCGTGGCATTCTCGTAAAAGATCCATCCTATAAAGAGTTATTAGATATGTTGGAAGTCATTTTTACCTTTCAATATTATCAGTTTAACTATCAAAAACGAAATTTGTCACAAATTGACACCCCGCTTTTAAAAAAATATTTAGACGAGCAATTACATTGCACGTCTAAAAATGACTACATCGGATATGTTCAAAATACTCTTTCTTTTATAAGGACAATTATATCTGGAGTTCATAACGCGGAAATGTCAAAAATTATTGATGGATTTTTTGATAGGATTTTTCGCTTTTCCATTATTAACTATAAAAGAACCCCCCATCACAGTCATTACTCGGCCAATGCTATTAACCAGAAAATGTATCATGCGATTTTGGAGAATGATTATGAAACCATTAAACAAACTTTGGATAAATATTACGAGACGATCTTCCATCGTTTCAGTTCCTAGGTTGACGGAGATGGGATTCCCCTTATTTACTTGAAAGCTATAATAAAACAACCATTACAGTAGATGACAGCTGTGCAATTCCCCTATCTATTAGAAAAACACGACTTACGCTAAACCATATGAAAAGAGGAAGAGGCAGAACCTCTTCCTCTAAATATATTTAAAAGTTTCATGATGTCACAGTGACACTCCGCTCAGCACCTTTTTCAGCACCTTTCCTCCTGCATTTCTTGGTAACTCTTTAAGAAATTCAATGAATTTAGGTACTTTAAAATCTGCAATTTTTCCAAAACAGAATTCCTTTATTTCGAGTTCAGAACAAACCTCACCTGGTTTAAGTACAATATATGCTTTAACTTGTTGACCAAGATAGTTATCAGGTATACCTACAACTGCAGCTTCTAGTATTTTAGAGTGGGAGTACAAAAGATTTTCTACTTCAATACTAAAGATTTTTTCGCCTCCCCGATTAATCATATCTTTTTTTCGATCGACAATATAAACATAGCCTTCTTCATCTATTTTTGCTAAGTCTCCGGTATAAAGCCACCCGTCTTTAATAGCGTGTTGAGTCGCCTCGGGATTTTTCCAATATCCTGGTATAACTTTTGCTCCCTTAATGATTAATTCTCCGACCTGATTGGCTTGCAATTCATTTCCTTGTGAGTCGATCACTTTTACTTGCACAAGTGGTACAGGTAAACCTATCGACTCAGGCTTTACTAAAGCATCATGGTCTGGGAGTAGAGTATCGAGCCCGTGACCTTCCGTTAAACCATATCCATTATGAATTTTCGTTTGCGGCATATCTTTTCGAAGATTTTTAATTAAATCGACTGGTGCTGGGGCACCTCCATATAGAATGGAGCGCACAGATTTAAAATCTTCTTTACAAAAATTAGGAGATGAAAGAATAAACCAAAACATGGTTGGAACACCTACAAGAATACTAGGTTTATAGGTTTTAACCATTTCGATGACCTTTTCAGTTTTAAATGCTCTAATAATATAAATCGGTATGCCTGTATAGATCGCCCCTAAAAATTGAAGCATTCCCGTAATGTGTAACATCGGTACGATCATCAAAGTACGATCATCCGTTTCTAAACTAAAAGTGTTAGCAAAATTCATTCCTGTTGAAATAAATCCCAGGTGCGTGAGTGTTGCACCCTTTGGCTTGCCTGTTGTTCCAGAGGTAAAAAAAATAGAACAAATATCTGTTTCTTTCGCAGGATGAACAATTTCTTGATCATCATGTGGAAATAGGAGAAAATCAAATGGTTCGGCACTTGAATGCTGGGGCTTTTGGTCAGTGACAAAACAATGTTTTAACGTCGGCATATTGGTTAATAGATCTTTTACTTTTAACCACTGGTTATGATCTGCAATGAGAATAGTAGATTCTGAATTGTTTATTTCATGAATGATTTCCTCACCTGCTAAACGTGTATTCAAAGGTACAGAAATAGCACCAATTTGGGCAATCGCAAAAAAGCAAGTTGGATAATCTATTCCATTTTCCAATAATAATGCAATCCGATCTCCTGGTTTTACACCATAATGCCGGCTTAAATGATAGGCAACTCGATTGACCCGTTGAAGAAGATCTGAATAGGTTAATGTTTCCTCATTAAAAATTAATGCAGAAGATTGAGGAATACGCAAGGCAGTATTTTTGAGTAACTGATAAACATTCTTTGGTCTGTATTTATATAAAGGAATTCCTTCTTCATCATAGGTGATTTCAAATTGGTCATTTGATTTCTGTGTCCAATGGTTCACCATTATCACCTCTTTATCTCACAAATTAATTCATTTAACAGTACTTCTAAAATGTTTTTCGCAGTTTCTATTCCCGTATATTTCAAGGAAGGTGAACTGCTAACTACTTTATATTTCAACGCTACGCCCATTTAATCTAGTTTAAAAAATTAATAGATTTCACTTTCATTTGGTAAGTACATTTCCTCCAATTGAGAGACCTTTTCCATGCCTAATGCTTTAACAAGTTCATGATGAGCTGTACGAGGGGTTTTCATTCCGACTATTGATTGCTTTTGTCCTAGTTGTTGAAAAGCTTCTGTTACGGCTTGGTGCATCGCTGTAACGGAAATTAATGCAAAGTGAGCAATTTTGGGACCAATCCAGCGAATTTCCTCGATTGATAAATTTTCTAACCACCCTACAATAACAAGAGAAACTGGACAGCCTACCTGATCTACAAACTGCTTCACTTCTTCTTTATTCTTAAAAGTTTTCGAAATTGGCTGAACAAGATCGGCACCAGCTTCGTAGTATAATTTTGCTCTTTGAACTGCCTCATCAAAGTTCGTTGCATCTGTTCGGGCAATAATAATCGTATCCGGATTGCTTTTATGTTCAACTGCTGCTTTAATTTTACCGACCGCTTCAGATACTGGAATGATTGTATTCGTTTCATCCACACAGATTGGACAACGCTTCGGACTAATCTGGTCTTCAATAATGACACCTGCAGCACCTGCCCTTTCAAATTCATGGACGGACTTAATGACACTAACTGCATTGCCATAACCGGTATCAATATCAGCAATTAATGGTTTGGCAGAGACATACGTCATCCGACTTACAGCTTCTACATTTTCAGATCTTGTATACATTTCAGTATCAGGTAAACCAAATTGTTGTGCCGAAATAGCAAATCCACTTGATAAAAGCGCATCAATTCCTTCAATATCATTAACAACTCTTGCACTTAAAGCATCGCCAACACCTGCAGTAACAATAAGATCACGTTTTTTTATTAATTCTTTTAACGAATATTGTTTGTTTACTTGTACCATTTCCTATCTCCTCCAAAATAAATAGTTTTTTTAACAAGTAAATGGTTAGGATACATACGAGGAATCTTCACCATCTATTTTTCCTTGTTGTTTTTGAAAGGTGATCCATACTCCTTTTGAAAAGAAGTTTTTTAACAGGAGTAAAATGATTTCAATCGCAATACATCCAAAACCAATTGGTACTAAAAATAAAAATGGATACACTGGAAAAAGATAACCTGCTGCTGGAAACGATGCGTTTTTTTCGGTTCCAGTTAATCCATAATCAAATGAATAGTAAGTAATCAAGACAACAATGATCAGCTCCAATAGAAGCAGGAGGATGTGTATTGTTTTTTGGAATATCTTAGGGGCTTTTTCGATGATCATTGAAATTCGCGGCATAATCCCAGATGAATACGCATATAGAATGATCGGAAATGCAGCGAGAGGCATTAAATAATTTCGAACCATTTCATAACTACCTGGTATAGAAGAGGACAAGAGATTTCTAGATAATACATCCAAAGTTATAAATAAAATCATCCCAAAGATTGCAATTCCACTAAGGATATTCCCTCCTTTTTTGATATATTCAAAGTATCCATATACTTGTTCTAATTTTGCCAATTTGATTCACCTCTCTCATTCTCTTATTTAACCGTAGAAGGTAACCATGTTACTGTCCCTTGAAAGAGAATCATTATTCCACAAACGACAATTGCTACAATAAGTGCTATGAGCATCGTATATTTAAATATCCCTTCTACTGCGACACCACTTGTAGCAGAAACCGCATAAACACTTAACCCAACTGGAGGGGTGATCAAACCAATTGTACAAATGACAGCGATAAATACTCCAAACCAAAGCACATCAATTTGTGCTTGTTCAATAATCGGGAGAAGGATTGGCAAGGTCATCAAAATAACAGCTGCCCCCTCAATAAACATGAATAAAACAAAAAACACGACGGCTAATATTACGAGAACCAAGAATGGCTGTTGTAACAATCCTTCTAGTAAACCAGAGATCTTTCTAGGAAGAAGTGAAAGTGAAACAAACCGTCCAAAAATTTTAGCACCAATCAAGATTAAAACAATCATCCCTGTAATTTTTGTTGTTTCAACAACGGAAGAGCGAATAAATTCCCAGTTCAGTTTCCCAAGTATGAATGCTGTAATAAAACTAGCTAGTGCTCCAATAGCTCCCGCTTCGGTCGGGGTGACAAAACCGGAATAAATTCCACCAAAAATAACGGTAAAAATAAAAAGACCTACACTACATACGATAATCATTCGTTTAGTACTTAACGTTTTACTTTGAGCATTTGCTAGATCAACAGAAGTACGTTGATCTTTGTAGAGAATAAAAACCAAAATAATTAGAACCATCATAATTAATATTCCCGGAATAATCGCACCAATAAATAAACTACTAATTGGAGTCTCTGTTATAACCCCATATAATATTAAAATAATACTTGGCGGAATAATCCCGGAGAGTGAACCACTTGTGGCTGCTATTGCCCCAGCAAGCTCTGGTTTATAACCGTAGTTTTTTAATTCTGGAACGGCTACTTGACCGAGTGAAGCGGATGTTGCTGCACCTGAACCAGATACCGCACCGAGAAAGCCTCCAACTAAAATAGTTAAAGCTCCAAGAACGCTAGGTTTTCCTCGGGATACATTGTAAGCCATTGTAAATGCATCCTGAACGATGCCAGCTTTTAAAATAAACTGTGCCATGATAATGTAAAGCGGAATGGTTGTGAGTGTATAACTAGAAATTTGTGAAAAAGGATCCTGACTGAGAAAGCCAGAAATAATATCAAACCCTTCAATATATATTAAGCCGAAAATTCCAATTGCAAATAGAATTGAATGAATATTTAAGCCAGCAATCATTAAAACGAAAAAAGCTATAAAGATAGAAATAATTAACAGAATGTCACCCATAACATTCACTCCTAAATAGGGAGGGGAGCTCGTTGATCTTTAACGAGCCGAACACCCTCCACCACTATTGATATTAGTTAAAAAATACTAGTCTAGTTGTTTAATGGCGTCTGGTACATCTCCTCCAAGCTCAAGTACAATATCACGCCATAGCTTTGCAATTTCTGTTCCAGGCTCTCCTTGATCTTCTAAAATCTTAATAAAATCAAACCAAGTTTTTTCCATCCCACTAACTAGTAACTCTTTAACTTCTGGGTCTAAATCGTTTACATCAATAAACTCAGCACCATTGCTTTCTGTTTGCTCGATGATTTCACTACGACGATCTACCCAAATTTGAGCACCGTCTTCAATATTATCGTTAACAGCCTTAATCATTATTTCCTGAATATCCTCTGGAAGCGCATCCCATTGTTCTTGCGTCATGGCGAGGAGCGAACTGAAATGGCCAAGATTGACATTTGTAACTGTGTACTTAAAGAGTTCTTCAAATCCGTATCCAGTCCAATCTGATATAAATAGAAAACTCCCATCGACAGCTCCGCGACTCATCGCATCGAATAAATCAAAAGTAGGCATTGTTACTGAATTAATACCAACGTTTTTCGCATAGAGCTCATGAATACGTGAAGGTGTTCTTAATTGCGATTTTCTAACTTCATCTACACTATTAAACTTTAAGCCTGTAGTTGAAATGGAATATTCTTCTGAAATCGTTGCAGGTAGTACTTTTAGTCCATGCTCTCCATATTCCAACTCAGAAAACGTTTTACCGTCTTTTAAAGGGGTCTCACTTTCAATTAATTTTTTGAAAGCCATCGTACCAATGATTGGACTTGACTTTGTTAAAGGTAACATACTAATTTCAGAAAGAGGGAAAGTAGATGGGTCATAAATCGGTAACAGTGGTGCCGCAATATGAACTGTTCCTTGTTTGAGCGCCTCCATTTCATTCGTAGCCTCAACTAGTTCTCCCGAAGTAAACGTCTCAAACGTTACTCTTCCATTTGTTTCCTCTTCAATTTGCTTCATCCATGGCTCATAAAAACCAACCCAAAGACCATGTTTCGGACTGAGTGCAGACGTTACTCGGAAAGTAAACGTTTCTTCGGTTGTTTTCGCCTCAGTTTCTTCTTCTTTTTCAGAAGATGGTTGCTCATTCGCTGCGTTTTCTGTTCCTCCGCTACTACATGCAGCCATCAATAGGATGAATAAACCAATTAATACACCTAACAAAGGATATTTCATTTTCAATGTGATTGCCCCCAATCGTTTTTTAGGATATTTGAAAAATGCTGTTTCCTAACAAATTTGTAAACTTACATACTTATTAAATAGATTTCAAGCGAGTATGTTTTAAATATTCAATAATACCACCATGAACAATTAAATCTTTTGTCTTTTGTGGTACTTTATTACAAGGAAGTTCAATGTCTTTATCTGGAAAAGACAGCTTCTCTGTTTCCCAATTAAAGTGAACTCGGTCCCATCTGTTTGCGATTGTAGAAATGCCGGGACATTCGATTAAAGGAAAACCATTCGTCGATTCCCCGCGATAAAAACCTGGAGAAAAGGATTCCGCAATAATTGCTTTAATCCCGAGAGCTCTTAAAGCACGACAAGACGGATAATGAGGGTGACCGTAACCAAAATTTTCACCACCTACAATGACATCTCCTTCACGAACATCGGTTTTAAAGTTGGGGTCGTATTCCTTCATACAAACTTCTTTTAACTTTTCAATGTCTTTTGTCTTGATATTGTCGACACCTACAATCAAATCGATATCGTAATTAGCTTCTTTAAATATCCAGGCAATCCTCCCATTAATCGTAGGAAGCATATTCTTTTTCACCCCCTTAAAGCATTGTTCTTGGATCTGTAATGATACCTTTAACTGCTGTTGCCGCAATCGTGTATGGACTTGCTGTATAAATTTCGGCCTTATTACTCCCCATTCGTCCAGGAATATTCAACGTTCCGGTTGAAACGGCACGTTCGCCTTCAGAAATCGCTCCCATTTGACCGATACAAAAATCACAAGTTGAAACATTTACGAGTGCACCCGCTTTAATCAACTTCGATGTAATTCCTAGTTCACTCATTTTAGCCTGTATTAATGTCGAAGTTGGAACAGCATTTAAACGAAAGGATTCCGCAATTTTTTTCCCATCTAAAATTTCAACAGCTTGCATAAAATCTTTTATTCTACCACTTGCACAAGAACCAATATATCCAGCATCAATAGGTAAACCTATTACATCCGATATCGGTACAGTATTTGCTGGGGAAGGTGGTGCTACAATCACCGGTTCAACCTCATCAAGGTTAATGGTGTATTCTTTTGAATAAACGGCACCTTCATCAGGATAGATTTCATCATATTCTTCTACACCATGGTCCTTCAAATAGTTATAAGTCATTTCATCTGTTTCCATTACTGCGCTTATCCCGCCAAGGAACATAGCCAAATTACAAAGTGTAAAGCGCTCATCCATTTCTAACGAAGAAAGTCCTGGTCCACCATATTCAATAACGCTAGAGCGGCACCCTGCTGGCCCCAATTCTCTGACAATCGAGTGAAATATATCTCTGGAAGTGACCCCTTTTGCTAATTTTCCGGTTAAATTAATACGTACGGTTGGTGGAACGACTAAAGAGACTTGTTCTGTTGCAAATGCTTCGATCATACTATTGCGAATGCCAACACCAATCGCACCAAGTGCCCCCACTGTGCTAATATGACCATCAAAATGGACCACAAAACGTCCCGGTTGGATATAGCCTTCCTCAGAAATCACATGATGACCAATTCCCTTTCCTTCATAAAGTTTAAAACCATAGCGTTTCGCAAACCTTCTCGTAATCGCATGAATTTCTTGTTCCTTTGGTGTTCCTGCAGGATATAAGTGATCAATAAATAAAACGAATTTTTCTGGATGCTTTACTTTTTCAATTTTAAGCACGTCAACCATTTGCTGTTCATACTTATCAACATAACCAGGATAGTCATAAGCAGTGATTACATCCGGTGAGAAAAGTCGTTCATCACCTGTACGAACCACACTACCAAAATTTTTAGTAAATACTTTCTCTACTATTGTTTGACTCAAAATCTCACCCCTTTACTTAAAATAAAGTCAGTCTATTTAACTAGACTTTTTAAGTTTTCATACCCAAGTTGATCTTCAATTGAATTTTCGTTTTCGTTTGTTCTATTTATCACCCCCTATTAAATTTCCCCTGTAATCTTTTAGTTGTTGATTGTATGCGTTTTCAATTTATGATTTATTAAGCGAGCCAACCTCTATCAACGTTATAAAGTTTGACCCGTTATGCTTTGGACGGTTTGTTTACTAAGCAAAAAAATATGTAAGATTTAAAATTTTTTATATTTTTTTGCTTTATTGACTTGAGTCAGTGACTTGAGTCAATTATAATACTAATAAGAATTCTAAATCAACTAAATTTTTAAAAAATTATAAAATAAAAGGTGATAAACTATGAACTCTCGTCAAATTAAAGCTGTAGAAACAAAAAATGCACTATATACTAGTGCCATTAAATTATTTAAGGAAAAAGGGTATGAAAATGTACACGTTGAGGAAATTGCTGAATTTGCTGGAACTTCAAAAGGATCTTTTTATACTTATTTCAAATCAAAAGACGGTGTCGTTATCGAACATTATAATAAAATCGATCAATCTTATGAAAATGCGTTGAATATTCTACCGGAAAATACTCCTGCTGTAAAAAAACTTGTTACCGTATTAAATGCAGGATTTCAATTCTCTGACGATCTTGGATATGAGTTTTTATCTTTAGTTCTTACCAATCAATTATCACTAAAAGAAACTGAATCATTAGTTGTAGGAAAAAATCGAAAATTATATAAAGTCGTTTATAGTATTATTGAAAAAGGGAAAAAAACAGGTGAATTCGACATTAATGAACCGATTGAGAGCTTGGTTGAAATGACTTTAACATTTTATCGGGGGTTATTTCTTGACTATTGTCTAATGAAGAATCCCAATATAAAACTGAGTAATTATGGCGAAGTTAGAATGAAAACATTTATTGAAAAGATGTTTTTTAATTAATTCGATTACTTAAAAAGAAGTAACCACCTTATCCACTGGTCGAGAGCGGAGGTGGTTACTTCTTCTTTTTCTAAAATATAAATTAAGAGATTTCGTATCTTTTACACAAACTTGAAAAGATAATTTTCTTTTTTATTTAGTACACGTTCTCCCTATCAACCGTGAAACAAGATTATTCAGGATATCTCATGAAATTTCGGGGCGTCACTGTGACAGCTCATACTGTTGAACACTCTTAGTAATCATTAAATAAATGTTTATTTAATTGAGAAATCGGACATATTCCACGAGATTACAGTGAACGAAATCACTAGTTTCAGTATGTTTCCATTGCATACAGGTCCAAGATATGCCGTTTTCACCGATTTTGTGCTGAAAACCCAGACTTCGCGTGATGAAAAATAGTTTTATTTTTAACTTTACAGCGTTTATTTTCAAGTTTATACGATTTATTTTCAACTTCTTCCTAAATATTTTCAACTTTCATCCATTTATCGATTTCTCGACAAAGTTACCTATATTCCGACACCAAATCATGCCAAATTCACTTAAAAACGGTAGCCACGTTTCCATCATGATAACCTCCCTTCTTCACAAGAAAAGTGCAAGCCCCATTCAGCGGTGTATGGACTAGAGCCCCACCGTATGAGATAAAGGAAACACGGCGAGAGTAATCGAGCCGCTGTTGACTTATCGTAAGGAGGGGGAGCGAAGTCCACTAGACGCTAGGCGCTGTACCTAGACATCCTCGAAATTTATGTATTCTTTGAAAAAGGAAGAGGCAGAACCTCACCCACTTAAAATTTGACATTTTATGAGTTATTTCGGGGAGTCACAGTGACATCCCCCGAGCTTTTTTTATTTCAGAAATAAATTGTGACGCTGTTTCTTTGATAGAATCAAAATCAGATCGCTGAATGGCCTCTTTATTTATTAAGGTTCCTCCAACGCCAACTGCTTCAACTCCTGCTTTAATAAAGTCTCCAACATTATTCACATCAATTCCACCAGTTGGAATGATCGGTATTTGCGGGAATGGGCCCTTTACATCCTTTATAAATTTAACACCAAGAACTGAGGCCGGGAAAATCTTAACCATATCCGCTCCACATTCCATAGCGTTCATCATCTCTGTTGGAGTCATTACTCCAGGGACCACGACTTTTCCATAGCGTAATGTTGTTTTTACAACTTCTGGGTTGAAGTTAGGGCTGAGGATATAATTTGCCCCTTTACTTATTGCAAGTTGTGCAGACGCACTGTCAATCACTGTACCCGCACCAATGAGAACCTGATCTTTGTATTTCTTGGATAGAAATTCAATCATCGAAAACCCATTTTCACCTTCTACTGTAATCTCTAAAGTATTGATTCCACTTGAAATCAGAGCTTCTGCTAAGTCTGAAATTTTATCTTCAGGTATGTTGCGAATAACTGCGATAATTCCATTGTCTTGAATCTTTCTTATTGTTTCAATCTTTTCAATCATTTTTCCCAACCTCTTTCACTTAACGTAATATTTCCTTCTTACCGTTCGACTGAATCTGAGACCAATATGGATAACCCTCTGCATCACCAGCAACGGTTAATGCATAAGCGGCCACCTTATTGGCTAATTCCACGGATTCTTTTACTGACCATTGACGAATTAACCCTGAAAGAAATCCACCAGCAAATCCGTCTCCAGCACCAATTGGATCCACTATGTTTTCAACAACTTGTCCATCAACATAACCACTTTCAGTTTTTGTAGCAAAATAAGCTCCCTTTTTCCCTAACTTTACGACTACGGTATTTGTTCTTCCCTGAAGCAGCGTTTGTGCAATTTCCTCAGGAGAGCTCTTACCAGTTAGGATCTCACCTTCCTCAATACCAGGGAGGACGACATCACAGAGACTGGCAATATCCTTTAATACGTTCCCTGCTTCCTCTTGGGTCCAAAGCTTTAATCGGATATTCGGATCGAATACAACCTTGACATTATTTCTGCTTGCTAGCTTAATCGCATGATAGATCGTTTCTCTACACGTTTGACTTAGTGCAGGTGTAATGCCTGTAATGTGTAAAAACTTTGCTCTGGCGATATAGTCTTCATTAAGATCATCAGCTGTCATATAGCTTGCTGCAGAGTTTTTTCTATAGTAATAGACTTTTGGTTCACCACCATTTTTTCTTTCCTTAAAAAATACAGCTGTTTGGTTGTTTTCATCAAAGAGAACTTGGCTCGTATCTACTCCTTCTCCACGAATCAAGTTGCGAACATAAATACCAAAATCGTCATCTCCAAGCCTGCTTATCCAGCCTACTTTATGCCCTAATCTTGAAAGAGCTATCGCTACATTAGACTCTGCTCCACCAATTGTTTTATCAAATTTACCTGCATAACAAAACGAGCCCGCTGAATCTGGGGTAAATAGAACCATTGATTCTCCAATCGTTACTACATCCATTATTTACTACTCCCTTCTATTAAAACTTCTATATGTCGTTTGCAAAAAATGTTTGATCGCCTAGAAAAACTAAAATCGCTGCCTTTTCTTTATGCTTTATCCATTTGAAGTTCCACTCTTAAAGAGTAAAAAAAGATAAGTCTATAAAACTTATCTTTTTAGTAGTTAAACTCCTGAATACGCCATGAAGCCACCATCAACTGGTACCGTGATCCCTGTTACAAATCCTGACATATTATCATCTACTAACCACAATAATGTCCCTAATAAGTCTTCTGGTTTACCAAATCGTTTCATCGGAGTATGTGCCATAATTTTTGTAGATCTTTCCGTTAATGAACCATCTTCGTTTGTTAATAATTTTCTATTTTGCTCTGTTAAGAAAAATCCTGGTGCAATCGCATTTACGCGGATACCCGCATCAGCAAAATGTACAGCCAACCATTGTGTTAAGTTATCAATTCCAGCTTTAGCAGCACTATAGGCAGGAACTTTTGTCATTGGCGATGGTGCACTCATAGAAGAAAGGTTGATCACCACTGCACCTTTCCGGTTTACCATATCTTTAGCAAAAATTTGTGTCGGAATAATGGTCCCTAATATATTTAAATCAAACACAAACCCAAAGCCCTCTTTCGTTAAATCAAAAAAGGTTTGAATATCTTTATCTTCTAGATCCTCTGGTTGAAAGGTTTCCTTTGTTGTAATTCCATCCGGATGATTTCCACCAGCACCGTTAATCAGAATATCACAAACGCCAAATTTCTGGATGATCTCTTCTTTTGCTTGGAATACACTTTCACGATTCAATACATCACAAGCAATTGCTAATGCCTCACCACCAGCATCAATAATATCTTGTTCAACAACTTTCCCTTTTTCTAAAGTTCTATTTAAAATGGCTACTTTGGCACCTTGGCGTCCAAGCTCTCTCGCCATAGCTCCACACAAGACGCCACTTCCGCCAGTAATCACAGCCACTTTTCCTTTTAAATTCTCATTTATACCTAGCATATTTAAACACCTCTCTGCATTTTTACGAGTGAATCCCAAATTCCCCACAAATACATAATTCCAAGCGCACGATCATAAAGTCCATAGCCAGGTCGACATTCCTCATTCCATAAATGTCTGCCGTGATCAGGTCTTGCATATCCTGTAAAACCACTATCATGATAAGCCTTAACGATTTCACATATATCGAGTGATCCATCACTTGCTCTGTGTGATGTTTCAATGAAATCGCCATTTTCATAACGTTTTAGATTTCGAATATGCGCAAAATGAATACGATCATGGAATTCTCTAATCATTCCAGGAATATCATTGTTTTCATTCGCTCCTAACGATCCACTACATAACGTAAGGCCGTTATACGGACTATCTACCAATGATAAGAACTTTCTAATATTCTCTTGGTTCGTAATAATCCTTGGTAATCCAAATACTGGCCACGGTGGATCATCCGGGTGGATTGCCATTTTTATATTTAGCTCTTCTGCCACAGGAATAATTTCTTCTAAAAAATACTTCAAATTTTCCCAAAGCTTTTCTTCAGTCACACCCTTATACGCCTCGAACATCTCCGATAATTTCGCTAATCGTTCTGGTTCCCATCCTGGTAAGGTAAACTCATCATTTTCTAAAAATCGGTTAACTAAATCAGAAGGATCCATATTTTCTACCTTGGAACTTTCATAAAATAATGCGGTCGATCCATCCTCTAACTCTTTAAATAAATCAGTACGCACCCAATCGAAGACAGGCATAAAGTTATAACAAATTACCTTTACACCTACTTTTGATAGCTCCCTCATCGTTTCTTTATAATTTTCAATATATTGATCTCGAGTAGGTAGTCCTAGTTTAATATCTTCATGAATATTTACACTTTCAACTACATCAATGTTTAGATCATATTGTTCAGCTTGACTTTTAATATTGATAATTTCTTCAATTGGCCACTTCTCACCAGTTGGGATATGGTGAAGTGCCCATACGATCCCCGTAACCCCTGGTATCTGTTTTATATAGGAGAGAGGAATCGTATCATTTCCCTCCCCAAACCATCTAAAGACCATTTCCATTGTTATCACCTATTATTGTTTAGATTCTATTCCTAAATATTTCTCTATATTAAAATAGCAAATATCTTCTATGATTTTTCCTAATATTTCAAAGTCAGCAGGATATTCCCCTTTCTCTACCCAGCTTCCGATGATATTACATAAAATTCTTCTAAAATATTCATGTCTCGTATATGATAAGAAGCTTCTTGAATCTGTGAGCATTCCTATAAATTTAGGTAATAATCCACAGTTGGCCAGAACTTTAATTTGATCTTCCATACCATCACGTTGATCATTAAACCACCATGCGGTTCCAAATTGAATCTTCCCAGGAACATCTTCTTGGAAATTTCCAATCATAGAACCAATCATATAATTATCTCTAGGATTCAAGTTATAAATAATCGTCTTCGGTAATGAATTCTTATAATCTAGTGAATTCAATAAATGAGATAAATCCTCTGCATAAGTAAAGTCAGCGATCGAATCAAAGCCTGTATTTGGACCAACTGCTTCTAATTTTTTCGTATTATTATTTCGTAACGCCCCAATGTGTAGCTGCATCGCCCAACCATAATCAGCATAAAGTTTACCTAATGATTTCATTACAGCCGTTTTGTACTTAATAATTTCATTGGTTGTAAGTTCCTCGTTTAATAAACCTTTTTTGAAGATACGATCCACTTCTTCATCACTAGTTTCTAAGTAAAAGTTTGTATCTAAACCGTGGTCAGATAATCTGCAGCCTACTTCATGGAAAAAGTGAACTCTTGCTTCCAAACCTTCTACAAAGTCAGTATAAGTTTTAATAGAAAGGCCAGTAATTTCTTCAAGCTTACTTACCCAATGATTAAACGAAGGACTTTCAACTGTTAATGCTCCATCTGGTCGAAAAGTAGGCAGAACATGGACATCAAATGCTTCATTCTCTTTTAACTCTATATGATACGTTAGATCATCTAATGGATCATCCGTCGTACAGATTCCTTTAACATTAGAACGTTTAATCAATTCTTGGGCTGTAAAGGCCTCAGTTTTTAGTAACTGATTACACGTCTCCCAAATTTCATTGGCCGTTCCCTTATTTAGCGGAGTCATAATGCCAAAATATCGTTGCAGCTCCAAATGCGTCCAGTGATATAACGGATTCCCAATCGTAAATGGAACGGTTTCAGCCCATTTATCAAACTTCGCTTTTTCATCAGCGTTACCAGTGATCCATTCTTCTTTTATGCCATTGCTTCTTAAGGCTCTCCATTTATAATGGTCATCCGTCAGCCAAATGTCTGTAAGCGAGGAAAACGACTTATTTTCCGCAATTTCCTTCGCAGAAAGGTGACAATGATAATCAAAAATTGGCATATCTTTAGCAAAGTCATGATACAACTTTATCGCGGTATCCGTTTCCAACAAAAAGTTTTCATCCATAAATGCTTTCACAACGGACCTCCTTATTCCTCATTTCACGAATATTTTAATCCATTAATAAACCGCCATTCACTTCAATGATTTCACCTGTTATGTAGCTCGCGTATGGAGATGCTAAATAGAGTGCCGCGCCAGCTACTTCCTCTGCAGTTCCTTCTCTACCTAATGGCACTTGGTTTGCCATCCCTTTTCGCATTTCAGCGGTAGAGTATCGATCATGGAAAGGAGTTGTAATGATCCCAGGTCCAATCCCATTGACACGAATGTTGTAGCCAACCAATTCCTTGGCTAACCCGCGTGTAAATGTACTAACCGCTCCTTTGGCAGTAGCATAAGCAACCGCTCCAGGTCCACCGCCATTTCGTGCTGCAAGAGAAGTCATATTAATGATTTGTCCTTCTTTTTGCTGTTTTAATAGTGGTAATGCTGCTTGAGTAACATGGAAAACAGAATTCAAATTAATGTTCATAATATCATTCCATGTATCGACATCTAAATCTTCAATTTTTGTACGAGTGACCATCGTACCCGCATTATTAATGAGAATATCTAATCGGCCAAATTCTTTTTCAATTTCAGAAGCCATTTGATTAACTTGTCCTCGATCTGTTACATCCCCTGAAACAAGAATAGCTTTCACACCCTTACTGCGAACCATTTCTAACGTCTCTTCTGCCTTAGAAAGGTTAGAGTTTCCGTGCACAACCACATCGGCTCCGTGTTCAGCAAATGCCAGCGCAATGGCTCTGCCAATTCCCGTACTACTTCCAGTGACCCAGACAACTTTCTGATCAAATGAATACAAATGATTACCTCCTCAAAAGTAATAGTAGATTTAAAGATCTACATAAATAAATCTGGTAAAAACATGACAATTCCTGGTACAAACGTTAATAACGCAATGAGAGCCATAATCCCTAATATAAATGGAAGTGATTCCTTCACATATTCCTCAACCGAAACATTTGTAAGGGAACAAACGGTATACATCGTTACCCCAACAGGTGGAGTCATTCCTCCAAATGTAACGATCGTCATCATCAAAATTCCAAAATGAACGGGATCCACGCCAATCTGTGTAACGATTGGTAAAAAGATTGGAGTTAATAATAAAACAAGTACGGTTGATTCTATAAACATCCCAGCAAAAACAAGGAAAATTAAAATTAAAATCAATAATAGACTTGGATTGCTAGTAATCCCGAGCAAAAACTCGGCAGCCGTTTGCGGTAACCTATCATACGTAATTAAAAATCCTAGAATTGAAGATGCAGAGATAATTAATAAAATAGTGGCATTATCAGTTACAGATTGAGAAATCGATTCTTTAAACGTTTTCCAGTTCAATTCCTTATAGACTAAAAAACCAATAACTAGAGCATAAACTACGGCAAATGCTCCTGCCTCTGAAGCAGTAAATATTCCAAAACGAATTCCAACGACAAGAATAACTGGGAATAAAAGTGCCCAAATACTATCTTTAAATGTCATAAGTACTTCTTTAAAGGACATTCTCTTTGTTTCAATATCTTGGTCATATCCTCTTCTTTTCGCAATGATATAAGCAACAATCATTAGAAAAGCCATCATCAGAATACCTGGTATGATTCCCGCTAAGAAAAGCCTTCCTATTGAAACTTCCCCAACAAATCCATATAAAATGAGGCCAATACTAGGTGGGATCGTTGCAGTGATCAAAGAACTAAATGCAATAACTCCAACTGAATACCCACCTGAATAGCCCTTAGCGATCATTTGAGGACCTAGAATTCTACTCTGCATGGCTGCATCCGCATTGGCTGACCCAGAAATCCCCCCCATAATCGTACTAAGAACGATCGATACGTGGGCTAAACTTCCTATTAAATGACCTGTTAAGGCGTTTGCAAATCGCATCAGTCTCTTCGTAATCCCAGAAGAGTTCATTAGATTCCCTGCTAGGATAAAAAAAGGAACGGCAAGTAATGGAAAAGATTGTGTTCCAGCTACCATACGCTGCGCTGTTATTTGAACAGGTAAATTAGGATCTAATATGAAGAAGAAAAGACTCGCGATTCCAATCGCAAATGCGACTGGCATATTAAGAAAAAGTAATACAAAAAATATCACAGCAACGAGTAACACCTATTTCACCCCTCTTTACTCAACTATTTGATACTGTTTTAAGAGCCATTATTTTCTCCTTAATTTTAATAAGGATAGTAAAAATCATCAGAATACAACCGATTGGGACTGACAATGTGACAAACGAATAGCTCATCGTGAGATTACTAATTAATCTCACTGAATTTTCGATACTAAGCAAAATTCCGAAATACCCGATAAAAATAAGAAAACCCATTACTAGTAACATCATTAGGATCTCTAAGGTGACTCTTAATCTATCAGGTAATTTTTTAGTAAAAAAGTCAACACCAATATGTCTGTCCTCCCGAAGAGCCCGGTTAGCCCCTAAGAAAATGACCCAAACAAATAATAATTGAGCAAATTCAACGGACCATGGGATGGGCGAACCTGCCCATCGCATGACCGAAGCTATAAATACAAAGAATACGACACCTATCATTAAAAAATCAGTTATAAAATTCTCTGTTTTAACATAAGTTCTTCCAATTTTATTTAACATAGATATCACTCTCTATTTTCCAAGAATACTATTAATCTCTTCACGAAGCTCTTGATACCCATCAAATTGCTCATAAACTACTTCAGTTGCTGCCTTAAATACTTCCACATCAACCTCATGTACTTCTACACCCTCATCGATCATCATTTGTTCAAAATCTGCTAACATTTCTTCCGTTTTATATGAAGCTTCTTCACCTGCTTTTAAAGCCTCTTCAAATATGATCGTTTTATACTCTTCTGGTAAGTTAGACATCCAGTTAGCACCAGCTACGATACCTGTTAACAATTGGAAATGTCTAGTTTTTGAAATATGATCGATCACTTCATACAGCTTCGCTCCATACGTAGCTGGATGTTGTGCCTCTGCCCCATCAATAACACCTTGTTGAATAGCTGGGTATACTTCTGCCCATGCCATACCTGTTGGGCTTGCTCCCATTGCCTTAATTGTTTCTAACCATATCGGTGCACCTGGAGTACGTAATTGAACACCTTTTAAATCTTCTGGTGTCTCAATTGGCTTATTTGTTAATAAATGACGTTCCCCTTGATACCAGTTAAATGACAAGATTTGTAAATTATGATCTTGAGCTAACTTTTCTTCCCAGCCTTTAAACAAATCAGACTGTGTAACTTGGTTTGCTTCGCTAAAATTGTCAACAATATAAGGCGCTGTCATGATTCCAATTTCCGGTACCATTTCCGCTAATCGTCCAGAGTCAACAAGTACAGCTACGTTTGCCCCAACCTTTGCTTGTTCAAGAATATCTTTATCCTCACCTAAGGAACCGCTTCCAAAAATCTCAATTTCTACTGCCCCATTCGTTCTCTCGGCTACACTATCTTTAAAAGCTTCTAAACCTTGGTAAATTGGATCTGTTTCAGCAAGGGCTGTACCTACTTTTAATGTATATACTTCACTGCTTTTTTCTTCGTTGTTAGCGTTTTCATCAGAGCCAGTTTCTTCTTGACTACCACCACTAGATTGTTGTCCACAAGCAGCTAACAAAAACATAACCAATACTAATAATAGAGATAATACATTTCTCTTCATTTTCATCTCAAGATCCCCCTAAAATAGATTATTTTTATATTTAAACGCAGTCATTACTGCATTCAAACCAGTATTAATAAAACGCTTACAAGTGAATTAAAAAATTTTATTTAAAGTATTTTCTATATTCACTTTTAAGACTCTCTTGTTCAAAGGTTAGTTTTTTCAAATGATCTTCCATTACCTTATCCGCTTTATCTGGATTTTTCTCTTTAATTGCTGAAATAATCTCTTCATGCTGAGATAAGATTAAATCCCAATTATAATTAGCAACTAGGCTTAGCATTCTTATGCGATTCAAGTGTGCATTCATTTGCTGAATCACTGTCCAAATCCGCTCTTTACCACAGCCCACCGTAATCGTATAATGGAACTCCTCATCTAATTCAAACAGCCTATTGAAATCCTTCTCTTTAACACAGAGCTTTTGCATGGCCAAATTCTGTTCTAATTTAAGAAGATTTTCAGCCGAAAAACTTTTACATGCTTCTCTCACGGCAGCTCGCTCTAGGTGTTCTCTTATAAATCTCGCTTCCTCAACATGCTGTAAATCAATGAGAGAAATAAAAGTTCCCCTTTGAGGATAAACCTCTAGTAGCTCTTCCTGGACTAACTTCACAAACGCTTCTCTAACAGGTGTTCTGCTAACCTGTAACAATTCTGAAATCTCTTTTTCTGATATGGTTTGTCCAGGTTCTAATTCCAGAGAGATTATGTTTTCTCTTAACACTTGATACACATGATCTCTTGTGGAATAATTCGTCACCTTCTTTTTCATATCCACATTTAGCATTAAAATGGTCCCCCTCTGCCTTGTATGTTACCATATTACCATATTAGTATACTTGTATGGTAGTTCTTTTTAAAATTTTTTTAACTTTTTCACTATTTTTATTAATTAGGTTAATTGCCCAGTTTCATAATACTAGTATCTAAGCCAAAGTTAAGCTTTCTAGTTATAAATACCAACCATGAAATATACTAAAAAAAGCACTATACCGCGGGTAATATACGAAAAACTTATCCAGACACGAGAAAGGCCTTCTTAATTTAAAAATCAACACAAATAACCCTCAATCTATTCTCACAGTTTAGAAGAGGGTCATTTTACTAACAGTGGGTATCCCTGTTATTTATCTTATTTTAGAATGGTAAAAGCACGTAATATTATGACTATAAGGTCTGTACTTAGTCAAAAGGCAAAATATTGGCCTGCGTGAAACAGCCTGTGAAACAAAATTTTTCGAGGAGTCACAGTGACGGAATCATGCAACTTTTAATATTTTTACCGAACCAATGTCTTCTGTAGAATAATGTAGTTCACCTTGTTTAATTAAAACTTATGCCAAAATAAAACAAGCATCTAAGTAAATTGATGCTTGAGCAAAGTCTATACCAATCATATACATAACTAACATATAATAAAAAATTGCCGAGTGCAGAATACACTCAGCCAAAGCAACTACATCCGCATGAAGAGCTATTGTACTGTTGAATTTAGTAGATTTCTTAACTAAAAAGTAACCTATACTAACCTTTGGACTAGCCCTGGATGGTTCCTTTTTTTATTTCTTTGAAGAATATTCTTATTAATATGTTACAGCAAAAACAGGATCCCACCTTTCAACCCTTAACAAACTTCGAGGCGTCACAGTGACCGGACTTTATTAAATAAATGTTTATTTAATTGAGAAATCGGACATATTCCACGAGATTACAGTGAACTAAAACACTAGTTTCAGTATGTTTCCATTGCATACAGGTCCAAGATATGCCGTTTTCACCGATTTTGTGCTGAAAACCCAGACTTCGCGTGATGAAAAATAGTTTTATTTTTAACTTTACAGCGTTTATTTTCAAGTTTGTACGATTTATTTTCAAGTTTATACGATTTATTTTCAACTTCTTCCTAAATATTTTCAACTTTCATCCATTTATCGATTTCTCGACAAACTCACCTATATTTCGACACCAAATCATAATAAAAACCATCTAGCACTAAGAAGGCTAAATGGTTTTCTCATTTATATACTACTTTTCTTTTGGTCTGTATTTCTATAGTATTGCAGCATTGCTAGGCTTTCTGGTAATCTTTGGATTGACTGGTTGACCATGTCTAGCTTTTTTTCTACTCGGTTCAATAAGTACAGGGTCACCACCACAGGAAAGCCAAATTCACTTAAAAGCGGTAGCCACGTTTCCATCGCTAAAGCCTCCTTTCTTCACAAGAAAAGCGCAAGCGCCCGTTCTGCGGCGTATGGGCTGGAGCCCACCGTATGAGATAAAGGAAACACCGCGAGAGTAATCGAGCCGATGTTGACTTATCGTAAGGAGGGGGAGCGAAGTCCACTAGACGCTGGGCGCTGTAGCTAGACATCCTCGAAATTTATGCTTTCTTATTCTTTGAAAAAGGAAGAGGCAAAACCTCCTCCTCTTCCATTCGATTTATCATTATAATGCAATCATTTCAACCGTGCGATCCACGACACGTGCGCTTTTTTTCAATACAAGGTTCCCACCAGCAGATGTAAACGCATTTTGTGTAATGATCGCATCCATCGCTGCACTAACCGCAGCTGGATCGACTGGGTAAACAGGGTTGTCCAGTGAAAGTGTTACTGTTTTAGTTTGCTCGTTTTCAAAAATGAGCTCTAGCTTTTTCGTCATCCTAAGCCCTCCTTTCCTTTATTTTTCATAAGATTTTAAGCTTCAAGAGAATACACATTATTGCGTTCAATCTTATACGGTGTCCAAGCCTGAAGTGGTGTTAACGCATCGGCTACAGCTTTCAACTGTTCGTCCGTTGCCGCTGTTTTAATGTTATTAAAGCTCTTCGTTTTTAAAATTGGCTCACCGATTTCGTTGACACCCGTTTCGAACACAATGACTAAGCGAGAGTTTGTAAGCATCTTGTCTCACCCCCTTTCACTTTGTATATATGGAGAAAGGGGTAAAAACGACGATGTTAAAGCACAGGGACGGTTCTTGTGCTTCTTCTTTCTCTATGCTTTAAATATTAAGTTAATAGAATGAAAAATTGAGGCGTGTGGGTTCTGGCCTCATTCCCTCTAATATTTCCGACAAACTTCGGGGAGTCACTGTGACGGTATCAAGATTCCATGGTAAAATTAGATTTGGAAATATTTTTTTAGGGAGTGAAATTATGTCAGGTTTTACAATGCCAACAGAAGCACAAGCAAAACAAAATCTAGCTTATTATTCTGAAATAGAAGCATCCGGTTTAAGAAAGAAATTTGCCCAACTATCATTTTTTCATGCGATAACCAATAATTTTGAGGATGAACTATTTGAGAGAGTAAGTGAAATTATAAATTCGAAAAAATTAATTTCGATTTCTAAGCAACCGAACCAGAAAGCTGCTTTGGCTGGAACACAAGATTATGATTATACTGCAAATCGACATAAATACATATACTTCTCATTAGGAACAAGCATCCATAGTAATGCTCCAAAGAACATTACATTTGAGTTCCCAAATAATACTTTTTCATATATGAAATATGATAATATTTTTTTCTGTAATGACTTCGCTGGTTATTTTGATTTAACTGATATAACAAGGTTTAACTATGCTTCTTATGCCGAATCCATTTTAACATTTTCTGATGGAATAAAGATCAATGCAGACTTGGTAGCAAAGGATATAATGTTAAAAAAACAAACTTTAGCCGATTTTGCCCTTTCACGAGGAAGAATTGATAATAAAGCTATCAAGTTAAAAGACGCCTCCTTAATCAACCCAGAGTTTGCAGTAAAACAAGATGTATCTATTGACGAAAAAGATGTAAAAATTCATCTAGTTGGTCTATCAGAGGAAACGGTTTGCAAAATTATAAACCTTGCTTCTGAAAAAATAAACTGTTTAATAACTTCTCATCCAGATAGACATACTTTTCAAGAATACCTTAAGTCGTTAGTCAACAAGTAATTGGAAGCAGGGAAGCACAAGAACCGTCCCTGTGCTTCTCCCCTGTGCTTCTCCAGACTTTACTAATGATAAAGATGCACCTATCGCTAATTCAATTAAACCTGCTGCTGCCGTTGCAATTCTTAATGAAAATGAAGAAATATTACTGGTACAGCGCCGAGATAGTGGGAAATGGACAATGCCTGGTGGGACATTAGATTTCGGTGAAGATTTAAAAACTTGTGCGATACGAGAAGTTCAAGAAGAGCTTGGCTACCAAGTCGAAATCACAGACATTATTGGGACCTATACTAATCCAAACACAGTCATTGCTTATTCGGATGGTGAAGTGCGTCAGGAATTTGCAATCGTATACAAAGGGACTATTAACAGTGGATTGCTTAAACTAGATAGTGAATCAACAGCCTACCAATGGATATCACTAAAGGAAGCAGCAAAATTATCTATGGCCGAATCACAAAAACAAAGAATAAACGATGTGATAGAATTTCAAAAACAAGGAACACGTGCTTTCAGGTAAATGGAAGCACGGGGACGGTTCTTGGATGAAGGTGAAAGCACACAGAGTGGAGCTCAGTCCCCCTTCCCGGAGACCTTTATCCAAAAGATCATTCAATCCTTCAAAGAACGGTCTACAAGTATAAGAAAAACGACATCAAAACAAGCTTCATCCAGTACTTTTACGGAACGATCGCTGGGAATTTAGCAGTGAAAAGCGAAAGATGCTACTGAGGAAAAGCCTTGGCGCAGTTGGTTAATGGGAGACTGACGTGGTAGTTATTCAAAGTATCAGTTTAACGAAGAAATATAGGTAGAATAACTATTCCAACGATAATGCAATGAGGGACTGACCCCCGATTCCAAAAATACTTACCCGCTAAGCCATTATTACTCAGCAGGTAAGTATTTCGACAAACTTCAAGGAATTACTATGTCACAGGATCAAGTTTTCAAAAACTTTTTAACCAATATTTCTAATTCTGTTAAAGTAAGTGAGTCAAGTTCTTTATAGGAAGAGTCAAAAACACCAGAATCAATGAGTTGTTGAATGTAATACTTTTTCATTTTTCCGACAGCCTCACGAAGTTGATTACTCATCGTGTACACCTCCATTCATTCTGGAGAATTTAGAACTCAGATCCTAAACGAAACGATTTATTATTGGTCATTTTTCTTTAAAGTCAACTTATTTTGGTTACGACTTCCTTTATTTACGATCTTCAAAAAAGTAAAAGTAGTAACGGTACAGAAATAGAGAGAAATAAAGCAGACGTCGTCATCGCTATACTCCCCATGGCTCCTTCCTCCTCTCCCCAAACAAGAGAACGATTAACCCCGAGCATTTGCGCGGATATCCCCATGGCCACCCCTCTTGCAGATTTACTTTTTATACCAAATTGTCTTAATAATTTCGGTCCAATAATTAAAGAAATAAACGCTGACATCAGTACATAGAAAACGGTCGTAGAAGTAAGCCCACCTAAATCACTTGATACCGTCAATGCGACCGGAAGAGTGACAGACCGAGGAATCAGTGAAGCAATCATCTGCTCCTCTAATTGGAATATTTGCGCTAACACTGATACAGCAAGTACGCCCATTGCCGTCCCGCAAATGACACCTACACAGATTTTTTTATAGTTTCTCTTTAATAAATTCCATTGTTTGTACAGTGGAACAGCTAACGAGACAACCGCAAGCTGCAACAGTTGATTAAATACGAAACTCCCTTGTTGATAAGTATCGACATTAATATGAAAACCTAGCAGAAATATTATTAGAAATACTGATGCAGTATATAATGGATGGAGCCAACCTTTTTTATATTTACGATAAAGTGTTAATCCGAAAAAGTAACAAATCAAGGTGAGAGCAACGCATAAGAGTACATTTCCCATGAAAGTCATCATTGTTTATTGCTCCTTCCTTTTTATTTTTTCATACCACTCCACAGCGAAGGCTGAACCTAACAAGCAGCAGATGCTACTCACAATTAATATGATTAAGACATTCCATTGCAAGATCTCTTGAAATTTGGAGGATATAAAGACACTAACAATGAATGGAATAAATAGCATGGTCAGGTGCCGCATCTGAAAGGAAGAGATTTGTTCAATCCATTCTATTTTTACAATGCCTGCCAATAAGGAAACGAAGAGTAGGATCATCCCAACGACACTGCCTGGTAATGGAACTTGAAAAATAAAAACAATCCCATAGCCTAAGAGCAGAAACCCAGAAATGCACAAAAGCTGAGGAAGCCAACTGAACCTCACGTTATCTTCCTCCTATTTGTTAATATTTGTTATTTTAAGTGTATCGTCTTCAAATATCCGTGTCAGCAAATATATGAGTAAATCTAACATGGTTTTTTAATTAATGGAGATTTTTTGCAGAAAATCTCACAAAATAAAGGTTATCTAATTTATGGAACTGGAGACCTGTAAAGTTCGCTTGAATATGTTGGGAACTTCAATAAGAAGGTTGGACTAAGTATTATACATTGTAAAATTTTACCTACACTAGAGGGTATGTGAATTGGGATTAAGAGTGGGGAACAGTCCCTGATTCCCACTACCATCCCATTAAATATTTAAACTTCGGGGAGTCACTGTGACAAATACATACCTTTTGATAAATAAGGAAAAATAAACCTAAATATCTAAATGATCAAGCTTTTGAGGTATTTAGATAAATCAAAAACACAAGGTGATCATTATGTCTTTTATAGAACTATTAAAAAAGGGAAATACGTCTTCGGGGATTGCGGCATTAGGCAATACTTTTTTGGCGATAGTTAAAGGGATTGCGGCTTTTATTAGTGGAAGTGGCGCGATGTTTGCCACAACCCTTCACTCTGTTGCGGATGCGACTAATCAGGGATTTGTCTATTTTGGTAGTGCATTAGCTGAAAAAGAGCCAACTAAACGATTTCCAGCTGGATTCGGAAGAGTTGTTAATCTATTTGTGTTAATCGCTGTTATCGTCATTTCCATCATGGCTTATGAAACCATACATAAAGGATGGGAACTGATCCAACACCCAAAGGCATCGACCAATCTCTGGTTAAATATTGGAATTTTACTTTTAGCTGTAGTCATTGATGGTTTGGTTTTAATTAAAGCAATGAAAGAAATACTTCACGAAACACGGGCTAAAGCTACTGGCTTATCATTAATACCTTCAGCTTTTAAAAATGTGAACCTCGCCTCACCACCAACAAGACTCGTTTTTTATGAAGACATTATCGCGACTTTTGGGGCATTGCTCGCTCTATTCTCAATTATCATCGCTAATTCGACAGGACTATACTACCTTGACGGAGTCGGAACGATGTTAATCGGTATTTTACTTATCATAATCGCTGTCAAAATTGGTTATGAAAATACCATCGGTTTGATTGGCGTTACCGCTCCTAAAGAAGTCGTGGATCGTGTCGCCTCTATTATTTTTTCTGACTCAGACGTTATAGATATTAAAAAATTACGTATATTACAAGAAGGACGTAGATACCATGTAGAAAGCTATTTGGAACTTAAAAAAGGACTTACCCTAGCCGATGCCGATGATATTAAATTCAGGGTGCGAGACTCCCTTTTAAATGATCCAGACATAGCTGATGTAACACTTGGTATTATCGAAGCAGATGATGTACAAAATTGGGTAATAGGTGAGCCAAATCAAGGGACTACTTAATATAGTAAAATAATTGGTTGTAGCGCAACAGTTATTGCTTCGTCTGTCGTCATTTTACCAACTCCCTTCTATCGGGAGTTGGTTCAACTGCCCTTTGCTTATTTGAGGTTGCTACGTCGATAATACAAAGGTACGTTCTTGTATCTAGTGTTTCTCTCTTTGAATAATGTGAATGTATTATTTTACTTTTTTACCTTAAAACATACGAAAACAGGGTCTGGATTCCCTACACACCCTAAACACTCATATTTCGCATATCCAATATCTCTTGTTCGACAACGCATTGCTTTTTCAACTAACTTATCCACAGATTAAGAATTTTATAATTGCCTATCCAACAAAAAACACCCGTCCAAGCTAACAATCTAGCTCAGACGGGTGCCGTGTACCATCATACAAAAGCTTTCGACAAATTTCGGGTAGCTGTGACGCCACCAAAATCAACTACTACCTTTTCATCGACATGATAGCGTTGAAAACAATTCGTATGGACAGTGATTAACTTTCCGTTGACATCAATCGAATAATGAATTTCTTTTCCTTGAAACATTACGTTCCGTACCGTTCCATGAAAACCCAAACCGTCTTTTTTTAAGACTAGCTGTTCAGGGCGAACAGGAAATAAACCTTGTTTTCTCATTTCAAGCGAAACATTTTTAGTTTCCCAAACGAGACTGTCTTCTCCTTCAGGTTTAAACCAATTTTGAGACCAGCTTCCCCGAAAGATGTTTGCTTTCCCTACAAACCTTGCAACAAACATCGTTTCAGGACTTAAATAGATTTCTTCAGGGCTACCTACCTGTTCGACCTTTCCTTCTCTCATTACAACAATTTTATCAGCCATCGCTAATGCTTCCCCTTGATCATGTGTAACATACACGATAGACGTCTTCGTTAAACGATGGATCGTTTGAATTTCTTTTCTTAAGTCCATCCTTAACTCTGCATCAAGACTACTAAGCGGTTCGTCCATTAATAATAACGCAGGTTGAGGTGCAAGTGCTCGAGCGATGGCCACCCGCTGTTTCTGCCCACCAGATAGTTCACTCGGCATACGATCGCCATAGCTAGAAAGACCGACGAGCTCAAGCATTTCTCGAACACGTTCTTCACTCTTTTTCTTTATCGTTTCAGACACATAACGATGATGTTGAATCGGAAATTTAATTTGTTCTTTTACTTTTAGATGCGGCCACAATGCAAATGATTGAAAGACCATGCCAATATTTCGTTTTTCCGGTGATAAAGTATGACTTGGGTTCGAAATCAATTCATTATTCATCATAATGTTGCCGGCAGACGGTTTTTCAAAGCCAGCAAGCAGTCGTAATAAAGTCGTTTTTCCGCAGCCCGAAGGACCTAAAATAGCAACGAACTCCCCCTTATTGATTGTCAGATCAATCGATGATAGAGCGGTCGTTTCTCCAAATTGTTTTGAAATACGTTGAACGACTGTACTCATATGCTTTTCACCTTCTTTTCAAAAATCTTTTGAAAGCCTAACAACAAAAGGGCTAGCCCTAACATCGTTGAAACAATTACAGTAGAAAATGCCGTAGAATAGGTTGTGTATCCCGCTTGCTCAAAGTTAAAAATCATTAAGCCAATCGTTTCTGAACCACTTGACCAAAGTAAGGCTGAAACCGTCAATTCCGTTAATGCTGTTAGCAATACTAGAAATGCCCCACTTAACAACCCTGGAAGTAAAAGGGGTAACATAATAAAGCGCCATTTGCTAAAACCATTAGCTCCTGAAACTTGTGCTGCTTCCTCCATCGACGGGGCAATTTGTGACATGGCGGTCATACTTCCCCGCACTTGTAAAATCATAAACCTCGTAATATAGGCGATCAATAAAATCCAAATACTTCCGTATATTCCTGGGTTCCAGCCTGCGATTGGCTCCATCCATGTTAAAATCATAGCAAGCGCTAATACGGTTCCTGGCAATGCATAAGGCAGACCAACAGAAAGTTCCATCCATTTACCGAAAATATTATTTTTTCGTAAACGATAATAGGCTATAGCTGTCCCAGCAATTAAACAAATGATCGATGTCCCTATCGCTAGCTTAATACTGTTGAATATGGTTGCTCTGATTTTGTCATTTTCAAGTAATACAAATTGATAATGATTTAAAGTAAGATTTTCGAAAGTAAAAGGAAGACCATAAGCTTTAATCAGTGACGAGCCAACCATCGAAAATAACGGAATAATACTAATGATAATAAGAACAGACCATAAGAATATCTCAACCCTTGTTCGATAACGCCCTAGAGTAAAACGAGGACTTGTATCTATTTCACTTGTATCTCCTTGCGTCGCACGCTTTAATAGCATCCATTGAAACAACGTTCCGAGTAAAGCAATGGCACCAAGAATTACTGAAAAAGTTGCCGCTCTTGCAAAGGCATTGGGTCCAAACCCAACAATCTCTTGATAAATAGCTGTACTTAACACGGTAATATTGGCAGGAATTCCAAGAAAAGCTGGAATTCCAAAGTTATCAAGATTAGCAAGAAACGCTAAGAAGCCGCCACTAGCAATGCCTGGTAAAGCAAGTGGAAGCGTCACCTTCTGAAAAGCTGTCCAATAACTTCCACCCGAAGCGCGAACAGCCCATTCTAATTCTCGTGGTATTCTCTTGATAATACTCATCGTTAATAAAAAAACTAATGGATAGTGCGATAATCCAAGAATAATAATCATGCCTGTGTAACTGTATAAATTTAGAGGCTCGACTTGACCTGGTAACAATGAAAGAACTTTTGCTAACATCCCGTTATTCCCCATAAACTGAGTCCATGATAACGTTACAATGTAAGAGGGGATGATAAATGGTAACATCACAAAAATGGTTAACATTTTTTTATAACGAATATCACTATAAGCTACTAACCACGCAAGTGAAACCCCTAAAAAAAGAGATAAGAGAGTCGATCCAGAGACGATGATAAACGTATTCGAGAGAATTTTTAAGGTTCTCGCTTCTTGCAGGATTAAAAAATAATTCGAGAAAATATGACCCTCTTCACCAGAAAAACTTAACAAAGTTAAGCGTACAATCGGCCAAAGAAAAAAAATAAAAACGAGCAGCAAAGTGATTCCGATCCAAATTTTATGATTTAGCTTAGTTGATAAGGAAAAGAAGGAAGACAAGTTTTCTCGTCTTCCTTGTAACGGGTTTAACATGTATCGTACACCTCAATTTAATTATTCACCAAGAATTTCAATGAAGCGTTGTTTATCTTCATCACGCGTTTTTAACAATTCTTGAATATCGTGCGAAACAACATTCATGTCTGTAATGGGTTTTAGCCCTTCTGGTGCAGCAACACCTTCACGGATGGGTGTGTATCCTAACTCAGAAGCTAATGTTTGTCCTTCTTCTGAAAGAACAAAATCAACAAATGCTTTTGCCGCAGCTTCATTTTTTGTATTTGATAAAATACCAATCGGTTCAGTAATAACAGGTACTCCTTCTTCAGGGTAGATTAAGTCGATCGGTGAACCTTCCGCTTTGGAACGAGCAACAATAAAATCAACGACCATACCATATGTCTTTTCTCCAGCTGCTACGGCCTTTAGTACCGCACCATTTCCTTGGACAACTGTCATATTGTTTTCACGAAGCTTTTCAAAAA
This sequence comes from Alkalihalobacillus sp. BA299, assembly GCF_017745675.1. Classification (GTDB taxonomy): domain Bacteria; phylum Bacillota; class Bacilli; order Bacillales; family Bacillaceae_F; genus Alkalihalobacterium. The sequence continues at coordinate 214,294 of NZ_JAFLJM010000002.1, forward strand.
ATTCCCAACCAAAAGCATCCTGACGTGAAAGTACGCCTACATTATATGCAGCAGCTCCAGAATATAACGGACTTGGCATCATTCCTTCTCCATTAGCATCAGCATCCGTTAATACTTTCCAAGAAGTCGGAAGCTCACTGACCGCATTGGTATTTACCGCTAGTACAGTTGCCATAACCTTTGTCCCGACATACATGTAGTCATCATCTACAAACTCAGCTGGAATATGATCATGTTCTGGCGACTGATACGCTAGTAATAACTCTTGTTCTTTTAAGTTTTCGAATGTTACTGCATCTGCAACTAATAGAACATCGGCTTGAATATCACCCGCTTGTTTTTCTGCTTGAATTTTACTAATGACTTCTTCTGTTCCTGACCGGAATATTTCAACCGTTACGTCCGGATAATTTTCATTAAAAGCTTTCACTAATTCACCCGCATCACTATCTGGCTGTGACGTATAAAAATGGACGTTCCCCGAAATGTTCTCCTCAGCTTCAGCTGGTGTATTGGACGTTTCAATATTTTCAGTGGTTTCTGTACTACTCCCACATGCTCCTAAAGCGAGTGCTGATGCTGCTAAAATAGAATAAAAATAACGCTTCATGAATAAAGCTCCTCCTTCGACTTTTTCATCATTTTGTTGTGAAACCAACGTTCAAGCGTTCTCACATGCTTTTTATGACATACTTTTCCTTCCAGTGAGGTGACGGTAAAATACCCTCTCTTTCCTTTTTCTTACTTCCACTATACATGTCATTTATCAAGCTACCTTTAAGCCTCAATTTTGTTTTTGTAAAATTAATGTAAATAAGAAACAGGGAAAGCATGGGGACGGTTCTTGGGGAAAGCATGGGGACGGTTCTTGTGCTTCTCTCACTTTTTCTATACACTGGAAAGCATGGGGACGGTTCTTGTGCTTCTCTTACTTTTTCTATACACTAAATATAAGATTAGATGAGACATCCAAAATTCTAGCGGCTTGGCGTTGTGATACCCCATTAATTTTTTACCTTTTTACCTTCCGTAATATTTCGTTTCTTTTCAGTTTAGGTTAACACTTTACTTGTGCAATCTTAAATCGTAATACCATCAAGCAATTTCCGGGTTTCTACTCTGGCCTCTTCGTCTGATAACCTTCTATTTTTCATTTACTCTTTCTTCTAGACGCGTATCGTCACTTTTTCTTTAATTAAATTCTTTCAATTTTACTCTAGCAACCGTGAGATCGTCGGAAAACATCTTAAAATAAAATCAACATCTAGTATACCTACAGAATAAGTGAGGGTTTGTAACATAAAGATACAGGTAATTTGGAGACTTAGGGTAAAAATGAGACTTTGGGGTGACTGAATGTTGGTGGGGCAGTTTTTCGTTAACTAGAAGAAATGGAACACATATGGAGAAGAGTAATAAATCCTATTTAAGGATATTAAATGCTTTAAAGAGTTTTACAATTTCACATAGAAAGGAATGTGATGTCTAACAACTTGGATTTTTTTAATTCTTTCATATACTATTTTGCTAATATTTTCATCATTTTTTTGGACACACAAGATAATGCTAGTATCAAATGGAATAATGCTCATCAATACTCGCAGTAGAAGATAAGCTTGTCCAAGCTTCCTATTTTTTTTTAGGGGTTTCTTCTATAATTTTCATTCTTCTTCAATTCAATATTTTTGATTGGTTAAGAAGCACGAGAACCGTCCCCGTGCTTCTCCTGTCTATTCTAGAGTAGGGATAGACCTAATCCCCCATGCTTCCTTCTGCGGCAATTTCTTGCATGCCTATAAGCATTTCTTCACATACCAAAGCCATTATAGGCTGACTTAGTAGATCTCCTTGTGCATAATTACATTGATGTTGAATGAGAAAGTTTAGTTGCGCTTCATTCTCTATCCCTTCTGCGATGATATTAAGATCAAGACGATAGGCTAGTTCAATAATGGCTTCGGCAATCGCATTATCCTTACGACTGTTAAACAAACTCGCCGTAAATGATCGATCCATTTTTAAAGTGTTAATCGGCAGAGACTGTAAATATTTAAAAGAAAATAAGTCGCTACCAAAATTTGAAATTGCCAATTTAACACCTAAATTACTTAAATTATTTAAAATCATAGTCGACTGACTAATATTTCGAGTAATCGTTTGTTCTGTTATTTCCAATTCTAGGAACGATGGTTCTAACTCCGTTTGATTCAACACATTTTTAACAATCTCAATAAAGTTCGATTGATAAAACAAACTTTCTGGTATTTTTACTTTTACCTTAACAAAAGAAATCCCCATATCTATCCATAATTTATTTTGTTTACAAGCTTCAGATAAAACCCACTCCAATATGGATGTTATGCTACCTGCTTCCTCAGCAATGGGAATAAAATCCTCTGGATAAAGAACCCCACTTTTTGGATGTTTCCAACGAATAAGCGCTTCTACCCCTTCGATCCTCCCCGTTTTGATTTGAAATTGAGGTTGGTATTCTAAAAAGAATTGCGACAAATCTAATGCAGTTTGCAAATCTTCTTGTGTAAGTTTCTTTTCGACATCAATCCATTTTACCGTTTGAAAATGTTTGACTTCCTTTACCGAAACACCAAAAGCTTCCGACAACTCTTCTAAACTTACATCATTTGGAAATTCTCTCCTATTTAATTCACCATACTTTCTCTTGTTATAAACAGACCATAAAATAGTTAATGATATTACAATAAATAAAGAAATAAAAGATACAATTAATGCAAACAGGAAAAAAGTATCTTTGTTTACAGTAAAATAATTATTAGAAATAGGCGGAATTAAATACGTGAGAAATAAAATAAAAAGTAGCCAAACAAACATGGTAATCCCTAGCTCTATGAACTTAATAATTTTCCTTTGTTTTCCATCTATTATTCTCATCTTGGGAGCCCCCGATCTGGACTATCCCACGTTGCAAAATCTTGTTTATTCTTCGAAAGGATCTTAAAAGCTCTAGGTACCGCTGGAATTAATACAAGTACATTAACAATCCAATAAAATAATGGATACCAAGCAGCCCATATCACAAATTTCAAGCTAATTTTTTCATACTTACGGTCTAGATATAATGCAATTGTTAATTGCAACACCGCAATTAACGCTAAAAAAGAGCCATATAAAAATAGTGTCCGATTAAATTCGAAAATAAGGATATAAAGTAAATAGAATAACCAAAGAAAAGCCCAAAGGATGCTAAGTACTTGTTCTAAAAAGATAGGATATAGTCGTCTCTGTCGATAATCTTTAAAAATATTGACATGTCTAATGATGACCTCTATGCCACCCTGAGCCCAACGAATCCTCTGTTTCCATAAACCTTTTATTGTTTCTGGGACGAGCATCCAGCAGATAGCCCTTGGTTCATAACGAACATCCCAAAATCTTTTTTGCAGTTTCCACGTAATTCCAATATCGTCAGTTATTAAATCCTTGTCCCATAACCCTACATCCATAAGGGCTCTTTTTCGAAAAGCAACAATCACTCCTGAAACAGTCATCACTTTTCCGATCACACGTTGTGCACGTTTTATCATTCCAATAATCGAGGAATATTCAACAAATTGTATTTTAGCCAACAGGGAACTACGATTTCTAATCCGTGGATTCCCTGTCACAGCTCCAACTCGTTCACCATTTTTAGGTGTTATAAAATGAGGAACAATATATTGCAAGGCATCCGGGTCTAGAATCGCATCTGCGTCCATTGTCATAACAATTTCTCCTCTTGCTGCTAAAACCCCATAGGAAAGAGCGTTGGCTTTTCCTTGATTTTGTTTTAAATTAACAACACGGAGTTTTTCATACTTTTTACAAGAAAACCATAATAAAGACTCTGTCGAATCATTGCTATAATCATTAATGATAATGACTTCATAGTTAGGATAATTTAACGACATGAGCTCTTGGACGGTTTCTAAGATATTCTCATCTTCATTAAAACTAGGAATTAAAATGGAGACTAGAGGTGCCTGATCCTCCAATAGCAAAGGGGAGAGTTTCGATCTTTCCCTATTATAGTAAAAAATCAAACCTCCAATAATCCAAAAAAGACTCATAAATAATGGATATAAAAATAAAAAAAATGCTAATATATTCGTCATAAAAAACCCTTTTTTAAAATGTATTAACTAACTTCTCTACTAACTTTTAGTATACACGAAAATTGTCTGTTAAAAGTGAATTTTAAGATAATTTTTCGGTGGAAAGCACGGGGACGGTTCTTGGAAAGCACGGGGACGGTTCTTGTGCTTCCTGTTTCTATGCTTTAAATATAAGATTAGGTGAGACTCCTAAAATTCTAGCGGCTTGGCGTTGTGATACCCCATTAATTTTTTTTACGTTCTGCAATATTTCATTTCTTCTCTGTTTAGGTAAACTCTTTACTTGTGCTATCTCAATTCCATCAAGCAATTTTCTGATTTCTACCCTTGCCTCTTCGTCTGTTACCTTTCTTTTATCATTTCCTGTCTCTTCTAAACATGCATCCTTATTTTTTCTTTCATTAAATTCTTTAAATCTTACTTTAGCAACCGTGAGATCATCAGAAAACCTCTTTAAAATGAAATCAATGTCTAGTAATCCTACAGGGTAATTATTTTGTCCGTAATATTCAAGACAACTGCTCCACTTCCATTCATCAGGCCGATCAATGATCCCCGCTTTTACTGGATTTTGGTGGATATACCTTATGACTGTTAGTAAATAGCGATCCGTTTCTACATTCTCACTTTTGAACCTATCTTGAAAAAGGTGCCCTGTTGTGAAGTACTTCCAATTATAATAATAGGCGTAACTTATACCAATCCTCTTCATTGTATTCGAGATATCTTCCTCACCTTCTTTTACAAGCAAATGTACATGATTCCCCATTAAGCACCAACCATATACTTTCATCCCTGTTTTAATTTTATATTTTACAATCGTATCCATAAATTTTATGGAATCTTCCTCATCATGGAATATTTCCTGTCGATTCGCACCTCTCAACATGATATGATATATTCCACTTCTGCTCCTTACCCTAGCTCTTCGAGGCATCTCCATCACCACTAAGTATTTATTTTTTCATTATCATACTCATATGTAAATTCACCTGTTAAAATATCAGTGTACATTGTTGTAAAAGTAATATGATTCATTTTTCTAAGTAACAATGCTTCACCTAAAGCTTCATCCGAAATGGCATCTTCTCCCCTTAAATCAGCGATCGTCCTTGCTAATCGAATGATTTTAATTTGCACGCGATTACTAAGTCCTTGTTTTATTGATAGCCTTTGTAAATGGTGTTGCTGTGCAGCTTTCAGAAGGGGGTTAGCCAGTAATTCCTATAATTACGGTTTGGAAAACTCACCTAACTCATCAAGGAACAGACCCCCGCAATGGGCTATAGAAATTGAATAAACGATAGTGACTGTCTTCCTGCATGTATATCCATAACATCTTAAATGGTTGCAATATAAATGAGTTCTAAATTAGACATTTCCAACGTTGGAATGGTAGGATCATGTGGGAGAAAGAAAGAGCTTTTTAAGCCCCAGTCTTTTGGCTGCTAGAATCGCAGCATCATACCTTCAACAGCAAGAACGGTTCCATCTAATGATAGAGTTCCGATGAAACCCTTCAATCACCTGTACTTCCACCTGAACTCAGTAACCTCCCAGGCCTTTTAAACCAATAGTAGTTACCTTGCTGACATTTTTCTGCTTCCTCCAATACCGGTTATTTAATAGTTTTTCTAAAATTTTCCTAATGTGGATTTTTTAAAGTTATAAAATAGGAGTTTAATTTACATTGTCTTTACTGAGGATTTCAAACATAATGTTGCGGGTAAATTGGTAACTTTCATGGATTCTTGGGGGAAATATGAGACTATAAGCTGAAGTGTTGATTAAGAAACATTTTCATTAATCAGAAGGAACGTAGCACATATTGAGAGGGAGGGTATACCCTATTTAAGGATAAAGGAGGCTATAAGGAGTCTTACATTTTTCCAATGGACAAGAATGTGGTGACTAACACCTTTGATTTTGTTAGAACTATCATATACTATTATGCTAATATTTTCATCATTTTTGTTTAACATACAATGATCATACTGGTACTAAAGAATAATTTTCATAAATACCTTACAGTGGGAGGTCAGGTAATTCAAGCTTCCTATTTTTCTATTTCTTTTTGTGGTTTAAAAGAAGCATGAGAACCGTCCCCATGCTTCCCCCTTCCCCATGCTTCCCCCTACTTACTTCACGTAATAACCTGAAAGTTGCGGAAGGTCTTTTGAAACAATTCGACCTTCTTCAAAAATAGTTTTTCCGTCAAGCTTAATGGTTGGATACCAGAAAATGTTATCAAAATGGCCATTACAAGTGATTGTACCTCCCATGGTTGATTCATTATTTCCATGTCCAACATGAGCAGTCCCAAAGATTGATTCATCTTCAATAAATTGACCTCTTAAACGAGCCTTAGGATTAAGGCCTATTCCCAATTCTGCAACTTGATAAATATCGTCATCTGCGACATCATCTAGTCGCATCTGTAATGCAGCAGCCTCTTTACCACCTTCCACACTCACAATACGACCATCTTCAACAGTTAGATAGATAGGATCATTAACTGCACCTACTGCAGAATGGGCTGCATCGACTACAATCTTCCCTTGAGTGGTTCCTTCAATTGGCGCGATATTTGCTTCAACACAAGGAGGGGCAGCAAAATTATCATTATATTCTTCCTGGCCTTTATGTAGCCAGCCATGTTCAAGGTCAATATTATAACGGCTTTCAAGGTTAAACCAAAGTTCCGTACCAGCTTTTGTTGTCACCTCAGCTTCTTTTGCCTCTGTTAACATTTGGTTCACAGTCATGACTGTTTCTTTCAAATCACCATATGGGGTCTCAACCATTGTTCTGGCAAACAACTCATCATCTGCCGAAGGTATTGTATAACATCTAACTCCTTGCCTGCTTGCATCACGTCTAGCTGTACAATGACTCATTGACCATACAGTTGGCATAAAGACAACATCAACTTTTTTCATTGCTTCTGCCACGGCCTTTGACGGATTTTGTCCATGTAATCTACCATACAAAGGCATCACGATAATATCAACATATTTCGTAATTGATAGTGACGCTGACATGATAGCCTCAGCAAACTTTATGCTAGCCGTATCAGTGACAATTAAAACATCTTCTCCAGCTTCAAGTTTTGCAGATTCAGTTACTAAACGATATGCACCTTTAAAAATATCCGGTCTAATTTCCATATTATTTCCAACCCTTTCAATTTGAATTAAATTTTATAGTATAAAGTATCATGATACTTTATTCTTTATTGATTTTACTGTTGAGCTCTGTAAGCGATCGTACATCGCTATTGTCTTTTCGGAAGGTTCTGTTAATTTACTTACTACTATAATTAGTATCAATGTAATAAGCAGAGTCGGAATGATTGGATCTATATTGGTTGTTATTAAACCTGACCAAGTACCTAATCGCCAAAGGATAGCAATTGATGCACCTGCAATAATCCCACTCCAAGCGCCCTGCTTCGTCATACCTTTATAGTACATGCTTAATAGAATGACCACCCCTCCAGCACTTCCTGCAATCGCATAGGCGATATTCATCATTTCAATGATATAACCAGGTCGCCATATACCGATTGGAATTGCTAGTACAGAAAGGAGAAAAATTAACGTCTTCGAACAGAATAAAACATTTTTCTCAGATGCTTGCGGATTAATGATAGTTTGATAGATATCTCGTGTTAAACTAGTGGCTGCAGTCAATAACCACGTATTCACAGAAGATAAAATACCTACAAATATTGCCGCCATTCCAAGCCCAATAATAATCGAAGGCGCAAGGTCATATAAGGAAACCATCCAGATCGTTTCTGTGTCAGTAAGTGAAGGATAAAGAACCTTCGCTGCTGTTGCAATCATGAAAATAAAAATCCAAAACGGCAGGTAGAGAACAGAGATACCGATCCCAGCTTTCACAATTTCACGTTCGTTTTCCGCAGTGTAGAAACGAGTTAAGAATCCAGGGTGACCTAAGTAACCGAGGCTCCAAATGATTAACCATGAAAGAGCCGCAGTAAAGCCAACATTGCTTGTATTTGTAAAAAAGTCAGGCTGCTGCACTTGAACTGTAGATACAATTGCACCCCAGCCGCCAGCGGCATTCATAATTATCGGGAAACCGATCACTGTGACAATTAACAGGATAAACATCGCAATAAAGTCACTGTTTAATACAGCAACCATCCCACCAAAGATCGTTAATACAATCGTAATGAGACCGATTAGAAAAATACTCGTCGCATAATTCAAACCAAACATGTTTTCAAATAACAATCCACCCTGAACATAAAGAGTTCCCATTAAAATAACCATCCATATAGAAACTAGTAAGGAGAAGACAGGTTTTAATAAAGGACTGTCAAATCGTTCAGCCAAATACTCTGGTATCGTGAACATTCCGAATCTCCTGAGTTTTGGTCCTACAAAGAAACACATGATAAAGAATCCCCAAGAGCATCCTAATAATATCCAAAAGACAGAAGCGCCCAGATTGTAAAAGTAAGCTTGCATCCCAAAGAAGGCCGCACCACTTATAGTTGACGCCATTAGTGAGCCTAGAATTAAATACCACTTTGCTTTTCTTTCAGCAAGGAAAAACGAGTTCGCATTTTTTATTTTCAGATAAGCTATGAGGGATACCGCTATTACTAAGGCTATAACAGCGAAAAAAGCGGTCAACACCACGATATCGTTATTCATTTTTTATCACCACCTTTTTCCAATTAATTATACATCTTCAGGTTTCTCCCAAGGATACCTTTCGTTCTTTAACCAATACGTGCCTAAAATAATTGCTGCTATGATATTAATCAGGCCAACTAGCACAATAACAAACATATCACCTAACCATCCCATTGATAACACCTCCCCTTCAATCGATATAAATGTTACGAGAAAATTCTTACAAATTTGAATTTTAATTATTTTTAGTATACATTAACAATTTAAATATGTATAATATATATATTATTGCCTTTTTATATTTTCAAAGTATTAATGAGTGTCAATGAAAGGAGTGGTAGACATCGAGATTCGTCAATTAAAATATTTTATTGCTGTAGCTGAGGAGCTACATTTTAGTAATGCAGCAAAGCGTTTGAATATGGCCCAACCGCCGCTTAGCCAGCAAATTAAAAACCTTGAAATCGAAATTGGAGTACCACTTTTGCAACGCACAAAAAGACATGTTGAACTTACAGAGGCAGGGGAGGCTTTTTTAAAGAGAGCGTACGCCATTGTAAATAGCTTGGATTTTGCCAAGGAAGAAGCTACAAGAGTTCATAACGGGGAGTATGGACAATTAATCGTCGGATTTACTGGTTCAGTTACTTATGATTTACTACCAAACATCATTTGTTCATATCAAGAAAGACATCCGAATGTCAACATCGTTCTTAAACAATTAACATTAACAGAACAAATTAAAGCTTTACATAATAAAAAAATCCATGTTGGTATACTCGTTTCTCCTATTGATTCTTCGTTTTTAAAAATCGAAGAATTGCGCAAAGAAACCTTCGTTGCTGTTTTGCCAAAGACACATCCGCTTGCAAACAGCCGAAAAAAAATTGATGCCGAAAACTTATCCAAATATCCTTTCATTGTTACACCACGAAAAATAGGCCCAGCTTTCTATGATGCAACTATTAGTTACTTTCATCGCTCTGGCTTTAGTCCAACAATTTCACAAGAGGCTCATGAATTACACACAATAGTCTCACTGGTATCCTTTGGAATGGGAGTTGCGTTATTACCCTCATCTATAATAAAAACGATTAATCACCCAGGGATAGTTTTTAAAGAATTAAAAAACAGCTTTACCATTGATATTTCTTGTGCATATCACGAGAAGGCTGCCACCCCCCAACTAGATTCCTTCCTAACAGTAGTAAGGGACATATATAGGGATGGTTCTATCTTGCAACAACCTACTTAAACCATGTATAATTAAGTGAGATAAATTGTCTAATAAAAAGAGACCGAGCGCTGCGAATGCTCAGTCGGTAGCAACTACATGCCGCATGAAGAGCGGCTGACATGAAATTTAAGTATACTTAGAAAAAGTAACTACCTTACTCTTTGGTCGGAGCGGAGGGCAGTTACTTTTTCTTTTTGTTGGCGACAAGTGCAATAATTGCTACAAACAATGGAACAATGAATGTTCCGAATTGAAAGACCAAATTCATTGCTTCGTATGTCACCACGCTTAGCACCCCCTTTCTTACTAGGGAGTGCCAACCGCCCTTCCGCTTTTGAAGTTGCTATACTGACTATAGCGAAAATACGTTCGTGTTTATGTTATATTATTATCATCAAGACTTTAATTATGATAGTGGCAACTACTATTTTTGCTAAACTGATCACTAATACCATTCATTTTACACTTAACTACTTTAGCACTTTACTCTTTAGCAGAGTGGCGGTCAGACCCCACTAGCCCGATTGGTTAATGAAGCACGAGAACCGTCCCCGTGCTTCTTGAATTTTGGCAATTTTAAACTTTCATCTACTTCCTCAAAAACTACTTCAACTTGGTCACCGATCTTAATTTTATCATCCACAATAGTACTCATCATCCTTACACCTTCTTTTAACTCTATTAAAGCTAATGTATAAGGAACATCTTCCACAAATGCTTTGGATGGTGCTCTTCGAATGACAGTATAGGTGTAGACCTTACCTCTTCCTTCTGATTCAATCCAATCTAAGTCCTGGCTGTGACACTCTATACAAAAGAATCTTGGGTAAAATTGAATGTTATTACATGTTGTACACTTTTGGAGCATTAATTTTTCATTCTTTGTTGCATTCCAATACTCTTTACTTTCATCCGTTATTCTTGGTAATGGCTTCATTTAATTCACACCCTTACAATTGTTTTATCTTAATCTCTCGCTAAAATTAGCGTTCCGTGTGCTGACATGACGCCACCATTAGAATGGACACAGGCCAATTTTGCATTCTCTACCTGTCTATTATCAGCTTGGTGTCTTAACTGTCTAACTGCCTCAGTAATATGGAAGAGCGATGAACCACCACCAGAATGTCCGTGGGATAATAGACCACCATGCGTATTAATAGGTAAACCTTCCCCTAGTTTAATTCCCTTTTCTTGTACAAACGAACTGCTAGTTCCTTTTTCGCAAAAACCTAAATCCTCTAATTCCATAAGAACCGTAATTGTAAAGCAGTCATATAACATAGCTACATCAATTTCACTTGGTGTAATGCCAGCCATCCCAAACGCTCTTTCACCCGACTGCTTGGCCCCGCTCGATGTTAAGTCGCTAGAAGACGTTACATATTCATGTGTATAACCTTCACCATAGCCAATGACATGGACGGGGTGTTGCCTTAAAGATTTTGCTCTTTCTGCACTGGTAATAATGAGAGCTCCAGCTCCATTGGAGACTGGGGAACAATCTAACATATGCAGAGGATCTGCAATCATTTTAGAATTTAAGACGTCGTCTTCACTTATAACTTCCTGAAATTGTGCAAGTGGATTTAGAGAAGCATGGTATCTCATAGCTACAGCCACTTTCGCTAAATCACGTTCCGTTGTACCGTATAATTCCATATGCCGTTTAGCAATAAGAGAATATAAACCAGGAACTAATGTGCCATATGGTGCTTCAAAATCAGGATGGCTGACACTTGATAAAAGTTCAATCGCTTTATTTCTACCCAGTTGATTATTTCTACTTTCGCCTCCTACTAGAAGAACAGTCTCACAAGCACCACTATTAATGGCGTGAATCGCATTTTCTACCATCATAGCGCCTACAGCTCCACCAATAGAAGGAGCAAGAGTATACTTTGGATAGATGTTCATATAATCACAGAATGTCACACTCGGCATAATAAAACCATCTGATAAACTCGGAGCAACAATAACGCCATCAATTTCCGACATTGAAATGCCTGCATCTTTTACCGCATTTAAGGCAGCTTCACCTTGTAACTCTAGTGTTGTTTTACACGACACCTTCTCCATCTTAGTTTCACCAAGACCGACAATCGAAGCTTGAATACTCATATTACTCCCCTCTCCCATTGACTGCTGCACCGATTTTTTTCTCTTCTTTTCCTTTGATTACCGCATCTAAGATTTGAATTCCCATTCCCTCTTGGTAAACGGCAACAGGATTCATTTCAAGCTCTGATATTTTATCTTCAAGCGTATAAGCTAAATCTCCTAGATTAGTTATAAAATTAATGAGGGCTTCTAGATCGGCTTTTTCTTGTGAACGATAACCTTCTAAAAGCTTATAGCCTTTTAGCTTTTTCAGGGATTTATTTATATAGTTAGTATCAAATGGAGGCTGGAGAATCACATAGTCATTTAATAATTCTGTAAAAATCCCTCCTAGACCGACTACTATATTCGAACCAAAATTCTGATCTACACTCACACTGATCAACATTTCACATACTGGTTTGGCCGTATTCATTTTTTCTACCATGATTCCTTCGATTTCTAACCGATTAATCTTTGCTGACACATTATTCATGATCGACTGATACCCTACAGCAACTTCTTCTTCATTCACTAAGTTAAGACAAACCCCGCCAAGGTCACTCTTATGGAGGATGTTTTTCCCAACTACTTTCAGCACTACAGGGTACCCAATAGAATTAGCGATGGCTATTGATTCTTGTTCAGAATTAGCAGCATTGGACTGAGGTACTGGTAGATGAAATTCATTTAAGATGGCTTTTGCATCAACTTCATTCAATGTAGCTTGCGACTTTAATTTATTTAAAATCCGAGATGTATTCTCGGTTAAAGGAATTTTACTAGTCTCCAAACGGTCAACCACCTGAGGCTCAGTTGTATTCATGTGATAAACAGAAGAAACGGCACCCACAGCTCTGTTTAAATCACCGAAAATAGGAATCGATTGCTCTTGTAAAATATTAATAACCTCTTGATTGGCTAACCCTGCCACGACTACAGGTATTTTGCTTTTCTTGGCGACATTACAAATAACATCCGCATATATTGGTCCACGACCCTCAGATAATAGGAAATAACCAAAACAGAATAACGCCACATCGATATTAGGATCATTAACCATCCCCTCTAATAACTGTTCCAATAGTTTTGGATCATCCAAACCTTGTGCGGTTGGATCTAAAGGATTATCGGCTCCAGCAAATGAAACCAATGATTTGATTTTACTTGATGTTTCTTTATGAAATACAGGGACGTTTAAATTCTGTTCAATACATTTATCTGTTGCCATTACACCAATTCCGCCTGATAACGACATGATCCCTACGTTGTTTCCTTTGATATTGATATTTTTTGAATATAAATTGGCGATATCCACCATCGACTCTATATCATCACATCTAATAACATTATATTTTTCAAATAACGTATCATATATTTCATCATTGCCTACCATGTTTGCCGTATGCGAAGAAGCAGCTCTTTCACCTTCTTGAGTTCGGCCTACCTTACACGCAAGAATCACCTTACCATTAAGAGCGGCCTTTTTAAGTCCTTCTTCTAATTTTTTTCCGTCTCTACAACCTTCTAAATAAGTCATAATGACCTTTATTTTTGGATCCACGGCAAAATAAGAAATACAATCAGCAACGTCAACCATTACTTCATTTCCAGTACTCACTAAGACCCCTAAATCCATTTGACTTTGTACGCCTAAAATAAAACTATAAGCCCCGATCGCGCCGCTTTGTCCTACAAATGCAATGGGACTGTTATTAAGTTCATTTTCTTCTAAAATGGTTGTATAGGTTCCAATAAATTCGTTTTGATTAATAACTCCCATACAATTGGGACCAAGTATAGTTAGCCCACCATCTTTTGCGATTTTTGTCATTTTATTTTGCATTTCAATGCCTTTATCATCAGCCTCTGCAAAACCACCTGAAAAGATAATTGCACCTTTAACCCCAATACGTACCGCCTCTTCTATCACACCATATACTTTTTCAGAGGGTACACAAAGTATGATTTGTTCTGGTGCTTCTGGCAATTCCGTAATACTAGGAAATGCTTTTAACCCTTGAATATCCTGATAGTTTGGGTTGATTGGATACACTTTTCCTTTATAATCACTTGCTAATAAAAATTTTAAAGCTCTGCCCCCTACTTTCTTTATATTCGGACTTGCTCCTATTATGGCAACAGAAGCTGGATTAAAAATACTTTTTAAACTATACGTCATAGCTATCATCCCTTTCAGTTGTGTACAACAATAATAGTCGTAAGTAATATTGAATTGAATACTATATACTGCTTTCCACTGAAATGTTAGAACTATTTTCTTTTTTGATTTTCCTATGCTCCATAAAGATGACGATTAAAAATAATAGGATACCTAATAAATCTAGTAATAGGTTCGGGGAAACTAGCAATAAAGCTGCTACAAATAAACAAACTCGTAATACCCCATCTAGACTTGCCCTATGGAACCCTTGTATTCCAGCGGCGAGTGAGTAAATACAAATAATGGCTAAGAACACCTTCCAAACAATTGACAATGTTGAACCTATGAGTAGTACTTCTGGATTGTAGATAAAAATGAAGGGTACGATAAAACATGGAATAGCTATTGCAAAAGCGATCCACCCCGTTTTAACAGGATTTGCTTTAGCAATACCAGCAGCTACAAAAGAGGCTACGGCTACAGGTGGAGTTAACACAGATAGTATGGCAAAGTAGAATACAAACAAATGAGCTGCAACTGGTACGATATCAAACCTAGTAATCAAAACAGGTGCTATCGTTAATGAAACAATAATATAACCAGCTATGGTAGGTAAGCCCATACCTAAGATAATCGAAGCAATCATCGTAAATACAATGAGTAGAATGAATACACCTGATGCTAAAGAAATTAACATCCCACCAAGTGAAACTCCTAACCCAGTAATATTTAGAACCCCTATGACAATACCAGCCAGAGCACAAGCAATGGTTACCAGGACCGTATCCTCTGCTCCACTCTTTAATGCTTCAAAGAGCTTTTTCCAGGAAGGCTTGAAATTCTTTAAAAAGAAACCTAGCACTAATAATGTTACGATTGCTAGAAATGCTGCACGACCAGGGGAATACTGTAAATAAACAGCTACTACTAATACAATGATAGGAATAATATAGAGCCAGCCTTCCTTCATCGTATTTTTAAAGTTAGGTAACTCTTCCTTTTTCAACCCTTTTAGATTAAGCTTAGCGGCTTTAAAATCTACTGCTAAATAAATCGCTAAGAAGAAAAGCATTGCAGGTATGAACGCTGCTTTCATAATTTCCCAGATAGGAACACCTAATGTTTCCGCCATGACAAACGCTGATGCTCCCATTATAGGGGGGAGAATTTGTCCCCCCGTGGAAGCTGATGCTTCAACTGCTCCAGCAAAGGTTGATGGATAACCATTCCGTTTCATTAGTGGAATCGTTATCGAACCTGTACTTGCCACATTTGCTGTAGCAACACCATTAAACATCCCAGTTAAACCACTACCTATAACGGCAATTTTTGCTGGACCTCCTCGAACATAACCGAACAAAGAACTCGATAAATTCATAAAGAAATCCCCCGCACCCCATAAACGCAGAAATGCTGCAAAAATAACAAACTGAATAATCGTTGTCGATGCCACATTCATGACAATTCCCCAAATTCCTTGAGTGGTTAAAAATGTTGTTGTTAATAGTCTCTCCATCGAGACACCGCTATGTTTAAAGATCCCTGGCAACATAGGACCTGCCAATGCATAAACAATAAACATAGAGACAATAATTGAAAAACCCCATCCTAATGTACGAATTCCGATATAAATTAATGAACCTACTAATGTAGCCCCTAATAGGTATTCATAATCTAGGGGGATTCCATATCTCCTTACAATTTCATCCCACTGAACAATTAAATATATACAAGGGTAAGCAGAAATTAAAGCCAAAACCAAATGAAGTACTTTTCCAAATAACGTTTTAGATTTTTTAGCATAAAAGACATATGCCCATAAGAGAGCTCCTAATAATAGTAAACTACGTTGAATGACGGCTTCAAAGGCACCAAAGTAAGCTGTATACAAAAAGATGAATGCTGTCAAAACAGCTATACCATACTGTAAATAATAGAGTATTCGATCTAAACCTTCATACTTCATCTCTGCCCACATCCCCTTAACCATTTATATTATTCATAGGGAGCATAATCAATCCCTTTCTCTTCTAAGTACCGTATTACGCCTGGATGCCAAGGAGCCGTTGCACTACCAAATGCTACTTCTAATGTACTAGTCGGAATAATACTATGCATTTCATCGGCTTCCTCTTTATTCTCCCAGAAAGTCTTCGTTATGTTATAAACCGTTTCTTCATCTAAATCCTTTGTTGTCACCCACTCAACATTGGTTGCAACAACTTGAATAGATTCTTCTAAACCTTCATAGCTACCACCAGGAATTTCGGATAACACATAGTAGCCAGGTGCTTTTTTGGAAGCCATTTTATCAAAAGATTCATCGGTCATTTCTAACCATTTTAAGTCTCTACTTCTTGATAAATCCATTAACCATGCGGTTCCAGGACCTGCTTGGAAAGTCATGACATCAATATGTCCATCTCTAAAGGCTGTATCTTGTTCTTCTGGAGTCATAGCTCGAATATCTACATCATCTTCAGAAATATCGTAAGCCTTCAATAACTCTATAAGCATGATATAACTACTACTACCAGGTGCACCCGCCCCAATCGTCTTACCTGCTATGTCTTTTGGCGTATCAATCCCTGAATCCTGGGTAACAACCATATTAAATGGTGTAGGGTACATATTCCACATCATTCTTAAATCATCAAATGGCTCTAACGTTTCAAAAGGACCTACTGCTTCCCTTGCATCGATTGTCGTACTAGCTACTGATACAGCGATGTCTATTCCCCCATCATAAAGCTGCCTTACACCATCAACCGTCCCACTTGTCTCCTGGATTTGCAAGTTCATGTTGTCTGTATGGGTACCCATAATATTCCCTATGGCAATGCTGTAAGCAAACGCAGTTGAACCAGAGGTAGATCCACCTACTGAGAAATTTAACGGTTGAGAATTAGATCCATTATCATTATCGGGTTGGTTAGATCCCTCAGAGCTAGACGAGTTATCCGAACTACATGCTGAAATAAAGAAGATTGTTACTAACGCTAGTAGTGCCAATAAAATACGATTACGTTGTTTAAAAATTCCAAACATAATTATTCCCCCTAAAAAGTTATTTTTATTTCTTGTAACCGTTTTCAAAATTTCAGATTTATTAATTTATTATAAAGATGACTAAAACTTGAGCCTCCTGATTGTTTTTGGATCGAAACATATGCTCCTTATCTCCGTGATAATAGGCACTATCACCTTTTTCCAGCTCAAAAATTTCATCTCCATAAATTAAATCAATCGCTCCTTCTATCACAAATGCAAATTCTTCCTCTTGGTGAGAAAATGGCAACTTTTTTTCCGTATCAATAGGCACAGTTACTATAAAGGTCTCTATTTTTTTAAACTTCTTCCGATTGGCTAATAATTCGTAGTGATAGCCAAATTCGTTAACCTTTGAACCAACTTTAGGGCGTTCAGACTTTTTAATGATATTTAGTTTATTTTCGCCCTCTTCCTCCTCCTCAAAAAACCAAGATAGTTTCACATCTAAAGCTTTTGCGATTTTTGATAATGTAGCGATGGGTATTGATATTTTTCCATTTTCGATTTTTGAAATCATCCCCTTTGTATAACCACATTTTTCTGCTAACTCTTCTTGTGTTAACTTCAAATACTTTCTCAGGTTCTTAACTCTTGCTCCGATTTGTTGTTGTTCCATTACTACATCTCAACTCCTGCATTTAATTCAACATAAATTTCAAATCATTCAACCTGAGTTGAATTATACAGAGTATATTTTTGAATTTCAACACTTTTCTGAATATTTTATTTATTTTTTCGAAAGCACGGGGACGGTTCTCGTGCTTCCAACACGTACTCTCTCTATAAACCGTGAAACAAGATTTTTCGAGTTTGTTCGGGGTGTCACTGTGACATGTTTAAATCCCCCTCCTTATGGTGAAATTATCTCATGAGGAGGGAAGATCGAATGGATATATTTACACACCACGAATTGGTTCAAGGCAAAGATGGATATTCGATTATACTACATTTAAATACGAATTCCACCGAATTTTCCCGTGAACTGATTGATATAGATAAACCAGAGGAAAAAACAGGGCTATTAGATAAACCCATTAAAGAATATCTAAAAAGTACTTTTCCAAGTCTTAAAATCACCTCTGTAAAAGTAGTCATCGGAACAATGCTTGTCGCTTCTTTTACACTATCTGATGAATTTTCCGTAAAAGCTCAAGCTAATGGTGAAAATGATGGAAATGGTGAAACCCAGCAAGTCAAAGCACAACAGCTAAACGCCATAGAATTATCGGGGCAAAATCGTTATGAAACGAGTGTAGTTATTTCACAGCACGGCTGGGCTAATGGCTCAGAAGCCGTCATTTTAGGACGAGGAGATATGGCGATTGACGCGCTCACTGGTAGTGTTCTCGCGAAAAAACACCAATCCCCCCTATTACTTACTCAGTCTGACCGTTTGCCACGAGAAGTAGAGCAGGAAATTGATCGTTTAAAACCAAAGACCATCTATATTACGGGAGGAACAAGCGCTGTCTCCAGTCAAATAGAAAATCAGCTTAAACAAAAGGGGTACTCAGTCGTTCGGATCAATGGTGACAGCCGATACGATACTTCAGTAGAAATTGCCAAACAATTAAATAATAATGAGGAATTGATTTTGACATCCGGAAGTGAAAATTCTCCTGATGCATTATCAGTGGCCCCCTACGCTGGATTAAGCCAAATCCCAATCTTATTTACCCAAAAAGATAAATTGCCAACATCCGTCTTGCAATACATAAACGATAAAAAAATAAATAAAGTGACGATCATCGGTGGGGAAGCTGCCATTTCAAATCAAGTTCTCGACCAATTAAAGCAAAATGGGGTTACGAGCATAGAACGAGTCTCTGGACCTAATCGCTATGAAACAAGTGTTGAAATCGCCAATCGTTATCGTGATGTATATCATTCAGGTCAAGTATTCGTGGCAAGTGGTGAAAGTTTTATTGATGCTCTTCCAGCTTCCCCACTAGCTGCGATGTCGAATGCCCCCATTATATTAACAGGTAAAAATAGTATTCCTGCAGCAGTACAAGGGTGGTTAACGGAAAAAGATGATCGAATATCACAAGTAGCTGTATTAGGAGGGACTGGAGTGATCTCAACAGCAGTTCGGGATGGTTTAAGAAATAAAGGGATTATACCTACACCTAACACCTCCCTCCAACTAACGGAGTTTTATTCTGTTCGGTCTGGTGATACATTGTGGAACATTTCCAATCGTTACGGAATTACAGTCAATGAGTTGAAGCAATTAAATAACTTAACCTCTGATCAAATTAATATTGGTCAAGTGTTGAAGGTGCCTCAATTGGATAATGGCCATTCACAGACAGCTGAACAAAAAACGCTTACTTATACTTCACATACGGTTCAAAGTGGGGACAATATGTGGGACTTAGCCATCCAATATGGGGTGCCTATGCATGAACTTCTTCAAGTCAATAACCTAACGTTAAACAGTACTTTAAGTATCGGTCAAGTACTGACCATACCTGTCCATCATATTCCTGTAAAGCCTGTCGTAAGCTCTAAGCACGGGGAATTATTAGATTGGTGGACGGAAGCTCGATATGTTTTTTCAACAGGCAAGACAGCAACGATTACAGATTTCCAAACCGGCAGAACATTTCAAGTAAAGCATACGATGGGAGGAAATCATGCCGATAGTGAGCCGTTAACCGCACAAGATGCGCAAATCATGAAAGAAATATGGGGAGGCAGCTATTCCTGGACACCAAGGGCGATTATAGTTGAAGTCGATGGTAGAAAATTGGCGGCAGCGATGCATTCTTTTCCACATGGTGACCAGGTGATCCGAGACAATAACTATAATGGTCACTTCTGTATCCATTTCTTAAACAGCCGAAGACATAGCGATGACCGTATTCAAGATACTATGCAAGTCCAAATTGAAATCGCAGCTGGGCAAAGATAAGCGCAATCGAAATGACCTTCAATATTCTCAAGCTAACAATAAACCAATAGAGGAATATAATTAAAAACCCTTTCTCCACACATGAGAAAGGGTTGATGTTGAAAAGAAATTTTATTTAATCAATGATTCACTTACGGCTAATTTTCCACCGATAATTGTAAAATCACTTAAACCATTTTCTTGAATCGTAAACCAAACCTCTTCTGGCATACGGTCTGGGGTTACTAATAACACAGGTGCATGTTCTTTAGCGGCCAGTACAGAACTTGATAATGCATCTGCAAAATTATATCCTGTAGCAACATACGCTTTATTTGAGTCACTTCCGAATTTTTCATAGATTTTAGAAACGGTATCAAAACGATTCGTGCCTGCAATTCGCTCACCATTTGGAAGTTGCGATAACACATTATTATTAATAGCAACTTCTCCACCAATTACAATTCCCTTTGTAAAACTTTTTACAGCATCTTTTGTTGCTTGAGGAAGCTGGTTGGACGAAGTGAGTAAAATCGGATACCCGTTGCTTGCTGCATACGAAGCAACACTTAATGCATCTGGAAAATTCCCACCAGACGTCAAGACAAAAGTATCTGAAACAGACTGTAATTGTTCGGCAATTTTAACAGATGTTTCATATCGATCCCGACCTGCAATTCGTTCAATATTAAGTTTCATTGCTGCTAATTCTTTCTCAACTTCACCAGAAACCGCTTGCGCTCCACCTAAAATGATGACTTTACTAGCTCCTAACCTTGCAATTTCATCTCTAATTTTTCCATTAAGACTGCTGCCAGAGTTTAATAGAATCGGTGCATCTAACTCATAAGCAAGAGGGGCACCTGACAGAGCATCAGGAAAGTTGTTACCACTTGCGATAATGGCCGTTTCTGCTCCATTTGGCCATCCGATGTTTGAAATCTGAATAGAGGTTTCAATCCGGTCAACACCTGCGATTCGATTTTTCGTATTAGATTGAACAGACGACAACCACACAGTAGAATTATTGTTTTGGCTTACTACATATGATTTCTCCTGTTCCTGTGCAACAGAAATCGCTTCTTCTCTAGAAGGTAAGGTTTCTAATAAACCGCCATTCACATTAAAAACATCGTAAAATTGTTTTGGTTGCTTAATTTCTTTCGGTTGTTCCTGTTTTTTCGGTTCTTCAATAATGCGCTTAGCACCTAACCACCGCGGGGCCCAATACGAATTACTAAGAGACGTTATAGAAATTCCTTTGGATGACGAGGCATGAATAAATTGATAATTGCCTATGTAAATCCCAGAATGCGATAATCCGCTTCGATATGTATTTTTGAAAAAAACCAGATCTCCGGGCTGTAATTCATTTCTACTAACCGTCTCACCTACCCTGTATTGAGTATCCGTTGTCCTCGGCAGTGTAATCCCTACTTGTGCATACACATGCTGAGAAAATCCTGAACAGTCAAAGCCACGAGGTGTCGTACCGCCCCACTTGTAAGGGGTTCCAATGTATTGTTTAGCAATTTCTACAACTCTATCATTTGTCGATGCAGATACGAGACTAGGTAAAAAGAACACCAAAAACACTAAAAGACATGTAACAAAACTATAGGGAAGCACTCTTTTCATTGCAAAATAACTCCTTATACCTATTTCTATTTCTCTAATAAGTATAAATGATATTTACTAGATTTTATTTTACAATTCGATTACATTCTTTTTTTATCGACAAAAAAATGGTAGTTGAGATAATAATATACAGTAGTTAACTCATTTTCCAAAAAGGAAAAGTAAGAAAAACCGGGCAAAAAACATCCGGTCCTTTTTTGTCTAGAGAATATTTGATAATTTATATTCTACACCATGTACTTCTTTGTAATACTCTGGATACATTTCTCCCCCACATTTTTCGCATGAAAACATACGAGGAATGGCAGCACTTTTGCCTGTATTTGACCGACTTTTTGAAATGGACACATCTCCTCGCAGTCTTACATTTGATTTTTTTGCACGTCCCCCTTCATTTAACGGAAATGAAGAGGGGGAATTTTACTTTCTGGTGTTTTTTTCAACTTTTAGACTTTTATTTTCAACTTTTAGACTTTTATTTTCAACTTTAAAACTTTTATTTTCAACCTTGAGCATTATATTTTCAACTTCAGGCCATTTATCGATTTCTCGACACCAACAGTCAAAAGTCGACACGCTCTATTTAAAAAAAGCTACCAGCATCTTAGCTTCTGGTAGCTTTTATCCATTTATTTGTTTATAATTTCCAAATTTCGGACAATATTCTTCATTCAATCATGTAGTTAACTGTCTCCATTTTACCTTTATTATAATCATTTAACAGACTATCGACGTACTGATTTAGCTTCGACATGCTTCTTTCTCTTCAACTTATTTTCCTGTAAAATATTCTATCACAGCACTCGCCCACACTTCATGTCCTTTTTGATTCGGACGCGTACGGTCTATATAATCTAGTATTGCCTCGTCTGTAATATCAGGCCACGCTTCCCAATGATCAATGTACACGTAGCCTTGAGTTTCTGCAAACTCTTCTAATTCAGAAACCTGACTGAAATAATAGTTTGGGTTATAAATAGGATTCGGTGGCTGTAAAATGACTAGCACCTCAGGCGAATTTGCTTGTATTTCTGTAACAATCGTTGTAATGTTCGACAAGGTCAGATCCATTGTCGCATTACCATTATCATTTAAAAGTAAAGGTTCAAACAGAAGAATATCCGGGTGAAACTGAGCCACTTCGCTATGAATTCTAGACTCTATCACTTCGTATGTAGTACGATTTCCTACTTCAAAAATTTGAACATCAAACAATTCTTCCCCATAAGTGGACTTTAGTTCGTCAATGACTAAGTTAACCCAAGCGGTTTCCGTGCCTTCTGCAGTTGCCATTGCATTTGAACCAAATATAGCAAGGTTTATACTCTCATTATTTGCAATCGCATTGATTAACTTATCTTGCAAATGTGGGTCTATCCCATCAATGATCTCCAGTTCCATTTCTCCCTGCAGCGGCTCTTTCTGGTCATGTTGAGAGCTTACAGGTTGACCTATCGTTTCTTTCGCTTCTTTTGCAATCTTATTTAGCTTTTGATCATATTGCTGCTTTCCAAAGATCAACAACGTAACACAAAGTAATAGTATAAGAACAAATAAAATATTTTTCATAACAATCTCCTAACCCTTTATTCCATCCTCTATTATAACGAGTTTCGGTCTACTCGTACATAAATATTGTTAATTTCCGTAACGTCAAAGGGAGTCATATACCAATGAGTTGTGTCACAATGAGTGGAGTCAACAACAATTGCGAAACAATGAGCGGTTTCAAACACCTGTAGTTGATTATAGTAAAGGTGCCTGGGAAAGCACAAGAACCGTCCCCGTGCTTCCTCCCCGTGCTTCTCCCAGTGACGGAATACTAAAAAGAGCTGTTCATAAGAATAGAAAATGCTTCCTATGACAGCCCAGATATACATAAAACATATCTTAATGATCTTGTTCTTTCTGTTTTATATTTTCTTGAATTTCTAAATTTTTATAGACATGATCGTACATTCTTTCTCTAGCTAATTCCTGATCATTGTTTTTGATTGCTTCCAAAATACCTAACAAATCTGTATATTGTTGTAACCGCCAATCTTCATCTTCTATGCATTCAATGATTAAGGATGACTTCCTAATTATTCCATATATTGCTAACATGATGGCAATCCGAATTTGGTTATGAGTCGAATACGCAATTTTTTCATGAAATGCGATATCCAAATCAACTAGCTTTGACCATGTGGTTGAAGGTTTGCCGGCTTCTTGTTTAAACTGCTCAACGATTACATTTAATTCCTCGATTTCCTCTTCAGTAGCTCTTTTAGCTGCCCACCAAGCAGAATCCGCCTCAAAGTTTGCTCGAAATTCTGTTAATTCTAATGTAGAGGCTCCACGGAAACGAATTAGTGCTTCCAAGGCACGACCAGCTTGATCGGGATTAGGTTCTGAAATAAAGGAACCACCATTTACCCCTCTACGAATTTCGAGAAGACCTTCTGATTCTAATACACGTAAAGCTTCTCGAATCGTTGGTCTACTAACACCAAAGACATCCACTAGTTCTCTTTCATTCGGTAATTTATCACCTACTTTTAACTCACCTTGAGAAATTAAGTCTTGAATTTGAATAACAATATCTTCAAAACCTCTAATTGTTTTAACGGTTTTAAGATTTAGTCCAGGTTTTATGATGAAACACCTCCTTTTAATGAATTATAAATTATGATTTAAGTGAACAAATGTAGCCTTTAACCTTTTTTCTATTCCAATAATTTCGGTAACCATAATGCCAATTCTGGGAAGAAAATTAAGAGTAGTGTAGCTATAAGTTGTAATAGGATAAAAGGAAAAGTTGCCTTAAAAATTCGCTCAATCGGTATCCTGTCAGAAACAGCACTTTTTAAGTAAAAAATCGCAAAACCAAAAGGTGGTGTTATAAAAGCCATTTGCAAGATAATCATGAATAGGATTCCCCACCATAGCGGGTCAAAGCCGTACTCAGCAATTAACGGAGAAATGATTGGAGCAGCTAACATGATCAATGCAACGGTCTCTAGGAACATCCCTAAAAAGATAATAAACAAAATGCAAAGGATAAGCACTCCCCATTTACCACCAGGTGCTGCTTGAGCGATTTCTGATACTAGTTGATTCCCTCCAATTCCAGAGAAAACAGCACTGAAAAAAGAAGCTCCTATTAATATCCATCCTACCATTGTTGTCATTTTAATGCTTTCGAAAACCGAACTAAAGAAGCTTTTCCAAGTAAGTCTTTTTGATACAATACAAATAATGATTGTACCAATAACTCCTACAGCAGCTCCTTCAGTTGGAGTTGCTGCCCCAGAAAAAATGGCTCCTAATACAATTAAAATTAAGATTAATGGAAGAATAATAGATTTTAAAGAGATAAATTTTTCTTTCCATGTTGCCCGATTGTCTTTGGATAGTGCAGGAGCGATATCTTTATTTATAATTGTTCGGATTAATATATAACCTATAAATAATATTGAAAGAAAAATACCCGCACTCAATCCACCAGCAAAAAGACTTGTTACAGAAACACCTGTTATTGCCCCGTATACAACCATATTTAAGCTCGGAGGTATAAGTTGACCTAATGTCCCCCCTGCCATAACAGAACCTAAACTTAATTTTTCTTGATAATTATATTTTAACATCTGTGGTAAAGCTATTAGACCTAGTCCGATGACACCTGCTGCTACCACCCCTGAAATCGCGCCAATAATTGCACCCACTAATATGGTCGCAATAGCTAAACCACCCCGTAAACCGCCAGACCATTTATACAATGTATCATAAAGGTCCGATATTATATTTGATTTCTCTAATAAAATGGACATGAAAATGAATAAAGGAATGGCAATTAAAGTGAATTTATTCATAATGCCCCATGTAGCGCTTGTTAATAGACCGCTACTAGAAAAACCCCATAAGGAAATAGAAAAGATTAGACCTGTAAAAGCAAGTGAAAAAGCGATCGGAACCCCTAAAAAAAGAAACAGAAAAAGAACAACAAACATTAATATAGGTAAATATTCAAACATCATTTTCTCTCTCCTTTCCGAGAAGCTTTCCAATCAATTGAAGTAATTGTTTAAAAGCTTGTAAAAAAATTAATAACGCGGAAATAGGAATGAACCATTTAAACCACCAGATTGGAGGATTAAAAGTACTCTGATGTGAAGAACGTTCGCCTATTAATGTTGAATCTAATGCCATCTTATAACCTTGCCAGCATAGCGTAAAACAAACAAATAAGATGATCAATATGGACAGGATTTGCAATATCTGTTGACCTTTCTCTGGTAATTTTCTAGGGAAAATATCAACTGCTAGATGTGAATTTGTTCTAAGACCTTCTGCACCTGAAATTAGGATAAAAATTCCGAACAAAAATAATGGTATCTCAAATCCCCAAACTGGTGACTTACTAAAGAAAAATCTCATGATAATTGTATAACATATAACTAAAGTTAATGGAATGATCAAAAAGCTGGCTAAATGAGAGGACCATTTAGTTATCACATCAACTGTTTTATAAAAACTTTTCATAGGAGATATCACCATATTTCTACTAGATTTTTCCCTCTATCTTTCTTTTTTGATTGAAAAGAGCGAATGTTAAAATATCATTCGCTCTTTTATTAATTCTTACAAAAATCTAATTGGTATAACCGAGTATTTTGGCTTCCTCAACATATCCTAAATCAGATAAGACTTCGGCATATGCATCAACAAATTCTGCACTTTCTGGGCTTTCTTCTTTAAGTTCAAGTAATAGTTCAAATGCAACCCTTCTCATTTTCTCTACGTCTTCTTCAGGCAGTTGAATAATTTCTACTCCGCTATTTATCCATTCTTGCTTAGCCTTCATGTTCTCTACGGCATAAGAGATTGCAGACTGATATCTTGCTTTGTCACGAGCAGCAATAACAATAGCCTTCAGATCATCTGGAAGCTCTTCCCACGCCTTTGGATTTACAATTAATTCCTTATCACTACTTGGTCCAACATGTAAAGCTGGGTCAATGACATATTTCGTTACTTCATGTAAAGCCATATCTTTACCTACAAGGAAATCATTATACTCTGCTGCATCAACTGTACCAAGTTGTAGGCCTGTATATATTTCAGGTGCTGATAAAGAGACGGAAGATGCTCCTAACTTTCCGTAAAAAAGATTAGCTATCCCTGCTGCCCTAATATTTTTCCCTTTAAAATCCTCAATAGATTGGATAGGAACTGTAGACATAAGGATTTCTTCTGGAGCATAATCAAATGAACCTAAATTTTTAATTCCATGCTTTTCATACGCTTTTGATAATAGTGGTTCAAGTTTTTCAGAACGGTAGTAATGTTCACTAAAACCTTGTAATGGATCACCTGGGAACGTACCACCACCTAATGCAAACACAGGGTCTTTCCCTGTCCAAAAGCCTGTATATATTGCGGCTATTTCTACTACGCCGTTCTTAACTGAATCAAAGGTATCTGTTGTTGGGAATAGATTATCAGCTCCATAAGGTTCGATGATTAGTCTACCACCAGAAGCTTCTTCAACAGCTTTAACAAAAGGGATTATTGTACCCTCATATCTCGAAGTCCCAGGAATTTGATGTGTTACCATTCTCCACTTATATACTTTTTGTGGTTGCGCTTCTCCATCTACTGTTTCCTTAGGTGAGCAACCAGAAATAACGAATATAGATACTAAGAGAACGTTCAAGATAATCAAGGCTTTCATTCTTTTATTTTGTAAAAGTTTCATATTTTCACTCCTCTTGAGATTTATTTACCGAACCCCATTAAAGGTAGTCTTCATAGTCATATAAATTTGAGGAACGTAAATACTATATTTTATAGATAAATGGTAACTGGATCAACATTATAGATCACCTTAACCTTTAACAAATACAGTTTTAATAGATGTGAAAAATTCAATGGCTGCTTGGCCTTGTTCCCGAGAATGAGAACTTGACTGTTTCATCCCACCAAACGGAGCTTGAAGTTCAACACCAGCACTCTCCGCATTAATTCGAACAAGGCCTGAGTCAATATCATTGATAAACGAAAGCATATTATTGATGTTAGTCGTAAAAATGGACGCACTTAAACCAAACTTAACATCATTCGCCACTGCTAGTGCTTCTTCAACCGTATCAACTTTAATTAAAGCTAAAACCGGCCCAAAAATTTCCTCTTGAGCAATCGTCATTTGACTTGTTACATTTTCAAATATGGTAGGTTGAACGTAGAAACCATTCTTCAATTCCTTTTCTTCATGTATTTCGCCGCCATATAGAAGTGTTGCTCCCTCTTCATTTCCTTTTTCGATATAGGATAGAACTGTATTTAATTGGGATTCACTCGCACAAGGTCCCATCCACGTTGCTTCATCTAGACCATTACCTACTTTAATTTCTTTTACTTTCTTTATTAATTTTTCTTTAAATTCTTCATAAATATCCTTTTGGACAATGACACGGCTTGTCGCTGTACATTTTTGTCCTGTTGATCGGAGGCCACCACTAATTGTTGCTTCTACGGCTAATTCAAGATCGGCATCGGCTGCAACTATAACTGGATTTTTCCCCCCCATTTCTAGTTGATACTTGGCACCACGAGCCAGGGCACCTTGCCCAACAACCTTTCCTACTTCGTCAGAACCTGTAAATGTAATCCCATCAATATCCACGTGGTCAATAATACCTTGGCCTATTACAGAGCCTTGACCTGTTACCATATTAATTACACCTGGTGGAATACCTGCTTCATCAAAACATTCAATCACTTTTGCAGCAGTTACAGATGTTTCATTAGCTGGTTTAAAAACTACCGTGTTTCCATAAATAAGTGCAGGGGCAATTTTCCAGATAGGAATTGCCACCGGAAAATTCCACGGAGTGATGACACCGACTACACCTAAAGGAGCACGTGTTGTAAACATTAATGCATCACTATCAGTGGATGGAATAACATCTCCTATTTTCCTCATTCCTTCACCTGCATAATAACGGAGAATAGCTACTCCACGAGCTGTTTCACCTTTAGCTTCAGTAAAAGTTTTTCCCATTTCTTTAGTCATTACCGTTGCAATCTCATCGATGTTTTTTTCGATATGATTTGCAACTTTATATAGATACTCACCACGAATAGCTCCTGATTGCTTTTTCCATCCAGCTTGTGATTCTTTAGCAGCACGAACTGCATGATCCAGGTCTACTATTGTTGATTTTTGCACGTAACCAACAATTTCATGTTTGTTTGCTGGATTAATACTAGGTATAAGTTCTTCATTTATACTAGTTTTCCAATTTCCATTAATATAATTAAAGTACGTTATTGGTTCAGTCATAATAGTCACCTCGTCACCACACTTTTTTAATTAGTAAAATTATACTGTTTGTTTCTTAAAATATTTAAAAGCTTCTTCTATTTTTTGATACTGTTCCGTACTTAATGGCAACCGTGGCGGTCTAGTGGAACCTACTGGTCGCCCAGCTAACTCCAACATATATTTAATAGATTGAACGAGTTGAGGATTAGCATCAAAACGGAAAAGTGGTAAAAGATACTGATAAAGTTCTAGTGCTTCCTTAATTTTCCCTTCCTTAGCTAACTGGAAAATTTCTACCCCTTCCTTTGGTAATGCATTGGGAACGCCAGCGATCCAGCCAGTAGCCCCAACTAATGCCCCTTCAACAACAAGGTCGTCTACACCCACCATAACTTCTAGGTCAGTTTTGTGTAAAATTTCTTGAATACGTCTTACATCCCCTGAAAATTCTTTGACACCAACAACATTTTTGAATTTTGAAATTTCCGCCAATAAATCAGGGGTCAAATCAGTTGGGTAATCTTTTGGGTTATTGTAAGCAATGATCGGTATCCCAACTTCAGATAACGCTCTATAATGTTCAATCACTTCATTTTCAATAGGTTTATAGTTAATTGGCGGTAAAGCCATAATCCCTGCTGCACCATGAATTTTAGCATGCTCCGCCCATTGAACGGCTTGAGCAGTTGAAGGTGCTCCTGTACCTACTACAACAGGAACTCGACCATTAGCCACTTCAATTACAGTTTCTACTACCTTTGTTCTTTCTTCAATTGTAAGGGTGGCGTATTCCCCTAAAGAACCTCCAGGAACAAGCCCATCTACTCCTTCTTCAATTAACCAGTTACATAGATTTTTTAATCCCTCATAGTCAACCTGGTTTTCTTCTGTAAAAGGTGTAACCAATGCAACATAAACTCCATTAAATTTTGCCATTATAGCATCCCTCTTTTCTGAATTTTAGATTTTTCATAATATTTTGTAATCTATATAGTATTTATAACACCTTAACCTAACAAAATCAATAAAATATTTAAATGGTTTTACCTTTTAAATAAAAAAATTACTAAGAAATGCATAAATATCAATATTTTGTTTTTTATGTAGTAATTAAAAATATCAATTGAATTCCCCTATTTCTAAACTTTCAATTTCTTTATTTCAAAATATATATAAGTTAATTGTTACATTATTATTACTTTTTTTAAAATTATAGTCATTATTTTTGTAAGAATTTTTAACGGAATTTTCCTTCTCTTAAATAATCGATTAAGATTATTCGTATTTAATTTAAAGAAATTAACATGACACTAGACCATCGATATTGACAAATTAGGCCCGAGTAATCGGATTTGTACGGACTAACAGAAACTGACAAATTGATACCTCCTAGTGTTCATTTTTGTTCTACATAAGTTTGATAGTTTTCTTTTTGCGGATGAGGAAAATAAGATAGTATTCGTTCTGTGACGACATACGGTGATTATAGCTACAAGAATGTACCATCTCTGCCATGTTTTTTATCAGCAGTTGTCACGAAATTTACCACTTGCTGTCAACGCGTTTACCAATAGAAAAACGTCAAGTATTTTGAAGTGAAAAAGCCTAATCCCTCTTATTTTTACCGAGGAATTAGGCTTATGGTATTCCGCAATCGCACCCTTATCTACAGTATGATTTTCCACCGTACTCAACGTAAGTAAAGATAGCAAAAATGCCAGTTTTCTATCTTTGTAGAAGCATTATCTACAGTAAGTATTTATAGTTTTCAACGTAAACAACGATAGGACTTTACTTGGAGTGGTGGGTATGATAGGCTGGTACGCCTACTGAAACAACTGCTTCAGCCTTTCAAGACCAATCATACCCACAGAGGCTCCAAGTCAAGTCCTTAAACGCTTATCTATGGATACATGTACACAAAGATAAAAGGTAGATCATACCAACGTTTTATTGCTGATACTGTAGATAATAGCGCGATTGTGGAATATCATTTTCTATTGAATAGTATCGTTGTACTACACAGCAAATGAATTTGTTGCTTTTCATCTTTCTTAATTCAGTATAAGCTACCCGTTAATATATAACCAAATAATACAATAAACAGGTATTTCACTTTATACTCTTTACAGCATCAAAATACATATCAGTAAAATATTCTATTTCATTAAGTTACATTCTACTTCTTTTATGATTTAGCACGACCGTATTGGTATGATACCCCCATATGTACGTAACGTATTCTCTTCATATTCTTCATGAAAAAGTTTACGCTTTTGTAAAATAGGAATGACATACTCAACAAAGTCATCAACTGAATCTGCAGTGCTGTCAGGTACAACAGAGAAGCCATCACAGGCACCAGCTATAAACCACTCTTCCATTAAGTCTGCTACTTGTTCTGGTGTACCAGCTACTACCGGATGATAATTTATTACACCGTGATCAATAATATCTCTTATCGTCCAACCTTCTTTTACCAGTTTTACTGCACGAACTGAACGGGGATCGTTTGGATTCGGGGTTGCCTGTGCCCGCAATTCTTTCAATACAGGTTTATCGATATCTTTCATAAAAAGTGGTAATCCAATCATCATTTCCAAATAACCTACTCTCTGGTTACGATGGGGGGATTGGTAAACCCTCAGTAAGTATTCACGAATTCAGGGTCTTTTCAAGCTGGAAAAAAGATTCACATCATTCTTTATACTTGTACTACTTTGTTTTTAATATGCTTAACACTTTTTTAACCGATTGTGCTGATTTATCAAGTGCGGATTGTTCATTTTCGCTTAACGGAATTTCAATGATACTTTCTATTCCGTTTCCACCTAAAATAGTAGGAACACCGAGATAGATATCCGAGTAACCGTATTCGCCCTCAAGATAAGCGATGGATGGTAAAATTCGCTTTTTATCTTTTAAAATCGCTTCGGCCATTTCAACCATTGACGCAGCAGGAGCATAATAGGCACTGCCTTGTCCAAGCAGGTTGACAATTTCGCCTCCGCCTTTGCGGGTTCTTTCCACGATGGCTTCCATACGATCTTCTGGAATTAGTTTTTCAAGTGGAATTCCACCAGCATAGGAGTAACGAACAAGCGGAACCATGTCATCGCCATGACCGCCTAGAACAAATCCAGAAATATCTTCAATCGATACCACTAATTCTTCCGCTACAAAGGTATTAAACCGCGCCGTATCTAGCACCCCTGATTGGCCAATTACTCGATTTTTTGGAAAGCCTGTTGTTTTGTAGCAGACATAAGTCATCGCATCAACAGGATTACTTAATACGAGAACATAAGAATTTGGTGCATACTTCTTAATATTCTCTGAAACTTCGATCATGATCTTTTCATTGGTAGTTACTAAATCATCCCGGCTCATCCCGGGTTTACGCGGTAACCCGGCAGTCATGAGAACAAGATCCGCATCTTGAATGTCCTGATAATCGGACGTACCAGTAATGTGTGCATTAAAGCGTTGAATGGGACTTGCCTCAAGCATATCAAGTGCTTTCCCTTTTGTTGGACCAGATTGTGAGGGAATATCTACGAGTACTACGTCTCCAAGTTCTTTTTGTGCCAGCATTAGAGCTGCAGTTGCACCAGTAAACCCTGCACCAATGACTGCTAATTTTCTGCGTTTGAAAGCCATTTTTTTACACTCCATTCATTCGCTTATTTATCTATTTATCTTCTTTTGGACTGATTTCAGGTTTTGTCGTTACATCTGTTTGATTTTGTGTTGTAGTTGGTTTTTTCCTTGTATTTCGATTAGGTGGGGCTGTGACTTTGTCTTTCTTATCGTCTAATAAAGCGGACTTAATCGACTCATCCGGATGTGGGATGACATGGGCACCAACTAATTCCCCTACTCTAGCTGCGGCCGCTTTTCCCGCCTCTACTGCAGCTTGCACCGCACCGACATCCCCTTGAACTAAAACTGTAACAAGCGCTGCATCGATCTTTTCCTGCTTAACCAACGTGACATCCGCTGATTTTAACATTGCATCTGCTGCTTCGATGGAACCAATCAATCCTCTTGTTTCAATCATTCCTAATGCTCTGCTCATTTTCCATTCACCTCTTTTTGTTCTACATCAACCGAATCGATGATCCCGATAATAAGGGCATCAATGGGCATCTTTATTTCATTGGAAAGATTAGCTGCTGCACTTCCACGGGTTACAAGAACTTGATCGCCAAAACCAGCTCCAATTCGATCGACTGCCACAAATGGTACTCCAGGAGATGTACGGTCAGGTAACTCGGGTTGGACAATTAAAAATTTCAAGCCTTTTAACTCGTCCTCTTTTCTTGTAGCCCATACATTTCCAATGACTGTCCCTAATTCCATTCCCTTTTCTCTCCTTTTAGATCAAGTTCCACGATGTCTATTCCCATTTCTCTAGCTGTATCTTTAGCTAATGGTGTGATGATCGTATTTGAGTCGACCTTAAGAACACTTTCCTTGCAGTCTTGTACATCTCTTCGTGTTAAAATCTTCTTTTTTGCAGATCTTGACAGCGGTTCTTGCTTGGGTTTTACTGTAAGAGTCTCTAAGAAACTTTCTAAAGTTTCAACCTTTGCCCCAAATTCCAAGAGTGCCTGGTGATAGCGTTGTATTTGTGCAACATAAGCCTTATTCTTCGGACTACTAGAAAACAAATGGTCTTGTAAATAAACGGTCGGGATGATCGATACTGGGGTGGACTCCATAAAACAACGGGAAAGTAATTTACTTTCGGTATTGTCAAATATCCCTAGCGCCCCTTTTGTAATTAAATCCTGTGTCGCATGTAGGAAAAGGACACGATCATATAAATCAACGTATACCTTTTTCTCGCCTTCATAATGGACGACTATCCATCTCGTTTGTAATAGCAACAAATGCTTCGGCTCCAAAAATGAAGTGTCTCCAACGACAAGTAATTTAGGTTTAGCCTCTGTTCCTGCCTTTTCTTCTTTAGAAAGCTGTGCGACCACTTCCCGAACAATTTGTTCAATCATGTCACGATGGATCATCTTCCAATTCCATCCTTCACAATTTTCCCCATCGTTTTTCCAGTGATAAAACCAGCATTCGCTTCATCTGTATCGACATGCATTTCAAGCTTATACCTCGGTGAAACACGGATTAAAACTTTCCCAAGTGAGAGTGGACGTTCACCTTGAATTTCAACTTTTACATATTCCCCATTTTCCACTCCATGCCGCTTCGCATCTTTGGGCTCCATATGAATGTGTGCTTGGGCAATAATTAGTCCTTTGTTTATAGATAGACTACCTTTTGGACCCTCAATGGTGATTGGTGAGGAGCCCTCAATATCTCCCGACTCTCTTAAAGGTGGTATGAAGCCAAGTTTAATCGAGTCTGTTTTACTAATTTCTACTTGGGTCATATTACGTGCAGGACCAAGTATACGCACTTTTTCAATACTTCCCTTTGGTCCCACAATCGTAACCGTTTCATTTGAGGCAAATTGACCAGGTTGCGATAAATCCGCTTTTTTGGTTAACTCGTATCCTTCACCAAAAAGGGTTTCAAGGTCACTTTTACTTAAATGGCAATGTCGAGCAGAAACAGCGATTGGAATGTTATACGGGTTATGAGTTTCCCAATGTAAACGAGTCACGACTTCTTTCACAATCGATTCGATAAGCTGTTGATCCATGTTTCATGCTCCTTTTTTATTAAATCTAGTTTTACTCTTTAATTTCTAATTTTGGTAAAATGCTTTCAAGTTCGTTGTGTGGGCGTGGAATAACATGTACAGAAAGAACTTCGCCCACACGCTGAGCAGCTGCTGCTCCCGAATCAGTTGCCGCTTTAACTGCTCCTACATCTCCACGAACTAATACTGTAACAATTCCGCCACCTACATGTACTTTTCCGACTAAATGTACATTAGCCGCCTTAACCATTGCATCTGCCGCCTCTACAGAAGCTACTAATCCTTTAGTTTCAATCATTCCTAATGCTGTTAATTCTCTACTCATTTTAATTTCCTCCTATTAGTTCGTTTTAATAGTTTAATAGTTTTAATTTTGCTTTAATTCATTTGATATTTTTGTAAAACTTGATTTACCATTTCAGCAATTTGCTTTTCGTCAAGTCCATTTTTCATCGGTACTTGCTTTAAAACTTGACTGACGATGTCTTCGATATTTTCCTTTTTGTCATCAGCATTTTGGTTGCTTGCATACGAAGCAGACGGTTTCGGAATCGAAACATCCTTAATTCCGTAAGCCATGCGCTTAATATTAATTAAATGACGCGCGGTCACATTATCAGAAGTGATATTGCCTCCAAATGAGCCACAGCCCAGTGTAAGCGATGGTTTTAATCCTGTTGTAGCACCGACAGCACCAATTGATGAAAGCGTATTGACCATAAGTCGAGATACCGGCATTTCAAGGGCAAATTCTTTGGCAACCTGTTCATCGTTTGTATGAAGAGATAAGCTATGTCCTCTTCCTCCAAGGTTGAGAAGCTTTAAGCAATAATCCTTTGCTTCAGCGTACGTTTCTGCTGTATAGAAGCCAAAGATCGGTGATAGCTTTTCAATCGAGAACGGAACTTCCTTGCCTACCTTTTTCTCCTCGGCAATTAGCACTCTTGTGTCTGGAGGAACAGATATTCCTGCCATTTCGGCTATTTTAACTGCACTTTGTCCCACAATTTCTGAATTGAGATGACCTGGTACTGGAGTTATCAATTTGGCAACTTCCGCCTTTTCTTCAAAACTCAACAGATAGGCGCCATTATTTTTTAGCTCGCGAAGTACAATTTCCTTAATATTTTTATCGACTACGAGTGCTTGCTCGGTTGCACAGATTGTTCCATTGTCGAAGGATTTACTATCCAAAATCATGGATACAGACTTAGAAACATTAGCACTCTTTTCAATATAACAAGGAACATTCCCTGGTCCGACCCCATAAGCTGGCTTACCTGAACTATAAGCTGCTCTTACTAAACCACCTCCACCTGTGGCTAAAATGAGGTTGATATCGCGGTGCTTCATTAACTCATTAGTTGCTGCCATTGACGGTTTGGAAATCCAACCAATCAGACCTTCGGGAGCACCTGCCTCAACGGCTGCCTTCTCACAAATCTTCAATGCCTCCACCGTACACTTAACGGCCCTCGGGTGCGGACTTACCACGATGGCATTTCTTGTTTTCAAGCTAATCAGTGTTTTAAAAATTGCGGTTGAAGTGGGATTTGTTGTCGGAATAATACCAGCTACCACTCCATAAGGATAAGCAACTTCGGTAATTTTATTTACCCGATCCTCGTAAACAATCCCGACCGTTTTCTCATCTTTAATAGATTCATAGACAGCCATCGATCCTACTTCATTTTTTATTTTTTTATGTTCAACAATACCCATCCCTGTCTCTTCCACTGCCATTTTTGCTAGTTCTAGCGATTTTGCAAAGGCAGCTTCCGCGACACATTTGACAATGTGATCTACTTGTTCTTGCGAATAAGCTAAGTATTTTAACTGTGCATCTTTGGCATTTTTAACAGCATTGCGCATTTCCTGGATGGACTGGAGATCTTGGTCATACTGCATTAGATTAACTCCTTTCTAGTAAATTTAATACTTAAGAGGGTTCTGGGCGATGCGTACGATGCTGTCACGGAACGCATCTGCTGCTGCTTGACAAGCTGATTGAGACCCTGTTAGTAAGCCGCCTCCGTAGTTCGTTTCCGACGGAGGCCCAAAAAACTTCACCAGCTTGACATCCGCCGCTTTCAAAGCTGCATCTAATCCGTAAACAGCCTCAAGTGGCGGTGCGATTAAATAAGCTAGTGGTTCCCCTCGGTTAATTCCCGCTTCTTTTGAAAGGTAGGAACCTGAACTCGATATAACATGAGCATATAACGCATGTGTCTTTTCTTTGTTCAGTGCTTCAAAATAAGCATCACTCTCCACTGTTTGAAGGACTGCATCTATACCACTTTGCACCTCATCTGGAGACGAGCTAGCTAATATGCCAATCATCTCCCCCGATAACGGGCCAGAAGTATGAGCCGAACCGGCATAAAAAGAACGGGCATATACTACATCAACAGCTGCTCTTTTGGTTGCTTCATCCAGAGCAGTATAACCAATATCATCAACGGATGAAGTGAAAATCGCGATACTTCTCTGATGCGGTTCGAGGTTTAATTCCTTTCCTAAAACCGGATCCACATTGGGGATTACACGAACAGCTAAAATATCCGCATAAATTCGTTCCAACGTCATATTGACCACCACCTATGACTCTTTCTGAACAAGTGTTACTCCACTTGCTTCATATTTTAATATCTTTTGAATGACGGACCCGATATAAGCCCCTGCCTCAACCGGCGGGATGCCGCCTTTATGGATATTAGAGACCACCATCCGCTCGGCCTCAATCGTCCCTTTTCTCGGCTGATAGCAGAGGTAAGCACTTAATGATTCCGCACTCACCAAACCAGGACGTTCACCTATCAGTAAAACAACCACTTGAGGTTGAAGGATTTCTCCAACATCGTCCATGACAGCTACTCTGCCTTTTTCGATATAAAATGGTGTTCCGATTTCAATCCCTAAGCTATATAACGATTGCTGTAGGGAAAGAAAAACATCTTCAACATTTTCTTCAACTGCATTTGAACTAAGGCCATCAGAAACAATGATCTGAACGATTGGTTTTTCCTTACACTTTTCTTTGATTGTTGTTTTGGCTTCGTCTGACAATTTACGGCCAAAATCAGGACGCCGTATATAGATTTCTTTATCATCTACCATCGTCTCAACTTTAAATAGGTTTATACGATTTAAGACCTCATCATTTACGGTTCCATATACAGCATCAACTGCTGCCGCATGATCATAGCGGAATTTCAACCATGCGTTGGTTTTAGGTCGCAATCCGGCCCGCCCAATACCAATTCGCGCTGGTGTCTTGTCCATAAGTTCTTTTAGTTCTTCTGGATTTTTAGGCTGTTCAATTCCGTGGACTTGTTCATTCACCGTTTCAGGAATATCCTCATCTGTTCTTGAAATGACTCGACTGTCTGAACCTTCCGTTAAATATGGTTTCAATTGAATAAGTCCCTCAGACTCTGTACCTTCTAGGATTTCACTCTTATGAAACGTAGTAGAAGGCAATGTCTTTCTCTCCGTAGAATTTGAAGTATGGTCCCAAATTGTAACGGAGGTAGATTGTATTTCAGGCTTGGATGGTTGATGAGCACCATCCTGTATCTGCATTTTTTCAATGACGAGCTTCGTGATCGTTTCAATTAGGTCAGATTTCATTTCATTTAACTCCTATCGTGAAAAAATGGTTGGATCTCCGGCAATTTTGCTGAGTTTCCCATTGTCAAATATGCCCATTTTTTCAAGCCATTCGGCAAATAACGGGGATGGGCTTTTCTTCATTGTTTGCCTTAAGGTCGCAACATCATGGTAGCTCAGAGATTGATAGTTGAGCATGCAATCATCTCCCATCGGCACAGCAATAACGAAATTTACTCCAGCAGCAGTTAAGAGTACACCAAGATCTTCAATGTCATTCTGGTCGGCTTTGATATGGTTCGTATAGCAGATATCTACTCCCATTGGAATTCCATGCAGTTTACCCATAAAATGATCTTCTAACCCTGCCCTAATTACCTGCTTGCTGTTATACAAATACTCAGGTCCAATAAAACCAACAACAGTGTTGACAATAAATGGGTCATAAAAGCGCGCAAATCCGTAATTTCTTGATTCCAACGTCATTTGATCAATTCCGAAATGTGCTTCAGCTGACAATTCAGAACCTTGGCCTGTCTCGAGATACAAACACTGTGGACCCGTACCAGTTCCCAAAGTTCTTGCCATATCATGGGCCTCTTGTAGTATTGAAGCCGATATACCAAATGAGCGGTTAGCTGTTTCCGTACCCGCAATGCTTTGGAAAATCATATCAGCTGGTGCCCCTTGTTCAATTGCTTTCATTTGCGTAGTCACATGGGCTAAAACACAGTTTTGCGAAGGAATACGCCAGTCCTGAATAAAATCATGAGTAGCATGGAGCAAGCGCTTGACACTTTCAACTGAGTCATCCACTGGGTTGATACCAATCACCGCGTCCCCTATTCCGTAAGATAACCCTTCTTTTAAGGAGGCCAACATTCCCTCAACATGATCGGTTGGGTGATTGGGCTGGAGACGAGAAGCAAGAGTTCCTTTGTACCCAATTGAAATGTTACATTTCGTGACAATCTCAATTTTATTTGCAGCATGAACTAGATCGAGGTTGGACATAATTTTCGCAACGGCAGCGATTATTTCGCTGTTTAAACCTCTGCTTAAACGTATTATCTCTTCACCCGTAACTTCATCATTTAAAATAAATTCCCTTAACTCTGCCACTGACCAATTTTTTATTGACTTATAAATCGGTTCGTTCGTTTGACCTTCAATAATTCGAGAAACTTCATCCTCTTCTGGTGCCAGGAGTGGATTTTCTCGTATATCCGCTAGAGTTAACTGACTTAAGACTTCTTTTGCAGCAATCCGTTCTTGGACCGTTTCCGCAGCAATACCTGCTAATCGATCCCCTGACTTCTCTTCATTTGCTTTAGCAAACAAATCTTTTAATGAAGAAAATTCATAAACTGTACCCAAATAATTGGTTTTCAGTTTCATAGGATCCCTCCTTACTCAGTGGTGAAATGCTAATGTTTTTATAACAACTGGTACTACACCTGTTTTTAAAAGATGACCAATATCGATATAGTCTCCGTGTTCTACCTTGATTTGGTCAATACAGATAATGCTCTGTTCCGGATTCTGTACGTTTAAGGTTTGACCTAACACTTTGGCATGGTCACTTTCGAGAACAACTACCAAAAGTTGATTAGGAGCTACCTTTACTTTTATAGAGTGAAGAATGCTCTTGACAAAATCCTGGATTTCTTGAAAACGCAAGTAGGGAATTTCCGTAAAGTACAAAGCAAAATTTTGCCCATCACGATTTGGGTCATATATTTCTACTGCTTTTTGAACTGCCTTATCCAGATCCTTTAGACCAGACCTTATATCAAATCCCAGGGGAACTTGGAATACTGGTAAGTTTCGGATTGGTAAAGCACTAGCGTCTACTTGAATCGTAGCCCCGCTAATTTCGGTCGTTTGCGTTCCAGCACCAAGTACCGTCGCACGAACCGTTTCATCCGGGTGGACCCATTTCCAATTCGAAAGCTCTTTATTCTCTCTTAAAGAGAGAGCTAACATCTCACCAATATCATTATAGGGTTCTGAACTGGCTGATACGTTTTCATGCTGATACATACATTCACTAATCCCGCCTGAAAACATAATGGAGTCAATTTCTTCTTCCCAGTTGGGCTGATGCCCCAACAACAAGGCTTCATCTGACGGCAACAGCTTTCGCTTCAACATTCTGACAATGACATCTGCCATATAATTTGTGATCTTCTTTACTTCATAAGAGTTCCGGCTGTCACCTTCTTTAACAGAGTCGCCCCACTGTCCAACCAGTTTCTTAACTGGAGGAGAAATACTTTTGATACACGAATCACGATACTCAATCAATCTTCCTCCAATATGCAAGGTGCAAGTTCCAAGTAGTTTCCCAGATTTGTAGGTTGCCACGTTGGCGGTTCCGCCCCCAATATCAATATTAGCGATCACTTCTCCCGTTTTCTTGGAATACTCAAAAGCCCCAGAACCTTTAGCTGCAATAATTCCCTCTAAATCCGGTCCTGCTGTAGCGACGATAAAATCACCTGCATGGTCGGATAATTCATGCACCATTTGCTCCGCATTCTGTTTTGTTGCTGTTTCCCCAGTAATGATGACTGCACCTGTTTTTATCTCCCTTGTCGTAACACCAGCCATCTCGTATTCTTTTTGAACCAGGTTTTTAACCTCTTGAATATTGATCAACGTCGAGTTTAATAATGGTGTGCGGTAGATTGGGCTGCGGTGAATGACCTTTTTATTCACTATTTCGATCCGTGGCATATGTGAACCGCCTGCCATATTCATCAAAGAAAATTGACTAATGACTATTTTGGTTGTACTGGTACCAATGTCAATTCCAGCACTCAATATCTCCTCGCTTTGAGGTTCATACTTTCTAATACCCATCACCTCATTTCTAAACTGACTAAATAAAAAAAAAGACGCCTTATATAATTTATCCGTCATCGGACAAATTATATAAGGCGCCTTTGCCTGCTACATTCATTTGTAATATTAACATAATTATAAGCTATCGTTATTATTTTGTAAATGTTTTCATATAAAAATAATTTCGGCTATGTTGATACCTTCTACGTATTCTTTCATCTCAGTCATTGTATGACACTCTACCAAACCCTTAATCTCTTTTAGACCCACCCCTGTCACCGAGGAGGAAATGATAATCGGCCCATATGGAATGACCCTTCTTAATTGCCTTATAGCTTCCTCTACATTCGCGATTTCCGCATCACTTTTTGTTACCACACCAATTGGTAGTTTATTAAACCCCGTACTGAATCCTGGTGGAAAAATAGTTTTTAGATTTGTAGCATCTTGTAAATAGAGAACGTGCGTAACTTCAAGGGCGGTCGCCATAATATTTTTGTAGAACAATGGATTCTCAATATATTCACCAGGCGTATCGACGATCCAATCATAGTAAACTAAAGATTGGGTTTTTACGGCTTTCACCTTACGTCCTAAAAGGGCATTGGTTAATGTCGATTTCCCTGCTCCGATAGAACCTACCAGCATCGCTTTAGTTTGTTTCGCCATTACACCGCTCCTTTACGACTTAGTAATATTTGCAGGAGTATATTTTAAATTTGTTGATAGAAACCTGTTAATTTGTTCCATAGCCATTTCAACGGAAGAAACTGTCCCAACAATTACAAGGCTACCTGTAAAACGATCCAAAAAACCAATTTCGACATCCGCCGCTTTTGTAGCTATATCGCCTGCAATAATTACGGTCTCACTAGGTGTCAGTGTAAGAATCCCTATTGCTCCTGCTTGTTGGATCCCTAATTTTTCAAACATATCAGGGACAGGGTTTGCAATCAAATGACTTAAGGTAACTTGTTTTCCTGGTACAAATTCTTGAATAAACCGCTGCTTCTCTTCTTTCACTTAAATACCACCTTATCCTACTCTACTTTTCTCTTCTTCGTCGTATTCAATGTTCGATAAGTACTCATCTTCCCCGATTACTCCTACTTCTCGGTCTTTCTTCTCTAATTCGAGAGCTTTTGGTACAGCCAAC
This sequence comes from Alkalihalobacillus sp. BA299, assembly GCF_017745675.1. Classification (GTDB taxonomy): domain Bacteria; phylum Bacillota; class Bacilli; order Bacillales; family Bacillaceae_F; genus Alkalihalobacterium. The sequence goes on from NZ_JAFLJM010000002.1 coordinate 256,781, forward strand.
CAATAGGCTAGCCCAATAGCGATGATACCTGCTAATAATTTACCAATGATAATTGGTAGTATTAATGTCGGTTGAAAATTTGCAGTGAATGATAAATGATCACCTAGTAAGAAAGCTGCACATACTGCAAAAGCAATATTAATTACTTTGTCCTTTGGAGGCATCATCTTTACAAGCTTAAACATCGCAAGGATATTCGCAATTGTCGCAACTAATCCCGCACTTCCTTCTTTACTTAAACCAAGTTTGCTACCTAGTGCCTCGAGTGGTCCTCCTGCATACTTCTGCAATAAATACACCATTGGGAAGGCACCAGCAAGCATGATACCGATATATCCTGCTGTTTCTAATGCACGGAATTGGTCTTCTGTGTCCGCCATAATTGGGTCAAATCCCCAGGCACCAAATACATTCGAGAAGAAACCAGTAAATATTTCAACAATCGAAAATACAAGAACTAATTTTATACCCGCATCCAAAATGCGTCCAAACCACATAAATCCGTTTATCATGATATCAGGGAGGAAATATAAACCTACCGCAATCAATACAACAAAAATAAGAAGGGGACTTAAATTTAATAAAATTTGACCATAACTGATTGCAAATTGATAGTTCGCGTCACCAGAGGTGTTAATAATATCACGTACATTTGCGTTGGTAAAAAAAAGGATTGTAGTTGAAATTAGCGCACCAATAGGTATGGTTAAAACACCAGCCATTACTCCAAGTGCCATATATTTATGGTCACGTTTATCAAGCATTGCCAATCCCATTGGAATCGAGAAAACAATAGTTGCTCCCGCCATAAACCCAACAATCATTGCCATAATCAAGCCTTCTTGTGTTGCTTTTAACACCTCAGCTAATTGGTATCCCCCCATATCTGTTGCCAGAATGGATGTTGCTGCAATGGCTGGGTCAGCGCCAATCGCAGAAAAAATTGGACCACACACTTTATCGATAAACCATGATAAATAAGGAATGGAAGCCATAATCCCCGCAGCTGGAACAAAGATGTGTCCAACCGAATGCAACCCTTCCATAAATTGTTTACCCAGCCCTTCATCACTATTACGAATCGCAGCAATAGCGCCGGCTACTGCACAAATCATAATAATATAAATTACAATTTGTCCTACCATTTCCATAAAAATCCCCCCTAGTTTTATTTGTTTATCAAAATGGAGAAAGAATTATATTTCACAACAAATCAACCCTAAAAAAGCAAAAAAGTGCCGTACGGTATTTTTTCAAAAAACCGATGCGGCACCTTTGCCTGTTCTATTCACTTGTAAAATAGGGATTAAGCGTCAAATTTAGTGATGATTTGCTTTGCTACCTTCTCCAGAGTAACCTGTTTATTCATACTTATTTTCCTAATCTTGTTGTACGCAGCTTCTTCATCAATATTATACTTTTTCATGACTATTCCTTTTGCCTTTTCTACTATCTTCCGCTCTTCAAGCTTTTGATTCATAGTCTCGACCTGTGCACGATAGCCATTTGCGTGCTCAGCCTGCTTTAAAGCGATTTCTACTGCTGGTATCAAGTTAGCCTCGGTGATAGGTTTTACTAGATAACCCATAATATTGACTTGCTTTGCTTTATCAATATATTCACGCTGGCTATAAGCAGTTAAAATAAGAATAGGTGTATTAATTTTTTTCGAGATAATTTCACTTGCCTTTAGGCCATTTAGTTTAGGCATTTTGATATCCATGATAATTAAGTCGGGCTTTAGCAGAAAAGCTTTTTCTAGCGCTGCCTCCCCATCACCTGCTTGACCAACCACTTCGTACCCATTTTCTTCGAGCATCATTGATAGATCTAAGCGGGTAATAGATTCATCTTCAACAACTAAAATTCTCTTTTTCATACCTGAATTCTCTCCTCCGCTATCGGGAAAGTCACTACGACAACAGTACCATCGAATCCGTTTTCAATTTTAAGTTTACCAGATAAATCATGTTCAATTAACATTTTAACAATATCTAAACCTAGCGATGGCTTCGATGTTGGGATATACCCTTCACCGTTATCTATTACCTGGACCTCTATCTGATTTACTTTTCGGTGGAGGAGAACTTTTATTTCACCTCTTCTTCTTCTTTTAAAAGCATGTTTAAGGCAATTTTGGATAAGTTCATTAACGATAAGGGCTACGGTAACGGCTTTGTTCGATTTAATTTCAAAATCTGCTCCCGAATACGATATATCGATTTTTTGCTCGGAACCAGACTCAATAACAAGGCTATTCCCGATTTTTTCTATCAATTGATAAAGATTTACATCATCTACAGAAGAATTCGATAAGATAATTTCATAGACAGAAGCAATACTTGTTATTCGGTTCAAACTTTCCTCAAAATGGCCTTTACTATCTTCTGGCAGCCCGTTTCTCATTTGCAGACGCAAGAGGCTAGCGACTGTTTGTAAATTATTTTTTACACGATGATGAATTTCACGAATGGCAACAGATTTTACGACCAAATCTCTTTCTTTCTCTCGTAATTCCGTAATATTTTTTAAAATGATAAAAAATACATTTTCATTTTCTTTATGACCAAGCTTAATTTTTTTGACCTGAAACACTTTATTTATGATTATTATTTCTTGTATGAGTAATTCCTCAGGATCCTCTAGGATCTCTTTTACCCCTGGAAAAAGTTCTACCAACAGCTTATCTGCCCAATGACTCCCCTCATATGACTCTTGAACTAAAGAGGTCGCTGAAGGATTACAATATAGGATTTTCCCTTCGTAATCAATCAAAAACAAAGATTCATCAAGCATTTCCGGGATTATTGGCTGGCTTTCGGTTATACCTATTAGTATTTCCGTTAATGTTTCTGTTGTCTCTGACAACATTTCCATTTTTCGTTGATTCTTTATCTGTTCAGTTACATCCTTCTCCATAATGAGGGTTGCAATGACCTGATTATTTCCGCCTTTAATTGGAACTACACTTTGAGTAACGGTTTTCCCTTCCTGGGTTAAAGCACGGTTTTGAAACTTCGGCTTCCCAGTCCTTAAGGAAGATAACACCGAGGGCTCGAAAGCTTCATAGGCAAATTTACCAACAATCGGTTTGGTATAGACCGATTTAGTCGTAGTCGGAGAAGCTTCTGCCACCACAATAGCATGGTTTCCTTCTTTTGTTAGGCAATCTACAAATATGTTTGCCTTGTTTAAATCTGCAATTAAAGGCAAATTCGCAGCCACACCCTTTAAAATTTCAACGTCTTCCTCTGAAAGATTTGTATAGAGGCAGCAAAGTTCTTCAATTGTGTTGTTTTTCATTATTTTAATCCCCTATTACTTTTATAAGAAGACAAATATTATATATAAAAAATATTATAAAAACTCAATTGTGTCAATATTGCAAATAAAATAGATAGTATGATATACCAAATATTCCCAATATCTGATGCGCCTGACCCTTGTAAATTAGCTTCCCTGTTTATATGAGTTGGGCAAACTTAACACCACTTACCTTTTGTTCTAAAATCTTATCTATTAAGTCTGCTAAGTAAGCCCCCGCTTCAACTGGAGGGATCCCGCCGTCGTGAATATTAGAAATAACTGTTCTGTCAGCCTCAACCGTTTCTTGTGTTGGTCGATAGATAAGGTAGGCACTAATACTTTTCGAAGTAGCCAGCCCTGGTCTCTCCCCAATGAGTGAAATGATGACGTCACAATTTGTGATCGAGGCTAATTCATCTTGAATCCAAACTCGACTTCTCTTAATAAAAACCGGCTCGCCAACCGTTATATTTTTTACTTTCAATCCCTGAACTAAAGCAGGCAACAAGTCAGGAATGTTTGCTTCAATTCCTTTTGAACTTAGTCCATCTGATATGACAATTTGAACCTGTTTTTCTTTTGAAAGGTTGGTTTCTGCCCACTTCCTGGACGCTTCATCTAAAATTCTGCCACTGTCTAAATTCATTAAGAATTCATCCAATGATTTTGACTTTGAATGAAGAATGGGTAAATTCATTTCTTTCAAAAAGTTTTCCGAGACACCTTTAAAAACAGCATCTTGGGCAGCCGCATGATCAATTCGAAAATAAAGATATTCTCTCGTTTTCATGCGTGTCCCACATCGTCCAATCCCTATCCTTGCAGGGGTGATCTCTCTTGACTTGGCAATGCTGTCATAATCCATTGGATGATCCACACCAACCAGCCTTTTATTTTCAACAACCATTTCTCGACCGGTTGTGTCTTTGTTCTCTTTATCTATTAAATGGTGTGCGTTTTCTTCGTTGCCTTCTCGCTTTTCAAGTGCTTCAATTACTTGATGAACAATTGCTTCAATATCCATTCCACCAGCCTCCATTAGTTAAAAATAGATAAATCTCCTGCACGTTCTGTCAGCCGACCGTTTTCCATAATCCCCATTTTCTCTAACCATATTTCAAATTCTTTTAAAGGACGTAATCCGAGCATTTCTCTTAAACTAGCATCATCATGGTAACTAGTATCTTGATAGCTAAGCATCACATCATCACCGCCAGGAACGCCCATATAAAAGTTAGCTCCTGCTAAAGCAGTTAACATACCGGCAATTTCCTGGTCATTCTGATCAGCTTGCATATGGTTCGTATAAGTCGGTGCTATCCCCATTGGAAGTCCATGTAATTTTCCCATTAAAAGATCCTCTAAATCTGCACGTATCATTTGTTTCCCATCATAAAGTGTCTCAGGACCAATAAATCCAGACACATTGTTAACCATAAACGGTTTCCAATGCCGGGCATAACCATAGGTTCTTGCCTCAAGTGTTTGCATGTCTACATCATGATGAGAATTAAGAGATACTTCTGAACCTTGACCTGTTTCAAAATAGAACTGGTTAGGTCCTGCAGATGTCCCATACTGGGCCATTAACTTAGCAGCCTCATCTAAAGTCTCCTTGGAAACCCCAAAATCATCATTGGTTGCCTTTGTTCCAGCCAAGCTTTGGAACATAAGACCGATGGGGGCTCCTCTTTCTAAAGCCTTCATTTGAGTGTTGATATGAGCAAGTACACAATTTTGTGTCGGAATTTCCCACCTAATCATGAAGTCATGTACCATATGTAAAATTCTTGATACCGATTCGACCGTGTCATTATTTGGATTTACGCCAATAACGGCATCACCAGAGCCGTAGGACAATCCTTCTTTTAAAGAAGCAAGGATCCCGGCTGGATTGTCACTAGGATGGTTGGGCTGACAACGAAACGCTAAACATCCTTTTTCACCGATCGTAGTATTACAATGAGCCGTCGGCCGAATTTTTTGGGAGGCTAGAACCAGATCGATGCTCGACATTAATTTGGTGACTCCAGAAATCATTTCACTAGTTAGTCCTTTACTAATTCGTAGCAATTGAGAAGAACCCGTATTATGTGCGAGGATATACTCTCTTAATTCTCCTACTGTCCAACTTGAAATTTCTTTAAATATAATTTGATTGAGATCATCATAAATAATTTGTGTTACTTCATCTTTTTCATAGGGAATAACCGGATTGTCATATATCTCTTTAAGAGTGAGTTCACTTAAAACCACTTTTGAGGCCATCCGCTCTAAGTTCGATTGAGCTGCAATACCAGCCATTTGATCCCCTGACTTCACTTCACTAGCTTTCGCTAAAATCTCCTTAATCGACTGAAAGTGAAACACTTCATTTTTCAATGTACATTTAAACACGAGAAGCCTCCTATCATTTAAGATTTTGTGTACGAATAACACACATTGAATGCGCTTACAAACAACATTTAAAACAAAAGACGCCTTAACAGAAGCCATTAAATGACTCCTGCCAAGGCGTCTTCGCCTAATCTATTTACTTTGAAAATATTATAACAAGGTAAGACTGACATGTAAAGACATTTAATAGTTCGCACGTTTGTTAATTGAACCCGAATAAAAAGAAGCGCCCCCAAATTCGGTTAGACATGGCACTTGGCTGTCCGTGCTGTAACAGCAGAGTCAAGGTCGACCATGATAGACCAATTAATTTGCACACTCGTATTAATCGTCTTGGGAACACCTGTAATCACCTCTACTATTTTGGGGAGTATACTGTGAGTGTTTTCTGTCAAGCCTTCAAAACCTTATTGGAGGCTCGTGACGTCTCCGGTAGGTTCGGTGTACCGCCAAACTTTATTTTTGAAGAATTTTAACCTTCACCCTTGATTATGAAAGATTGTGATAAATCTCCTTATCTTTTTAAATGGTGCCAAAACAGTGCCAGTTAATTTTGATAATATCCATAATTAACTAAATGCCATTTCCCAACTGGTTCGGGTTGTCTCTTCCCCCTGCTTGTTAGCTTTAGTACATTCTTTCACAAAGCCTTTTAAAAATAAAGAACTTTACTGCGCAGCAAATGACTCTGATTTTTTCGTCTTTTTATTCACCATAATTTAAGTTTAATGATTCACATACTTTGATTCACATAAAATTGCCAAGGAGTGTCTTTATCTTATAAAGTAAAGAGCCAACCCCGTGTGGTTGGCTCTTTTACTTTATTGGTTTGCTTTTTTTACCCATTCAGCTACTGTAACTGTACGCTTTGCTTGATGTTTAACTGCCGCTTGCACATCTTCAATCATTTTTCCATCTTGACCCACTGTTACACTTACTCCGTATGGGTTACCACCTGATGTAAATTGAACTGGATCGGTATAACCAGGTGATGCAATAATTGCACCCCAGTGATGCATGGATGTGTAGAGAGAAAGGATTGTTGCTTCTTGACCCCCATGTGGATTTTGTGCAGAGGTCATAGCACTTACAACCTTATTTACTAGCTTCCCATTAAACCATAAACCACCTGTTGTATCTAAGAATTGCTTCATTTGAGCTGGCATATTACCAAAACGCGTTGGTACACTGAAGATAATCGCGTCTGCCCATTCAAGATCGTCTAATGCTACTTCAGGAACATCTTTCGTTGCTTCAACATGAGCTTTCCAACCTTCATTTTCATCAATGACTGATTGTGGAGCAAGTTCAGGTACTTTTAGCACTTTCACTTCTGCACCAACTTCTTTTGCACCTTCTTCAGCCCATTTGGATAATTGGTAGTTTGTTCCACCCATGCTGTAATAAATCACTGCTAATTTTACGTTTGACATATTATTCTTCTCCTTTGACTTTCCAAATATTTTATCTAAAATTCCCAATTTAAAACACCTTCTCCTTTAGTCTTATCAATTTCCTCTAATAAGAACCACCTCCATTGAAAATTAATCATTTTCAATGTTTCCATGTTCTTCTTGATTATTTCGAAAGGTTAGCCATATATCTCAAATTTATTTTTCTTGAATTCGAGATAATTAAGCTGATTTTTCAAATGAATTTTTGTTTTCTTGACCTTTAAAGAACAGTTGACCAAGAGAATACAACTTACTACCATTCAATACTAGGTAAACAGCAATAATCAGTAATACAAGATCAAAAGCATATCCATCTAAAAACCCAGCTGCTAATTTCACCGTGAAAATTGCTCCAACCATGATAAATCCTATTAATGCAGAAACAATTCGTGTACCAATACCTAAGATTAATGCAATACCACCAACTAATTCAATAAATGCTACAACATAAGCTAGTGCTCCAGGTAACCCTATACTATCAAACCAACCAACTATATTTTCGATCCCGCCTTGAAATTTAGCTGCACCATGAGCTAAAAATACAATTCCTAACACTACTCGTAATAAAAAAGCTCCGATTTCATTTTTGTTTAACATAACCTTTTTCTCCTCCAATTTTTTTATAATAAACAAATTTATTTGCAATTCATTTATCTCTATTTGATATACTATCATCTAATATATTATGAATTCAAGATATGTTTTAAAAAATTTATACCTGCTCAAATCTAGTTATTATTTTGATTTATTATTTAGTTTCTAATTTGCGATACCATTTAGCTGCCACTTCTACTTCTTCGAATGTCAATTGATGACCTCTATCTTCCCAATGTAGCTCCACTTCAGCGTTCGCTTTTTCTAATAACGATTGTAGTTCGGAAGATTCCATTGGTGAACAAATTGGATCATTTGCTCCAGCAGCAATAAACACAGATTTCCCTGCTAAATCAGGAAGATCTATTCCTCTTCTCGGTACCATCGGATGATGAAGAATCGCACCCTTTAGGGCATTTTCATAATGAAATAATAAACTTGCTGCAATATTTGCTCCATTAGAGTACCCAATTGCAATGATATTGTCTCGGTCAAATTGATACTTTTCTGCTGCTTCATCAAGAAACTGATTTAATTCATAAGTTCGGAAAATGAGGTCTTCTTCATCAAACACTCCCTCAGCCAGTCTTCGAAAGAATCGTGGCATTCCATTTTCTAAAACATTTCCTCTTACACTTAATACCGAAGCCTCATCATCAATTCTTCCCGCAAGAGGTAATAGGTCTAATTCATTTCCTCCTGTTCCATGAAGCAACAATAATGTTGGTTTGTCTGAATTTGTTCCTTTATTAAATATGTGTTTCATTATTTATCTCCTTCCTTCTATGCACCTTAATTGGTGGTAAGGTTTCTTCTAGTTCTTTTCTTTTTGTTTCTAACCATGAAGGTAACATTAGCTTTTCACCTAGGGTGTTCATTGGTTCATCAACAACAAATCCTGGTGGATCAGTAGCTATTTCAAACAAAATCCCCCCTGGTTCATGGAAATAAAGAGCTTTAAAATAATTTCGATCTAGAATTTCTGTCGGATAATATCCTTTGTCTTGGAGAAGTGATCTCCATTTAAACAGATCTTCTTCATCCTTTGCTCGCCAGGCTATATGGTGAACAGTTCCTGCTCCCATCAAACCACGAACGGAAGGAGTTAACTTAATGTCGATTGTGTTTCCAACCTGTGCCTTGGATGTAAACCTAAGAAAACCCTCTTCTTGCCCAAGACATTCAAATCCCAATAACATTTCCAGTACATCCGCAGTTTTATGAGGTTGCGTGGAAATCAAAGTAGCCCCACTAAACCCTTTAATTCCATAATCTGATGATATTTCTCCAAAGCTCCAACTATTTATTGGTCCTTCATCTCGTTCTACTAATTCAATTTCAAGTCCGTCTGGATCCTTGAATTGCACATACCTTTCCCCAAAGCGGATAGATGAAGTAAATTCAATATCAAATTTTTGTAAACGATCCTCCCAGAATTTAATCGTTTCCTTTGAAATCATGTAACTAGTTACTCCAACCTGCCCAGTTCCAATTCGTCCTTTTAACTGTTTCTCCCATGGAAAAAATGTTATAACGGTTCCTGGTTGCCCTGTTTCATTTCCAAAATAAAGGTGATACACTTCTGGACGGTCAAAATTTACTGTCTTTTTAATGAGCCTTAATCCTAATAGCCCCGAATAAAAATTAATCGTTCTTTGTGCATCGTTTACCATCGCTGAGATATGATGAATACCTAATGTTTTTTGCAATTTTCTCCCCCTTTCTACAAATGATTGGTTATGAGCTAATTAGGTCTTTCAATAGAAAATATTTTACCTATTTTCGCATAATGATGACCCGCTAATCGGCTAACAGCACCTAAGCCCTTTGGATCTATTCTTCCATTTTCATAAATATTATTTTTAATATGAAATTGAACAACTTTTCCTATAATAAGGTCACTGCCAGGGGAATTTAAACCTCCCAATTCTAAGGACTGTTCCAATGTGCACTCCATTCGAATCTTCGCTTCCTTAACACCTGGCACAAAAACCTTTACACTATCTACTGGAGTAAATCCCGCCAGTTCTATTTCACTTTGATTTGGTGGAAGACTTGCCGCTGTTTGATTTACTTTTTCAACATTTAGTTCATCTACAATATGGACAACGAATTCCTTTGAATCCATTATATTTCTGGCTGTATCTTTCTGTCTCCCTTCTTGGCGTTGTATAGAAAGTGAAATCATTGGTGGATTGGAAGTAACAATATTAAAATAACTAAACGGAGCTCCGTTCAAAACACCATCTTTCGAAATCGTTGTAACGAATGCAATCGGTCTGGGAATAATGCTTCCTATTAAACATTTATAATTTTCTCTTTCTGTTTGATTGGATGGGTCAATCGAAAGCATTAATCTAACTCCCTTACTTCAAATGGAAGTACGACTTGTTCAATCTTTTCTCTGTGCGGTTCATATTGTTCAGGCAACATTAATTTTTCTCCCATCGTCTTTTCCGATTCATCGTGAGCAAATCCTGGGGGATCTGTTGCAATCTCAAATAGAATTTCTCCATGTTCTCTAAAGTAAATTGCATTGAAATAGTTTCGGTCCTGAACAGGAGTAACACCAAATCCAAAACTTTCAACATACTCTTTCCAATCTAATTGATCTTGGTCATCAATAGCCCGCCAAGCAATGTGGTGAACTGTCCCCACACCCATTTGCCCGCGTCCAACATTAGTTAATTTAAGGTCAATAATATTTCCGATATCCGTAGTAGAACGATAACGAGCGAAATCTCCTTCTTTTCCAACTAGCTCAAGCCCCATTACCTTTTTCAACAATTCAGCCGTTTTTTCTGGTTGCTTTGATAATAATGTTGCTCCACCAAACCCTTTAATAGCAACATCAGGTGTGACTTCGCCATAACTCCATGTGTTGAGTTCCCCTTCTTCTCTCTCAACGATCTCTAAATGAAGTCCATGAGGATCATCAAACTCCAAATATTCCTCTCCAAATCGTTCTGTTTTTGCAAAAGCAATGTTAAATTTTTCTAGCCTGTTTTCCCAAAATTCCATTGCACCTTTTGGAACAACATATGAGGTGACACCAACCTGACCATCTCCTATTTTTCCTTGATACGCATTAGCCCAAGGGAAAAACGTAATAATGGTTCCTGGTTTTCCTCCTTCATTGCCAAAATACAAATGGTAGGTACCTGGGTCATCAAAATTTACTGTTTTTTTAACTAAGCGTAATCCTAATACTCCAGCATAAAAATCTACGTTCTCTTGCGGGTGACCAACAATTGCTGTGATGTGGTGAATACCCAATGTTTTTTTACTCATTTTGCTTACACTCCTTTAAATAATAAATTTAGAATAACCTATTATAATCAGTTAAATTCCGCCAAATCTTTTAAAAAATTTAAATTGTTTCATTTAAGATATTTCAAATTAATATATTACGAATTCGAGATATTTATCTAAAAAAATTTATAGATCTAAACCTTGCGCATGATAACCTAACTTTTTTAATTGTTGAATTAAATCATTTTTCTCATTCCAATCTAAACCACCACATATTTCTTGAATTGCATCTTTATGTTTTGGAAAGATCTCATTCATTAATTCGGTTCCATCTGCGGTTATTGTAGCATATGTGATACGACGGTCTTTTGGACAAGGTTTTCTTTCAATTAAATTTTTCTTTTCTAACTTATCTACTACATACGTAATACTACTACTTGCAATCAATACTTTATCGCCGATTTTTTGAATTGGCTGATCTCCTTTGTTATAAAGCAACTCCAGAACAGCAAATTCTGTTGGATTTAGTCCAAAATTCTTTATATCTTCTTCCACACGTTTTTTTATTGATTGCAAAGCACGGGATAAAACGATAAATAACTTTAGAGACAAATCCTCTTCAAGTTGTTTACTATTTTTAATATCCATGAGTATCATTCCTTCGAAAAAATATCTTGAATTCGAGATAATTATATAACAATTTATTTTCTAATGTCAACTGAATTTAATAACTTAAGTTTTCCGTTTATTTATAGAATAACGAACTTAACTTCAAAAGGCACTTTTTGTTACGCAGTATTTATCTACGTAATACAAGAGTTAATCTGGCCCGTTTGCAGAAGTGTGACTGATCTTATTGAAAATCAATCAAATTTTTATAACATTTTTGATCCTCAAAACTATGGTTTTTTATATCTTTTATCACCAGAAGGATTGCAGTGGTAAACAGTCTGTCATTCTTTGGTACACTTTTTGTCTTTTGGTGGTAAATGCTATGTCAGAGGTGGTACATTTAAATGGATGTAATCATACGGATCTGAATTGGAGGAAATATAGGCAGAATAACTACTCCAGCGATAGCTTTCTGGACGTATGACCATCTTTGCTTCCACCGGATTAAGATGAATATACTTACTCACTTCTAATAAATAAGTATCATCGTTTATTAATTCTGCATGGTAACACCCTTGAAACAAATGTCCACTAGTGCGGTGCCGCTTATTAAAATAGATGGCATAGACCGAATGGAGCTTTTTGATAATTTCTTTTGTAGGAATATCGATCGTTTCGAGGAGAAGATGAATGTGATTGGTTATTAAACAGTAGGCATGGAGGTGAAAAGGATACTGAACGCGGGTTTCTTCAAGAAGGGTTAAATACATCAACCGATCATCATGATCGCAAAAAATCGAAGCACGGCGATTTCCACGACTAGTAATATGAAATGTCGCCCCTGGAAACCAGATACGAGGCTTGCGAGCCAAAACAGGATCACACCTTTCTATATTAGGTTTTCAAAAGCGCAATTACTCTATAGCTTCCTTGTATAATTGGAACATTAGAGAGTGTTTGACTTTAATCGTATAATACTTATTAATTTTCAACTCTTTTCTCTAAGCTAAACAGTCGCTTGTCGATTTCTGTAAGTTTGTTATTCAAATAATCAAATTCAAAATCCGTTTTCTTTTTAGTCACTTTTAACATTCCTACTACATCTTCAATTTGTGAAGTTTCGATTCTAGTTACAACGTCTTTGATTTCTTGAATGTCAGTTTTCACTTCTTTCAAACCCACATCTTTGATTTCTTGAATGTCCGATTTTACCTCTTTCAAACCCACATCTTTGATTTCTTGAATGTCCGATTTTACTTCTTTCATACCCTTTTGTAGTTCTAATAGGATTTCAAGAATCCTTTTTTCCATTACCTTCACCTTCTTTCTGACTTTATTATAAAGCAGCTAACCTTTTCTTACGAAGAAGCACGGGGACGGTTCTTGTGCTTCTCTCACTTTCTCTATGCTTTAAATATAAGGTTAGGTGAGACTCCTAAAATCTAGCGGCCTGGCGTTGTGATACTCCATTAATTATTTTTACGTTCTGCAATATTTCATTTCTTCTCAGTTTAGGTAAACTCTTTACTTGTGCTATCTCAAATTCCATCAAGCAATTTCCTGATTTCTACTCGTGCCTCTTCGTCTGATACCTTTCTTTTATCATTTCCTCTCTCTTCTAAGCATGTATCGTCATTTTTTCTTTCATTAAATTCTTTAAATCTTACTTTAGCAACCGTGAGATCCTCAGAAAACATTTTGAAAATAAATTCCATGTCTAGTAAATCCTATAGGATAATTATTTTGTCCGTAATAACCAAGACAACTGCTCCACTTCCATTCATCAGGTCGATTTACGATTCCCGCTTTTATTGGATTTTGGTGGATATACCTTATGACTGTTAGTAAATAATGATCCGTTTCTACATTCTCACTTTTGAACCTATCTTAAAAAAGGTGTCATGTTGTGAAGAACTTCCAATTATAATAAAAGGCATAAGTTATACCAATCCTCTTCATTGTATTCAAGATATCTTCCTCATCATGGAATATTTCCTGTCGATTCGCACCTCTCAACATGATGATATATTCCACTTTTGCTTTTTACCCTAGCTCGCCTGGGCATCTCTATCACCACTAAGCATTCATTTTTTTATTGTTTATCATACTCATCTCTAAATTCACCTGTTAAAATATCAGTGTACATTGTTGTAAAAGTAATATGATAATGTAAGAGAGTGATAAGGAGCTCCTGCTAATTGATAAAGTCTAAGTTTTTCTAGTTGGGCTTCATTTGACAAAGGTGGCAAAATGGAAGGAAAGGTTTCTGCTAAGAGGCTTTTCCCACACCCTGGAGGTCCATCCATCAATACATAGCGTTCTCCACTTGCCGCGATTTCGAGAGCTCGTTTGGCAAATTCGTGACCGATGAATTGATTAAAATCCCTATATCCAACTTCCTCTTCTTCTAGTATTGGTTTTGGTTGAATAAACGAAAGAAGCTGTCTTCCTGCAAGGATATCCATCACATCTTGAATGGTTTTAATATAAATGAGTTCTAAATTAGTGATTTCCAATCGTTGGAATGGTAGGGTCAAGTGGAAGGAAGAGCTTTTTAAGCCCCAGTCTTTTGGCCGCTAGAATAGCTGCAATCATTCCTTCACCAGGAAGAACGGTTCCATCTAATGATAAAGTTCCGATAAAGCCCTTCAATCACCTGTACTTCCACCTGGACTCGGTAACCTTCCAAACCTTTTAAACCAATACTAGTTACCTTTGCTGACATTTTTCTGCTTCCTCCAATACTATATTTAATTGTCTTTTATATGTGTACCTAGTGCGAGTTTTACTTTAATTTACGGATTAGGAGTTTCATTCAAGAACCGTCCCCTGCTTATATTTTACATTACGTTAACATTACCAAAACATTCCCTCTGTATAATTAGTGCTGAATAAAACTAAAGGAGGCAGTAATATGTCGAAGAGTTTATTTTTACGAAGTCTAGCTATTATAACGATGGCATCATTAGTAGTTGCTAGTCCACTAGTGACAGAAGGATCAGTTGGAAAGGGAAAGGGATCAAAAGCAAACCAAGAAGAATTAACCTTACGTGAACCAGAAACAGGATTTCGTGTATTACCATACTTACAATCTCCTTCTAGCACTTCTATGACTATTAACTGGATTTCAGAGTTAGATGAACCTGGTCAAGTAATTGTAGCTGGACCTGGTGCAAAGGGGAAAAAATTGACGTCTACTCCTGAATATATGAACTTAATGGAGTATACGGAAAAAGAATTACAGCAAGAATTAAAATATAACAGTGGTAATGGAATAGTCGAAACGCTTCCTCAAGGCTCCTGGTTAAAATCAAATTCCAACTATAAACATTCCGTAACCATTGATGGGTTAAGACCCGATACAAAATACCAGTATATCGTCAAGCAAGGAAAAAAAACTCATACCTCTAACTTTAAAACGTATCCGGAACAGCATGATTGGGACGAACTAACATTGATTGCCTTTTCAGACACTGAAACAGAACCATACGGGGCATTAGAACATCGTGAGTGGGAATTACATACAGTAACTCCTTATGCACCAGGTTCAGAGGAACGCCCTGGTCAGGGATCGGCTTTTGATCAAAAGTACGGAAATAAAACAAGAAATGGGATGTTTTTAGTTCGTTATCCAGTCGATCAGCAAACGGCTTTAAACGAAAACTTAGCCCATATAGCAGCAGCTGATGCGGATGCATTAATCATTGCTGGAGATCTAGCACAAGGTTCTGGATACCAGCCAGCATGGGACGAATTTTGGCGGCATTTTGCAGGTGAATATACCGATATAGCTTCTAGCCTTCCATTATTACCAGCTCTAGGAAACTGGGAAACCTATGCATCTATTAATGGCGGGTATGGCAGCGCCGATGATCGTACACCCGTCGTAATTTCTCGTAATAAATTTCATGAATATTTCGATACCACTGGTGATGCTAATAATCCTCAATATAAAGACTCCTATTACAGAACAGATATTGGTCCAGTTACATTATTAACACTAGATTCAACGAATGGAGTTCCAGATGAATCTACTAGAACCAAGACATTTACAGGTGAAGTATACAGTGAAAATGATTCTGTATTAAATGAGGCAGTATGGGCAGAGCAAGGTGTACAAGGAGACCCTTACATGACTACAGATACACAAGGTGAATTTACTGCTGATGAATATCATCTTGCTTTCACCAAGTTTTTCAAAGGGACAACAGCCGCAGATTCTGACTTACCAAACTTTAACGCTGGTACTGAACAATACAAGTGGGTAGAAGAGCAACTAAGAGATGCACGTGAAAAAGGACAAATCATTCTAGTGCAATTTCACCATGCTCCTTATTCAATAGGTGTTCACGGTGCCCCTCCAAATCATGTATATGCAGACAACCAGTCTGGTGTAGCCATGCGCGTCTATACACCTATGTTCGAAAAATATGGTGTTGCTGCAGTAATTTCTGGACATGATGAAATGTTTGAACGTAGCTGGGTAGATTTAGATGGAGATGGAAATGGTTTTCATGTATACGATGTCGGTGTAGCTGCTGACGGTTTACGTGGAGAAAAGATGATTAAAGATGCAAACGGCAATTTTGTTCCGCAAGAATTTAACACGTACACACAATGGAGCGCAACCCGTAACGAGCCAGAACTTTGGCAAACAAATGAAAACGGCGTAAAACACTTAATTGATGGTGGTTTACATTACGGACACTTACAAATGGACTTCGTTAATACTTCAGAAGGTACAGAATTGACATTATCACCAGTATATATTTTCCCGATATTGGATGATAACTATGATTTAGTTCGTACAGAACGTCGAGTATATAATGATGTTCAAAAAATGTATTTTGATAATATGGGTAATTTAATACAAAATTAAGAGAAGCACGGGGAAGCACGGGGACGGTTGGAAGCACGGGGACGGTTCTCTTGCTTCTTTCCTTCCTCTATGCTTTAACCGAGCAGAAGTAAAACACTCGAATTCATTTTTATCAAAAGCAGCAATATCAAAGATAAATTCGGATTTATAAGAACACGAATAGGGTCTGCCACCAGTTGTGGCAGACCCTTCGTTATATTGAGTAAGTCCTAGCTTAACTATAGTGAGGGGATATCCAATTCCCTCCGTGGCAGGAAGCACCAGAACCGTCCCGGTGCTTCTTTAATCCCTCCCAAAACCTACTGTTTCCTGTACTAAAAGAACATATCATTCCCTTGATTTCGACACGCTTTACATCTTTTCGGATCGGTAAATCCTTTTTGCTTATAAAATTGCTGCTCACCTATTGTAAAAGGAAATCGTTTACCACATTCCCAGCATTTCAAAAGTAAATCTTGCGGTGCTGAACCTTTTAAAGCCTCTTTTATCGACTCTGTTCTCTCCTGTACAACTTGAACATCAATCGGCTTTTTATTTTCCAGTACATCTATCGTTTTTCGAATTTCTTCTCTTACCTTCTTATAATCCACTTTTCCCCATAATTTTAAATAAGGGATAAATGCTTGATCACCTGATTCTTTAATCTTCGAAAGAAATAATAAAATCATTGGCCTATTCCGATCCTTTAAATAGGTCATATCAGGAGATAGTTTCCCCTGTTTGAGCCATTTCCTCCATTCATTTAAAAGCTCATCCGTATACTGATCGGACTGGATCTGCCAGCCTCGGACTGTAAAAATAATCATTGGTAGTTTCCCAAAATACTCAAATATCTAGGAAATCATAATCAATCATCCAATCAATTTTTTGCATAATATCGTCTAGTTTCTTAGACTTAAAATAACCATAGACAGGACAACGATTAAGCTCCAGCTCCAAAATTTTCTTCTCCTTTGAGCCCTTTAAAATTTTAGCGAGAAGCGTTCGTCCTCCTCGTGTAACAATTTCGTCAGCTGCTCTCAATATGACTTTTATTTCCTCTTGCGATAATCGGTTAATGTTCTTCATCAAAATGGTAGCTCCTCATCATCCCAAAATTTCGAAATCACAGGCTTTTCTTCCCTCTTCTGCTTGGTATTTGTATTTTGATTGAGAGCAGGCTTCACCGTTAAGGTCTTTCCAAACCTTTCCTCATATAAATCTCTAATCCATATTTTAACAGGCGCTTTCCATTGCTGTTTAGATGAAGGGATATTTTTAATTAAACTCTTCGGTGTCATCCCCAGCTCCTTAGCCATTTTTATTTCAGCCTGATTTAACCGACATCGCTTTTTCGCCTCTGCCCAGGCTTCCTCATTCTTCCTTTTAGCCATTCCTTATCACTCCTTTTACCATTCTATAACTTCAGGATATTCAGCGAATGATTTTAATTCGGTTATGTGACAATTATATTTTCTCGCTGCATCCAACACAGCTTCCTCTAATACTTGATAATCCTGACCTTCTTGTTTCAAAAAAAAATGCTCCACATTCCCGACCAATACCTCATCTTCAATTATAAAACTTATAAAGGTCAGTGAGTAGGGTCAAGTGGAAGGAAGAGCTTTTTAAGCCCCGGTCTTTTGGCTGCTAGAATAGCGGCGAATTCCTTCAACAGGAAGAACGGTTCCATCTAATGGTAAAGTTCCGATGAATCCTTCAATCACTTGTACTTGGTAACATTCCAAGCCTTTTAAACCAATACTTTTGCGGACTTTTTTAGCTTCCTCCAATATCGATTATTTAGTTGTTCTTCTAAAATTTCCAAGCGTAAATTTTTTAAAAGTTAAGAATCAGGAGTGTAATTTCATTGTCCTAACTGAGACTTTGAAATGATAAAGATACAGGTAAGTTGAAGACTTTCATGGATTCTTGGGGTAAAAATGAGACTATAAGCTGAATTTTGATGTCGAAATAATTTTTCATAAATTAGAAGGAACGTAATACATATCGAGATGTAGGGTATATCCTATAAGGATATAGGAGTCTATAAGAGGTCTTACAATTTGCTATGGACAAGAATATGGTGACTAAAACCTTTGAATTTGTTAAAACTATCATATACTATTACGCTAACTATTTTCATCATTTTTGTTTAACATATAATGATAATGCTAGTACAAAAGGAATAATTATCATAAATACCTTACAGTGGGAGGTCAGGTAATTCAAGCTTCCTACTTTTTCAGTTTCTTTTTGTGCTTTGCACACTTCTCTAATTCAACTTTTTTTATTGGTTAAAGAAGCACGAGAACCGTCCCTGTGCTTCCCCCTGTGCTTCCCAGTGCTTCGGGGTGTCACTGTGACAGCCTCTCAAACTTCCAAGCATCCCGGCACATTGCGACAATATCACGTTTAGCCTTCCAACCTAATTCCCTCCATGCTTTTGAGACATCAGCGTAGCATGAGGCGATATCTCCAGGTCTCCGTTCTACGATTTCATAGGGCACCTTAATACCATTAGCATCTTCAAATGCCTTTACTAACTCTAAAACACTAGTACCCTTACCAGTTCCTAGGTTATAAATTTGAGCACCTTCGATGAGATTGTTCAATGCTGCAACATGACCTTCTGCCAAGTCCAGCACATGAATATAGTCTCTTACACCTGTACCATCAACTGTTGGAAAGTCATTTCCAAAAACTCGAAGCCTCTCCAGTTTCCCTTTGGCTACCTGTGTAACATAAGGCATTAGGTTATTGGGGATACCATTAGGGGCTTCACCAATCAATCCACTTTCATGGGCACCCACTGGATTGAAATACCGAAGGAGAGCAACTGAAAATCCCGAACTTGCTTTAGCTATATCTGTAAGAATCCGCTCACTCATGGCTTTAGTCTCACCATAAGGATTTGTTGTCGGCAAAAGATTCATGGTCTCTATAAAAGGAACCTTATTCTCCCCATACACCGTTGCCGATGAACTAAAGACAAATCGCTTAACACCATACTTTTGGCAGACTTTAGCCAGAACCATGGTGCTGACAATGTTGTTGTAATAATAAGCTAATGGTAATTCTACAGATTCACCTACAGCTTTCAGGCCAGCAAAATGAATAACTCCATCAATAGAATGATTATAAAAGATATCATCCACTGAGGATTCATCAGTCACATCTATCTGATAAAATGTTATTTCCTTATTTGTAATTTCCTTTACTCTATCTAATGTTTCAGCTTTACTATTGCATAAATTGTCAGCAACAATTACTGTATACCCTGCTTCAAGCAAGGTAACACATGTGTGCGAGCCTATATATCCTGCACCACCAGTTACTAGTATGTTCATTAGACAGTCACTCCTTTCTACCGAGTTTAATAATTAAAGCTTTTAAAAGCAACAATAAACCAAGGATTTAATAAATTTTCTTTATTATATTTAAGCGGCTCATTTGTATCTGTTGTCACTACTTTTCCACCCGCACATTCAACAACAGCTTGACCTGCGGCTGTATCCCACTCCATTGTTGGGGCAAAACGTGGATATACATCTGCTTTTCCTTCAGCTACTAAGCACAGCTTTAATGAACTACCAGCTGATGTTAATTCAACTTTACCATGCTTTTCTTTCAGGGTTTCAATATACTCTTCTGTTTCTTTAGACAAATGCGATCGACTCGCCACAACCGAACAATAGTCTCTTTCTTCTTTAATCGGTAAAGCAATACCAATGTCCTCTAATGGAATTTGCTTATTCACTTTCTCTAGAACGTTCTCCACTTTATAAGCACCTTGTCCCTGTTCACCAACATAAGCCACATCTAACACTGGAGCGTAAATGACGCCTAAAATAGGAGTACCATCCTTTATTAATGCAATATTAACTGTAAATTCACCATTTCGTTTCACAAATTCTTTTGTACCATCTAATGGATCAACTACCCACGCGTAATCCCATTCTTTTCTCTCACTATAGGATTGATGCTTTCCTTCCTCACTTAAGATAGGGATATTCGGATAATGCTGTTCCAATCCCTCTACAATCTTAATGTGGGATTTTCTATCTGCTAAGGTTAAAGGTGAATCATCTTGTTTATTTTCAACAGAAAAATCCGTTTCATATACAGACAAAATATCTTTTCCAGCTTCAACAGCTATATTTAAAATGACGGTTACATCCATTTGGTTATTTGCACTCACTATGTTAACTCCTTTTCTTTGGACTAATTAATTTCGAAATGTAGCTTTGAATTCAAAGCATCTACCTTACTACTATATTGTATTATATCGATACGAAATAAGTAATCAAAATGGGTAATACAATGGGAGGCAGCCCCCCACTTTTACTTTTCATATAACTCTAGCGGTAACTTATCTGGGTCTTAAAAAAGGTAAACTTTTCATCATTGTAATCTGAGCAAATAATTGCTATATGATGGGTTGTTGAACTCCATATTAAAAATCCTTTGTTATAGTATTTTAAAGCTACTTTATTCCTCTTGGTTTCTGACTCCCAATCCCCCAGAGACAAAAACTTTTACCTTTTTTTCATTTTGATACCGATCGTACGTCGCCAAACCCTTTTAAATAACTGATTATAGTAATTAAAAAGGGGCAAAAACGTTGGAAGGAGAACAAAAGACGCCAGAAGAGTTAGAAAACCATGTAAACAAAGTCATTGGAAACCACATAAGAGATCAACGAAAAAAATTAAAACTATCAAGCGCTGAAGTAGCGTTTAGAGCCCAAATCAGCCGCGCTTATTTAGGGCGTATAGAACGAGCAGAAGTCACAACGTCCCACTTTATTTTATTCAAAATTGCAAAAGTCTTAGGACTCGATATGAATCACCTATATAGAGATGCAGTGGAAGATGTAAATCATTATTTAAGAAAATTCCTCCCGCACAACTAGAACTATCATTTTATTGCTAACTATTTAAAATTTCTTTATATGTTCCTTTATTTAATTTGAATCAAAAATACTTTCACCTCGTCCCTCGCTTGTACCTGTCAAATTCATTCCACACAAACAAATCCTCTATACAAAGGAGCCATCCAAATGAACGAAACTACCCTTCCTCACTACGAAATCAATCGCGACACGTCTGCTCTTCTCCCTGTCTATCACTTAGATTATCAAACGGTCGTCTGGGAACGCGATCAACGTTATCATGTGAAAAAAACACCCCTACAACTCATTAGAGAAGCCTGCTTAGAAGGTGGTGCTGATTATGACGGAAGACGAGCCGCTGTCACTCATAAGACAGGTGTTACAAGCAAAATTCCTCTTCCCGTCAATCCTCACGAACAAATTTATGCCTTTCCAACCCACTCACCAAAGCTTCACGAATGTCATTGGCTCTTCTATCACCACATTAAATCAATTGAACGCCATACCGACACGCCAACTCATTCCATCATCACCTTCAAGGACGATAAAGAACTCTTACTACCTGTGTCCTTTCACACCATTGAACGACAAATGCAGCGTACCTCTTACTGCATCGTTCGCTTTTCCCTTCAACGCCCACATTTCAGCTACTACGAATAAAGGACGGTCAACAGAAAGAATTGGCCTTTCAAAAGATCCCTCATTGAAAGACTCTCTACACTCACGACCAGCTATCGCTTCAACCGCTCCACTTCTTTTTCAAACGAACCAACTAATCACTAATCACTAACCACCAACTACTAATACAACGATCCACTTCCCCACTGAAGGAACGTAATCTAAGGAGGCACTCCCCGTGAAATCAGGCCACATTGATCAATTCGCTCACTTAAGTGAGTTCCATTCTGTAAAAGAATTCAACGAATCCATGAAACAAGTACGAAAACTGTATGAGTATCACTTCACAAAAGGAGAACGAATCGCTCTTTTAACCTTAATTCAATACAGTGTCAAAAAACACGGCGTGTGTAATGCAAGAATCGGTAAACTCGTCCAAGCCGCACAAGCTCATAATGGAGGAATTTCACGCTCCACCTTTGAACGCATGCTGCGAAAAGCAAAAAAACTCGGCATCATCAGTATTCATCATACGATCCGTCAAAAAGGCGGCTACTCCCATAATGTCTATATCTTCCACCGCTTTGACGGGGCGACAAGCCCACAATTGCCAGACCGCAAACATGCCGAAACCCCAGCCCCACCATGCCATCAAGCCGAAGAAAAAGCCCCCGAAGCTCCTTTATTAGAAACTAAAAAGCAAAAACAACATCAAGAACAACGTCAACAAACACAAGAATCATTAAGAACAAAGCCCCTAGATTCAGTAAGATCAAAATCCCTAGATTCACTAGACTATACCTTTGTCCCGTCCTATGTCCCTACCCCATTTGTCCAAGTCGCCAAACCATTCTTTAACCGCGCCAAAGACATTTGTTCCCTATGGTACCGGACAACGATCGCCTATCGTTCCATGAAATTTAGTCAACCGATTGAGACCTTCCTCCCGACGATCATCCAAGCGTTCAAAGAAACGATTTATAAGTATAAGCAAAATTACATCAAAACAAGCTTCATCCAGTACTTTTACGGTACGGTCGCTGGGAAATTGGTCGTTGAAAAGAGGAGAATGGCTGTTGTGGAAAAGACTTGGGGGCGGTGGTTAACGGGAGAATGATGTAAACTTTAGACAACGTATAGTGTGGTTAGCGGATTTCGGGGTGTTACAGTGACACATCTTCACATAGGTTTTCAACAAATTTCAGGTAGCACGGTAGATCCCTAAAGATGTTTATTAATTATAGCTAATCATTTATAATAATAAGTAATATTACTGGTAACCATATTGAGATATTTTTGATTCGACATCCAAATCAGAAACCCATATAAACCCCTCACAATCTAGCATTCCAATATTCTACAAACGCTTCATTACCGCACATGTCTACAAAAAATGGTAAAAGTATTTTTCACTTAAATTATAAGAAGCAATTAACGAAAGACACTCACGATACGCTTTTTCAATCCTATGATTTCCGTCAATTAGCAGAATGAGGGTCAGTAAGCATACCCCGATTCTCTCACTTCTCTATTTCAACTATTTTTTTATTGGTTAAAGAAGCACGTGAACTGTCCCCATGCTTCTCAGCTAACATCCATTTGAGTATCCTTGTTTTGCTTTAGGGTAGCATCGTTACTCTTTACCCACTTATCGCAAAGAAGATAGGACCATTGAAAGATGGGACTCATTATGAATGTATAAATAAAAGTAAAGATAAAAACGGGACCTCCAAGGATAAGAGCTAATACAAGAACAGCACTCTCAAGGATGATGCGAGTTTTTCTAATTGACATCCTAGATTTCTCAGAAATGGCAAGAATAAATCCATCCCTCGGTCCTGCTCCAAAATTAGCCGCTGTATACATTCCACATGCAGTACCAATAAAGGCAATTGCGACAATAAGCAACAATATATCTACCATTCCATTAGGTGAATGAGGAAACACGTCCAAGAATAAAAAGAAGTCTACGATTGGTCCAACGAGAAGTACATTTAAAAATGTACCCATTTTTATATAAGAGCGGTTTAATCTAAATGTAATAAAAAGTAAAAATATGCCAATTAATACATTCCAAGTACCAATGGTTAGCCCCAAGTTATTATTCAGTGCAATATATAAAACATCCCATGGGTGTATCCCTAAATGTTGAACTTGTATAGAAACAGCAATCCCATAACTTACAATGATAAGCCCCATTATTAGCAAAAACATTTGTTTATAAAATTTCATGATTTCCCCTTCTCCTGTCGTACTATAAACACTATGAATATAAGAACCCCTATAATCTAATATTATTTTAAGCAACTCGCTTACCTTAGGAGGCATTAAGTTGAATATTAGTAAAATAAAATAATAAAAATAGACTTCAATCATTATTATATCATTTTCTGCTTATTTATTTTAGAATACTTTTATTCATATATAGGAAGCACGGGGACAACAATGAGATCTTACCATCTATTTCCTCATCTGCCACGACTTTAACAGAATGAATCCAACCTCCCATTCTCTGTTAACAACCGTTTGTAGGCGTTCGAAGTAAATTGATGTCCGTTATCACAATTTATAATCTCTGGAATACCATATTCGTTAAGCGTTTTTTCAATGGTTTCGATAACATTATGTAAATGAAGCGTAGGCGCTAACTGCCAGCCAACCACATAACGACTATACCAATCGATAATCGCAACTAAATAACTGAAACGATCCACCATCCCAATATAAGATATATCAATACTCCAAACATGATTCGGATGATCAATTGTTATATCATTTAAAAGATAACCAGATGCCACCCCGACATTCTGCTTTGATGGAATTTTGATCTTCATCTTCTCCATCAAACTGCTCGTTCGCTTCAAACCAATCTTAATATTGTACCGTTTTCGAAGTCGATCATTCACTAATCGAAACCCAAAACCGGGGAACACCGTATGTATTTCATCGATACTATTCATAATTAGCACATCATCCAAAGAAGGTTCAATGGATGATGTGTAATAGGCAAGAACGTGAAATTTGCAGTAGATCACATTGGCGGTTTATCGATAGTTTCGGATATTGCAGTTCTATTAAACTCTTACGATCTTTGATCCGCATCCCTCTTACTATATTACTCTGTAAATAAGTCAACTCAATATCCTTGTTTTTTAACTCATTTAATAATCGAATTTTTTCTTTCTCTAATTCTTCGACCTTTCGATCCGCCGCTGTTTCCTTATATAAAACGATCTGCAACATACGTAAAGCCTCTTCTTTCCATTTTCGTAATGTTAAATAAGTGATCTTATACTTCTCACAAATACTAGCCATTGTCTGATTACTCCCGAAAAGGTCTAAAATAACCATTCCCTTAAATTTCGGAGTATATTTCCTGGAATTTTTCATGGCTAAAACTTTAGCATAATTAGTAGATTTGTGTCCATATTTTTGGGTACGCTATGATATATACCCCCGCCAAGTTTTCACTCAGCGGGAATTTATTACTTAACTTTATAATAATCGACATACCAATCGGCAAATTTCTGTAGCCCTTCTTCAATCGAAGTCTCCGGTTTAAAGCCCACAGCTTTCTGCAATTGATCAGTCGAAGCATAAGTAGCTGGTACATCACCTGGCTTAATTGGTTCAAAGATCTTCTCAAATTGGACTTCTCTACCTAAAGCCTTACTTAAGGCCCCTTGATACCAGTTAGATAAAAAATCTAGGGATAGTCTTACGGATTAACCCCCGAAATTTGGACATAAGCTCTCTTATTCTTACTCGTTCTTATCTTTTTGTTTTTTATGCGCTCTTTCAATATATTTCACTAGGGCCAAGTAGCTTGACAAGGAGCCTATGCGGGCATAATTCTCTTGCCAGGAAGCCAGCTTTATTAGATAGCTGGCAACGCCAAACGAGGCTATCATGCCCGCCACTCCATGTCAAGCTGTGCTTCTAAATTTGTTTCGTTATCATCCTACAGATGTATTTTTTTGATCTCTAGCTTTTCAACCTGTTGCTTCGTATAAAATTCCTGTGGCGACATATCGAGAATACTGGAGTGCATACGACGTTCATTGTAGAATTTCATAAACGTTGAAACTTCCCGATAGGCTTCTTCATAGGTTTGAAATTGGAATCTACTCAAGCATTCATCTTCCAAAATGCGATGGAAGGATTCAATATGAGCATTCATATTAGGCGTTTTTGGTGAAATTCTTTCATGTTCCATTTTCAAAGTTTCAAAGCCCTTTTGAAAGGCATTGGAAATAAACTGTGGCCCGTTATCTGTTCGTATCACAGGTTTTTCCAACTTATCGAATTGTTGCCGTTTTAACAATGCACGCTTTAATGTCTGAATGGCATCTTTTCCACTGCAGCTTAAGCCAATACGGTAATCAATAATCGATCGGTCGTATACGTCAATATAAGACAGGACAAAGAAAAATCGTTGTTCTCCTTCAATATATCCATATTTAATGTCCGTTTCCCACAGCTTATTAGAAGCTGTAATGGTACGGTTTCGCGCTAATCGTCTTGGATAGGTGACTTTTTTCTTCCGCTGTGGTCGTAAAATATCAAGTTCTTTACACAGACGGTAAACCTTCTTTTTATTGACGATGAGATTATAGTTTCGACGTAGTTGTTTGGTGAGCTTACGGTATCCATACGCATAAGCATCGCCTTCAATTTCTTCTAATAACCATTCTTTTATTTGTTCATCTGATATTTTCTTTCCGTCCTTCGTGATGGAGTAACCTGGTGCTGGACGTCCCTCACTCACTTGTTTTTCCTCTACCTTATAATTCTTTTGGTAATAGTAGGTGGAACGAGGAATACCAAGTATTTTTAGCACCATTGAAACTACGTAACCTTTGTTAATCCAGTGGTCTGCTATTTCAAGTTTTTCAGTAAGTGAGGGTTTTTCTTTTTTATAAGATCACGGAGTATGGCAATCTCTAGGTCTTTTTCACCGAGTAACTTTTTGAGTTGATCATTTTCTTGAGATAACTGTTTTGTTTCTAAGGGAGACGTATCACCATTGGTAGTATGGTCATCAAACTTCCCTTCTTTATATTCTTTCACCCAACGATTTACCATGTTAGGGCTAAGCTCGTAACGACGTGCAACAAGTGCTGCATTTCCTGTTTCAATGGACTCATTGGCAACTTGTATTTTAAACTCTCTCGGATGTCTTGTTCTTTTCATGATGTAAGTCAGCTCCTTTAGTTAATATTATTATAAAATAACTAGTTAGAGCTGTCCAAGTTCATATCGGGGCTATAGAGCTTAGATTGAATTAAAAACGCTAAATATAGATAAAATTGGGTATTTTTTATCTAACCATAGTAACTATTCAGGACTTTTGAAGGGTATAGCTGTTAGATAAATGAAAAATGACCAAAACAAAAAAGCCCACCACCTTTTTAAAGTTAACCCGTTTGGTTGAGAGGTAGAATAGGGCAATATGCAATTAATTCTGCGTATCTTATATCATTCACTTTTGCACCTAATTTTGCTGCAATATGTATAAAAAAAAGAAAAAGACAATCGAGTAGGAGGAGGCAATTAGCCTCCGACCTCTCACACCACCGTACGTACGGGTCCGTATACGGCGGTTCAATAAGTTAAGTGTGTTTAGAATGTATCGAGGAATATAGTTGGGTTAGATTGAGTAAACCAATCCGCTCAAGAAGATGGTTTGGAATAGCGGTATTTAAGATAAAACTATTTGAAATATGCCAATATCCTTTTCGAGTGTTTGCCCATTCCCAAGCCTTTTGCTTGGGAATTTTTAGTTTCATGAGGCTTTTGAAGCGAGTCCTAACCTTCTTCCACCTTTTCCAGATCATTTGCCTAATCCGTCGACGTATCCAACGATCAATTTTTTGAACATAGGTTTTCATAAGACCAATTCCATAGTAATTAATCCATCCCCTAGTTACTTGATTGATCTCCTTGATAATCTCTCGGATCTCTCCTGGTCGTTTGCGGGAAGTCAGGTTTTTCATTTTTTCTTCAAGTCGCTTTTTCGCCTTGATATGTGGACGGACTTGTACTCCATTTCTCGTTGGTTGTATACAGAACCCTAAGAACTTCCGTTTCGTCGGTCTACCGACTTCGCTTTTCTCCTTGTTCACCGTTAGCTTTAGTTCTTCTTCAAGAAATTTCGTGATGCTTTTTAGTATTCTCTCACCAGCCCTTTGACTTTTCACGTAGATATTACAGTCATCTGCGTAACGGATAAACTTGTGTCCACGTCTTTCTAGTTCTAGGTCCAGTTGGTGAAGATAGATATTACTAAGAAGCGGAGATAGATTTCCTCCTTGAGGAGTTCCAACCTCGCTCGGCTCATATTTTTCACCAATCATAATGCCACTTCGCAAGAATTTACGAATTAGCTTAAGCACTATTGGGTCCTGAATTAATTCCTCTACATGGTACATGAGTTTGTCATGGTTGACTGTATCGAAATACTGCTTCATATCAATGTCTACCACGTATCGGTATCCCTCTTCGTAGTACTGTTTTGCTTTTCCGATTGCGTCGTGAGCACTTCGGTTTGGGCGGAAGCCAAAACTGTTTTCAGAGAAATAGGGGTTGATCCATTTTTCAATTACTTGAAGAATCGCTTGTTGGACAAGTCGGTCTTTGACCGTGGGAATTCCTAGTTTTCTTTTTGAACCATCCGGCTTCGGGATTTCAACCCGCTTAACGGGTTGTGGTTGATACGTTCCATTTTTAATGGAAAGCACCAGAGACCTGCTCTCTTTGGCTAAGAATAGGCGCAATTTGTCTACCGTCATTCCATCTATCCCAGGTTTTCCTTTGTTCTTCTTGACTCTTTTATAAGCCCTATTGAGGTTACCTCGATCAATAATCTCGCTGATCAATTCTGAACATTCACCATCTCTTCTTCTAGGTTCAGCGTGAAGTATACTGCACGCTTCCGCCGTATATTCAGGTTCCACCCTATCTTCTAGCGGGTAGCCCTCTTTTGATGTTTTCTGTGGTCGATGCATACTCCTCACCTCCGTTAGTTCCAAGATTCTCATTGTTCGGTCCTTCATCCATTGGACTACTATGACCTCTGCTGACTTCTTACCGTTCACGAGCTCATCACTGAGCTCGTTGTTTTCTTAAGAAATTTCTTTATCTCGAAAACCCCGGTAAGACCTCCCCGGGTAAGTCTAACCGCTTTCCTCTCGTAGACACTGGATTTACTGTAGGAGATTCGGGCAGTGTTGGACTTCGTTTTGTAATGGAAACTCGTCCGTCTCCAGTCAGCCTTATATCCAGTTTCTGTCCGTTGCCCCGAGATTTTGCGTCCGGCTTCCTTCAGATTCTAGGTCACCCTAGACACCCTTGCCATTCGCTAACAGTTCCCACTGCCAAGCCTGTAGTGGACTTTCACCACCTAGCTGTTAGACATGCCGGGCACACATCGAAAAAGGCATTGCGGAATTCGCGATGCCTTTAATCATCAGAGTTATTTTTTTCTTCTTCTGCAAATTCATTATTATATGTCCAAAAACAATTGAC
Organism: Alkalihalobacillus sp. BA299; assembly: GCF_017745675.1. Lineage (GTDB taxonomy): Bacteria > Bacillota > Bacilli > Bacillales > Bacillaceae_F > Alkalihalobacterium. Next base: position 286,293 of record NZ_JAFLJM010000002.1, read on the forward strand.
CATCATGGTTATTATTCAACCTTCCTTTTTTAAGTAAGTCTCCTCCTCTAACACCTCTTTGATATCTTCTTTTAACAGTAGAAAAAGGTAATCCAGCTTCTTTTGCCCAAGCATTCATTGTTTTTCTTACACCATTTATTTCAATAAGGAATTTATGCTCATATATTGTTCCAACTGGAGCTAACAAATTCTCTTCTTTGCACCCAGTGTAAAGTCGTCTTTGTAACGTTTTATATGGCAATCCGCTTATTTCTGCCCATTCAGCTATAGTTTTTGTTTCACCGTTAATAGTTACATAATGGTTATTTCTTTTGTTCCTCTGTTGTTCAATTTCTGTACTCCATTTACAATTATTAGGATCGTAGTCCCCATCAACATTAACCCTATCAATCGACAAGTCGTTTCTGTAACCATTTCTTAGAGCCCATTCTTTAAAAACTTCAAATGATTCCATCCACTCTTGACATACTTTAATTCCTCTCCCACCATACTCTTTATAACGGTCATTATTTTTATTTGTACACCTTTGTTTAATTTGAGTCCATGTATTATATAATCTTGTCCATCTCATACCGTGAGTTTTACTTGCTTCTTGAATTTTTAGAAAAGCACAATTTCCAGGATGATATCCATCTTCTTTGTCTTTCCTTACTAATTGTAACCCCTCTTGATAACCATTTTGTTTTGCCCATTCCACAAAAGCTACGGGATCATCTTTCCATTCATCACAGATCCATATTTCCCCCTTTTTATGGTGATTTGCTTTATTACTGCTATAGCACTTACTTCTCATTGATTTCCAAACCTTATATATTTTCGTTCTGCTTAATCCGTGTTTTTCAACAAACATAATTACCGCCCTTTAACATTCATTATTCTAAACACATTAACTAGATTTTGATTCATTGAAAATGAATTTTATCTATTCATTTTCATGTTATTATATAGGTTCACTTATCAAGAACCTTTCCTTATATGCGAATATTCTAATTCCTGTAACGATAGCATCATAATTCTCCATTCTGCCTCTTTATAACCACGAACAACAGTTTCACCATTTTCATCTTCATAGGATAATCTAAACTTATGTACTATTTCATAAATTGTATGCTCTTCTTCTCTTTCAAATTCTAGTAACATTTCAATTTCACTAATTGCAGGTGCGTTATCATAAACGTTTACTAATTTAAAACCTACCAATTTCTTACCTATAAAGATTTCACGAAGTTCCCCCGCTAACTTTCCTACTGTCTTATCTTTTGTAAAATGTTTCGAAACCATCTTAGCCATTTTGCCGTAGTTCTTCTCTAATAAGTAATAATGAAATTCAATTAATGCCCGTTCAGGTGTGTTCTCGCTATAATCACTAACCTCTCCCTTTTCAGGCAGATCCTCCCCAACCGTTAAATCTCTTTTCACCCAATTGTTCATATGCTCTTTCTGCTTTTGATTTTCCTGATATTGTTCTAATGAACTTGCAACCTGTGTCATTGTCTCTTCAAAAGATGGTGGGACGAATTCTTTATCGATACCTTTTTTACCAGCCTTAATCGCATCTGCCCAGTCTCTTAATGCAAGTAATGTAGAAAGTGCCTTTGAGGAAACTTTTACATTGGCATAGCCTAAATCTCTACCATGTAAAATTCCATTCCTATATGGTAATTCAACTTCCTCATCTGTAGTTTTCTTGCGACTTTTACCAAATATTTTAGTAATAGCACCTAAACCACTATCATGTGCTGCAATTGTGTCCCATACTGTAAGTTCAACATTTTCTGCAAAGAAACCGATATGTTCAAAATCATTCACGAACCCATCAATCATCATCAAAAATAATGGAACACTTGCATGGTATCTCCCGCTAAAGTGATCTTCTAATGCGTTTAACATTAAGGTTCTCCTAGGCTGAAATTCTTTTAGGGCCATAAGTCTATTAGCCAGAAAATTTACTTGCTCCCTATTAGTGAAGTATTCAATTAAAGCATCCTCTGCTTCATTAGGATTTCCTTGTTCAGCAAGCTTGACGCACTTTTCCATTAACGGGAAGTTTAAATTCTCAAATGCAATCCATCCCTTTTTTGCAAAGAAATGATTAAATCTGTCCGGTATTATTTTTAATACCTTATATTGATTGTAAGACTCTTCAAATTGTTGAAATGCTTCTTCAAACTTCGGCTCCCTAAACCCAAACTCTTTAGCTAATAAATATAATTGTTGAAAATCATGTGCACCTTTAAAAGTCATGTCCATTTCTTTGAAGCTATAATTGTCCTTAATTTGTTTTTTATTCTGCTTCCTCGTTCTCTTTTTATTTTTGTTTTTCTTTTTACCCATTTCATCTACTCTCCTCTCGCAAATCCCTATTAACTGATTTTACCATATATGTACATTACAAAACTCACCAAGTAGCACCTAAAACCTAGACGCTTATTAAGACTATGGCTGTTAGATAAATGCAAAATGCCCAAACAAAAAAAGCCCACCACCTTTATAAAGATAATGAGCTCATATTGAAAAGTTATTATATTAAACAGCTTCTACTCTGAATTGCATATTCTTTTTTATTTCTTTATACTTACGTGCTACCTCTTTACTACGATCATAAATAACATCAGTTTCCCCATTTACGAAACCAATCAAAGTAAGTAATCGTTTCTCCTTATCAAATTGATATTTATACTCAGCTTCTTCACCATTTTCTAGAATACATTTTGTTGTAACAATTAAGCCAGTTTGATTGGACTCAAAGTTTACAGACGTATAATTAGGTAATGTAGCATTGTTAATCAATTCTTCTGGATTCACTTTAGGTGAATAAAGTTCGTCATACAATCGTTCTATCATCTCATTCATTTATTTTCCTCCTCATTTTTATCAATTATCTCACGAATATATCTATCAAGAGACTTTGCTAATTCCACAGCTTCTTCATATTGATCAAGTGTCCATTCGTCACGGGGAGCTTTCAATTCATTCTTTAAGTATGCATTAAAATAATTCCCTAATAAAGCCCCATTTGTCTTAACAGTACCGTATATCCAGCCATAACTTTTTCTAGGTAAAATATACCTTCCTTTTACTAACTCGTCACCTTCCAGGTCTAGGTTATAATCGGCTACTAACTCAGGTATCAATTCTTCACGAATCAGTGTATCAAAATCTTTTCTTCTCTGAAAATAAAATTTATCTGGACGAAGCAATCTTTCTGTATCAGTGCTCTTTTTAGACTGCCTAATAAAACCCTTAGCTTTGCCTTCATCGATGCCTAACAGGTCTTGAAGTTCACGGATTTTTTTATTTTCTTCTTCTAATTTTTCTTTTCGCTTCCTTATTAATTCAGTTTCCACAAAGGTATCCTTTTCAATCCTAAAATCATCTGATTCATTAGCTTCTCCCTTTGTTAAATCTTTTGACCCGGATCCACCTAAATCTAAGTTTTTATCTTCTTTAATCTTTTTTATAGCATCTCGCTTAACTTTTTCTTTTTTATAATACTCCCACAATGGTTCTAAGCCTAACTCTTTGTGGTGAATAAGCACAGCTGTATTATCCTCTTCTGTGAAAGTTCCATCTTCCGATTCAATGGCCCTTAAAGTACGACCAATAAATTGAGCATAAGGAAGCAACGTTTTAAATGGACGGAAAATAGCCGCTATTGATAAGAATTTGTGGTCATATCCTTCACCCAACATGGCAACGTTAATAACTACATCAACTTTATCCTCATTTATCTTTTTAAGCTCCTTTTCCTGCTCAAACTTTTCTAGTTTACTATGGACGATCGATGACTCATAGCCTTTTTCTTTATAAATTTTTTGTATATCCTCAGCATGATTGATACTACATGCAACGGCTATGATTTTATGTGGATTATTTGTTAATTCTTTCTTTTCTTTCAAATGTTTTATGGAAAGGTCAACTATCTTTTCATTACTTTCTCTTGATAATGCTACGGATCGCTGAATCCAGTTTTCTTCTCTTATATTACCTTCCCTTAGTTCATCAAGTGTATATGTCTTACTTGGGTCGTTATCAAGCGTAAAGAACATTTGGTCTGGTATATGATCAATTTTTTCTAAACTCTTTACATACCCTTTTGCCATTGCTTGAGCCAGGCTATATTTGTAAATTTCTTTTCCTTCAATGGCTCTACCGTCACTTCTAAAAGGTGTTCCAGTAACCTTAAGTACTTTACTTCCTTCAAAATATTCAATTGCTCTTTTCCACGTTTTTGCTTCAGCATGATGTGCTTCATCAATTATTATCATGTCGAAAAAGTCAGGGTTAACTCTTTTTATCAATGATGAATCCAAACGTTCTTGTAATTTATGAACATTTAAAACTACTAAATCGGCTTGATGAATTATTTCATCTGTCAATGTTTTCTCGTATTCTATTAAAGTAGGTAACTGATGAACCTCATCGAATACCTTTGAGAACATCCAAAAATTCTTCGGATGGGTGGGGTCTATTGACCCTAAAACCGAATCTCTTATTACGGTCTGTGGAGTAATAATTAGTACTCTTCCATCAGAAATTTTAAAAGGAGCTATCCCCATCAAACCAGTCTTTCCGGTTCCGGTTGGAAGTGTAACTAATGCATGTTCTTCACATTTTTTATTTATAAAATGATCATATATTGCTCTGTATGCATCTTCTTGAGGTTCTCTCAAAAAGCTATTACCAACAATGTTAGCTGGTGCATCTAGAAAGTAGCCCATTTTTCAAACCGCCTCTCAAGTATAAATTACTTCTATTATCTATTATACTTGAATATTTTCCCATATATTCGACAAAATCAGTCATTATTTTTACTATAATAACATCACCACTTAAATTAAATATTGTCCTAACACTACAAGTTAACCCACCAAGTAGCTGTATAAAATCTTATACGCTAACTTGATGGGTTGCTCTAATAACTTATTGAGTTTTCCTTCATCAAACGACCTATTTCAAAGATAGCTGCAATTTCAGCATTCTTAACTGGTGATATTTTAAAACAATCCTCCTTCCAATAATAATTAACTCCATCACAATGTACATAATCATACACAGCGCTTATATCATAAATGACTTCAGGCGTAATACTACCTTTCCCTTGAATTATTCCAGTGGATATTGAATGATTACCTCCCCCAACCCATGCAATACCCATTGGTAACCATAAGTCTACACAATGATTATGGTCTTGCCGCCAAGGTCCATCTACTCTGCCTTCACCTATTCGAGCAATACAATTAACCAATCGCGAGGTTCTCCATGACCACGGCAAAACTAAATCATGACTTAATAAAACTGTTTTTTCTTCCTTTAATTCATTTATTATATCCTCAAATTCCTTACCATCCAGCGACAGCGAAGCTCGCAGATCAAAAAGCACTTCTTCAGGAAATAAGCTAGGTAATTCTGATTCAGTTTTTTTATAAAGCAAATTAGTTAAATATTGAGTTTGAAGCTTTCTTCCTACTAACCGAACAACATCAATAAGTGGATGTTCTACTTCATCACTTAAAGGTCCTCTTACTTCTTCTAACTTTTTTGTTTGCTCCAAAACAGAATTAGCAAACTCCATGATACTATCAAAATCTTCCTTATTCTTCTTTGCATTGATTTTTCTATGGATATCATCTATACGTTGATTTGCACTTTTCTCCTTTTTCTTCTTTATTTTAAAAAACAAATTACCATCCCCCCTTCAAATAATGCTTATGATTGGGATAGTAAAAAAATACTACAAGTTCTCTAGAATAAAGAATACTTCTAATTTTTGACCAATATATTTTATTATTGTACAAAAAATGAGGGGGGTACTACATGTTTAATATTTTCCGCAAGAGAACGACGGTTGTGAAAAAATTAAATGAAGAGAGTAAAAAATCCAAGGTGGATAACAAGGACAAACAGAAAGAGGATTTGCCTAAAATTAAACTTGTTACATTATTAGACCTAATAAAACACGGGGATGAAATTAACCTTAACATTGAAAACGAAGATGCCTATGAAGGAGATGCATTATTAGCTAAAAGAAGAACTCTTATATTAGACGGTTTAAGTATTCGATTTTCAGAATGGGCAGAATGGACTGTAATCGTTAATGTTCACCATGACAATAAGGATTTCGCTGTCTATAGCAATGATGAATTAAAAATTGATTGGGATAATGAAACTGTTGAGCATGCCCGAAAACATTCATATCAGGATATAGAAGTAGATTGGACACATGAAGGTGAATGGTGTGAATATATTACTTCGACAGTCCATGATTTAAAAAAGAAGTTGGATAAACACCGAGAAGATACAATACGACAAGCCAAACTTGAAAAGGAACGACAGTATCAATTAAAAGTAAAAAAAAGATAATGAGCAGAAAGAGTACTTCAATCAAGTTTTTAAAAATAAGAAATAGTATCTGCCATAACATGGCCCACCAAGTAACCATCTAATTCTAGACGCATACTCGGTGGGTTGCTTGTTCTCCTTTATTTTCTTTTCTTCCAATGATGAGCCAGTTAATCTATTACTCTATTAAGTTATTAACTCCGCAAAACTATTAACCTTACAAACCTGATAATGAAACACTTCTCTGGTTCCACCCTTTTCCGGTGCTTTAAATCTTTCCATTTTTCCTTCCTTCATTAGGGGTCTCAAGATAACTTGGAAGATCTTTGTATCAGAAATGACTATCCTCTCATTCATAAAATCTACAATCTCTTTTACTGCTTTGGGCTCCTCGCAAAATACTAGAAGCTCCGCCACCTCAGGCCCTTCTAAAAGTTCCTTATGTTTTTCCTTCGTTTTCTGCTTCCTTTGCTGTCTTTTGTTTTTGTCAATATGAAATTATCAAATACATCTTTTAACCTCAACATAATCATCATAGGTTTCGGGCATTTCATATTCCAGTTCAAATATGAGGTGGTAGGTGACCTTTCCATCTTTACACACTTCAGCTCGACTAATAAATTCTTGAAACAATTCTTCTGGGAAGTCCTCACTTGTTCCTTCCACATACTTTTTCACCTTTTTCATCATTTCCTTGAGCATATTTCTTTCTTGTTCCACACGTCTTTCGCGTTCACTAAAATGCTTCAGTCGTTCATGCAATTCCACCAATTCTTCCGTCAATTGATCCACCAGCTGTGTGTTTTGGCCGTTATCATGAATCCCTTCTTCAACGGCACTGTACAAAGTTTGGTTTTGAATTTCTACTCTTTCCTGCAAAGCTGCTCTTTCTTTTTCCTCTTCCTCTGTTAATTCCAATCTATTAATCTAGTGCAAGACGTCATTTTTAAAAATTAGGGTCCGTATGAATTTGTTTTAAAAAGTGGATGAAGTTCCACTCTAAATAATCCTGGCGAATACGCCTTGTATCGTATCGTTCAGCCATAGCCAAACATGGTCTCAACTGATGCCCATAAATCACCTTTCACAAAGTCAGCATCAAGGGAAACAATCTGCCGCCAAACCACACCGTCATGTTTTCTTCTGCCTCCCTTTAAGGTTCCACCGACAAACCCACCAACATCTTTAATCTCATCTTGCTTTGATTTAGAAAACTTCTTGTATTCCTCATATGTTTCGTGCGTTTTAACTGTATTGCTTAACTTCTGAACGACTTCAGCCCAACGCATCTCTCGATTTTTCCAGTTCAGTTCTTTTCGGTTTCTTCCGGTTGCAATCGTGAGGTTTCCATCATGTTTTAAACTATGACTTCTTTTTTCACTGAGCTCTTTCACATCTACCAGCCCTCCTTCGTAACACAGTACCTAGGCCTTTTTTGGCCCCTTCCAAATCACCAGAAAGAGCCTGACCTTTCAATGTCTTCATTGTTTGTTTTGGTAGTACATCTTTGTACCGTTTTAAGTCCATTAAATATTCCACTGTATCTTTGTCAGCCAAACGCCATCGCTCCTGTTCAACTGTTAATCTTTCTTGTAATAGAAGGTTTCAAAGCTATCTGCCCCAAGAGGTAATCCTGGAGCCCACTCAATCGGTTGACCCATAACTTCTTCGACTTCTTCCATTGATCCAGTTCCGACTGGAACATCAAGAATGACTTCATCGTGGACATGAAAGTTAATTCGATATCCCGCTTTATCCAATCGAAGCATGGCAACAGCAAGACAATCTCTAGCTATGGCTTGAATAATATTCTCCGTGAGTTTGCCACCATAAGTAGGAATTCTGCCCCACTGCTTGGATCCTTGTTCCGTTCCTTCATACGTGAGCTGCTCTTTTCCAAACCGCTCATCTATTCCAATTTTCGGTCTAACATATGCAAGGGAACGACCAGATGGCAACGTAATAAATAAAATCCCTTTGGAGTAATGAAAAGTAAGACCATACTGTATCTTCACGACTGCTTTTTCCTTCACAGCTTTGATTGCTGACGCTTCTATACCCCACCAAAGTTTCACGATTTTTGGATTTGCTTCTCGCCAAGCGGAAACTAACTCTGGAAGTTCGTCTTCGGTCAGGCCCATTTCTATAGCTCCCATCTGCATCAATGCCCCTTTCGCCCCACCGTAGCCAAGAGCCAATTCAGCAATTTTCCCTTTCTGCCTAAGCGGGCTACCTTTATCAATCGTTTCTATTGGTACTTTAAACATCTGTGCAGCAGAGGCTTCGTAAATTTTCCCATGAGATTGAAACACATCCATTCGCCAACGTTCTCCCGCAAGCCAAGCAATCACCCTTGCTTCAATTGCTGAAAAATCGGCTACAACAAAACGGTGGCCCTTTGACGGAATAAACGCCGTTCGGATTAACTGCGATAATACATCGGACACACTATCAAATAGAAGCTCCAATACTTCGTAGCTCCCCGACTTCAATAGTTCTCTTGCAATCTGTAAATCTTTTAAACTGTTTCTAGGTAGGTTATGAATTTGAACAAGTCTACCAGCCCAGCGTCCAGTGCGGTTCGCCCCGTAAAATTGCAGCAACCCTCTAATCCTTTGGTCAGAACAGATGGAACGCTTCATTGCTTCATACTTTTTCACTGATGTTTTGGACATTGCTTGTCTTAATTCCAACAGGCGCTTTACTTTGGGTTTTTCCACTTCACTCATCAGTGCTTCGACATTTTTCTTTGCAAGGCTATCGACTTCTAACCCTTGCTTTAGCAACCAACCTTTTAATTGGGCTGGACTATTCGGGTTTTCGAGTCCTGTTAAACGTACAGCTTCTTCAAAGAGCTTATCCTGAAATGCCTTATCTGCCTTTATAGCATTTGTGACTAAGGTTTGATCAATAAGAACACCTTCATCATTTATCTTTTGGTCCAACTCCCAAAGCTTCTGTTCGACTTTGGGAATTGGGAATGAATCTAGTTTCTTCCGAATTTGTCTTTCCACCTCAACGTCCTGTTTGCAGTAATCCTTAAAAGTAGCCCACTTATCCATATCATGTTCTGGTAGATTACGGGTCCTTCCCTCATTTACTTTGGTAGGTTTACAAGGAACTGAAAAGTAACGAATTAAGGCTTTCCCTTCCTTCAATTTCTGTTCTTTTAATCTAAGACACTTGGCCACTCCATCGAGGTATCCAGGTAAGCCAAGCATTAAAGCATGAACCGATGAACACCGCCATTGATCTGGTGGCATCGATTGATTAAAATGCTTGGCTAAACACGTTCTTTCGAAGTTGGCATTGTATGCTGTCTTTATAACTTTTGAATCTGTAATGGCTTTTAAAATGTCAGCTGGTATAACCTCACCAGAAGCCAAGTCAACAATCTGCACCTCTTCGTCATCAGAGGCATAAGCAAATAGAAGAATTTCAAAATCAGATGATTCACAATAGGCATAGACCCCAGATTTAATGAGGTCTACACTACTGTAAGTTTCTATATCAATGGATAATAGTTTCATAGACATCAACCTAAGATGTCATCTGCATCGTCGCCACTGTCATCAGCAAAATCATCTTCGGCACTACTACGGCCACCAAGTGGGTCTCCATCATCCGTCTTCATAATGTTTTGAAGTCCAGCGGCAATTCCACGATTTCCATTTACATTAAATCCATAAAAGGTTAAGCTGACTCTTCCATAACAACCTGAATAAAAATCACTTTGTTCCATAATTGGATTTAAATCCGCATCCACAATTCCTGGCTTGATTTTGCTGTTAGCATTAATGAAGTAGCAACCTGCATAAGCCTCATCATCTTCACGATCGACATCACCGTCACGTAATGGTGTTTTCAAGTTGGATGGTACCTTACCACCGAATTTGTCCTTATTTTCTTGAGTAGCTTTTTGAATTGCATCTTTTACTTTCTTGATGGTTTTCTTGTCCGATTTCGGGATAATGATACTTAAGGAATACTTCAAGTCACTTCCATTAACGCTGACTGCTTGATGAACATTCGCATAACTGAATCGTACTGGATTTTCCTTTGTACCAATTGTGATTTTTACCATATCTTATTTCCTCCTCATTATTGAAAATCCGCTTCTGGTGAAGCTTTTATTTCCGGTCGTTTGTCCTCTTCTGGCACGAGCTTGACCTTACCCGGTGCTTTTGTAATGAGCGACCCTAGCAACTCTTGAAATGCTTTTTTACCTAACTCTTTTTCCAGAGTAGTAATCGTATTGATTGATTTCTTATAAATCACATCACTGTTGTATCCTGCAGCAGTAAGTACTTCAATTACTGCATTTTCATCACTATACTTACGGCTGCCTCTACCCTCGACCAGTTTCATCCCTGGCCATTGCTTGTTTTCATTCATCGCCATAGCAAATGCATATTCTTGAACATCTTTTGCCCAACTCAAAAGCTGGTCGATGGAGGTTAACACTTCAACTACTTCATCATCTGTGAGTAACGGCGGTTTCTGAAAATCCATACAAGCAAGTTTCAGATTTTCTTCTGCCCTCGCTCTGCAGGAGGCCTTCACCTTACAAAAACGACAATGCTCACCAGCAATAAAATCTCCTTCACCCTTAAAAGCTAGCTCCGCTCTGGGCTTGACCACTTCTTCTGCCCATTCCAGTAATTCGTCCACCTGCATTTCGTCGGTTGAGATATTGTCTAACCTCGGTTGCACAATGGTCATCAAAATAGAATCGATATCGAAGAGTACACCAAAGTTGTTTATTGCACCCAAAGCGTACAGGCGCATTTGTGGGTTTTCCACTGCAGAAACCTTGACTCCTTTCCCACCCTTTAGGTCAACAATTTCCAAGCGGTTTCCGGAAAAAAGAATCAGATCCCCGGTACCGAAGGCCTCAGGAACCCAGGGACTAAAGTCAACTTTTTGCTCAATAAGGATGAGTGGGTCCTTACTTCTTGCCCTAGCCTCATTCATTTTTTCAGTAACAACATCCACATAGATTTGTACAGCTTGTTCGATTTCTGAGTTATAAAATTTATTTTGTTTCATCTGCTTAAGCTTTTTGTTTAACTGAGCTTTTGTCATCTGTTTTAATTCATAAGACAAATAAAGTTCCGACAGCTCATGCATAAAAGTTCCCTCTCTAGCATAAACACTTGTTTCTTCCTCGTACTGTTCACCGAGTCGAATGCTTGGTGTACAAGCTAACCACTGTCTTGCTTTAGAGGCACCTAAACTAGCATGGGCCCGTTCTGAATGATTCACAGATACAACTCCCGTGTTTTTCATCCAAGTTTCCCCGCTTCTTCTAAAAGCTCTGGATACTTTTCAACTGGGATGTCACTTAATTTCTTTGCTCCAAAACTTGTAATTAGCTCTTTCACTTGCGCCTGTTTTCCATCTTGAGAAAGTGCTGCAAGTTTTGCCCTGACATCTTCCAATGTTGGCAGCTTAGCTTTTTGAGGTTGTGTTGTCTTCTTCGGTTCCTTGTTTTCCTTCGCTTCCTTTTTCTCTACAGAGGCTGCGGAATCCGTTTGATTGCTTTCTAATGCAAACACCAATGTTTCAATACTTCCTGCTAAATTACGCAAGTCGGTCACTACATCAAGAGCGAGTTTTGTTTTGCTCATTTGCTTTTTCTCCTTTCTTTTCATTTTGTTCATCAAGCTGACTCAGTCGATTTGCTAGTCTTTTAGAAACAATGCTGATAGCCGTAAGGACACCAACCATTTCTTCCTGCATATCTTTATTGACAGCTTTTTGCTTTACTTGAGTTGTCATCACATTCACCTCCACTTTTTTAAATATTGCCCTTCACTTATTAGCCAACGGGAGAGGTGATTTGGTAACCAAATTACAAAAAATATTTTTTAAGCTTGTCCAACACCTTTTTATGCCGTTTAACCACAGCTACATGAGAGATGTTTTCTTCCTTTGCTACCTCTCTTACTGTTAAGTCTTTATAGTAGAGAGCCTTAATAAGCTCTTGTTCCTTTTCATTCAGGTCAGCCATCGCTTCTTGTAAAATTAACATTGTTGCTTTATCACAGAGAATATCTTCTATCATTTGGTCATCATCAAAATCAGCTCCTAGTTCAATCAAACGATTGATTGAATCTTCTTTGCTTGGGATAAAATCAACCGTTTCTGCTTCAGGGTCAACAGCAATCCGTCCAACCTTTATATCCTGTTCCAGGTACCTTTGACGTCGGTCCATTCGGTAATACTCTTTGTAAATCTCTCCGCTTACTGCGACCTGCTCTTTGCCGATTTTGATAAAAAACTCGCTCATTCTCTTTTCCTCCCGTGGCACGGCAGGGAGCCGTAGGGGAAAAAGAGACAAAAAAATAAGCCGGACACAGAACACCCAAACTGCATTAATTTGCAGGGCGTACTATGTCCGGCTTATAGGTAGTTCACACCACGACTCCATTGCTCGGTACCGATTATTTTTGATTCAATGTGCATTCACTTGCTAGATGATCATTTCTTCTCAAAACATCAGATCATCCGGCATGGGTAATGCATACGATTCCTCGCTCGGTATTATCGTGGTATGAACTTTTGATAAAAATTAAAAAGGCCCAGGTACATCAGTTTTACTGATTTCCCGGACCTTAAGGTAGAATTAAATTGCAACTCATGGCGAATCGCTATCTCCTTTTCGTCTCGTTATTGGTTTTCCACTAACTTTTTTAAATTCACCTGTTGCGAGTTCAACTTCCCAAACCCGCTTACATCTAGCACACTTCGTTTGTACGGGACCAGCAGCTTCATTCCCTTTATCCAACAGCCTGTAACCACAAGCAGGACATTCAACTCGCATAACCTTAGCTTCTCTTATCATTTGTATTCCTCCCAACTGTATTGAAGCTTTTTATAATTATTTGTTATTTCAATATTAATATTTTACACAAGAACGTATGTTCTGTATAGTAGGAGTACCAATTTTCTGCCTTTCCAAATTATCATTATTCACACCACCCTTTCTGCAATTAACACATGTTTTGTTGCATATTTGGGAAATAAAGATAAATAAAAAAGTTGTATTGTTAACAAATTCCATTATACTTCGACAGAATAATCACGTCAATCCCAATTATGCAACTTGTTTAAAAAGTTGCATAATTTATTACGGCGACTTATAATATTATTGTAGTAAAAATGTGGAGGGCAGTTTTATGAAGAGAAATGAAATGGATAAGACCGATCAAGAAATACTACGAAGGCGCTTAAAGGAAAGACGTCTCTTTTTAAATATGACATATCAAGATTTGGCCGAGAAAACTGGCATCAGCAAATCTTCTATACAACGGTATGAAACGGGAGGAATTAAAAATATTCCATATGATAAGATTTTTGCCTTATCAGAAGCATTAGAGGTAAGACCTGAATATTTTACTGATTTGACTAAAGATTATACTGGAGAATCTGCTTTTGAAGTGAAAGTGATTAAAAAAGAGGATAGATCGCAACATCTAGATCATATTAAAGAATTCGAGGAAAGAGCAATTAGATATATAACCCCAAACTTAATTTCACAGGGATATAATATAGAACGGCACAGTCATGGCTCTGTAGGAGATATTGTTGCAACTAAGGGGAAGGAAATATGGCATATTGATTTCCTTTATACGAGAGATGTAAGTAAGTATCCAACTGGAATGGGGATGGGAAGGCAACAGCTTCTACTAAGGTTTGGTAGGCTGGCTGTATATAATAAACCGATTACAAAATACTCGATAGTTATGGATAGACGTATATTAGCAGAGCAATTCATTCAATTTAAACCTATACATTTAGACATTGAGGCTAGTATTATTATTTTACGAGGAACCGATTATGAAGAATTGCATTTCTAGAAAAAGTTAACAACACAAATAAGCCCGCCAAGCCATTAGGCCCAACGGGTAATTGTATTTAGTCCTTCCAATTATAATAGTCTACATACCAATCAGCAAATTTTTGCAGACCTTCTTCAATCGAAGTTTCCGGTTTAAAACCCACTGCTTTCTGCAATTGATCTGTTGAAGCATAAGTAGCCGGTACGTCACCTGGTTTAATAGGTTCAAAAATCTTTTCAAATTGTACCTCTTTGCCTAAAGCTTTACTTAAAGCCTTTTCTAATGTTTCAATAAACACCATCAGTTTCTCAGGACTATTATTTCCAATGTTGAAGACTTTATGTTGGACTTCACCTTCTGGTGGATTACTTAATAATCGTTCAATTCCTTCAACGATGTCATCAATATAAGTAAAGTCTCGATAAAGGTCATCTTTAAAATCGCCATTATTGAAGATTTTAATTGGCTCACCAGCAAAATACTTATTTGCAAATCCAAAATAGGCCATATCTGGTCGACCTATTGGCCCGTAAACAGTAAAGAACCGAAGCCCTGTAGCTGGAATCTTATAGAGGTGGCTATACGTATGTGCCATTAATTCATTGGATTTTTTTGTAGATGCATAAAGTGATACTGGATTATCTACAAAGTCGGTTTCTTCAAATGGAACTTTTTTATTGGCACCATAAACAGAACTAGAAGATGCATATACAAGGTGGTCCACTGGATTATATCTACACGCCTCAAGGATATTATAAAAGCCAATGATGTTACTTTGAATATAGACATCCGGATTCTCTATTGAATACCTTACTCCTGCTTGAGCAGCTAGGTTTACTACAACTTTAGGCTTGTACTCTTCAAAAGTTTTCATTACCAAATCCTTGTCTGATATGTCACCTTTAACAAAAGTAAACTTCTCATAGGGTTCCAAATTTCCTAAACGAGTATGTTTTAGATTTACATCATAGTAGTCATTGACGTTATCTATTCCAATCACCTGGCAGCCCTGTTCTAGTAGTTTTTTAGATAAGTAGTATCCGATAAAACCAGCTGCTCCAGTAATTAAATATGTTTTACTAAGATCAAGAGTTTTGTAATTCAAGATTCTTCGACTCCTTAACAGCTACCCCAATTGCAGGTCTTCTTCCGATTGAGTGATACTCTACTCCTGCTTCTTGCATATCCTCAATATCATAAATATTTCTACCATCATATACTAATGGTGTTCTCATTAAATTCTTATAAGCTTCAGGCGTTATCGCTTTTATTTCTCCCCATTCGGTAAAGATAAAGCAGACATTCGCTCCTTCTAAAGCATGATCGATATTTGAAACATATGTGATGCTACCTTTACCATTTTTACCTTCTGGATGAGCCTTTGCAAAGTTTTCTGCTCCCACAGGATCATAAGCAAATATATCTGCACCTTGTTCTAATAATAAAGGCACATTCTCAAGAGATGCTGCCTCTCTTAAATCGTCCGTTCCAGGTTTAAAAGTTAACCCTAACACCGCAACCTTAAGCCCGTTAAATGTAATGAGTCTTTTACTAGCTTTCTTATAAAGCATCGTTTTTTGTTCTTTGTTTACATCAATAGCCGCTTTAACAGTTTTGAGTTCATAACCGTTCTGTTTAGCAATATACTCAAGCGCCTTTGTATCCTTAGGGAAGCATGATCCACCAAAGCCAATCCCTGCATTCAAGAACTTATTTCCAATACGCTCATCAAAACTCATTCCCTTAGCTACATCCTGAATATCCGCTCCAACCAATTCACAAAGATTTGCTATGTCATTCATATAAGAGATTTTTAATGCAAGGAAGTCATTGGATGCATATTTTATCATTTCTGCCGATCTTCTATTTACTGAAACAATCGGTAAATGAAACGGTTCATAAATTTTCGTTAATAATTCCTCAGCCCACTTACTTTCTGTCCCAATAATGATTCTCTCAGCATGAAGAGTATCATTAACGGCAGATCCTTGCGCTAAGAATTCTGGGTTTGATGCCACTTCTACTTTCACATCTTCGATTAAAAAATCCTGAATAAACTGTTCCACTTTATCATTCGTTCCTACTGGAACTGTCGATTTAACTACTACTAGACAATCTTTTTCTACCGATTCAGCAATTTGTCTAGCAACTGTAGCAATGTATGATAAATTTGCAGAACCATCAGGTTGCTCAGGTGTCCCAACACCAATAAAAATTGCATCAGCATCTTTGTAGGCTGATTTGAAGTCAGTTGTATACTCAATTCTTCCATCAGAATAATTTTTTTGCATTAACTCTTCTAATCCTGTTTCATAAATTGGAGAGACTCCCGACCTCATTAATTCAACTTTTTTTTCATCTATATCAACACAGGTTACTTGATGGCCTACTTCAGCAAAACAGACGCCTGCTACTAAGCCTACGTAACCTGTTCCTGCTACTGCTATTTTAGTCATTATATTACCTTCCCTTTTATTATCTAATTTTCCCACTCATAATATGCTCGTTTATAATATTTATTAAGAAACTTATAGCTGGTTTAATTTAAATGCTATGATGGGCATCAATGGTTTAAATAAATTTTTATAATTTTTCAGGTTGAAAGCAAAAAATTGTTGAGTTGAAAAATTTCATTAAAATGGACATTTACATTATACAGCAGTAGGTGAAATTTAGGTTTAATTAGGATTGGTAATACCCATTCTAACTGATATTTTACTTCTTAGCTTCTGTTATAATTTGGTTCTCAATAATTTTTAGGGATAAGAAATAAGTTACTCCATATATAAAAAACATAATAAATGCATATCCCATAACTGCTAAATAAGAACTTAATTCAAATATATGAGCAAATCCAAACACCACACATATTAATATCACTCTAACAAGAGTAATTATTAATAGTTCTTTTTGTTTACCATATATGTCGTAAACTCTACTAATTGGTTGAAAGATTATTTGTGCGAGTGCCCATATCGCTAAAATCCTTGCATATATTCCAGCTTCAAACCACTCATTACCAAATACCGTCTTAAAAATAACAGGTGAAAATACAACAAACATTATTGTTGGCAATAACCCGATCAGTAATAATTTACTAAACATTTTAATTGATAATTTTTTTAAATCACTTGGGCTTTTTTTCCCAATAGCCGCTGCTTCTCCATAAAATACATCTCCAATCGAACTTCCAATAAGTGCTGTAGGTATTGTAATAATACTTTTAGCCAAACCATAATATCCGACTATCTGTGCCCCAAACAAAGCAGCGATAAAAAATACAGGAATTTGATCACCAGCTTTACTCAAAAACGCACTAGGAAGAGAATAAGTTGGGAACTTGCGGAGTTTCTTAGCACTCTCAAAAACTTCTTTTGAGTTGATATATTTTAGTAAACGTCTTTTGTCTTTTCTTAGTACAGGTTTAGATAACGTAACAATACCAACACTTTCTCCAAATACTTTTCCTAATAGTAAACCAAGGGGCCCCCATCCTAAAAGACCTAAAATTATTGTTAGGATATTTGACCCAACACTCCGACTTATTTTAGTCTTAGCAATCGACTTGAAGTCCTTTATCCTGATATTCCACATCATAAAAAGTTGATAAAGACCTAGTAAAAAAAAACCTAATGGTATTAATATTTTATATTGATTTAAACCTTGTGCAGAAAAATTCATAAAAACCTGCTCATTACTTAACATTACAATAATAAAAGTAAAAATACTAAAAACTAAAAGTATAATAAAGCTAAGACCTAATACATTAATTGCTTTCTTCTCATCTTCTGCAATGGGTATTCCTAATTCATATCTTAAAGATTGTGAGCCAGTAAATAAAACTAATAGTGCTGTATACACAGTTAATATTCCGTACTCTTCAGGAGAAAATATCCTAGTTATGATAGGTATTGCCAATACAGATAACGCTTGTGCAATAGCTGTGCCTCCTGCTAGCATTAAAATATTTCTAAGAAAACTTCCTTTAAATATTTTTTTTATGTTTACCATTTATTATTCTCACCAACTAGCACCCTACTACTTTAGTATTATTTAGAATTTGTTTAAAAAAATAATAACTCATTCTATCAATTCCCAATTTAATGGTATACCTTTTTCTATATCCTTTTTGGAAATTTTCCCTAAAATACTATCATAAAATTTAGGTGCTAACCCATAGCCAGGGCGTATTGAACGAATATTTTTCTCAGTAAATTCTTCTCCAGCTTTAACATCTTTCACAACAAACAAAGACCTAGAAAATGCTCTGCTATTCTTCTTTTTGTCAGTCAAATCGTAGTCTACTTTTCCAAGTGCTTTTTCAGCATTCCGAACTGCTATTACCATTTCTTTGAATTCTTCTCTATTCAAAGAAAAACTCGCATCTGGACCTCCAATGCTTTTGTCTAATATAAAGTGCTTTTCAATCACTTTTGCTCCTAGGGCAACGGAAACAATAGGTACTGTCACTCCTAAAGTATGATCTGATAACCCCACTTCAACATTAAACGTTTCTCTCAAATTTTTCATTGTTAATAAATTGGCATCTTCAATCTTTGCTGGGTATGCAGATGTACATTTTAGTAAAATAATTTGTTCATTACCAGCTCTTTTGCATGCTTGTACAGCCTCATCAATTTCGCCTAAAGTTGCAATACCGGTTGAAATAATTATTGGTTTCCTCTTTGAAGCAACATACTCTATTAATGGGATATCTGTTATTTCGAACGATGCTATCTTATAGGCAGGGACATTTAGACTTTCTAATAAATCAACTGCCGTTTTATCAAACGGACTTGAGAAGCAAATTAAACCCAGTTCTTTGGCATAATCCATTAATTCTCCATGCCATTCCCATGGGGTATAAGCTTCCCGATATAAATCATATAAGGTTCTTCCATCCCAAATTGTACCTTGGTTAACTTGAAAGTACTCATTATTACAATCAATCGTTATAGTATCTGCTGTATACGTCTGCAATTTAATAGCATCTGCTCCAGCTTCTTTTGCGGCTTTAATTGTTTCTTTTGCAATATTAATATCATGCCCATGGTTAGCTGACATTTCTGCAATTACGAATACTTTTTTATTAATGTCAAAATTGTCTATAAGCATTTATATATACCACCTCTATTTAAATGAGTAAAGATACTTCAATAAATTGTTATTACTTTCATGGAGTATAAAGCCTACCTTTTCAAACAACTTTTTGGAGGGAATATTATCGTTTGAGACATATGCAATAATATTCTTCAAT
This sequence comes from Alkalihalobacillus sp. BA299, assembly GCF_017745675.1. Lineage (GTDB taxonomy): Bacteria > Bacillota > Bacilli > Bacillales > Bacillaceae_F > Alkalihalobacterium. The sequence goes on from NZ_JAFLJM010000002.1 coordinate 305,736, forward strand.
TCCTTTCTTTCCTCGTGAATTAACTCTATACTCTTAATTAATAACTCTTTACTTAAACCTTTTCCTGCAATTGATTTACCAAAGCTAATACTAACGATTGCAGATTTATCCTCTATTTTATATCTCAATTGCCCTAAGAATTCATCTGTATAATCCGTTACAACATAAAAAACATGCTTATCAGATTTAATGATGTTTTGGAACCAAACCTTATGATCTTGCCAATCAATTTTTGTAGCATTTATTGAGTACTTTCTTACATAATCTTCGTTAGATAATTGAAACACATCAAAGATATCTTCATCTTTCACTTTTCTTAGAAAGTATTCCTTTTCCATAGTCTCTCCTGATAATAGAGTGTCAATAATTCGTTTACTGCCTAGCCCATCAATTACTCCCTTGTATTTTTCTACCAATTCTAAACGGGTATTAAATTGCATCATATTTTCGTATTCAATAATTAACTTTTCAATAAAGAAATTATCATTGTATTCAAGAGCTGTCTTAATCAAATTAAGTTCTTCTAAAGTCAAAATATTATGATGCTGATTGTCAATTACCTTTATTGGAATAAAAGGTGTTTGTGTAGCTAACAATTCATAAATTGTCTGTCCTGCTGCAGTTATAGCAAAATCGGATTTAAGCATAATAGATTTCATTTCTTCAGCCGTGGCATTCTCATATAGATTGATATTCTTGGAGCTAAAACTCTTTATTTCTTCAATATTTCTAAATGCTTTTCCTATTACTACATTAAAAATAACTTCTGAGTTATTTTTCTGAAGCTGTTTTAGAATTTTCAGGGTTAAATTGTGTATGTCAGATCCACCTAATGTTATTAGCACTTCTTTCACATGCGATTTAATATATTCTCTTTTAACTTGTATAAAAGGGATTCTAAGAATAATATATTTTGTTCCAAGTAAATAGCAGTTAGTATCATTTATAGGATACTTAACTGCTTCGGTACTAAGGGATGGGTTAACTACAATACTATCTGGATATTCCATCCTTCCATTGTCATCAATAAATAGAGATTTTCTGCCACATTCTGAAATAATTCGATAAAATTCTTTACTAGCCAAGTAAGAATCTACAATGCAATAGTCGCTCTGTTTAATATAGTTTGTTAAATATTCTTTTGATAACCAATTAACAACCTTGTATTGCTTATTTTCTATTATGTCAAATTGACCAGATTCACTATTAATAATGAATTCAACTTCAATCCCTCTAGCCAACAATTCGTCATATAAAGAGCTACACCTAGAGATATGCCCTAAACCTATTTGATTACCACCTTCTGTAAAGATCAACGCCCTCATATTTCTTCATCCTTAATTTATCTGACTTTCTTTTGTTCAATATGTGCATTGATAGTAAAAAGTTTCGGTTCTTGTTTAAATATATTGATTATATCTTGAAGATAAAAATCATGTCTCCCTTTATATAATCTATTATAAATCTCAATTATTAATTCAAAATCCTCTTTTGTATCTAAAGTCCACCGATACATAGAATAATTAACATCATTCTTGAAGTAGTATATTTTATTACTGTTTTCATAAATGAAAGGAGTGACATGCTCTCTATGATACTTTTCTCTTCCATTATTAAATGCATCTTCTAATACTTCAAAAGAAAATACTTCTGTATCTAATCCTCTAGGAAACGTTCTTTGACTTAGATCTGATCCAGCATTTGTTACGACGTCATATTTTCCGTCTAAATAGAAATTAACAATGTCATCTATTATATTTGCATCAATTACAGGACAATCAGAAGTAATTCTTACAATAATATCAATACTGTTTTCTTTTGCTGCTTCATAGTAACGACTAAGAACGTCTTCTTCACTTCCCCTATATACCTTAGCACCACATTTAATTGCTTCATTTTCAATAACTTTATCTCTTTCTTGTACTGTTGTCGCAATAATAATCTCATCTATTATATTAGATTGATTAACTCTTTCTATCACATGCGATAGTACAGTTCTACCCTTTATATCTTTCATTATTTTTCCTGAAAGTCTTGTTGAACCCATTCTAGCTTGTATAATAGCTGCAATTTTCATGTAATTGCCTACTTTCGATAATTATTTATTACTTTATTTACAGCTGCTATTACATCCATTGCATCTTCTTCTGTCATTGCAGGGAAAAGAGGTAATGTGATGATTTCTTCATACAAATCTTCTGCTTTTGGGCAAATACCTCGTTGATAACCTAATTGTGAATAGTATGGCAGAGTATGGACAGGGATATAATGCACGTTAACACCTATATTTTCATTAACTAAAGCTTCAAATACTTCTTTTCTACTCACCGACAACTTATCTAAATCTAAACGTATAATGTATAAATGCCAGCTCGATATGCCATTTTGATCTTGATATGGAGTTTGAATTGCATCTATCTCTTTAAAAGCCTCATTGTATATCGATACATACTTTTTTCTTAGATCAACAAATTTATCAATCTTCTTCAGTTGACTAGTACCCAAAGCAGCTTGAATATCTGTCATTCGGTAATTAAATCCTAAGAACTGCATTTCATAATACCAAGGACCATGATTTTCAATCAACTTATCTGGTTCTCGGGTTATTCCATGGGATCTAAATTGTAATAGCTTTTGATAATACTCTTCATTATTAGTCGTTATAATTCCGCCTTCACCTGAAGTAATATGTTTCACAGGATGAAAACTAAACATTGTCATTTCACTTAATGAGCCTATTTTTTCACCTTTATATGTTGCACCGAGAGCATGTGCAGCATCTTCGATTACCACCAGATTATGACTTTTAGCAAGTTGGTGAATTTCATCTAAAGAAACTGGTTGTCCTGTGAAGTGTACAGGAATAATTGCTTTGGTGTTATCGTTAATTAACTCCTCAACTTTTCTGGGGTCAATATTATAAGTTTGGGGATCTATATCGGCAAAAACTGGATTCCCACCTTGATAAAGGACACAATTAGAACTCGCAGCAAACGTCATGGGTGTTGTAATAACTTCATCTCCTTCACCAATACCCGCTGCAAAGCAAGCACCGTGAAGTGCAGCTGTTCCATTTGAGAATGCAACAGCATACTTAGCTCCAACGTATGAAGCAACAGCTTTCTCAAACTCACCCACCGCTGGCCCAGTTGTTAAATAGTCACCTTTTAATACATTTATCACAGATTGAATATCTTCTTCATCAATCCATTGTCGTCCATATGGTAAGTAACTGTCTCTGATTGTTTTAGTACCCATATTTAATAAACTTCCTTTCGATATTTAAATAGAGGAAAATAGTGATTACTCTTTAACTAATTCTCTTAGTTCATCAACAGTTAACCAGTGGTCATTTACATCGCTTATATAGGTGAAACCTTCAGGTAATGGTTTACCACCATTTGAATATTCTTCTCTCCACCATGGAAATTCTGGTTGGATAACATAGTAACTATCATATTCTAAAGTTTGGCGAGCATCATCTTCATTAATCATTGCTTCATGCAATTTTTCCCCAGGGCGAATTCCAACTATTTTTATTTCACATTCTGGTGCAATTGCTTCAGCCAAGTCTACAACCTTCATACTAGGAATCTTTGGTATGAAGATTTCTCCACCCTTCATTCTCTCTAGATTGTCAATAACAAACTGTACACCTTGGTCTAAAGTAATCCAAAAACGTGTCATACGTTCATCAGTAATCGGAAGCTGAATCTCTCCTTGAGCTTTAAGTTTTTTAAAGAATGGTACTACACTTCCGCGACTTCCAACTACATTACCATAACGCACAACTGCAAATCTGGTTTCTTTATTCCCTGCATACGAGTTACCAGCAACAAATAATTTATCAGAAGCTAATTTAGTTGCTCCATATAAGTTAATTGGACTTGCTGCTTTATCTGTGCTTAAAGCTATTACTTTTTCAACACCGCGATCAATAGCAGCTTCTATAATATTTTGAGCACCATGAATATTTGTTTTAACTGCTTCAAATGGATTATACTCACAAGCACCTACATGCTTTAATGCAGCAGCATGAATGACAATATCTACCCCATCAAAAGCCCTATATAAACGCTCTTTGTCACGAACATCTCCAATAAAAAAGCGGATTCTAGGATCAGTGAACTCCTGAGCCATTTCATATTGCTTTAATTCATCACGGCTAAATACAATAACTTTTTTAACATCTTGTTCTAATACCTTAGAAATAAATTTTTTACCAAATGAACCTGTTCCACCAGTTACTAAAATTGTTTTATTATTTATCATAATAATCCTCCATATAATATTTAAGATTTATATCATCAAAGTTGGTATAAAATAACTTTTTGAAAATATTTATTACATTAATTTATACTAAATTTTTTTCTGAGATTTACTTTTTAATTGATATCGCTTTTTTATTAATTTTTGAACAAAAAAACCAAATTATAATGATCGCTGGTAATTGGGTTAAAACTTTAATTTGAATTTCAGTAGATAACGGATTAGTTACATATAAGCACAGCATTGAATATACTACTATATTGCCCTCAGGGATCTTTATTTTCCTATTTTTATAAAAACCAACTAGTTTTTCATAAAAAAACCTGACTGTTAGTCCACTTATAGCTGCAAATATAATGACCCCAATCCATTTGAAATTCAAATATCCATAGCCAAAAATTCCTGGCGGTAAGCCGTATCCTTGACCTCCACCTAGAACAAGCTCACCTACAATAGCTGATTCTGCTATTATAGGTTTATTCTCATAAATCCCCCTTGGTATTGGGGCCAAAAAGAGATTAATTAAAGGCCTACCTAAAAGTAACTTACTTTCATCTGCATCAACAACGTAAATAGAAGCAGCAGTAATATCATCATGCCTCACATCTTCAATAACATTTACAACTCTAGTGAAAAAAGGTTCGCTTTCTGCACTAACTTCGCCTAACAATCTAAATTCACCGTATATTTGGTAAAATATCACTAATATCAAACCTATTAATGTAAGTTTCTTCAAATTTACCTTTTTATAATAATAGTTGTAAAATACCAAAAGTGGGAGCAAGGTTGAAAAAATGATATAGCCTCTATCACCTAATATAACTCCCAGAAATATCTGGAAAAAAACCATAAATATTGCTATTTTCTTTTTTCTTTTTATTAATAAAAGAAGTGCTGCTACTGTCCCATATTTAAGAAGGACTATAAAATATGCTAAGCCTGAATACAAATCTACTCTACGAGCAATATTATTAAACATATAGCTGATTGACCCAACATTCAATATTATGAAAATAAATGCTACTAACATAATTAATATAAATAGAATTGATACAGTATAGCTATTTTTTTTTATATAAAACTTTGTTGGGGTTAAAGACTTATTATCATTTGTTTTATAAAAACTAAAAAAATACATTACCAGCAAACCTAAACAATTAATGGCTACAGTTTTTATATAAAGTTCTTGAACTGTATTTTCATCTAGATACCATAAATAATAATTTTCTAGTGGAATAATTCCACTTCCTGAAAAAATAATTGAAATTGCTTGAATTGCAATAAATGGCATATTCAAGCATAAGGGGTGAGTCCAATTAAAACCCGTCAAAAATATAGGCATTATAGCAATAACAAAAAAAATCCAACCTGATATAGTTAATACAGTAATTTCTCCACCAATCAAAGGGAAAAAAAGAATAATCATACCTACAAATACATTTATAAGTATAAATGTTAAATGGGATTTCTTAACTTCCCAGTGGTAATTCGAGACTAAATGATTTTGATAATGTCCCTGAATTCTCCCCTGCATAAGTACCTATCCTTTCTGTGTTTTCAAAGACATATATCATACTTTCTGTGCTTTAGTTCTATACATCTCATCGACTTCTTCTGGTAAATCTATATAGATACCTTCCTGTTCCTGCCTTAATGAATAGTTACCAGCTTTAATGACTTGAATTTCTTCTTCAGATAATAAATTCTTTATCCATTCCTTAGATTCTATTAATTTTTTTTCTGATATAAATTCATCACTGTTCTTATATTCATCCCATCTATTAGCAGCAAAGTTTGATACAGGATTATCTAACTTTAACTTCTCTTTAGTAAAGTATCCCATTTTAATTAAGGAATTTTTTATGAAAGGAATAACACAATAAAGATCGCCTTTTATTTTATCAAAAAAATTATAACGCAACTTATTTACTTGTGCATTTTCAGCAATTTCAATTAACGCTATTGCAGAACGCAAGAGTGAATTTCCATACGGTTTGTACATTATATTTGATAGATTCTCATAATCTATTTTCTTGTTCTTAAATTGTTTATCCTCACATAAGCTTTTTAAAATGGTGTTGAACTCTTTTTCACTAATCCAGTTAAAAAGTTTATAATGTACTTGTTCCATTTCTAGAGGACGTTTTATCAAGTCTAAATTAAAATATGGTTTTTTGGATAAAATAACTTCAAAAACAGAAGTAGAGGTAAAAGAAAAAACTACACTTGAACTTAATAGATCTTTACTAAATTCGTTTTCACCTGTTATATATATATTAGAAATAGGATTTAATTCTTGGTATGGTTCCGAGGGTTCCCCAGGGTGTTTTCTTACCAAAAAGTCAATATCCGGAAAATTCATGGCAGCTTTTTTAGTCCAATTAACACAATTCTGTCTAGCTGTCTGATAAAGTTTATGAGCTTGATATTTAAAGTTCACTTTGTATTTTTTTTGGAAGTCGTTCCAATCTTGGTCGTTCAAATCTCCTAAACGAAAATCCGAAACAATCAAAACTTTTGTACGATTGCTATTGTCTATATAAGATTTATCAGATTGTAACCTTTTAACTAAATCCAACTTTGGGTTTCCAGTAATAAAAATGTTTTCAGGTTTAACTTTACTATGAGCAACTAATTTTTCGGCAAAATCTCTTCCCCAAACCAAATGTGCCGAAATATGACGATTATAGGCTTTATATTTCGCTGTGTTTAATTTTTCTCTGTAAAACTCATTCGAGAAGATTTGTTCTGAGTGATTTACCACTAAATGTGATTTTGTTCTTGTTGCCCTAGATAAAATTGATGGTGTTCTACTAACATTGTAGCTTGGTGTAAATGTCACATCTACATTATCTATTGTTCTTTCGAAAAAATCATATCTATTTTCTCTAACTGAAAAATCTTGGTGCTCTATTTTTATGTTACACTGTCTTCCCTCAAAACTTAACTCAGCTAAATGAGCCATATAAGAATATATATTAAGTTCTCTTGTAACATGATCTACTAATAAATTTATTTTCATGGACTAGACACACCGTCCTCGTATTCCTTTAAATTAATTTTTTCTACATTTTCTTTAAAATTCATATAATAATCCGCTCTTCTTTTATCTAATACATCTTTAGAATAATTGTTAGCAAAATGGAAGTTTCTTTCAGATTGTTGAAGTTTTATTTTTTTGGAAGCAATTAATTGTTCAATCTTATTAGCTAAGTCAATGCTATCACCTTTTTTATGAATGAATTCTTCATCTAACAATTCTGGGATTCCTGCTGTATTAGAGCCCACCGCAGGACACCCTCTCGACATTGCTTCAATCAATGCTCTTGGTAATCCCTCCTGCTTGCTAGGTTGAATATATATATTAATCTCATCTAGCCATTCTAACACTGCTTTCCCACTAGGTAGCGTACCAACGAAAAAGACTTTATCCTCAACACCTAATTCTCGGGCGTATTTCTCCCATACTACCTTGTCGCCAGAGCCTAATATGTGTAACTCAATATTTTTATATGTTTCAGATAAATTTTTTATAGCCTCCATAGCAAGGTCAAATCCTTTAAATCTACTACCCAAAGAACCAATCATCCCAATTTTAATTACTTTATTTTTATTAAATCTTTGGTTATTTATTTGTCGGCTTTCTAGAACTTCATTTTGGGGGCGAATAATTTCTACATTTGAACAATTTATAGTAACTCCTCTTGTTGGATATCTTTCTTGTAGAAACGTATCTGTTACGTAAAGAACAAATGGTGCTTTTTTAACAATTTTCTTCATTTTCATGAATTCATAAGGTGCTAAGATTTTCCCTTCTATATTCCCATAGTTCCACAATGAATCCCAAGGACATCCTACTACTTCCACTGCATAAGGAATATTATTTTTTACTGCAGCATTTACTGCTATATAACCTATTGAACTTGGTAATCTTGCTATTACACAATCAACTTTATTTACTTCTTCCTCAATTTTTTTTTTTGCTTCTAATATTCTATAAAAGGTTTTTAAAGTCTTAAAATTTTCAATATTAATAAATTCTACTCTTTCAGTACTCGCAGGCGTAAAATTTTCTGATTTACTACTAACCTGTTTTTGCCTAGATACAAAGTTAACCGTTTCAAATACACTTGTGTATCTCTTTAATACATCACTAGGAAAAGCTCCATATCCATCAAAATAGATATTATCATATTTCAAAAATATGTTATCATGTGCAAATAATAGTTTCATATATTTCCTCCTAGTTTAGCTTATTTTGACTTCATCATTTCGTATAAATTATTAAATTAAACATGGCACCTAAAATATATCTCATTTATAATAGTTGAGTTTTATCATTAAAGTACCTTATAAATCTAATTTTATTTTACTTTGTTAAAAACAATACTTAAATAGTTTTTGAATTTAAAAGTTTCTTTCTATCCTCTTGAATGTATTTAAATAGTGTCCTCTGATCAAATTTTTCAACGACAAAATTTCTCGCATTCATACTCATTAAGCTATATAATTCTTTATTATTTAGTAGTTTCTCTATTGATTCACTTAAATCTTGCCAATCTGCTTTTTTCACAATCAATCCCGTTCCGTTATTTTCCATAGCGTCTTTAGGGCCAGGTATATCAGTAACAATCACTGGAACACCCATTGCTTCAGCTTCAATTACTACACTGCCAAAACCTTCCCGATAACTAGGTAATACAAAAACATCAATTGCTGACAAATACTTTTCTACCTCACTTGTTCTACCACAATAAACAACTCTTTCTTCTTTCTTTGACCATTGAAACAACTCTTCATTAAGGGATTCTGTATTTTCATTATCACCTATTAACATTAGGACTATATTTTTTTCCTTTGCAAAAATACTTCTACAAGCAAAAAACAACTCATTAATACCTTTATCCCGAGTAATTCTTCCAACAAACCCTATTACAAAAACATTATTTGAAATTCCATATTTATTTCTTATTTCTTCTCTCCATTTACTTTTATGTTCAATATTAAATTTTTGAAGGTTTACACCACTTGCACTGCCATTCCATACAACTGAACTTTTTTCTTTTGTATATAAACCTTCTAAATGACTAAATCTTAAATTTCCAAAACTATCAGGTTCAATCCATGTTGATAGAGAACAAACCATCTTCTCTATCTCTTTAAATAATCTTTTCTTAATTCCAGAAAAACCTACATAAACCAATCCCCATTGGCAATACAGTCGTACAGGTATTCCAGCCAATTTTGCAGCGATACTAGCATAACATGAAGCATTTGGAGTAGAATATTGCACTAAATCATACTTCTCTTTTTTAAAGATTACATATAGTCTTAATATAGAACTAATAGCAGATAAACTTATACCACGTTTCATTGAAACCGGAATATATTTAATATAGTCAGGAAGTGTTTTTTCAAAACTTTCATCATAATCACATATTAAAGTAATATCATAATTACCATTTTCATGGAGATATTTAGCCGCATCAACAACAAATGCCTTAAGTGTCATTGAAACTGTTGTAACAATACAAATCTTTTTCAACCTAATGCCCCCATACTGATATTAATTTCTTCTTGAATGAATATTAATCGCAGGTACTCCAACATATGTCCCAGAACTAGTTATATTATTGATAACTACAGCACCCGCACCAATAATGGAACAGTTATTAATAGTTATATTATTAATTACTGCACTTCCAACTCCTAGCCATGAGTGCTTTCCTATGATTACATTCCCGGCCAAATGCACTCCAGGAGATAAATGTACGTAATCTTCAATAATGTTATCATGATCAATGGTAACACCAGTGTTAATTATGCACCCTTTGCCGATGTGGGTACAACAGTTAATAATTGCACCAGGCATTACTACTGTTCCTGAACATATTTCAACTTGTTGACCAATTATTGAATCAGGATGAATTAAAGTAGCTATGCTTGCCCCTTTTGATTCAAGGTCCTCATAAACTTTTTTTCGTATAGAATTGTTTCCAATAGCAACAAATAAATCACAATCATTTATAAATTTAAAAGCATCTGCAGATTTGCCAATAATCTCTATACCCAAAGAAGTCTTAATATTTGAATTATCATCTAAAAAAGCAATGGTACTCCATTTATTCATTTTTGTAGCAATGTCTGCTGCAACTTTTCCATGGCCACTCGCACCAATTATTATTAATTTATTTCTCATATCTTTAGTTTTTCCTTTTCATTCCCTTTAAAAGGTTCCATCGTTGCAGAAGTTTCAGAGTTAATTCCTTCCCTTACAAGTACCTTTTTAATTGTTAAAAAAATAATAGAGAAATCCCTTAAAAAAGTTACATTATCTACATAATCTATATCAAGATTAAATCTCTCTTCCCAACTTATTCCATTTCTTCCGTTTACCTGTGCGAGCCCCGATAGTCCTGGTCTTACTTCATGGCGTCGTTTTTGATGACCATCATATAGAGATAAATACTGTACTAACAAAGGTCTTGGTCCTATGATAGACATATCTCCTTTCAATATATTAAATAATTCAGGAAGTTCATCTAAGGATGTAGAACGTAAAAACCTTCCGAATTTTGTAAGCCGTTTACTATCAGGAAGTAATTCACCTTTTTCGTTTCTTTCATCAGTCATAGTTCTAAATTTATACATTTTAAAGATTTTTTCATTTAATCCGGGCCTTTCTTGTGTAAAGAAGACTGGACTTCCTAGTTTAAGTCTTATTAGAGAAGCAACTACTAAAAGAACTGGACTTAAAGCAATAATAGCAATTAAAGAAAGAATAAAATCCAAAGGTCTTTTTATAAGTCTTTTATATATATTGTTTTTATAAAGTTTCATTACTTTAACCACAATCCTTTTATGATATCTGTGACTCTTTCCAAATCTTCATCAGTCATTTTAGTATCAGATGGTAAGCATAAACCACTTGCAAATAACTTTTCTGATACGTCTGTACCAATAAAATCATACTTCTCGAACAAAGGCTGTAGATGCATCGGTTTCCATATTGGCCTTGCCTCTATATTCTCCCTTTCCAAAGCTTCCATAACATCTATTGGTTTTATATTGCCACTTAAAGTCATTGAACTTAGCCAATAATTTGGTTGATCCCAATCATTGCTAGGCATAAATTTAACACCATCGAGGTTACTAAGTTTTCGCTTATAATATTGGAAAATATATTGCTTCTTTTTAACTCTTTGGTCTAAAATTTTAAGTTGGCCTCTACCAATACCCGCTAATACATTACTCATTCGATAATTAAAGCCTAATTCGCTATGTTGGTAGTGTCTAGCTTGGTCCCTTGCTTGAGTAGCCCAAAACTTCACTTTTTCTACTCTTTCTGTATTATCTGAAACTAACATTCCTCCACCAGATGTTGTAATTATTTTGTTCCCATTAAAAGAGAAGATACCATAATCACCAAAAGTACCAGTGTGCTTACCTTTATAATAAGTACCTAAACTCTCAGCAGCATCCTCAATTAACACTACATTATTTTTTTTGCAAAGTGCTAGAATTTTATCCATATCTGCAGAAATCCCATAAAGATGAACTACAATTACTGCTTTAACATCAGGATACCTTTCAAAAGCTTGTTCAAGAGCTTTAGGACACATGTTCCATGTACCATACTCACTATCTATAAAAACAGGAATTGCATTTTGATAGATTATTGGATTTGCAGTTGCAGTGAAGGTTAATGTTGGACAAAAAACTATATCTCCTTCGCCAACACCAGCAGCCTTTAAAGCCAAGTGAATAGCTCCAGTACCTGAAGAAAGTGCAGCTGCGGCTTTGGAACCCACCTTAATTGCTAGTTCTTTTTCAAATTCATTTACATTTTCGCCAAGAGGGGCAATCCAGTTTGTATCAAATGCATTATTAACGTACTCTAATTCATAGCCTTCATCACTCATATGAGGTGAAGAAAGAAATATTCTATCTCCCATTGTTCAAAAACTTCCTTCCTCTATCAAAATCATTAGTGGTTTGTTAGTAAATAGTCCAACTTTTATTAATGATGCTAACCCCTCATAATTACTTACACAGAAATAGCTTCCTTCTTAGCAACTTCTTTATTACCTAAACTCAACAATCTATTTCTTAAGTCTTCTATATTCAGCATATAGTAGGTATCAATTATTTCGTTTATCTCACCAATGTATAGGGTAGCTGTTTTTCCCACATAAATTTTTGGCCATATCTGTTCATCATGTACCTCATCTTTACCAAGTAGCTCTTCAAACATCTTCTCTCCAGGTCGAATACCACTGAACTTTATTCCAATATCATCTACTGAATAACCTGAAAGTTTTATCAAATTCTTTGCTAAATCAACAATCTTAACTGGCTCTCCCATATCAAGCACAAAGATCTCTCCACCTTGTGCAAGCGCACCAGCTTGAATCACAAGACGTGAGGCCTCTGGAATCGTCATAAAGTAACGAACCATATCTGGATGTGTAACTGTTACTGGTCCACCAGCCTGGATTTGCTTTTTAAACAATGGAATAACACTTCCACGACTTCCAAGAACATTTCCAAACCGCACTGCTACAAAACGCGTATTATCGCTTACTGTATCCATATGTTGTACAAGCATTTCCGCTAAACGCTTAGTTGCTCCCATAACACTTGTTGGATTTACTGCTTTATCAGTAGAAACCATGACAAATGTTTGTACCTTGAATACATTCGCGGCTTCTGCGATATTTTTTGTACCAATGATGTTATTTTTCACAGCTTCTTCTGGATTTCGTTCCATTAATGGAACATGCTTATGTGCTGCTGCATGATAAACAACATCTGGTTGGTGTTTATCAATAATCGCAAACATTTTGTGGCGATCTTGAACATCTGCAATTTCTGTTTCAATTGTAACTTGACCCTGGTAGATTGATCTTAATTCCAATTCAATATTATAAATACTATTTTCCCCGTGCCCTAACAATACTAGTTTAGCAGGGTTAAATTTCGAAACTTGACGACAGATTTCAGATCCAATTGAACCACCTGCACCTGTAACAAGAATAACTCGATTTGTGATAGATTCAGCAATACTAGACATATCAAGCTTTACCGGTTCACGACCAAGTAAGTCTTCTACTTCTACATCACGGAAGTTACTTACCGATACTTTACCTGTCATTAAATCTTCTATCATCGGTAAAATCTTGGTCTTCGCTTTTGTTTTCGAACATTCACTAAAGATCTTGTTTAATTCCACTTTACTTAAGGAAGGTATAGCTATAACAACATTTTGTATATCCAATTCATTTACTGTTTCTTCTAGTTTGTCCACACCAGCGACAACCGGAACTCCCATAATTTCAAGGCGATGCTTCTTTTCATCGTCATCAATAAAAGCAACTGGATTTAAATCAGCAGCTCTATTTTGTAAGAGCTGTCGAACAACCATTGTTCCTGCAGAACCTGCTCCGACAACTAATGTACGTTGACGGGTATCATCACGTTTTACAAATAAATCACGATAGATTCTCCACGAGAAACGAGATCCACCAATTAACAAAAAGTGAAGTGTCCACGTGACTAATAATGTGCGGATATATAAATCTTGGAATATGATGATCTGGATGATGGCAGTAATTATAACCGACAAAGTTATGGCCTTAAAAATTGTTACCAATTCACCTATACTTGCATATTCCCATGCTTTTCGATATAGCTTAAACCATAATGCAAAAACATGATGACTCACTAATAACGCTACTGAACTAACTAACAACACCGGCATGGAAAATATAACAAACTCAGTGTTTAAGAAGAAGTGACTTACATAAATTGCCATCAGGACAATTGTAGAGTCTATAATAAGAAGAAGACCTAATCTATTCCGATAACTCATGAAAATTCCACCTTTCAGTAAATCCTGATTTAAAATCTCTTTTCTCTCCTTTAATGGATACTAATTTTATAGCTTTTTAGTTGGTTAGTACTTAATTTGAGTCCAGTGCATATCAAAATAACTACTAACCCACTAAATTACATCCACTTTTGATAGTCACCTCGTAATATCTATTCAATCGACTAACTAAATACGAAATAGATATTCACTTCACAACCACACAAAACCGAGTTTCTTCCTATTATATATACCATTCAATCAATCTATAAATCTCACTAAAAACACCTCAAACCCTTATCCTGCAAGACTTCTAGCGTTCAATCTAACAACGATACTCAGTTCCTAGAAAAAAACCAATCCGTTTTCAGAATATTCTTACTTAAAAAGCTCGTCAAATCAACGTTTTTATAATCCATATATTTACAAAAGGGCTTTTTTTATCTATTTTATCTACTCATAGTAACCCCAAGACCAGTATGCGCAATAGATAAAATCCATATATTATATAAAAAAGTGATTTTTTACGAAAAATTACTCAACATATAGTGGTTGTCTATTGACCATTCTGACTTCCACATTATCATTCAATCGAATTAGTAGTTAGCGGTAAGTTATTATTAACTAGGTTAGGACCTTCCTACCCAACTTTCCCCTAACCAACTAACCCCCACCAATCACAAAAACGGAACACCCTCATCCTTTTCAGTATCACCGTCGTCACCAGAACTATCACTACAAAGAACTATCCCATCTATATATGTTAAATTACAATCCTCATCGCATAAATCGTAATTATAGCTTTCCAAAAATTGTGCAAAGAATACATCTGAATGATCAACACTTTCGATAGTCAAATGTTTTACATACTCCTTTTCAAACTGGAGTATATTTATACGGCAAACCTCATCCTTTGACTTTTCTATTACACCTACAACAACTGGAATAGCAATCGATGCGAGTATACCTATAATAATAATTACTACTAGTAACTCTATTAAAGTCATACCTTTATTATTTACTCTAAGAAACCTAAGACAATTTGAAATTGAATTAAGCATCGTTGTCTTTATCTTTACCACTATTTTTGTAAGTTTTATTTATTTCAAACATACTTGACACCTCCGAACTTATCTCATTCAGCATTTCTAAAGGTGTCAAATTATTATATTGCTTCCCTTCAAATGGTAGGGTAGTAGCGACTCATTTTTCACTATCTAACTAACCACTACCCCCTAACCAACTAAACTCTACTTCACTTTCTCCTTCTCCACAACTCCCTCAAGAAACTTAAGCAACTCCTGCTTTAACTCCCCATTCTGCATCGCAAACTCAATCGTCGTCTTAACAAACCCCATTTTCTCCCCAACATCATACCTTTGCCCTTCAAAATCATAAGCAAAGACACGTTGAATTTCATTTAACTTTTGAATGGCATCTGTTAACTGAATTTCTCCACCAGCTCCTGTTTCTTGCCGATCTAAAAACATGAAGATCTCAGGAGTTAATACATAACGTCCCATAATTGCTAAGTTTGAAGGAGCAGTACCTTTTTTCGGTTTTTCCACAAACTGATTAACTGTATATCTTCTTCCCAAATTATTAATAGGATCGACAATACCATAACGATGTGTTTCTTCATCGGGTACGGTTTGGACACCGATAACAGATGAAAGTGTTTCTTCATGTTGTTCGATTAATTGCTTTAGACATGGCTTATCTGCCTGAACAATATCATCTCCTAATAACACAGCAAATGGTTCATCACCAATAAACTTACGTGCACACCATACGGCATGCCCTAATCCTTTAGGCTCTTTTTGTCGAATATAATGGATATCCACCATTTTAGAGGAATATTGAACTTTCTCTAATAAGTCAGTCTTTCCTTTTTGGAACAAATTTTGCTCTAACTCAAAAGCATGATCAAAATGATCCTCAATCGCACGTTTCCCTTTACCAGTAACAATAATGATATCCTCTATTCCAGAATTTACTGCCTCTTCGACAATATATTGAATGGTTGGTTTATCAACAATTGGTAACATTTCTTTCGGCATTGCTTTGGTTGCTGGGAGGAAGCGGGTTCCTAAACCAGCTGCAGGAATAATCGCTTTTCTTACTTTTTTCATCAAACCACTCCTCTATTAAAGGTTGAAGATACGTAGGTTTCTTTACACCTCTAACTTTTAACTCAACCTACTTCACTGCACTCAACACTTGTAACTCTCTCTTCCTAAAATTCGCAATATCAAGTAATTCTTCACGTAACTCTACTTTTTGCATATTCTCAAAATCCTCAATTAACTTTTCTGCTACATTGATGTTTACTTCAGGCGTCTTTCCTCGATAAATCTTCGGATACACCTGTTCATCATGAACTTCATCTTCACCGAGTAGCTCTTCAAACATTTTCTCTCCAGGACGCATACCTGTGAACTTAATTGGAATTTCTGACTCTGTATAACCTGATAGTTTAATAAGGTTTTTCGCTAAATCGACGATTTTTACTGGTTCACCCATATCTAAAACAAACACTTCGCCACCTTTTGCAAGTGCTCCGGCTTGTAGTACTAAGCGTGAAGCTTCAGGGATCGTCATGAAATAACGGATCATATCTGGGTGAGTGACTGTCACTGGGCCACCATTTTGAATTTGTTCTTTAAATAGTGGGATAACACTACCGCGGCTTCCTAGTACATTACCAAAGCGAACGGCAACGTATCTCGTTTCACTAATCATATCCATATGTTGAATGATCATTTCCGCAATACGCTTCGTCGCACCCATCACACTTGTTGGGTTAACTGCCTTATCTGTTGAAATCATCACAAATGTATTCACGTTAGCATTGCTTGCTGCTTCTGCGACATTTTTCGTTCCGATCACATTATTCTTAACCGCTTCCTCTGGGTTACGTTCCATTAACGGTACATGCTTATGGGCTGCGGCATGGAACACAACATGCGGCTTGCGTTTGTTCATAATCGCAAGCACCTTGTTCCGATCTTGGACGTCTGCAATTTCTGTATCTAGATTTAAGTTTGGTAGATTACGTCTTAGTTCCATTTCAATCGAATAGATGCTATTTTCTCCGTGCCCTAATAGGATCAACTCTTTTGGATCAAAATTCGTAATTTGGCGACAAATCTCAGACCCGATCGAACCACCAGCACCTGTCACTAATACGGTTTGTCCTTTAATTAGCTGTTCTATGCCGGCAATGTCTAATTCGACAGGCTCACGACCGAGTAAATCCTCTACTTGTACATCTCGAAATTGACTGACCGAAATTTTTCCGACCATAATATCTTCAATCTTTGGCATGATTTGTGTCTTTGCTTTTGTTTTAGAACATTCGTTGAAAATGTTACTTAACTCTGCTTTTTTTAAGGACGGAATTGCAATAATAATATGTTCAATCTGCTTTTCTTGAACAACTGTTTCAATTTGATCTACTCCTCCTATGACGGGTAGACCCATAATTTCTAAATGATGCTTCGTAAAGTCATCATCGATAAATGCTACCGGATTAAGCTCTACTTCCTCATTATGCTGAAGCTGCCTGACGACCATTGTTCCTGCTGATCCTGCACCAATGATAAGTGTTCGTTTTTTATCTTTACTCGGTTTAATGTACGTATCGCGATACATCCGCCAAGAAAAACGTGAGCCTCCGATAAGTAAGATGTGCATCATCCAAGTGATCACTAACGTACGTAAGTAAATATCCTGAATTAGAACAAATTGAATGGCTCCAGCGACAACAATCGAAAATGTGACTGCTTTTCCAATTGCAACGAGCTCATGAATACTCGCATACTCCCATGCTTTTTTGTACAGCTTATAGTAGGAAGCAAATGCATGATGGCTAATTAATAACGTTACCGAACTGAGTATGAGTACCGTTGAAAAAGTCGTACCTGTTGGGATTAATACGAAATAACTAATAAAGATACATGATAAAACAATCGCAGAGTCGACTAGCATTAATGCTAATAACCGTTTCTGATAAGACATTTCCCTACCCCTTCCAAATTTCATATCCTTTTCACAAATAAAGCCTTAAACTATACTTCCTTTTCATTCAAAGAAACATAGCTTAAGGCTCAATATATAAATGAAAACGTTTTACTATATATTGTTTTACTTTAAAAATATTAGAGGCATTTAACCTCTCCTCACGCCATACCCTTGGCGACAAGCACCTAAGGGTTCACTACATAGAACCCCACAGCATGACCGAGTGCCTCCATCGATAACGGCAAGGAGACATTGCCAATAGATTTATACTCTAACAGGACGCCTTGCTCGCCTTGTTTTCTTGTTGTTTTCTATCATCTATTGCTTTTTTTATGAGTAATTGTATCTTCTCAAGGTCTTCGTAAGGTGCATCTTGTTTAATATATCTAACGGTTTTGTTTATTGTTTTCGGGAAGTCCGAAAGCTTTTTCATAACCATCACCCAATTAAAAAATCCCTAAAAATTTCTTTTTCTTCACTCGCTCCGGTGGTTCCGTTGCAACGTGAAGTCCATTGACAACCAGGTCGGCATTTTCTTGAAACTGATAAACAATTTCAATACCAAATGTGCTTTCTAGCTCGTGTAACGCCTCTCTCATTCGGAACGGTCGGTTTACTAGATTATGAGCATCTGAAGCGATAAAATGTGTCAAATGATGTTCAATCAAATCTTCTGTAAATCTCTTAATCTTTTTACCAAAATGACCAGTTAAACTAGATGTTGTAATTTGTGTTAATGCTCCACTTGTTACAAAGTCATATAACAGATCAGGTGAAGTCATGATTTGACTATTTCGCTCTGGATGAACGATGATTGGTGTTAATCCAGCAAGCTGCATATCATAAAATAACTGCTTCGCATATCGCGGTACATGATTGGATGAAAATTCAACAAAGACATATTTATTACTATTCGCTAAAGGAAGAATGTCGCCTTTATGATAATCGTTTATAAGATCTCCATAAATTCGACATTCTTGACCTGGGAGTATTTTTAAATCTAATCCTTTATTTCCTATTTCTTCATTGAGCTGATCAACAGCTTTGATAATTTTCGCTTTTTCGTTTATATATGGACCATTGAGATGGTGAGGCGTCGCAATAATCGTTGTGATACCTTCTTGAATCGCCTGCTCTACCATTTGGATACTTTCTGTTAAATGAGCAGCTCCATCATCTATATTCGGTAAGATATGACAATGTATATCAATCATTCAACTCACCTCTTCTGTAAATCCTTTTCCATATTATCATAAAATACGACATTTAGGTACATACCTTTACAATCTTTACAATTATTGTCCATAATAATAGTAATTTTGACCCTCTTTTTGCTCTTTCCCGTTGAGTACAACCCCTAAAATTTTCGCTTTCGCTGCTATTAATAGGTCTTTCGCTTTAACTACTTGCTCTTGATCCGTTTTCCCACTACTAACTACCAAAATCGTTCCATCAGTATAATTGGAAATGATTTGTGGATCAGTGACTGCCATTAACGGTGGCGAGTCTAGAATAACGACGTCAAATGTTGTCTTTACATTTTCTAAAAATAGTGACATCGCTCGTGAGCTTAGTAGTTCCGCTGGGTTCGGTGGTATAGGCCCACTCGGTAACAGAAACAGGTTATTTATTTTTGTTACTTGGATCGCTTCTTCTTCCGTATGCTGTTTCGTGATTAAACTTGTTAAACCCGCAATGTTTGGGACGCCAAACGTATAATGAGCTGTCGGCTTACGTAAGTCCGCATCGACAAGTAATACCTTATTCCCTTGCTGAGCCATCACAACCGCTAAATTGGCGGCTGTTGTTGATTTCCCTTCCCCAGGACCCGCTGATGTAACGAGGATCGTTTTTACTTTTTTATCGATGGATGCAAATTCTATATTCGTTCGAATCGTCCGATACTGCTCTGAGACCGGAGACTTCGGATCAACTTGTGTGATTAAGCTTCGTTTATTGTTTTCTTTTAATTGTTGTTTACGTGCCATAAACTAACACCTACCTTAAGAAACTTTCCGTCTTTTTTTCTTTGTTGTTACGGATGTATCCATTTGCGAAACCACTCCGATAACAGGTAAACCAAGTAATCTTTCTATATCTTGCTCTGTTTTTACCGTTGTATCTAAGTATTCAAACAAGAAGGCTAGTCCTACTGCCGCCATTAATCCAACCACAAAGGCAATCGCCATATTTAATGTTGGATTCGGTTTAATTGGACTAGGGTTTTCACTTATTTGTGCTTGTGACAGAATACTTACATTATCGACATTCATAATAGTAACAATTTCACGCTGAAAAACAGAAGCAATTGTATTAGCAATATTTGCTGCCAGGGCAGGATCTTCGTGTTGTACGGTAATTGCAGCAACTTGGGAATTTCTTTCACTGCCAACTGAAATTCTACTATTTAACTCTCCGACAGATGTATTTAAATTAAGTTCCGCTATAACTAATTCTAAAATTGCAGGACTCTTAATAATAACGTTGTACGTATTAATTAACTCAATATTTGTTCGTATATCACCAGAATTTAAACTCTGCATATCTGTTTTTGACTGATTGACTAGAATTTGTGTTGATGATTGATAAATGGGTGTTAAAAATAAGTAACTTATTAACCCACTTACTACTACAGCAATTAATGGTAGTATAATAAGTAATTTGACTCTCTTTCTTAATGTCGTAAATAGTTCTTTTAAACTAATTGTCTCTTCCATTTTGTCCTCCCTAACAGTAAGAAGCTTAAAAATCTGTAAAAATCTATGTGAAAAATTCAACAAGATGAATTATATCACATAAAGTCGTATTTTGGAGAGGAAATTCATGATTAACAAATTTTTATAGATTGATCTAAAATTTGTTTGATATGTGCTTAAATATTCAGTTTGCGAAAAGAGACAATTCTTACTATAATTAATTTGCTAGTCTATCAAAATTTGTCAAACAAAAGTAGAAAGAGGCATACATTATGAGTACAACAAAAAAAATAATTTTGATTGCTTCTATTATAGTTGCTGTTATTGTGCTATCGATCGCCGGATATGGTTTTTACTTATATAAAACAGTAAAAGATACCGTGACAGAAATGCATCAACCAATAGAACGCGAAAAAACAACAAGAATAGTTGAAGTCGAAAAGAAGCAGCCACTCTCCTTTTTAATTACGGGAGTAGACTCTCGTGGTGAGGAAATTAAAGGGCGTTCTGATACGATTATTGTCATGACGGTTAATCCGAATAAAAAATCGGTAAAAATGCTAAGCATTCCTCGTGATACACGAACACACATCGTTGGAAAAGGTATAGATGATAAAATTAATCATGCCTACGCCTTTGGCGGTGTTGGTATGGCGATGGATACCGTTTCAGAGCTGCTCGATATTCCGATTGATCACTATGTAAGTGTGAATATGGAAGGCTTTAAAGATATTGTAGATGCTGTTGGTGGAGTAACGGTAAATAACAGCTTTGCGTTTAAGGAAGGAAGATTTACCTTCCCTGAAGGCGAAATTACGTTGAGCGGAGAAGAAGCTTTAGCCTATTCCCGTATGAGAAAGCAAGACCCACGTGGAGACTTCGGCCGAAATGATCGTCAGCGTCAAATTATTAATGCCGTCATTCAAGAAGGTGCCCAAATTAGTTCGATTTCAAAAATCGACGATATGCTGCAAGCGATTGGGCATAATGTGAAAACCGATATTGAATTCGATGACATGAAAGAAATCCAATCGAAATACCGCGACGCTCGCCATACGGTCGAACAACTACAAATCAGTGGAACAGGGACGACAATGAATGGAATTTATTATTACATTGTTCCTGATGAAGAGATTGCACGAGTTACTAATGAATTAAAAGAGCATTTAGAAATTCAATAAATTGCTAGACAGCCGTCATTCATATGCGGCTGTTTTTTTTGTTATGATTTTGTTACCTAAATATTACATAGTTAGGCGAATATTTATATTGCTTCTTATTTAGTGTTCTACTAAAATATTAAAAGAGCCTAAAAAAAGGAGTCGAATTATGAATAAACGTATCGAAAAAAGGAGACGAAGAAAGCGAAGAAAGTTTTTATGGGTCTTAATTCCACTTCTTCTCGTTGTTCTTCCCATTGTTGGTTATGGTTCTTATATGACATATAAATTAGCAAGCGCAGCCCAGGAAGTAAGCCATGATTTAACTCGTGGTGAGAAGTCTGAGAAACGAATAGAACCGATTGATCCGAAGCATGATAACTTCTCGGTTTTGTTTCTAGGTATTGATACATTAGAGCCTGAAAGTAAAGGTGCTCGTACCGACTCGATCATGTTAGTTACGTTTAATAAAGAAGAGAAATCGATAAAAATGGTAAGTATTCCACGAGATTCACGCGTCAATATTGTTGGCCGTGACCGTTTAGATAAGATTAATCACGCACACGCCTTCGGTGGAATTGATATGACGATTGCTACGGTTGAGGAATTTCTCGATATTCCTGTTGATTACGTCGTTCGCCTTAACTTTAAAGCTTTCATTGATGTGATTGATGCAGTAGGCGGCGTAGAAGTAGACGTTCCCTTTACATTTGATGCCCACGGAAGTCGCGGCAGTGCAAATGCGGTTACAATCTATGAAGGGCCACAGCGTTTAAATGGTGAAGAAGCATTAGCATATGCCCGCATGAGAAAAGATGATCCTCGAGGTGACTTCGGTCGTGCTGAACGACAACAGGAAGTTCTTAAAGGTCTAATCGAAGAAGCGGCATCCTTATCTTCTATCATGAAATTTGATAAAATTATTGACCGTGTAAGTGACCATTTGGCAACCAATTTCTTATTTGAAAATATGTTAGCCCTGCATCCTTATTCTAAATCATTAACTGACATTGAATCGCTTACTTTTAGCGGGAATGACTTATATTTAAATGGGATCTATTATTATGAATTAGATCCTGCATCAGTCAAAGAGGTTTCTCAAGCATTACGCGAACATCTAGGAGTAGAACATTTGGCAAGACGTTAGCATGGACCCTGTCCATGCTTTTTTTTGTTATTTGTTACTTTAGGTGTTTTTTTTGATCGAGATTTTAAATATATGATCCAGATTTTTAATATATGATCCAGATTCCAGGTTTTATTGTCCAAACTGTGTCTAATTTGTGTCCAAGTCTTCTTTTAGAGAGGTATAAATTTTTTCACGAATAGGAACTAGTGATATCATCCATGTAATGATAAACAATTTGATTGACAATACCTTGCTTCTTTACTTCACCCTGCCAGTCACTTCCGGTTTTAGCTGTATTCTTCAACATACTGATCCACAGATTTAGGACTTTCCTAATTCCCTAATGTAAAAAAATACACTAAACAGTCGTTTAGTGTATTATCGTCTAAATTTGGGTTCTCTGCGTAATTCATTTGGTTTCCAGACTCTTTTTATGAAATTGACGACTGGTTTCTTGCCATTATCTAAAATTCCAATCATTTCAGCTCCAATTTGGATCGCAAACAGAAGCAGGAAAATGATGAAGATCGACAACCATAATGCGGTTGCTGAAAAGATAATCGCGGCCGTTCCGAAAAAGGCACTGACACCATATATAATTAAAACGGTTTGTCTATGACTAAAGCCCATTTCTAACAAACAATAATGAAGATGCTTCTTATCCGGAGCAGAAATCTTCTTTCGTTTCAGCATTCTTCGGATGATTGCAAAAAACGTATCAAATATAGGTATAGCTAATATAATTATTGGGATAATTAAACTGAACAATGTTAAATTTTTAAACAAGCCCAATATCGAAATAACTGAGATCAAGTAACCGAGAAACAACGAACCCGTGTCTCCCATAAAAATTTGCGCAGGGTAAAAGTTAAACAGTAGAAATCCCAATGTACTTGCGATTAAAATGACGGAAAGAGCAATCGCTAGGAGCTGTCCGTCTAGAATAGCCATCGTTAAAATTGAGGCTAATGCTATCGTAGACACACCACCTGCAAGACCATCGAGGCCATCGATCAAATTAATTGCATTCGTTACTCCAACAATCCATAAGATTGTAAAAGGGTAACTCCAAATTCCAAAATACACTTCCCCATAAAAAGGAAGGTTGATCATATCAATTTTTAAACCGGAGAAAACGACAATACATGCTGCAGCCGTTTGCCCGACTAATTTTATATTCGCTTTTAACGTATACTTATCATCAAGGATCCCTACCAACACGATAATAAAAGCACCGACCATAATCGGAAGAATGTAACTGAATTGAGGCTGTAAGACGAGCAAGCCTGCTACAAACCCGAAGACTATGGCTAATCCGCCTAATCTAGGCATGATTTTCGCATGTACCTTCCGTGCTTCTGGTTGGTCAATTGCTCCAATCGATAATGCTATTTTTTTTACGAGTGGTGTTGTAACGATAGCTACAATAAATGAGACCAAAAATGCTAATACATAAATATGGAGAGGTAACATATTTTCACCTTCTTCGACTTCTACTTCTATCATCTCCTAAGAAATTATAGCACCTACACCCGAATAAGCAATGTTTTTATATATAATCCCAAAATAATACACAATTATGTGTGAAGGATTTGTCTATAAAACGCTAATAGCTTCTTTTCTTCACTTTCCCAGTTGTACGTGGACTGAAACGATGTTTGAGCATTCCTTTGCGTCTCTTTTAGCTTTTCTTTATCATCTAGTAATTGCACAATAGCCTTTGCAATTTGATCAGGATTGGTAGGGTCAACGACGACGCCACCTTCACTTTCCTCAACGACTTCCCGATAATGAGGAAAGTCTGAGGCAATAACCGCATTTCCGGAGGCCATGTATTCAAATAGCTTATTCGGTAAACAGACTAAATGGTTAGGAACGGGCAAGTAAGGGATAACTCCAACTGATGATTTTGCTAAGTACGCTTCAATTTGCTCATAAGGCACTCTACCTTGGAATTCAATATGTTCTTCTAAATCAAGCTTTTTAATTAACTGGTGCATTTCTTGTTCAAATGCTTTTGATTCGAAGAACCCGACAAACATCAGCTTTGCCTCTCGTTTTTCCTTACGAACGATCGAAAAGGCCTCAATCAGCTCTTTTACCCCGCGAATCGGTGTCATCCCCCCTAAATACATTACTTGATTTAGGTCTTTATTCGTATGAGGATGAGACGGAAACATTTCCTTCAATGGATAATTTTCAATTTTACAGCTTTTATAGTTTTCGTACCGTTTCCCAATAATACTCGTCGTATAGATGACCCCGCTTAATAGAGGAAGTAATAGCTTCTCCGCAACTTCATAGGCCGTTCGTATGACTGTCTTTAGACGAGCTGACAAGTATGGCTTACTCATGATCGCATTCGGATAATGTTCGTGAACATCAAAAATAACTGGTTTTCGGGTAAATATACGTAAAATAGCTCCAACGATCAGAAGCTCTGGGTCATGAAAATGATAGATATCTGCTTTTGTTTTCCGAGCTGTACTAATAACTGAAAACGTATGAAAAACCCGCTTCAGCTTGCTCGCTGGCTTAGAAATCGGAATGAGCTGAACTGGCGACTCTTCGACTTTTTCAGGTTTTGGTGCAATTAAATGGACGTCATAGCCTGCTTTTGCTAAGCTTTTACACTGCTTATGATAAATCCGACCATCATACGCTGAATGGACGGTTGTAATGACACATACTTTTTTCATTCTGATCCATTTCCTTTACTTGTATTCACGTGATCGACCGTTTCCTCGAGATATTTCGCTAATTTTTTCGCTAGATGCTGTCGATTATACTTTTGTAAAACGATATCTTTAATATTTTGCTCCATCTCAAGTAGTGTATCTTTTTGTTTAATGATCGCTGTTATTTTCTCGACTAAGTCGATTGCGTTTTCAGGCTCAAAATAGACACCTGCATGATTCGATTCAACTATCGCCCTCGCTTCCCCATCTACCCCGATTAAGATCGGTTTATTCGCTGCCATACAATCAAATACTTTCGATGGAATCGTAATCGAGAACAATGGATGCTTCTTCAATGTCACTAAACACATGTCTGCCGCTTTATAATAAGCAGACAGTTCATGCTTTTTCATGCTATTAAAAAATTGTACATTGTTAAGGTTTCGCTCGTGTGCTTTTGCTTTTAGCTTCTCTTTTTCAACCCCGTAACCGATGAACAAAAAATGAACAGGCTGTTCTTCTTGTTGAAGACGTTCCGCCGCATCAATGACAGCGTCTAGTCCTTGAGCTGCCCCCATATTTCCGGCAAACAGAATAACGAGCTTGTCCTCTATTCCTAGTTCTTTCCTAACATCTGTTTCGATATCATCACTAGGGAATGTATCCGGATCTACGCCATTAGTAATGACTTTAATTCTCTGTTCCGGAATCCCTTGGTCCATGAGCCTTGTTTTATATCCTTCTGTTACGGTAATGATTAAATCTGCTTTTTGATATAAGAAGTTTTCTAGTTTTCTAGCCAGCTTCAACAAGAGCGGCTGACTAAATTGTCCTAAAAGCTCCGCAAAGTCCACCCAGAGATCACGGACTTCAAATACAAACTTTGCCCGGTACACTTTACTCAGGAAGTATCCTGCTAGTCCATTAAAAAGCTGTGGTGATGTGGCATAGACGACATCTGGCTTTTTCGTAAACAAACCAGCGACCGAGCTCGAAGCCATAAAAGACAAGTAATTAGCGAGTCTTCTTTTCGCACTCGTTTTTGTATCGCGTACTCTAAAGGAACGCCTCACATCAATTCCATCGATCGTCTCTCGTTTATACCAATTGGTTGTCATTTGATCATTTGAAAACATCGTTAGTACTGTCACATCATGGTCTAACGCTTTTAAATTTTTGGCCATATCGTAGGCGCGCCCTTGGGCTGCACCGATTTCTGGCGGGAAATGCTGTGATATATAAATGATTCGCATGAATACATCCCCTTAACTTCCTTCTACGATTTCAACTCATAAATTGTAGTATTTTTCTCCGACGATATCAATCGTATAATTTTCCCTTCTTTTTTACTAGCTTCTTCTTTAAGAAACTAAGACTCCAAAGGGCTTTTCCCCTTTTTACTCCATCATATTACCATAATTCACATTATGCCTATCCTCTAAACAGGGCCTTTACGTAATTTCATACTCAAAAAAGAAGCTGAACTCAATCAATGAGCCAGCTTCTTCTATCTTATTTACAGAGCTTATTAATCTACAAAAATATAGGTTGATAGTATCGTCATTGTACCAAGCTTCGATCTAAATTCATTTCCTGTGACCGTAACCGTACCTTTCGTACCCGTTAGTTTTATTTCTGCAGCACCTTGCCCTTCAGTACGAGAAATGATTTCAACCGTTTGCAGCTCTCCAATCGTTGACCACTGTTGTTCAATCACACTATAGTTGATCTTTCTTTCCCATGCATACGTTCCAGGCGGAACATAGCTTCCACCACTAGAGATTGCATTCTCCTCTGGGACAATATTCGTTCCATTTAAATTATATATGTCTTCACGTGCAGTTAAATAGGAAACGAGACTACTACCCCAAGCTCCTCGATTTGATTCAATCATGCCACCATTCGATGAGCTGTATAATGCAGAAATTAACTTTCCGTTACTATCCGTTAATACTCTTCCTTCCGTACCGCTAACTGAATTTAATATATTTTTTGCATACGTTGAGTTTTCATAGATCCCTTTATACACTTGATTCAATTGAGAATCAACGACATTTAAACTCTTCCCTGCAGCATACGTACGTGCTGCAACTGCCTGTGATTTTAAGGCTTCTACATTCCAAGATGGATATGCCTCATGCGGGACAACACCCATTAAATAGTTATGAAAACTAACTCGATTTTTTAATAAAATATTTTGATTTGAAACTTGTAAATCTAATAATCCATAATATTTTCTGCGATCGCTGCCAAACTGTACATCAGTAAAGCCATTATTTTTTGGTTTTATCGTTGCATTATGAACATTCGTTTCGATTTTCGTTTTATTCGGATCAGCTGGTTGAAAACCAGAAGAAGTAACTTCATATTCAACATTCGGTTCTAATGTTTTAATTGCTGTATTACTTAATTCTGTTTTTACAGCATCATCTATCGCTATCGTTCCACCTAAAACCGTAAATTTATGAATTTCCTTATGGCTCAAGTAATTTTTTATTGGTTCAGATAACGATTCTTTTTGCGATAATACGATTCCTTTTCCTTCTTTTGCAGCCAGTGCTGACCCAGTAAGAGCATCTACAAACCCTGTACCAGTTGCTACATAAAAGTGTTTATTCGTATTATTAAAATAGTTTTGAACTTGGACATTTGTGTCATAACGATTCGCTCCAGCTATACGGGTTAACCCGGGAAGGTCTTTAACCGCATTTTGCTCAATAACTAAAGTACCCCCAACAACGATTGTTTTCGTAGCACCTAAAGATACAATAAGCGATTTCGTTTCATTATCCAACTGGCTTTTATTCGTTAACAAAATAGGAATCCCTTGCTCGGCCGCATATGGTGCAATTGACAGCGCATCTGGGAAGTCAAACCCATTAACAATGACTACTGTTTGAGATCCGTTTGGCGCTACCTTTTTTGCAACTTCTCTAGCTGTATCTAATCTACTTTTCCCAGCAATTCGTTCGATGTCGATATTTCCAATCTTCTTAATATCACTTACTACTTCTTTTGAAATGGCTTGTTCTCCACCTAAAATAATGACTTTAGTTGCACCTAACCGAACAATTTCTGCTTTCGTTTCTTCTCTAAGTTGATTACTTTCTGTTAATAAAATTGGTGCCCCATGCTTATGTGCTAAACTGACTCCGGCAAGGGCATCTGCAAAGTTATCTCCTCTCGTAAGAACGACAATATTAGATTGATTCCAACCAATTTTACTAACGCTAACTGCTGTTTCAAAGCGGTTTTTCCCTGTTAGTCGATCTACTTGTGTTGTTGCACCTGTAACATCTGCACCATTAGGCACATGAAGCGACCAGCTTTCTTTCCCATTTCCGTTATTTAAGTTTACCGTAACTGTTTCACTATCATTATATCTTGCTGTTAAACTTGTACCAGGATAATAGTGTGAAAGAATACTTTGGTAACCTACCCCTCTATTGGCTAGCCCTTGTGCTCCCCATTGCGACATTCCAACGCGGTGACCAAATCCTCTCCCTCTAATGGTTAATTCTTTATTCGATGAGTCTGTTGAGAATAATTGAACCGTATTTTCTACAGCTTTGATCTCATTCATTCTAGGAAGCTCTGTTTCATCCTGTACAGCGACTAAGGTTAAACGGAGTTCTTGTAATGTGCTATCGGTTCTATTTATATTATAGATAACCTCTTCATTTGTAATTTCTATGACTACAGCCTCAAAACCATCTGAAACAACTAATCCAGGGCCCTTTTTAGGTAGAGACACCTGAATGGTATCTATTTCTTCATTCCACTCGATCACCATCTGACTTTCACGGTCAGTCATTACCCATTTTCCATCGTCGTCCTTTTCAAACCCGACTGTTTCAACTATATTAACGTTATCTAACTTTTCATTACCGTTTACACCATTAGAAAAAACTAGGAAACTACTAAAAATAATAAATGGAATTAAAAAGACATTAACAATCCGATTAAAGAACAATCTGCAAACCTCCTTATTGATTTAAAACACATATATTCATCTTATGACATAAAATCTTAAAATGGTACAAGATATTTCACCCATTTATGTAGATTTTCCCTTTTCTACTAACCACCTACTAGTATAGTATATAACTATACTTACTCATTTCAACAATTTACTACAAATTAGTAAAAATTGATTATGATGATCGACAATCTATTAAGTTATAATTAACATAGTATAAATCTGAGCTGACAATTAGGAGGATCTACATGCGTTTTAAATGGCCTATTATGTTTATAGCAATTATTGCTATAATGTTGACTAATCTCTTTTACGTTAATGAAGTTGTTGCAAATGAAATGAACACCAACCGAATTGCTGGTGATAATCGTATAGAAACTGCAATTAACATTTCAAAAGAAGGTTGGCCAAATGGACTTACATCGAATGAAAAGGCAGTCATCATTGCAAGATCTGATGTCCCTGCCGATGCATTAGCTAGTGCTGGGCTTTCTGGAGCAAAAGATGCTCCTATCTTATTAACTTCTTCTGCAAGTATTGATCCAAAAGTGATTTCAGAAATTAAAAGACTGAACGCTAGCAAAGTATACCTTTTAGGTGGTACGACTGCTATTGATAAAAGTGTCACTGATACGCTAATAAATGAAGGTCTTACAGTCGAACGTATTGAAGGGAAAAATCGCTTTGAAACGGCTATAAAAATTAATGATGCCGCGGGATTAGCTGAAAGTGATACGGCTTTATTAGTAAATGGTTTGACAATCGCAGATGCATTATCTGCCTCTAGTATTTCAGCCTTGCAGCAAATACCGATTTTTCTAGCTGGAAAGGATCATTTACCTTCCCAGCTCCCTAGCAATGTTAAGAATGTTACAATTTTAGGAGGTACTTCAGCGATAAGTTCAGCCGTTGAAAATCAACTAAAACAAAACGGTATTGAAACGACGCGAATTGGCGGGTCAAATCGCTTTGAAACAAACTTATTAGCGATTAATCATTTTAATTTACCTAAGGATAAAGCCATTGTGGTTAGAGGAACATCGTCTCATCCTTCAAGAGAAGATTATCCAGATGCAGTTGCATCAGCAGGTTTAGCTAAAAAGCAGAATGCAGCTGTCGTCTTAACTCACCCTACATCTGTTCGTAATGAAGTAAAGGATTTTATTTCTAACGTAACGGACACCCTATTTGTCCTAGGGGGAACACAGGCCGTTTCTCAATTCGTTGTGATGGGAATTACCGGCCAAGAGGTCATTACAAATGGTGTTGTGCTTCCTAACAGCTTGACTGTCCGCAGTAAGCCTAGCAGTTCTAGTACTAGTGTAGGTTCTCTTAGTAAAGGGGCTACCGTAGAAATTCACGGCTTTGAAGGGGACTGGGCAAAAATTAACTATAATAATACGTGGGCTTATGTTCATGCTTTTTATTTAAAAATTGCTGGGAGCAATTATCTATTATTAGGTCACACGATTGTTGTTGACCCTGGCCATGGCGGATCCTATCCAGACGGCGATCCAGGAGCTGTAGCGAACGGTTTACAAGAAAAAGACGTTGTATTAGATATTGGGTTACGCCTAGAGAAAAAGTTAAAAGAAGCTGGAGCTAATGTCGTCATGACAAGAAGAACGGATGTGTTTATTGAATTAGAGGAACGAGCTAAAATCGCTAACGAAGCGAACGCTAATTCTTTTGTCAGTGTTCATGCCAATGCTGTTAATATATCTTCAGTACACGGCAGCGAAACATTTTGGAATGAAAAGAATAGCAACTCAGCCGAAAGTAAAGAGCTTGCTGAAAAAATTCAAGAAAGATTCGCTTACATTGTCAAGAACAAGGATCGTGGTGTAAAAGAGGCTAATTTTTCAGTTACACGTAACTCTGAGATGCCTGCTGTACTTGTAGAAGTTGGATTTTTAACAAACGAAACTGAAGCAGAACGCATGAAAACGAGCCAATTTAGAGAAGAATCAGCTGAAGCGATTTATCAAGGGATATTAGATTTTTATAGGTAAAGTTATTGAAAAAGGGTCGGAAATCCGACCCTTTTATAATTTATTATTATTTTTCAAAAGCCTATACCTTTATCCTTTATATCAACTTCTAACTCTCCCATTAGTTTAAACTTGTTTTTTCCATGTTTTGCAGCCCATCATAATATCCTCGATAATTAATGATACGGTCGATATCCCAGGCAACTGTGCTGTTAATCGCAACAGGGCCTCCTAATATATGAAACGAGAGTACAGAATTATTATTACTCACTTTTCTATCAATATAATTTTCAGTAGGCACAGGAAGTTTATTGGACTGGACTAATACCATAATCATATCTTTTTTTGCAGCCAGGTTAGCTCCAGCTAAGGCATCTCTAAAGTTTTCACCTGAAGCAAATAGTAATTTTTCGCCACTCTCATTAAAGTAATCGTTAATTTGAATCGCTGTATCGTATCGACTGCTGCCTGAGATGCGGACCGGATTTTTTAATTGTTTAAGCACATTATTTGAAATGGCCAATTCTCCGCCAAGTACAATAGCATTCGTATAACTAATGCTATTTAAATAATCTAATGAATCTTCTGGAATACTGTTTTGTTTCACTAAAATTATAGGTATCCCGTTTTGACTTGCAAATGGGGCCACGGCTAAAGCATCAGGAAAATTTTCTCCCGAAGCAATAATAACTTCACTAGATTTCCTTTCTAGTGCACGATTAATCATAGTGTTTGTTTCGTAGCGATTTTTTCCTTCTATTCGATGGATCGTAAATTCTTTTTCTAATTCATCTTCCACTGTTTCAGAAATCGCTACTTTACCGCCAAGAAGAACAATATCAGTAACCTCAAACTCTTGAAGTGAAGCGAGTAGTTGTTCATCGAGTAGATTAGGATTAGTTAGAAGCAATGGCGCATTTAACTGGTAAGCTAGTGTTGTTCCAGTTAAAGAGTCTGGGAAGGATTGGTTAGTCGATAGGACAGCAAAATTTCCTTCCTTGTCATTTAACGTCGCTAAGTTTACTCCTTCTCCCCATCCAGTTTTTGCAATTTCAACTGAAGTTTGCACCGAATTTTTCCCGTAAATTCGATTCTTTTGCTCGATTAAATTCAATGAATTTTTCACATCAATGGCACCAGAACCTAATAATCCAAAATGAGAGTTTAGGGAAATTGCAGCTTCTTTCATGATTTGACGAATTTGAAGGTCTATAAGTGATGGTTGATGTGCTTTCAGCAAAGCTGCAAGGGAAGAAACATAGGGTGCAGACATGCTCGTCCCTCTTGCTGAACTATATAATTTACTATTGTCGTGCCACGTACTATAAACGTTTTCCCCAGGAGCTACTACTTCAATTTCTGCCCCATAATTAGAAAAACTCGCTTTTTCATTTGTAGTGCTATCCATAGCAGCAACCGCAGTTACTTCCTTAAATGCAGCTGGGTACGCAACCCGCTCTTGTCCATCATTACCTGCAGCAGCAAACATCAGCACATCATTTTCATAGGCATACTTTACCGCATCATGTACATATTCTGAATAGTCATAGAAACCTAAACTCATGTTAATAATTTCTGCCCCATTATCTACGGCATAGATGATAGCTTCTTTTAATTCGAGAGTAGTTCCTTTATTTTGATGAAAGACTTTTAATGGCATAATTTCTACCATTCCTTTTGAAATGGAGGCTATTCCAGTATTATTATTTGTTTGAGCCCCGATAATGCCAGCAACATGCGTCCCATGTCCATCATAATCAATGGGCAATCCTTCAGTAATAAAGTTTTTTCCATTTATTAAAGAGTTCTTTAGATCTGGGTGATCTAGCTTTACCCCACTATCAATGACTGCCACCTTGATTTTTTTCTGTGGTTTGTAGTTATCCCATGCTTCGACTACTCTCAATCTATTAAAATCTATTTCTTGCGATTTAAACTTCGGGTCATTTGGTATTGATAAAGTGAACAAAGGTTGTTCTTTTTCAACGGAAATTACAGAGTTATCTTTTTCTACTTCTTTAATCCAAAGGTCAACCTCTGTAGTAGGCAATTCTATAATTTCGTATATATTATCAGTTACCTTTTGTTCTACTTGTTCTGCTTTATGAAATAAATCCACATTATTTTCTATAGAAGAATCTTTATAATAAACGATGACTCTCGTCTTGTCTTCTGCATTTATTCCTTCAGCTAAACTAATATCATTGAAGTTATAAAGAAAGATCATTATAAATAATAAACTGAGTATATATTTTTTCATTAATTAATCTCCTTTTAACTAGCAAAGTACTTTAATTATATAGGAGTAATCCAATAATAACTATACATATTAATTGGATTTTAATTGTAAACTCATATAAATTTTGGCTTTCTAATTATCAATTTGGAGTATTATCAGTCAATTATCAATTTCTTTTGGCAACAAAAAAGCGCTTCATAGAGCGCTAAAAATTAATTAAGAATATTAAAAGTAGTTATAACTTCCGCATTGTCTGTATCGAATTCAACTATAATCGTGTTTGTTGGTATAGGTTCTTTAATCCCTTTAAAGAACCAACCTAGAATTTGCGGCTTCTCCTGCCCATACACACTGTTGATATTTAGCGAAGTCTCTGAAGAAAATGAAATAGTCATTACTTGTTTTCCGTCTCTATACAACTCTGCATTTTCCCCGTTAATTTCTATTTCAATGTCTGGTGCTAGATGCCACAGTAATTTGTAGTTATGATGAGGTCCCTTAGAAACAATATCATCATTAACGACAATTTGATTTTCATTTTTCAAATGGGTTACTTTTCGAGTATGTGTAACATTTTCGTACCGGTCATTTACACCAGTCGCTGATGAGTAATTATCCGTTATCTCATAATCAGATAAATACGTCTGGTCGACTTTCCCGTCTACTCGAGGCAATCCTTCATTATCAACAATAAGTGTGTTGTGTGCAAACGAAGAGTATGCATATTCAGTGTAAGGATCTTGATAATCATAACCATTCGGCCCTGACTCCATAATGATATCCCCATCCGAATAAATCCATAAATTTAATTCATCTGAATGCTTATGATAGGACGTGTGATATGCTGCGACAAAAAGAATGTACGTTGCTTTTTCTTTTAACGTCCACGCGTCTCTAAATATCGCATAGCCAGACTCTTTAAATACTTTATCAATGGTATCTGGCGGGGTGCCTTCTGCTCCAGTAGTTCTGGAATACGTATAATGTGGACTTTCGCTCCATAGTATCGATGATGGAGTATCTGATAAAAAGGTGTCGCCAATCGACGGAAATTGCCCATCTGGCTTGATTATGAAAGTCGCATAATCGACCATATTATTATAAGTTTCAATATAATAACTTGAAAGCTCATCATTATCTGCTGCACCATAATAATGATGATATTTGAGCAACGCATTGGCAATTAATTGATTATATGATGGTGAATGTTCTAGGTGAACACCTTCATCCGAAATAATGTAAGCGAAGTAGTCTTTAAGCCGCTTATTAGCAAACTCTTTATAGGTCTCTGATTTATGGAGATTATTGAAATAATCACCAAAAACGAGTAGTGCTTCATCCTGGAACATACCATGATTTGTATTTCTTGAGTAAAAATAATCTCTTAAGAGAAGATCTGCATGCGTAACCATGTTAGAAAGAAGATACTGTAATGTTTCTTCCTCTAGAATATCTTTTGATGCATCAAAAAAGTTAACCCACGATACTAACCTTCGAGCAGTTGTCTCATCATGCCAAGCCATAGCATCTGAAGGGTCATCCAATGGATTTTTTTCAATCCAGTCTTCAATAATTTCTTGACCTTTCAATAGATATTTTGTATCTCCCGTCTCTCGAAATGCTTCAACTAAATCATAAATGAAAAAGTGCCCATGTAAAGACCTCATATATGACCGGGTATTGGAGGGGTTTTCGTCCCATGTTATTCCGTTTGTATAATCAAATTCACCAAAAGGCGGAATACTAAAAATTCCTTCTAGCATTTGATCAGAGGCTAAAAGATATTCCCTTCTATTAACTGGTCCATAAAAGAACGGGCGAATATAACTTAAGTTTTCTGCGGAATCCCTTTTTAAATAATAGTCAAAATCAATATCGGCTATATTGGGGTTTTCTACTTCCTTCACTTCGTGCTTTTTAATAAAGCCCGTTCGGTTACTTAGATTAATCTTATACCAATCCCCGTCTTCATCGAGTATAGGATATTCTATTCCTTCTAAAAGAGTAGCAATCGGTAGAGCGCCCTTTGTATTTTCACTGAAAACCTGTGTATCATTTAACATAATAACCGTTTTATTAGATGTGGCTGTTTCAGTAATTTCTATATCTATTTCAGTGTTAGTTACTAAATCGACATCTTCATTATTTATATAACCGTAATGATTTCCAAAATTAACTTTATACCAGTTATCTTCAACTTGTATAAACGGGAATTCCTGACCATGTTCAAGATTTGCTACAGGTACTCGCTTATTTAATGTTTCAATATTAACAGCTGTTGGAGTATGAACTCTCAACAACTTTTCACTGTCAGGATTTTGTCCATCATTAACACCCTCATTATAGGCACATCCCATTAAGCCAAACAAAACAAAGAGTCCCAGTAACAACCACTTCCCTTTATATTTCATCTTCTCACCTCTTAATTCCTGTAGAAAGACGTAGGAGGATCATCTATGTACATTATTTACACAAAAGTGAAGTGTCACACACCCCTCCTACGATATATACAAGACCCTTATCTGGTATATATATCGTGTTACTGCGAGGAGCGCAGACACTTATCAATCAGCCTCTTACTTAATTTTCCATTAATTGTCTAATTAATACATCCCATTGATTGCAGATTATTTCTTTATCATAATTATTTCTAATAAATTCTTTAAGTTCTGTTTCCGTTTGCTTACGTTCATTTAATTCTTGAGCGTCTTTTACAATAGATACTGCTTCGTCGACATTAGTAAAAATATACTCATTTGG
This sequence comes from Alkalihalobacillus sp. BA299, assembly GCF_017745675.1. Lineage (GTDB taxonomy): Bacteria > Bacillota > Bacilli > Bacillales > Bacillaceae_F > Alkalihalobacterium. Next base: position 342,528 of record NZ_JAFLJM010000002.1, read on the forward strand.
GTAAAGGTCTTCTGACCCATACCAGTTTCTTATGACGGGAATAGCTCCAGATGCCATTCCTTCAGCCACAGCTAAATGAAAGCTTTCCGAATCACTCGTGGATAAAACAAAACCAATTTTCTTAAACCATTCCGAAACGTCACTGCCCCAACCGTCAAAAACAACCGAATTGGCCCAAGGACTTTGATTAAGCTTTTTAAAGATATTTAAATAATAGTTTCTCTCTTCAGTCCTATTCCAAAGCCAACCATATTCATTAGGAAGCTTACCTTTTACATAGAGCGTATACCTAGGATCCTTTAACCACAGTTGCTCAAAAATCTCTAGTGCCATTTCAAGTCGCTTTAATTTAGGGGAAACTCCCATAAACCCGAGGTTAAATTCATAACCAGGAAGCTTTGATTTATTGAGAATTTTTGCATCTACAACATTATAAATAAGTTCAATTTTACTATCTGGAAGATTAAGTGACGGCATGATTTCCGATTTAGGAATATTCGAGATAAACACCAATTTATTGACATTTTTCCAAACAATCTTTTGTGGGTATGGTGTGTTTTTTTCCTGATTGTGCATTCTAATCAGCATTTTTTGCCGTTTTAATTTCTTCTTGGAATACCAAACGGCATTACCAAGGCCCCACTCACATAAAATAACATCTGCCCACTTTAATAATTTATTACTTTCATATTGATCATGTTGGTTATGTCCAGTCCATTTGTCTAGTCTTACATCATAATCTGGATGGAGAGAAAAATAGTTAATAATAAGCTTTGCAAACTTCAAATCATGACCGGCTATTAATAACCTTATTTTATTTTTTTCATTTTCTTTAAGGTATTTCTTAATATGCTTGGTTTCTTCAATCAACGGCTTTAAATATCCGAAAATATTGGAAAAAGTGTGCTTTTCACTAATTCTTAATATCTTTTCTGCAGCCTTTCTGTAAGCTTCTGCATCCGTAAAAGCAAGATTTACTTTTTCCATAAACTCTTGTTTAGAATTTGCATATAAAGGATAGTCTTCACCAAATAGTTTTTCATGCAAATAATTTCTATTAAGAATAACTGGCTTGCCATGCAATCCGTATTCTAATACTTTCGTTGATAGTTCTTTACTGTCATCTAAAGCTTCATCTCTCCAAGATACACCGACGTCACATTCATTAATTAGGTCTTGTACTTGCCCTCTACTTAAGCCCTTTTTCCAGATGACGTTTTTTGTATTTTCTAAATACGCCGTCACCTTCTGGTCATAACCTTCTTCGAACGGGTAATTATGAAATTTATCTCCAGCTACAACAAAGCTGTAATTTTCATTTCCGATCTCTGAAAAAGCTTGAAACATTTCTGGAGCCTTCCAATAAGGACCGAATTTACCGACATACACCAATTTATTATGTTTATTTTCTAATAAATCCATCTCTATTTTCAAATTTGGGATCATTGGCGGTAAATACAGAAATTTCGAATCCTCTTTAACATCTAATAGCTCTTTGAAATAGTTAATCAAGTCAGGAGTTTGACAAGCTAATTTATTCGAATTTTTATAGATGGAAATCAGATCACTTAAGTGTGTTTCTGTTACCTCTTCCTGCTTTTGCGGGAAATCTGTAATGTAGAACCATGTTCTATTCGAATAAAGATGGTTATAGGCAATCTCCTTCGATAGTTCAAAGCCGCGAACAATGAAAAAATCATAATTGAGTTTTTTATCAAGGTTGGAGATGATTTCGCCAGCATATTTCACTTCGAGCCTTTGTGCAATCTTCCACCTTTGTTCCTTAATACTTAGCTTTAATTTTTTAAAGTCCTCTCCCCAAGGGTCGAGAATCGTGACGTTGTCATATGCTTGCAAATTTTTGATTAGTTTGTCATTGATGATTGGTCTTTTTAATAACAATGTTGGATGAACATTTTTTCCCTGAGCTAACGTTTCGACAATTGATGTTACCCATATTGCTGAACCGTCAATAATATTTAAATCGATATCAGCATAGATTAAAGGTCTATAAGTTTCCACTATTTATCCCTCTTTAAATGACGATTTTCTGTAGTACATTTTCTTTTTCAGTGTCAGGAAGTTGTTCAACATTGCTTACAAAATTATATGGATGGATCGAGAACATTTTTAATCCGTAATTAAATAAATTAGCTAACGTCTCTTCGTTATTGACAAGGTTACTAATGGTAAAGTCATGCTTTTTAAAGACGGCAGCATTGATTAAACACGCATCCACTCGAACACTATTCGTAAATGTGTAATCTTTTTCTACATCTTTAGATAAGATTTCATTTTTTGTTTCATCATAATAGAAGTAAGCTCTTTTTCCAATCACTTCACAGTCAGTATAAATAACTGCATGAACCAAATCCTTTAAAAAGTTAGGTCCATAATAGTTGTTAGGGGTAAACAAAGAAATATAATCAAATTCATTTACCTTTTCACCCATATGATCATCGATATCCTTAACATTCTTTACATAGATAATGTCAACATTCTCTTCTTCTTGCAACTCATGAATGTTCTGTTCATCATCTAAAACAAAGTAAAATATTGTTAGTGATAACTCTTTCATTTCTTGAAGTTTGACCATTTCTAATACTTTTTCAGCATCACTTTTTGTTTTTACAACACTAATGACATGCACCTTAAATTGATATGGTTTATCAACAGATATTCCACTCTTAGTCGCTATTTCATATAAGCGCTCGGCATAGGTATGTTTTTCAAACACTTCCCTCATTCCGATAATCTCATTTTTCGTTCTCCAGTTTGCATTAAAAAGGGCCTTCTGAATTTGCTCTTTTGCTTCGGCTTCACTTTTTACGATTGGGACAATCCCTTCGAACATCGTTTCTATACCTTTAGAGTAAGTACTAACTACTGTCGTCCCACATCCCAATAACTCAAAAACCCTGCGTGAAAACATCGTTTTCGATTCTTGCACCGAGTTTACATTTAAAAATACCTTGTATCTTTTGTATTCGCGGACCAATTCACTATAGGGCTTGGATCCAATGACATGTTTCTGAAACCTCTCTGGGTACATGAAATGCTCGTTTTGCTTACCATCCGGAAAATAATTTCGATCATAAATTTCCAAATCATATTCACGTGCTGCATCTAGCAGCTCTTCCTGATCCTTCTTTCGGTCTTCATGACGGTTTGCATAATATGAACCAGCAAAACAGACACTTTTTTCCTTATAGCCCGAGCTTTTTATCGGATTGTGTAGCTGCGGTTGAGCTGCAAATGGTAACGAATAAACTTTGTCATGCCCACACGCTTCTTTGTATTTTGGTATGCACATTTCATCAGTTGTAAAGATGACATCGAATTTTTTCGCAGTATCAATAAATTTATCATAATGGATTGGGTCTTCTTTATTCCAAAATACTGTCGCTATATTCTTTTGTTTGCAATAAGCTAAAATATCATTCAACTCGTTTGCTTGGGCAATATTATATTTACCAATTTTATACTGCCAAGACCCTCCGTTTCCTTTCCAAGCGGATTCGACTAATAATAGGTTAGGATGTTCGTATGAAAATACTTCTCTCCAATTATCCGGTCTAAAAGTAATCAACTTACAGTCATGTTTGAACGATTGGTATGAAAAATCATCTAATATAGCGGCTACTCTTAACTGTTTAATAGAGGATGGCGAAGCGTATAATCCTGTCAAATATAATGGATTTAAACTTAGCTCAGCAACCCCCGTTAAAAATTTGCTGCTAACATCACCGTATGGCGAACGTGGGATTGGTGATAATTTATATGGTAAGTTAATTAAACGATAAGTTCTTTTTTTTCGCTTAATTTTTCTTTTTACCCCACCCCCAATTGTTCGCATTACTCGATACGAATTGATTGGAATCAACCAAGGTTTTTTTAGTGCATCTGTAAAAAGAGACATAATTTTATATTTTGTCGATTGCTGTATCACCGTTAATCGATTAATAAGATATTTAAGATTTTTATCTCTGTCACTTAGCGCAACACTTGCACGGGAAGCGTACTCTTTAAAACTTTTCTCCAAGATTGAATGTTCTGTCTTTAAGTGCTCAATTTCAATTTCTAACCTTTTTCTTACTTCTTCGTTTTCAAACGCTTTAACATGCTCGTATAACTCTTTTCTTATATCTTTGCCAGTGATTTTTTCTTTATCTAATTGTGCTGTTAATTGCCTGATTGTTTCTTCTTTATGTTCTAATTCCGTTAAATAACTAAGCTTAGTTTGCTGGAATTCTTTTTCTGCTTCCGCCAAAACTTGTAAATCAACATTAGTTAAAGCCCCGTGAATCACTTTCTCCCGCTTATGAGCACTAAAACAAAAGGACTCCCCAACAATCTTTATTTCTGATAAGTTAAAATATGGATACATGTTTGACATTATGGTTGTTAATTGGATATTACTTTGTGCTTGGTCAGGTCTAGGTTCTAATAAAGGAGTTATGACAACAATTTTCCCTTCTCTATTGAGTAAGTCCCAAACTCTTTGAAACAACCTCTCCTGTTGCCCAATATTATTAATAACGTTAATTAATACGGCAGTATCAAAGGTTCTACTCTTTAAGTCTATTGTAAGAATACTCCCTTTTTCAGAGGAGATATTGGATGGCATGTCCTCTGAAATCGGCAAATCGATATGATCCTGAACAAGATTTAAAACTTGATACCCTTCTCTATCTAATATTAATGGTAATTTAGAGTGATCACCTTCCGTAATAACAGATTCTCCATAAATCTCTTGGGTAATCCAACGGAAAAGACCTTGAGAAAAGCTATTCTTTTCGAGTGTCACTTCTGTATTCTCATTAATTCGATTTATTATTTTCATAAACTACACCTCTTTAGTTATTAGAACCGTTTCGAATTAATGTAAAGCCTTTTTTAGTAAGTTCTGAACAATTTAATATATTTCTTGTATCATAAACATTAGCACTGCTCATCTTTTCTTTCACTAAGTTAAAGTCTATCTCCTTAAAAGCATTATGATCCGTAAGCACCACTAATAAGTCTGAGCCGTCAACCGCCTCTTCAAGAGTTTCAACCTTACCATCCATTTCTTGTTTTACTAGTGGATCATAAATTTTTATTTGAATATTGTTATTTTTCTTTAGCTCTTTTATTACTTCAAGAGAAGGACTCTCTCTCATATCATCAATATTTCCTTTAAATGCAAGTCCTAAAATTGTAACTACCGGATTTACAATTTCTTTAACAATACTTTGCGCCTTATAAGCAACGTGAACTGGCGTTGTTTCATTTATATCACGAGACATAGAAATCAACTTTGATTCCTCTGGTGCTTGTTCGATAATAAACCACGGATCAACAGCAATACAATGTCCCCCTACACCTGGTCCTGGCTTATGAATATTTACACGTGGGTGGCAATTAGCTAAATCGATTGCTTCCCATACGTTAAATCCAACTTTCTCGGCAATTCTCGCTAGTTCATTAGCAAAAGCAATATTAACATCTCGGTACGTATTTTCCATGAGTTTAACCATTTCAGCTGTTGTTGAATCAGTGACATGAATGGTCCCCTTAACGAATTTTTTATACAAATCAACCGTCAATTGGGATGATTTCTCATTGATTCCTCCTACAATACGATCATTTGAAACAAGTTCTTCAAATAGCTTTCCTGGTAACACGCGTTCAGGAGAGTGAGAAATAAATACCTCTTCTCCAATTACTAAACCGCTTCTCTCTAATATTGGGATTAAAACATTTTCAACAGTTTTCGGTGGAACAGTTGATTCTAATATGACTAAATTGCCACTCTTTACATACGGCAAAATCATTTCAGTTGCACTTGCCACATAGTCTAAATTAGCAGTTTTATCTCCTTTAATTGGCGTAGGAACGGCAATAATGTACGCATCTGCATGTTCCGGCTCAGTAGAAAATGTTAAATTCCCCGCATCTATAACTTCAACCATCATTTCGATTAAACCAGGCTCTTCAATGTGTAATTCCTTTTCCTGCAACATTTTAACTACTTTATCATTAACATCGACACCATGCACCTTCACACCATGTTTAGCAAACATAACAGCTGTTGGTAAACCTATATATCCAAGTCCCATTACACAAAGTTTCATTTTTCTTTCTCCTTTATTTTAAAAAGTTATAAATTTTATGAAGCTTTCCTTCTTCTATATCCCAATGGTGAAGTAAAGCAGCTTCTTTTGTATTTCCTTGTAATTCCTTATATAGTTCTTCATTATTGATTAATGTATTAATCGATTTTGCTACCATTTCAAGATCATCTGGATTAACTATTAACCCGATATGACTTGATGAAACGACCTTCCTAATTTCAGGTAGATCACTTGCCACTACTGGAAGTCCAGCCATTAAATATTCATGAATTTTATTCGAACAAGCTGAGTAATGATTAAAACAAGTATTTTGCAGTAGCTGCATTCCTATATCAGCAGATGCGGTATAGGTTAATAGTTCTTCGTTTGGAACAGCGTCGATAAATCTTGTTCGGTCTTCTACCTTTAATTCTTTTGCTAATGCTATGATTTTAGGTTTCAAAGAACCATTTCCTAAAAAAATAAAAATTCCTTTAGGAACAAGTGGAATACAACGTATGATATTTTCAAGGCCTCTATCTCGTTGAATGCCTCCTTGATAGAGAACTATCGGTTCATCTATGCTGATATTGCATTGTTTTCGAAGTTTATCTGTTTTTGAAACATATTGTAGTGGCGGTACGTTTCTTATAACCGTTGGAACCGGAATATTGTACTGCTCGCTAAAAAATTCAGCCCTCGTATCATTTGTAGTAATAACGTGATCCACTCTTCTAATTAAAAAGCTTTCTATCTTTGTCCAAAGCCTTTTATTTTTCCACCCTGCTCGGTCTGTTGAGACTTCATGAGCATCATATACAATTTTTGCACCTTTTATTTTAGCGACTAAATATGTCGGGACTAATGTATTTAAATCATGTGCATGATATATTGTAGCATCTTGTTTCATCGCATATAAAAAAAAACGAATATTAATCATTGTTTTTGGAATCAACCCGTAAACAGATTTAAGGATCGATCTTATCCTTTTTTTTATAGGATTTGATTTCTTTTCGGTATTTATGTGATGAACATGATTTGATTTGATACTATTGGAAGAAGGTACTTGACTCAGTTCTTTCTTTTTTAAAATCGTTCTATCGATGCGAATAATATTTATACTATCTTTTTCCTCATGTTTCTTTGTTCTTTTCGGTTCAAAGACAGCGATAACTGTCACCTTTTTCCCAAGCTTAATTAAGCTTTTCGCTTCCTTCGTAACTCTTGCATCTGTCTCGAATGTATTCCAGACTACCATACACACTTTATCAGCTGTGGAGTGTTTTTCTTCATTACTTTTGCGATGTTCTGAAATAAATCGTTTAAACATACTTTTATTAACACTCCTTTTTCAAGCACTCAATCATGATAAGCTTTTATAAGCGTTGACTAGCTTTTGCCCTTCTTCTTCCCAAGTAATCAAGGTTCTTTTTTTACGACAAGTTTCTTTATAAAAATCATAATTTTCCATTATATATTCGATTCCACGTTTTATTTCTGCTGGACTTTCCTCAACACATATTCCAATCTCCTCAGGCTCGATGATATAGCTTTTTCCAGGGTGGTTTGAGGCTACCATCGGAATGCCAGCTAATAAATATTCAAAGATCTTATTAGGTGTTGATAAATAGTTGTTTAGGCTATTATTCTGGTACATGACCAAGCCGATATCAGCCTGTTTCGTGTACCAGAGTATATCCGCAGAAGGAACTTGATCATGAAAAAACACCCTCGCAGATAAACCGAGTTGGAGAACAGCGTCAACCAAGTTCTGCTTTATTGTTCCCTCACCCAACAACACTAACTTATAATGGTCGGGCAACTCCTTTAGCGCTTGAATACAATCTTCTATTCCGCGATTAGGGTTCATCCCGCCTTGATAAATTAAGATAATATCATCATCAGTTAGATTGAACTTTTCCCTCCAGTAATTCTTCGACAGTTCTTCCACTAGTTTGGCTTTTTCTACTAATGGGATGTTTTGAATAACTGTTGTCGGCACTTGCCCATAGCGGGTTTCAAACTCCGCTTTGACATATGGATTAACGACAATTAAATGATCGATTTTCTTCATTAGAGATCTCTCTAATTTGTAGCCAATCTTTTGATCAAATGCTGTCCTACCTGCCATTTCATTATATAGTTCATGTGAATCATAAATTAGCTTTGCTTCCTTGTCTTTTGACAGCCAATGTCCTATTGGCAATGTATTTAAATCATGGCAATGGATGACATCAACATTTTGGTTGCTTAAGCTTTGTTTTATTTTATTATAAAAGGCTTTCGTCACCGCCACTTCTTTCACTAACTTGATCATCGGAGATCGAACGATTGCCTTGATCATGTTCACTTTTCTGCTGCTTGTTGCTGTGCCGCTTCCATTCATCTTCATCTTTGCTGACTTTGTGAATAAAGCCAGTCTGCGGATAACGATATTCCCATGTAAGGAAGGCAATGTTTTTTCATGCTCCTTAACGCAAAAAATCGTGACTTGATATCCCCCTTCAGCTAAGGCTATTGCTTCTCGCTGCACTCTAGCATCATAAAGAATGTCTTTGAAAAGTACCATCACGACGTTCATTTTTGCGGCTTCCTTTTCATGAACTCCTCATATTTCGCAACAATTTCATTCGTACCGCCCACATCATATTGTTCGCCAAGGTGAATCCAAACGACTCGATCACAGATACTTCTTACAAGACTGGCAGAGTGTGAAATTAGGATCACCGTTCGATTGTCTTTGATTTTCTTCAAAATTGCATCCTTGCACTTTCGTTGGAATGCACTGTCACCAACCCCCAATACTTCATCAATGAGAAGGATTTCAGGATCTAACGTAATAGCTGTTGAGAAAGCCAATCTTGATTTCATCCCTGAGGAATAGGTTCTGACAGGCTTATAAACGAAATCGCCTAACTCTGAGAACTCAACGATTTCATCTAGTAAAGCATCTATTTCATGTTTTTTTCTGCCTAATAGGAGCCCATTTAAATAGATGTTTTCAATTCCCGATAATTCAGGCTGAAAACCAGCTCCAAGTGAAAGAAGCACTGGGCGCGGGCCCTTCACTTTAAATTCGCCTTTATCTGGGAGCATAATCCCACTTAAAATTTTAAGAAGTGTACTTTTTCCAGAACCATTTCTGCCGACAATCCCTAACACTTCACCTGAACGCACGTCAAAATTTATCCCTTTTAATGCCCAAAATTCCTTTTTGTCTTTTTTTAACAATGACTTTAAAGGCTTTTCTTGGTTTTCGGGGTAAGAGACCCATATATCTTTCAATTCAATAACTGTATTTTCAACTATATTTTCAACTGTATTTTCCATTAGATCACCTTAGCATAATGATTTTCATACTTGGTTAATACTTTAAGACTATATAATAAAATGAAAACCGAAATTATAAATAGTACTAATAACGAATTCCATTGTGGTGGCTGCTGATATAAAAAGATATTTCGATACGATGTAATCAATGTCGTTAGTGGATTTAAATATAAAAAGGCAGCAAGCTTTTCTGGTACCCTTGAAATATCGTACATGACTGGCGATAAGTAAAACAACGTTCTACTGATATACTGCATCATATTTTTGATGTCCTTTATATAAACGCCAATATGAGCAAGAAGGATCATAGCTCCTAATAAAAAGATCATATGAATAAAGATAATAACAAAATAAAATATAATATTTACAGAAAAATCCACGCCGTATACCGCTAAAAAGATAAACATTACGATCGAGCCAATGAAAAACTTAACTGTATTTACTGCTAGTCTTACAGTTATAAAGATTATTTTTGGCACATAAACTTGCTGAATAATTCCTCTTTTCGATGTAATGGCATTCGCGCCATCAACCAGGCATGAAGTCGTCCACTTTAATGGTATTAAAGCTGTAAATAAAAAGACCGCATAATCTTCGCCGCCCCTTTGTAAAATAACTTGTACAAGTAGGTAAAACATTAACATGTATAATAGAGGGTCAATAATCCACCATAGAAACCCAAAATACGTACGTGCGTTATTAGCCTTAAAGTCAGCTATAATAAAATGTTTAATTAAGTCCCTATGATTAATTAAGTCAGAAATAACATTCCTAAGCATACTTACCATTCGTAAACTCCAATCATCTTAATGATAAAAATCCTTACTAATATTAACACAGTTATAAAAAAGATAGAATAGACAAAAATTAGATTAAGAAGTTTTACAAATTTCTACCCTGTAGAATAGAAATTTGTATACTTTTGTCTATTATTATTTACTTAATATTCTCCTTACTTCTGATTGTATGACCTGTTGTCCCCCTAAGAAATAAAGGTGTTTTGTACTTTCATCGTTCAATTCCATCCAACTTTTAATCGATGGTGGAACTTGATTTCCTGATGTTAATAAAACCGGAGCCGATTTCGCTGCTGCAACGGAAGACCCAGGAAGCGCATCAATAAAGCTATTTCCACTCGCAAAAAATACTTCTTCTAAAATGAAATCTTCTTTATATTTATTCACAATTTCGACACTAGTCGCATAACGATCTGACCCAGCTACTCTCTCAATATGACTTATTCCCAAGTTTTCCAATTCTAAAATGACACTATCGGAAATTGCAGTTTCCCCTCCAATAATCGTAACCTTACTTATATTATAGTCAATGATGAACTTTTTTAATGTCGAAGGGAGACTTTTTTGTTCTGTAAAAAGAATTGGTATTTGTTTTTTAGCCGCATAAGGGGCAATCGAAAGCGCATCAGGTGAGTTACTATCTCCTGTTGCTAGAAAGATCTCATTACCTTCAACTGTACTTTCAGCAATTTGAACGGCTGTATCGTAGCGATTAGCCCCTGATATTCTCGTTATGATGTACCCCATCTTTTCTAATTCTTGCTCTACTTGTGTGCTAACAGCCGTTTCTCCACCAACGATGATGATTTCCTTAGGATTTAATCGCGTTAATTCAGCTTTGATTTCCGCGGGGATTTTTGATGGGGTTACGAGTAATAATGGAGCATTGTGTTTTTTAGCTAATACACTACTTGTCAATGCATCAACGGCTACATCTCCGCGCCCGATGACAACGGTATTGGCATTTTCCCAAGCATAATTCGATATCACTGCACTTGTTGCATAGCGATTGGCACCATGAAGCTCTGATATTTGCTTTCTAGCAACAAACGGTTTGATCCAGCTTTCATATTCATTCCAAATTTCAGGGTTCTCTTGCCCAAGTGCCCAGCTTCCTGTCCCTTTTAAGTTGTATTTATGGACTAACTTTACCTTTTCTTGTAGGGATGTCGCATTTTCATACCAGATGGTGTAATTCCCTGGGCTTAATGTTCGGCTTCCAAGCTGATAGGGTGATGGAATCGTTACTTCAGCACGGGGTGATTGGGCTTGGGTGTCATATGAAACTTTTCCATTAAACGCTTGTATGAGATGCTCCACCTGACTTTTCGTTATTCCTTTCCCGCCTTCATTTAACGGCTCTCCTTCGACCCAATATCTCCCGAAAAATGGTAGGCCTAACACTACTTTTTCAGGTGGAGCGTGTTTAAGCACTTCAATAATTGACCGCTCTACCCAAGGCAGACTAGCAACTGGACCTGCCCCCTGCGGTGAGCCTTGATAACTTTCATCATACGCCATCACCATAAGGTAGTCAGAGTGTTCGGCTAACGCCTTATAGTCATACATCCCATGCCAGCCTATTGACCATGCATTAGGATTCGCTGCAACTGCGACAGAAACTTCTTTGTCTTCAGGTAATTGCGCTCTTAACATTTTTACTAAATCGGTGAAAGCTTCTTTATCGTCTTCATTTAAACCTTCAATATCAACATTTATTCCATCTAAATCATAGTAGTTAATGGTATCAACAATTTGTGAGACTAACAGTTCACGATTTTGTAGTGCCGCTCTTCCTTGATCTCGATTCCAATGGTTACTTAGGAAGGGAACGACTTTTACACCGCGTTGTTTCATTTCTTTTACAAATTGTTCTGGGAATGGCTGCGGAAGCTTTAAGGTTCCATCATTATTTAAGTTAAAATAACTCGGTGATACAACTTGAACCGTTCCCTTCGTTCGGTCGACAAATTGAACTTGCTGCGTTGTCGTTCCAAAATACAAATAAGACATTGTAAAATCAGCTGCCATTACTTCTGTTCTTTCCACCGGAAGTGTCATGAATAAACCCGTTCCAACGACCACGGAAATCGATGTAATTTTAACATTCTGGTACTTTTGCTTAATAATGAATTTAACATCATCGAGCAGGTCATTTTTTTCTTCTTTCAGCTTGGATAAAAACTCTAATGAGAATTCTGTCGTTTCAGGTGATAAGTAGACGACCAGTTGATAACCAAATTCCTGTTCGATTAATTTCGTTTTCACTATTCTTTCCATAGGAGCCTCCGAATGCAGTTGTACTTGTTAAATGTTAGTATGCTGCATTGAAAGTTTGTTCTATTCTTTATCCGTTTAATCTTTATTGAGCTTTGTGCTCAACAACAAATGCACCCTGATGTTTTCCTATCAGGATGCATTTGGTATGTTTTATGCAATTTTTAATGGATTTTTTTCGCCCCTAAATACCGCGGAGCCCAATAGCTATTGTTCATGCTCGCCACGATGACACCTGTTGATGAGCCACTATGAATAAACTGATTATTACCTATGTATATCCCGTTATGGGAAGGACCTTTTGCGATCGTTTCAAAGAATACGAGGTCACCCACACTAGGCTTGTCCACAGATGTTCCTGCACTCCACTGCTGTGCCACTGTACGTGGTACATTCATTTCTTGTTGTTTAAAGACATATTGCACGAAGCCACTGCAGTCAAATCCACTTGGTGTAGTACCGCCCCATAAGTAAGGTGTTCCGACTAACTCAGCTGCATCGGCAAGAAGGTTCATGACCTGGAACCCTTGCTGCGTTTGTTGTGCAGGTGTCTGCGTTGAAGCTGGTTGTTGTGCGGTCTGCTTTGGTTGCTCTACTGTTCGTGCAGGTACTGTCGTGTTAGATGTTGTTGTGCCGGTATTAGATTGTGTTGGTGCTGGCTGTGTTGCAGTCGTGTTATTGTTCGCTGGCGTATTATTGCTTGTTGATGTATTTGTACTCGTATTGGCTGTCGTCGGTTGTGACGTATTTACCGCTTGCTCGAGTGCTCTAAATGTTTGCGATCCTGCTATCCCATCTACGGTTAGACGTTGGCTTTGCTGAAACGAGAGCACCGCGACTTCCGTAATACTGCCAAAGTAGCCTGTAACTTCATGATTAAAGTGCCCTAACCTTTTTAATGACTCTTGTAACTCTTTTACTTGCGTCCCACTTGAGCCCACTCGCAGTACTCGTGCAGGGAGCTGTACATTCCCAATTGGTTGGTTATTGTTTACGTTTTGATTTGACGACGTGGCTGTTGGTGTTTGTGTTGATACAGTTGATGATCGGGACGGTTCATTCTGTGTAGATGCTGGTGCTTTTGGATCCGTTGGCTGTTGTCCTCCGCTTGTATCAAGTAAGTGAGCGATTGTTTGTCGTCCTGCAATGCCATCGACAGTTAAACGGTTCTTTTTCTGGTACTCTTGAACTGCGCTTTGTGTGATGCGGCCGTAATAGCCTGTAACTTCGTGTTTAAAATGTCCGGCTGCTTTTAATAATTGCTGTAGTTCTGTCACGGCTTGTCCTTGTGAACCTGCACGAACCAGCCCTGTTGTTTGCGCAAGTACAGAGCTGGTTGTCGTAGTCGTCGCTGATGCGACCTTCGTCTTCGGTGCACTGAACTGCGTAGTTGAATTGAGAAGTAGATTGAGTGTGTTTGTATTTGCTATTCCGGTCGTTTGAATGCCATGTGTTTTTTGAAATTGCTTGACGGCTTCTTCTGTTATCGTTCCGTAATAACCCGTAGCTGTATGGTAATTAAAGTAGCCTTTGTTTTTTAGCACCTCTTGTAATTCTTTAACATCCGGATGACTCATTCCTTTTTTTAACGGCTGGTCACCAAGTGCCGCATCGACAACTAACGGTGCCGTTAATACTATTCCTGTCGCAAATGTAGAAGAAATAACCGCTTTTTTCACAGCCGACGTTGTACCCATTTTTTAATCCTCCCTGAAAACCTTTTAATAGATTTATAGAGTATTAGCATTTAATTTTTACAATATTCTGCATTCTATTTACATATCGGCACAATTCGCCTTATCTTTTATTATAATGTGAAAATTTTGGTAGTAGGTTACAGGAATGTTACAAAAAAGGAGAAAGGGTGCAGACATCTTTGGCGCTTTAACGCGCTGGTTGCGCCTGACACCCCTTCGATTAAAAGAGTGACTCTATTTCTCGATCATTTTGAGCTACTTTTAATAAGATTAGGTACACTAAAGCTGAATTGAGACACTTTTTTAGAATGCCGACTACCTTCGCAAGCTAACATTTGCTATTTTAGCACTTTTCCCTACTTTTTGATGACAATAATCTAGCAAAAATTATAGTTCGGGAAGAGTTATTATCAACTTTTGCGGGTTTATTTTCAACTTCGGCTAAAATATTTTCAACTTTACCTGTTTTATTTTCAACTTTATAGTTTTTATTTTCAACTTCGGCTCATTTATCGATTTCTCGACAGCGCCAAATAAAATTCGACACGCTTTACTTACCAACTCGCTCTCTTGATCAAGTGCGATCACCTTTAGGAAGCTGCTTCTAACAAAGGATTGCAGCTGCCCGCTGATCAACTACATAATGCAAAAGCTTTCTACGACATTATTGCTGAGAATTTTCGTGTCGGCACAGTTAGCGGCATTGCCTCGTATTGACTACAATTCTACAGCATGTCTCTTTCTTTTTGAGAAGCCTACTACGCTCGTATAATGATTGTTTTTTAGAAGCTCTGTTGCTTGATCGAGGTTTGTGCCTAAGTCATCAGGGTAGTGGGAGTCTGATGACAGGGTGAGGGGCACTTGGTAGTTAGCTAGTACTTGAAGATACGATGGACTTGGGCAAGCTTCTTTGACTGGGTAGCGGTAGGATAATCCCGTGTTCACCTCAGAAGCGATATTGTTTTTCTTTAAGGTTTCAGCGACTTGTTGATAGTTTTCAAGTAGTAATGTTTCTTCCGGTCGATATGAAAATACTTTTAAATTATCTAAATGTGCGACCATATCAAATAGCTTGGACTCGATCGATTGACATACGTAAGACGTGTGTGTTTGATACAATTCGATGAGGTTCATTTGCTCGAAATAGTGGGCTGTTTCTTTATTATCAAAGCCCCAGCCATTAATAAAATGGACAGAGCCAATGACATAATCCCACGGCTTGTTTTCAAGTAGCCTTTTCAGTTTTTCTTCTCCATTCGGAAAATAATCAGCTTCGAGTCCCAGTGCAAGGTTCACCCCTTGCTTCTGCCATTTTTCCTGTTGCGAGTGAATAAACTCAATAAAATGGTCCATCGATGGAATGGTTGAGACTTGATGCAACCACTTATTCTGTAAGGTTCCGAGTGAATCTGCTTCTAAATGCATATGTTCTTTGAAATAGTCGAGACAATCTCGGAATCGATACAAATGCTCCACAATGCCAACTTCTTTTAACCCAAGCTGTTTTGCTCGCTCTAAGTAAAGGTCGAGCCACGCTTCCGAATAGCAACCTTCCTCAACTCTGCTATTTAATTGCTTAGTGATCTGCTTAACCCACTCGATGGAATGCGGACTGGCAGTCAAACCTTTTCCTTGAAAAAAGGCGAGTGATGTTGCTGTACGTGCCAACCAGTTCGTCGAATATGGCCCTTCTTCTAAATGAACATGATAGTCGATTTTCAATGTAACACTTCCTTTTAATCTGCTAAAATCCAATCTACATTTTTAAATAAATGGTTTCCTAGCCATGCATTTGGCATCTCCGTGTTGCACACAATGGCATCGATTTCTTCGATCGAGCAAATTTTACAAAAGGCATCGACACCTAATTTCGAATGATCGGCTAGGACAATCATTTCTTTAGACGATTTAATTATCGCCTTCGAAATCATGGATTCATTTAGATCATAATCACTCAAGCCATTTTGCAGAGAGACGCCGCCAACTGAAATAAATGCTTGGTCAATAATAAAGTTTTCTAAAAGCATTTCTGTTAATTTTCCGGTAACAGAATGCTGCTCTGGGTTTAATTCCCCACCGAGTAAAATGACTTTGCCTGAAAATACACTCCGATTTAATGCATCAATAAGGATCGTTGAAACCGGTAATGAATTGGTTAAAATCGTAATATTTTCTTTATTTTTTATTTCATTCGCGAGCTCGATGACGGTTGTGCCCACATCGATGACAATCGTTGACCCATTTTTAATAAGCTCGGCTGCTTTTTTACCAATTAATTTCTTTTCTTTCTCCATAATGCTTTTTCTGTTTAAAAGTGATGGTTCCCCCTGATGGAAGCTAGACAGAACTGCACCACCATACACCCTTTTAACCATGCCTTCTTTTTCAAGTTGATCCAAATCACGACGTATCGTTTCTGTAGTGACAGAAAAATATTCAGATAAACTAGTCACTTGTACTTTTTGTTTCGATCTCAATTGATCGAGAATATATCGTTTTCTTTCATCCGGGAACCACTCCATTTCATCTCTCACCTTTCATAACCGTTTTATAGCGGGATACACGCCTCCTTTGAAATCGACAACTTGACATGATCCCCTTCTTGATAGCTGAAATGATTTCGATTGACTTCATCTACGACAATATTTTTATTGTTTAAACTTACTTTATAGCTAATCATACTTCCGTTGATCGTTTTCCTTTGGATTTTTCCTTTTACTAAATAATGATCGGAATCCTTCTCAAATGATGAACCACCTGTATGCATAATGATACTCTCTGGACGGATGGCAATATCCTTAGAATCAGTCATTACTGGCACTCCTGTACATGTCTCCCATTCCGTTTTTGTAAAGATATTATAGGCACCGATAAATCCAGCGACAAATTTATTTTTTGGTTGAGTATAAATGGTTTCTGGTGTCCCTACTTGTTCAATGGCCCCTTTATTCATCACATAGATCGTATCACTTAAAATCATCGCTTCCTTTTGATCATGTGTGACAAAAATCGTTGTAATATCGAGCTCTCGTTGAATTTTCTTCACTTCTTCCTGCAGTGATTTACGGATTTTTGCATCAAGTGCACTAAAGGGTTCATCGAGCAATAGAACACTTGGTTGGATAATTAAGGAGCGAGCGAATGCGACCCGTTGTTGCTGGCCTCCAGATAGCTCATGTGGATAGCGTTTTTCAAGTCCTCCTAAGTCCATCATGTCGATCATTTTTTTCACTTCAGGTTCTATATTACGTTGCTTCTTCATTTTTAAGCCGTAAGCAATATTTTGAAAGACCGTCATATTTGGAAATAACGCATAGGATTGAAAAACCATCCCTACGCCTCTTTTTCGTGAAGGAAGGTGGGTAATGTCTTCGTTGTTCACCATGATTTGTCCTTCATCTATATTAGTAATCCCAGCAATTGCACGTAGTAGTGTACTTTTTCCGCAACCACTTTGACCTAATAAGGTGACAAATTCACCCTTATCGATAGAGAGTGAAATATGCTCGAGAACTGTTTTGTCATCATATTTTTTTACTAATGAATCCACATTTACATAACTCATTTTAAATCCCCTTCAACCATTGTTTTTTGCACAGATTGCTCCGGTCTTGCTCTAATGATCCCCCAGCTTTTCTTTGGTGCGTTCCCGCCTTTTTGTGATTGAAAGCTTAGGAGTACCCCCGTAATGATGATAATGATCGTGTAATAGGTTATTACAATTGCACTCGTTAAATGACCGTTCTTGCTGAGCTGTTGATATAAATAAATTTGCAATGTTTCATACCGTCCGCCCACGAGTAAATTGGCTAAAGCAAATTCGCCAAATAGCATCGAAATCGATAACAAAGTCGCTGCTAAAATCCCTTTAGAAATATTCGGAAGGACAACAGAGGTAATGGCTTTTAATTTAGATGCACCGAGGATTTCAGCTGCTTGAATGAGCTCGACTGCATTGATCGTATAAATACTATTACGAATACCTTGATATACAAATGGCATAATGATGATCGCATAGACGCCAAACAAGATCCACGGCGTACCGACAATTTTAATAGAGCTAGACGAATATAAATTCAGTAGTCCAATAGCAGAGGCAACAGCCGGCACTCCGTATGGGAGCATTGAGATTATTTTTAGCAGTTGCTCTTGCTTAGGAAAATACAGCAAAACAACAAACATCGTAATCAGCATAACAACTACACTGATGAATACAGCAACCGCTATAACAAAGATAGATCGAGACAATGCGGCGATAAATCGTTCATCTTGAAAGAGCTGTACATACCAAGAGAGTGTCCACGATTCTGGCAAAATGGTCGTGCTCCACTTTTCGGATAGTGAATAGATCAATGTGCCCGCTAATGGAAGTAAAAGGTATATGGCCAATGCTATTACAATATAGACATGTTTATTATTCTTGCTCATTTTAAATCCCGCCTAACTTTTCGCATGATTTGTTCATTTAACCAAAGGGCAGAAAGCATAATTGCCGCTAAAATGACCCCAAAGGCACTAGCTAGATTCGGATTTAAAAAGACATCACCAGCAATCAGTGAACCAATTTGCAGTGGGATTAAATTGTATGTTGACCCGACTAAAGCATAAGCAGTCGCATACGCCCCTAGCGAATTAGCCAGAAGGATCGTGTATGTCCCAAAAATACCTGGGATCAGCACAGGAAGCCCTATACGTAGCCAGTAATGAAGCGAGCTTCCTCCTAATAGGTTTGAAGCATAGCGCCATTCTGAATTCAAGCCTTGGTACGTTGGAAGCAACAGCATAATCGCAAACGGGACTTGAAAGTAAACGTAGACGATAATGAGTCCAATCCAAGAATACAAGTTAAATGTCCCCAGAACATCAAGACCTAATTGCGAAAAAAGTAACGTAAAAAGTCCATTATTTCCAAGCAAAATAATAAAAGAAAAGGATAACGGAATTCCTTCAAAATAAGAGGTCATGTTTGTAATCATCACCATATATTTATTTCCTCTTCCTGCTAATTTCGTAATCGAATAGCCACTAATCGCAGCGATGATAATCGCGACCGAGGCTGAAATGAATGAGATCTTCAAACTGTTATTAATCGATTGCAGGTAAAATAGGTCATTAAAGATCAACATAAATTGTTCGAAACCAAAGGCCCCATCCGTTGACCTAAAGCTTTCAACAATCATGTTAACGAGGGGCGCTACTAAGAACCCACTAATTAATAGAAAAAACGGCACAAGCCAGACATAGATAAGTAGCTTTGAGCGTATCAACTAAAGCGTCCTCCTTTTGGATTACAGTTTAACTGAGAAAAATGATAAGAAAATAAAACTTCATTCAGTGGGGGCCTTCATCCCCCCACTGTGTAGTAGCTAAGTCCGGACAGGATCCGGGTCACACAGACGTTGTCACAGAAAGTGACGTTCTTAGTCAGTGTTCTTTCGCAAGTTTAGTTACCCTTCTTGTTTCCTTAAAGCCTTGAAGTAGTAGTCTTAGTACCTGTTAAACAGGATAAACTTTGTGGTAGCTCCTGCATGGTTTCCGATGGAGGAACATTCAGCAATTGACACATCAGTGGTGCAAACGCCAATTGGGGAATCGTGACATCGTGTATCCCTTTTGCCACCTTATCACTCAGGATATAAAGAGGAACCATACGCTCTCCATCTGTCGTACCGCCGTGCAGTCCCCATGTTGACATCCCGTGATCAGACGTTATAACGACCTGATAGCCTTCCTTTGTCCATAGTGGCACCAGTTCAGATAGAAGATTATCAACACGCAAGATTTTTTCTCGATATTCCTTCGAATCACTACCAAATTTATGTCCGGCATCATCTACATTCATGGAATGAATATAGAGGAAATCAGGATCAACTTGCCGCCTTAATGATTCTCCATCTAAAAACAAATGACTATCTGGGTAATGATCTTCCCAATAAAATCGTCCGTTCTGGATCGGTCGATTGGTATTACGTTGGTCACGATCCTCTAAAAATTGAAACGGTGCACGGTTGTACAATTCACTTACCCAGTAATACGATGCCGTCGCATTAACTAACCCATACTTTGTTGTTAAATGAAATAGACTTTCTTGTTCCGATAACCTGACAGCACTATTGTTTGTAATCCCATTTAACGAGCTAGGTGTTCCTGTTAATAGCACCTCATATAGAGGTCGTGAAAGACTAGGAAGCTCTGAAACCACTCGGCAGCGAGTAGCTTGATTGCTCGCTGCCAAATGTTCCATAAATCCAAGGTTTTCGATCGCTAAGTCATAGCGCATTCCATCGACAACAACGACAATTAACTTATCTGACATGGACGAGAACCTCACTCTGCCATAATCGTGGAAGTTCCTTTGCTGTTTTTTCCCACGCATCATGGTCATTGACTGGAACGGCATTTTTATATTGTTCTGTAGGAACCATTTTTTCTGCTATTTCCTCAGGTAGCTTTACAGACTCTCGAATAGGACGGGCATACCCTTTCGCAAGATTAATTTGTCCTTCATCACTCAAAATGTACTCCCTTGCTAGCATTGCTGCATGAGGTTGCTTAGCATTTTTATTTATAATCGTTGCATACCCACTGACAACCGAACCCTCTTCTGGAATCGTCACTTCATAACGCTCACGATCGACTTGATCTGCATAGCCTAATGAATTGAAATCCCACATAATCCCAACCTGAAGTTCACCTGTTTCCATACCTGAAACACTAAGGTTGTTTGCCGTGCTTAATCGACCTTGTTTCGCCAGTTCTGCAAAGAAATCAATTCCAGGCTGAAGGTTCGTTTCATCGCCACCATGTGCGATTGCAGCAGCTAAAACCGCCATTTGACTTTGTGTTCCCGTTTGAACATCACCTACAGAAACCATATAATCTCCTTCAAGCAGGTCCTGCCATGAACGAGGCACTTGCTTTACTTGGTCCTTATCTGCAATAAATGAAATCGTTCCTTGATAACCAACAATCCAGTGGCCCTCGTCATCCTTCGCCCAATCCGGTATTTCATCCCAATAGGAAGTTTTATAAGGAAGGGTAATTTCTTTTTCCTTAGCAATTGGACCAAAAGAAATTCCTACATCTCCAATATCAGCGGTTGCATTCTCACCTTCTGATTCCATCTTGGCAATTTCTTCAGCACTCGACATATCTGTATCTGTATGATCAATGCCATATTTCTCATTGATATCTTCCCAAGTATCTTTCCAGTTCGCCCACGTATCAGGCATTCCAACACTATGTACGATACCTTCTTCTTTTGCTTTTTCCTCAATTTCCGCCAAAGTAAGTGAATTAGAGTCGATAACTGCTTGTTCACTACTTGCATCATTAGCTCCACAAGCTGTCAAACTGAGTAGTCCCAAACCTAAAATAAAATGACGAATAAAACCTCGATTTTTTAAAAAAGTCATTTGACTTCCTCCTTATTGTTTTGTTTGAGTTTGTATTGTATTCCTTTGTTTTTACTATACGGTTTTATTGTTAATCTCATATAAAGCCAATGTTAAACAATATTAATCTATTGTAAATTGGGAGGATGGATTGAGCTTAAGTTTGTAGATGAGACCACAGGAGAAATTAAGGAGTATTCAGAAAAACCATGCTAGATAGGGAAAATAATTAAACGGGATAAAAGAAAAGGAATGATAATTTTAATAATGGAAGTGAGATCCGCAACTAAACTTCCTGTGATAGGTGAGGAAACAAATTGATGTAATTACAAGATAATAGTGATTATCAAAAATAGAAAAAGTAACTCCCCCTCCCTTCCGACCAGAGAGTTTTATGGGGTGTTACTTTTTAAATACACAATTCATTATTTAATTTTCCTATATATATTCCCAATCATATTAAGTAGGATAGCGGGCATTTTCTTAGGCAAGAGCCCTCTTCGGTAATATTTATAATATGCTTTTTTAAGGTCCTTCCACTTCGGGCATTGCTCCTTTTGTTTGAAGCGTACGACATCGACAATCATGACTGTTTTTTCAGTCGTTATAAAAATGTTTTTCAAGTGCACATCGGCAGGGTTGAGTCCTCTCTGTTTCGCTAGCTTTATGGCGTGATCTACTTCGTTGATAACTTCCTCACTAACTTTTACCCCTTGATTTAAACAGCGATAGAGCGTCATCCCATCAATATAATCGATAACTATATAATTCGAGCCCTCTTCATGTAGAGTAGGGTAATATGGGATCCCGTGAAGCATTCGATAAATATTAGCTTCTTCCTTTGCGAGATGCGTATATTGCGGGAAAAACACTTTTAGCGCTAATTTCGTTGATTTCACTTTGAAAACGGCTGCACTCCTCCCCACCCCTACTAGCTCTAAATCATCATCTTTTTCATAGACGGATATCTCTTTTCTATTATTAAATTTTATACTGTTCGCTAATTCATCGAATGATTTCATTGCTTACCACTCCCTTCAAAGGGGCAAAAATAAATAAAGGCATTAGACCAATTATTCGGTCATAATGCCTTCTCATCAAAAAAGACCTCACCAAATTAATTGGTAAAGGTCTTGCAAACAACATGGTTGCCAACAAAGCCGGGGATCCCTCCCGTAATGACGACTTTATTGTAAATGCTACTCCCCTTTAGGAATATAATTTAATTTAATTCGTTTTCATGTAATGCTATTAATATAGCTATTATAACAGGAGATGGGCGATAAGAACAGCGGTTGCACTTAGTAATTAATGTATGAACATTGATCCTTATTTTTTCGGGGTATATGAATATGCTGATCGATCTCTCAAATAGTCTTTTTCCATCTTCAGGTTAGTTTAATTTCAACTTTGACGATTTTATTTTTAATTTTGGCTGTTTTATTTTCAACATCGGCGATTTTATTTTTAATTTTGGCTGTTTTATTTTCAACATCGGCGATTTTATTTTTAACTTCTGCTATTTTATTTTCAACTTTGGCCTATTTATCGATTTCTCGACAAATTACGAGCATTTTCGAGCATGGCTCGCCCCCCTTCTGACCTACAGCTTGCTTGTCCCATATGGAATCCTTCTTTCAGCCATCAACCGCTTAGTATCGTAAACCGACCGATGCATGTTCCTTGTATTAATTTGGCAGACTAAGCATTAAGATTTTATGGTTCGGAGGGGATTTTCGATGGAGCTTTTTCGTAAATATGAATTGAATGTAAATGAAAATAATAGCTATACACTCATTGTCCATTTAGATGAGCATTTAACTGAATTTGCAGACGAATTAGGGCAGTCACCTAAAAAAAGAGGTGAGTTACAAACGCACGTCCGCGAGTTAATCAGGGAGCAATTCCCTCATATTCGCGTATCAACCGTGAAGGTGATGGCAGGCTCTTTCCTTGTCGCTTCCTTTTACTTTGGAGGCACAACAGATGCTAGTGCACAATCGACATCACCAGAAATTCAGCAGGAGGCACAGTACGATGTGTACGTTGTGCAATCCGGCGATACATTATTTTTACTATCAAAAAAATTCAATGTGTCTATTACCGCGATCCAAGAAGTCAATGGGATGACCGACGACCGCCTTTTCGTAGGGCAAATCGTAAAGCTCCCTTACTTTACATATACGGTTTCGTCTGGCGATACGCTTTATTTGCTGGCAAAGCGCTATAACACCACCGTCGATGACATTCGCGCGTTAAACGGATTAACCGGTGATGCGCTTTCGGTTGGGCAAAAGGTAAAAATACCGCAAAAATCAGACCAAGTAAAAATTGAAGAACCTATCGAAGCACAAGCCCCCGTGGAAGAGGATACAACGCCTGCGCCAGAACCGGAGACCATCACTTACACCGTCGTCTCCGGAGACACCTTGTGGAAAATCGCCAATCGATTCGGGACGTCCGTTGATGCGATTAAAACAGCCAATAACCTGACTTCCGATGCAATCTATGTCGGGCAAACGTTAAAGATTCCAACTGTGGAGGAAACAGCTGCTCCGGCCGATGAAGTCGCCGAGACACCACCTCCGGCTTCTGAACCCGCACCAGAGCCGGAAGCTGAACCTACTCCGGAACCGGCACCCGAACCAGAAACTGTCTCCTATACCGTCGTTTCCGGCGACTCTTTGTCGGTCATTGCTAAACGGTTTGGAACAACTGTCGATGCCATCAAATCAGCGAATAACCTTACTTCCGATATGATCTATGTCGGGCAAACCTTACAAATACCGCAGAAAACGGAGGCGCCAGTGGAAGAGGCAGCCGAGACACCACCTCCGGCTTCTGAACCCGCACCAGAGCCGGAACCTACTCCGGAACCGGCACCCGAACCAGAAACTGTCTCCTATACTGTCGTTTCTGGGGACACTTTATCGGTCATTGCTAAACGGTTTGGAACAACTGTCGATGCCATCAAATCGGCGAATAACCTTACTTCCGATATGATCTATGTCGGGCAGACGCTTACTATTCCCACTGAGGTGGCTGCGGAAACTCCTCCTGCACCGGTGGCACCAAATGCCCCTGTCATTACCGAAGGAGAAGCGGCGACTAGTCAAAATGCTACCTCTTATTTAGTTTCGGGAACGGCAGAGAAAGAAGCTACGGTGACGGTAACGATCTCGGACGGTGAAAATGCCCCGATCACGAAGCAAGTGACGACAAACGAAGACGGTACTTATGAGCACGTTTTTGACTTATCGACCTTAAAGGATGGCACCTTAACCGTAACCGCCGTTGCAACGAGTCAAGCAGGAAAAAGTAGCGAGGAAACAAAGCAATCCATTACGAAAAAGACGACCGCTGCAGCTCCAAGCCTCGACCATGATCCGATTATCACTGGGGTGACAGCTGAAAACTATGAAGTCACTGGGACTGCAGAGCCGAATGCAACCGTCGAAGTTCGTGTCTCAGATGGCGTGAATCCAGCGGTAGTAACAGAGATAAAAGCCAACGATAGCGGCACATATGAAGCGACTATCGATCTCCGAAATTTAAAAGACGGAACGGTGACGCTTACTGCTTTTAGTAAAGATCGTTACGGCAATACGAGTGCTATAAACAAAGCAGAAATGACAAAAATTACGGTGTCCGAAGCACCTGTATTAGAACCGACTGAAACAGTTACTATTGACAATGCCAATGCCTTCCGCTTTAACGGGACTGCACAGCCTGGTGCGACCGTGGAAGTGACGGTATCTGATGGGGTTAACCCAGATATTCGATTTACTACTACCGCTAATGACGAAGGCGATTTTAGTGAGGTAATCGATTTACTTGGCTTGAACGATGGAACGTTAGCGATTACGGCCCATGCAGTCGATCAATATGGAAATAAAAGTAGTGTTCATGAAGCTATTCTGATCAAAGATACGGCCATAGACGCTCCTACCCTTGTCCAGCCTGAGGTGATCAATCAGGAAACAGCATCGAACTATACCATAAGTGGGCAGGCCCGGCCTGGCACCACAGTAGAAGTCATGATAACGGACGGTGTTCATCCTGAGGTGCGCGGAACGACGACCACGGATGAAAATGGTGAATTTGCGATTACGTTAGATGTGACAGCTTTAGAGGATACGGCGATAACGATTCGTGCGACACAAACGAGCAAAGCCGGCATTACAAGTGACCTTCAAGAAACAACGGTAGAAAAAGATACAGCCATCCCGGATGCCCCTCTTTTTAATAATCGTGGGTTTATTAATGAAAAAAATCAAACCGACTACGAGGTCACAGGATCAGCTGAATCGGGGGCATACGTCGTCATTACGGTCACCAACGAGTTGGAGCAATCTCTTTCTTTTACAACAAAAGCAGATGATACTGGGCGCTATCGTATTCCTATCGATGTCTCCACTCTTGATGACGGAGAAGTTTTATTCAAGGTCACGCAAACGGACCTGGCAGGCAACACAAGTGAAGCCGTAACAGAAACTTTAATGAAGGATACGGTGGCTCCAACTGATTTTAGCCTTGATAATGAAGGGATTATTTTCAGTGGAAACGAAACGGACTACCTCCTAGCTGGTGAAACAGAGCCAGATAGTACGGTAGAGATTACTCTAACGGATGGTACTATTTTTATTACGGAAAAAGTAACCACAGGTAGCGATGGCAGGTTTGAAACCCCAATCGATGTAAGTACGCTCGGTGATGGCGATATTTCTGTGTTATTCACCGTTAAAGACAGGGCCGGTAACGAAGCGAAGCAAGAGGTCACCACGCTCATTAAAGATACCATTCCTCCAGGGGAAGTCACGCTGGATTTACCTGATTTTATTAACCAAGACAATGTCGATCTTTTTTCGATGATCGCGACAGGGTCAGATGACGGGACGAAAGTAGTCCTTGTTTTTAGCGATGGTGTGAATGAAGTAACAGAAGAAGTGGAAGTCAGAGACGGGGCCTTTGGGGCAATTCTTGACTTAAGTACGTTAGAGGATGGGCCGATTAGTATACGGATTACGCAAACGGATATTGCTGGAAACACGAGTGAAGTACAAATGGCGACAATTGAAAAAGATACCGTTATTGAGGAGACGGTTGTTGCAAAAAGCGGATTTAGTTATGTCAATGGCGAGCCTGTATACACGGTCATTGGAACTGCGGAGCCTGGTGCGACCGTGACGGTTTTTATCGAGAACCTACTGCGTCAAGGGTTAGATGAGCTTCAAGAAAATCCTGATCCAGATGCACCGCTTCGGGAAGAACCGATTGCTGTAAGTGCCACTGCCAATGCGAAAGGATTTTTTACCATTCATGTCCCTGTGGAGCAATTGGTGTTTACCGATGATGTGAAAATTACCGTTCAACAGCTCGATCAAGCTGATAATCTTAGCGAATTGACGTCAGTTACGGTTTATTCGTATATCGTTACAGCCGGCGACACACTGGATACAATTGCAAAACGCTTTAATACGACCGTTTCGGCGTTACGTAACATGAACAATCTATCGGGTGATACGATCCAAGCTGGGCAAGCATTAAAGCTCCCTGCTTCCGCTAGCGAAGTGACCAATCTTGGGTACTTGTATTTTGGCAATACACAGCATTTTATTAATACGGTCAATCAAACGAGTCACTCGGTAAATGTCGTGTCACCAAGCTTTTTCGATGTAAATCCAGATGGAACCTTAAAGCTCACCTATCAGCTGAATACCGATTTTATTGAAACGATGCATGAACAAGGAATTCGCGTCGTCCCATTTTTAAGTAACCACTGGGATCGAGAAGTCGGACGCGCGATGCTGGCCAACAAGGAGCTCGCTTCACAGCAAATTGCCGATGCCATCGCAACATACGATCTTGACGGTGTGAATGTCGATCTTGAAAATATTACAGCTGCGGATCGTGGTAATTTTACCGAATTTGTCCGGTTGTTACGCGAAAAGGTCCCTGCCCATAAAGAAGTGTCGGTCGCAGTTGCCGCGAATCCAAACGGCTGGAACACAGGCTGGCACGGGGCCTATGATTATACGAACTTAGCGAAGCATGCCGACTACTTAATGATCATGGCTTATGATGAAAGCTACCAAGGCGGTGACCCTGGACCCGTGGCAAGCCTTCCTTGGGTGGAGCGCTCGATTCAATATGCGATTGATCAAAATGTTTCTCGAGATAAAATTGTCGTCGGCTTGGCTCAGTACGGCCGCTATTGGATGGAAGGAATGGAAGTTGGCGGACTTGGCATCTCCAATAATGCGGTTGATCAAATCATTGAAAGGTACAACGCTACGGTCGAATTCGACGAAGCCAGCAAATCACCTAAAGCTACGTTCACTATTCGGGAAGGCGATCCAGTGACCGTCGTCAGTGGCCGGACGTTAGCTCCTGGAACGTATACGATTTGGTTTGAAAATGAACAATCGGTGAGGGAAAAACTTGCGCTTGTAAGTAAATACAATATTCGCGGCGTCGGTACCTGGAGTTTAGGCCAAGGAAATCTAGAGGTATTCAATAGCTATGCAACAACCCTTCCGACTAGCGTATCAGTGGCTACTACTTCTGGGGCAGCACCAGAACAGGAGCCCGACCAAGCACAGGACACTGTGCGTTACACGTCCTATCAGGTTGTTGCTGGAGATAGTCTCTGGGCGATCGCCACTCGTTTTGACACAACAATTGCAGCTATTAAAGAAGCCAATGGTTTAACGAGCGATACCATCTATGCCGGACAAACGCTGCAGATCCCTGTTAGTGAGGATGCGGCTATGGGCGAAGACCCGGCAGCAGTTAATGATACCGCAGAGGCTGGAGATGCTGCTGGTGGTGAAAGTGTTGTGGATGAAGAAGGTACTGCTGGTGAAGATGCTACAGGCGCTGTCGATGGTGAGGGTGCTGTAGCGGGAGTGGATGCTGCTGTAGCGGCTGATGAGGAGCCTGCAGGTGTAGCTCTTGAAGAAACGGTAACAGAAGTTCAAACATACACAGTCGTGTCTGGAGACTCCCTGTGGCGAATTGCCACAAACTTTGGTACGACAGTCGATGCGATTAAGGAAGCAAATGATTTAACGAGCGATACCATCTATGCCGGACAGGAATTAATAATCCCATAAGGAGTGTTGGATGGTGGCGAGTATGGGGTTCGACTTTTCTTGGTCGAGTTCTAGTACTCCATCCAAAATTGATTACTCCACCCAATATTAAATTAGATTGTATGAATGTTCCCTTTCATTTGGCTGCAAATGAAGGGGACTTTCAACTTAAGACAGTATTTGTAGGCTGGGAGTTGGAATGTTCTTTTCGAGCATGGAGCTCTTTTTTTCTATATTTATGTTTTTTTCTGGGCTCGCTGCGCTTTTTTACTATTTTAGGCTTTTTTTCTGGGCTCGCTACTCTTTTTTCATTTTCAGGTCGTTTTTTTTCGGCTTCGCTACTTTTATTTTCAACTTCAGGTCGTTTTTTTTCGACTGCTCGCATTTTTATTTTCAACTTCAGTCCTGTTATTTTTAACTTCTCGCACTTTATTTTCAACTTCGGCCTATTTATTTTTAACTTCTCGCACTTTATTTTCAACTTCGGCCTATTTATTTTTAACTTTACCCCTTTTATTTTCAACTTTGGTCTATTTATCGATTTCTCGACACGAACTGCCAAAAACCGACACATTGCAAATCACGTACATCTTATCAAATTAACGTGCTTCTTCTAAAATCGAACTTTGTTCTGAAAATCACCCTTCTTCCGAAAACGACTCTTCTTCTGAGAACCAGCTTTCTGCTGGAAAACGTTCTTACTTTTCCTCGTTCCCAAAATGATAAACCCGATTTTTTCTTGTCCCTGCATAAGAAAGGTCCATTGATTGAAGAATTCTCGTCATAAGGGACGGAGAAGTAATTTGTAAGAACTCTCGCATGTCGCTGTTTGTAAACTTGAGGCCAATTAGGAGTTCGTAATCTTTTATAGACGCTAGGTGCGCATTTTTGATTTCGCATGAGCACTCGGGACAATTCCATGTACCATAAGTTCTCTGTACAGGCAGGTAATTGCATGTGGTACAAAAAACGCCTTTGAGTAAATCATCCTTTGATAGCTCAAACTGCTCTAGTATATCTGGATTACTAGAAGAATGTTGTTTTTCAATTCTGCGGATTACTTTTTTTAGTTCTTTCTCTGAAAGTTGGTCTTCTTGAAATTTTTCCTGAATCTGATTAATTTTCGTTGGAAGGTATTCACTGCGGATCACTTTTTGGTAGAGGTCTTTGTGTTCTGAAGAAGATTGAAGAAGGGTGTAGGGGTTACTAATCACAACTAAAGAAATAATCGGAACTTCCGGTAACCGGTTCATCGCCAGCCACTTTTTCAATTGCTGCTCCTGCCGTTGAATCTGTAACAGTGGATCTGGAAAGACTTCCTGCTTACCGTCCAAGGTTCGAATAAGCTGGTGGAATGTTTGGTCAAAATATAAAGTACCTGAATAGTTTTTCACCTCTAATATTAATATAAATTGTCGAGACAATAATAAACTATCCATTTGAAAGTGATGCGTTGAATCGTACAGCCGTACATCGTGTAAAATGAAGTAGTTTTTCTCTGGGAGGAAGCTTAGAGGGTAATCAATCGAGGATTCTCCCTTAAATCCAGCGAGCCTTTTTGCTAATTTTTCTCTTATTATTGGCTGCTTTGGATGATGTTTGGGGATTCTACGCTGTAATGCTTGTAGCTTCTGAATGGTTAGAGGCACTTCCCGCTTTTTTATGATCATTTTATCACTCCAATTCGAATTTTTCGTGAGTGGAATTCTAGATCTCGGTGTACATTTCCTCTATTTTTTCTATTTTATTTTTGTTATTTTTTCGTTGCGGTTGTTTGTTTTAAAGTTTGCTTATTTTATCGTTTAATTTAGAGTTCTTATTTTCAACTTTGGTCTATTTATTTTTAACTTCTCGCATTTTATTTTCAACTTCAGTCCTTTTATTTTTAACTCCACCGATTTTATTTTCAACTTTGGCCTATTTATCGATTTCTCGACACCAATCGACGCAGATCGCCACTCCACATCTACGCCGAACGGCTCACCAAATAAAAAAAAGGTTGCCACCGATCTGTTCGATCAAGTGGCAGCCCTAGTCACAATAGTGTGGTTATGATTAACCTTGGTTTTCTTCTTCGCCTTCAGCTGGCTCTTCTTCAAGCTCAGCACCTTCTTCAAGCTCTAGCTCTGCATCTTCTTCAAGTTCTAATTCTGCTTCTTCTTCAAGCTCTAATTCAGCGCCTTCTTCGCCTTCAGCTGGCTCTTCTACTGGTGTTTCCTCTACTGGTGCTTCTTCGTCTGCTGGAGTTTCTCCACAAGCAGCTAATACTCCTAAAGCTAATGCAGCTGTACCTAAACCTAATAAGAATTTCTTCATAATCATCAAACCCCCGTAATGGTTTTAATCTGACTAACAACATGTGTGTTTCTGTTAGCCTGACGTAATCTTAGCAAACAGCGAATTACGAGTCTACCTAATTCAGGGATTTTTGGCAATATCACGATACTCTTACAAACTGTCATAGAATTTACCACAATTGATTTTCATCTTTAAAAATAGAACACATCTTTAAGTTTGTTATACAATGTTCACATTTTCTTTCATCGTTCTCATGACCGATTCACAATTTTGAAAATCAAGCGGCTTGCTGAACAAGTACCCCTGGGCATGATTGCACCCTTCATTTCGAATGAGGAGCAATTGCTCTTTCGTTTCTACTCCTTCACATATGACAGAGAAATTTAAGCTTTTGGCCATCGAAATGATTAGTTTGACAATCGCATGGTTTTCTTGGTCCTCACTGGATTGCTGGAGAAACGATTTATCGATTTTTAACGTATTTATGGGAAAGTATTTCAATTGACTTAGCGACGAATAGCCAGTTCCGAAATCATCCAGTGAAAGCTGGACGCCGATCTTTTTTAATTCATTTAGCTTTTCTACCGCTTGTTCGATTTGAGTAATCGCCATATTTTCTGTAATTTCAAGACAGAGCAGGCCAGGGTCTAACTGCGTTTCATGTAAAATTTGCTTGACTCTGTCAACAAAGTCGTATCGATCAAATTGTTTTTGTGAAATATTGACCGAGATGACTAAATCCTTAAAGCCTTCATCATGCCACTTTTTCGTTTGCTGGCAAGCTGTGCGCAGTACCCAGTCGTCAATTTTCACGATAAGGCCTGTTTCTTCTGCAGCAGGAAGAAAGGCTGCTGGTGGTAAAATGCCCTTTTTCGGATGGGCCCAGCGGATGAGCGCCTCAATCCCATAAGGCTTCCCTTTTTCGACATCAACTTGAAGCTGATAATAGACTTGAAACTGCTTCTCTTGTACAGCGTTCCTTAGCTCCCTTTCTAGCTGTAACCGATCTCTTGATCCTTGATTCATCGAATAATTGTATTCTTGACATTGACTTCGTCCAGCTTGTTTTGCCTGATACATTGCACTATCTGCATTTTTTAATAAAGTGTGAAAATCTAATCCATGGTCTGGGTAAAAACTAATTCCGATGCTTGTATTTGAGTAAATTTTCTCACCAGCACAATCGACTGGAGTTTGAAAGGACTGAATAATCTGCTTTACCATCGCATAGGCTTCGGCTTTATTATGTAGTGGGTGAAGTAAGATCGTGAATTCATCTCCACCAAATCGACTGACCGTTCCAGTGGTCCCGATGATTTTTTGAAGTCTCTTTGCAATATGTTGAAGGAGCTGATCCCCGATGTGGTGGCCAAGAGAATCATTTACTTTTTTGAAGTGATCCAAGTCGAGGAACAACATAGCAAATTTTTCATCATGATGTTTAGCGTGACGTATCGCTTCTTTTATCTGTTTTTTGAATAATGTTCGATTGGGAAGTTGCGTTAATGTATCGTGATACGAAAGGTAGGTTATTCGCTCTTCCACTTTTTTTCTATCTGTTATATCTCTTATCATTCCTATAAAATAATTGTTTTCTTCGCGGTCTTTTTTTATATGAGCGATCGATACGTATGACCAAAACAGTTCTCCATTTTTACGCTCATTCATAAGCTCTCCCGACCAACTGCCAGCTAAATTGATTTTTTCCCACATATCATGAAATACGATACGAGACGTCTTTTCCGACTGTAAAAACCTTAAGTTTTTATGAGCGATTTCATCAAAGGTGTACCCTGTCATTTTTTCAAAGGAGGGGTTTACAGCGATGATGTTCTGTTGATTATCGGCGATCATTATTCCATCATTCATGTGTTTAAACAGCTGCCAAACATTTTCATAGTCACTAGAAAACTTTTCTAAAATGGTTTTCATCGTACGTGGCTCCCTGTTTTTAAGAATACGATCATGAATTTCCCCTACTTTCTTCTTTCTCTTTTTCATTAGTAGCTTTTTACCCGTGACTTTCATCTCATTTTAATATTCTATAAAATTCGTCAAATTCCTACTTGAATCTTTGTTTTCTAAAAATAAAATGGTGCCAGGTACCTTTAACATCGTGAAGCGTTAAAGGTGCCTGGCACCGGTTCAATTATTTTAATGCAAACATTAAGTCTGTTTCACAAACGACTTTTCCGTCGACGGAAGCTGTCGCTTTTCCTTTACCGATTGGACCACGGAGGCGGACAATTTCGACTTCTAGTCGTAATTGATCCCCTGGTTTGACTTGCTCTTTAAAACGGCAGTTATCAATGCCAGCAAAGAATGCGAGTTTACCGCGGTTTTCTTCTTTTTTTAGAATAGCTACTGCTCCTACTTGTGCTAATGCTTCAATAATGAGGACGCCTGGCATTACAGGATAATCAGGGAAATGGCCATTAAAAAATTCTTCATTTGCGGTTACATTTTTGAGACCGATGGCGCGTTGTCCTTCCTCTACTTCTAAAATTCGATCGATGAGGAGAAACGGATAACGATGCGGGATAATTTCTTTAATTTCTTCAATTGATAACAAGGTACTTTTCCTCCTAAAGGGTGCCTGGCACCATTCTTTTTTTCATTGTTATATTGTACCACAAGGAGGACCAAGTCTTGAAATTTTGATCGCTGATCGCTATTGGCCGCTCGCTCATCCTGGAATTGAGAAGATCGGGTTATCGATGAATTAGTCATGTCACTTCGATATATTTAACCTATAGTTTTACATTTGAGCCATGCTTTCTCCTAAAAAGGTAGTAGTATAGTCACACTGCTCCAGCTTCTAACAATATTTTTTCAATTTCCGTGTATCCTTTTCTTCTCGCAAGTTCTAGTGGTGTAATACCATATTGATCAACCATTTGCGGGTCAGCACCGTGCTCAAGTAATAATTTAATAATAGCCTGCTGTATTTCTCCACCGTCATTCAGGATGATTGCTTCGATCAAGGGAGTCCATCCGCAGTAATTTGTATGATTCACATTGATGTCTGTTGTCGATACTAATTCACGGACGACTTCGATGTGCCCCTTTTCACTTGCTGGCGTAATCCCGACACCGCCAAACCGAGTGACGAGCTCTACATCCGCACCCGCACGAATCATTAGTTTCACTAGCTCTACGTCTCCTTTAATGCAACCATATAAAAAAGGATTGAGACAAGTTTGGTCTTGGACATTAATATCAGCCCCTGCATCAACTAGGAACTTCACTGCAGTATGATGGTTATTTAAAGCAGCAATTAAGATCGCTGTCTGCTTTTGTTTATTTGTAGAATTGATGTCGACCCCTTGTTCTAGGTGTTTTTTCAATTCCTCAAGATCACCTTTAGCTGCTGCTTCCAAAAAAGTTTGCGTTAAATCCGTTTTCAACATTTTAAATACCTCCACGGTTTAAGAATATTGGCTTCTCTTTATATCAAATATTGTCGGCGCAGTTGATAGGGTGGTAGGACCCTGATCTTGTTATGTTAGTTAGAAGGAAGACCCAATTATTGAGCATCCGTACTAAACCTTATGCTAATTCTCCTACTACCATTTTCCCTTTAAAAATAACTGCTTCACGTTTTGGCGTTCTGGCTACTGCCTCCGCTGAGCAAGATGCATCGACAAGAACTAGATTTGCAGCATCACCCTCAAGCGGCCATGCTACTTCACCGTCTTTATTTAATGGCGTTGGTCCGCCTGTCGCCCATTTCAACGACTGGGCTAGTGAACGTTCGTCACTTTTTCTGTAAAGCTCACCATATCGTGTTACTTTTTCTAAAACATCTCCCGTGCCAAAGGGGCCCCACGAATCATAGAAACCATCGCAGCCTAAGTAGACATTTACTCCTTTTCGATCTAAAAGCTCAATTGGCGGCAAAGATTTTGTAATTGGAATCGTTGACATAATCGACATTCCGAGGCTGCTTAATTTGTCGGCGAGCGCTTCTGCCTGAGGGAGCGGCACTTCCCCTAAGCTAAAGGCATGGCTCACTGCAGCGCGATTGTACCAGTTCGCTTCTTCTACTAATTCTGCTAATTTATCAATCGTATAAAATCCCACATGTCCCCCGTCATGCAAATGGATATCGATATCCGCGTCAAACTCTGTGGCCAGATTCATTACTTCATCCAGTGATCCCTCAATATTATGATCAATTCCAGCTGGATCGAGCCCACCCACAATGTGTGCCCCAGATCGCATCGCTTCTTTCATGAGCGGAATCACACGTTCTCTTAATAATCCGTGCTGCGGGAAGGCCACAATTTCGTAAGTCAGCTTATCGGAGTAATCCTCGAGCGCCGCTTGCACACCTTCTAAATTTTTCAAGCCAATATATGGATCGATATTGACATGGGTGCGAATATGAGTGGCGCCCTGTGACAGAATGAGTTCGATCATTTTACTTGCCCGTTGCTTTGTTGTTGGCGCTAATTCTTCCAGCTCCCTCGCTTCATACTCTAGGCGTTCTTTTAAGTTTTTCGCTGGCTTACACGCTTTCCAGTCCAGGGATAGATAGGTTTTATCTAAATGATTGTGCATTTCCTTAAAAGTTGGCAAGGCTAACAATCCTTTGCCATCAACCGTTTTTTCATCACGCGGGATGACAAAGCCTTGATTCTTTTTTTCTATGATTTTTCCAGCTTCGATTTTCAAATGGAATACCTCGGTCTTTGTCGAATAAATCCCTTTTTCATCTTGAAGATATCCGGTTTCTAATCGAATATTTGTTAACCAATACGGAGTTGACATTATAATTCCTCCTCTGCTTATTTTTTAAAAACTAGACTCTTTCTGAATTCGATTCTGCTAATTTGCTTTCGACCTTTTTTCCTTTAGAAAATAAAGACTCAACTGTTGCTCGCCTTGCAATCGCTTCAGCTGAACATGTAGCGTTGACTAACATCATCGTTGCCTCATCGCCAACTTTTGGCCAAACTCGTTCACCCTTTTCATTTAATGGCGTGATGCCACCAGTGGCGTATTTTAAGGCAGAAGCTAAGGAATATTCATCTATCATCCGAAATCTCTCCGCAAGCATTCCAAGCTTTTGGATCGTGTTTCCTGTGCCGAATGGAGACCAGTGATCGGTAATACTGTCATGGCCGACGGAAACTTGAAGCCCTAATTTATCAAGGGTTGGGATCGGAATTGTTGCCCGATTAATGGGAACTGTTGTCGTGATATCCAGCTCTTGATCTTTTAAAATCGCAGCCATTTCAGTAAGTTCCTCCCCTTGAAGATCACCTAAAGCAATCGCATGACTGATCGTTGCTTTTCCTTTAAGGCCAGCCTGGTTCGTATAATAAGCCATTCTCTCAAATGTAAATGCACCTAAAGTGTCAGGGTCATGAAGGTGAATGTCGACACCACGATTGTTTTCAACGGCAATGTCAAAAATCGTAGCTAAAGATTTTTCAATGTTTCGATCAACCGTCGCTGGGTCGACACCGCCAACTCGTGTTGCTCCATTTTTCATCGCATCGCGGAGCAGCTGCACGGAGTCACTTCTTAGGAGACCATGCTGCGGAAACGCGACAATTTCATACGTAAGAACATCTTTGTACTTTTCTAAAGCATTTACCGTAGCCTCTAAGTTTTTCAGTCCAATCACTGGATCGATATTGCAGTGCGTGCGAATATGCGTATGACCATGTTTTAAATACAATTCAATCATTTTTTCAGCGCGTTCTTGGGCGGTTGGCAAAAGCTTGGGTAGAAGCTCTCTTTCCTCTTCTAATCTAGTAAAAATTCCTTTTGTAATCGGTGTGCAAGCCTTCCAAGGCCCACCATAGTAAGTTTTATCGATGTGAATATGCATATCTCTTAATGAAGGGAGTAGTAGCTGCTCCTTGGCATCAAACTGATTTTCAGCGGCTTCTGGAGCAGTGTGTGTAATTTCTATGATCCTGCCAGCCTCGATTTTCACGTGACAAAGCTCTGTTTCAGTACCAACAATTTGATCATTTTCATAGATAAAGCTTTTTTCTAAACGGGCATTCTTAATCCAAAAACTGGTCATTCCAATACCTCCTCTATTGATTAGAAAAGCGCAAGCGCCCGTTTAGCGGCGTATGGACTGGAGCCCTCCCGTATGAGATAAAGGAAACACGGAGAAGCGCTAGCGATCCGATGTTGACTTATCGTAAGGAGGGGGAGCGAAGTCCACTAGACGCTGGGCGCTGCAGCTAGACAAGAAAAGCGGAAGGTGTCTGCTTATCGGCGACAAGCGCTGGAGGACCAGCAATTAGTGTCTTGATTTTTAGACACGTTTGATGGACCGAAGCGACCTCGAGCCGATGACACCTGCAGCTAGACACCCTGAAATTTAAACTTTCTTATTCTTTTAGAAAAACACGATTTATCGCTGCCAATCATGGCAAAAATCAATGTCTTTTCTTCTACTTTTTTCCTTTAAAGAAGTTAACCTTTTTTAAAGGGAAATAAGGAAAAGCACTTTTTTAGCAAAAGTACTTTCCTTATTGAATATCGGTTGAAGCATTAAATGGTTAGCTGATTTACCCCAAA
The DNA here is from genome assembly GCF_017745675.1 of Alkalihalobacillus sp. BA299. Taxonomy (GTDB): domain Bacteria; phylum Bacillota; class Bacilli; order Bacillales; family Bacillaceae_F; genus Alkalihalobacterium. Next base: position 380,059 of record NZ_JAFLJM010000002.1, read on the forward strand.
CCACGCTATTATTTAATGATCACATCATCGATCATCAAATAGTTTGCCGCATTGATCCAAAAATCGCTTACGTTACTACTATGAACAGCCATATGCTCATAGTTACGGATTGGAATATAAACGGCATCTGCTAATTCCATTTGCATCACTTGCTCATAAAGCTCCTGCCGCTTTGCGTCGTCTGTGACGCGACGTGCCGCTTCGATGATTTCGTCTACCTCTGGGTTACTATAGTAGAAGTGGTTTCCTGGAGGTCCTTGTGATGCGGTATGGAATAAATTGTATTGGTTGTAGTCTCCATCACCTGTCGCATTTCCCCAGCCGCCAATAAACAAGTCATGATCCGATTTATCGATCGTATCAATATAAGCACCGTACTCCATCACTTGAATGTTCACGTCAACTCCAATCCCCTTTAATTGAGATTGAATGACTTCAGCCATATTAATTCGTTCTTTCCGGTCACTTGTCAGCAAATTGAGCGTTAGTCCGTTCTCAAAGCCGGCTTCTTTTAATAATTTTTTCGCTTCATTTAAATCATAGTCATACGGCTTTACATTTTCACTGTGACCGAACACCTTTGGACTCATTGCCGCATTCGCAAGAGTACCTACGTTATTATAGACACCGTTAATAATCGCTTCTCGTTCGATTGCATGACTAATTGCTTTACGCACCCTTACATCATCTAAAGGCTGCTTCTTCGTATTAAAACCAACGTATTCGACAGCAAGTCCTTCCGTACGGTAAAGTCCCATCGTATCTGAGGCCTCAATTCGCTCAATTTCCGTTACAGGGACTTGATCGTTAATATGGGCTTCACCTGTTTCAATCATCGCTAAACGTGTCGCATCCTCAGGAACGACTTTGAAAACAACACGATCAATATTTGGTTCTTTCCCCCAGTAGTTTTCATTCTTCTTTAGGGAAATTTCCTGGCCAGTTTTCCATTCCTCGAAAACGAATGGACCTGTCCCAACTGGATGCTCCATTAATTTTTCAGGATTCTCCGCTAATGCATTGGGACTCATGATACTTCCTTCATTACTTGCCAAAATCGAAAGTAGCGGAGCATAAGGATAATCTAGTATTAATTGGACTGTATAATCATCCATTACTTTTACTTCGTTAATCATTGCGAACTTCTCACGCTGCGGTGATCCAGTCTCAGGATCGAGCAACCGTTCAAATGTTGCTTTTACTGCATTAGCATCAAATGGCGTTCCATCATGAAACGTAACGCCCTCTTTTAACGAAAATTCCCACGTCGTATCATCAATAACCTTCCACTCGGTTGCTAAAAGAGGTTGAATGTTCATCTCTTTATCGGGTTCAACAAGAGTTTCATATACTTTTTGATAAACGATGTTCGCAGAAGGAATATCTGTAATAAAATGAGGGTCTAATTTTGTTGCATCTGACAAACGAACAACAGTTAGCTCCCCTCCTTCTTTGGCTTCTTCTATTTCGATTTCAGTTTCCTTTGACGTGTTCGATTCAGTAGTACATCCGAAAGTAAAAAATAACATCGATCCGATGAAAGCAAACAAAATTCCATTTCTAAGAATGGATCTTCTTTTTTTTCCCATTTTCTTCTCTCCCTTATTATATTTGTAAAGATTCCGACCTCTTCGGTTAAAACGATCCTTCACCTCCTACGCTAACGCTTATCTGCATTATAGAAAATGATGCGAGGGAATATTTACAGAATATTTACTTGTTTTTTAAAGATTTTGACAACTACTTTAAAAAACATTTACTTTACATAAAATTTTGATAATTTTAAACAAAACACGTTTCATTTCTATACCTACTCTTTTATTGAAAGGAGGAATTTTCAAAGCGATCTACCGTCTCATTTTCTGAAAAAACTTTTAGGGGGGAAATCATATGTCACTTGAAGTAAAAACGGAACAGCCAAATGTCGTCACGAAAACGTTATTTAGTCCAAAGGAATCGAAGCTGAAAGACTTTCTTTCTACATTACTCATCAATAAAGCGGCACTGGTTGGAGCCATCATCATCGTTTTCTATATTTTTATTGCTTTATTCGCACCACTGCTTGCTCCATATAGTCCTTATGAAATTAATTTAGAAAATAAATTGATGCCGCCATCGATCGATCATTGGATGGGAACTGACGATAAAGGGAGAGACATTTTAAGTCGAGTTCTTTATGGGTCAAGGCTTTCAATGGGAGTAGGATTTGCAGCCGTATTATTCGGGGCTTTTTTTGGAATTATTTTTGGTCTCGTTGCCGGTTACTACGGCAAATGGGTTGACTCATTCATTATGAGAATGATGGACGTAATGCTTGCCTTTCCAGGAATTTTATTAGCCCTTGCGATCATTGCCGCTCTTGGTCCAAGTCTTATCAATGTGACTATTGCTGTTGGCGCTTTCTCAGTTCCTTTATTTGCAAGAATTGTTCGCGGATCGACTTTAGAGGTAAAACGCCTTGAGTATATTGATGCGATTCGATCACTTGGTGCCAACGATTTAACGATCATTGTTAAGCATGTTTTTCCGAATATTCTTTCACCAATTATTGTCCAAGGTACGTTACGCCTTGCCACTGCGATACTTTCTGCAGCTGGTCTGTCCTTCCTAGGGCTTGGCGCACAACCACCCTCTCCAGAGTGGGGAACGATGTTAAGCAGTGGTAGAGATTTCTTGTTCTCAGCACCATACATTGCCTTGTTTCCTGGCTTGGCCATTTCGATTTTAGTTTTAGGTTTTAATATTTTTGGTGATGGTTTACGAGATGCATTTGATCCAAGAATGAAAAATTAAATAATAGGTGAAGAGGAGGTTACTAACCGATGCTGATGTTTATTTTACGCCGTGTCTTACAAACAATCCCAGTGATTATTGGAGTCACATTTGTTGTTTTCTTTATTATGCAGCTCGTTCCTGGTGATCCGGCCGTGCTGCTTGCAGGTGAAGGTGCTTCAAAAGAAACGATTGAAGCCATTCGTGAACAGCTTGGGTTAAATCAACCTTTATTTATTCAGTATTTTGATTACTTAATAAATGTGTTCCGAGGAGATTTAGGAGTTTCATTAAAGAATAGCCAGCCGGTGTTGGATGAAATTTTAGTTCGTTTGCCGATTACGATCGAACTTGCCTTTTTCAGCATCATTATCACGATTGTTCTCGGAATGGCAGCAGGGATCATTTCAGCTGTCAAACCGTATTCTTTTACAGATATTAGTGTTATGCTCATCGCTTTGCTTGGAATTTCACTGCCAAGCTTCTGGTTCGGTTTAATGCTCATGTATTTCTTTTCTGTCAAACTGCAAATCCTGCCTGTTGCGGGCTGGGATAGTATCATGCATGTGATCTTGCCTGCGATCACTTTAGGAGCAAGCGGTGCGGCCATTGTTGCTCGAATGACGAGATCGAGTATGCTAGAAGTCGTTCGCCAGGACTATATTCGAACCGCCCGTGCCAAAGGCCTTCGTGAACGGATTATCATTTATAAGCATGCGTTAAGAAATGCATTAATTCCTGTCATTACGGTTGTTGGCTTGCAGTTTGGTGCCTTACTTGGCGGAACGGTCATTATCGAATCGATCTTTGCCATTAATGGATTAGGTCGAATGATTGTCGATGCGATTCGCATGAGAGACCTGCCAATGGTCCAAGGCGGCGTCTTATTTGCCTCGCTAATATTTGTCATCGTTAATTTATTCGTTGATATTTTTTATCGATTCTTTAACAAACGGATTGATTTAAATTAAGGGGTGGTGATTATCATGAACGAAAAAAATAGACCCATTTTAGAAGTCAAAGGATTAAAAACACATTTCACTACAAAACGCGGTGTGAGTAAAGCCGTGGATGGAATCGATTTTACGTTGTATAAAGGTGAGACGCTCGGGGTTGTTGGAGAATCGGGCTGCGGAAAAAGCATGACCTCCCTCTCTATTCTGCGCTTAATCCCTTCTCCTCCAGGAAAAATTGCAGGAGGATCGGTTTTGTTTAAAGGAAAAGATTTAGTAACGCTGTCAGAGGATGAAATGAGGTCCATTCGCGGTAATGAAATATCGATGATTTTTCAGGAACCTATGACTTCATTAAATCCTGTCATACCCGTCGGAGAACAAATAGCTGAAGCATTAAGACTGCATCAAAGAATGGGTAAAAAGGCGGCGTGGGAAAAATCAGTGGAAATGCTGAAATTAGTAGGAATCCCTTCTCCGGAAAAAAGAGCCAAGCAGGAGCCCTTTCAGTTAAGCGGCGGGATGCGCCAGCGTGTAATGATCGCCATGGCTCTTGCCTGTACGCCTGAAGTATTAATTGCTGATGAGCCGACGACCGCCTTGGATGTTACCATTCAGGCACAAATTCTCGAGCTGATTAAAGACTTACAGACAAAGCTCGGAATGGGGGTCATCATGATCACCCATGATCTGGGGGTTGTCGCCGAAACTTGTGACAAGGTCGCCGTCATGTATGCCGGAAATATTGTCGAGCATGCTTCGACAGAACAAATTTTTGCTAGCCCAAAGCATCCATATACGCAAGGTTTGCTCGACTCCTTGCCTAAAATTCATGAGGACCAAGATGAATTAACAACGATTGAAGGCAGCATTCCAAGTCCATACAATATGCCATCCGGATGTCGCTTTGCCTCCAGATGCCCTTACCGAGAAGAGATTTGTCTAACACAACAGCCAGACCTCATCGAACAAAGTGACGGCTCTAAAGTAAGGTGCTGGATCTATACTGACCAATGGACAGGTAAAACGGAAAAAGAGGGGGTTTTTCCTGATGGAAGCTACAACTGAAAAAAAAGTTATCCTACAAGTAGACCATTTAAAGCAATATTTTCCGATTAAAACAAACTCTATCTTTAAGCCAAAAACGTATGTCAAAGCGGTAGATGACGTTTCCTTTCAACTTTATGAAGGGGAAACTTTAAGCATTGTTGGAGAATCGGGCTGCGGCAAGTCAACAACCGGACGAGCTATTTTACGGCTTGATGAACCGACTGGCGGAATCGTTCAGTATTCTGGGAAAAATATTTTAGAGCTCAATAAAAAAGAGCTTAGAAAGCTTAGAGGCGATTTACAGGTTATTTTTCAAGATCCATTTGCGTCGCTTAACCCTCGGCAAACCGTTAAGCAAATTTTAAATGAAGCGATGGCGATTCAAGACGTGGTTGATAAATCACATAGATTGGACAGAATGCTGGAATTGCTCGGCTATGTCGGCCTTCCTCCAGAATCACTCGATCGTTATCCACATGAATTTAGCGGTGGACAGCGCCAACGAATCGGGATTGCGAGAGCACTTGCGGTTAACCCAAAGCTCATTATTTGTGACGAAGCGGTTTCTGCTTTAGATGTTTCCATTCAAGCGCAAATTCTTAATCTATTAAAAAAGCTGCAAAAGCAGTTTCAGCTGACCTTTCTCTTTATTTCACATGATTTAAGTGTAGTCAGACATATTTCAGACCGTGTAATGGTAATGTACTTAGGAAAAGTGGTTGAAATCGCGGAAAAGAAATCACTATTCGATTCGCCGCTTCATCCCTATACGAAGGCGTTATTATCGTCTATTCCTGTCCCTAATCCGGCTTTAAAAAGAGATCGTGTCATCTTAAAAGGAGATGTGCCTTCACCAATCGACCCGCCGAGCGGATGCCGGTTTCATACGCGCTGCCCATTTGCAACCGATATTTGTAAGCAAAAGGAGCCTGCCTTAAGGGAAATTGAACGCAATCATTTTGTCAGCTGTCATCTTGCAGAGGAATTATCACATTAAAAGCCTAAAATTATTTTAAAAAAAGGCTCCTTTCTCAGAGATTGTTGCTTTTAGCTTTTGGACCGTAAGCCAAGCGGATGCTTGGCTCTTCACGCATAGCGTAAAAAACGGTCCAAAAGCAACAAAGTTTACGAAAACAGCCTAAAAAATTTTAAAATGTTTACTATGATATATTAATATGGGAGTAGTTATCTTCTACTCCCATTTTCTTGAACAAAAGGAGACTCGCAAAATGCTAACCCTTGATGCTTTCTCCATCTATATCATGTTTTGTGTCTTAGCTCCATTAGTCGGTGCATTTACGTTACTTTTTTTGTTTCTGTTTGAAAAACGAATCGATCTGCTTGAAAAACAAACACGTGAAATTGCGTTAGAGAGAGAATTGCAAACAGCTCTATATAATCAATTGAACAAGGAAATCCAGCCGCATTTCTTTTTTAATACGTTAAATTCAATATTAGGCTTAGCAAGACTCGACCGCAAAACTGAATTAATCCGTTCAATTGAAACACTATCCAAGCTGCTTAAATTTAAATACCAGACGAATGATAACTTTATAACGATTGCAGAGGAATTAACTTATATTAATTATTATTTAGAAATACAAAAAACAAGATTTAGAGATCGACTTCATTACGAAATGATAACGGATCCAAACGTCACGAAAGCGATTATTATTCCATTTTTAATACAAACGCTTGTCGAAAATGCTTTTAAACATTCATTTGAAAAACATATCGGTGAGGCTTTTTTAAAAATTGAGGTTGTAAAAAAGGAACAGGAAGTACACGTAACCGTTTGGAACAACTCGTTTGACAGCCTTGAAGAGAGTTCTCAAGAAGGCGGGCTCGGTTTAGAAAACATTGCAAAACGGCTAGAATTACTGTTCCCAGATCATAACACCTCTGTCCAATTAACTAACTTACATGACGGTACGACCGTTTTAGCTGTGTTCCCCTTTGTAATCAAGTCTGAAAAACGGGAAGGTGAAAGAACCAAATGAATATCTTGCTAGTAGATGATGAACCGATTGAGTTAGATCAGCTTGAATATCTCGTTCAAAAAAAGTTTCCAACTTGGACGTTTTTCAAAGCACAAGATGCTTCGAAAGCCCTGCAAATCGTTAAACAGCACGACATCTTTCTTGCTTTACTGGACATTCAGCTTCCAGGAAAGTCAGGTCTTGAGTTAGCAATGGAGCTTTCGAGTAACTATACAATGGACATTATCATGGTCACAGCGTTTCAAAATTTCGAATATGCTCAAACCTCCATTCGCCTTGGCGTTGTTGATTACATTACAAAACCTGTTATTGAGGATGAGTTAATGGGCGTATTGGCAAGGTATGAACGATTGGGCAGGTACTCCGAACAAATTGTTAAAGCCTTGCAAATTATCCAGCAGGAGTATAGTGAGAAGTTAACGTTAAATTATCTCGCGTCTAAAATCCATATTAATTCAGCGTATCTCAGCAGAAAATTCCATGAAGAAGTCGGAATGGGCTTTTCCGAATACTTAAATGACTTTCGCTTAAAGGAAGCCCAAAAAATGCTGATGGAATTCCCTGATTTAAGTATTAGTGCCATTTCAGAGCGGTGCGGGTTTAACAGCCAGCATTATTTTAGCCAAATGTTCCGCAAAATGACTGGACAATCTCCACGTGATTATCGCTTGAAGGAGCAATACCGTTGAAGAAAACTGACTATCAATTTTATGTAAGCGGAGCCATCAAACTAGGTGTCGGATTCGGTATTGTAAGCTTATTGTCAAGGTGGATAACAGGAAATACGATTCTTTCCTCTCCAGAAACGTTAATAAAATATGGACTAACTGGAGGAATCGGCTATTCGCTAATGGGTGCTCTTGCTCTAATTCTGTTTGGTTTTTTGGCGAAAAAAATCCGCGAGAAATATAACAACCAGCATACGATAGGCGACGTTTTAAGACAACGATTAACTCCATTCGGTTATTGGTATATGATCTTCATCCTCCTTTTAACGAGCACGCATTCTATGTTTGTGCAAGCCATGGGGGCAGGAATTCTGTTACACATCATTTTTCCGGTGCCAATTTTTGCAGGGATGTTCATCTTTTTATTATTTTGCTTTTTTATCGGAGGAGTTGGCGGCATGCAGCGGCTTCATCAGCTTGCCGGTGTAAATGTAGCATTGATCTTTGGTGCTGTCATCTTTATCCCCGTCTATTTTTATATTCAAGAAGGCGTCTATCCTGTTTATGAAGGGATTAAGCTTTACCATCCCTATGTATTGTACATTAAAAATACAGATGCCATTTGGTTTATTTTTACTGCGATCATCATCGGCTTTGGACAAGTAATCATCGATCGGGCCACTTGGCAAAGGGTATTTATTTTAAAGAAAGAAAAAGTCCAAATGATCTTTACTCTAGCTGGATTAATTTGGGCTACCATCCCACTGGCATTATCCTCCCTATTGATGATCATTATTTTTGGGAGAAGCTATGAAAACATTTATTCGTTGCTTTTTGAGCTAGTCGGTAAAATTCAATCGACGTTGCTCATTGTCTTATTTGTTCTGTTTTGTTTTAGTGCAATTTCATCTACAATTAGTGCGGAAATTCATGCAACAACAACGTTAATTGTAAAAAATATACTCGAGCTATTTCGCCCTTTAACGAATAGGGAAAAGTGGAAATACACTTACATTCTTTCTGGAATGATCTGTGTATTTTTACTTGCTATGGTAAGTATTCTTACCCCGAATCCGCTCGAGTTACTATTTTTCTTCGGGAATATTTACGCAGCCATGATCGTTCCAATGCTATATATCATTCTTGGAAACAAAAAGCTGCCTTTCATCATTCCCTTAGCATCATTCATCGGTGCTGCAGGAGGATACGTTGCTTTACCTATACTAAAAAATCTTACGGCCATTTGGATGAGTTTTGCTATTTCCAGCTTGATTTGTCTCATTTTTTTCATCTATCAATCTCTTTTTGCTAAAGAGAATACCTTTAATAGATCCTAGGGGGAATTTTCTTTGGAACACAACGAAGCATTACTTGATGATATATCGATTCATAGCTTAGACTTAAGGCCGACAAAGCCAGAAGCTCGAACATTGAAATTCGGGCATTTTTTCTCATTATGGATGGGGTCGGTCCATAACATCCCCTCTTATGTAACCATCGGGGGATTTTTTGCGATCGGATTATCGATTTCACAAGTATTTTTCATTATTTTAATTTCAGCAATCATCCTTGCGGCAATGATGGTCTTAAATGGTCATGCTGGCTATAAGTATGGTATTCCGTTCACGATGCTGCTCCGGACAAGCTTTGGTGCAAAAGGTGCTATACTTCCGGGGGTGCTAAGAGGGATCATTGCCGCTATTATGTGGTTCGGGCTTCAAACGTTTGCAGGCAGTCTCGCAATTTCGATTCTTATCGGTTATTTTTGGCCAGACTTCTTATCATTAGGCGGAAATTGGAATATCTTTGGATTAAGCCTGCCTAATCTTCTTTCGTTTCTAATCTTCTGGACAATCAATGTTTCCTTTATTTATGGAGGAATTACGACATTAGGAAGGTTAACGAAGGTGATCTCACCGTTAGTTTTTATTGTTTTCGGCGGCATGAGTATTTGGGCGATTAATTTAGCTGGAGGCATTTCACCTATACTTAGCTATAGCGCTAAAGGGGTCGACGGAAATAGTGTTTTTGTCATATTCACTTGCATTTCGGCGATTTTGGCCACTTGGGTCGCTCCGATTTTAAGTGTATCTGATTTCACAAGGTTTTCTCGCTCCAATAAAGACCAGTTCTTCGGTCAAATAGCTGGGATTGTGACGACTTATTTGCTTTTTGCAATCGCAAGTATTTCGATTATTGTCGGCTCAGAAATTGCTTTTGGGGTCCCGATTTGGAATGTCCTAGAGGTCGTTGACAAGTTTGATAGTCACTTTGCGATCGTCCTCTCCTTATTAACCGTTTGTTTATCAACTCTATCAGTAAATATTGTTGGTAATATCATCCCTGCTGGTAATCAATTGGTCGCTCTTTTCCCAAAAAGATTTACGTTTAAATCAGGTGCTTTAGTTGCAGCGGTAATCGGAATTCTGATTATGCCATGGAAACTAATGGAGAGTTCTACTAGTATTTTTGCATTTTTAAATGTCGTCGGGGGATTGTTAAGTCCTGTTATCGGTGTTATGTTAGCCCATTATTTTTTCATCAGTAAAAAAGAAATCAATGTCCAGTCGTTATATACTTCAAAGGGTGAGCATTCCTTAACAACAGCGATCAATCTTCCGGCGGTCCTTGCGATGCTCCTAGCAGGCACACTTAGTTTAATAGGAAACTTTATCCCAGCCTTCGCCCCGCTATATAGCATTTCTTGGTTTACAGGAATCACCCTATCGATCGTCCTTTATCTTGTATTTTGGTATTTTAGCAAACGATTATCTAGTAAAATGATTAAATAATATATCAAATCATTGTTAATGTAGTTACCAGAATGTGTTGATCCATTCTGGTTCCTTTTTCTTTGCTGGAAAATTGATTGCACTCTCCTTCAAAGAAGGGGAAATTTTAAACTTTGCATGTCTTATTTTTATGTTAAGATGTTTTATTTTAGCTGTTTTCGTAAACTTTGTTGCTATTGGACCATTTTTTGAACATAAATCAGCCAGATGGACAAATTCATTTGTCCATCTGGCTGATTTATGTTCAAAGGCTTCACGCCAAAGCGTGAAGAACCAAGCTTTCGCTTGGATAACGGTTCAATAGCTAAAAGCAACAATCTTTTAGAAAAGAGCCTTTATTTTCAAGTTTAGTCATTTTATTTTCAAGTAGGGCTGCTTTATTTTCAAGTTCTGGGATTTTATTTTCAACTTCTGGAGTTTTATTTTCAACTTTGGGCCATTTATCGATTTCTCGACAATAATAGACAAAATTCAGCACTCTTCTTTTCACACTCACTACTTTTTATCATGCAAAATTTTTGATTGGCCGAGAAGAATGAAGTCGCGGCCCCCAGGCTATGGGAATTCATTCTTCGATTTTCCTTTTGTTTTACTTACTAACTTTCTTTTATTAATTGGAAAAATATATTGTTGGATATCCTCTTGATTGATATCATAAATGGGTCTATCTAGTTCCTGCATAAAGGAAAGAAATGCCTGTATTCTTCGGTAATAGGATTCTCTTGAGGATTCGGGTGTACCTTTAAGTTCAAAGTATAGTTCTATTTTTTGATCATATTGCTTCATAAAATTGCCTCCTGATTATTGATTAATAGATTAGTTGAATAATCAATATCAGAAGGCGGAGCACGGCCAAAAGTAGTAAAATTATGGGGATATATTTTCGTTCTTCTCTTGCTTCTTTTTCATGGAAGAAGGAAGCGTAAGAACCGTCCCCTTGCTTCTTTCTTGCTTCTTAGTTTTTCAACAGAAAACGGTTGCCTGCGATTCCAGGAGTGGTCATCTCGAAAGGATTTAAAATTTCCTCTAGTTCTTCCTTTGATAGCAAGCCTCGTTCAAGACAAATCTCGACAATAGTTTTCTTAGTGGCAATAGCTTCTTTTACTAGTTGAGCGGCTGTTTCATACCCAATATACGGGTTTAAGGCTGTGATAATCCCTAAGCTATTATCAACATAGCTTTGACACTTTTTCTTATTTGCTTTCAAATCACAAAGGAGGTAACGGTAAAAAACATCAATGGCATTTTTATATATTTTAATAGATTGAAGCAGGTTAAAAGATAAAACAGGAACCATGACATTTAGTTCAAATTGACCACTTTCAGAAGCCATACAAATAGTTTGGTCATTACCAATGATTTGAAAGGCAGTTTGGTTTACTACTTCCGCCATAACAGGATTCACCTTACCGGGCATGATTGAGGAACCAGGTTGGCGGGGTTGTAATGAAAGTTCATTAAGTCCTGTGAATGGACCAGAAGCCATCAAACGTATGTCATTACAAATCTTTGAAAGGTTAACAGCACTCACTTTTAGTGTAGCAGACAATGTCGTATATGCATCTGTATTTTGAGTACTATCTATAAGATTCTCAGCAGAATATAGCGGGATATTTAATTGTTTCCCTAAGTGCTCTGTTACCTTTTTAATATAGTCTTCTTGAGCGTTTAAACCTGTACCTACTGCTGTGGCTCCCATGTTAATGCTAAGGAGCTCCTTAGCGGCCTGAGAAATGCGCTTGAGATCACGCTCGATCACACTCCGGTAAGCTCCAAATTCTTGTCCTAATCGAATCGGGACGGCATCTTGCAAATGGGTTCTCCCCATCTTAATCACATCATCGAACTCTTTTTCTTTTTGCTTGAATCCTTCGACCAATTGTTCCAGCGTATCAATAAGCTGTTGTGTAAGTTGAAAAGCGGCAATTTTTACTGCTGTTGGTACAGTGTCATTAGTGGACTGAGACATGTTGACATGGGTATTTGGTGAACAATAGAAGTATTCACCTTTTGACCTTCCCATCAGCTCCAAAGCTCGGTTTGCAATGACTTCATTCATATTCATATTAATGGAAGTCCCAGCTCCCCCTTGAATGCTATCTACAATAAACTCTTCAGACAGTTGACCATTACTTATTTCCTCTGCTGCTTTAACGATATTAGCACCAATGGAAAACTTCAGCATTCCTGTTTCGATATTCGCTAATGCTGATGCCTTCTTGACTTCCGCCAACGCAAAAGTGATTTCTTTATGAATCGGTATACCGGTTATCGGGAAATTTTCAACTGCTCGTAATGTTTGTATTCCATAATAGGATTGAGCAGGGATTTTTTTTTCGCCTAATGAATCTTTCTCCACTCGAAAAGACATATAGTCACCTTCTTAGATTAATTTTCAATTTTATGCTGTAATGGATGTTTGATCGTTTTTCTGCGTGTGATCTTCATCGTTTTTTTCATTACCACTCACTACAACAGCGGCTGCCGCATCTCCCATCACGTTTACTGTTGTACGTATCATATCAAGAATGCGGTCAACGCCCGCCAGTAAAGCAATACCTTCAAGCGGAAGCCCAACTGAGGTCATAACCATTGTTAGCATAATTAAGCCTGCACTTGGCACACCCGCTGTTCCGATCGAAGCTAATGTTGCCGTTAATACAACGGTCACTTGCTGAGTAAACGTCAAATCAATTCCAAAAAACTGGGCAACAAACAATGCACAAACACCTAGGTACAATGCAGTCCCATTCATATTAATCGTCGCCCCGAGAGGAAGAACGAAGCTGCTAATTTCCCGCGGTATTTTTAAATTTTCTTCGGTGCATTTAATCGTTACCGGGAGCGTTCCAGCACTGCTTGACGTACTGAAAGCAACAAAGATTGCAGGGGCAATGCCCTTAAAGAATGTGATTGGACTCATTTTTCCGAATGCTTTTACACTAATGGAATAAACAATGATCGCATGAATAAAACAGCCGATAGCTAATGCAAGAATGACTTTCAGCAGCGGAAGTAACACTGATAAACCATATTCTCCGACTGTAGGAGCGACTAAGCCAAATACACCAACTGGTGCAAAACGCATCACAATACCCGTAATTTTGTACATCACCTCAGCCATTTGTTCAAAAAAGCTATAAACAACTTTTCCGTTCCCACCTAGCATCGTTATCCCTAAGCCGAGAAAAATCGCAAAGAAGATAATTTGCAGCATATTCCCCTCAACAAGGCTGGCGATTGGGTTTGTCGGTACGATGTTTAAGAGTGTATCAATAATTCCTGGTGCTTCTTTTGATTCCACTTGTTGTTCTGCTGAAACAGGAATGTCTAATCCTTCTCCAGGCGAGAAAACGCTTCCAATAAAGAGTCCAATTGAGATAGCGATCGCTGTAGTCAACAAATAATACCCAACTGTCTTAACACTCAATTGTCCTAATTTTTTCAAGTCACCAGTACTTGCAACGCCGACAACTAAAGATGAGAGTACTAATGGAACAATGATAAACATAATTAATCGTAAAAATAGATCTCCAAGGGGCTGTACAATTTTAATCCCCGGTCCTACAATAGCTCCTAGCACAATCGCAACAATAAACGCAAGAAAAATTTGAATCACTAGATTATTTTTCATCGTTGTCCTCCTTTTTGAATTAAGTTAATATGATTGTAAGCGCACTCCTACGAAAACCTACAGAAACTTACAATAAAAAACTTCATAGGTATCTCTTTTTTTTTATGTTTTACGTTAAGATTCAAACCGAGATTAGATACAGGACGTGTATATAATGATTAGAGAGAAGACTTTCATTTTTATGATCATGCTCGTAGCCGTTCCTTTAGCAGGTGAATTAAAATTTTATCCTTTTGCCGGAGATTTTCGAGTTAGCTTTGGGACGCCTGTTTTTTTCTTCTTTTTACTATGGTTAAGAAACTTCTATCCGTTGTTATCCGGTTTGTTAGTCGGAACGGCCATTGTCATATTTCGCATGTTCTTAGTAGGGGTTAAAGGAGATGAAATCAGCATACTAGAAGCATTTATGATGCATATTCCTGCTCTGTTTTATTACGTGGCTTACGGTTTAATGTTTGCTGTAATAAAAGTGCATCGTTTCTATGATCGACCGTTTTTAGTTGGACTCTTTGGTATCGTTCTTGAAATCGGAGCAAGTATGGCAGAAATCTCCTTAAGGTACACGCTGTCTGGTAACGTGATGACACTCTCAACATTCATTCTTATAATCGAGATTGCCTTCATTCGCAGCTTCTTTGTTCTTGGCTTTTTTAACATCCTCATTTTACGTCAAGCAAAGCTAGCCAAAGAACATCAGCAAAAAAGAATTGAACATATGTCTATGCTAATCTCTAACTTATACGCAGAAACGATCCAATTGAACAAGTCGATGAAGCATGCAGAAGAAATTACAAGGACTTGTTATGAGTTATACCAAAAGTTAATAATGAGTTCAGAACAAGGGTTAGCAACAGACGCATTAAAGATTACCGGACAAGTTCATGAAATTAAAAAAGATAACCAAAGAATATATGCCGGCCTTTCGAATTTAATTTCGAATGAAAGCATCACCGATTTTATGAGAATAGAAGAACTAGGGAAAATTATTATAAAATCGAACGAGAAATACGCTCGTTTACTCGGAAAAGAAATAAAGTTTTTTCTTGATGTAAAAGGTGATCACCCTCCATATCATACATATCTTTTGTTATCGTTAATCAATAATCTCGTCTCAAATGCTGTTGAAGCGATCAAAGATACCGGGATTGTTACACTTTCAGCCTCTCCCTGTGGCCAGAAAGTTGAATTTCGCGTTACAGACAATGGCCCTGGTATTCCTGAAAAAAAGCAAGAACTCATTTTCAAACATGGCTATACAACGAAATACGACTTGTCTGGAAAACCTTCAACAGGCATAGGACTCTCTTATGTCAAAGAAGTTGTTGAAAGCTTTGGGGGAACAATTACAGTCAAGGATTCTACCAAAAGTGAGACAACGATTTTTGTAATGAAGATACCTATTGAACATTTGGTACAGAAAGGATAATGCGTATGCGCTATTTTATTGTTGATGATGATGAGGCCATCCGCGGCATGCTATCGGAAATTATAGAAGATGAAGATTTAGGGGAAATAGTAGGCGAAAGTGCTGATGGATCATGTATCAATACGGATTTACTTGAGCGGAAAAAAGTTGATATTTTACTCATTGACCTGTTAATGCCCGTTCGAGACGGCATTGAAACCATCCGCGCATTTGACCCTAATTTTCACGTAAAAGTTATTATGATCTCTCAAGTAGAAGCAAAAGAATTAATTGGTAAAGCTTACTCTCTCGGAATTGAATATTACATTACAAAACCGATTAACCGCTTGGAAGTTCTAAGTGTTTTGCAAAAAGTTACTGAGCGCGTACGCCTGGAAAAATCGATTTATGATTTCCAAAAATCATTAAACATATTAAACAACCCGAAGAAGCATAAAAATCCATATAAAGACCACAGTATTAGTAATTCTGGTAAAAGTCTACTATCTGAATTAGGGATTATTGGTGAAAGCGGGAGCAAGGATTTATTGGAAATGCTTGAGTATTTGTATCAGTATGAGAAAAAAACTGAATCAGAGGATACATTTCCTCCGTTAAAGAGGATTTTTGAGAACATCATTAAAAGACGATTAGGACCAAGAGCAAAAACAGAAGATATTCACCGAGAAATCAAAGCTTCTGAACAAAGAGTCAGGCGAGCCATCCATCAGGCACTTGTTCACATCGCTTCTCTTGGTGTTTCCGATTATTTGAATCCCACGTTTGAGCATTACGCTTCCAAGTTTTTCGATTTTGTACAAGTTCAAAAAAAAATGATGGATTTACAAGACGACCGGGAAGCGAGTACCTCACCAATCCGAATTCATACGAAAAAGTTTATTCAAATGCTGTATTGGGAAGCAAAGCAGTCGATAGAAAAAAACTGACTTCGTACACTAGAAAGTATAAAGTAAACTAGCAAACCAGTTAGAAAGTTGGTCGGAATATCATGTACAGAATTGGTGTAGTTGGTCCACACTTATCAGTAAACCGAATACTAGGGGTAGCTTGTAAAATAGAGAAAGAAATCATGTTCTCTCCATTTCCTCCAGATTAGAGAAGCGATGGCTTCTGGAACTTATGTTGCTGCTACTGTAGAAGTTGAGTTAAATAAGTTTGTTGCTGAAAAATCAAAAAAAACCACTTGGATACCAGAAAAATATCAAACAAATGTTATTTTACTTTTCCAGCTTTTTATTGGTGGAGCGATTGCTATTGTTTTAGATAAACTTACTGGAATACCATATAGTATATGGGCTTTAACTATTGGAATCATTGGAAAAGTTATTGGTTTTTATCCAGATAGAGTAATGGAACGTGCCAATGCCTTTACTATTGGAATGATTGGATTGGTATTCCTAGTTATTTCCTTTATGAATGAAATTACATTTGAGATGATTATGAGTTCTCTTCCCGAAGTTCTAACAATTATTATTTTAGGAGTTATCGGGATTATCTTAGGCGGATATATTGGCTCAAAATTGTTCAAGTGGCATCCTTATAAAGGTATTCCTGTTGCTTTAACTGCTACTTTCGGGTTTCCTGCCGATTATATTGTTTGTGAGGAAGTTAGTCGAAGCGTTGGAAGAAATTAGAAAGAGGAAGAAGCGATATTTAATGAAATCGTATCACCTATGCTCATAGGAGGGTTTACTACAGTAACGGTTGCTTCCGTTATTATTGCAAGTATATTAATCAAAACACAATAAAATAGATATATAAAATGTTGTTCGAATACTATGGAACTAATCAGTCAATTTTAAAATACTATAAAGAAATTAACTAATAGTAGAGCATGTTTTAATCCATTGATTTCAAAACATGCTCTTTAAATTGAACTTATATTAAGGGTTGGTTGGTTGCCTTCACGATCTAATGGTGTGACCGCTCTTTATTTTTAACTTTTGAGATTTTATTTTCAAGTTTGTGCCCTTTATTTTTAACTATTCGGGTTTTATTTTTAAGTTTGGGAGTTTTATTTTCAACTTTGGACCATCGATTTCTCGACACAAGTAGACAAAATTCAACACTCGTTCAGATCACCGTAAACCAAGTTTCCATTGTAAAACACGACTTGCCGTTTTGAGCGTCTGGCAACGGCTTCTGCAGAGCAACTCGCATCGACGAGTACCATATTGGCTAAATCTCCTACTCTAGGCCATACTTGGTTGCCTTCACGATCTAATGGAGTAACTCCACCCGTAATTAAGTTTAGTGACTGTGAGAGTGCGACCTCGTCCGTCCAGCGATAACGTTCAATTAAACGGCCGAGTCTTTCTAGTACATCCCCGTTACCTGTTGGCCACCATGAATCAAAGATATTATCGTTTCCGACCGCTACTTCAACTCCGCATTCCTGCAAGAGCTTAACAGGGGGGATGGCTCGGCCAATTGGAAGACTCGTTACAATTGAAATGCCTGATTCTCTTAATATTTCAGCCATTTCAGTCGCTTCTTCAGTCGAAACCTCTCCAAGTCCAAAGGCATGACTAATCGCTACTCGTCCTTCCCAGCCAGCCTGCTTTGTTAAAAAGGCGAGCCGTTTCATCGTAAAAGTCCCGAGATGCCCCGGGTCATGTAAATGCAAATCGATATCTGCATTTCCTTCAACGGCAATATCCATTAACTGTACGAGTGATGCTTCGATATTTTGGTCGATTGTAGCTGGATCGACTGCCCCAACGATCCCTGCCCCGTTTCTAACCGCTTCTCTTACTAGTTGAACAGAATTCGACCGCAGCAAACCATGCTGGGCAAACGCAACGATTTCTGAGCTGAGTTTATGAGAATACGTGTCTAGCGCCTGTTGAACTTCTTCTAAATTTTTCAATTTCACTTCCGGATAAATGTCCACATGTGTTCTAACATGTGTCGAACCACGAGATAATAACTGATCGAGCAAAGCTTCTGCCCGCTCACGTGTACTTGTCGGCATGTCTTTTAGAATATTCTTTTCAATCTCGCATCTTTCAATAACATTTGCAGCGGGAATGCAAGCTCTCCAGCTTTCCCCCATGTACGTCTTATCGAGATGAACATGCTTTTCGACAAAAGAAGGCAGCATAAGTAGTCCTTGTGCATTTTTTTCCGGTAAATCGTTAGGAACCCCTTCGTTAGCTTTCACCATTTTTGTTATTTTTCCATCTGCTATCAATAGATGAAAGAGGTCGGTTTCTGTACCGATGACTCTTCCATTCTCTCTTTTGTATCCACATTCTAAACGTACATTTTTTAACCAATAACTCGTATTCATGTCCAATCACCTTTCTTATACTAAAGATTGTAACGAAAAATTGAACTACCCCCACTTCGTCTTTCTTGCTTCCTCAAAGCCTTGCAATAGGAGTGTTAACACCAGTTAAACAGGATAAAAGGGGTATCCAAATCGGATATCCCTCTTATGAAAGGATTTATTTTATTGAAACGTCATTAATTTCTAAATAGCCAGAAGGACTAATTGAAAACCCTTTGACACTTTTTGAAACAGCGGCCATATTTTCAATCACTCGGACTGGAATATATACTGCATCTTCCATTTCCAATTCTTGTGCCTCTGCATATAGTTCAATACGCTTGTCCTGATCTTTTTCAGCACGAGCAGCCTCGATTAAACGGTCTACTTCTTCATTGCTGTAAAAGAATGTATTTCCAGAAGGCCCCTGAGAATTCGTATGGAAAAGGTTATATTGATTATAGTCAGCATCACCAGTTGCATTTCTCCAGCTGAGGATAAACATTTCTGAGTCCCCACGATTTGCTTGTTCTACAAACGTGCTATACTCCAATACCTGTATATTTACTTTAATCCCTATTCCCTTTAACTGTGATTGAAGTACTTCTGCAAGATTGATTCTCTCTTTACTATCCATTGTTTTTAAAGTCGTTTCAAATCCATTTGGATAACCTGCTTCAGCAAGTAACCGCTTTGCTTCATTAAGGTTATATTCATAGGCTTTCATATCTGGATGGTACCCGAAAACCTTTGATCCCAATACTGAATTTGCTTTTTTTCCGATATTATTAAAAACACCCTCGATAATCGAATCCATTTCAACGGCATGAGCAATTGCTTTTCGGACCCGAACATCTTCAAATAGTGGATCCTGTACATTAAAGCCAATATACTCTGTTCCAAATCCTTCACTACGGTAAACCTCTGAATTATTCGAAGCTTCTACCGTATCCATCATCGTTACAGAAAGAGGTTCAGCGATATGTGCCTCACCTGTTTCAAGCATCGAAATTCTCGTCGTTTCTTCTGGAACAACCTTAAATACGACTTTATCTACCTTAGGTTCAGCTCCCCAATACGTTTCATTTTTATGAAACACAATTTCTTGACCTGGAGTCCATGAATCAAAAACGAATGGGCCCGTTCCAATTGGCTCTTGAATAATATTTTTTCCGTATTTTTCAATTGCTGTTGGACTGATAATTCCGCCTTCATGACTGGCTAAAATAGACAGCAAAGGTGAAAACGGTTCAGATAAAATAAATTGGACCGTGAATTCATCGACAACCTTCACTTCTTTTACCATTTTAAAAACAACTGCCCGAGGAGAACCAACATCCGGATCTAACAGGCGATCAAATGTTGCTTTAACAGCATCGGCATTAAAAGCGGTCCCGTCATGGAATGTAACGTCATTTCTAAGTTTGAATTCCCATGTTGTATCATCTAGCTGCATCCACTCTTCAGCCAACAACGGCTTGATGTCAGCATTTTTATCTCGCCCTACTAGCCCCTCATAGATTTTACTATGAGTGATACTTGCCGAATTAATTGTAGACATAAAGTGATGATCTAAATTCTCAGCGTCTGATAAACGAACGATAACTAATGTACCGCCATCCTTTGTTACTTTATCCTGATCACTTTCCTTTGTGTTCACGTCCTGATTTGTAGAACAACCGGTGATAAGGATTGCTAACACCATAACTAGAAACCATTTTCCAAACTCTTTTTTCACTTGCATAGACTCTAACCCCCTGATTTTTTTAAAATAAATACTAGGTCTTTGTCTAATTATAATAAATATTCTGATTATTTTATTTCGAATATCTTTACTACTTTTTTCATTATTTTTACTTCTTTTAAATTATTTTTCTACTTTAATAGAGTCAACCACTTTAAAAGAAGGCGGAAGCAAATCATTTTCAGAAAGCTGCTGATAATCTCTTTCCAAATAACCCTTTCTCATCTTGTCGAAATAACTTTGTCCCTTCTGTTTAATTTCGTCTAAATGATGATTAGGTAGTTTTCGGTCCTTCATCACTACCCGGCCGTTAATAATTGATAGTTTTACGTCTCTTCCGGTTCCACTCACGATCATTGTTCGAATCGGGTCATCTAAAACACCCATATGAAACCCATCTAAGTCAATCGCAATTATATCTGCTTTCGCTCCTACAGCAAGTCGGCCGAGGTCATCCCTTCCGAGAAATGCAGCGGCACCAAGAGTAGCTGCCCGGTAAAAATCAGCATACGTAGAGTCCTCCACCTCTTTTTCTATGAGTCGAGATAGCATGCTTCCTGTTCTAATGTTCTGAAACATATCTGGTGGAAATGTGTCTGTCCCTAATGCCAGATTAATGCCAGCCCTTTTATATTTTGCAAAGGATTCTAAAGCGTAACCGTGTCTTCCAATAATTAAAGGACAATGAATTACAGTTGTATTCGTTTCTTTTAAAAGCGCTATATCATCCCCGCCCCCGTTAAGTGCTTCACTGTAACCAGAAATAAAATGAGCGTGCGGTATTCCTGTTTTGGGACCTAAAAATCCTAGATCATACAAATACCTTATCGGGGTCACACCATGTGTATTAATGATGGTGTCGTATTCAAAGCTCCCTTGTGCAGCATGAAGTTTGATTGGCACACCCAATTTTTCACTATAATATTTTGTCTGTAAGAGACTTTCTTCCGTTTGGCATTCGATTCGTTCTGGAGCTAGCATCCCTTTAACTAATCCATTAAAAGCACCGTCAAATTCCTCCACAAACCTTACAGCTCTTTGTAAACCTTCTCTCCCAGCTTCCTCATCCCAGTAAAGCTTGATCGTTCCGTCTGGCTGCACAACTCTAATCCCGGATTGATAACTTGGCCCTAGATAAATTCTTAGCCCTAAGTCTGCTGCGTGGTTGGCTGCAGATGCTAATTCTTCATACGTTTCTGCCCATTTTTTATAATAAACAGAAGTAATCGGCATTGCTGTTGTAATCCCATGTAAAATAAGCTGTGAATAAGCGTAAAGGGATTTAAAAGCTTCTTCTTCCTTTGTCATTACTTCATGATGGCCCTGTTCTACATAACGCTCTGACCAAAGCAGATTTTTCTGTCTGTTCGGACTCGCTTCTAAATGTAAAATGTCGTGATCAATATCTCCTAATGCGTTTAAATCGATAAACCCTGGGCTAATGACCGCGTTTCCAGCATCAATCACCTCATCCACTTCATGAGAATAATTTTTCCCAACATAGATAATCGTGTCATCTTTATAAACGACTTCCGCATTTTCTAAAATGACATGGTCGTGCCCATCATAGCCAATAACGTATCTTCCCTGAACCTTGATTTTCATTGATTTTCTCCTTTCGTAACAGCAAAATGTAATCTTCCATTCTAACCTCTGTTAGATTGACTGGAATAACGTCTTCCTTTTTTCCATATCCAAGAGAGCTTAGCTCATCATCCAGCCGGTGCATGGCGCTGCATCGATTGTAGCTATTTTTCATTTTGCTTGCCTTTGCCTTCAAGTATAAGGAAAAAAGCCGACTTCTTTTTTCAGAATTATTACCTTTTTTTAAATTTTCTTTACCTCTTTCTAGTATGCTATTTACTTGAAATATCTTTGAAAGGATAGCGGGTGTGAAATAAAAGGAGGATTTTCTAGTGAAAATTACGAAGATTTAACATTCGATGAAAGACGGGTAAACACCGCTCGGCATTCGAACGGTGTTTTGTATGTTTTAGTATTCACTATATTTTAAATTGAACATATGAGTTTTGCAGTTATTACAAGTTTATTCGGCACCGCTGATGATTTTAACGATATGCTCCCATGTTTCGCGTTTCAGTACATCTGTTGGTATACCTTCTCCTACCACACCGTAACCAAACATTAAGCCTCCAACTAAGCTTAACCCACATAACAGGATCACAATGAACAGACGGAGCCAAACCGGAACAAGACGGACCCGTTCTTTTCTTCGTTTTTTCCGCTTTGTTCGTTCTTCTCGCGTATCTTTTGGTTCTCCCAAAGAAGCAAGGGTCTCTTTTTCATCTGTAGTTAGAGTAGCTTTATTACTTGAACGAGATGGTCGGTCGGCATGAACCGTAGATGCTTGGTGAATGATTGTGTCTTTGCTCATGTCTACTCCTTTTTCTCCTTCTCCATTTGATGTATCGAATGACGTCCGATCAGTAGAAGAGAAGATCTTCGTCGGATCGTTTTCCTTGTTGTCGACTCGTTGTTCATCTTCATCACGACCGGATTCCGAAGTTGTCGATTCCAGAGCGGCATAACGTTCCGCCTCACCGTCCTCACGATCGTGACCGTCTTGGTCTTCTCGGTCTTCTTTCCCCACTGCATCAGTTGAAATCGGCCGTGCAGCTTCACCAGCGCCCTCATCATGGTTTCTATTAGCTTCTGGAGCTGGTTCTTTCGGTTGTTGCTCTATATTTAATTTATCTTTTTCTAGATCACGATTTTCCATAACTACTCCCTGTCCTGCATACATAGTATAGTAGGGTTGTCGAATTTACTAGATGATCGCTTGATTAAAAAAATGCTAGGGCTAGCACACTACCGAAAGCAAGTAGTGTTAGCCTAAATGTATATTGTAAGCCTAAAGTTTAACGGATTGAATTCACTAAGCCCATCATTTGGTCAGCGGTTGAAATCGACCGGGCATTGAATTGATAGGAGCGTTGTGCTAAAAGCATTTCTGACATTTCTTTACCAATATCAACATTGGACATTTCTAATGCACCTTGCTTTAAGCTCGCTTGTTCTGCTCCAATGACACCTAAAATATCAGCAGGTACATACCCTTGTTCAATCAAGTTATCTGGGAGACCAAATAAATTCTCACCAATTTGTTCAAGGATTTGCGGTCGTTGTACCCTGACCAATTCTACCTGTCCTGCTGGGGCGGTTGTTCCATCTCTAAGTATAACAGAGATTCTACCATTTTCATCTATTTGCACTTCTGAGTGGTCAGCTGGTACTGTAATTGGACCATTTGGACCTAGAAGTTGATGCCCTTGCCCCGTGACGACATTGAGTACGTCTGGGTTATTCGGATTTTGTGAAAAATAAAAAGCACCATCTCTCGTATAACGTACTTCTGATTCGCCGTTATTACTAACTTCGACTTGGAAAAAATGACTCGGGTTTTGTATAGCAAGATCGAGCGGTCGATCCGTTTGTTGAATAGAGCCTTGTTCCGTTCGTAACGAGGTTTGTCCAATTTTCGCTCCTGCTCCGACACGGATACCGTTCGGTGTAAGACGACCGGTTTCCATGGATGGTACCGTTTGGTTGTTCACTTGTTGGAATAATAGATCAGAAAAAGTCGCTTCACGACGCTTGAAGCCTGTTGTGTTTGTGTTCGCCATATTATGTGCGATTGTATCCATTTTCTTTTGTAATTGCCCCATCGTTACGGATGCCGTCATCATCGATGTATTCATGCTCTCACACCTCCTTATCCAATACGTCCAACTTCATTGACCGCTTTTTCTAAGCTACGGTCGTATGCTTGTAGTACTTTTTGATTAGCCTCAAAATTGCGATAGGCACTCATCATCTCTGTCATCGTCTGAGCCGAATCAACATTTGATCGTTCAACAAAGCCTTGCTGAATTTGATAAGCAACTTGTCCATTTCCAATTGCCGTTGGTAATTCCCCTTCTTCGGTGAGCCGTAGTAATCCGTCACCTTCTTTGACAAGGAGCATTGGATCTTCGGCTAATGCGACTTGAATTTGTCCTAATGGTTCACCGTTTTCAGTAAGAACGAAGCCTTCACGATCAACTCGGAATTCTTCATTGCCTACTTGGAGGGGTTGTCCATCTGTGTTCAATATATAAAAGCCTTGGCTATTCACTAAAAAGCCTTGACCGTTTACTGCTAAATTTCCATTACGCGAATACCGAACCTCACCATCGCTATTTTGAACCGTAAAAAATAATGCACCTTGTCTACCTTCTTCGTTAACCGGTACCGTTCCTTGAAGAAGGGCTAGATCCGTATTGTTATCTGTTTGTTGCAGGTCACCTTGTAAAAAGTTGGGCGTCCGTTCTTGCAAATAAGCTCCTGTCGCTAACGACCCTACAATATCGGAGCCCGTCTTCATGTTTGACGTGTTTACTGCTTGAATGAGCATATTCGGAAATGAACGTAATGACGCCTGATCCGCCTTAAACCCAGGCGTATTCGCATTCGCTAAGTTATTCGTCAACATTTCCTGTCGCTGCTGTTGGGCAAGCATCGCTGCAGCTGAACCATAAATACCACGAAGCATAACCATACCTCCTCTAACTGACGGTGTCAGGAACCGTTAACATATTAGCGCATTATTGCATTTATGTGTTAACGTACGAGCTGTACCCTGTTCATTGCACCGTATTGGTGTCCCATTTGAAGTGCGTAGTATGGGATCCACCGTTTTAATGTGCCGTCCTTATGCAATTGATCTTGCATAATTTTTGTTTCTTCTATTATATCGTCTACCCACTAGTTGTTGGATAGAGGTAATTTTTTCTTAAGGGCAGAATGATTTAAACTTTACACTGATGAGTCTCTTAGTGACCGCATTTCCTTAATTCTACTTCCTCAGGCTCCTTAAGTTGAGCAAACCAGACTTGTTTAGGCGTCCATACATCATTACAGACGAACTTTTTTGCTAGACATTTTATCTAAGTTTTCTAAAAGAATTCCCGTTCCTTTTGCCACACAATGCATCGGTTCATCAGCAATAAATACAGGAACTCTAAGTTCTTCTGCTAAAAGTTGATCAATTCCATGCAAAAGTGCGCCGCCTCCTGTTAAAATCACACCTCGGTCAATGATGTCAGCAGATAGTTCAGGTGGTGTTTTTTCAAGTACGGTTTTGGCAGCTTGTACAATATAAGAAACCGATTCAGTAAGAGCGTCTTGAATTTCTTCTGAATAAACTGTAATCGTTCGTGGAAGCCCGCTTACCATATCGCGTCCGCGGATATCCAATTCTTCTTTACGAGCACCTGGAAATACCGTTGCAACTTGTTTCTTAATCTCTTCAGCCGTACGTTCCCCTATGAGAAGCTTGTACTTCTTTTTAATATAGTGGAGGATTTCATGGTCAAACTTATCTCCAGCTATTTTTATTGAAGAGGCGGTGACGATATCACCCATTGAAAGAACAGCAACATCTGTTGTCCCACCGCCTATGTCTACGACCATGTTACCGCTCGGTTGAAAAATATCCATTCCAGCTCCAATCGCAGCTACTTTTGGTTCCTCCTCCAAGTAAACGTTTTTTCCACCACTTTTCTCAGCAGCTTCTCGAATTGCCTTTTGTTCTACAGATGTAATTTCCGTAGGACAACAAATTAAGATTCTTGGCTTTGAGAAAAAACTTTTTACATTAATTTTACTTAAGAAGTGTTTTAGCATGGATTCTGTGAGTTCGAAGTTTGCGATTACCCCATCTTTCATGGGACGTAAAGCAACGATATTTCCTGGTGTTCGTCCGACCATTCGAAATGCTTCTTCTCCTACAGCAAGCACTTTTCCACTCGTTGTATCCAAAGCAACAACCGATGGCTCATTTAAAACAATTCCACTTCCTTTTACATAGATCAGAACATTTGCTGTACCTAAATCAATCCCTATATCCCGTCCGAACATTAGTGATATCCTCCCTGTTTTAGCTAATCAATCGACAGCTTTATACGCTGTATTATTACCAATGTATTATTTTATCATATTTTGTCTATACAGGGATTGATTTTTGTTTTCAATTTTGAGTTTTTACAACTTTTTCGTTCGGTTGGTCTGATTTTTTGTATTTCACTTTCGTTGCCTCACCACCGCGTAAATGGCGAATCGACTTATGGTATTCGAGGATTTCCTTTACTTCATTTGCCAACTCTTGATTGATTTCAGGTAATCGTTCGGTTAAGTCCTTGTGTACAGTGCTCTTGGATACGCCAAACTCTTTTGCAATCGTTCGGACGGTTTTCCTCGTCTCGACGATGTACCTGCCTATCTTGATAGTACGTTCTTTGATGTAATCGTGCACACCACTCGCCTCCTAATCAATGTTGGTGATTGGTACATTTTATTAAGGAGGAAGGGTATATATACCAAAAAGTCAAGCAGGACAAGGCAATTTTTCATACTGTAAAGGAATTATGCGTGATTTTTTTTGTAACATTAAGAAAATAAGTTAGGATCAACGGACGCTCAACCGTTCGTATAATAGGCTTTTTCCACTTTATCAGCTCTAGAAGCAGCAAAATATTTTTTTCGAAAAAAAATTAAAGTAAATAGGAAAATAGAAGGGTTGTTTACAAGAAAAGCGGAAGCGTCCGTTTAGCGGCGTATGGACTGGAGCCCCACCGTATGAGATAAAGGAAACACATCGAACGGTAGTGAGGCGATGTTGACTTATCGTAAGGAGGGGGAGCGAAGTCCAC
>NZ_JAFLJM010000020.1 GCF_017745675.1 Alkalihalobacillus sp. BA299
AACTGCTGGAAATACACCGCTCCATTTTACTTTGTTTTTCATATTAAATTCCTCCTAATTGATTAATAAGTTTATAGTAAACGTTTACGTAACACAATAGTATAATGATAGCGCTTTTTTGTCAATACATTTATTATTTTCTGATATATTTAGCTGATTTAATAGTATTTTACTCTTCTTTTTGAAATAATTGTAAATAATAATGGAAGAAATATAGAAATTACGTTAACTTCTAGGTAAACGTTTCCTTGCTAAAGGAAACAAACTGCACTGGTTTTTCCCAAGGATAAAATAAGGAGGGTCGGGGCTTTTATTTGTGGAAGGAGGTATGCGGATTGAGAAGGTAGAAACTTCTTTACTCTACATCCTATTAGAAGGTTCTGTTACCTATTTCAAATTGGGGTACTGCCGACAAAACACGTATAATATCCGCGTTTTGTCAGCAGTACCCCTTTTAGAGATAACGTTCATTGTAAACAGTTACAAGACTTACTAGTCCAAGTTCCTAGAAAAAGTTGTTATCTAAAGCCGCATGTTCCATTGGGCTTTTGGAACTTGTCCAAGCAAACATGCGTATACCACGTAGATTTTCTTCCCTCCATCCCTTTCTTCTTAAAAGGCGATGGAGGTTTTTTACGTGCCACCCACTTCTTAGTTGTACCATTCTTAGCCTTTTTCTTATCCAGCTATCCCAATTATCAAATTTTATTTTGACATTTCCATAACTAAAATAGTTTACCCAGCCTCGAAGATATGGATTAAGCTTTTCTTTTTGCTGAGGCTGTTGTCACACTCGAACAAATTATGGACCGCCTTGGTCATACAGACGATTAAATTACTAAAAATGTGTACCTCTATGTCACGGAAGAAATGAAAAAAGAAGCCTCGCAAAAGTTCGCTGAACTCATGAGAAGCCTCCGTTAATTACCTCAATGTTAGCAAACCACTCTCACCTTACCATCAAATCCTTATATATCAAGGGTTCGAGGGGCAGATATCTAGCCTCCACTCCTAGAAACTCCAGACTCTTCCCATTCTCCTACGTGGCAAAGAGCGCCAATTTCGGATGCTCCAGATTCCTGCGTTTCTAGGCAGTCCCTTCGGCTTTTCTTATTACATCATGCTGCATTTTACGTAAATTAACTAAGCATTTTTATTTATTGCACTTAAATAAAGGTTTAATGAATCTTCTACTTCGATTGTGACTAACTTAATAAAGTCATCATATTCTTTCTGTGTATGTGCTTTATCTAATGCTTCGTAATAAGCTAGGCGATTTTCTACTTTAATAACAATGGGTGGAAAACCGTCTTTCATGAGTTCCAAATTTAACAACAAGCGTGATGTCCGGCCGTTTCCATCAATAAATGGGTGAATTCCAACAAAAATAGCATGTAGCATAGCTCCACGAGCAACCGGATGCAATTTTTTCGTTTCTGCTTGTTCATACCATGCCATCAACTGTTCCATCTCTTCTTTTATAAGTAAGGGAGCTGGAGGTATATGTTTAGCACCAGAAATAAAAACTTGCTGGTCCCGATATACACCTGCATATTCATCATCAATTCCTTTTAGTACTAGTCGATGTAGATTCTTAATTTGCCACTCCGACAACGGTTCACCCTTTTGTACAATCTCCTCTACAAAGTGAATCGCATCCCGATGATTTAAAACCTCCAAGTGTTCACGGAGCGTTTTGCCACCAACAGTAATTCCTTCTAGAACTACCTTCGTTTCGTTGATCGTTAACGTGTTTCCTTCAATTGCATTTGTATTATATGTCCATTCGAGTAATAACTTTTCACGTAAACTTTTGACTGTATATTTGGGTAATGGTCGATTGGCATCTAGAAGAGCTTTTTTTTGATTGATTTGTTCGAACATTGGCTTCACCTCTTTCACTCAACCATATACTTAAATTGAGAATACCATCGTTGCTCTGAATATACCTTCTAAACCAATTTTAACCAAATATTTGATAAAAGGTATATATTTTTTCTGATTTACACCAATCTATTTCCTCAGTTTTATTAATATCTGAAATCTTCTGAAAAAAAGCTTTTCTGCAAATGTTCACACTTACTTTATAGAGTGTTACCAAGGACAAACATTAGAATCTTTTGTTAAATTGTTTATATCGCTTTATTTATTTCAAATTACTAGAATAAATAAATTTGTTGACTTTTCTCTTTGTTTTCACCATATAGACTATAACCAATATTTTTATATCCCTTTAATCTCTTTTCAAACATTTTCTGTAAAACATCAACGTTTGAATTTACATAATCAAACACTTTTACTTCATTTTTATCATTATGATCCCGGTGAAGCCGTCCTACATACTGTTGTAATGTTCCTTTCCAAGAGATTGGCATTGTTAGAAAGAGTGGATCTAATCTAGAATCATCAAATCCTTCTCCAACATATTTTCCTGTTGCAATTAACAATCTCTCCTCACTATCAGGTAATTTAATTAACTTTTCTAGCGCTTGTTGCCGTTCTTTCTTCTTCATAGCTCCTGATAGAATAATAATATTTTTAGCAAATCCCTTGAAAAGCTCATATAGCTCATTTATATGGTCTAAACGTTCCGTTAACACTATAGGAGATCGTTTTTCATCTAGAGCTTGTAGAACATCATTAAAAATCATCTCGTTTCGTTCTTTATTAGTAGATAACAAAGAATATATAGCTTGTATATCCGTTTCATTCGTTTTCATTAATGTTTCTCTTTTAACAAGAGCCTCTTGTTGGATAGTGAGTTGACCATAAAATTTAGCATCAATTGAATGGCCTACGAATTGATTGTTTAGTATTTTAAGAGATATTTTATATTTGAGAAAAATTTCTTTTACATTTTCTATTAGACCCCTTGGTAGTATAAGCATATTGTTATTTATCTCTGTACAATCAATCATTCTAGGAATTCGATGAGTGGAAAATCGCTTTGCTTGCGCTTTGAAAAATTCTGGATTTCCCAATGTCCCAAGTTTGCGTAATTCATTTAGTATCTTACTAGGTAATAAACTCTTTGGAATTTGAATACCCTGATTTAATTCAATAGTAACTTCTTTTGGCAAGTAACTATTCTCAACTTTTTCTTTTACCTTATTAGAGCTTTCTGCCTCGGAGAAGTTTGTTACTATTTGTAAAATCTTTTTTTCAGGTATCTTTTTTATAGATGATAGATATTGCCATTGATTTTCATATTCCTGAAATGAATCACTTACAAACACACTATTCCCTTTCATTTTTGCTTGTTTCTGTAATGGAAGAGCTATTAAATTACCAAAGCCTCCTTTAGGTAATAGATCTTGGTTAGGAAACATTCTATCAAAGGAATCCATTCCAACTTCAAAGCGTTTTTCACTTGTTTTCGATAAAATCTTTAACTCTAGTGTAGCCAAGGAAGCACTTATTTAACAGTATAAATCTAATGAAAATAAACATTACGATAGATGTCTTAACGTCTAAATTGATAAAAAAAAGGCTTCCCAAAAGTTTATTTAACTAATGAGAAGCCTCAATTTTTTAAAATTTATGTTAGCATTTCGTTAGCAAACCACTTCAAAACCCGGTCATACCAGGGGTTTCAGGGGCAAGATTACATCATGCCGCCCCTATGGTGAGAGTGTGTAATATCTTTAACGATATGTGATTAAGTAAAACCTATGAAATATATTCCTAAATGAAAGATTATTTCAGAATATATAAAGGTACCGAATGCAAGTGGTTGCTTTCCATACCTTTATATAATTGTGCTTTTTTTAACCAATTACCTCTGAGTTCCTATCTTGATTTACTGTCATTTTTTTATCCGGAAACAATAACGAGAAAACTATTCCAAAAAAGGCTGCAATAAAAAAGGTCGTAAAACGAGAAGTAAGGATTCCTTCTAAAGGTGTACTTATCCATATTATAGTACTAATTAAACCGGTAATTATTGTGGCTACGGCACCGATACTTGAAAATCGCTTCCAAAAAAACATTAGAATAATTACGGCTGATAAGGTACATCCTACCCCAGCCCATGCCCAGCTAATAACAAGTAACACTAGAGATTGGGACACCATTGCAAGCACAAGTCCTAATATTCCTACCGTTACAACCAGAGTCCTTCCGATCTTAACTAATTGTGTATCTCTTAATTTAATTTTTGTTCCTTGGTTCAAAATGTCTTCAGTAATAGAACTTACTATTACCATCAACTGAGAATTTGCTGTAGTTATAATTGCCGCAATTACACCTGCAAGTAAAAGCCCGGCAATCCAAGGTGAAAGCAAGTCATTAATCATAAAAGGTAAAATAGTCTCTACATCGGCAAAATTAGTATTGTTATAAAGTGTCCGTGCGGTCAAGCCAATTAAGAAAGCACCTCCATACGAGAAAATAGACCAAATAACCACTGATATTATACCTATTTTAACTTCCTTCTTACCTTTTAAAGCCATAAACCTGGAACTTAGTTGAGGTTGTCCACCTAAATAACCAAAGAAATAAGAAAAATTATTAAAAAATAGAATACCTAAAGCAAACCCTGTCAATCCACCTGTCCAAGAGTCCATACCCCCTCCAGCACTAGAAAGAGTAGCACTAATTGAAAGATCTTGATTAATTATATGATATAAGGCTACAAGTGGGACTACCGTTAAAGTTAAAAGCATCATTATCCCCTGAATCATATCTGTCCATACAACAGAAGAGAAACCTCCCCAAAACGAAAGGATAATAACAATAAGTGTACATAAAACCATAGCTACTATAGGGCTAATTTCAAATGTGGTAAATAAGGTTTTTCCTGCCCCAGCAACTTGTGCTCCCAGATAAAATATAAAGAAGATAACAATCAATAGACTCGAACTATACAAGATAAGTCTTTTATTATTATCAAACCGTTCGACAATAAACATTGGTAATGTAAGTACTTGTTTTTCGTTCGAATCTTTCATAAATTTTTTTGCAAGGAATATCCAAGCAACTAGAGCCCCTAGAATTGACCCCACTGCCATCCAAACTGCTGATAACCCCGATGAAAAAACAAACCCTGTATAACCTAACATAAGCCATGCTGATGAACCTGTTGCTCTTTCGGAAAATGCAATTACCCACGCCGGTATTCTATCTGTTCCAAGTAAAAACTCCGAATGATTTATCTCCTTTCTACTGAAGTACCATCCTATTCCAAGCATCGCCAAAAGATATAGTATAATCTCAACAAGGATTACCATTTGATAAAACATCTCCTTTTTATTTGATTAGGTAACAAAAAGTGTTTAACTATCCCTGTAATACTCCTTTATTTGATTAAAACGAGTAATCTTTTAATAAATTGATTTTTCTGAAAATAATGTCAGGTAATTCTGGTTGTACTATTGTTTAAAATAGATAGCACGTAGATTATTTTAATTTTATGACTCTAACAATAATAAAAAGGAGTTATAACATACCCTAGGAATTACGTTCCCATCTTATCAGCCATGATTTGAATTTCAATATGACGTGGCTCTTCTATATATTTCTCAAGTTATACCCCCGGATTTCCAAATGCTATTACCAATCTACTCTGGAAGTGCCTATATGGAAACTTCTTAGAATCTACGTTTTCATATGACAATGGTGCATTAACCAGTAACCATATAGCTCTGCATAAATCTATAGATTTCTTTTTCAATGTTTTACGGTTTAATCCAACCACGAAGCGTTGAAGCTTCAACGATCCTTCGAATCCCTTCGATATAAGCTGCAATTTTCATATCGACACCGTAACATTCAGACGTTCTGAGTATATTAGAGAAAGCGGACATCATTACATCTTTTAATCGCTCATCTACTAATTCTTCCGTCCAATAGTAACCTTGATTATTTTGACACCATTCAAAATAAGAGACAACCACTCCTCCTGAATTTGCTAAAATGTCAGGAACAACCATAATATCTCTTTCTTTAAGGATTTTAACAGCATCCCTTGTTGTCGGTCCATTGGCTGCTTCTACCACAATTTTGCACTGGAGACGATCGGCATTTCGCTTATTTATTTGACCACCTATCGCCGCTGGAACAAGCACATCACATTCCTTTTCAAGCAATTCCTGATTGGAAATCGAGTTGCTATATAAATTAGATAAAGTCGTTATTAAACTTCCTCGAGCTCATCTAACTTTGAAGCGGGAGTCTTAGCGCTAGTTAAACGAGATAAATCAGTCACAACCAGTGGGTTTTGTATCTTCTTCTAAAACAGCTAACGTCATATCAGAAATAACTTCATCTCCTGATTTCACCTTTATCATTTTAATAACTCCACTAACACCCAATTCTACTTTCTTGGTCAATCCATTCACTGTTTTAATAAGAAATAATGGTTCCCATTCATAAACAAATTCGCCTTCATTCACCATCACTTTTTCAACTGTTCCAGTTGATACACTAGATACAGTACGATATCTATTCATAATGAACCCCTCCTTAAATCCATCCACGGAATTTAGATGCCTCAGTGGTTTACGGACACCAACCATTTATGCCGCTATGCGAGTATCTACTTTGTGACGTTTGCGGTTTCTATTACATTTTGAAAAGCATCAACGACTTTTATTCAAGATTTCTCTACTTTCATTCAAGCTATCAATAATTTCTTCTGCGTTTTCTGTTTTTTTAGTAAACAAGCAAATTACTACTAGGATTACGACAATAAAACCTGGAACGGCTTCATAAGTAATACCAAAGAAGTAAGTGTTTAATAGTTCTTTTACATCTAGTAAGAAAGCATAGGTCTATTGGGGTTGTTGTTTAACGAAAATAACGGTAATTAATCCTGTAATCATCCCCCATGGACCAAAACAAGCTCCTAACCCACCGAATGCAAATAACACCATCCAGAATACAAATTCTTTGGCTGTGAATGCCAATATTAGTGAATGGCCCATAAACACTACGGTAGTCAACCAACTTAAAAAGACTAGTTTCTTTTGCAGAATCTCTTTATCTTTGCCGATCATTTTTTGAGTAAATATCTCTTATAAATGCACTTGAACCTACAAGTAATTGACTATCGGCACTAGACATAATCGGTTCCAGAACAGCAATTAGTAAGAAGCCAAAGAAGAATGGGTTTAAAATTTCGGCACCTAATGTCAGGAAAACTTGCTCACGATCTTCATTAGGTAACATGCTGATATCAGGAAAGTAGGCACGGCCAGCCAATCTAATTATGACAGCTCCCCATCCCATTAGAACATTCCAAATCGATCGCAGTCGTTTTACTGATCCCTCCAAACGCTTTAGCAATAAGTGATGCAATAGGCTCTGACATTGACATTCCGTGATCGAGCCAAATTAAAGACATCGCGTTACCTAAGAGTACGGAAAGCATTAAAGTTCCGATAAATATTAAGACAAGTCCTGCTTTCCAGCCACGCTTTAAACGTACCAACTTCTAGATGTATCGACGATGAAAAGCCCAAAATACGGCTACAAGTATCATTAATTTAATGACCTCTTGAAAAAATGTAAAACCAGAATAAAGAGGTCCAAGTTGTACAGTGAACCTGGACCAGCCCTTTCCAGATAAAATCTATTGCTCCAAATTGAACGAGAATAAATCCATAAAACATCATGACATGGATCATTCCGCTTTTTTTATTTTTTAGTAATTTCTTTTGTCCAAATACATTAATTTCAATTTGTTTCCAACGCTCTTTAATTTCCCCATCAAATTCTACTTTTTTCTAGTTAAATATATTCATAGCGGGTTTTAATTAAATGGACAAATAGGTAAACACCGTAACCAGTTATAAATAGAAAGGCTATTGTGTTGATAATTAAAAAAGCATTCATGACATAACATACCCTCTATTGTTTTACAGCCGAAAACTCTTCAATCAGCAATGGTACTACTTCAAATAAATCTCCTACAATTCCATAATCAGCGACGTTAAATATAGTAGCTTCTGGATCTTTGTTAATAGCAACGATGATTTTAGAGTTGCTCATCCCAGCCAAGTGCTGAATGGCACCTGATATACCGCAAGCAACATAAAGGTCAGGTGTTACGACTTTACCTGTCTGTCCGATTTGTAGAGAATAATCACAATAGTCAGCATCACATGCACCACGTGAAGCACCAACTGCACCACCTAATAGGTCAGCTAGTTCTTTTAATGTCTTAAAGCCTTCTTCACTTTTCACACCACGGCCACCTGCAACCACTACTTTTGCTTCCGATAAATCTATACCTTCTTTCGTTTTTCGCACAATCTCTTTAATTACTGTACGCAAATCTTTAATGTCCACATCAACTGAAGTTACAACTCCCGTGCGAGATTCATCTTTAGTAAGTGCTGGAATGTTGTTCGATCGAATCGTAGCAAAAATGATACCATCTGTTATGATTTTTTTCTCGAAGGCTTTACCTGAATAGATTGGACGAGTAAATACAATATTGCCTCCTAATTCTTCTACATTTACTGCGTCTGAAACAAGCCCTGATTTTAACTTGCTTGCCAATTTAGGTGAAAGGTCTTTCCCAAGAGCTGTATGTCCCATGATAACGCCTTCTGGTTTTTCCACTTCTGCAACTTCTAAAAATGCTTGTGAGAATGCATCTGAAGTGTATGATTTTAATTTTTCATTTTCTACTATTACTACACGGTCTGCACCGTATTGAATCAATTCATTTGCACGGTCACTCACATTTTCACCTAGTAAAACCCCTACTACTTCTCCACCTTCTGCAACTGTTTTCCCTGCAGCAATTGCCTCTAATGAAATATTACGCAAAACTCCGTCACGAACTTCACCTAAAACTAATACTTTTCTAGACATGTTAATCCCCCTTTTATATTACTTTTGCTTCCGATTGAAGCATTGAAATTAATTGTTTAACTTGATCTTCCAGTTCACCCTCTAACACTTTTCCAGCCTCTTTTTTAGGGGGCAAGAAAATTTCAATGGTCTTTGTTTTTGCTTTTACGTCGTCTTCATCTAGATCAAGATCATCCATTTCTAATTCTTCTAAAGGTTTTTTCTTCGCTTTCATGATCCCTGGTAATGATGGATAACGCGGCTCATTTAATCCTTGTTGAGCCGTTACTAATAATGGCAATGATGTTTCGACAACTTCAACATCGCCCTCGACATCCCGTTCAATCATGACATTATTACCATCAATATCAATCTTTGTAATAGTTGTAACATATGGAATATTTAAAAGTTCAGCTAAACGCGGGCCAACTTGGCCAGACCCACCGTCAATCGCTACGTTTCCGCCCAAAATAATATCGTAATCAT
This sequence comes from Alkalihalobacillus sp. BA299, assembly GCF_017745675.1. Lineage (GTDB taxonomy): Bacteria > Bacillota > Bacilli > Bacillales > Bacillaceae_F > Alkalihalobacterium. The sequence continues at coordinate 9,286 of NZ_JAFLJM010000020.1, forward strand.
TTTTCTCAAAATAGTTAGCTAAAATGATTGCCGTAGTAAATTCATCACCATCTTCAAGATCATCTTCGGTATTGATTAAAACTGCTCTGTCTACACCCATGGCAAGTGCTGTACGAAGTTCTTTTTCAGCATCCTCCCCCCCAACCGTAATAACTGTCACTTCACCATCATGTTTTTCTTTTATCTGAATTGCTTCCTCAATCGCATATTCATCATAGGGATTCATGATAAATTCAGCACCATCTTCTTCAATTGAACCATTATTGACTATAATTTTTTCTTCTGTATCAAATGTTCTTTTCATGATTACAAAAATATTCATGATTAAATTCCTCCTACATTATTAGTCTTTTAAATAAACAGTCATCATTAAAGGTGAACAACCTCAGAAAGTATCTTACAACCTTGAATTCCCCCGAAAGCTTCCCTTGCTTCTTTTTCTGAATCAAATTCGAACATTGTAATGTTGTTTAAATTTGAGTAGACAGTAATGATCCACATCCAAAGAACCTCCAACCTATTTCGGTATTCTGTCTAATTACGCTAACATGCCCTCTACTTAACGGTTCTTCCTCCCTAAACTCACTTTTCTCCGGTTAACAACCATGTCCTTTGCCCCACCGTAGGGAGTCTATTAATTTATTTTAAACTCATCCCCTGTGAATACAGTCTGCAAACAAAAGATACTGTTGATCACCGTTTGCAGCAAGCAACAAAATATATACAATATACCTATAAAATTTAGATGAAAATTGCTATTTAAAAAAATGAAGATTTTACGTGACAGGAAAACAACTCGCGTAAAATCTTCTCTATTTCATTCGCCTCCATACGTACCAAAGATACGAAGACTAAGCTAAAGTATTGTATGGTGAATCGATGTACAGGAATTATCTCCCTTGCCATAGCGGCACTTACTAAATATCAAAGAACAATAATAACTCGAGCAAAGATCTATTTTCTTAATTTTTAATTTAAAAAGTCAGGTTGTGCATTGACAATTCTTTCCCATAAAGGAGCAAAGCACCGTTTTGCTTCTTCTGGTGATCCAACTTGAGCAGCAGTATGCTTAGCATCCTCCTCAGAAATGAATACTGGTTTTCCAGCTGCCTCTGCTATCAGCTGAACTTGACAAGATCTCTCCATGTTAACAAACCACCATATAGCTTCCTCGATTGAGCCCCCTACAGTGAGTAACCCATGATTTTGAAGAATACAAGCTTTGTGGTTTCCTAGCGATTTTGCTATCCTCTCTCCTTCATCAAGCTGGTGTACAACACCAGTATAGTTATTGTACAAACCGTGATCTTCGTAAAATGCACAAGCTTCCTGATTAATGGGATCAAGATACCTTCCAAGGGTTGACCAAGCTTTACCATAAACGGAGTGAGCATGGGCTGCTGCTACAGCATCTGGCCGTGCTTTGTGAATTCGAGAATGAATGGTGAAACCTGCTTTATTCACTTCTCTATCGCCTTCTACCACTTCACCTTCATGATTGACCAACACAAGATCAGACACCTTTATTTGACTAAAATGCATATTATAAGGGTTCACCCAAAAACAATCCTCTTTTATCGGATCTTTGACTGTAATATGTCCAGCATTCCCTTCATCAAAACCAAACAAGGAGAATAAACGAAACGAACCTGCTAATTTTTCTTTACGGGATTTACGTTCTTGTTCAAGACTTTTATTTTCAGTAACATTCATTTTAAAACACTCCTTAATATTAGACATTTATAGTTTCCAATTGAAGATTATGTGACTCTAAAAACTTTGTATTAAAATCGCCATTAATAAATGAACTATTTTCCAAAAGTTTTAAATGAAACGGAACAGTCGTTTTCACACCTAGGATGGTAAGTTCATCAAGAGCTCGTTTCATTCTATCAATTGCTTCCTCTCGATCTTTTCCCCAAGTAATAACCTTTGCAACCATCGAATCATAAAAAGGGGTTATAACATATCCAGGATAAGCAGCACTGTCTATTCTTACTCCAAAGCCGCCTGGAGGCAGATACATCTCTATTTTACCGGGACTTGGCAGAAAGTTTTTTAGAGGGTCTTCAGCGTTAATTCGACATTCAATTGCCCACCCATTAATTTGAACATCTTCTTGACTTAGGGAGAGTCTATTTCCAAAAGCAACGGAAATTTGTTCCTTTATTAAGTCAATTCCAGTAATAAGTTCCGTAACAGGATGCTCCACTTGAATGCGTGTGTTCATTTCCATAAAATAAAATGATCCATGTTTATCCAATAAAAATTCTACTGTTCCTGCTCCATGGTATTGGACTTCTTTGGCGGCCTGAACGGCTGCATCTCCCATTTTCTTTCGTAATTCCTCATTTAGTGCTGGAGATGGTGCTTCTTCCACTAATTTTTGATGACGGCGTTGAATGGAACAATCACGTTCTCCTAAATGAATCACATTTCCATATCGATCAGCCATAATTTGAATTTCGATATGACGTGGTTCCTCTATATATTTTTCAAGATAGACTCCTGGATTTCCAAACGCTGTTTTCGCTTCCTGCTGTGCTTGACGGATCGACTTTTTTAATTCATCTTGATCATATGCTAGTCGCATTCCCTTTCCGCCTCCTCCAGCAGTTGCTTTCACAATAACTGGAAACCCTATTTCGTTCGCAATAATTACGGCTTCTTCCAAATCAGCGATTAACCCATCAGTACCTGGTACAATCGGTACACCGGCTTGTGTCATTGTTTCTCTAGCAACGGATTTATCACCCATTCTTTGAATAGCTACTGGACTAGGACCGATAAAAGTGACGTTGCAGCTCTCACATATTTCTGCAAAATTAGCATTTTCAGATAAGAAGCCGTAGCCAGGATGAATGGCATCCACACCCATAGCAGTTGCCGCACTCAAAATATTATAAATATTCAAATAACTATCTTTAGAAGCAGATTTCCCGATACAACAAGTCTCATCGGCTAATTTGACATGTAGCGCCTCTTTATCGGCTTCAGAGTAAACAGACACTGTCTTAATTCCCATCTCTTTGCAAGCTCTTATGACACGAACTGCAATTTCACCCCTATTTGCAATCAGTACTTTCTTAAACATGATGATTCTCTCCATTCGTTTATTACTTCAATTAACTTAGGATGAATTAATCTACTTTGACTAAAAACATAGGTTGGCCGTATTCTACTAAATGACCGTCTTCTACTAATATCTCTACAATTTCTCCTTTTACTTCTGCTTCGATTTCATTAAATAGTTTCATAGCTTCAAGGATACAGACGATATCTTGTGGCTGAATTTTCTTTCCTACTTCCACAAAAGGAGCTGATTCAGGGTTTGGACTTGAATAAAATGTTCCTATCATCGGAGAGGTGATTTCTACCAAGTTCTCGCTAGCCTTGCTTGTGATCTCTTCTACCTTTTGATTTTCAGCTTGATTGCCTTCTACCAAATCAGGTGAAATAATGACCTCTGAAACAGAATTTTTGACAGGTGTTTCAGTTAGGTTCTTTTCCGTGATGACTTTTTTTATGGTTATTTTTGTATCCGCTTGTTCAAGAGTAAATTCTTGAACTGATGAATGATCAACTAGCTTGATCACATCACTAATCTCATGGACTTTAAACACAATCAACACTCCCTTTATTGTAAAAACGATTAAATTACGTTAATTTTGCTATCATTTCATTATTTAAAGATAATTCTGAAAGTAATGTTTCTTGTATTCTCAATTCATGGTGAGCTTCTTCGATATTAATTGGTTGAAAAACAATTTTATCTCCGGGTTTTCTTTGTCCTAGAAATGATAAATCTGCTGTTATAACCACACCGATTTTTGTATATCCTCCAGATGTTCCACAATCTGCCATGTGTATAATTGGATATCCATTACCTGGAACCTGCACGGTTCCCATTGAAATAAAGTCGGAAATAATATCTGGTCCATTTATGTGTTCAAGTTGTGGTCCTGAGAGTCGATACCCCATGCGATCCGATTCATTGGACAATGTATACTCTTCATTTAAAAATTTATTGAGAGAATCCTCTGTAAACTCTTGATGATGCGGTCCAAGTATAATTCGAACGGGACGAATCGTCTCAAAATTCGGAGTATCAATCGGACGAAGTCTTCTTCCATTTAGGTCCTTATAATGGAATATAGACTTACCAACCATAAGAGAGTCACCAGATTTAAGGGCTCTGCCTTCAAGCCCTCCATAATTCCCACGAATATAGGTGGACCTGCTTCCCATTACTTCTGGTACATCAATCCCTCCAGAAAAAGCAATATACGAACGACAGCCATCTAGACAACGACCAAAGGTTAATTCATCTCCCTTTTTTATACTTATAGCTTTCCACATCGAAATGGGTTTGTTATTTAAAGATGGTGATAAATTCCCGCCAGTTATGGCCATAACACCATCCTGTTGAAAGACCAGATGTGGACCTACTAATGTTGCTTCCAATGCAGCTGCATTTTCTTCATTTCCAGCAAGAATGTTAGCTATCCTGAAAGAGAATGAATCCATTGCACCGGAGGCGGATACGCCAAAAACACGATGTTCAGGGCGGCCCAAATCTTGAATCGTTGTTAATAATCCCGGTTTAATTACTTTCATGAATTCCATTTTAGATCCCACTCCCACTGCCGCTCTTGGTTCCACAGTTCAGCTTCTTCTTTACTAATCTCAATATATTGGATATAATCTCCCGCATTGAGCCTACTAATTTGCTCCAAATTAGGATTAAATATTTCCATTGGTGTCCATCCAACTAAATGCCATCCTGATGGTGCCGTCATCGTAAAAATACCCGTTAAGTTATTAACAATTTGCACTGTCCCTTTCTCTACTTTCATACGAGGATTAGACCGCCTAGGAATAGATAATCTTTTATCTATATCACCGCTGTACGGATAACCTGCAATAAATCCAATCATATATACGTAGTAAGGGGTTTTTTGGAGAATCGAAATGACCTCTTCCTGGCTAAGTCCGGCATGGTTTGCTATTTCTTCTAAATCAGGACCATACTCCCCCCCGAAAGCGACTGGCACATAAAGCGTTTTATTGTCCAGCTGAATATCTCCTGAAATGTGACTCTCTATTTTTTTAAGCTCTTGTAATAATTCATCATGTCTTATTACAAGAGGGTCATAGCAAACCGTAAGATTATTAAAGGCAGGAAGGAGCTGGGTTATTCCTACTATCTTTCTGTCTTCGATTATACGAGCGCTAATTTGAACTTTCTTATTCGTTTCAATAGATATGTTCTGTTTAAACTGAATTACAATGGCTTTATCACCCATCATGAAATAAGATGGTGCAAGATTAATGGTTTGAGTTTCCAAGACTATTACTCCTTTCTTTGAACGTAGATCATCTACTTATGCCACTTTCCTACAGGAGCAATTTCAATCCCTTTTTCTTCTATTCGTCCTTTTAGGTAACGTACAATTTCAAGTGCACCTTGAGTGTCTCCGTGAACACAAACACTGTCTGCTTGAATATCAATCAAATCTCCATCAAGTGTTTTTGCTTTTCCTTCTAAAATCATTCTTAATACATTCTCAGCTGCTTCTTCCGGTTTTTTGATAACAGCACCTGGTAATTTACGTGAGACAAGTGTTGCATCCTTGTTGTATGCACGATCTGCAAAAACTTCTAGAACAAAAGATAATCCTTTTTCTGCTGCTGCCTTATGAATTTCAGTTCCTGGCAATACAAATAATTTCGTTTCAGGAATCACCAATTGAACAGCGTCTACAATAGCATCAGCAATCATCCGATTCACAAATGACATGTTGCCCATACTCCCATGCGCCTTGACATGCTGAATGCCAACTTGATGTTTTTTGCAAAATGATTCCAATGCACCTATTTGATAAATGATATAGTTCATTAAATCTTTTCGTGATACATCTATATCCCTTCTACCAAAACCTAAACGGTCAGGAAACCCTATGTGAACTCCAATTCCAACATTATGTTCCTTCGCCATTTCTACAGTGTGATCCATTATATTAGGATCTCCTGCGTGAAATCCGCAAGCAATATTGGCTGAAGAAACTAATTGAATGATCTCTTCATCCATACCAAAACTATAAGGACCAAAACCTTCTCCCATATCGCAGTTTAAATCAATCTTCTTACCCATTTTTTCCACCTCCAAAAAGTAACTAGTTTTAGTAGATTATGATACTATGCATTTATGTTTGGAACTTTAGTGTCTAATTCCTCACTTTTGTTTGGTTCACTGTCTTCTACATACCAAATAAATTTACCAGAAAATCCATAAAACAAAGCGATACCAATCGCAACGAAGTTCAGCCATAAAAATGGGATATAGGACATGGTCGCTACACCAAGTACGGCAGCCATATATAAACCGTTATCGGACCAACCTACCATAGGTGCAGTCAAGGTGCCTCCAGTCTCCACATTTCTAGATAAAACACGTCTGTCTATCTTTAATTTTTCATAACTTTTATCCGTCATTTTAGCCCCTGTAATTAATGAAACGTACCCTGCACTCCCAAAGAAATTACCCATGAAGGCAGATATAATTGTTGCTAAAGTTAAACTTCCAGAACCTGTAATAAATTTAGCTAACCTATCTCTAAGAACATCTAAGGTACCAACATGATCCATTAATCCACCAAAACCTAATGCTAATATCATGATCGAAATAAGACCTAACATAGATTCAATACCGCCGCGATTAAACAATTGATCAATAAAAGGAACTCCAGATTCGATACTAAAACCACTATATAAGGTTGCTATTGCTTGAATAACATCCGCTCCTTGAAACAACCAAGCCCAAATGATTCCTAACACAGAACCTATCGCAAGTGTAGGTATAGTTGGCATTCTCCTAGCTAACATGATAATAACGATTAACATGGGAATAAGCATGTACCAGCCAACATTAAAATTAGCATTCAACGCATTGATATTTTCTTGAACAACGCTCATATCACTCCCATTTTTGTTAAATAAAAACCCAGCTATCAAGAATAGAATTCCAGAAATCAAAAGGGCAGGGAATCCTATGACAAGCATTGATCGGACATGAGCTATTAATTCTACTCTCGCTAGAGAAGCTGTCATGACAGTGGTATCTGAGAGAGGAGACAGTTTATCACCAAAATATGCCCCTGATATTACCGCACCAGCTACTAGAGATAGAGGTAATCCGAAACTTTCGCCAATCCCCATCATTGCGATACCAGCCGTTCCAACCGTTCCCCAGGAAGTACCTGTCGCTAGTGCGGTAACTGCACAAATTATTAATGTAGCTAAAAGAAAAATACTAGGATGAATAATCTCTAATCCATAATAGATAATGGATGGGACAACCCCACCCGCTATCCAAGTTCCAATTAAAGCACCGACGAAAATGATAACGAGTATTGCTTCTAATCCAGCGTGGATTCCGTTAGAAATGGATGTTTGTAAACTATTGTATGAATGTCCAAGACGCAATCCAAGAAATATGACTAAAAACCATGCTGCTATGAGTGGTAAATGAATAGGGAAATTGAAAACCGCGAGAGAAAAATACATGATAACTAAAAACAATGCAAGAACCGTAAATATTTCAGATAACTTTGGTAAGCGAATATTGTTATTTAGCATAAACATCTCCAATCAATTATTTTTTGTACAGTATGGTATATTCATCCCTAAATAACCCGACTAAAATCAATCAAACATTAATGGCCTAGCCACTTTATTGAACGTCCCACCATCTACCATTAGTGAGTGCCCGCTAATATAAGCTGATTCGTCTGAAATAAGAAATAAACAGGCATTCGCAATGTCTTCTCCAGTTGCAATTCTGCCAAGTGGTTGATAAGCTAACGTCTGTTTAAATGCCTCTTCTGGGTCTGGCAGGCTTTTAAATGATTCATATAACATGGGTGTATCGACAGTACTAGGACATACAGCATTCACACGGATATTAAGCGGGCCGCAATCTAAAGCCATTTGCCTTGTCAAGGCTGTCATGCCACCTTTAGAAGCAGCGTAAGCAGCAAATCGTGTAATGGTTCTATCTGCATGCCAAGAAGCCATATTCACGATTGCTCCCCCTTCCCGTTTTTCCATTGCTGGAATAGCATACTTTGAACAAAGGAAGGTGCCAGTTAAGTTTACATTTAGGACTTTTTGCCACTCTTCTAATGAAGTGTCTTTGGCTGATTTACGAAGTGTAGCTGCTGCATTATTGACTAGTGCGTCAAGGCCTCCAAAGTGGTCTTCAGCAGTTTGGATTAGGCCTTTCACATCTGTTTCATTACTAACATCTGTTTTGACAAAAATCGCATCGATGTCTAGTTCTCTTAATTCGTTAACGGTTTTCAACCCTGTCTCTTCATTTATGTCTGCAATAACAATTTTTGAGCCATGTTCACCAAGTTTTTTTGCAGTGGCTTCGCCAATCCCTTGGCTTCCACCTGTTATGATCGTTACTTTTTCTTTTAATCTCATCATTATCCCTCCGTCTATTTTTTTGATTAATATACTGCCGTTTCCAAAACGGGTTTATTTGCAGCAAACCTCTCAACAGATAATGGCGACATATCAATCGTTTCAAATTTTCCTAAATGGATTAATTCTGAAAGGCCTTTTCCTGCGGCTGGTGCATGTTGGAATCCATGTCCGCTAAACCCAGAAATAATGTAATACCCCTTCAATGCTGGATGACCTCCAATAATCGCATTATGATCAATAGGATTATAATCATAGAGTCCAGCCCAACCTCGTTCTACTTTTAATTGTTCAAAGTTTGGACATCTTTCAGCAAGAACTGGCCAAATCTCCTCTTCAAAAAAGGACTTTTCTAGTTTAAAATCATATCCGTATGAAACATCTTTAGCCCATCCAACAACAATTTTCGAGCCTTCTCCGCGAAAATGTAGCCCAGTAGGATCAAATGTGAATGGAATAGTATTTTTAAATTTTTCCGTAGTATCTATACTGAATAATTGACGGCGAACTGGTTTAACAGGTATCTCTATACCGATCTTTTTGCTTAATTCTCCTGACCATGCCCCTGCAGCGTTCACAACGATTGGCGCATGATACGATTCCCCAGTTTTCATTTTAATGCCTGTCACTTTCTGAGTTTCAGTTAAAATGGTTTCAACTTCCCCATGAATGAAGGAAACTCCCATTGATTTAATCTTTTTTAAATAACCTTGTAACACAGAGTATGGATCTGCATTCCCTGCATCTGGATCAAATACAGATCCAGCTAAATCTTCTACATTAAGTTCAGGAAAGAAATATTTCGTTTCGTGTTGATTCATTAGATCCGCTCGTACCCCGAGGGACTTCTGAATTTTCATGATCTCTTTGAAAATAGGGAGAGATTTATCATTTAGTAAATACAAATAACCATTTTGATGAAAATCAATATGGCAAGGCTCTCCATCCATTGCCATTTCTTCTTCAAATTTTTTGTAGACTTGATAGCTATATTGGCTCATTTTGATATTTATTTCTGTGCTAAAGGTTTGCCGTATTCCCCCTTCGCTTCGAGGGGTTGAAGAATATTCGTAAGTAGAATCCTTTTCAAAGATACATATACTCCCGGTAAAACCATCCTTGCGCAGGTTATATGCAAGACTAGCTGCCATAATCCCGCCACCAACAATAATTAAATCAAATTGATTTCTCATAAGATCTTCCCCTTTCTAAGGTGTAGAAGTATTACTCATTCAGTACAATTCCAAAATTAGAATGAAATGGTTTGTCTGATTTAAACTTTACCTCTCACTTTTCCAGTCACATAATTTAATAATCTTTTAACATTAGTCAAATTAACCATTAATACCCAAATGTTATGATAAATCTGAATCTTTGTAATTTTAATTATATTCCGTTTAAAGTCGGTATTACAACGCCTATATTGCACGAAAAAACTGAATATTTTAATTATTATCATTGTGCAATTTGCACGATAATCATAATAAATAAAACATTTTTCAATAATGGAAGTGTATTCAATTTTACAATTTGCTTTATTTGTTAGATAATTTCATCAAACATAGAATTTGATTTTTACGGATTAAATTAACTAAAAATCTCAGAAAATGGTGAAAGGAAATGATTTTAAAACAGATTGCTCAAAAAGTTTCAGATGATACTTCTAAAATCATAGGTTATCCTGTAAGTATTTCAGATGAACATGGGTATTTAATTGGTGTAAGTGACAGGACAAGGATAGGGATATTTGACGAATTATTTTCAATAGTTATAAAAAGCAAGAAGTTAATGTATTGGAATGAGAAAGATTCACAAAAATACACAAATATTTTCCCTGGAGTTGCAGCACCAATTATCGTTAATGGGGAAGTTTTAGGCGCTATTGGTATAATAGGAAGAATTGAAGAGAATTTAGAAACGGAAAATTATATTCACCTCGTTAAAAATCATATTGAAATGATGTGTCATGAGGAAATAAGAAAAGAAATAAAATCTTTTGAAGCAAGTTCAATAGAGAAATTGATTCATTATATTCTTCATTTTGACAACAGTAAACAGGAAACGGATTATATTATAAGGTATAGTAAAATGTTAGGTTTTGATCTAACGTTAAATCGCATTTGTTTAGTTTTTGAAATCAAAACAGCCTTAAATGTTGATAGAAATAGTCGTCACCCAAACATCCAGCAGTTTCAGTATGATTTGCTTGAAATTATTAGTTATTTATTTAAAGATGACCAAGAAGATTTGATTGGAGCCTTAAATTTTGAACAGTATTGTATTTTAAAAACCGTACATTTAAATAAAATTGATGATTCTTTTTTTAAAAGACTTGATGATAAGACAAAAAAACTAAATATACTTTTAGAAAATAAATATAATTTATCTGCTTTTGTAGCAATAGGAGATTTGCACACTAACACTGGGATTAATGGGGTAGTAAAATCTTATCAAGATGCTCTAAAAACACTAGAAGCTGGAAAAAAAATAAATAATAATACCAATTTATATAATTACAATGACCTAACTGTCTTGTTAGAAATACTTTTAAGTGAGTTAACTCAAAAATCCTTTAAAAAACTACATGGAAAATTTCTTTCCTTTCTTGAACATGACAGCTTTGATGTATTATCTCTTACGTTCTTAATGTATTGTAAATGTAATATGAATATAAGCGAAACAGCACGTGAACTATTTATTCACCGTAACTCATTGAACTATCGGTTAGAAAAAATAAAGCAATTGACTAATTTAGACATATCTAATTTTGAGCATTGTCTGCTTTTGTATATGGTGATTAAGAATATTTAAGTATTGACAACTAATAATATTTCCAAAATTAAGAGAGGCTACTCAAAAGTTGAGTAGCCTCAAATAACTTACACTATGTTATTATTTTTGTTAGCAAACCACTTAAAAATCCTTATATATCAAGGGTTTGAGGGGCAACTTACATCATACCGCCCCTTAGATGAGAGTGTGTAAAATCTTTAACCTGGTGCGTGGAAAGTGCGGTATACTTAGGTTTTGTTAATTTCTTACTGTAACATCTTTAACTGGAATTTACCGTTTTTCATTGGATTGCGTTAGCAAAATGTTAGCAATTCTGTGATTGCAAACATTAAAAAGTATAGAATAATTGAATTAATCCTCAGTTTTTTTCTTTGAATTAAAAGATCCCATCATGATCAATAATCCTGAAATATAAAAAACACTCGCCATACCACCAACAGCTGATATGCCACCCAATAATACGGGCATTAATACCTGAGTCATTTTGTTAATAGATAGTCTCAGTCCAAGACCTTCCCCAACTCTTTCTTTCGGTAAAGAATTTATTGTAATTGATATAGAAAGCGGTTGACCAATTCCTAAGCTTAGTCCAAGAATAAATGAAAAAAAACCTAACAAAAAAACATTGGATAATAATGGGGTTAAAATAAAAATTATACCTGCACTCATAATTGAGTATGCAATTACTATACTTCTACTATATTTTTTTATGAGATGCGGTAGTAGAACACGGATTGCGATCCCAGCTATCGCATTTAAGGAGATAATGAATCCAATTACTGAAGCTGACATTCCTTTATCCATTGCAATTAATGGAAAAAAGGCTAGATAAATATCCTTTGCCAACAAAACAACGGCACTTACTAGAAATGCTTTGCGTAAATCTGAAATAAAGAGTAAGTCGAACGACTTCTTTTTTTCTACTTGTACCTTTTCTTTTTGCGAAGCTCTCTCTTTTCCTTGTTTAAGGAAAAATATAAAGGGAAACGTACTAATTATTACGATCCCTAAAATAGCTAATGCATTAGAATATCCGGCACTATCTGTCAGAAAGCCACTAGCTAATGGTCCCGCAAAACTCCCAATTGCCACTCCAATACTGAAAATCGCTATATAGTAATCCCTTAATTTACTTTTTGAAAATTCCCCTAAATAGGTTTGCATTGCAAGCACAAAAATTAACTGTGCAAGACCTGCTAAGATTTGGGAAATGTATAATCCAGTAAGAGCATTAAAAAAATAAGGGATTATTAATGAAATACTTCCTAACATGACCGCTAAAATTAAAGGTATCTTACTACCTAATTTATCAATTATTTTACCGAATGGAACTGCTATGAATAGTGGCATTAATGAAAAAAGAGCAATAATTAATCCTATTTGAAAATTAGTTGCTCCTAAAAAACTCGAATATACCGGTATTAGTGGCCTACTCCCTACAAGGCTAAACATAAATAAAGAAGTACAAATCATAATCCAAATTTTGTTTGTATTTCTTTTCATTAAACTGACCTCTTTCCTTCCTAAATTACTATCTCAAACTCCTTATTTATGTTAGTTATTTTTATTACATTATATATTTTGTAAAAAATATTTCTTTCATTGAAATTTTATGTTATCATTCTATTAATTATCTGTACATGTTACTACAACGAAAATAATTATATTTTCATAGGGGGTAATGATGATAACGATTAATTTAAATCAAGAAGAAATAGATCAGTTAACCTGGTGTGAACTTAGTGAAAAAATATATGAAATTCAATATAAAGATTTAATCACCTATTTCTACAAGCAAAAAAGCAAAGGTGAAAATGGTTTATTGGTACAAAGATTATTAAACGAACTTTCTGAAAGTGATCGATCAATAAGCGATCAAATAATACAAGTGTTTAATAAAAATATGTTAGATCCAGAACAATGGAATAAACCTTCTCAAAAAATATTAGAAGATGTAAAAGATGTGAGTAATTCTATTGAGAACTTTTCTAATGAACAATTAGCCATAAGGTGCTTTTTATTGCTTACGTTACACTATGTGTTTACTGCATATTCAAGAAAAGATTTTAGACAGTTTATCGGTATAAAAAAAGAAGGCCTCTTCAATTTCTTTAAGAAAAAGCACAATTAGATAAATTCAAAAATCCGTGGATACAACCACGGATTTTCTTTCCTGCTAGAATTCCCCATTTAATTAGCTGCCCCATAGTAATTTAAAATAATAACAAGATAGGATTAGTTATACTATTTCTTTTTTCTTTTTGGAAAAACGAATAAAAGGACTAATAAAAGTAATGACAGCTACTATCAACAGAACTGCAGATATTGGACGAGTAAAGAAAATGGTCCAATCATTGTTAGAAATTAGCATTGATTGACTCAAACTCGTCTCTGCCTTAGGTCCTAATATTAATGCTAATACAATAGGTGCTAACGGGAAACCATAGCTTCGAAGAATAAAACCTAATAAGCCAAACGCAAGCATAATCCAGATATCAAAATAATTGTTATGAATAGCGTAAGACCCAACAATACTTAATATTAAAATAACCGGTCCTAAAACGATAGGTTTAACGATCAATACTTTTGAAAATGCCTTCGCTCCTGTTATACCAATTATTATCACTAATATATTAGCAATAAACAAACTAAAGAATAGAGCATAAACAATGTGACCACTATGAACAAATAATTCTGCTCCTGGCCTTAATCCATGAATTAATAAACCACCTAAAAATACGGCAGATACCGCGTTTCCTGGAATTCCAAGCGACAACAGTGGGATTAATGATCCCCCAGTAACCGCATTATTAGAGGACTCTGGTGCAACTAGCCCATGAACAGACCCTTTTCCAAATTGATCTTTTTCTTTCGACCAACGTTTAGCTTCATTATAAGCGATAAATGCAGCTGGATCCGTACCGACACCTGGAATAATTCCAATCATCGTACCAATGATAGATGATCGTCCCATATTAGGAAAAAGTTTTAATAGTTCTTTGGGCTTCGGTAAGAAACTTCCAGAAAAGCTTGGTATGTCTGAATCCTCTGTTGATTTATTTCCTTTAGAATTTTTCGAGGAAATCATTAAGCTAAATGCTTGTGAAGCAGAAAATAACCCTATGAGCACCGGGATTAATGTAAATCCTTCGATCAAAACTGAACTTCCGAATGTATACCTTGGATATCCTTGGATCGGATCCATGCCAACAGTTGCAACAAAGACACCTAACGCTCCGGCAAGAAGACCTTTATACGGATTTTTCCCAGCTAGACTAGAGATGATCGTTAATCCAAAGACAGCTAGAGCAAAATACTCTGGCGGACCAAATCGTAATGATTGAAGGGCTAAAAACGGTGCGACTGTTGATAATAAAAGAACACTAACGATCCCTCCGAAACCAGAAGCTATTGCTGATAATCCTAGTGCCTTTGCACTTAACCCTTTTTTTGTCATTTCATACCCATCTAATACTGTTGCAGCTGCAGACGGTGTACCGGGGGTATTAAGTAAAATTGCAGAAATCGAACCTGCATACACGGAGGCTGAGTAAACAGCCCCTAATAAAATTAGACCTGTTGCAGGATCCATTGAAAATGTGAATGGGATAATAATAGCTAGAGCCATTGTAGAACTTAACCCTGGCATCGCTCCTGTAAAAATCCCAAACAGAACACCACAGAGGATCGCCAACATATTTGGAAGTGTAAAAACACTACTAACTGCTCCCAACCAAAGTTCAAACATGATCTTTCACCTCAATTATAGAAAGTTTTGGAATAACCCCTGTGGTAATGGAACATTCAAAAGGAACTGAAATATTATTGTGATAACTACAGAAGTAATGATTGAAATAAGTAACACCTTTTTAATATATCTATAACCTAAATACCATAGAAGACCACCAATAAGGAAAATAGTTAATATACTAAATCCAATGATATTTAATAAGAACATATAAATAATGATTGTACCGGTGATTAACGCTAAAATCTTATATTCGTAAGCCGAAATGGGTGCTTCACTCGTACCTTCTCGTTCTGGTTTTTTGACTGTATCGATAAATAATCCAATCGCAAGTAAAATAAGAACGATCGAAAATAACCGCGGCCAAAATACAGAACCTTCAGGAAATCTGAGACTCCATAGGAGGGTGAAAGTTGCAAATACGATAAAGATAATAGCTAAAATTTTATTTGTTTTAACCATAACTTAACTGTCCTCCTTACATCAAAAAGGAAAGAACTAGCTTTCCTTTTTGTTTATTTGTCTGCGAAATTCATGTATTTATTATAAGTGTCTTCAATAATTGCTTTAAATTCCTCTGAGTTTCTATACGTAATACCAATTCCTGATTTGACCATTTGATCTTGATATTCCTGCTTTTCTGTTGCAGCTTTAAATGCTTCGTGAAGATACTCGATGATTTCCGGATCTGTTCCTGCTGGTACTGCAATCCCTCTCCATGAACCTGAAATGAGGTCTATCCCTTCTTCCTCTGCAAGTGGTACATCCGGTGCAAGATCAGATCTTTCAGTATCAAAAAGCAATATTGGTTTTAAAGTTCCACTATTTACTTGACTTTCAATCCCAGAAAAGTTCCCAATAAGTGCGTCAATATGACCACCAGCTGCCGCAGCTACTGCTAACGCTTCTCCATCAAAAGGAACTGTCGTCAACTCAACACCTGTTTTCTCCTCAAACTCTTTCGCTGTAAAAGCTGGAACTGTCTGAGAACCAGAGACACCAACATTGATTGCGCCAGGGTTTTCTTTTGCATATTCTAGAAATGAAGCGGTGTCATCAAATGGAGCATCTTTACTAACTACTAAAAAGAATGGATCATTTACTGTCATAATAACTGGTTCAAAAGATTCATGAGTATAACTAACTTCATTAAAAATAGGATTACTCACAATCGATGAAGTAATTAATGTCAAGGTATAACCATCTGGTTTTGCTGATGCTCCCGCAGTTTGACCAATTGTCCCCCCACCACCATCACGATTTTCTACAACAATTGACTCTCCAACAAACTCTTCACCATGGTGAGCTAAAATTCTTGAAGTGTTATCTGCAGGTCCACCGGCGGAGAAAGGATTAATTATTTTGATTGGTTTCGTTGGGTAATTTAAAGCTGTATCCGTATTACTTTCTCCGTTACCGTTTTCACTTGTTGAAGGTTCTTGCCCACATCCAACTAGAGTAAGTACAGAAGCCATAGTTAATGCCATTAAACCTTTTAATAGATTTGTTTTCTTCATGTTTATTCCCCCTAAATATTTCAAGATTAATTTTTAAACCAATTTAAAGACGACATTATCGACTCTCTTGCATAGCATCAATTACTCGTGTCCAAGAACTTGGAGTTTTCCCTGCAAATTTTTCTTTAAAATTAAACTCTCCAATTTTCCGAAGTTTTTCACAAGCTCCTTTTGACATTAGATTATCTACCTTTGCAGCTTCTAACATTTTAATTGCCCCTTGTAATTCTACAGATCTTCTAAGTGCATGTATCGAGGTTCCAGTCACTAGCCTATTCATCGTTTCTTCAAAAGTCTTACTATCCATTGTTTCACCGATTGATTTCACCACTAGATCTTCTACATTAAATTTTCTAGCTGCCTCAAGCATTTCAAACAATAGGGACGGAAGCCCTTTCATAAATATACTACGGATTAATTTAACAGCTGAAGCCTCTCCAGCATTATTACTTACTTTACTGATATTCATGTTATAATCAGACATTAGCTCAATGAACTTATCCGTACCGTCGCCACTAGCAAGTATCGGAACTTGATGCTTATACACTGGTAAAGGTCCCATCATCGCAACATCTACGAATGTAATACCTTTTTCACTAGCATATTGACTTATTTCTTTTTTCACATCCGGAGTGGAAGCAGATACATCAATATAAATACAATCTTCTTTTAAATTAGGCATTAATGACTGACTAACAGGCAGTGCTTTATCCGCTGGTACCGCTACAATCAATACATCCACTTCGCTTACAACTTTTTCTGGTTCATTTTTCAGCACTACACTTGCTTTATTAGCACGTTCTTGAATGAGCCCTCCAAATTTTGCGTCATTACATAATGGGTCAAAAGCTACTATATTTTTTAGACCTTCTTCTTTTAAACCCATAGACATTTCATATGATGCCTCTCCAAAACCGATAAATCCTAATTTCATTTTTTTCTCCTCCAAAACATCTAGCTAAACGATTTAATTTTCTCATTTAACCAAGATGGCTCAATACTGCCTGTTGCTTCTCCTGCTTTACGGCTTTCTTCATATTGTTTAATAACTTCTATTCTATTGTTTTCATATTCTAGTTTCTTCTCTGCTTTTAATACAGCTGTTTCAATTTCATCTTTAGGAACTACCACAACGCCATCATCGTCACCGATTATTAAATCTCCTGGTTGAACTGAGACACCTCCACAAGAGATCAATGTATTAATTTGTCCTGGACCATCTTTAAGAGGACCATTCGGAATAAAGCCGGTTGCAAAAATCGGGAAATCTAGCTGACTAAGAATATCTTTATCTCGTACTAGACCATCAATAATCATCCCTTCCAATCCTCTGGCTTTAGCAGCAAAAGCCATTAGTTCACCTAAGTAAGCATTTTGGGTATGCCCCTTACCATCAACAACGATTACATAACCTTCTTCACCAATATGAATGGCTTGATGTAAAAAAAGATTATCCCCTGGTCTTAAACTTACAGTGAGAGCCGTACCGACTACCTTTACTGTATTTGTCACAGGTTTAATTTTGTAGTCCATAGAACCAGTACATCCCATTGCATCTGATAAAAGAGTAGTGTTTAACTTTTTGACTCTTTCAACAATATCAATCGATAATAACGGAGGTAAATTACTCATAATCTTTTCTCCCCTCAATTCTTTTAGTTAATGATTCCTTGGCGCGATTATAAAACTATTTCCAATTAAACTTAAGATATTAGTAGTATTTATTACACCAAAAATAATAATGTAATATTTATTACTACCTTTAAAACATAATATCATCGCCTCACTTTTATGTAAACCCTTACTTTTTTTATTTTTGGATAATTCCATTAAAAAAAACGAAGAAAAGGTTGAAGGAAAAAGCTCAAAATGCTTTCCTTCAACCTTTTAATTATTATTGTAGTGATAATTGATTTTAGTCAACACATCATTCATTTTATCAAGACGAACTTTTGTCTTATCTGGATAATTTATAGCAATATAACTAATTAGATAATCCACAACAACCATAGAAGCGATTGGAGAATTATGAAAAGCTAAACTACCTGAATTACATGGTAAAACGATATCAGAGTACTTAATTAGAGGAGATGAATAACCATCCGTAATAGTAATTATCTTAACACCACTCTCTTTTGCTTGAGATACAAAATCTACAATTCTCCTAGCATATCTCGGGAAACTTGTTGCAATAACTAAATCATTAGAGTTTAGGTTTAAAAGCAAATCTACCCAATCACTTTGATCGGCAATAATTAGCTCACAGTTTCCTAATAATCGATTTAATCCAAAAGTTAAATATTGTCCCACTGGCAGACCACTTTTAGCACTTGCACAATATATTCGGTTAGAAGAAGTAATCAATTCTAAAACTTTTTCCAATGTATCATTAGAAATCATTTCTTTGGTTTTGTTAATATTGCTAATTTGACTTTCTACACAGCGAATCCATAAATCGCTTTCTGGTACGTCCTTTAAATTGGCTTCTAGCCTTGTATGCGGTGCAGCTTGATTACGTAATAGCTCTTGTAGTTCCTTTTGAAATTCAGTATAGCCGGAATAATTTAAGTTAAAAGTAAGTCTCATAATGGTTGTAGTACTTGTCCCCACTAAACCTGCCAACTGATCTACTGTTAAAAAAGCAACTTCCATTGGATTTTTTATTATATAATCTGCAACCTTACGTTGGGAAGCTGTTAACTTTGATATTTTTTCTGTTAATCTTAATATTGGATCGTTCATTATTATCACCATTTTTTAATTTAGAATGTATTAAATACAACCGATTATTATAAGGTAGTATTAATTACTACATTAAAAATATTAACACTTAACTATATAAATGTTAACTATAACTTCCATATTTTTGAGATTAAATCTATTTAAAAAACTTTTCTGGGAGTTTATTTGTACTTCGTATGACTCATTACACCCCACTCCCCTTCACAATCAGGGTATTTCCATTTAACAATTCTGTCTTTTTCAATATCTGAAATTCCAATTTTTCGAGTAAAGTGTGTAGCATTATAAGAACCTTGATGCTTTTTCAGTATAGGCTCTCCTTGCAAATCAGCATTACAATGTGGGCAATTTTCTTTATTGTTCTTCATCATTTCATATCCTTTTAGTCTCTTCGCATTTTTCTCATCTATAAACAATAAATTACATTATTCAATATGATTTATTCCTCTATAGAAATTTACCACCTTTTTAATTGACTTACTTCTTCAATTATACTTTTAGTTTTTTGGGAGACTTCTTTGACGGTTAATCGTTGTAATGCATAATAAAAGATACTATTATAAAAGACCCTCATTTAATTTTTTTCGAGCTTGCTCTGCCAAATCCTTAGCAGCTGACTTAATGCTCTGTATCTAATTTAAATAAAGTTATTTTGCAAATCTTAATTCCCGGAATGAGTCTTATTGGTACTGAATTTGTTGAAAGTAACTAAACCAATCTACCCTTGATAACCAGGATTCATGTAATGAGCAGGGCTAATGATTAGACCAAGTGATATAACACCATATTTTTCATTTATTCGCGCTGACATATTATCAGTAACCGTTATAAATTCATGGGTTTGTATCAGGATCGATTCTTTTGGTTGAATCCAAAACTCTTCTTTAAAAATATCAGTTTACTTATAATGTTCTGTTACATCCTTACCAAGAATGATAAGTTCATCGGAAAAGTACTTTCTAACCATCAGTGTCTAAAGTAAGATTAATTGTCGCCCCTTCGTAAAATTTAGGGTTATAAGGTCTAACAAACTCCTCCTGTGTGGCTAATTTATGTAGTTCGCGATCACTTAACTTTTCTTCCTCCCCCTTCCGTCATAATTTATCTTATTTATATAATTTACATATTTTTAGCAAAATGCAACTGTTTCTAAAAAAAATTCATCGACAGTTGAACCGTTAGAAGAAGAAGAAGTTCCAAAGTATCTTGAAAAAGAAGAGCTTGCCTTGTTTTTAGAAACAGCAAAAATAATGGACTTTAAAATAGAAGGATGTAGACTTAAAAAATCACAGGATAAGTATTACCAAGATGTATTACATCCAAATAATAATACCGTGGTATCAATTAGTCCCTCCGAAAACCCGAAAGTCTAGACGGAAAATTGTCGTGGATGAATATGTTATTAACGCTTTGAAAGAACACAAAAAGGTTCAGAATAAAGTCACTGAGCATTTAGGTAACAGTTACTATAACAAGGATTTTATCTTTGCCAAAATGGAACGACAGCATGGTTACCCCATTGTCACCAAGACCGTTCAAAACCGAATGGCTAGACTACTTTTCTTGCTGAGGCCGGTGTGTCACTAGAAAAGATTATGGACCGCCTTGGCCATACGGATGACCAAATTACGAAAAATGTTTACCTCCACGTCACGCAAGAAATGAAAAAAGAAGCCTCTCAAAAGTTCAGTGAACTCATGAGAAGCCTCCGTTAAGTTTCCTCAATGTTAGCAAACCACTCTCACCTTACTAACAAATCCTTTTATACCAAGGGTTTCAGGGGCAAGATTACATCATGCCGCCCCTAAGGTGAGAGTGTGTAATATCTTAGACGTTGTGTGCAAATAATGCGGTATATCAAGGTTTTGTTAAATTCTGTATGTAACATTTTTAATGGGAGTTTACGGTTTTTCACTGGATTGCGTTAGCAAAATGTTAGCAATTCACTAGCTTGATTACGGCCACGAAATTTACAACTTGCTATTAATAAATGTACCATATGGAATCGTCAAGAGGTTTTGAATAACATTTTCTATTGAATAGTATCGTTGTACTGTGCAACATAAGGTATAGTAACAGATCTTCTTCGGCTAAAGTCCCACTTTGTAGATAGTTAAAATTTTCAATCACAAAAGGTTTTTTTAAAAAAAGTTAAAAAGAAATTGTTTTTTATACCTACGATTCGTCAATTATATACTCAGCCAATCTTTCCATTGAACCGCTATCCGCATCCCCCTTTAAAATTCTAATAATTGCCTTTGTTTTACCTTTACCTTCTGTTGCATGCCTAGAAGACATATAAACCTCTCTTTCTAAGGTTTTTTCATATATAACAAAAAAAGGCGTTACATTAGTTGATCTGTATATTTCCTTAATCTCAAGTATATCCTGTAGTTTCATCTAATCAAATCCCTTCCTTAAAATACAAACCAATACCCTCTTTATTGAGAATACTCATAACTTAAAATTCTAACTTGTTCATGTTACCCCTTAGATAACTTTGCTAGTTGTTTGGGATTTTCATAAATTTCTTCCATAAAAGCATTGGTTTCCTGACACTTGCTTAAGTTTGTTCTTTTCGAATAGCGGTTTCTTCAGTGTTATAAGCAACTTTTGTCAATAATTACATTATTCTCCTTTTTCAACAAGGACCATCCATTCATCTATTGCAACTGATTTAATTTCTTCATTTTCTATAACAACTTTAAAATAATCTTTATTAACTTTATTTGCTTTTAAAATATATTCTGATACCTGTTTTGGTTGATCTTCACTACTAGCTGTGCGGACAACCCAAATTGGGAAATCATGTTTCTTTTTACGGGAAGTTGATCGCTTTTCAATTAACGCAGCATCTACAAATAATCTTCTCCATTCTTCAATCGATAAACACCTTACATGGCTTTCATCTCTTAACTTTTCAAATGTATTCATAAATTCTGCTTTCTTTGGGTCCTCAGGTACTACATTATCAATAAGAACAAACCTACCACCTGGTTTTAACACGCGGGAAACATTATTTATAAATTTTTCGGGATGCGGGAAATGATGTGAGGCAATACGACAAGTTACGAGATCAAATGTATTTGCCAAAAATGGAAGTGACTCGGCATCAGCCACCGTGTACCAAATGTTATCAAATTGCTTATTTAAGTTCTTAGCAGTATTCTCTAGCATTTTTTCAGTCAAATCAGTAGCACACATTTTTTTCACGTAGGGAGCGACCGTTTTAGCCACATGCCCTCCACCTGTTGCAATATCTAAAGCAATCCAACCTGCTTCTGGTTGAAGCCAATCAATGATTAAAGGCAAATCAATTCCGTTAGCATGTGATTTACTTTCATAATACTTTTCTGCATTTTTTCCGAAGACAACTTTTACAGTATCTTTAATATTTTTTTCCATAATTTAACACCCCGAAAATTTTTAAATATATTTATTTTAGACGTAACGTGCACTATCCTTTGATAAAATTGCCTTCTAAAGTTTCTTTTGCAACATCCCAGCTCGGATGTACTGAGCTATTAATTCTAATCTAGTACCGTTTTTGCAATTGTATTATCTAAAT
The DNA here is from genome assembly GCF_017745675.1 of Alkalihalobacillus sp. BA299. Lineage (GTDB taxonomy): Bacteria > Bacillota > Bacilli > Bacillales > Bacillaceae_F > Alkalihalobacterium. Next base: position 32,144 of record NZ_JAFLJM010000020.1, read on the forward strand.
CTTCATAACCATAATATTTGATCGTTTCATAAAGTTCTTTCCTTGTCTGCATGCCATCAAGTGCATCTTTCTGTGTTCCTTTTTCTAGAATCAATTTATAAACTTGTTCGATTGCTTTTGAAGCAATTCGAAGTGATGTTACTGGGTATATCACCATTTTATATCCCCATTCCTCAAATTGCTGTGCAGAGTAATAAGGAGTTTTACCAAATTCAGTCATATTTGCTAAAAGTGGTACGCTTTTAAATTCTTCCGCAAACCTTCTAAACTCTTCTTTTGTACATAGTGCTTCAGGAAAGATTACATCTGCTCCTGCTTCGACATATGCTCTTGCACGCTCTACAGCAGCGTCGAATCCTTCAACACCCTTGGCATCTGTTCTTGCTATAATGATGATTTTATCACTTGCCTTACGAGCAGCTTTAATTTTCAATACCATTTCTTCCTTGGCTACTAGCTTTTTACCATTTAAATGACCGCATTTCTTTGGAAGATCTTGATCTTCTATTTGAACAGCAGCAGCACCGGCTTCGACCATCTCATGAATCGTACGCGTTACACTTAGTACACTGCCAAACCCCGTATCAATATCGACAAGCAAAGGTAAGCCGGTCGCTCTTGTAATTTCACGAGTACGTGATGCAAGCTCTGTTACCGTAAACAATCCTAGGTCAGGCAAGCCTAAACTAGCCGAAAATGCTGCTCCTGATAGATAAATAGCATTAAAACCTGAGTTTTTTGCCAAAATACCCGCCATAGCGTCATGTACCCCTGGTATTTGAATAATTCCATTATCTTGTTTAAGGAAAGAACGAAGCTTTAATGCAGGATCTTCCTCCTGATTTCTAACTAACCAACTCATATTTATTCCTCCTAAATTGATATAGACATAACACTACAACTTCATTTGCTTTAATCTGGTCATTAATTCGGTATATAAATAACACCTTTCATAATTCTTCTTGCAGTTCGATCAAGACCAACAAAGTCAACGTCCTGATCACCCTTTGTCATAGCAACTCGAACCTCTACTATTCCTTCTGGGTGGCCAATTCTAATAACTTGGCTATCTTTATTACTTGAACATTTTTGAAGAAAATGATTCGGTATTGTTCTAGATAAAAGAACAGCTGCTGCCAGATTATACAGCCCACTTCCCGCAAATGTACGATGAAACCTCCCCATAGAGACCATTTTTGCAACGATATCAACCTCGCTTTCTTTAATCTTCTTTCCTGAAGAAGTTACATAGTCTTGCGGCTTTGCCACAAGTGCAATCTTAGGAATTGAGGGTGAATGCATTGCATCTTCTTTAGTCTTAGACATACCGGCTAAAATAGCTATTTCAAGCCGAATTGCTTCTAATCTCTTTAATATTGATTCATTCTTTGAAATGTCGTCATTTTTCTCAATACCAGTTATACCTAAATCTTCAGCTGCTATAAAAACACATGGATTGACAATATCAACAAACGATACCAAATACTCTTTACCTTTTACCGATATTTTAGTTTCCGGGCCTAATGGGAGCGTCTTCCCAGTCTTTCCACCACCAGGTGAAAGGATGTCTATAAATAGCTTCGCTCCAGGATTAACCAATCCTGATAGATAATACTGCCCATTTACTTTTGCCTTACTTTTTACTACAGGAACCTTTAGTCGGAGCATTTTCCCAATATTCGTATTAAAGGCATTTACCTGAGCATAATCCTGTGATAGCTCTACACCTACCAATCCTTCATCAATAGCAAAAGCACCTACAGCTGCCATTAAATTTCCGCATGTCCCCTTATCATCTACAATTTGTTCCCCGATTCCAATTTGATAGAATGTATAATCAACATCTGCACCTTCTACAGAAGGTGGGGAAATAACAACAACCTTACTTGTGTGTGAGGTTCCACTACCCAAACCATCAATCTGTGACGGATTCCAAGCATCGATACCCGATAAGAAGATTTCCTTTTGCTTTTCAATTTCTATAGGTAAGTCCTTTTTATGAAAAAATAGCCCACGACTTGTTCCACCACGATAAACAACACATGGGATTGAATATTGTGACAATTAACTCACCAACTATCGTAAAATTAATAAACTCTAATTCTTGCACTTATTCTTCCTCACATAATTTACTTCACAGTGGTCTTAACATTTAGTTCTTAAAAAAAATTTGATTCCAATAAAAGAATACGGAACCAAATACAACAAGTAACCAGAAAAACAATGATATGATTCCAACACGGAATAAATCCTTATCTGAAAAGTACCCATAAGAATGACTAATTAAATGTACAGGAGACTGTGTAATTAGTAGAAAGCCTGGAACTCCAGTTAAGAAGACGGCCATTGCAACTCCTAATGATGTTAATCCAGAAATACTCTGACCAATAGTTACCCCTAAAGGCATCATAATTGTCATAAACCCTATTACATTCACAAAAATAATTCTTAGAATTGCAGTACAAATTACAAATAAAAATAAAACAATAAAAGGCGATTGTAGTGCAAAATAACTAACTAAAAGATTTGCTAGCCACTCAATTGTACCTGTATTTATTAGCATAGAAGATAGAAGAATAGTAGCTCCGAAGAAAATAATCATATCCCAGTCAATCTTTGACTTTGCTTTAGTCCAGTCCCACACTCCAACCTTAGGCATTATTGTTAATGTTGCTCCCAGCATTCCTACCATTGGTACTGAATAACCATGTAAACTTTGGGTTACCCATAATAAAAGTGTGAACCCAATGATTATAATTATTTTGACTTCAGGTTTACTTATTTTTCCTAGTTTTGCAACTCTTTCATCTATTAGGTTCATAACAACTGTCTTAACTACATTTTCTGGAGGAAAACAAACTAAAAAAATAACCCATAATATTATGATAAAAATGAAGGTTGGGGGTCCAAAATAAATCATCCAATTTAAATAGTTAAGATCGGGCGAGATCGATGCTAGTAACCCATAAGCATATATGGTTGATCCAGCCCCAGTTGCAACAAATGCGCCAGATATCGCAACAATATATGCCACTCCAATAAATAATGACTTCGATAAATTTGGCACGGCACTAATTTTTTCCATGCTCTTAGAAATTCGATCAAAGATAGACGTTACAAGACTACCCTTGCCAATATTTGAAGGAATTAAAATGGATAGAACAAACATTAAAAAGAATGAAATAAAAACTAAGAGCCTCCCAGATCCTCTAGACAGCCTTAGCATATTTAAAGAAATTCGGCTCGCTAAACCAGTTTCTATAAATGCATTGGAAATGATGAAGGTTGAAAATAGTAACCAAACAATTCCTGATCCAAAAGAACTTAGGGTTTCTTCAAAGGAAAAAAAGGTAAGCGAGACAATCAAAATTAGTAATAATGAACTGAATGCTAAGGGGAATACTCTTCCAATCCATAATATTTGCACAATGAACAAGGTAGCCAATGCTTTAACTTTTATATCCCCAAAAAAAATAGGTGTGAGAAAGAACAAATACAAGATGACCGTGATATAAAACAAGATCATCTTTTTTCTGTTCATATTTTAGACTCCTATAAAATTAACCTATATTTTCACTAGTATCTGAATGATTTTTAGCTAACTTTCGCCTTTGTAGCCATCCAGTAATGAATGGATACGCGAGAGATAAAATTGTTAATATTGTTAAAGCAATTGTTATTGGCGAGGCCGTAATAAAGCTAAATGGACTATCTGCTGCAACAAGACTTTTTCTAAAGTTTTGTTCCATATCAGACCCTACAATGATAGCTAGTATTAATGGTGCAATTGGAAATTTTAGCATCTTCATTGCTAACCCAATGAATCCAAAAATAAGTAAAATAAAGAAATCAATTGCACTATAACTTAATGTATAGGTACCAATAAATGCTAGTACAAGAATAATAGGATATAGCACTTTTGGTGGTGTATCTAGTATTCTAACAAGTAAGCCAACAAGTAAGATGTTTATGATAACCAAAAAGATATTCCCAATAAACATGCTGTTAATAAAAGTCCAAACCATATCCGGATTGCTTTGGAATAGCATTGGACCTGGACGAAGACCTAACATAACGACCGCACCTAGAATAACAGCGGTTGTTCCTGAACCTGGTATCCCCATTGTTAATAGTGGAATAAATGAACCAACAGCAGCGGCATTATTTGCAGACTCTGGTGCAGCCACACCTTCAACCGCACCTTTACCAAACTCATCAGGTTTTTTTGAAAGCTGTTTCTCGGTTGTGTAACTTAACATTGAAGCAATGGAACCACCAGCACCGGGTAAAACTCCTATTAGAAAACCTAGAGGGGCACTGCGAAAAATTGGCCATTTAGATCTTTTCCACTGATCTTTTGTAATCCAAATTTTCCCTACATCTTTTTTTTCACCAGGTGGCTTGTCAATTGTTAAGTAATTATGAAGTACTTCTGCAACTGCATAAAGCCCAATAATGATAATTAAAAAATCAATTCCTTCACTTAAATGTGCGATATCAAACGTAAACCGGTGCACCCCAGTTTGTAAATCGATACCAAAGGTGCTAATAAGCAATCCAACGGACATCGCAATAAACCCTTTTACCATTGCCCCTTTTGAAAGCGAGACAATGGCGGATAATGTAAAAACCATTAGTAGAAAATATTCTGCAGGTCCGAATTTTAAAGCAAAGCTTGCTAAAGGCTTTGCCAAAATAACAAACCCTATTATTGCAACCACACCACCAAATAAAGATGCGATTGCAGACATTGCTAAGGCTTGACCAGCCTGACCTTTTTTGGCCATTGGATAACCATCAAAGGTAGCTGCAATAGCTGATCCATCCCCTGGTGTATTTAATAGAATAGAGCTTCGTGATCCACCATACATCGCCCCATAGTAGATAGCTGCCATTAGTACTAAGGCACTTGTTGGATCCATTCCAAAGGTTATTGGAATTAGGATAGCAACAGCTGTCGCTGGTCCAAGACCTGGAAGCATCCCTACAACCGTACCTAAAAATCCTCCAACCAAAAGCCACAGTAAGTTTATTGGCTGTATCGCAACCATTAATCCATCAATTACATTTTGAAAATCAACGCCCATAATTTTAAACCTCCCTTGCTATGGTAGACTGACTTGAAGTAATTTTGCGAACATATACCATGAAATAAATGAAAATAAAACTGAGACAAGAATATTCTGTAGCCATCTTTTTTTCCCATTAACAGCAAATAAAAGTCCACCGAGAAAAATTACCGTTGAAAAAAGAAAACCTATTCTTTCAAATAAAAATGTATAAATAAGAATTAAAATAACTGTAGAGATAATAAGTTTTGGAGTACGGCCTTGAACAAGAAGTTTTACTTCCTCAATTTCTTTCCTACGGACCTTCCACTCTTGGAAAAAATAAACGAGACTTAAAATTGTTAATAAAATACAGATAAGTATCGGAAAGTATAAAGGCCCGTTTGGATCCCCAAGTTTTGCTTTTGGTAAATTTAAAGAGCCAATTAAAAAGCCTACTCCGATGATAAAGAAAAAGATTGGCATGATAAGTCTTACCATCATCTTTCTCTCCCTTCTATGTTTTGATAAATATAAAATATAATCATGAATGGATCCCATAATCCAGGACCCATTCTTTAATCAATTATTCAATCAATCCTGACTCACTAAGTAAAGTATCGTAATTTTGATTTTGTTGATTTAAAAATTCCACCGTTTCACTACTGCTTTTGTAATATGATGACCATCCATTATTTTTTAGCAGGGTTTTCCAAGCATCAGTTTCTACCATAGCACTGATTTTTTCATCCCAGTATGCAATTTCTCCTTCAGCCATGTTTGGTGGCCCCATAATACCTCTCCAGTGAGGGAATACCATATCAACACCTTGCTCAGTCCATGTTGCAACGTCTGGTATTTCTTCCATTCTTTCTTCAGAAGTCACAGCAACGATTTTTAAGTTTCCAGATTGATGTTGTTCTACTACTTCAGATACACCAGTTGTTGCAAAATCGATATGTCCTCCTAATAGTGCAGTTACAATATCTCCACCACTCTCATAAATCATGAAGTTAAGCTTTGTAACATCTACGCCGTAAGTTTTAGCAGCTTGAACAAATGATAAGTGGTCATTATTTCCAAGCGCGGGTGCTAAACCAATTTTTAAAGAAGTAGGATCCGCTTTTAAAGCTTCCATAATCTCAGCACCAGTTTCAAACTGGGAATCTTTAGGTACTACTGTACCAATCCACTCTGATGTAAGAATTGCAATTGGAGTAAAATCGTTATAAGTTAATTTACTCTTTCCTAAAAGGTTATTAGTTAATACTAAGCTTGAGTTGATTGCTAAATGATGTGCGTCCTGTTTGCTTAGATATTGCCATCCAACTTCTCCACCACCACCTGGCTTGTTTACTACGTTCATATTTTCAGTAATAATGTTCTCATCTTTTAAAATCTTTTGTATTGCACGGGCTGTACCATCCCAGCCACCACCTGGAGATGCAGGTGCAACGATTTCAATATTATCAGTAGGGAAAGATGCTTTTTCACTACTTTTTTCAGATTCGTTACTACCCCCTCCGTTACTTGAAGATTCTTGTTGAGAAGAACATGCTGCTACTACGAAAAGTAACGACAAGATTACGATTAAAGAAAATAACTTTTTCATTTTGTTGTCCCCCTTCACTTTTTTGTTTTGTGTGAATTTTTCCACAACCCAATAATAAATCTTATCTCCAAAAATGTAAGCGTTTTAATTTTTAAAAAAATTAAAAATTTTAAATGCATCTTTTTGTTCATTGTGTTCAAAATTAAAACAGAACTCTAACCAAATTGTTTTATCAACCTGAAAGGTTATTTAGATAAAAAGGTTCAGAAGGAATTGCCCCTTCTGAACCTTCTAATTATTTTCCGTAATATATTCGCTCAGGTCTACCAACAATCCCGTACTCCAATTCAGCACGAACTTTTCCAATTGATACGAGATACTCTAAATAACGCCGTGCTGTTGTTCTTGAAGCCCCCATTTCATAACCAATTTCTTCTGTTGTAAACCCTGTTTTAAATTGTTCAATAATCTTAATTACTTTTTCTAAAGTAATTGGCGAAACGCCCTTCGGTAAATTTCCTTCGCTTGACTTCACATTCGACGATAAATTTGTGTTACTTTTTAACAGATGGTCGATAAATTCCTGATCAATAAATTCCCTCGACTTTAGAAGCTTATAATGTTTTTTATAGGATTCAATAACCTCTGTAAACTTTTCAATAGTTACAGGTTTTATTAAATAACTAAATATACCGTTATTTAAGCTTTCCTCTAGAAAATCAACATGCTTTGCAGCTGTAATCATAATTACATTTATATGTTTGAGTTCATTCTTTCGTAATTCTAACATCAATTCAGTACCAAGCATATCAGGCAAATAAATATCTAATAAGAGTAAGTCTACTTCTACTTCCTTTAACTTTCTTAAAGTTTCTTCAGCATTGACGGCTTGTCCTACAATTTGAACTCCTTCGATGTTCTTAACAAAATTTTCATGTATGAATGAAACTCGAGAGTCATCTTCTGTAATGAAAACTTTAATCATTCTTAAATTGCCCCTCTCGTATTAAATTTTTCGGGATATAGATAGTAAATGTAGTACCTGGATTTTCACATCTCATTACAATTGTTCCATTCAATTCTTTTACAACTCGCTCAGCATTAGCAAGTCCATAACCACGATTCTTACCGGTCTTAGTAGAAAATCCCTGTTTAAAGATTAGATCAACCTTTTCATCCGGAATCCCATTACCACTATCTGTTACCTCAATAATAATATCGTCACTAAGATCTACTGAGAAAAAGCTTACTTTTTTATCTTCTTTCTTCATGACTTCTTCAAAGGCGTTATCTATTAAGTTACCAATAATAATTGATAATTGAATAGTATCAATATGGTCTGGAAGCAAACCTAATGAACTATTTTCATCAATTGTAAATTGAATCTTTTTTTCGGAAGCCTTCCCAATTTTACCTAATAGGATTGCCTGTACCTTTGGATCATTAATTTGGTCGAAAACAATGCGATTACTATTTTCATTATCTTCAGTTTCTTTCTGAATCATCTTTATTGCATCCTCTTGATATCCGAGCTGGATCAAACCAGAAACCGCGTAAAGTTTATTTGTGAATTCATGTGCCTGTGCACGAAGATCTTCAGAATATTTTCTAACCTCAGATAGAGTATTAACCATCTCTTGAATTTCTGTTTTATCTCTAAAAGTAGCTACTGCTCCAAATACTTTTTTTCCTTCTACAATTGGAGAAACATTTAAAATAATTACCTTGTCTTCTAAGAATAATTCTTTGTTCACAATATCTTTTTCCATTTTAAGAACTTTTTCTATATTAATATTAGGAATTACACTATTAAAAGGTTCATCAATTAGATTATCTTTTAAGTTAAGAATACGTTTTGCAGCCGTATTTATAAGTGTAATGTGAGCTTGATAATCAACTGAAATAATCCCTTCATTAATTGAAGATAAAGTGGCATTTCTATCTCGATATAAAGATGCAATTTGGCGCGGCTCTAATCCCAATGTATCATTTCGAATATTCCTAGCTAAAAAGATACTTACAATAACGCCCATAATTACTATCACAATTGCAAAATGGACAACGGGTTTAATTCCTTTTAAAATATCAAAATAAATATCCTCTATTAAATATCCAACATTTACAACACCGATAACCTGACCAATCTCATTAAAAATTGGCGCTTTACCAACTAATGCTGGTCCAACTAATTCTCTTGATTTAATTGTGTAGTATCCTCCAAAAACAACAGCTTTGTAACTATCATCAATTGGTATGAATTGATAAATTTCCTTTGGATCGGGATGAGTTAAAATCTTACCGTTACGATCAGTAATAATAACAAATTTGGCATCTGCCTGATTTCGTATCGTTTCAGTAAGTGGTTGTAATTCCAATGGAGGATAAGCAGATCCCATCGCTTCTTTTACTGAAGGCATAAAGGATACCGTTTTTGCTGTTTGGAGACTAATCGCTGATTTACTTTCATATACTCGTTGAGTATCAAGATAAAGGAATTTCCAGACTAAAGCGATTATGATAGTTAAAATTAAACATACTACAATTCCTAAGATTTTTGTCTGTAATGAAACATTTTTAACTTTTTTGCGCACTTTTTTCACCTATATTTAGACCTAAAATGTTAATGAATAAAACTATTTTTCCTTTTAATTATACTTTATCATATTTTTAAATTTAAAATATTCAATAAATTATAGTTTTTATAAAATAACGGATTAAAAATAAATATGTTATAACTTATTTCTATTCCATTTTTATACTAACCAAACTTAAATGGATATGGAGTTAATAACAAGAATTTTTAAATTAATACAAGAGTTACTCCATAGTCTGTTCTTTTAGAGAAAACTGAACTTATTGAAAACAATCAAAAGTTGTACATTTAAATGACTTTAATAAAGCCCGTCCATAACAAAAATGAAAAAGGCTTCTCAAAAGTTTAATCAACTAATGAGAAGCCTCTTTTATATAACTAATGTTAGCATTTTGTTATCAAATTATACATAAACCCTTATATACCAGGGGTTTGAGGTGCAGATCACATCATGCCGCCCATTCCACCCATGCCGCCCATGCCGCTCATGTCAGGCATTCCGCCGCCATTTTCATCTGGTTGGTCAGCGATAACAGCTTCCGTTGTTAAGAACATAGCTGATACAGATGCTGCGTTTTGAAGAGCAGAACGTGTAACTTTGGCAGGGTCAACGATACCCGCTTCAACCATGTTTACCCACTCGCCAGTTGCAGCATTGAAACCGATACCTACAGCTTCGCCTTTTAATCGCTCAACAACAACAGAACCTTCTAGTCCAGCGTTGTGTGCAATTTGACGAACTGGCTCTTCTAATGCACGAAGTACGATGTTAACACCCGTTTGCTCGTCACCATCAGCTTGAACAGCAGCTACTGCTTTGTATACGTTCATTAGTGCAGTACCACCACCAGCTACGATACCTTCTTCAACTGCAGCACGAGTTGAGTTAAGGGCATCTTCAATACGAAGTTTACGCTCTTTCATTTCTGTTTCAGTAGCAGCACCAACTTTAAGAACAGCTACACCGCCAGCAAGCTTCGCAAGGCGCTCTTGTAATTTCTCTTTATCAAAATCAGAAGTTGTTTCTTCTACTTGTGCTTTAATTTGGTTTACACGAGCAGCAATTTTGGCTGTCTCGCCAGCACCTTCTACGATTGTAGTTGTTTCTTTTGTTACAACTACTTTTGCAGCGCGTCCAAGTTGAGAGATGTCAGCAGATTTAAGATCTAAACCTAAATCTTCTGTAATCACTTCTCCACCTGTTAGGATCGCGATATCTTCTAGCATTGCTTTACGACGATCACCAAAGCCAGGAGCTTTAACAGCTACTGCGTTAAATGTACCACGAAGTTTGTTTACAACTAATGTTGCTAAAGCTTCGCCTTCTACATCCTCTGCAATGATTAAGATCGGACGACCTTGTTGTACAACTTGCTCAAGAACAGGCAGCACTTCTTGGATGCTTGCAATCTTCTTATCTGTGATAAGAACATAAGGGTTTTCTAGAACAGCTTCCATTTTATCTGAATCTGTTACCATGTAAGGAGAAGCATAGCCACGGTCAAACTGCATACCTTCTACAACTTCAAGCTCAGTTGTAAATCCTTTTGACTCTTCAATTGTGATAACACCATCGTTACCAACGCGCTCCATAGCTTCAGCAATAATCTTACCAACTTCATCGTCAGCAGAAGAAATTGCCGCTACTTGAGCGATTGACTCTTTACCTTCGATTGGTTTTGCGATGTTTTGAAGCTCTTCAACAGCAACTTTAGTTGCTTTTTCAATTCCTTTACGGATAACCATTGGGTTAGCACCAGATGTTACGTTCTTTAACCCTTCGCGGATCATCGCTTGAGCAAGAACAGTTGCAGTTGTCGTACCGTCACCAGCAATGTCGTTTGTTTTGCTAGCTACTTCAGCAACTAATTTTGCACCCATGTTTTCAAATGCATCTTCTAGTTCAATTTCTTTTGCAATTGTTACCCCATCATTTGTAATTAATGGAGATCCAAATTTCTTTTCAAGAACAACGTTACGTCCTTTTGGTCCTAACGTTACTTTTACAGCATTTGCTAATGCATCTACTCCGCGTAACATAGAGCGACGAGCGTCTTCACTGAATTTAATATCTTTTGCCATCGTTTCAACCTCCTAAAGTTTTATCAATATGTGAATCGTTCGTTTTTAATTAATTTTAATTAACTGATAATCGCTAAAATGTCGCTTTCACGTAAAACTAAGTACTCTTTACTTTCATACTTCACTTCAGTTCCTGCGTATTTAGAGAAAATAACTGTGTCGCCTTCCTTCACTTCAAGAGCAACACGCTCACCATTTTCAAGTACGCGACCTGTACCAACTGCTACAATCTTTCCTTCTTGCGGTTTTTCCTTCGCAGAATCTGGAAGAACGATACCACTTGCAGTTTTTTCTTCTGTCTCAACTAACTCAATTACAACACGATCACCTAATGGCTTTAACAAGGAAAACAACCTCCTTAAAATATTATGGTTTCTCCTCTGTATATGTAAAAGTTTGGGCGAGGAGTTTTTGTTAGCACTCGATGTAGTTGAGTGCTAATTCCAATTATTATAATAATCATTCACATTTTTTTTTGCAAGTATTTTAAATGAATTTTTTAAAAAAATATTAATACACCTTATATTAGTGCGTGTTCAAAGCCTTCAATAGAATATCCAAATCAATGATTTTATAAACCAGTTCATTAAAGTTTCTTTTCTTTCGTGAAAACTAACTTCGTAATCTTTATCTTTATCGCCTTTAAGATCATTCAAGCAAAACGTGAACAGCCTTAGTAAAATGCGCCAAACTTTCTTCTTGATTGATAATCTCCATTCCTTCTTGTTTTTTTAAAAAATATGGTAAAATGAAAAATACGTTCGTGTGAATAAAAACATTACATCTATTACAAAGGGGAATTATATTGTGTCTAAACGCTATTGGTGGGTATTAATTACATATATCGCCATGCATCTCTCTGCTTTTATCGGTGTTCCGTTACTCAAACTTTTTGATGTCCCTTTAGAAAAAATTCCAGGAATCTGGAGTACGGTTAGTTTCTCTATTGCGTTATTAATTATTGTGTTATTGCTGTTACCAGACATACGTATTCGTCATCAAGTGCGTGATCGTTCTTCCAAAACGGATGCTGCTTTATGGTCTGTTCTTGGGGTCATCATTGCATTTGTTGCACAGTACATCTCCATTTACATTTCGGTATTTTTATTAGGGGTGGAGCCAGGTTCTGAAAATACCGAACGAATATCCGAATATGCACGAATTTTTCCAGTGTTTATCATTGTCATGGCAGTGATAGGACCTATTCTTGAGGAGATAATATTTAGAAAAGTGATTTTTGGATCTTTATATAAGAAATTTAACTTTATTATCGCTGCACTCATAAGTTCATTAATCTTTGCAGTTGTTCACACCGATTTAGACTATCTATTAGTTTATACTGCCCTTGCATTTGTTTTTGCCTTTCTCTATGTAAAAACAAAACGAATTCTCGTACCCATCATCGCCCATGTAGCTATGAATACATTAGCAGTTCTCGTTCACGTCGTATATGGTGAGCGTTTAGATGAATTACGGCAACAGCTTGAGCAAATACAATCATTTATTGGAGGATTTTTAGTATGAGAACGTCTCCCACGTTCATGGCGTTAGTTTATGCGTTAATTGGTGGCATGTTCACCTACTTAGCCATTCAACATGTCCAAGTTTCAGGGTGGAATTTTTGGACCTTTCTTTTTATCGGTTTAGCAGCCGTCGATTTTATGATGGCTTATCGCTTTTTCCAGATGAGAAAATATATAAAAAAGTCAAAATAATACAGAACATACGTGTTAATTAAACGATTAATTAAGTGTTATGTTCGTAAAAATAAGAGGCTGATCCTTTTACAGAGGTGTCAGTCTCTTTTATATGAACAATCCTGATTAAGGAAGTTTGTAAAACGATTGTAAAAAAAGTGTTAATCAAGAGGAAAATGATTACCCGAGTGTGAATATGTTGTATAGATATATCAATTATCTATAGTAGGGAGACCACTTATGCAGAGAACATTTTCTTACGGGAAGGTTGCTACCATTGGGATTGGCTTTTTGGCATTAACTCTTGTATGGACGATATATAACACGTTTATGCCGCTCATTCTCGGGGACTACATCGAAAGTAGCTCTATTCGAGGAGCCATTATGGGGATGGACAATTTACTTGCTGTATTATTAATACCAGTTATTGGAGCGTGGTCTGATCGGATAAAATCACCGCTAGGACAACGGCTTCCATTTATCGCCATCGGAATGCCTTTAGCTGCGATTACCTTTGCGTTATTACCATTTGTATCTGGGATTGGACTTCTTATTCTTTTAGCTATTGATATTGTTTTTCTAATCGCTATGACCATCTACAGGGCACCTGTTATCTCACTTATGCCAGATCATACTCCTCCTACTAATCGTTCTACTGCTAATGGCGTCATTAATTTTATGGGTGGTGTAGGTGCGATTATTGCCTTATTTGCTCTAGCTCCTTTATTTGACGTAAGCAGAACCTATCCATTTGTCATTGGTGGCCTAATATTATCTGCAGCCTTTTTACTACTATACTTTGTAATTGATCGTAACCCCCCTTATGTAGAGCGTACATCCAATGATCAGGAAGAAACACAAGCTATTATGATCTTAAAAAACGGCATTAAAAATTTATTCTTAAAAGAAAATCGTGGCAAGCTCTTTATCTTCTTTGCCATTTTTCTTTACTTCATAGGTTACACAGGTGTGGAAGCCCTTTTCTCCATCTGGGCAACTGAAAATCTGGGGTTAACTGGTGGCGAAGCAGGTGTAACACTCGGTTTTTTTAGTTTATCTTTTGTTCTATTTGCTATCCCTGCAGGCTTACTCGGGACTCGCTTCGGCAAAAGGAAGTTAATGCTTGTCGGACTCATTTTTTTACCGTTCCTTTTTGCCGTCATTCCTTTTTTAGAAGGACTATTGCTACTACGAATTGTCCTTTTCTTGTCTGGTATAGCATGGGCTTGTATTAATGTTCAAGCCTATGCATTAGTTAGTGATTTAGGCGGAAAGTCTCAAATTGGATTATATACTGGACTGTATTATTTATTTTCAATGTCTTCAGCGATCATTGCCCCATTTATGCTCGGTTCGATGATGGATGTATTCGGAAATAATAGCCTGTTTTTTACCGCTGCTATCATTAACATTTTTGCCTACTTATTTTTAAAAGTAGGAGATAAGGATAAGCCCAGTATGAAGACGGATTCTACTTATAACTTGTAAGTTAACTATGAAGCAACATATCTAAAAAGCACTCGCTTACAAATTAAATTAAAAGCAACTAAATGAAGTAAAAAGAAGGATAGGAGAGTAATAATACCATTTGCTCACCTATCCTATTTTTGTATTCCAAATACTTGATTTTCTACAACAACCAAATGTAAAACTTCAACTAACGTACTCATGTAGCTTAATAACCGCCTATCCAGCGTCTAGTGGACTTCGCTCCTCCTCCTTACGATAAGTCATCATCGCCTCGTTAGCACTCGCCGTGTTTCCTTTATCTCATACGGTGGGCTCCAGTCCATACACCGCTAAACGGGCGCTTGCGCTTTTCTTGTCTAGCTGCAGGTGTCATCGGCTCGAGGTCGCTTCGGTCCAACAAACGTGTCCAAAAGTCAGGACACTAATTGCTGGTCCTCCAGCGCTTGTCGCCGATAAGCAGACACCTTGCGCTTTTCTTAGACCTGTACTTAAGTTCACAATTCAAAAAAATCTGACTGAAAACAATTGACAATTATCACCTTATCAATTATTGTTTCCTTAAGGAAACTTTTATTACCTACGTAAATATAGTTGTCCTAAGGAAATTAAATTATTGTTCTTCTCTTGTGTCAAAGTTTATTTGATTCACTAAATTAAATGCTGCAGGAATGAGACACTTATTTACATCACACTATAGAAAGTTGGAGGGAGAAAACATGTTTAAGAAAAAAAGTTTTATTTATGGGGTATTTGTCACTTGTGCGTTATTAGTAGGAGTAGGTTGTAGCAATGGGGCAACCACCAGTACTGAAGAAGGTGAAAATGGAACCATTGATGTTGTCACAACCATCGCCCAAATAGCAGAACCCTTATCCGTAATTGGAGGCGACCGTATCGAAGTTGAAAGTTTAATGGGACCATCCGTAGATCCGCATCTCTATAACCCAACTCAGGGAGATATCGCAACCATTGAAGGCGCTGATCTAATCTTTTATAACGGCCTTAATTTGGAAGCAAATATGGTTGAAATTTTTGATTCAATTGCTGAATCAAAGCCTGTTCTTGCTATCGGAGAAACTCTACCAAAAGATGAATTATTAGAAGAAGAACTCGGAGTCGTTGATCCCCACGTTTGGTTTGATATTGACCTTTGGAAACTAGCATTAGCCTCTGCGGTTGAGGAATTAAAAGAATATTCTCCGAGCGACGCAGAGTACTTTGAAGAAAATAAACAGGCCTACTTTGCGGAATTAGATGAAATAAATGCTGAGGCAACTGAAAAATTAGCAAATATTCCAGAAAAGCAAAGAATCATTGTCACCGCACATGATGCTTTCGGTTATTTTGGAAATAAGTTTTCAATGGAAGTCGTCGGGCTTCAAGGATTAAGTACTGAAGATGAAATTGGCGTATCCGACATCAATGAAACGATTTCGATTATTAAAGAATATAAGATTCCTGCTATTTTTGTAGAATCGAGCATCGATGATCGAACAATTAAATCAGTCATTGAAGGAGCAGCTAGCGACGGTGTCACGGTGGAGCTAGGAGGAGAACTTTTCTCTGATGCCATGGGAGAAGCAGGAACAGATGAAGGAACTTATATCGGCATGTATCGCCACAATGTAGAAACAATCTACAATGCTTTAAGTAAAGGAGTGGAATAAGGTGGAAAAAACGGCCCTGCAGGTTAAGAATTTAGCTGCTTCCTATCGAAAAAACCCAGTCCTACACGATGTAAACTTAAAAGTGACAGCGGGTTCTTTAACAGGAATCGTCGGTCCAAACGGAGCAGGGAAATCAACTCTTTTAAAAACAATGCTAAACCTTCACCCTTGTTTATCAGGATCTGTAACCTACTTTGGATTACCACTTAAAAAAGTTAAAAAAAGAATTGGATATGTCCCACAACGCGGTTCGGTTGATTGGGACTTTCCAACCGATGCATTAGACGTTGTCACAATGGGGCTATATGGAAAAATTGGGTGGCTAAAATGGCCTTCACGTTTTCATAAGGAAAAGGCCTATGAAGCTCTTGAGAAAATGGGAATGGCCGCTTATGCGAATCGGCAAATTAGTCAACTATCCGGAGGGCAGCAGCAACGTGTCTTTTTAGCACGTGCCTTAGTCCAAAATGCTGACTTGTACTTCATGGATGAACCGCTAGCCGGAGTCGATGCTGCAACAGAACGGGCAATTATGACTATTTTGAAAGAACTAAAAGCATTAGGAAAAACAGTAATGGTCGTCCATCATGATTTACTAACAGTTGAGGATTATTTTGACCATGTTCTTTTATTAAATAGGACCGTCATCGAGCATGGCAAAACAAAACAAGTCTTTACAAAAGAAAATATTACCACGACCTATGGTGGAAATATGCGTTTACTAAGGGAGGAGCAAAGCCATGTGGTCCATACTCTTGAGCAGTAATACGCAATGGGTTTTACTTAGCACGACAATCCTTGGCATTGCAGCTGGGGCCATTGGATGTATCACCTATTGGCGCAAACAAAGTTTGATGAGCGATGCATTGGCTCATGCTGCCTTACCAGGGGTCGTGATAGCATTCCTTCTTACTGGAGAAAAAAACTTGTTCATCTTGATTATAGGTGCTGCCATTAGTGCATTAATTGGAGCTTTTTTTATCCAATGGATTCAAACCTCTACTAGAATTACAGAAGATACCGCAATGGGCATGATACTATCTGTTTTCTTTGGACTTGGCATTATGCTTTTAACGGTCGTCAATCGAACGGCAGGCGGAAATCAAAGCGGTCTGGACAGTTTTATTTTCGGCCAGGCAGCAGCGATGGTTCGATCTGATGTGAATACGATGCTATTCCTAGCTTTGTTCGTCATTTTAGTCATCATTATTGGATTTAAAGAATGGAAACTATACCTTTTTGATCCTTCATTTGCAAAAGGATTAGGGTTGTCCCTTACATGGATGAATGTACTTTATACAACTGTTCTTGTTACAACGATTGTCATTGGAATTCAGGCTGTTGGTGTCATTTTAATTGCTGCCTTGCTCATCATTCCTTCCGTTAGTGCACGGTACTGGACACAAGCTTTTAAATGGATGCTCGTACTTTCGGCTTTTTTTGGCGGAATAGCGGGAGCTGTCGGAACAGCGCTCAGTGCATTAGGAAAAGGATGGCCTACAGGTCCATTTATTGTCGTTGTCGCCTTCTTCTTTTTTGTTATATCGCTTATTTTCGGGAAAGAAAAAGGAATTCTTATTAACTATTTACAATTTAAAAAGTATCAAAAACAAGTGAATATAGTGCAACTAAACACTCGTATTCATAAAAAAGGAGTGGAGTAAATGGCTTATACAGGATGGATTATTTTGACCGCTTCTTTAGTAGGGCTATCCTGTGGTCTCATTGGTGTGTTCTTAATCCTTCGAAAAATGGCGATGATGTCTGATGCGATCAGTCATACCGTTCTTTTAGGAATAGTAATCGCGTTTCTTATCACACGTGAGCTAAGTGGACCACATATGCTAATCGGGGCGATATTAGCGGGCTTGCTTACTGCTTTTCTTGTGCAGTGGCTTCACTCCCTCGATATTGAACTCCATGCATCGATGGGGATTGTCTTTACAACGTTGTTTGCTATCGGTGTCATTTTAATCGCAACGTCTGCAGAAAATGCACACTTAGACGTCAAACATGCTTTAATGGGTGAAATCACCTTTATTCCTTTTAATACGATGACACTCCCTTTCATAGGGACTATTCCAAAAACAACCATAATATTAGCACTCGTGTTAGTCGTTGTTGCCTTATTCATTATTGTATTTTACAAAGAATGGAAAATCACTTCATTTGACCCTGCCTTAGCTGCAAGTTTAGGAATACCGGTGACCTTGATGCATTATGTCTTTATGAGCCTAGTTTCCATCACTACCGTTGCTTCGTTTGACGCAGTGGGTGCCATTATGGTTGTTGCAATGCTTATTACCCCCGCTGCTTCTGCTTACCTTTGGACCGATAAACTAGCTGTTATGCTGATTCTAAGTAGTTCATTTGGAGTTATTTCAGCTGTCACCGGCTATTTTATAGCGGCTTGGGTCGATATGTCTATCTCTGGTTCGATGGCATTTGCAACCGGATTAGTCTTCTTAGTTAGCTTTGTTTTGTCTCCAAACCATGGCTTGATTTCAAAATTTATTCGTCCTGCTACGTTATGAGGAATCTCTATTTTTGTGGTTCCTCCCTCCTCATAAAAAAATCACTACTCTTATAACTTTTCCTTTTACTAAGTAAGGGGTGCTCTTTTTTATTGAATTATGACACATTTCTCTCTTGAGAAGGCATTTCTTTCGATGTTTTTCCGAGGAAGTAGCCAACTGGTACTGTAATAGCAGTTAACACAGCCAATATGATAAACCCTTCGTTAATCGCTTGTAAATTCGCTGCTTCCACCGTACCTTCCATTACAAATAATTGTGCTTTTCTAACTTCATAATAAATTGAAATAAAGACGATCCCTAATGCAGAACTGATTTGCCTTAAAACATTATTCATCGCTACCCCGCGCGAAACAATTTGTTCAGGTATGGCATTCATACCCGCTGTAGTTGCTGGCATACTTGATAATCCAAAGCCAATTCCTCTAATCGCCATAAGGATAATGATAAAAGCCAAAGACGTTTCCATTGTAAGTATACCTAAAAAGAAAGTACTAACCGCTGATATTATTAACCCAGAAGTGACAACACCTGTTACCCCTTTTTTATCAAGGATACGACCACCAATCGTCATAAAAATACCGGTTAATAATGCTGCAGGCAAGAACACTAGACCAGTCGTAATGGCATTATAGCCATAGACGTTGTGTAAAAGTAATGGCACAAGAAAAATCCCGCCAAATAATCCAATCGAAGTCACTCCTGAAATCCATACACTGAAAGAGTACGGAGTAATTTTAAATATCGATAAATCAAGTAACGGAAATTTTTGTCTTTTTTCTATTATGATAAAAAAAGCTAAACTGATCAAACCAATAACGATAAACACGATATTGGATACGTACGATAAGTGTTCAAGACTAGATGTTCGACCTAGAGCAAAAAGAATAAGACCTACGCCAAGTGTTACTGTTATAAACCCCAAACGATCAAACGTAATCGACTGATCCAGTTCGGTTTCTTTTAAATACTTTGCTGCAAACCAAATCCCTAATAATCCAAAAGGTATATTACATAAAAATAAATAATGCCAGCTCCCTGTTTCAATAATAATTCCACCAACAGTTGGCCCGATCGTCGGAGCCATCATGGCAGCAACACCATATATCCCCGTTGCAAGCCCTCTTTCCTTTTTAGGAAAATTAGCAAAAATAAGCGCCATCGATAAAGGCATCATAATGCCCCCACCAACACCTTGTAGTCCTCTAAAGAAAATAAGCGATGATAAATTCCATGAAAATGATCCAAGGATCGATCCTAAAACAAAAATACTAAGTCCGATAATATATAAGCGCTTCTTCCCCCACTTATCACCTAAATAACCCGTAACAGGCATGGTCATTCCCATCGTTACCATAAAAATTGTAATGACCCAGCCAGTTGAAACCGCATCAGTATCAAACACATTCATAAGCTGTGGTACAGCAGGATTCAGCATGCTGTTATTTAAAATCAACGTAAACGTCCCAATTAGTACAGCGATAACAACCATCCATTTATCTGATATTCTTTCCATACAATCCACCATTTCGTCTGTCGAAATAATTTACTATAACTATAGCATGAATTATTCAAGAGTGGGTACTATTATATTTTCCAGTTGTTAGGAAATCCATAAAAAAAGCTGCCTTTTATGTGCTTACACTTGAACCTTATTCGTTAGATAGCTGAAGGTTGAGAAGTGCACACACAATTGAAGCAGCTTCAATTATTATTATTATTTTATGAGGGGTAAGCGAGAGTCAAGATTAATTGTCGTTAAGCAGCACCGATGGCTTTCTTCTGACCGTCAAACATTTCATCATTTGATTTTTTCAAAAATCGTTATCGTAAATACGGTAGCACCCAACGGTCTCCACCATAACGACCTGCATTGGCACCAGCTACTAAAATAAACATTGAGATAAGAACCATCCACGGATTAGTTGAAATAGTTCCTGCAAACATAAAAGCGAAATTCATCATAACGCCAAAGAATGCAGCCGCACTTGTTAAAACACCAAGAATAAGTCCCAAGCCTACTAGAAATTCTCCCCAAGCTACCATCACACTAAATATGTCGGCATGCGGTATTGCAAACTTTTCTAAAAATGCTACGTAATTCGGATATAAAAGAGCTTCACCTTTTATGACAGGATTAGCGACTGAACCTTGGAGAAAACCTCCCGCATTAAAGCCGCCAGTGATTTTCCCCCAACCTGCAGTTAACCATGCCCATCCTAAATATACACGTAAGAATAGAAGTATTCCCGCAGAAATTGAATGATTACGAAGAAATTGACCAAACATAATTGATTCCTCCTATACGCAGTTAGTTTACATTTTACCTGGTCGCGACAAGTTTTAAATGTTTTGTTTGTGAACTATTTCACAATTCATATATTAAACTATAAACCACTTTACGTCTATAATTTTGCTCACTGTTTCACAAACTGTTCAAAAAAAAGGGCCTGCACCTAATTGAAATGCACAGACCTCATTTTAAAAATAGGTTTTCAATATAACTTAGGCACTCTACTATTAAACACTGGAACATTATTTCGTACTTCTTCTACGTCCTGTAATTGTAAATCTGCACCAATCGTTTCTTCTTCCTCTTTTGTTCCTTCTGCGATGATGTTTCCCCACGGATTGATGATAAGCGAGCGTCCACAAAACTCAACACCATCATACGTACCGATCCGATTTGCTGATACAACATACATTTGATTTTCAATCGCTCTTGCTTGTTGTAATATAGTCCAGTGACTTTGACGCGCTTCTGGCCATTCAGCTAAAATAAATAATACTTGGGCTCCAGCTAATGCTAAAGAACGAGCTAACTCAGGGAAGCGAAGGTCATAACAGATCACAACACCAACCTTTACTCCATCAAGCTCAAATGTTTGAGCCTTTTTCTGTCCTCCCGCTAAGTACAGATGTTCATTTAGCATCGGTACGAGATGGATTTTATCGTAGTGATAGATTTGTTCGCCTAAGCGATTAAAGATCAATGCACGATTATATATTTTACCGGCTTCTTTTGTAGCTATAGAGCCGCCAATAACGTTAATATGATACGTACTTGCAAGCTCACTTAAGAAGCTTGTCGTTTGTTTCCGTTCATCCTCTGACACTTGATCTAATGTTGACAATGTATATGCTGTCGTCCACATTTCAGGAAGCACGATCACATCTGGCTTTTTTTCATGATTGACCATTTGTTCAATCCAATATTTAACCTTCTTCTGATTTTCTTCGGGGTTGCCTGGAATAATATCCATTTGGTAAATAGCAACTTTCATGAAAACTGCACCCTCCTTCTATTAAAAAAGCTCTAGTTTACGAATACGCTCCACCGCTTCTATTAGCCGCTCTTCATCTTCTAAAAGGCCAACACGAATGTAGCCTTCTCCACTTTCACCAAACCCGCGTCCTGGTGCAACCGCAATATGTGCTTTATATAAGAGGATATCAGCAAATTCTTCTGAACTCATTCCTTCAGGACACGGTAACCATGCAAAGAACGAACCACTCGGTGCCTCTACGTCCCAACCGATAGACTGTAAACCTTCGATCAGTACTTTCCTGCGCCCTTCATACTTCTTGACGAGTTCTTCTACACACGTTTGTGGACTAAGTAGTGCAGTTGCCGCAGCTTCCTGAATCGCCCCAAACAGGCTCACGTACATATGATCCTGATAGAGATTAAGCATTTCGATGATCGAGGCATTACCAACAGCAAACGCAACTCGCCATCCTGCCATATTATATGTCTTCGATAATGTATAAATTTCAATTCCGACCTCTTTTGCACCGTCGGATTGTAAAAAACTTATTGGTTTCTGGCCACCAAAACCTATCCCGCCATAAGCAAAATCATGGACGACACAAAATTCGTGCTGATTAGCAAATGAAACGGTTTCTTCAAAAAATGCCTTTGTAGCCGTCGCTCCTGTCGGATTATTCGGATAATTCAAGAACATAAGCTTTGCTTTTTTTAACGCCTCTTCTTCAATCCGTCGATAATCAGGAAGAAAGTCATTTTCCGTTTGTAGCGGCATCATTTCCAATTGACCTCCAGCAAGCGCTACCCCAGACCAATAATCTGGATAACCTGGGTCTGGTACGAGGGCAACATCACCTGGGTTTAATAAACACTGACTAATTTCAACAAGTCCACCTTTTCCTCCAAAAAGAATACAGACTTCTTTTTCTGGATCAAGCTCAACACCATACTCTCTATTATAAAATTCTGCTACCGCTTCTTTTAAAAATGGATACCCACGAAACGGTGAATACTTATGATATTTTGGACGATCAGCTGCTTCTTTGAGACTTGCTACAATATGTTCTGGTGTTGGTTGATCCGGATTTCCTTGTCCGAGATTAATAATATCGGCCCCCTCTTTTATAAGAGACCCTACCTTCGCCACGAGACTTGCAAAATACTGCTTCGGAAGCTCAGTCATTGTCTGGCTCATCTGAAATTGTTTCATCACTTCAACCCCTAGATTTCATCACTTTAGTACAGTAAAACCATCGTAAAACCCATAAAGACTTTTGTCAATGGTACTCCAACAAAAGAATGGTGTCAGCACCATAGAGACAATAAGAAAAGCGTAAGCGCCCCGATGTTGTCTTATCGTAAGGAGGAAAGCGAAGTCCACTAGACGCTGGGCGCTGAAGCTAGACAAGAAAAGCGCAAGCGCTCGTTCACCGACGTACGGACTGGACTGAACCGCAGGAGATAAAGGAAACACGGAGAAGCGCTAGCGAGCCGATGTTGACTTATCGTACGGCGGTGAGGGAAGTCTCGCTAGTCGGTGAGCGCTGAAGCTAGACATTAAGAAAATTATTACTTAAAAAAAGACTGCATCCGACGAATGCAGTCTACCCATGATTTTCACTTTCCGCCTGTTCTTGTTCTTTCAACCGCTTCTCTTCAAGACGTTGCGCTTTACGAAACGATATTCTTGAAATAATGATACTAATCTCATACAGTAACAACAATGGTACAGTTACCATTAAATGAGAAAGTAATTCAGGCGGTGTAATTAAACCCGCGATCACGAGAAGGATAAAGTAAGCAAATTTTCGAAATTTCATTAGAAAGAATGGAGTAACAATTCCTAATCGTGTTAAGAACATAATAACAACTGGCATTTGGAACAATACCCCAAACGGAATAGTTAATTGAAAGAGAAATGTAAAATATTCATTAATCCCATACATTTCATTAATTCCTAGTTGCCCTGCTAACGTACCGACAAATTGAATGACAAATGGAAACAAGATGAAATACGAAAACGAAATCCCAGCTAGGAATAACAGAAATGCAATCGGAATATAGGCTAAAGTTACTCTTCTTTCAATTTCATGTAAACCAGGGCTGATAAATGCCCAAAGCTGATATAAAATGACTGGAAAAACGAGTAAAAATGCACTAAAAAGCGCAAATGTCATATAAACCTTAAGTGGGTCAATCGGCTTAAAGGCATTCATTGGAATGTCTTGAGCAGTCGGTGCACTTTGAAGAAATGTGATGATCGGCTTGGCTATAAATAATCCAATCACAAAGGCGATAATAAAAAAGACGAATACAATAATTAACCGTCTACGCAACTCGCCGATATGATCATACACAGACATGTCTTTCTGTTCCATGAATTACCCATCCTAACTATTTTTGTTTCTCATTTTTCTTGTTGTTATCTTCGTCTTCATCAGCTAACCCTTTTGTAGCATTTTTAAATTCACGTAATGTATTTCCTGCTGCCTTTCCTAGTTCAGGTAATTTTTTCGGTCCAAAGATTAATAACGCTACTAATGCGATCAAGATCAAACTTCCTGGTCCTAATGGCATATGATCCACCTCCTAGTTAATAACTTTCTATATAATCAAAAATACATCAATTTATAAGCCTATCCCCTATTATAGTGGATAATGCTTTAAAAAATAAATAAGCGCTTGAAGTTCAACTGAAAGATCAATATGGTGAACCCTAACATTATCTGGAACTGTTAATCGTGCTGGCGTAAAATTGAGAATACCATTTATTCCTACCGATACGAGTCGATCAGCAATTTTTTGAGCTGATTGAGCTGGCACTGTCAGAATAGCAACCGTCACATCGGGGTCTAACTGCTCTTCAAGCTTTGATAAATTATAAATCTTAACCCCGCCAATTTCTTTCCCTACCTTTGCTTCATCCACATCAAAAGCCATCTCAATTTTTGTATTATTATTTTTAGAAAAATTATAATTTAAGAACGCTGTTCCGAGATTACCAACTCCAATGAGTATAACCTTTGTTAACTCATCTTGATCTAAAGTTTTACGAAAAAACGACAATAAATAATTAACATTATACCCATACCCTTTTTTACCTAATGCACCAAAGTAAGAAAAATCACGACGAATCGTCGCTGAATCTACTTTTACTGCTTCACTTAACTCTGAAGACGAAACACGTTGTTTTCCTGAAGCATTAAGATTCTCTAAGTATCGATAATATAAGGGCAATCGTTTCGCTGTTGCTTGCGGAATTTTTGGTTGTTCAAATTTCATAGATCGCCTCCAAGGTTTTCACCATTCAGGATGTTACATGTCATATTGTACACTATTTTTCTCTTCATGTAATTGTTTTAAATCACTGTTCATGAAGTTGTTGAATAACGTTTGATAAGGTACACTAAATTTAATTCACTTTTGAACAACCTTTTATTTTTAGTTCAAAAGGAGGACAAATAGATCCAAGAAGTTCAAGGCGGTGCAACTGCGAGTACCTGAGCGTATGTTTTTAATACGTGAGGAACGGAGCAGCAAACCAACGAAGAAATTCGCCGGAGATTTTTCCTGGACTTTTGAACAACCCTATCGGTAGGAAGGATTTATCTTATGATCTTATTACAATGTGTCAATTTAACCAAATCATTCGGCGCAGAGCCGATCTTAACAAATATAAAGTTTGAAATACAATCTAAACAACGAATTGCCCTTGTCGGACGAAATGGTGCCGGCAAGTCTACGTTATTAAAAATCATTGCTGGTCATACGTCATTTGACTCCGGCGAATTGATTATTCCAAAAGGCGTAAAACTCGGTTATCTCGCCCAAGATACTGGATTAGAATCGGAGCTTAGCATTTGGGACGAAATGTTAACAGTTTTTGCCGAGCTTCAAAAAAAAGAGCAAACCCTAAGAATGCTTGAGGAGAAAATGGCCGATCCGAGTCATGAAAATTACGATAAAATTTTACAGGAGTACGATCAGCTCCAAGTTACATTTAAAGATGAAGGTGGATATCAATATGAAGCTGATATCCGTTCGGTACTAGCTGGACTGAATTTTGCTAACTTTGACTATTCTACTAAAATTTCTACTCTCAGTGGTGGTCAAAAAACTCGACTCGCTCTCGGTAAACTATTATTAACAAAACCAGATTTGCTCATTCTCGATGAACCAACGAACCATCTCGATATTGAAACACTCAGTTGGCTGGAACAATATTTAACTAACTACCCAGGAGCCGTACTTATCGTTTCCCATGATCGTTACTTCTTAGATAAAGTCGTCGATCATGTTTATGAATTGTCTAGAACAAAATCGACAAAATTTAAAGGAAATTATAGTGACTATCTTGAAGAAAAGGCGCAACGCTATGAACAAGAGCTAAAACTTTTTGAAAAACAGCAGGAAGAGATCGCTAAATTAGAAGATTTCGTTAGACGTAATATTGCAAGGGCTTCTACAACAAAAAGAGCGCAAAGTCGAAAAAAAGCACTAGATAAAATGGACCGTCTTGACCGACCTCAAGGCAATGAAAAATCAGCGAACTTCGCGTTTGGTATCGAAAAACAAACTGGGAACGAAGTATTAAAAGTACAAGCTCTTTCTGGTGGTTATAAAGATCCTTTATTTGAAGACATTACATTTCAACTAAATCGCGGTGAAAGTGTCGCATTAATCGGTCCAAATGGAATTGGAAAATCTACCTTGCTGAAAATTATCACAAAGGAATTACAACCATTATCAGGAAATATTTCCTATGGAAGTAACGTAGCTATTGGTTATTATGATCAAGAACAAGCAAAATTAACATCAAATAAGCAAGTTATTCAGGAACTATGGGATGAATTTCCACTCATGCAAGAAAAAGAAATTCGAACTGTACTAGGAAACTTTCTTTTTAGTGGCGACGATGTCTTAAAGATTGTCTCAGATTTAAGTGGCGGGGAAAAAGCACGTCTCGCCTTAGCAAAATTAATGCTGAAAAAAGCCAATTTCCTCATACTCGATGAGCCTACCAACCATCTTGATTTAGATAGTAAAGAAGTATTGGAATCTGCTCTCATCGATTATCCAGGAACGATTCTTTTCGTTTCGCATGACCGTTATTTCTTAAACCGTATGGCAACTCGCATTATCGAGCTTTCCCATCAACAAATTACGAATTATCTTGGCGATTACGATTATTATTTGCATAAAAAAGAAGAAGCTCGTCAGTTACAAGAACTCTCTGTAAACGAGCAAACAAATGATGAAACAGCTAAGAAAGATAAACAAAGCTTCCACATAGATAAAGAAGCGAAACGAAAAGAGCGGCAGAGACAACGACGGATCGAAGAAATTGAAGTCTCTATTGATCAGATGGAAGCAGAAGTAGCTGAGTGGGAACAAGCGTTATGTGAGCCTTCTGTTTATGAAGACCTCGAAAAGGCAGCAACTCTACAGCAACAAATTGATACACATCAAGAAAAGATAGACCAGCTTCTAACGGAATGGGAACAACTTCAGGAATAAATATAGTCCTCACCTCATCACTCAGATGAAGTGGGGATTATTTGTTGAAGAATCCTTAATAGTAGAAAAAGTCCATTTTAGGTAAAGAAAAAGTTAAGCATCCACTTCTTTTTCTTCAAGTAACCAAAAATAACTTGCCGCTACAATTAAAAACATCGATGTTGCTGCTGCAACGACACCTGAGTCATTTAATAACAATAACGCAACGGAAGCAACGAGCATCGTTTGCAATATATCTTTTTCACGCTCATTTTTAATCCAATTTTTTTGCCGCCACAATATGATCCCCATTAAAATGTAGGAAGTAACAAATAGCTGTGTCCAGTTGGAAAACTTAAAAATTTTCCAGTTCATTTGTAGTTTTCTTTTAATTACATCTGTCATATAGGAAACATCACCGCTCAATATTCGTTCAAATGCATAACCAATATGCGTCGGATTTCCAGTCATTTGAAGTAAAAACAGAAGCATAAGCGAAAGAACAGGAATGCCAAAAAGAAGAACCGGCAACCACAATTTCCACTTTTTCATAATAAAACTATGCTTTACTGCAATAAACCCCCAGGCAATCGCAGCTGATAAGGTTGCTCCTGCATTTGTGCCAAGAAAACTAGTTCCTAGCATAATAATTAAAAAGCCAAATAAGCTGGTTGTTACAATGAAAAACATCTTCTTAGATGCTTTCCAAAAAGGAATTAACATCAGTAATCCAGAGATCATATATACGCCTGCATACTCATTTCCAATGCCATAATATCTTGCCCCAATGATTGGATCATAACCTAAGTAGGACCTTTGCATTAATGGAGAACCCATCCACAAATCTAAAGAGATTGCAACGAACTGTATCGCACCTAAAATAACAAGCGGGTACTTCGTATACCTCATCAGAATCCAACCAAATATGATGGATAATAGGGTTAACAGCCAAAAGTAGTAACCGCTATGTACATACAACAGTACCTTTGATAAAAGAAGATACCAAATCGGTGAACTAACAGCAGCTAATAATAATACTTTTCCGATATGGATCCAGCGAGGGTTTGCTTTTTTTCGCAACAGCAAAAAGCCTACACCAAGTAACATAATAACGAGTAACGTAATATAACTAGATAATACGACACTTCGAGTACTATAAATTTTAAACATCCAATTCACATTATTCATGATGTCTTCATATATTTCATTTGGTCGCTCAATAAGGTCGAGCGGAGATCCTGGTAATTCCGCAGGTGGTCGAATATCGTATGTGGATAAAATGGTTGGTACGATATCCACATTACTAATAATGTACCTTTGCTTGGTCGTTTGTGAATAGAGCTCCATTGGCTTATCGTGACTCGTATTCCAGAAAAAAAAAGGACTTAATTGCTTCTTCTTTTTGTACGCTTCAGCATGCATCATTGGTGATAGCATCATCACATTTTGACTGTCATTATTCACAACCATTTGAATAAAAGTTTCGAGTGAACGAAGTGCTTTTTCATAGTTTTTCACAAATTGATCGTCTGTCATCATGTTTCTCTCAGTAAATAAACGATGCAAATCTCCCCACTCGACGACAATAAATGATTTTTCACTATCCTTTTCAAACCTAACGATCTCTTCAAGTAAGTGATTTATGTCCATTTTTAATCCAGCTGGAGATTTAGTGTTTATTTTCACTACTTCAGTTAACTTCCCTTGAACCGCCCCTTTTTTGTCCACAGCAAACAATGATCCATAACGAATTCGTTGATCATGAGTTAAGTCACTAGTACCGAGAACATAGCGTTCAATTCCACCTTGTTTTAACGTTTCTCCTAAGATTCCAATCGGCGCCCGAAAGGTTGTTTCATTATTTTTTTCAACTAGCTTGTGGAAATAAGGATGAAGTAAACTATTTTGTGGATAACTTCCTGTCCATTGTAAAAGTAGATCTTCTACCTTTCTTCCGTCAATGATCTCTCCTTGTTCAAACGCATTCCAATGGTCAACGCCGACACCACGTATACCTGAACTTAGTGAAACTGTATTATTTAAGTATGAATAACTTCCATCAGGCCGTACATTCAAGGCAGCAAAACCGGCCGTTCTCCACAAATTGCGATCCCCATACTCTAATAGCCACTCAGCCTCCTCAAAAGAGAAATCAGGAACTACAATAAGAATAAGTGTTTGTGGTTGTTCAAAACCTTTCACATTAGTTGTTAATAACATGGCAACTAATACGCTAATTACGAATATCCAACGCTTTTTCACACAGACTCTCCTCAATTTATGAACAAATTTTCTGACATATCCACACTACCCACAACGTTATACACAGGATAACCATTGATTTTTCCGTTTTCACAAAAGTTATCAACATTACCCACATGTTTATCCACATAAATTTATAAACACTAAATATCCCTTTAAAATAAGTTATTCACGAACTTATCCACTTTATACACATAATTGTGGATAAGTTTTTTCCACATTGAAAAGCGGAAGGTGGCTGCTTATCGGCGACAAGCGCTGGAGGGCCAGCAATTAAAGTGTCCTGATTTTTGGACACGTTTGTTGGACCGTAGCGACCTCCGTATGAGATAAAGGAAACACGCCGAGTGCTAACGAGGCGATGTTGACTTATCGTCAGGAGGAGAGCAAAGTCCACTAGATGCTGGGCGCTAAAGCTAGACATCTTCGAAATTTATATTTTCTTATTCTATAAAAAAATCCCTTCTTTCAGCATAGACTGAAGAGACGGGATTTAAACTTCTATTCATCGTTATCTAACTCAAGTCCAGGATTTGCATTTAAAGCCCAATTTGCAAATCGTTCTTTTTTCAACATAATACTAGCAGCCGCACCAATCATCGCCGCATTGTCTGTACATAGTGAGAGCGGTGGAATAATTAAATCGATCTCAACCTGTTCAAACTCCTGTTCTAATCGCTTACGCAGCCCACGATTAGCCGCAACCCCGCCAGCAAGTAAAAGTTGCTTTACTTGAAGTTCTTCTGCAGCTCTTTTCGTTTTTGTCACTAATACATCGATCACACTTTCTTGGAAGCTTGCAGCTAAATTAGCAGGCTCAATTGTTTCACCACGCTGTTTTGCATTATGAAGTGTGTTAATGACCGCTGATTTCAGACCACTAAAACTAAATTCATAAGATTCAGGATCCAACCATGCTCTTGGTAAATCAATTGTTGCTTTTCCAACATGCGCGAGCTTATCAATATGCGGTCCACCTGGATAAGGCAAGTTTAACGTTCTTGCCACCTTATCATAGGCTTCCCCAACTGCATCGTCTCTCGTTTCACCAATCACCTTGAAAGAGCCGTGGTCTTTCATATAAACAAGCTCGGTATGTCCACCCGATACGACTAAGGCAAGCAATGGAAATTCCATTTCTTTTACTAATCGATTTGCATAAATATGACCTGCGATATGGTGAACACCTATCAAGGGTAGGTCGTGTGCAAATGCAAGTGCTTTTGCTGCATTTACTCCCATTAATAAAGCACCCACTAAGCCTGGTCCTTCTGTGACCGCAATCGCATCTAACTGCGAGAAAGTGACATTGGCTTCTTCCATTGCTGCTTCAAATATATACGTCATTTTCTCAACATGATGACGGGATGCAATCTCTGGAACGACTCCACCAAACCGTTTATGGCTTTCAATTTGCGACGAAACTACGTTTGAAAGGATTTCCGTACCATTTTTTATTACAGCTGCTGACGTTTCATCACAGCTCGTCTCAATAGCTAAGATTAGTTCATTCTTCATTTTTTAACACCGCCCACATGACTAATGCATCTTCTAAATTGTCTGTATAGTAATTTTTCCTTATTCCACCCGGCATAAACCCTAGTTTTTCATATAAGCCTTTCGCTGCTTGATTTGAAACCCGTACTTCTAGTGTGATCTTCAATGCCCCATACATTTTTGCCAGTTCCATTACATACAAAAGTAACGTTTCCCCATATTTGTTTCCCCGATATTGTGAAAGTATAGCAATATTCGTAATATGAGCTTCATCCATGACAAGCCATACGCCACAATATCCGATGATCTCCCCTTCCAATTCCATCACGACATAATGAGCAAATTGGTTGCTTGTTAATTCATTATAAAAAGCAGTTCGACTCCACGGAACAGTAAAAGCATCTTTTTCTACAATAAGAACCTGATCAAGGTCATCTACTGTCATGAAGCGAATACTCGGCTCTGTCATGTTGTATCACCTTTATTTTGTGCTTCTAACCACTTCACTTCAGCTTCAGCAAGTTGCAAATACCGGGGAACCATTTCATGCGTATTGCTCACGGGCTCTTTTTGTAATCCTAGTAGGGCGAGTTCAGAAGGTCTAGGATTTTGCATTGAAACATATGGAAAAATGGCGCGATCTCCAAGTACGGATCTAATATTTTCTTTATGTAACGCTAAGTCATTACTAAGGAATAATACACTTTTTTCAATTTCTTTAAGTGGCTCAAGCCAGTCATTCAATAGGGCGAGTTGATCTTTTTCTTTTAAAAGAACATCTTGTTCATCTGATTGATATAGGCCTGTATATACTTGGCCACGCCTTGCATCAAAGAAAGGACAAATATATCCATTAAAAAAGCGACCATTTTGAGCCAAGACTTCGAGACTTGAAACTCCAACAATCGGAATATTTAATGTCCACGCTAACGTTTTTGCCGTTGTAACACCAATTCGAACCCCAGTATAAGAACCTGGTCCATAAGCAACGATCACTCTTTCAAGATCACTAGGCTTGAAGCCGACTTCTTTCATTAGTTCAGAGATTGCAGGCATCAGGCGAACGGAATGATTTTTCTTCAAATTCGTAATCATTTCTCCAACAACTTTTTCACCATCTATTATAGCGATACCCATAACTAAATTTGTTGTATCAATTGCAATTGCTTTCATGACAATAACTCCTTACACAGCGAAATAAACCGTTCACCTTGAGGGCGTAATTCAAATGTCCGTTCTTCATTCCCATTGTGGTATATGTAAATATCAAGACGTTCTTCTGGTAACATTTCTTCAATTATACTCGCCCATTCAACAACGGTTACACCGTCACCTTCAAAATACTCATCAAAACCTAAATCTTCTTCACTATCTGCGAGACGATAAACATCCATATGATATAACGGGATGGTCCCTTTGTATTCCTTGATAATTGTAAATGTTGGACTATTGATTACCCGTTGTAC
This sequence comes from Alkalihalobacillus sp. BA299, assembly GCF_017745675.1. Lineage (GTDB taxonomy): Bacteria > Bacillota > Bacilli > Bacillales > Bacillaceae_F > Alkalihalobacterium. Next base: position 64,776 of record NZ_JAFLJM010000020.1, read on the forward strand.
GCCTAATCCTTTTCCAATGCCTTTTGTAAAACTCGTTTTACCCGCACCTAGATCGCCTTCTAACGTTATAACGTCTCCAGCAACTAAATGGCTAGCTAATGTCTCTCCAAATTCAAAGGTATCATTAGGAGAGTGACTCGTGAATATGTATTTTTCCATATATTCATTTCACCTATCTACTAAAATGATTGTAGCCTTCCTTCTTTAATTCAACCAAATTTTCATCTGTTTGTAAAAAGACTTCAGTTTTGCCTTTAGTAACTTTGCCCACCACTCGCGCTGTAACTCCTTGCTTTTCTAGATCTTCATGTATTTTCGGCCAATCCTCTTTTGACATCGTACCTATAAGCTGAAAGTCTTCACCACCAAACAAAGCCCATTCTAGTCTTTTTTCTTGACAAACAAAACTCATCGACGGCATTGGTATTTTATTTTTATCTAGAATAATTGTTACACCACTTGCCTCTGCAATCTCGTTTGTTTCACTAGCGATACCATCACTAATATCATTTAATGACATTCGACAATTAGAGAGGGCTAACACACGACCGGCTTTCACTTGCGGTTCCGGCATTTGGTGAGCTTGGATCAATAATTCTTCTTCAGCTGTAAACCGACCATGTCTGGTTTTTTCAAATAGTACATGTAATCCCGCTGCAGAAGCTCCCACATTCCCTGTAATAAAAACGATGTCACCAGGCTTAGCTTGATTTCGTAGTAATCGTCGTCCTTTTTCCACTTTTCCAATGACAGTAATCGAAACTACAAGTTTATCATTTGTTGATACAGTATCCCCACCAATTAAGTCCATTTTGTATTGACTAGCAATGCTTGTCATTCCCTCATATAGCTCATATAGTGCTTTCTCTTCCCAATCTTTAGGAACGGAAATAGACACTAAATAAAATAACGGCACCCCACCCATGGCAGCTACGTCACTAATATTAACTGCCAGTGCCTTATAACCAACATGAAAAGGAGACATTGTGTCACGTCGAAAATGAATATCTTCTACCATAGTATCGACACATACCACCTCATCATAATCACTATCAATGCGATATAAAGCCGCATCATCACCTATCCCGTAGATTAACTCACGTTGATTTAAATGTTTAGGTGTAATTTTATTAATAAAAGAAAACTCATCCTTCATGTTGTCTCACCCTTTTGTTAATCATAGAAAAAAATCCTTAGGAACGGTCATCCTAAGGAGTTTCTGTTGATTTGAATTGATTTATAGTTATGTATAGCTGACTCTTTAAGTACTAATTACTTTACTTTTCAAGATGTTTCTAGCCATAGATGCAGTAATGGTATTGGTTGCGGGGATAGGATTTGAACCTATGACCTTCGGGTTATGAGCCCGACGAGCTACCAGACTGCTCCACCCCGCGTCGTTATAAAGTTAATGGATGATGATTTTGGCTTCGTTGGTGTCTTCGACTGTTCCTTCCTCTTCTCGTGTTTCTAGGAAGCATATGCGTCGTTGTTAACAGTTATTATACTTTACCATATGTTATTTCTTTATGCAAGAAATATTATATTATTTTTATGATCCTTGTCCATTTTTAATTTATGTAGTACAATTTGTAATATGTACAGAATTTTAAGAATATTTAATAAAAAAGGGGATGGTGGAATTTGAGTACAGAAACTAATTTTGTGTTACTAATTCGGAGTGCTTTTCTTGCAAATATTGCTTTATTGATGACATTCCTCCTTATGCCGATTTTATTACTAACAGATAATATTCATTTGTACAAAAAGCTTCTCAAGTATATGTCCTATGATAGTCGTTTTGATAATCATCCCAATTTAGAAAATAGCTAAACGTAAGAGAAGAGGCTGAGAAAAATCCCGGCCTCTTACAATTTATCCCTTAGCTTTTTTTATTGCACTTTCAAATGTTTCAATGATGTCTAACTCGTCTTCAATCCCTACTGAAATACGGACAAGTCCATTAGTAATCCCAAGTTTTTCACGTACTGTGTCAGGTATCGTTCGGTGGGAAGTCCGTATTGGATAAGAAACCGTCGTTTCAACTCCAGCTAATGTTGGTGCAATTTTAATCCATCCTAGAGACTGGAAAAACTTCTCGACATCAACAGATGAGTTTAACTCTATTGACACCATTGCACCGTTTCCTTTTTGAGAGAGTTCTGTCGGATAATATACTTTCTTTACATCTTCATTAGTTTTTAATGCAGTCGCTAACGCTAAAGCATTTTTAGATTGTCGTTCCATTCGAATACTTAATGTCTTTAAGCCACGACACGCTAACCATGCTTCAAATGGACTTAAATTACATCCTAAACTTACAACTTTAACTCGAGCTTTTTCAATTAATTCTTTTTTCCCTACTAACACTCCAGCGGTCACATCACTATGCCCACCTATGTACTTTGTTGCACTATGGATGACGAGATCTGCTCCAAACTTTGTCGGTTGTAATAGAAATGGCGTCGCAAACGTATTATCAATCATCGATAAAAGTCCAAACTCTTCAGCAATTGCCTGTACCATCTGTAAATTTTCTACACGTAATAACGGATTAGTCACCGATTCGGTATAAAGCAATCTAGTCGTAGGCTGTATAGCATTTTTAATTTCTTCTCTATTTTCAAAAGATACAAAACTGACTTCGATTCCAAGGTTCAGTAACTCAACTGCTAATAGCTGATACGTTCCACCATATAGATCTTCTGATGCAATAACATGTTCCCCAGGTTTTACAACCGCTAATATTCCAGCAAGAATTGCTGACATTCCAGAAGAAGTTGCCACACCATCCTCAGCTTCTTCAACAGCGGCCACACCTTTACCTAGATCATCCGTATTTGGGTTTCCGAATCTTGAGTATAGATATTCTTTCTCTCCTTGATAAAAGCTTTCCATATCATCTAAGTCCTTAAAAGTAAAAGCAGACGTTTGATAAATTGGTTGTGCTTTACTCATATTTCTTGCTACATCTTTTGCTTGGAAATGGACGGTTTTAGTATTGAATCGTTGTGTCATAATTCTCTCCACCTTTTTAATATCTTTTTTACTTGATAAATTATGTTGAGTGAGATCTAAACAGTTTTGATCTATTCTTACATCAAATGATATTATTTTATTCAAAATATTTTATTAGTAACCATATTACCCCCCTTTGCATTTATTATATTGGGAGGTTTTTATTATGCGAGTGACAATTATTTTTACTTTACTTCTCTTTTTATCAGGGTTACAAAAGACAAAATTGCTATCACATTACGAAGAATATGGTCTGTTTAGGAAAAGAAAATCTAATTAATAGAAGTCTAAGCATTAATATCGTACATTATTATTATAACAAAGCTCTTAACTATTTTCTTATTTGATCAGAAAATTACTTCACTTGTTTTGAGAAAGCTCAATCAATTTATGCTATATTTAGTTTATGGTCGAAACTTTAAAGATATTGTTTAGGTCTAAATTCAGTAGAGAATCATTCACAAATGTTACCTCTTCAATTCGAGATCTTCAATACCTACTGTTTATTTACTTTTTTATGCATTAAAAAAGCACAACCCTATTGGATTGTGCTTTGTGCCTAGCGACGTCCTACTCTCACAGGGGGAAGCCCCCAACTACCATCGGCGCTGAAGAGCTTAACTTCCGTGTTCGGCATGGGAACGGGTGTGGCCTCTTC
>NZ_JAFLJM010000021.1 GCF_017745675.1 Alkalihalobacillus sp. BA299
CGTCCGCCGCTAACCAATTAAGAGCAAGCTCTTAATTGGTCCGCTCGACTTGCATGTATTAGGCACGCCGCCAGCGTTCGTCCTGAGCCAGGATCAAACTCTCCATAAAAGTGTTTGATTAAGCTCACTGTCACAAACGTGACGTTTTAAAACATTGACGAGATATCATGTATCTCTTTATTTCGCTTGGCTTTTTGTTCAGTTTTCAAAGAACTTTTTAGTGTGTCAAAAGCGACTTCTCTATGTTATCACATTCATCAAATCACTGTCAACACTTTTTTTCTGGTGGGCCTAAGTGGACTCGAACCACCGACCTCACGCTTATCAGGCGTGCGCTCTAACCAGCTGAGCTATAGGCCCCCAATAAATAATTGGAGCGGGTGATGGGAATCGAACCCACGACATTAGCTTGGAAGGCTAGAGTTTTACCATTAAACTACACCCGCATATGATGGTCGGGAAGACAGGATTTGAACCTGCGACCCCCTGGTCCCAAACCAGGTGCTCTACCAAGCTGAGCCACTTCCCGTAAACTATAGAGGCTAGATGTAGGACAATAGAAATTAGAGCACTGCAATTACATCTATAAACGACTTCTAACTTCTTATTTCCAACTTCTCGCTTCTAAATAATGGTGCGCCCTGAGAGATTCGAACTCCCGACCTTTTGATTCGTAGTCAAACACTCTATCCAGCTGAGCTAAGGGCGCCCCTATTTTCATTAAACTTCTTGGTGCGGTCGAGAGGACTCGAACCTCCACGGGGTTGCCCCCACTAGCCCCTCAAGCTAGCGCGTCTGCCATTCCGCCACGACCGCTCTATAAATTCCACTACTGGTGCGGGTGAAGGGACTCGAACCCCCACGTCAAAGACACTAGATCCTAAGTCTAGCGCGTCTGCCAATTCCGCCACACCCGCATAATATAAATTTAATTTAAAATAAAAAATGGCGGTCCCGACGGGAATCGAACCCGCGATCTCCTGCGTGACAGGCAGGCATGTTAACCGCTACACCACGGGACCACAAAACCGCTACAGAATAATAGATGCACACTATCTATAAAATGTTACAATTGAATAATAATGGTGGAGGATGACGGGCTCGAACCGCCGACCCCCTGCTTGTAAGGCAGGTGCTCTCCCAGCTGAGCTAATCCTCCAGTCTGGATTTTAAATGTAAAAAATCTAATAGTGAAGCGTAAGTTAACCTTACGGATGCAACCTATGCTCTAACTTCGGATTTCCATCCTTTAACTTCTAGTATGGTGACCCGTACGGGATTCGAACCCGTGTTACCGCCGTGAAAGGGCGGTGTCTTAACCGCTTGACCAACGGGCCATAAAATAATGGCGGAGAAGGAGGGATTTGAACCCTCGCGCCGGTTACCCGACCTATACCCTTAGCAGGGGCACCTCTTCAGCCACTTGAGTACTTCTCCACTGGCTCCACAGGCAGGACTCGAACCTGCGACCGATCGGTTAACAGCCGATTGCTCTACCAACTGAGCTACTGTGGAATAATATCAGACTTAAAATATAATACAAGAAAAAATTCGCTGCGTCAACACTTTTCTAAAAATAATTAGTAGAAAAGCAAGCTGTCTCTCAGCGACTTCTATAATATAGCACAGACGAAACTAGTGGTCAATATCCATTTTTATCATCCTTAATTTTCCTCCACACCTTCCACAAGCGTATCGCGAAAGGTTCAACTTTCTCTTCCTTATATACTTTATTGAACAACTTGTACATTCGATAGTATATCGTCTCTTTGAGGATATTCTTTCATTAGACAGCGATTTACAATACCTTGCTCCTCCAACTTGACTTAATAAATCTTTGAAATCTTTATCTCTATGTTTATATCCCCTTTTTTGAATGTGCAAATGATAATGGCATAATTCGTGTTTAATAATTGAAATTAATTCTTCTTTCCCAAATGCTTCATATTGTTTCGGATTAATTTCAATATCATGTGTGTGCAATAAATATCGACCACCTGTTGTTCGAAGACGAGGGTTAAACCTAGCTTCATGCAGAAAAGGCCGCTTAAAATAAGATAATGAAACTTCTTCAACAATGAATTGCAGCTCTTCTTGCGTCACGATCTTTAGCTCCTTAAATAATTACTTTAAGATTTCAATCAACTTTGACAAACTGTAATACATATATTAATCATAGTAACATAAATGAATAAGGAGCTGCTAGCCTATGCCCTACTGGCTAAGAAAGCAACTAAAAACTGCTTTCTTTCAAAAAAACCGTTACCAAATCAAGCTTCTCAACCAATGTTGGTTCTATTATCAAAAAACACAATTCAAAAAAAATACAGCAATTGAGAAAAGAGGCTAACCGCGATTTGCAGTTAGCCTCTTTTTTTAATTCAATTGTTTTTCTGGTTTTACCATCGTTAAAGCGACTCTCTGCTTTTTCATATCTACGTCGTCAACCCATACAGTAACAACTTCACCCACTGCTACAACTTCAAGCGGGTGCTTCACAAACCGGTTGCTTAATTTAGAAATATGAACAAGGCCATCTTGCTTAACACCAATATCTATAAATGCTCCAAAATCAACGACATTTCGAACCGTCCCTTGTAATTCCATTCCCTTCTGTAAATCTTCGAGAGCTAACACCCCTTTTTTCAATAAAGGTTTTGCTAAATCATCACGAGGGTCTCGTCCAGGTCTAATAAGGGCATCAATAATATCCTTTAATGTCGGTTCTCCAATTTCAAGCTCTTGAGCTGTTTCTGACAATGAAATCTGCTGGAGTTTTTCTTTTAACGACTCCGTTCCCAGGTCCTCCATACTGGCACCAACTGCCTCAAGCAATCGTTTCGTTTCAGGGTATGACTCTGGATGGATCGCTGTATTATCTAAAGGGTTGTCTCCTTCAGAAATTCTTAAAAAGCCTATACACTGTTCGTATGTCTTCTCACCAAGGCGAGGCACCTTTTTCAATTGTTGACGAGAGGTAAACTTTCCTTCTTCATTACGTTTTTTAACAACATTATTTGCAACTACCTTTGATAGCCCTGCAACATATTGAAGCAGTGATGGCGATGCTGTATTCACATTTACTCCTACGCGGTTTACAGCGGTTTCTACAACAAAGCCTAAAGACTCAGCTAATCTTTTTTGTGAAACGTCGTGCTGATATTGACCGACCCCAACAGATTTAGGGTCAATTTTTACTAGCTCAGCTAGTGGATCTTGTAAGCGACGAGCGATGGAGACCGCACTTCGTTCCTCAACTTGCAAATCCGGAAACTCTTCTCGTCCAAGTTCAGAAGCAGAATACACACTCGCACCTGCTTCGTTTACGATTAAATAAGATACTGATAAGTTATTTTCCTGTATTAAATCAGCAATAAACTGTTCCGTTTCTCTTGAAGCTGTCCCGTTACCAATCGCAATCACATCTATCTTATGCTGCTCAATCAATCGGTTAACTACTTTCTTCGCTTCTTCCACTTTATTATGTGGCGGGGTTGGGTAAATCACCGTTATATCTAAAACCTTACCTGTATCATCTACGACTCCCAATTTACAACCGGTTCGATACGCTGGGTCAACACCGAGCACCGTATGATCTTTTATCGGTGGCTGAAGCAAGAGGTTTCGTAAGTTTTCTGAAAAAATATGTATCGCTTGCTCCTCTGCTTTAGTCGTAAGTTCATTGCGAATTTCACGCTCTATTGAAGGCTCTATTAAACGTTTATAACCGTCTTCAATTGCCTCAGTTACAAACGGTACTGCACTCGAACTTTTATTTCCTATGTAGTTTCTTTGCATATAGGCTTCAATTTTTTGAATAGGGAACTTAATTCCCACACGTAAGACATCCTCTTTTTCACCCCGGTTCATCGCAAGTATACGATGGGGAACGACTCGTTTGACCGGTTCCTCATACTCATAATACATTTCATAAATACCTTTTTCGTCCTTATCCGTATCCTTTCCTTTAGTTACGATGATCCCATCTTTAAACGTTAACTCTCTTATATGCTTTCGTACCTCTGCATCATCTGAAACCCACTCTGCAATAATATCTTTTGCACCTTGGAGTGCCTCCTCCAATGTATTAACCTCATGCTCTTCTGAAATATATTTACTTGCCTCTTCTTCTACATTTACTGACTTTGGTAAAGAGAACAACCAAGCAGCCAAAGGCTCGAGCCCTTTTTCTTTTGCAATCGTCGCTTTTGTCCTGCGCTTTTGTTTATATGGACGATACAAGTCTTCTACCTCTTGGAGCTTTTCTGCTTTCTCAATCGCCGTTTTTAATTCACTTGTAAGTTTTCCTTGCTCCTCAATTAGCCGAATGACTTCGCCTTTTCTTTCACTTAAGTTTACAGCATATTGCCATGTTTCCGTTATTGAGCGGATTTGCACCTCATCTATTCCGCCTGTTAATTCCTTTCGATAACGTGCAATAAATGGGACGGTATTCCCTTCTTCAATCAGTTCGATGACTTGTTTAATCGTTTTCGTTGGTAAGTTTAATTCTTTACTAATTTTCATCATCATTTGTTGACGGACTTCATTACTACTCAAATTCATCTCTCCTCTATACATCTTGCCACAGTTAGCATTTCTTCTATTATAGTGAATTATGCCAAAAAGTGAACTAGCCTTACTAATCCTTCGACACCTTCCCCTTCAATCCTTTGACCAAAAAAAGAAAAGAGACTGGCTTTAAATTAACGGGTTCCGTATTTGCAACAAATCAAATTTCATATTTGCTATCATGTGCTTGAATGAAATAAGCCACAATCATTAAAAATCACATTGGGAATAGTAACCCAATGCGATTTATGATATGGGTGTTAAAGTAGTTGTCCAATAAGTATCGCTAGATCATCATCAGTAGTGTTTACATGTTTTTCAATAAAATGACTCGCTTTTTCTCTAGAGTTCAAATCAATTAAGTTTTCTCGTTTTAAACCACTAAGCTTGACTCCATCCGAATACATGACAAAAACACTGCCTGGTTCATACGGGAAACACTCCGTTTTCACACCAACTTTTCGCCCACATAAAAACCCTCGATTCGGAATAGGGCGTAACATTTGTCCTTTGGGTGAATAAAACAAAAATCCGACATTTCCAATACTGCTATAGTAGGCGGTTCTTTCTCGACAATCAAACTTGACGATCGTTAAAACGACACCTCGTTTTGCTACCAGCTTTTCATTACATAACTCAACCATCATTTGCACACTTTTACGATGATTTTCTTTAATAACGTTCATTACAGTAACTGAAGCAGCGTGCGCAGGTTCACCACTACCTAATCCATCAGAAACAGCACATATGACATAATCGTCCGATTCAACAACAAGATAAGAGTCCCCACATAATGTATTTCCTTTTTTCGGTTGTTGATAGGTCGATACATAAACGTGTTGTTTTTGGTGAAAATCAATCATTTAAGACACTCCGTAGATTTCACATGAATGGCCTCACGTAATTTTTGTAACGCCCTTCGTAGTAGCCTCGATACATGCATTTGTGAAATACCTAACCGCTCCCCCGTCTCTTTCTGACTTAAATTTTCATAATAAGTCAACTGCAAAATGTTCCTTTCCCGTTCACTCAATACACTAAAGACTTTTTCTAGAAGCATTCGCTGGTCCGTCTGTTCATATCCCTTTTCTTTTCGACCAACAAGATCTAATAAGGTTGATTCTCCACCTTCTTGATCGGCTTCTAGTGGTCGATCAACAGATAAAGCTTGATAACTTCTCCCCATTTCCATTGCTTCTAACACTTCTTCAACAGAAACATTAAGGAGTTCTGCTATCTCCTCGACCTTTGGCGAGCGCTGCAGTTCGTTTGTTAATTGATCCACTGCTTTTTTTATTTTCGGTCCTAGCTCTTTAATTCTTCTTGGAACATGGACACTCCACGTCTTATCTCGAATATACCGCTTAATTTCACCAATGACTGTCGGAATAGCAAATGATTCGAAGCTTTTTCCAACCGATACATCAAAACGCCGAATGGCACCTAGTAAACCTAGCATCCCTACTTGAAAAAGATCCTCAGCATGCTCTGGCCCTCTCGAAAACTTACGAGATAGCGTTTGCACAAGCGGCTTATAATGTTCAACTAACTTGATTTGAGCTTCTTCTAATTCATTTTCTTGATATTGCTTAATCCAAAGAATTACGTCATCTTTACTGTTGGGTAGTTGCTGAGGTTTCGTCGACATAACGTTCCACCCCATCTCTTCCTAAGTACTTTGTCATCATTAGGATAACGCCATCCTCATCACAAATTTCTACCTTATCCATTAACGTATTAATAAGAAAGAGCCCCAGCCCTCCTTCTTTTAATTCATTGACTGGTTGACTGCTATCAATCGGCCCTAACTTATTCCTAATTCCCTCTATATCAAAGCTTTCACCATTATCTGCCACTAACACTTCTAATCGATCCGCAAATACGTGAAAGGTAACTGAAATGGTTCCCTCTCCCTCGTATGCGTGCTCTACTACGTTCGTACATGCTTCTGCAACAGCAATTTTTATATCTTCTATGTCATCGTACGTATACCCAATTCGATTTGCAATTCCAGAAACAGTCAAACGGATGACCCCTACATACTCCGGTTTTGCAGGAACTTTCATCTCGATGCGATCACTATTGCGGGTCATTGCATTTCCTCCTTTTCTTGGTCCTCTATATCAATAACTTCATCTAATCCTGTTATTTTAAACAACCGTTGTAATCGATTAGACAACCCTTGAAGTTGGATGTGGCTATTATAATTATGGGTTGATTTTAAGGCTCCGATAAAAATACCCAAACCCGTACTATCAATGTAATCTACGTCCGTTAAGTCGACAATCACTTTCATACTACTTTCTTCTGTCAGAGGAATGAGTACTTCTCTTAATTTAGGTGCTGTAAACGCGTCTACTTCGCCTGATAAATATAATAAGTGGACATTCCCTTTTGTTTTCTGGCGTATTTCTAAATTCATAATAAACCTCCTGAATATAGTAATTACCCATGTATTTACCACATTATGAAATGACTTAAACCTGTCTTCGTAAAAACATTAACGTAAAATCATCATTCAGTTCAAAATCTTGCAACTGCACAAGTTCATCATACACTTTCTCAACAATATCTTGCGCAGGTAGACTCATATAACGCCTGAGAAGGTCTGTTATTTCCTGACGTTCAATAAAGCGCTCTCCTACTCTGCATTCCGTTACACCATCTGATAATAAAACGATAACATCACCTACATGCACTTCTTGCTTGTATTCCCGATACTGCGTCTTATTAGACACTCCTAGTACAAGCCCTTTTGCGTATAAATCTGTAAATTTATTTTCGCTAACCTTGAAGTAAAAACCTGGCTCATGCCCTGCACCTGAGTATACAAATATATGATCATTCGGGTCATATGCTCCATACATCATCGTAATAAACATACTTGAATCAACATTTTGTTCAACAACACGATTTAAATTTTCAAGTAATGCACTTGGTTGCATCGAATAAGCAAGCAAACTATCAATAGCATATTTAATCATCGACATACACATCGCTGCAGGGATACCTTTTCCAATTATATCTGCAATTGCGACTCCAAGCTGTCCACACTCACTTTTAACACCATAATAATAATCCCCACTCATTTTTCCTGCCGGTACACTTATCACTCCGATATCAAGTTCTTGCATTTGTGGCATTTTTTTAGGTAAAAGGGTTTGTTGCATATTTGCAGCTACATCGATTTGCATTTCTAATTCTATTTGTTTATCCCTTAAACTTTGGTGTTCTCGGTAAGCTAACCCATAACCGATCATTACTTCAAGTAAAAATGAAAACGAAGCTTTTATATCCACCGAAAGCTCCTCAAACACCTCTTCTAAAACTGCACAGTGAAGGCTTACCATCTCTTCGGGAGAAATTTGATTTTCAAGCAATCGTTTACTATATTGCTGCGCGTCATATAAGCCCTGTTCACTTTTATTTTCCAAAAAAGCACGTAGTAAATCTTTATAATCGGATTGTAAAGATAAATCTCGATTCTCGGCTTCAATCACAGGTTTTCCTCCTTATTTAAGCCATTTTGTTACCGATATTACTGTTCCTTCTCCTACGCTCGTTTCGATTTGAAAGTCATCCATTAACCGCTTAACACCAGGTAATCCAGCTCCTAGCCCTCCAGAAGTCGTATATCCATCTTCCATCACTTGTCGGATATCTTCTATTCCTGGCCCATGATCTGAAGCTGTAATTTTTATTCCCGGTTGAAATGCATTTGTTTCTGTACCAACGACTCGTTCAATACAAATCGTTCCTTTTTTTGCATATAAATAAATGTTTCGTGCCAGTTCAGAAATAGCCGTTGCAATCCTTGCCTGGTCTACTGTTCCAAAGCCAATTTCTTTAGCTAAATTTCTACCAACTTGTCTAGCTCCGACAATTTCCCATTCACTCTTAACCTCTACACAGGATTGGACCGCCATCCTTACCCCTCCAATACTTGCTGCAACTTTTCCAACCCTTGCTCTAAGTCGAGCGCCGTTTGGACACCACCTAACCTAATTCCCATATCTACTAATGTGATGGCTACAGCAGGCTGTATTCCGGTAAGCACCACTTTTGCTCCCATTAAATTAGACATATCAACAACATCACCGAGAACTTTAGCAATAAATGAATCAATCATTTCCACAGAGGTTAAGTCAATTACGACCCCCATTGAACCTTCTCGATGAATTTTATTGAGTAAATCTTCTTGAAATTGAAGTGCGGTTTGATCATCAAGCTCAACTTGGACACTGACGAGTAAATATTCTTTCAATTTTAAAATCGGGATTCTCATACTCATTCTCAGGTCACCTACTCTTTTAATGTATGTTCAACTTCCTAAAAATCTATCTATCTATGATTTGTCTATTTGTGAGTTCAAGTGCAGTTTGGACTCCTATTCGGAGCGTACTCTTGGTTGGAAATTGACTTAGGTCAATACCTAAGTTAACGATCGTTTGTGCAATTTCCGGTCTAATACCTACTAAAATACACTTTGAACCTACAAGTCGTACCGCTTCAGCCGCTTGAATAATATGGTGGGCAACCATTGTATCAACGACGGGGACTCCTGTTATATCAATTAAAACGACTTGAGCCCGGTGCTTAATGACACCATTTAATAAGTTTTCCATTATTAATTTTGCTCTAGCTGTATCGATCGTTCCAATGAGAGGCATAATTGAAATATTTTCGAAAATAGGGATCAGCGGTGCCGAAAGCTCTAATAAGGACAGCTTTTGTAACTCAAAGGTGTTTTCCCATGAACCTGTATAATTATGGATAACTTTATTAAGAATCCCATCAATCCACGTCTCGATTTCGTAAAATAATAAAACAATTCTTTTTCCATCACTTTCTCGCTCTGTTAACATTTCGAGAATGACACGACGAAACGCTTGTAAACCTTGCGTAATATACTCCAACTGTAATCCTGCTTGAACTAGACGTTTCGAATATTGTCCAATTCGTTCTGTCGCCTCCGCTTGACTCCAATGAAGTGTATCTAAGATCAATTCTACAAATTCCTGATTTGTACTTTCAAAGACGTGTTCAGTAACATTTTCCATATACGTTTCTTTACGAACTGCTTCAACTTCTTGTAACCACCTTACTTTTAAATCAGCTTTGTTTCGCAAAATGATTTCAATAATATCAGGCTGCAACCAGGACACCTCCATTTCCCACTATTATTTCATGCCAACAAAAAAGTTGCAAAAGATGCACTTGATAAAAGAAAAGCGGAAGGTGTCTGCTTATTAGCGACAAGCGCTGGAGGGCCAGCAATTAGTGTCCTGATTTTTTGACACGTTTGATGGACCGAAGCGACCTCGAGCCAATGACACCTGTAGCTAGACATGAAAAGCGGAAGCGCCCGTTTAGCGACGTACGGAATGGAGCCTTCGACACATCCTTTGAACTTCTAGCGAGTAAACACAAAAAAGCCAAACAGCTCCATAGATCCAGCCTGTTTGACGGTTTAGTTTCACTACAAATAAAAAAAGCTACTTCATCTTAGTAGGAGAAGTAACTTTTCTACATACGCTTAAACATTTAAAATTAAAAATTAATAAGACCTAAACTAATTTGAAGCGCATCATCCACTCGACTCATCATATCATCGTCCAAATGTGTGATTTTGTCAGTTAGTCGTTGTTTATCAATCGTCCGAATTTGCTCTAACAAGATCACTGAATCCCGATCAAACCCATATCGCTTGGCATTTATCTCTACATGAGTCGGTAACTTAGCTTTTTGAATTTGGGCTGTTATCGCCGCGACGATGACAGTTGGACTAAACCGATTCCCGATATCGTTTTGAATGATGAGAACAGGCCTAACTCCACCTTGCTCTGAACCAACAACAGGAGATAGATCAGCAAAGTAAACATCGCCACGTTTTACAATCAACAGCTACACCCCACTAACTAAGCGATCTAGGGTGTGCTCTGCTTCCTCCTCAGCAAGAAAGGCTTCTGATGCAATGTTTAAGTTGATCTTTGCCATTTCCATATAACCCTGCTGCATCGACTCACGAATTTGACGTCTTTTTCGCTCTCGAAGATACATTTTTGTAGCCTGGGAGATAAATTCACTCCGGTTAACTTTTTCTTGCTTAACTACCCCATCTACTTCGTTTAAAAGGTTCTGCGGCAAACTAATCATAATTCGCTTTGTGGCTTGTTCAGACACAAACATACACCCCCATCAACGTACGGTACGACCTATTTACATTCCGTATTAATAATAGCACTCTATAGACTGAATTGCAAAGTTGTTCTTTATTATTTTATAGCAAATTATTTTTTCGTTATGGTACTATTTTATTTTTTACGTCATAAACTCGATTGTTCTTGAGGTAAACTCTCGGTATTCTAGTACCAATCATACAAGGTATTTCATAGTTTATCGTTGATAAACGTTCTGCGACATCATCAATCGAAATCGTTTGATCTCCTTGAGAACCAATCAATGTGACTTGTGTTCTAGCAGGTTCTTCATGTAGTAATTTTACCATACATTGATCCATACATATTCTGCCGACAAAAGGCACCTTTTCTCCGTTCACTAAGACAGAACCGCGTTTTAAAGAATGATATCGATACCACCCATCTGCATATCCAATCGGGATCGTCCCAATCCATTCCCACCCTTCTGTTTTATAGGTGATTCCATAACTAATTCCTTCTCCTGGTGGAACTCTTTTGACTTGTATCAGCTTGGAGTGAAGAGAAAAAGCTTCTTTAAGTTGTACCGGCAATTTATCTTTTATGTCAATAGAAGGAGTGAGTCCGTACATCGATATCCCGAGGCGAAACATATTAAATGCCTGATTAGGATGCATTAGTCCTGTTGCACTATTTCCGCAATGAATAATAGAAACGTCTACTTTCCACTCTTTCATCAAGTTTACAATATGTGTAAAACGCTCATACTGCATATTGAAGTAGTCATCACATAGTTCATCTGCAGTTGCAAAATGAGTATACAACCCTTCTAATCGAAAACGGTTATCTTCTTGGATAACCTCTATTACAGCCTTTCCTTCTTCCTGATCTCTTATACCAATTCTCCCCATGCCTGTATCGAATTTCATATGCATATTAATTTTCTTTTGTCCTTGATACAGCGACTGAGCACGTTGCAACCACTCTACTGAAAAAACAGTTACAGTTATATCCTGACTTGCAGCTATTTCTAAATCTTCTGGTCGAATCGCACCTAACACAAGTATAGGGGCTTTAATACCAGCCATTCGTAATTGAATAGCTTCATCTAATATGGCGACCGCTAAATAAGTAGCTCCTGCTTCAAGCGCTGTTTCTGCAACAGGTATTGCCCCGTGTCCGTATCCGTCTGCCTTAACAACAGCCATAATTTCCATAGTATGTTTAAAGCTTGCTTTAATGTTTCTTACATTTTCCTTTATATGGTCAAGGTTGACCTCGACCCATGTATCACGATAAAAAGAGTCATTCCAACGTTGCAATGCGTTCTCCACCTTCCAAAAATACATACAGCATCTTCTCTTTATTGTGATTATCTTGTTCTTTGGACTTACTGTCAACATTCCATGAGTCTTAGTTTCAATCTTCTTTACTTCGTGCAGACGATCTAAAACCAACAGATTTACGAAAACAGCCTAAAAAAAAGAAGAGACCGACTATGAAGTGTCTAGGCGCCTACGTCTAAACATATATTGTGCATTACTAACTGTTGCACAAATATATTATATACGAGCTCTAGACCATTTCGCTTTGAAGTCAGCCTCCGAACCAAACTTTTAATTATTTTTCTAGTGTACCGTAAACCGAGCGAGCAATTGCCGTCATTTCTTCAGCGTCTAAATCATTTGATGCGAGATAAAAATCAACACCTTCATATGTCCACATTAATGAACCGTTTGACATAACACCAACAGTAAACCCTAAATCAACAGGATCACCGGTACTAACATTCATTGGTGTACTTGCTGAAACGACTCTACTCTTTTCTTGAATTAACGTAAAGTTATTGTCTCCCGTATACGTTAGTACTACTTTTTCTCCATCCTCTGTTCTAACGGTTTCTGAGTTCGTTAGTGCTGTACCTTGTGGCTCATATAATGGATAAAGTACAGTTAACGGTTCTGACACATCAGCTAATGTCGGAACTTCTTTCCCCATTTGTGCTGCTGTCATATTTCGTTCCATATCAAAATCATCTTCGTTAAAGCTTGGGTTCATGGAAAACGAACTAAAGTTTACTTGAACGAGCACCTGTAAGTCAGAATTCATGATCTTTACCGATGCTGGCGTTAAGTCTTTTTTATTCAGCATGATTTCTTGGCTGTTTAAATTTTTGTTTTGGTAGTTCGTTTTCGTTTGGAACACATAATGATCCTCTGTAGCTTGGAACGTTCTTTCTGGATCATTCAAAATATCAGAGATTAAAGATTCATATAAATAGACTTGACTGTTGTTTTTCGGCCAATCACTTTGAAAACGGAAGCTTTTATTGAGGGCTGGTGTTAATACGAACACTCCTTCATCGTTACGTAAAATGATTTGACTTTGATTTTTTTCGTCATTCTTTAAAGCGACTCGATAATGATTTTCCACTTGATGCCAAACTTCCACGTCATACTGCTGCGGCTCTTTACCCGTTTGTAAAATCATCATAGCATCTGTCTTATAACCTGTCATTTCGCTAAGCTTTTGGTCTAACCCTTCAATAATGTCCTCTTGCGTTTTTTCACCGCAACCCGCTAATACAAGAGTGAGAATGACGCTGACAAACAATGCAACTAGTCCTTTCCTTCTCACTTTTAGTTCACCCCTTTGTCTCATAATTAACGACAAAAGAGAAAGACGTTCGTTACCATTCGGGAGCAATCGCTATGTGAGCAAAGAGAAAGAAGTACGTGCCTATCATTTAGTTTGTAATGTCACGGACTTGAGTCTAAGCAATAGCCGACAGAAGGTATACGCTTTTAACTCTAATGCTTCCAACTAAGAAGTATATCAATGATGCCGAGTGAGAGGAAGCTAGAGTTTTATCACTTTCTATCGCTTATCACAAACCCCGTGTAAAGACATTCATCATTAATAGCGCACGTCCTTTCTACTCCCTGTCTATTAGTCCATTACTCATTTTGTAACGAAGCTTTCTCCTAACCGCACTACAACTATATGAGACAAACTTCCACAATATGCAGACTAGCTTGACGAGCTTTCAATAATTACTTGTGCTACAGCATATTCTTTAGAGTGTGAAATGGAAATATGTACGACTTCATCTCCATTCCAATAGATGATCGGTTTTCCAGAAAACTTATCATTCAATACTTCAATATCTTGCCATCCAACCTGTTTGGAGATCCCGGTACCTAACGCTTTTACAAAAGCCTCCTTTGCTGCAAACCGTCCCGCTAAATATTCGATCTGTCGTTTACTTGACAAGTCGTTATACTTTTTTCTTTCATTATGAGTTAAAATCCGCATTACAAATTTATCCGTACGTTCGATCGCCTTCTGAATTCTTTTTATCTCAACAATATCAATTCCTGTTCCTATAATCATAAAAACCTTACCCCTTTTGACGTTTCTACGTTCATTATTGACAATTTCAAAAAAAACTCCCCTCCCAACTTTTCTTAATTTCAGTTGGGATATTCTCACCTTGTAATCATAAACTTATCATAACCTATTCATTTCATGATAGTATGGAAGAGAAATGAAGTAAAAAGGTGGGTTTTCTATGTTTATACGTAATGAAAGCTTTTACTCTTTCCGACGTAACTACCCTGTAATTACAGTTATTGTTGCCATTCACCTACTTCTTTTTGTTTGGATGAACTTTTTACCCTTTGGCTATCTCATTCGAAACATCGGAATTGGTTTTAATCCAGCAGTTGCTCAAGGTGAATACTGGCGCTTAATCACTCCTATTTTTATGCATATAGGAGTAGGGCATGTTTTATTTAATTCATTTTCACTCGTTTTGTTTGGACCTGCTCTTGAAAAAATGCTCGGAAAAATTAAATTTATTACGATTTATTTATCGGCGGGGATCATCGCTAACATCGCTACTTTTTATTTAGGAGGTCTATCCTACCCGCCACATTTGGGTGCATCTGGTGCTATTTTTGGTTTATTTGGCGTATATCTCTATATGGTTTTAAACAGAAAAGATTTAATTGACCAAGCAAACTCACAAATCGTGATGACGATATTAATTATTGGACTTATCATGACGTTCATTAATAGTAATATTAATATTCTTGCCCATTTATTTGGTCTGATTGGGGGCGCCGCATTAGCACCTATTTTCCTTGTAAAGGCACGACCTTTTTACACTTATACACACATCCATGATCCTGAGAAAGTGACATTCAACCCAAATCGTTGGCGACGTCGACGCCTAAATAATAAGGTAGTTCAAAAGATCCTTTGGATTGGGTTTGGAATTCTAGTTGTCATCGGTATATTAATGCGGCTCTTTTAATAGAGAGTTACTAAGAACACTTGACTTAGCAAGACCGCATAAATTTATGTGCATGTCTTATTCTATAAGATGTATGTGTCAAGAAAGACAATAATAACAAAATCGCATTGGACGTTGAAATCCAATGCGATTTTGTTATTCATCTAATTGTTTCCTACTTAATGTGGAGCATTAATTTTTTAAACCTTCTACAAAGACTTTTACGTTATGTTTCATCATTTTTATATATGTTTCTGCTCCTGAACCCTCTGGTCCAACAGCATCGGTATACACTTCACCAGCAATGTCTACTCCAGCATCATTTGCTACTGTTTCCATATACCTTTTATCAACTGTTGTTTCAACGAATACAGCAGGAAGATCTTTTTCTTTAATAATATCAACCAATCTAGAAATTTGACTAGGTGTTCCTTCTTCATGAGAATTCAGTTCCCAAATACCTGCAGTTTCTATTCCGTATGCTTGCCCAAAGTACCGGAAAGCATCCTCACTAATCGTTATCGTGCGAACTTCTTCAGGAATGGTATTTACCTCTGCTTTAATCCAAGCATCCAGTTCCTCTAATTCTTTTATATACGCTTCTGCATTTGCTCGATACGTTTCTTCTCCCTCAGGATCACGTTCAACTAAGTCTTCTACTAGGTTATTTACCCACAAGATCACATTTTGAGCATCAAGCCAAATATGTGGATCCTCACCATCTTCGTTCACTAATGGAATTGCGGTAACACCTTCTGAAAGTGTTACGACTGGAGCATCCCCAGTATTTTGTACTAATTTTTCTAACCAACCTTCTAGCCCCATTCCAGTTACATAAAAGACATTTGAATCATTTACCTTTTGGAAATCACTCGGTATCGGCTCATATTCATGTGGCTCCTCTCCGATTGGAACAATGTATTCTACCGTCCCACGATCACCAATAACATTTCCAACAACATCTCCTAAAATTGAGAAACTTGTAGTGATGTTTAACCCTTCTTCAGAACCACTTTCTTGTTCACTTCCTTCTCCACCACATGCAACTAAAAATACTGACATAACCATTGCTGACATTAACATAAATAAAAGCTTTTTCACTAGATTTCCCTCCTTCAAATTATACTTTACGTTCGTACAATTTTTTCATTCATATAAAATTGTTTCTCTCGCGCAAAAAAAGCACAAAAAAAACATTGACCTTTTACCCTTTACAATAAAGTTGACTTTATACAACATTTATTTTTTCATATTTTAATTTTTTTGTCTAGATATTTATAACAAAAAAAATAAAAATGGGCACTAGTGACCTCATTTTTATCTTCTTTCATATAACTTATAGCTACTTCCATTAACTAATGAACATATACGAACCGATAGCTCTCCATTACTTATCTTTTTCATTAAATTATTTCTAACCTGATTACACAGCTTCATAGCTACCTCTTGGTCCACTTCAACTAAATATACCGTAGCATGAATTCCATTATTACTTTTTAATTTATTAATGATAACTGGCTGTCCATTGTAAGCTTCTAAACTTGCTTCTTCATTATAGGTTAACCCTTTTAATAAAAAGTCCGTTGATTTAGCTAAAGTAGTGTAATATTCTGTCGTTGAAGAAAAACACTTTTCATTAATCTTCTTCCAATGATCAGCAATTAGAGTTAATAGCTGAAATACGGTTCGCTCTGATACAGGTAAATTGTAATAGCTACTTATTACATGATTAACCATTGTCTGTACTAAGTTATTACAATTTACTTTATCATTAGAAGTACTTCTATTTATATTATTGGAAACGCTAGACATCCAAATCCCCCTTCTTGTTTCTGTTTAGTTTCTAAATACGGCAATTAACTTTATTTGGACAGCCTTCATATTGGCAACTACCAATTGCCTGATAAATGGAACACCATGAACGTTTGGCATAACAAATCGGAATACCTTGTTCATTTGCTTTCTTTTTTAAAACGGAAGATAAATTATGATTTATGTAATCTGTAAGAACTAGCACTAAGTCTATATGAGCTGGAATTTCTCTTTTCACTTGCTGCACCTTTCTCCCACTCACATGAATTACTTCTTTAAAGCCTACTGTTGCTAATTTATTTGGAATTTTACCTAAATGATCGGCACCGACAATTAATAGAGCAGACACAATAAACTCCTCCTTCATTTTTAAATGATAATAATTTTCATTATCACCATTTTAATTGATAATGATTATCGGTGTCAACATTTCTTCGCAATCTTATTTATTTCTTTAAAAATTTATACATTTTTATCTAGCCCAAAAAAACCAGTGAGCTCTTTATCACTGGTTTTGACGTTCTTTTTTCCTTTTACTTCTTTAATTCGGTTTAATCAAACGTTTAATTAAATCCGATTTAGTATACTGTAAACATCTGCTTACCGTTAAAATTAAGTACTTTTTCTGGGGGACCTACACGATTTATTACTCCATTTTCAATATAAACAATACGATCAGCAAGAACTCTTGCGTCTTCTTGGTCATGGGTTACAAATATCGATGTAATTCCTGTTTTCTTTAAGATTGCACGAAGTTCATCTCTAATTCTAACTTGAAGACTTGCATCTAGATTACTAAATGGTTCATCAAATATTAGTAAAGATGGAGCAGGAGCTAAAGCTCTAGCAAGTGCAACTCTTTGTTGCTGTCCTCCACTTAATTCATACGGATAACGATTTTTATAATTTGTTAAGTTCACTAAAGATAACATTTCTTCGATTCGCTGTTGCTTCTGTCTGCGATTCATTTTTCTTAACCCAAACTTAATATTACTTTCAACCGTCATATGTGGAAAAAGTGCATAATCCTGAAATACCATTCCTACCCCTCTTTTTTCAGGAGGGATAAAATTTGAATCATCAAGGATCACCCTACCGTTTATAGAAATCATACCTGCCTTAGGGATCTCTAAGCCTGCAATTAACCTTAAAATCGTACTCTTACCACTTCCGCTCTCACCAAGAATCGAAATAATTTCTCCTTGTTCGATATCCAATGAAAAGTCTTTGATCGTTGGTTCAGAGGTATTCTTATATTGATATTGTAAATTTCTTAGTTTTACAAACATTTAATGAGACTCCCCTTTATCTAGGATTTTGTGAAAGAAAAAGATACAGATACCACTGATTAATATAATTAACAATGAAGCTGAAGCTGCCTCACTTATCATCTCATCATTAGCATATCGAAAAGCTCTAGTTGCCAAGGTTTGAAAATTAAACGGCTGAAGGAGCATCGTTAGCGGCAACTCCTTTAAAATATCGACAAACACAAGAATAAATCCTCCAAAAATAGCACCTTTTATCATCGGGATATCGACTCTAAAGAACGTTTTAACTGTTGATGAACCAAGTGTTCTTGAAGCCTCCGTAAAGGAATTACCAACTTTTTCAAACCCTGCCTCTATAGAATTGTAGCCTACTGCTAAAAAGCGAATACAATATGCTGAAATTAACATGACAATACTAGTTCTTAAAACAAAGACCGTATCCACAGAAAAAGAAGTTAAAAGAGCATATAAATAGCTATCTAAAGCTAAAAAAATCGTAATTATACCAATAGCTATAATAGCACCTGGTACAGAATATCCGAGAATTGTAACTTTAGAGAGCAGTTTAGAAACCAGTCCGTGTTGAAGACGGGTATAATTGGCGATGATCAATGCAATAACGACAATGCAAATGGCTGCAACTGTTGCAACATAAAATGAATTTTTAATTAAAATATAAAATTCCTTCGATAAAATTCTTTCATAGGTCATGAACATCCAATGAACTAATTGAACAAAAGGAATAAGGAAGGCAAAACCGAAGATTGTAAAACAATATCCGAACGCAACCCAAGCTTTACCACCTTTTAGCTGTTTCGGTTGAATCGGCCTTACTTTTGAGGTTGTATAGCTAAAACGCTTTCTCCCTCTTATAAGCTTTTCAATTACTAAAATTAAAATAACAACGACCATCAATGTCCCAGCCAACTTAAAGGCAGATGCAATATCTCTCATAGCAAACCACGTCTGAAAGATTGCTGTAATAAAGGTTTGAATGCCGAAATACTTAACCACACCGTAGTCATTGATGACCTCTAACATAACGATCGTCACCCCGCCAATAATAGCGGCTCTTGAGATCGGTAAAACCACTCTAAAAAACACGTCAAATGCATTCGCTCCTAATAAACGTGCATTTTCTATAATGGAAGAAGATTGATTTTCAAAGAAGCTCTTAGTGATGACATAGACGTAAGGAAAAAGGAAAATTGTAAAGATGAAGACGGTTCCTTCGATATTCATAATGCTAAAATACTTTTGATTGACCTGAATATCAAATGTATTACGTAATGTTGATTGGATAATTCCCGTATAATTGATGATTCCATGATAGGTGTATGCACCAATGAATGGTGGTATAGCTAAAGGTAAGATGAGTCCCCATTTAAAGAAGTTTCTTAACGGAAACTTATACACCGTAACAATCCATGCTAAGCTTGTTCCGATGATCGTAGTTGCTATACCTGTAAATACTAAGAGAATGATTGTGTTATAGATAATATCAAATAGTAAATACTCTTTAATGTGATACCAGTTATCATTGGCTTCCGCAAAAAAGTGTATTCCAATCACTATGTTGGGCAATAAGATGATGGTAATAAAAATAAAACTTAGAACTGCCCACATATTTAATTGTGTTCTTGCCTGTTGAATAAGCTTCAATGTTGCCACATCCTTATTAATAAAAAGCACGACTTCGATGAGACCAATTATCACTAAACTAAGTATACATAAAAAAATAGTGTTAGTGAATATCATTATCAATAAAAACATGAAAACCGTATTACAAAAATGCAATACGGCTTTCATGAACTGGAATTATTTCCATCCAACTTCGTTATAAATTTGAATCGCTCTTGCGTTGTTATCACCAAGAATTGTTAAGTTAATATCTTGTTCTTTAAACTCTCCCCAAGATTTAAGTGTTTCAGAAATCGCAGCATCAGGGTTAACTGGATATTCATTGTTACCTTTTGCGAATAATTCTTGTGCTTCTACATCAGATAAGAATTCAATAAATTTGATTGCATTGTCAACATTTTTAGCATGCTTTACAACCGCTGCTCCACTAATGTTAATGTGCGTACCATTTGTCTCTTGGTTCGGGAAGAAAACGCCTACTTGCTCTCCTACTTTCGAATCTTCTGAATCTGTTGAATTGATAAGTCTCCCAACATAATAAGTGTTTGCAATAGCAACATCACCAAGACCAGCAACAACCGCTTTCACTTGGTCAGTATCTCCACCTTCAGGATCTCTTGCCATATTATCTTTAATGCCTTGTGCCCACTCTTTTGCCGCTTCTTCACCATTTAATTCAATAAAAGAAGCCAATAAAGATTGATTGTAAATATTTTCAGATGAACGGATTAAAACACGACCTTTCCAAGCATCTTCCGTTAACGCTTCGTACGTTGATAGTTCAGATGGATCTACACGATCTTTTGAATATACAATAACACGAGCTCTCTTTGTTAAACCAAACCACTGGTTATCTACATCACGTAATTTTTCAGGAATATTGTTTGTTAAAACTTCACTTTCAACTGACTGTGTTAAGCCATCTGCTTTAAGACGTGCTAAGTTTCCTGCATCAGCTGTTATAAACACATCCGCTTCAGTTGCTTCACCTTCATCTTTAAGGCGTTGAACTAATTCATCCTTACCAGAAATAACGTTTACTTCAATACCTGTTTGCTCTGTGAACTTTTTATAAAGCTCTTCATCTGTATCATAATGTCTAGTCGTATATAGGTTGACTACCCCAGAACCTTCTTCTGCAGCAGCTTCTTCTTGTTGTTCTTCATTCTGCTCTTTTTGCTGTTCTTCTTGTGGCTCTTCTCCACCTGTTTCAGTATCTTGTTGTCCGCAAGCTGCAGCAACAAATACTAACAGCATTGACATCATAGCAAATACCAACAGCTTTAGTGATTTTTTCATAGCACATGTTTCCCCCTAGAATATGTATTACTCTTTATAGTTAGAATGAAATTCATTATCATCTCCAACCACAATTTGTAGTATAGTGCAACTGATAATCATTGTCAATAATGTTTTTTGAATTTTTTTCCTCTAAAAAAGAACAGTCACAGCAAAAAGGCTGACTAATTAGTACAAGCACGTTTTTCCCATACATAATCACAGCGTTGAAACGTATGGTCGTACTTGACATTGTTTTTTAGTCAGCCTTTTTTCAGTCTTTTATTTAGATTTATCTACTTTTTACTAATAAATTTACTGCTTCTTTAATGGTTTCTTCCGTGTTTTCCCCATTTTCTATTTGTTCTCGAATACAAGCTTCTAAATTCGTACTAACGACTACTCCAATGGCACGATCAAGTGCATTACGAACTGCAGCCATTTGTCCGACAATATCTTGGCATTCTTTTTCTTCTTCCATCATTTTAAGGATGCCCCGGACTTGACCTTCAATACGTTTTAATCTATTTTTTACTTTATCATCGTATTTCATGCCCATCTCATACGCCCCCATGTCACATCATTTTTATCATTATACACCATTCCAATTTGTATAACACCTCATACAAGGTTAATCTATATAGAAATGCTTCCTTTTTAATCATTATTAAAGGTTTACTATTGCCTTCATTTCTTGTACATTTTAATAGTGTTTTGTCTAGTCCAATCTTGAAATACTACATAAAATATAGAACGAACTAGAGTGGGTGATTAAAATGATCGTAAACATGTCAGAAGACCAAATGCTCGTATTGGTCATTAAATATTTAAAAGAGTCGAAACGTATAGCTTTTCAACAATTGTTAGATGAGCTACATCCGTATGACTTTGCTCAATTATACCGAGGTTTACCTGAAAAGCATCAGCATCGATTTCTTACTTTTTTAACCCCTAACCAGGTCGCAGCTTTAATTGCTGAGCTTGAACGTGACCTTCAAATTGACATTCTACACAAACTCGGTATTGAACGTTCGTCAAAAGTGATGGATTTAATGGATAACGACGACGTTGTTGACTTACTAACTGATCTTTCTGGGGATAAAATTCAAGAATTCCTTGATGCCATGAGACAAGAAGAATCCGATACAGTCCGAGATTTAATGAATTACCCTCCCGATACCGCTGGGGGGCTAATGACCAACCAGTTCATTTGGATTAAAGAACATTCTACTGTTCGAGAAGCTGTCGACAAACTTAAAGTATACGCTGGAATATCAGAGAATATCTATTACGTATATGTAATAAATGAAGATAAAAAGCTTGTTGGTGTAGTTTCTTATCGGGACCTCCTAATTGCTCACATTGATGATCAAATTTCTGATATTATGTTCAGCCGGGTCATTTCTGTCCCAGTAGATGCTGACCAAGAAGATGTTGCACAAATGATAGAACGTTACGACTTTATTGCTATTCCTGTCGTCGATAATGAACAGACATTACTAGGGATTATAACAGTTGATGATGCGATTGACGTCTTCATTCAAGAAGCAAACGAAGATATAGAAAAACTATCTGCATCCGGTAAAGCCATTGATTTTAATACAAAAGCTTTAACTGCTTCAGCAAGGAGACTTCCTTGGCTCATTTTGTTATTATTTATTGGCCTCGTCTCCGGACAAATTTTAAATAGCTTTGAAGAGACTTTAAATCAAGTACTAGCCCTTATCTTCTTCATGCCGATGATTGCCGGAATGACTGGTAATACAGGAACCCAATCCCTTGCTGTTGTTGTAAGAGGAATTGTTACGACGACTGTCGACAAAAAAACGGTCATAAAATTAATCTTCCGAGAATTAAGAGTAGGCCTCACCATTGGACTTGTCTGTGGAGTTCTCATCCTTCTTATTGCCTATATATGGCAGGGCAACCTCATTCTCGGGGTTGTAGTTGGGATTTCTTTATTGATTACCCTCATCGTTGGAACGATGGCGGGGACGGTCATCCCTCTGATCCTCTATCGGTTTGGTATAGACCCAGCAGTCGCATCTGGACCATTAATTACAACATTAAATGATATTTTTTCACTAATGATTTATTTTGGAATTGCAAGTGCACTACTCGCCTATTTAATATGATGGACTAGTCAACGAACTGAGGTTCCGCTAATTGTGACAAATCAGTATAATTTTTCTTGTAGTGCTATGAGATGTTTCGAGGTAAGCAAGATAATATTTATTAAAAAAAGCGCAAGTGTTCTAAGAAACCAAGATATGCATATACCTTACTTATTAGAGAGACAAACTCTAAACTCGTTAAGCGAAGGGTGCAACCAATGATCAAAACGATATGGGTTATCTTATTGGGAAGTCTTTTAATTAGCTATGGCATTAATCAATTTTTCATCCCCTACCATATTCTTGATGGCGGAATGATTGGTTTAGGTTTAATCATTCATTATATTTGGGACCTAGAAGTAGGGTTGACAATCCTAATTATGAGCATACCGATTTACATCTTGGCGTGGAAATATTACCGCGCTTTTTTCATCTACAGTATTCCAGGTTTTGTTGTCTCTTCGTTATTTATTGATTGGTTTAGCTTTTTCGTCCTTCCCCTTGTAATAGATCCACTTCTAAGTGCTATTTTAGGTGGCCTAATTCTAGGAGCTGGTGTAGGGATCATGTTTAGAGAGGACATAAGTACAGGAGGTCTTGACTTGCTCGCACAAATGATAGCTGATTATACGAAAGTAAATATTGGCGTTATGATTTTTATTATTGATTTTCTCGTTGTAATTGGCGGGATATTTGTCATAACTCCTACCGAAATTCTACTATCTGTTATTGCTGTCACTGCTACAGGTTTTTCTACTATGCTAATTACATTAGACACCCACGGTAGCATTCATCCATCATTTTAACTTTTCGACACGGCATTTCCCGGGAAAACAAATTTCGACTGCAATTTCCGCCATAATAAGAAAAGTGAAAGGTGTCTGCTTATCGGCGACAAGCGCTGGAGGGCCAGCAATTAGTGTCCTGACTTTTGGACTCGTTTGATGGACCGAAGCGACCTCGAGCCGATGTTGACTTATCGTAAGGAGGGGGAGCGAAGTCCACTAGACGCTGGGCGCTGCAGCTAGACATCCTCGAAATGTAAACTTTCTTATTCTTAAACATAAAAATAGGGTTGATCATAAATCAGCCCTATTTCCTCCTATTATTACCGGTAGGCAACTCCATTGGGATAATGACTGATGATACGATTCATATAAACGCTCAAATGCACGCTCCAATAAGGAACATCTCCCCTTAATTAAGACGATAAGTGGTGTTGTAAAGTTACAACATAAAAAGCAACAAAAAAGCCCAAAAGGAAGAATCCTTTATGAGCTCACTACACATCTATTGTTTATCTCCTTGAAGATAAGAATATGTGAAAGTTTGAAAAATAACAACATAATTTATTCGACAATTCTACTACCAATGATCCAATATAAAAAGCCGTAAAGTAACGCAATTCCTGCAATTAAAAGAAAAAGTGCTTTATTGGATAATTTCAAATGCGTCCACCACCCTACTAATTATCTTTTGATTATAGCATAGGAAGTGGACTAAAAGAATGAATGCTTAATGGACGAAAACTGATTAAGCGCTCATACAGAAAAAAACATTTATAAAAGTTGCTCTATTTTGCAGTTAGTTTCCAAGGTCGTTTAGAAGGATGGAAAGAAGCTTAAATAAATAACTATATAGTTATTGAATATTCAATGAGATTCTTCTAAAGCAATATTTCGTCTTAATCGTCTTTTATGAAATTTGCCTGCTTCATATTCAACAACCCAGCGATGAACTAAGCCAACACTTAACACATACCGCCGTGCAATTAGAGATTTATTGCCAGTTTCAATTGCTTCTTTCACCACCTTTACCTTAAACTCTTTTGAGTAGCTAGATCGCTTCAACACTCATCCCTCATTCCATATTTTTTGTAAACGCTTTCATTTAAAGTTGTAAAAAAACAACCTCATTCTTAGGGTTGTTTTTATTTGCTTATAATGTATATGTCTGAATTTTAAAAAAATAACGAAAATTTGTCAAGGCTTCTAACATTACAATTATATTAAAAACTCTGAACATCGGTTCAAAGCACGACTTTTATATTACCCTTCGCGTTAATTAGCTATTATTTTACAATCATAACAGGGCATAATGCACGTTTTGCTACTTTATGACTTACACTTCCTAACACCATTTCTTGAAGGGCATTTAAGCCTCTACTACCGATCACAATTAAATCATATTTATGGTCATTGGCATATTTCACAATGGCTGGTCCAGGTTCTCCACGAACAATCTTTATTTCAAAGTTGATCTTTTCATTTAATGCTTGCTGTTCAATTGCACTTAGCTTTGCTTTTCTTTGTGAAGCTATCCCTAAAGAATCCCAGTTCTTTAATACATCTGCTTTTGATGTACTTCCATCAACTACATACAATACTGTAACGCTTGATTGAACATCTGCTTTAGCAATCGCAATCGCTTTTTCAGCAGCTCTTATCGAATGCTCCGATCCATCAGCTGGTAGTAATATTCGTTTAAACACGATACAACCTCCTTTAGAAAAGTTAAGTGCATGGATTTATTTCTACATGGAAAGCCTAAATTAGGATGATACTAGGAAAATTATACCCCATAATCACTTGGTGGTCTTTGAATTCTTGATGACCACTTGTGTATTGAATGAAGAAACTAGCTTTAGATCGTCATCCTCTAGTGAAATTCTCATTTACGTACATAAAATATTCAGTTTATAATGAATTAACATTGTATGGCTAAAACCGAATTAATTGAGGGACATTATGGAGTTATTTGAGTTTTTAATCATGAAGTATGGCTATATTGCCATCGTATTAATATTAATGGGAGGAATTGTTGGTCTTCCTATACCAGATGAAGTATTACTAACATTGATAGGCTACTATACTTACATCGGTAAAATGTCTTATGTATTAGCGTTATTAGCTGCTTTTATCGGAGCTACCATCGGTATTTCTTTTAGTTATTTATTAGGCGCAAAACTTGGATTGCCTTTCTTGATGAAGCACGGGCCGCGATTCCATATTTCTCATAAGAAAATATCATATACCCAACAACTATTTTATAAATTTGGGCCTCTTCTTCTTTTTATCGGATACTTTATTCCAGGAATCCGACATATTACCGGTTATTTATCTGGAATATCCAATTATAAGTTCTTAAAGTTTTCCTTTTTTGCATATACAGGGGCGTTTACTTGGGTGTTCATTTTTATTACATTAGGACATGAACTTGGGAACAAGTGGTTTATTGTTGAAAAATATTTATTAAAGGTCAGTTTAATTTTATTCGCATTATTGCTGCTTATCATTATTTTTCTGATCCTTCGCTATAAATTCCCGAGAAAGTTTCACTGAATAAACAAACAAATTGTCCTGCTTATTAATAACTCAATATTTATTTCTAATAGAGAATCATGTATCATATACAATTGTATGGTTTATTACTTCATCTTTTCTTAATGAAATTATTTATATAAAAGTTTTTTATAGGAGTCGATATTCATGAAAAAAGACAAAATTCGTGGCGTCAGCATTCACACGACGGGAGAAGGTTTAGCTTACTATATTCATTATGACCAAAACGGTACAAAACATGTAAGCAAGCAATTGTATGAAGAAGCGATCACAACTTTGCAAAAGTGGGATAACTTAATTGATGAAAAAAAAATTGAGACTAGAGCTATTAAGCTCTAATCTCGATTTTTTTCTTTTTCAGCTCAAATTTAACCAAATATTAACAGTGTACTTTAACACAGTTTCAACTTTTAAAAGATTTCTATTGAAATTTGTTTGTTTTCCTCTTATACTAATCCCAAGTAAACTAATATGTTTTATCGTATTTGGAGGCGGTACTATTGATTAAACCTGTTCATTTTTCAGCTGGTCCTTTATTGTTATCGAGTATGACTCATTATCCAAAAAAATCATTTATAAATAAAGTACCCGCGATTATTTTGGTTCACGGTTTTGTCGGTAGTAAGGTTGGCGAACACCGGATGTTCGTAAAGGCTGCTAACTATTTTTCAGAACGTGGATATCTTGTTTTTCGGTTTGACTTTGGAGGATGTGGTGAAAGTGAAGGGGACTACAGTCATGTTACCTTGACTAAACAAATTAAGGAACTCCAAGCAGCAATCGATTATGTATTATCCATAGATAAGGTTGATCCTAACCTATTAACCGTTGTCGGTCATAGCTTAGGAGGTGCAGTCGCTTCAATAACTGCAAGTAGAGATGAACGAATTAAGCAGCTTATGTTATGGTCTCCTGTTGCAAGACCATTTACCGATATCGTACGAATTACTAGTAACGAAGCAGTTCTTCAAGCCAAAAGAGATGGTATTTATGATTATCATGGTTTTTATTTAAGCGATGCATTTTTTGAAGATTTAAAGCTTCATCATCCACTAAAAGCACTTCATAACTATAAAGGACCTGCACATATTATTCATGCAGAGTTAGATGAAGATGTCCCAAAAGCGAATGCGGTTGATTATTATCAAACGTTGAAAAAGAGAAATTCTTCTATTCAGTATTCCTTTATCGAGAAGGCTGACCATACTTTTTCTAGTTATACTTTTGAACAACAGTTGTTTAATCAGACGTATCAGTGGATGATGGATCAAAGCATAGAAAACATTACTCAAATCATTTAACGTAAAAAGCTGAACAGGTATCTAGCTCCCCGTTCAGCTTTTTCTTTTTGGCTCTTTTCTAAAAGATTGTTGCTTTTAGCTATTGAACCGTTAACCAAGCGAAAGCTTGGTTCTTCACGCTTTGGCGTGAAGCCTTTGAACATAAATCAGCCAGATGGACAAATGAATTTGTCCATTAGGGCTGATTTATGTTCAAAAAACGGTCCAATAGCAACAAAGTTTACGAAAACAGCTTTCTTTTTAAAACAACATATCCCAGCCTGATGAAAGCTTAATTTCAGGATACTTATCTTTAAACCAGTTATACGTAAAGTCATTTTCAAACAAAATAACTGTTCGCTCATGCAAATCTTTTACTAAAAGTTTTCGACTGTCCGTCATTCGGTCTGTTACTTCGCCTTCGACAACCCACCTTGCAAGGGAATGCGGAAGGTACGTTAACTCAACATCAACGTTATACTCATTTTTCATTCGGTATTCAAACACTTGATATTGCAACTCACCAACGGCTCCTAAAATATAATCATCGAAATAAGGCGTACGGTACAACTGAATCGTTCCTTCTTGAACAAGCTGATGAAGCCCCTTATGGAAATGCTTATGTTTTAAAGCATTCTTTGCCATGACTTTCGCAAATCGCTCGGGTGGAAACTGTGGTAATTCTTCATATTGGAAAACTTCATTACCCGTTAATAACGTATCTCCGACTTGATAAACACCCGAATCATAAATTCCAATAATATCTCCAGCATACGCCGTATCCACCGTTTCTCGTTCAGAAGCAAAAAATTGATGAGATTGAGCTAGTTTTATTCTTTTTCCTGTTCTTGCAAGTGTTACATCCATTCCCCGTTCGAAAGCTCCAGAACAAATACGTAAAAAAGCGATTCGATCTCGGTGTTTCGGATTCATATTTGCTTGAATTTTAAAGATAAACCCAGAAAACTGAGACGCGTCTGGCTGAATCTCCCCTTTTGAAGATTGCCTTGGTTGAGGTGGTGATGCCAATTGAACAAACTGATCAAGAAAACCTTGAACTCCGAAATTACTTAATGCACTCCCAAAGAAAACAGGAGTCATTTTTCCTTCTCTTACTTTTTCCATCGAAAAAGAATTTCCCGCTTCATCAAGGAGCATGATATCCTCATCTAATTTTTCAGTTTCATAATCACGAAGATTTGCTTCTTCTAAACTAACGATTTGGTGCTCCAATCCATCAAAAAATACTTCAACCGATTGTTCCATACGGTTATAAATCCCTTTTAATGTTTTTCCCATACCAATCGGCCAATTCATCGCATACGTTTCCATTTCTAACACTTCTTCAATTTCGGCTAACAAATCTAACGGCTCTTTTCCTTCTCGATCGAGCTTATTTATAAATGTTAAGATCGGAATCCCGCGCATCTTACATACTTTAAATAGCTTTAACGTTTGCGCTTCAATTCCTTTCGTGCCATCTATGACCATGACTGCGGTATCGACTGCAGTTAATGTTCGATACGTATCCTCACTAAAGTCTTGGTGACCTGGTGTATCTAAAATGTTAATTTGAACGCCTTCATACTCAAGTTGCATCACACTCGATGTAACAGAAATACCGCGTTGTTTTTCAATTTCCATCCAGTCTGATGTCGCATAAACACCAGATTTCTTCCCTTTTACTGTTCCAGCTTTTCTAATTCCTCCACCGAGTAATAAAACTTTTTCTGTTAATGTCGTTTTACCGGCATCAGGGTGGGAAATAATGGCGAACGTTTTTCTTGGTAATACGTCTTGTTTACTCATAGGTTAGCTTCCTTCCTGTCATTGCTGCTATCCTCATAGTATAATGAAAGTTTTCATCACATACAATTTAAATTTTAATTACTGAGATACTTCAATACTGCTTTTTTGTGCAATCGATTGAAAACACGCATCCATGACCCGCATATTCCAAATCGTTTGTTCCCCATTATATGTAGGTTCAAATTGTTCTAAAATTGCCTTTGAGAAATGTTCAATTTGAGCTCGATATTGATCTCCTTCGACTTTCTCTGATCGCGATCCTGTTTCATTTATAATCTTAATTTCCCCTATTCCACTTTGTTTATCTGGTCGAAACGCATGAGGTACAATAATTTTCCCCTTCGTACCGATGATTTCATAGTCATTCACCGGAAACTGCTCAAAGCTACATGTAAATGTCGCTACTACATTTTGAGGAAAGGACATTACCCCATGAGCAGTCAGGTCTACATTATGTCTAGTATCTATACGCCCATCGCAATACACAGAGACCGGTTCTTCCTGTAAGATTGAACGACTAGCATGAATACAATAACATCCGACATCATATAAACTTCCGCCACCTAGTTTTTGATTTAAGCGAATATTATCTTCACTTAAATTAAGTAAATAAGTGAATCTAGAATTCATCTGTTGAACGACTCCAATTTCTCCTTCTTCAATAACTTGTCTTACCCTTTCATGTTGAGGATGAAATTGGTACATAAAGGCTTCCATAAATTGAACATTTTGTTTTTGACAAATGGCTAACATCTCTTCTACTTCTGCACTCGTTAATGCAGCTGGTTTTTCACAAAGAATATGCTTGTTATTTCTTGCAGCTTCAATCACCCATTCTTTATGTAGTGCATTAGGCAACGGGATATAAACAGCATCAATATCTGGATCCGTTAATAATTGATGATATGATGGATAGGCTTTAGAAATATGAAATTGATCAGCCGTTTGCTGTGGTGCCCCTTTTTGACTTGCTATGGCCATAACCGTTGCATTTGTAGCTCTTTGGATCGCAGGAATAACCGCTTTTTTAGCAATACCCGCATCACCTAAAATACCCCAATTTATCACTTTTTTCATTTTACTAACCTCCAGTTTTTTCTATACAAAAATCCTATCATGTATAAAGTTTTACACAATAGGATTTTTCATTTATTTTCAATGTAAGCAGATCTCTTAAAGACATCCCCTACGCTTCCCTTTTATCGACGGTTAATTTGGGGTAAAGAATTACATGCTGCTTATGGAGAAATAGTAGAACACTCGGTCTCAACAGAAAATCACCAATTTCAAATTGTAAAAACTCCAGGTCATTCGATAGATCACATTTGTCTTGTAAACGAATCAAGAGGATGACTGAACAAATAAAAAACTAGCTCACATAAAATATAGTTGCTCTCCAGAAATAGCAGCAACTATATTTTATGTTTATACTAGGATCAAGTATGCTTTTAATGTAGCCTAACACTTCCCTTATTTAATTTTAACAGCTGTTCCAGTCGCAATACACATCATCATCCCGTCTCTTAACGTTTCAAAGTCCAGATCGACACCAACAACAGCATCAGCACCCATTCGACGTGCCTTTTCTACCATCTCGTTAATGGCCATCTCACGTCCTTCAGCAAGCTTGCTTTCATATGCTCCACTTCTTCCACCAATAATATCAGTTATTCCAGCCAAAAAATCACGGACAACATTTGCCCCCATTATCGCTTCACCACTTACAATACCGTGATAGGATTCAATTTCTCTTCCTTGTAAAACATGTGTCGTCGTTACGATCATCAGTTATTCTCCTCTCAAAGTTTTATAATTACAGGATAAATATAGCATAATTATAAATTTTTAACACATTCAAAGCATAAGATTTTCCTTTTTTATAAAAATCTTTTACAATATTATCAAAATAGTCAAAACTATTAGGAGGTTTACGATATGGCTATAACCGCTTTTACATTTGCTCGTTCTGCAAATCTTCAAGTACTCAATGCTGCAAAAGAACACCAATTAGACGCCGTCCCAGATGGATTCAACAACTCGATTCGTTGGAATGCTGGACACGTCCTAGTTGTTGCTGAAAATGTGTTGAGTCACTCAGAGCATTACGAACCTGTTTTACCTAGTCTTTATAAAAAACTATTTAACAAAGGAACACGTCCTTCAGAATGGGTAGAAGAACCACCTTCTGCTACTGAAATCGTAGAAATGTCACAAAAACAATTGGAAGCGGTTCAAAAATTATCACGTGATCACGGAGATACTATTTTTACTAATCCTTTTGAAATATTTGGATCAACATTCGATAATGTTTCAGACGTACTTAACTTTCTATCCTTTCATGAAGGAATTCACTTCACAACAAAAAAGTATCTATTAAAAAAGACAAAGTAAAAAAACAAGGAAGGGAATGTCCCTTCCTTGTTTTCATATTATCGTTGAAATCCACCGAGCTGTTGCTCAGCCATTTGTACTAAGCGTTTCGTAATTTCTCCTCCTACAGATCCGTTAGATCGAGAGGTTGTATCTGGTCCGAGTTGTACACCGAATTCTTGTGCAATTTCCATTTTCATTTGATCAATTGCTTGTTGTGCATTTGGTGTTACTAGTTGGTTTGAAGAATTGTTATTTGCCACTAGAAATCAACTCCTTTATTAGATTTAACAATATTATCTTCATAAGTTAAATTTCTAAACATGGTAATTTTTGGTCTATCAATAACTTGAAATTTGAGGCAATACTTTACTCGGATTCAGTCTTATCTTACACTTCTAAGCATTTCTTCTCTTCGTTCCTAATTTCGATTGAATTGTTTTCTAAATGATCGAAGCCTTGCTTTTTCAAACACGATTGTCATTTCTGTTAATAACTTTTTCATCTCCTCTTCTGACTTGCTCTTACTTATTTTTTCTTTAATCTTATCGATTTTCTGTCTCTCTGCATCCGATAAAAAATCCTCCTGCTTCATAGCCCCATTCCTTTCCTTGATAAACCTAATCATCAACCTACAATGCAAGTGCTATATGGCAGTATGACATATGATACTAAAAATAATACGTTCTCTCTTTTAATCTATGCTTGTAGAGAAGAAATCATTGATCATCATTCTTAAAACTTCGTATCATACCATAGATTGCTTGACTACATAGTTAAATTAATCCCGACTTTAAACCCAAGTATTTTTTACTAAAGAATTTTCTGAACATGTCGATATATATCAGAAGCGGTTTAAAAATC
Organism: Alkalihalobacillus sp. BA299; assembly: GCF_017745675.1. Taxonomy (GTDB): domain Bacteria; phylum Bacillota; class Bacilli; order Bacillales; family Bacillaceae_F; genus Alkalihalobacterium. Next base: position 32,808 of record NZ_JAFLJM010000021.1, read on the forward strand.
TACGTTAAAACTTCAATAATATTACAAGGAAGGCGATTGAATGGCAACCAAAAAACAAAGCATCCGAAGAAAAATTATTTTAAGCATTTCAACTCTCATTATTTTGTTATTAGTAGCCAATGGATTCATTTGGTATGTAAGTATGAACCAATCCGTTGAGCACACAATCGGAAATTATAGTATCCATAGTGCTAGCTTAATTGGAGAAAATGTTGATGGTGATTTGTACGCTCAATTTTTAGATAATCCAGAAGAAACAGACGTATATTGGCAGCTCCGTGAGCAGTTAAATGATTATCGCGAAAAAATGGGTGCTCTATATGTGTATACGTTGGCTGTTGATGAAAATGAAAACGTTATGGTCATGGTCGATGGTTTCCCCGAAGGATCTGACTCTGCAGCACCAATTGGAGATCCGACGTCTGTGACATCGTTTGAGGACATTGCTCCAGTTTTATCAGGCGGAACCAATAGTACAGGAATTGTTCAGGATGATGTCTGGGGAGATTATCTATCCGCTTTTGCTCCAATTAAGGATTCAAACGGAAATGTACTTGGTGTACTAGGAGTTGAAATTGATGCCCAAACCGTGGGAAATATTAAAGGGGCAATTATTAAAGAAACTTTACCTACTACTCTTATTACAAATGTAATCATTATTACCGTTTCCTTTTCCTTATTATTTGTATTTATAACTAGGACATTTAGTCCATTACAACAGCTTGCTCAATCTGCAGAGTCGGTTGCTAAAGGGGATTTAACTCAGAAAAAGCAAAATTACAATAAGCCGGATGAAATTGGGCATATTTTTAAATCATTTACTTATATGGTCGATCAATTACGCACGATTATTGAGGGCGTAAAATCGACTACAGATAAGGTTGATCAAATGGCCCACCAGATTAAAGTGAATGCGACTGATATGCAGGAGCAAAATCATGCGGTTAGTATTGCGAGTAATGAAATTGCCCAAGGTAATGAACAAATTGCCCATTCAATGGAAAATACATCACAAGCCGTGCATGATTTAACATCGAAAATGGAAGGTGTTAGAAATTCAGTAAATGAACTAGACACGATTTCAAAAACAGTGACACAAACAGGACAGGAAAGCTACGGATCTTTGAAAAATTTCTTAAATCATAGCGAAGAAACGAAAACGAAATTAAATAGTATGAAATCAACTATGGATATTCTGGTCACCAAATCGATTGACACAGAAAATGTCGTCAATGAAATCGAGGCTATTGCAAGCCAAACCAACCTACTGGCTCTTAATGCTTCCATAGAGAGTGCGAGAGCTGGAGAAGCTGGAAAAGGGTTTGCTGTCGTAGCCAATGAGGTGAGAAAGCTAGCTGAGCAAACGTCTAATTCTACCCAAAATATTCAAGACATTATGCGTGATATTCAATCTGAAATAGAGAGCATGAAGAATGAATTAGAGGGCACGATACAAAAATATAATAAAGACTCTATTGAAATTGATACAGTCGCTAGTAATGTGTCAAATTTGCAACAAGTGACAGATCAATTGGAGCAAGTTCTATCTAAAGTTATTATGAATCTTGAAAGCATGGAAATTCATCAAGAGAAAATCAAAGAAGATGTCTTTAATGTATCCACTGCATCTGAAGAGACATCCGCATCCACCGAAGAAGTGACAGCAACGATTAATGAAGTTGGTGATCACCTCAATGCATTAGTAGCTGAAATAGCTGAGATTAATAACGAAGTAACAAAGCTGTTAGACGAAACGAATAAATTTAAACTATAGAGCAATACAGGTTCTACAAAATAGTGAACGGATCCCCTTTCAGTAGACAGTGTTGAAAGCTTAATCTCGAAGAAATTGAGCTACACTCATACTTTGAGGGGATTACACAAAAGTTAACAAACCAATAGATCTAACCCCAAATCCCTAACAAGATAACCCCTAAGGTGATATTGAATAACTATTATTTTTATGTAAAAAATAAGGCCAAAATAGATTGACCTTAATAATAGTCTTCAATCAAACCAGCGCAATGGTTTCGGATTAATATTCTGAAAAATATGTTTTACTTCTGTATATTCTTCTAAACCTGTTACACCTAACTCCCGACCAATCCCAGATTGCTTATATCCGCCCCACGGAGCTTGTGGAATATATGGATGGTAATCATTGATCCATGTGGTTCCCATGCGCAACTCTTTAACGATACGTTCTGCCCGATTCATATCTTGAGTCCAAACGGCACCTGCCAATCCATAGACACTGCTGTTGGCAATCTTGACCGCTTCTTCTTCTGTTTTGAATTTTTCAACTGTTGCTACCGGTCCGAACACTTCTTCCTGAACAATTCTCATGTTTGTGTGACAATTGGCGAAAATTGTGGGCTCCATGAAAAAACCATTTTTTAAATCAGGATTTAGACTCCGCTTGCCGCCAACCAATAACGCAGCACCTTCTTCAATCCCTATTTCAACATACTGTAAGATCTTATCTAAATGCTCTTTTGAAATGACTGGACCCATTTCTGTCTCTTTATCGAAACCGCTCCCCATATATATGCGCTTTACCTTTTCTACTAGCTTTTCAACGAATTGATCATGAATATATTCGTGTACAATCAATCTTGCTCCCGCTGAGCAAACTTGCCCTGCATGAAAGAACACCGCGTTCATGGCGTAGTCAATTGCCGTATCAAAATCTGCATCATCAAACACAATATTTGGGTTCTTTCCTCCTAATTCCAAAGAGATTTTTTTAAAATTACCTGAGGCTGCTTGCATAATCTTTCGTCCCGTAGTCCCTCCACCAGTGAAGGAAATGAGATCAACATCGTGACTGTTTGCTAATTCAGCACCAACTGACTGCCCTGATCCTAAAACAATATTTATAACCCCTTGAGGAAAACCAATCTCATCAAAGATTTCAGCGATTTTGATTGTCGTTAGCGGTGTGATTTCACTTGGTTTGAGAACAACAGTATTTCCAGCAGCAAGTGCTGGAGCTAATTTCCATGACGCCTGTAATAACGGATAGTTCCAAGGTGTAATTTGTCCGCACACACCTACTGGTTCCCGAACAATGCGGCTCGTTGTATCTGGAATCGGCGAATCGATGACATGACCGCCATCTTTATCTGCTAAGCCAGCATAGTATTGAAAAACAGCAGCGATTTCATCCATATCCGCTTTACTTTCCTCTAGGGTTTTTCCTGTATCAAGCGTCTCTAGCTCCGCAAGCTCTGTCTTGCATTTTTTTACTTTTTCAGCTACTTGATAGAGCATATAACCTCTTTGCGTTGCGGAAACGGACCGCCATTCCCCTTCATCAAATGCCTTTCTTGCAGCCTCAATCGCTCGATGTGCGTCGTCTTTGTTTCCTTCTGTTACAACAGCGATCACTTCTTGATTAAACGGATTAATGATTTCTCTTGTTTGACCAGTAGCGGAAGAAACCCATTTTCCATTAATGTACATTTTTTTCATTTGACACAGCTCCTTGTATTACGACTACTTATAAATAACCACTTCTTCATTTTCTACTTCAACCTTATAATTTTTCAGTTTAAACTTTGAATGAGCTAACATACAGCCTTTATTTTTAACGTCAAACTCTCGTCCATGCCATGGACAACGAAGAACTTCTCCTTCTTTCACATATTGATAATCTCCTAATCTATCTGTCTCAGCAGACGTTCCACATAACATTCCTTTAGAGAGTGGCGCCCCTTGATGGATACATCGATTAAGAAATGCATAAAATTCCCCGTCTAACGTACGACAAACGATAATACTCTTTTTCTCAAGCTTAGTCTCCTTAATTTCTCCTGGTTCTATATCACGCACATGACAAACGACTTTTTTCATCATACACTCTCCTTTCTAGCCTGAGGCAGCTTAGGATAGAAAGCTCTTGCATTATCTGAGAAAAGCTTTCGTTTTAACCCTTCATCAAGATTAGGCGGTAATGCTTCAAATGGTGAATCATAATCCCAGTGAGGATAGTCTGTCGAAAAGCAAATCAGCTCATCGGTCCCCATCTGATCAATTAATTGTAAAAATTCCTTCTTTGATAATTCTTCTAATGGTTGTGTAGTAAATCGAATATGCTCTTTAATAATGTCACTTGGCATTCGTTTAATCCAAGGTACCTCATGACGTAAATCTTTATATTGCTGATCCATCTTTCGCATTAAATGTGGAACATGTGTAAATCCACCTTCAATCATCATTAACTTCAGCTGTGGATATTTCTCAAAAACACCGTTAAAAACCATATTCGTAACTTGCATCATATGTGCCGCTGGAATAAGTGTGTGCCATTCAATAAAGTAACGCGGCCATTTCCCAAAGTAGATCGGAGGCTCATTATGATGCATACCTATCATTAATTGGTTACGCTCGGCAGCTTCAAAGATAGGATGATAGTACGGGTCGCCCCACATAAAGTCATCAATAGGCAAAAGTACCTGTACCATCTTAGGATGTGATCCTATTCGTTCAATTTCACGAACGGCCACTTGAGGATCCCCAGCTGCAATATGCACAGAACCATAAAGCCGCTCGTCTCTTTCAAGCCAATTTTCAATTTGCCAATCATTATAAGCTGAAGCTAGTGCCGCAGCCATCTCAAACCAACCATGCATTGATGATGGTGAAGGATCAAGCGCCCCTGTTAAGATCCCAATTTCATGACCGCATGCATCTAATAATTGTTCTCTCATAAAGTCTAAATCGGATCCAGCTGGACGCCCATCTGGAATTCTCGCATCTGCTCGGTCCACACCAGCAATCGCAGGCTGTACATAAGGCATATGCTTTTCTTGGATCCAACGGCAATCCGTAATATACTTTTTCCACGGATTATCTAAATACTTCAGTAAATCTTCATAAAGAACGCGCTCATGAATATCTGTATCTATTAAATTCAGCTTTGATTGTTTTTCTGTTGCCATGTTATCTTCCTCCTTATTTCAATCAACGAGGTCCTGTAGCTTTCCTCACTAACTTAAGAAAATCGTAACATGACAATGAAAATAGACACAAAGCGCATTATTCACCTTTAAGCGATATGAGCTTATTCAGTGAAGCTCAGTGAACATCAGTGAATGCCAGTGATAGTTTTTGAATTTTATCTATATTACTTTTCAAAAAGTTTCTCTAACTTTTTTAAATTATCGGGACTTTCCAGTAACGATGTTTTCCGGCAACTACCTCTTAAACGCAAAACAAAGAGCGAACGCCATATAAGAGTTCGCTCTTTCAAACTTAACCGATAGAACCTTCCATCTCAAATTTGATTAATTGTACGTAAAACAGCTTGAAATGATTAATAAAGAAATGGTGTCTTATTGAATTAACGCGCCCGTTAACGGAATAAAGTTGAATAACCAAAGCACCCTTACGATTTTATCCTGCATGCTTTAATCAAACGTTTAATTAAAAATATTTGATCATTTTTCACCTGTGTTGCTCCAAAAATTGTACTTTTTAATTGAATCATTTGACTTCTCCCTGTTTGACAATGTTCAATCCTAGTAATCTATCCGTTTTATTTAAAAAAGTCAAGTTTGATTGTGAGTAGAATAAGCAATTTTTTCGTGAAAAGCGATATCTAGATCAACTAGTCTTGACCATGTAGTTGAGTTTTTGCTTGCTTCTTGCTTAAATTGATCAACAATTACACTTAATTCTTCGATCTCCTCTTTAAGTCTTGAATTTGAATAACAATATCTTCGAAACCTCTTATCGTTTTTACTGTTTTAAGATTTAATCCAGGTTTTATAATGATTCACTTCCTTTTTAATAAATATAAAATCGAATTAAACATCAAGAAATTGAGCTCTTGTCAGTAAAATATGTGCACCCTTTTGCCTAAAAAGATAATAAACAAAATGCAAAGAATCAGCACACCCCATTTCCCCCCAGGTGCAGCGTGAGCAATTTCTGAAACAAATTGATTTCCTCCAACCCCAGAGAAAATCGCACCTAACACAATTAAAATTAATAGTAATGGGAGAATTATAGATTTTAAAGATAAAACTTTTCTGCCCATGTTGCCCGTTTATCTTTGGATAATGCAGGGGCGATCTCTTTATTAAGAAATGTACAAATTAATATATATAAGAGAAATAAGATAGATAGAAAAATACATACACTCAACCCACCAGAAAAAAGACTCATTACAGAAACCCCTGTTATCACTCCATATATTACCATATTTAAGCTCAGAGGTATGAGTTGACCTAATGTTCCCCCTGCCATGACTGAACCTAAACTTAATTTCTCCTGATAATTATATTTTAACAATTGATGTAATGCGATTAGTCCGAGCCCGATAACACCTGCTGCGACAACTCCTGAAATCGCACCAATAATTGCACCTACTACTATAGTTGCAATGGCTAACCCCCCGCGTAATCCACCAGACCATTTATACAAAGTATCATAAAGATCTGAAATAATATTTGATTTCTCTAATAAAATGGACATGAAAATGAATAAAGGAATTGCAATTAAAGTGTGACTCAGCTAATAACAAACGCCTAGCTTCCTGCAATCTCAATTGTTTTTGAAACTGAATCGGCTCATAGCAATTACCTCTTTAAAATTCCGATGAAGCGAAGCGACACTCATATTCGCTATTTCCGCTAGATCCTCTATTCGAAAGGACTTTTCATAGTTATGAATGATATGTTCGATTACGTTTTTAATTCGGATAGCATTGCTACCTTCTACCGCAATTTGCTCCAGTGCTTCCCCGTGCGGACCTTGTAAAACCCAATAAAGTATTGCTCGTTAACTCTAGAGATGGGTTCGGTGATAATGGATTCACGGATGAGAAATTATGATGGAATTGAGGATGGATGAACGCCATCCTGACCTGTATAACGCTCAATAAGTTTGCCCAATTCATGCTACTTGTCGATTTTCTCAGACATATCTTATTCTCCTTTTTCCTTCATCTTAGATGGTTTCATTTTACTTGATATTCTTTGAGCGAGAAAGGACTTTGATAGGATTAGGCAAAAAGTTGATACGAATGTGTTAAGGGTTTGTTTAACATTTGTGACATAATTAAAAGTGCAATAACCAAACTGAAATTGAAATGTGCTAATCAATGAAAGTGAGGGATAAATAAATGGAATATGTAAAACTAGGTAATACAGGATTGGATGTATCTAGATTTTGTCTTGGCTGTATGAGTTTTGGTGAAGCAGAAAAATGGATTCATCAATGGGTACTTAATGAAGAGCAAAGTCGCTCTATTATCAAAAAAGCACTTGATCTTGGAATCAATTTTTTTGATACGGCAAATGTGTATTCAATGGGAACTAGTGAAGAATTCCTTGGACGTGCTCTAAAGGAATATGCCAATCGAGATGAAGTTGTACTTGCAACGAAGGTTCACGGTCGTATGCATGAAGGTCCTAATGGTGCGGGTCTTTCCAAAAAAGCCATCATGAGTGAAATTGATAAGAGCCTTAAGAGGCTGGGAACGGATTATGTAGACCTTTATATCATCCACCGCTGGGACTACAATACCCCTATTGAAGAGACGATGGAAGCATTACATGATGTGGTGAAAGCTGGGAAGGCAAGATATATTGGTGCCTCTGCCATGTATGCATGGCAATTCCAAAAGGCATTACATGTAGCAGAGAAAAATGGTTGGACTCGCTTTGTAACGATGCAGAATCATTACAACCTCATTTACCGTGAAGAAGAGAGGGAAATGCTTCCTCTTTGTAAAGAAGAAAAAATCGGTGTGACTCCATATAGCCCGCTTGCATCAGGGAGATTGACTCGTGATTGGTCAGAAACAACGCACCGTTCCGAGACGGATCAAATTCAAAAATCTAAATATGATGCGACCGCTGATGCAGACCGATTAGTTGTAGAACGGGTTGCAGCAATCGCAGAAAAACATGGCGTTCCCCGTATCCATATCGCACTTGCTTGGTTACTGCGGAAAGAACCTGTAACAGCCCCTATTATCGGTGCTACGAAAATATCCCATCTCGAAGATGCCGTCGGTGGTCTATCGGTTAAGCTAACAGCTGAAGAAATTGCGATTCTCGAAGAACCATATATACCACATCCAATAGTTGGACATAATTAAACCCTTTGATTTTAGATAAAAGAAACCCAATTTTCTTAAAATGAAGATTGGGTTTTCTTAATATCTTGAGAATTCTTCCACTTGAACTAAGGGTTCGTTAGTGCAGTAAGCATCGCTTCACAAATGTGAAATAAATATAAGTGTTTATACAGGCTTACCCTTAAGTAATGATTCATTTTTTATCTAAACATTATTGTTAAATTGGTTTCGGCGATAATTTCCTGCCGCCTATATTCGAACGTTAATTCTATAGGTCCTATCCAGTTTGTGATAAGTTATCAGGAGGTGATTTTACATCAACTATTTGACGTTTACTGTTCTCTTGCTTCCCTTACAGCTTGTACAAATTGTTTTGCCTTTTCTGTTAACCTTCTACAATACTCTTCATTAACCGTTTCCTTTGTATTCACCAAAGTGCTCCCAACACCAGCTGCAACTGCACCCGCTTTGATATAGTCTCCGACATTATGTATATCAATTCCTCCTGTTGGCATTAATGGAATATGTGGAAGTGGACCTTGAATGTCCTTTAAGTATTTAGCACCTACTACACTAGCTGGGAACACTTTGATGATGTCTGCACCATGCTCATAACCCGTTAATATCTCCGTCGGCGTAAGTGCACCAGGTACACTGATCACTCCATATCGTTTAGTCATTTTAATCGTTTCCGGATTCACGGTTGGGGAAAATATAAACTTAGAACCTGCCATGATCGCAGCTCTTGCCGTTTCTGGGTCAAGAACCGTTCCTGCTCCAACAATCACTTGATCTCCCATTTCAGATGCCACTTTTTCTATTAACGTGATTACCTTTGGCGTCTCAACGGTAATTTCAATTCCTTTCACGCCACCCTCATATAGAGCTTTCGATATTGGTACTATATTATCAATAGTTGCTCCCCGAATGACTGCTACAATTCCACTTTCCTTTAATTCTTCTAGTATATTCATTTTAACCTCCATTTTTACTTTATCGTTGAATATCCTCGCGACTCAAATTATTTATAAATGCATCTAATTCCTCAATATCTGGTAATCCTTCAAAGTCTCCAGGGGTCATGGTAGCCAATGCACCAACAGCATTCCCTTTTCTTACAGCTTGATCAATTGGTAAATGTTCAAGAAGACCTGCAATTAGTCCAGCCGCAAATCCATCACCTGCGCCAACTGGATCAACGACACGATCTACTGAAAAACCTTCAATTAGCTCACTTTTTTCATTTGTAAAATAATAAGCACCTCGAGCTCCTACCTTTAGTATCACAAGCGATGCACCATGGTTTAAAAATAACTGTCCAAGCTTATCTGGATCTTCCTCATTAAACATAAACTTCCCTTCTTCCAAACCCGGCAGGATGATGTCAGCTTGTGCTGCAATTTCTAGTAACACTTTTCTAGCTCTATCCTCTGACCAAAGCTTACGACGAAGATTAGGGTCAAAAACAACCTTGATGTTATTTCGTTTTGCTAGATCTATTGCTTTTATCACTGTTTTGTAGCACGACTCACTTAACGCAGGTGTAATCCCAGTAAGGTGTAAATACTTTGCGGTTGCGATATATTCTTCATTTAAATCATCTTCAGTGAGTCGACTTGCTGCAGAGCCTTTACGATAATACTGAACCTGAACACGATCTCCACTTCTAATCTCTTTAAAATATAACCCTGTTGGTGCTTCCGGATCAAACTGAACCTGGCTAACATCCACACCTTCACCTCGAATAAAGGAATACATGGCCTTTCCCAATTCATCATTCCCAACTTTACTAATCCACCCTGTTTGATGACCTAAACGTGTTAAGCCGATTGCAACATTTGTTTCAGCACCGCCAAACTTTCTTGAATAACTTGACGCGTATCTCATAAATGGAGAGGATTCAGGCGTCAGTAAAACCATTGTCTCTCCTATTGTTACTACATCCATTTTTTTGCACTCCTTGCAATGAATTTGATTTGATTTGAACTTTAAATACAAAAACCTTTATACAGATTAGGTTGGGGATTCCCTGTCTAATAACAATATAAAGGAGAATAAGTCTTAATTAAATCAAGGCAATGTAGGAAGTTCAGGCAGCATTTCCACCTGTCTCCCCCAACTGCCACATTTCACAACTTGTGCCACTTTATAGTTGATTCAACGACGTAAACTTTACGTGAACCTTTACACTTTAATACTTTTTTATCCATATTTACTGAGGTTCTTTCTACATATATCCATAAAAATTCAAATGAATCTAAGGGGATGTTATCGTCATTCTTTAACCCTATTATTCAAAGAATTTCAACAACGATAATGATATATCTGGGATATAACTAAGCAAAAATACATTCACAATTAACACTATTAAGAATGGGATGAGCGGGCGCATAATCTGGTCAATCCTCAATTTACCTATCTGACAAGCCACAAACAAGTTAACACCCAATGGAGGTGTAACCATTCCCATTGCTAAGTTTACGATCATGATGATCCCGAAATGAACGGGCTCCATACCAAACTGAATTGCGATAGGAGTTAAGATTGGAGCAAGAATGACAATCGCTGCACCATTTTCAAAGAACATCCCTACAACAAATAGAATCAGATTTACTACGAGTAAAAAGATAATTACGTTATCCGTAAGTGATTGAAAATAATCTGATACCATTAAACCAAATTTTTCTTTTGTTAGAATCCAGTTAAAAATGCCCGATACTCCAATGATGATCATAACGATGGCAGAAGTGATAAACGAATCCCTTAATAATGGAACGATGTCGGCAATTGTGATTTCTCGGTACACTAATGTCCCCACAATAAACGCATAAACTACTGCGATTACGGCTGCTTCAGTAGGTGTAAATATACCACTGTAAATCCCACCTAATATGATAAATGGCATAATTAATGCCCATATCGCTTTTTTGAATGCAGCGAAACGCTGAGACCATGTACTTTTTTCACTACCTTGATACCCTTTTTTCTTACTAATAAAGTAAACTAGTACCATTAAAGAGAACCCAATCATGATTCCAGGAAGGATCCCCGCAATAAACATATCTCCTATTGAAACACCCGTCACGATCCCAAAAATGATCATCGCAACACTTGGGGGAATAATCATCCCTAATTCTCCGGAAACCGCTGCGGTAGCCCCAGCAAAACTACGGTCATACCCCTTTCTTACCATTGCCGGAATCATGATTGACCCTATTGCAGCTACAGTGGCAGCACTTGACCCAGAAATGGCCGCAAAAAACATCGAGGTCATGACCAACACCATGGCAAGCCCACCCGTTTTGTGGCCAATAAGAGAATCAGCAAAAGCTATTAGGCGTTTGGATAAACCTCCACGCTCCATAATACTTCCAGCTAAAATAAAAAACGGTATCGCCATAAGAGGAAAAGAATCTAACGTATTAAATACACGTTGAATAATGATAAACAGTGGGATACTCCCATCATATAAAATCCCAATAATAGAAGCTAACCCTATCGAAAGAGCAATTGGCAAACTCAATACCATAAAAACTAATAATAGAACAATTGTAACAACAGCCACTAGTTGACACCTCCTCTATCTTCAGGAATGTCAATCATAGTTGCCACAATATTTAATAACATTAACACCATTCCTATTGGAATAGCAGAATAAGGTACAGCCATTGAAATGCCTAGTGCTGGTGAAGTTTGGTGTGTGACTTCTAAGGTCATCATTAAACCATAAACAAAGAAAAATCCACAAAATATGATTGACAAAACTTGAACAGTATAATGAACGACTAATTTAGCTTTTTGGGGCAGGTAGTGCGGTAATACTTCTACAGCAATTAGCTGTCCTTTTTTTGAGGCATAGGCAACACCTAAGAAAACACCCCAAATCATTAAAAACCTAGATAATTCTTCAGACCAAGTAATAGAATCTTCAAGAATAAATCGAGCAAATACTTGACTGAAAATCACCAAAACCATCACGATAAGAAAAAGCGCCAATAGTATTGAAATAAGTTTATTCATCTTGTCTGTTATCCCTAGATAAACTTTACCCAACTTATGCATAAAATCCCCTCAGTAAAAAGATTTAGTTTGAGAGAGAGAGGAATCTCTAAAAAAGATCTCTCTCCCCATTAAAATTAGTTAACTGCTTCTAATATGGACTCTACTAGCTCCGGTCCAATCTTTTCTTTATATTGATCGTAAATAGGAAGTGCTGCTTCTTTAAATGCACTTTTTTGTTCACTTGTTAACTCTGTTACTTCCATGCCTACTTCTTTTAATTCCTTTAACTTTGTTTCATCTTCTTCTGTTACAAGTTGACGATTCAGCTCTGTTGCTTGTTTGATACCTTCATCTACAATAACTTTCAGATCATCTGGGAGACTATTATAAAAATCTTGATTCATTAATACAGCAATTGGACTGTAGATATGGCCAGTTACAGTTAAGTAATCCTGAACTTCATAGACCTTTTGGGAATGAATAATTCCTAATGGATTTTCTTGACCATCTAATGCCCCTTGTTGTAAAGAAACGAACACTTCTCCCCAAGCCATTGGAGTTGGATTAGCCCCCATTTGTTTCCAAGCAGCTACATGCATTTCATTTTCCATTGTACGTATTTTTAATCCCTTTAAATCTTCTGGTGTTTCTACCGGCTTTTGGCTGTTCGTTAAATTACGGAAGCCACTTTCCCACCATCCAAGACCTTTAAAATCAGCTTGATCGATTGAATTTAATAGTTCTGTTCCGAGTTCACTATCCAATACTTCATATGCTTGTTCTCTACTTTCAAACAAGAATGGTAAGTCAAAGATTGAAAGCTCAGGAACGAAAGCAGTTACAGGCGCAGTCGATGGTCCAGCCATTGTTACTGTTCCTACTTGAACACCCTCAATTAACTCTCTATCACTTCCCATTTGTCCGTTTGGAAAAATATCAACGGTGATTTGCTCGTTACTTTCCGTTTCTACATACTCCTTGAACGCTTCAAACGTTTTGTGTAAAGAGTGACCTTCATCTAAAACATGGCCTATTGAAATCTCATACGTTTCTTGATTCGTGATTCCTTCTTCCCCTGAGTTTCCCTCTTCCGTTTGGTTCGTCGCGCTATTACAACCTACAAGAGCTAAGAATAAGAAAAAGAGACAACTAACTTTAAAAATATTATTCATTCAAAATTCCTCCCTTTTATCTAACCTATTAAACTTCGTCATATATCTTCATGAGATCAAACAGTTTTGGTAGCGCATACAAAACGAGTTGATATTGTGGGATTAAGCCAGAAGTAAATAGCTGAATTCCGCACATATCTTTTCAGTTGTTAGTAATTAAGGCTTTACTGAAGTACCATCTGGAGTTCTGGCAAGAGTCCATTCCGGCAAACGTCCATGAGGCGGATACTTCATTGCTTCCTCTTCAATAAAATCAATTCCTAACCCAGGCTGATCGGTTACATTTGCGTACCCATCCTTCACGAATGGTCCACCTGGAAATACCTCTTTCAATGCATCATTCATCGGAGTCCATTCTTGAATCCCAAAGTTTGTTGCCGTGAAATCTAAGTGAATATTAGCTGCAGTTCCGATTGGGGAAAGATCACCCGGTCCATGCCAAGCCGTTCTTACACCGTATAATTCACCGAATGAAGCCAGTTTTCTCGCTGGTGTGATCCCACCAATTGCACTAACATGAGCTCGGATGTAATCAATCTGCTGGTTAGCTATCAGGCTCTTCCAGTCATTCGGATGACTAAATAACTCTCCCATCGCGATCGGCGTTGAAACTTGTTCTCTTAGCATTTTTAACCATTCTGTGTTCTCAGGAGAAAATGGATCTTCTAAGAAGAACAAATCATACTTCTCAAGCTTTTTGGCAAGTCTTATAGCTTCTATCGGAGTTACACGCTCATGGATGTCATGGATTAACTCCACACTATTTCCAAGTGACTCACGTAAATGCTGAAAGAGACTTTCAATCGTTTTTGCATACGCGTCAGGATCAAAGTATTGACCAGGTCTACGATTCTCAGGAGACCTTTTTCCGACCATATCTTGAGCCTTTTTCATTTTCATTGAGATTAACCCAATGTCTTCTGTTCCAGCTCCTCCATACATGCCCATTTGGCATCTCGCATACTGGAAGCCTTCACTCATAATAGCTCTTACACTTTCTTCTACTTCTTCTACTGTAGCTCCATCTGCATGACGGTAGAGGGCAATCCCATCTCTTGATTTTCCTCCCAGTAAATCATACACTGGTAGATCGGCAACCTTCCCCTTGATATCCCATAGAGCCATATCTATTCCAGAGAGAGCATTATTCATCACAGGTCCATTTCGCCAGTAAGCATTTACATTCGCACTTTGCCAAATATCTTCAATATTGGCAGGGTCTTTTCCAATTAGAAATGGTTTTAGGTAATTCTCAATAGCCTGTTTTACCGCGTAGATTCGTTGTGTAAAGGTTGCGCAACCTAATCCATATAAACCTTCTTTATTCGTCTTAATTCTAACGACTACTAAATCAATGTTATTTGGAGAGGTTAGAAATACTTCAACATCTTCAATTTTAAGGTTTCTCATTCTTACACTTCCTTTTATGAACAAATTGAACTTCTACTTATCTTCCTAGCCAACCACCATCAACAGCAAGGAGGTGTCCGTGTACATAATTCGCTGCGGATGAAGCTAAGAAAACAGCCGCACCTTTAAAGTCATCTGGACTTCCCCATCTACCAGCAGGAATTCTTTCTAAGATTTGTCTGCTTCTAACCGGGTCATTGATAAGAGCCGTATTCATGTCAGTAGCAATATAACCCGGAACGATAGCGTTTACATTTACCCCTTGTGAGGACCATTCATTCGCAAGAGCTTTTGTCAATTGCCCAACTGCCCCTTTAGCAGCTGTATAAGCAGGTACAGTAATTCCGCCTTGGAAAGATACTAGTGAAGCAATATTAATGATTTTTCCACTCTTCTGAGCTGTCATGATTTTTCCAGCTTCTTGGCAAAGGATCCATACTACTTTCAGATTTATGTTGAGCACTTCATCCCAATCGCTTTCGGGGAATTCAACAGCTGGGTGTCTGCGCTGAATTCCTGCATTATTAACAAGAATATCCACTGAACCCATCTTTGCTTTTACTTCAGGGATGACATTTCTTACACGGTCTAAATCATTTAAATCACATTCGAAAATTTCACACTTAACGCCTAATTTCTCAATCTCTTGCTTCGTTTCTTCGTTATCCGAACGTTGTAAAAGTGCAATATTTGCTCCTTGCTCAGCAAGCCCAATCGCAATTGATTTCCCAATCCCTCTTGTTCCACCTGTAACCACTGCTACTTGATCTTTCAAATTAAATGATAAACTCAAAATTTCGTCCTCCTCTTAAGAATAAAATAATATTTTCATAGAGTCTGAAGTTAGATCCTCCATAAGTTGAAACCCTTTTTCAAATTCATCTAATGAGAGTTTATGTGAGATTAAAGCAGAAACATCAACCTCACCGGCACCCATCATCGTGATCGCTTTTTGGAAATCTTCCGTTGTAAAACAACGCGTAGTATTCATCGAGATCTCTCTAAAATGCATTTTGGCTAAGTTGATCTCTGGAGGTTTTTTATAAACGCTTACAACTACAATTTCACCTTGAGATCTAATTGCATCGATCATCTGGTTAGCTGTCATTTGATTTCCAGCTACTTCAAAGACTACATCTGCCCCTACACCAAAGGTAGATTCTTTCGCCACTTCTACGATGTCATTTTTCAAAGCATTGACTGCATGAAACCCGTATTTCTCCGCTAAGTTCAAGCGATATTCACTCACATCTGAGATGATAACTTTCGCTGCTCCGGCTTTTTGAGCGATAATTCCAATTAGAAGTCCAATTGGACCAGCACCTAAAATGACAACTGTATCGCCAACCTTTAGCTTTGAACGTCGAACCGTGTGAATCGCAACGGCTAGTGGCTCCAATAATGCGGCATCTTCGTCACTTGTTGACTCTGGTAACGGATACAAATTTTCGATTGGGACGCTTACTAGACTAGCAAAACCACCATTTGTGTCAATTCCCAAATATTTTAGATTATCACAAATATGTTGTTGGCCCGATCGACATGTAACACACTTCCCGCAATGAATTAATGGGTTAATTGCTACACGATCACCTACTTTTAATTTCTCATCAGGACCAATTTGTGTAATGCTCCCTGAAAACTCATGTCCCATGATTAAAGGAGCAGCTGCTCTAGGGTGCAGCCCTGAATAAATCATCATGTCGGTACCACAAATTCCAGCATAAGAGACCTTTACTAATGCCTCCCTATTTTTAATAGATGGTAAAGGAACCTCAGCAACTTCTAGTTGTTTAGCTCCTTGGTATAGACCTGCTTTCATTTCCAACCTCCTTCCTAAACATTTGTTGTTGACTTATTAGTGAAAATACTAGCAATGACTGTTTTTCTTGTATCCTCAAAGTGTACTTTCAATGCTTCTTCGATTTTTTCATGATCATTATTTTTCATTGCTTCTACAATGTCTAGATGTTCTTTAACAAGAAAGTCGATTTGATCTTTTTCCATTGCAATTCTTTTTTCTGTTGCAATAAGGAGTGCTGTAATGACTAGATTTTTTATCCCTTTCCAGACGTGTAAAAATCGTTTATGATTACTTGCTTCAATAATTGCTTCGTGAAAAGCAATATCCTGGACAGAAAGCTCGATAAAATCACTTTGAATAGCAGAAATATGCATTTTTTCCAATGTATATTTCAAAAAAGCATATAAAGAGTCATTGGCATTTTTCGCACATTCTTTCATACAAAAGCTTTCAAGAAAAAATCGAACATCATTAATTTCTTCCATATCTTTTTCAGATAAACCAATGATGACAGCACCCATTCTCTCTAAACTAATAAGACCCTCATTCTGCAGAATACGTAATGCTTCTCTTGCAGGCGATCTACTAGAATCGTATGTCTTTGCTACAGAATTTTCAGAGATGGTCTCACCAGGCTTTAACTTACCCGATATAATTTCAAATCTTAAAAGACTAGCTATCTCTTCCCCCTTTGATGAGGAAGGTAATCGATCGATTGGAAAACTAATTGCTCTCACCTCTCCACTAACTTGTATACAACGTACACAAAGAATACCACGAATACATATTTCTTGTAAACGGTTTCTTTTAAATTTGTTAGACTTTTTTAATAACTTTTGTTTTCTTGTAAGACAAGGGACAGGTCCCTCGTCCCCTTCTTAACGAACACAATGAATTATACTCTTATCAAATGCCTTACACTCAGCCATCCAATCTTTTAGATGGCAGGCACCACATCTACCTGACCGGTTTGAGCACAACTTAGATTGGGTTTTGTTCTTAAAAACCTGGAAATTGTCTTTTACTCTGCATTCCTTATAACGAAAATGTCGTCAAAAAAGCAAAAAAGGACCCCCGTATGTAAATTTTTGTTTAAAATTTTTTTAATCTAGACTAAATTTTATGCTGTTTTATCAGCTGGCTTAGGGGTTACTATAAACCCTTGAGTCTCTATTTTCCCACTAAATAATTTAGTTTTTATAAGGCTGTTTAGGTAAATACTGATCTCCTAGTTCCTCATACAAAATCTTTTCTTTTAGCGTATGATAAATAATTCGCAGGATAAGATGGAGCAGTTGCCATGGTTGCTTTTCTCTATCCTCTTCGCTTTTGAACTCGATAAAAGAAAGAGGCAAGGCGAGTTACTTTTGTCATACTTGCAGCCCACGCTGCTTGACAAAGTACAGGCTTCAATCCCTTAGTTCCTTTCGTTATTTTTGAACTCTTTTTCGTCGTCGAAAGTTTGAATTTCTTGTTTAGGTTTTTTTTCTAACGGACCATACATAACACAAGCTATAACAGTTTCTTGATGGACATCAAGTCCAGCACAGCGTTCAATAATAGCGCCTGATTACTGAACAAGAAAAAAATCCTGCATATTGACACAGGATTTTTGATTAAACTTTATTAAAAACGATCAGACTTTTTTATAAATAACGATCTTTATTAAAACAGGTAGTTTATAATGAAAACGATTCATAGTTAATATTTGCAAAAAGGGTAAATAACAAATTAATGCTATTCACCCTTAATGTAAATTATATTTAATTAAGATACATCTCTTTTGTCTAAGATACAACTTTTTTGTTTAGGATACATATTTTTTGTTACCTTGTAGATTTAAAATAAAGTTTGAGCAAAATGGATTTCTTTTTTTAGAACACACGTATGATTTTTATAAAAAAGTTTGATTATTTTTCATACTTTTTATTGAAAATTATTTTTATTTCTTGAAGCGCATTACTAGTTTAAGTAAACAGACTTACGCCTTCTCTAAACTTCTTACTTTTTTTGGAGAATAACTAATCCCCACAAACACTAGAAAAGTTCCAAGAAGCTGATAGGCATCAGGACGGTAGTTCAAAATAGTCACATCCAGTAAGATTACGATAATCGGATCAACAAAGACTAAAATAGTAATTATTTGAGCCTTTAATTCACGTAAACTGCTGAAAAATAAGTAAAACACAAATCCTGTATGAATAAATCCTATAATAAATATATTACCAATTTTCAAAGGTAAGATTCACAAAGTTTGACCAGTCCACTAATGGAATCAATAATAAAACACCTAGACTTGTTTGAATAACAGTTGTTAACAATGGACTAAGCATTTGAATTCCCTTTCCTGTGATTGAAGTAAGAGCATAGAAGAATACTGCTGCAAACGCCCATAGAACACCAGTTGATAAACAATATTTACCAATAATATTAAGAGCCCATCTTTCCTACCTTAATAATATATACCATATATAAAAAAGATGCAGCCACCAATAATGGTAACGGTTTATATCGATCTAATATTTTACCAAACGTTAAAAACACAAGTCCTTCCAAAGCCGTTGCAGTCATCCATGCGAGTCCAATGATCTGCTTAGATGCACCTAATGTAGCAGATAAATCGTTAGTAAATTTAGATTTAATTGATGTGGGATTGAGATAATGAGAACGAATATTAAAAACAAAAGAAATTTAACATTTTTAAGTAAATAAAGGTTGTATAGAAGCCATTTACCATATACACCCCTATGCATAATGCCGTACTACATACCGCTAACAATAGAATCGTTCGTCTAATAGAATTTAGACGATCAGCGACAATACCCCAAAAAGGTTGTCCAAATATGGATACAAATGGACCAACTGCCAATATAAAACCTATTTTCTTTGTATTTAATCCTCTCTCATGAAAATACAAAGGAAGATAAGATAAAATAATGCAATAGCTTGCCCAGAAAAAAAAATTTTGCCCTCGAATATAAATGAGAGATTTTCCCTTTGGTTTTTGTAATTGACTTATAGAATGTTGAACTTCTAACATCCTTTCACCAGACCTTCAAATAGTTTTTTTAATGCTTTAAAGTTCAACCCTGGGTTTTATATTCCTTTTTGGACGTTTTCTCATTCTGTAAAATCAAAAGTTACATGTAGCCTATTACCACTCAGGCTGAATTACTCGGTCTCAACCGATCAAGCTTGGATGGGAAAGGTCGAGCACTTGATAACATCATGATTGAGCGATTCTGGCGAACAATCAAGTATGAAGAAATCTATTTAAAAGACTACGAAACTCCAAGAGAAGCAAGAAGAGAGATTCATCATTTTATTGACTTCTATAATCATGAACGCCCCCACCAATCAGAAAAAGTGTAACAGCCACTTATCGCCCCAATGAGCACCTCTAGCTCTAGGTTAGATTACGGTCAAGTGTAAGTTCTAACCCACCTTAAAAGATTATTGTTTCGTCTCATGCCAAAGATATCTACAAGTTGTTGAGTTCTTCTGCCGACACGAAAAGTATTCGTTAACCAATTTATCACTATAAAGCCCCCTTTTTTAATTAGTTAAAAGTTAAAACAAAAGAAACCGATTTAACTATAACTATTTTCGTTCAATTATGGGTTATTATCCGAGGTTATCTCATCCATTTTTTTATTCGAACCAAATAGTTAAGGGAAGTTATTCTAATAACCCTAAGTGAATATAATCTCTTTTACTAATCCCTCCTGTAATTGGTATTCCCTCATCTTTTTGAAACTCTTTTACTGCTCGTTCTGTTTTTGAATCAAATATTCCATTAACATCCTCATCATAGTATCCAGCAGCTTTTAATCTCATTTGAACAAGATAGACAAGAACGCCTTTTGAATTTTTGCTTAATCTTTTATATTCTGCATCTCCGCTTCCCATGATGGGTCCATTAATATGAACGGGTGTTCCTACTGGTACTAATTCATATAATTCTTCAACATCCGAATTTTTCATTCGTATGCAACCACTACTAACCTTTGTACCAACTAACCAAGGCTTATTTGTTCCGTGTATTCCAAAATCGCCCCAAGGAACATTTAGACCTAACCACCTTGTTCCAAAGCCACCTCCCCAGTTTTTAGCTTTATAAATGACTTTAAAATGTCCTATGGGTGTTTGTTTATGATCCGTTCCAGGTGAAATAGAAAACGACTTTACTACCTTATGTCCATTCAATAGATAAAGTTCGTTTTTCCATAAATCAACATGTATATATGGCATACTTTCATCTATGGCATGTCCAGAAGAAGGGAGTATAAATGCACTAATTAGAAAAGTGAAAAATAGTATATAAAGAAATCTCAAAATTCTTCACCTCAGCTATACAAGATCCTTTTATGTAATAAGCACTTTAATGTTGTTTGTAAATGCTTGAATATTTATTCACAATTAATTTTAAAATTAATGAATAATAACTGTAAAAAATTAGGATTATATCAAGTAAAAAAATTAACATTTTTAAGGAGGTTATAATGGTTACGAATTATACAGTTTTTGTACCAACCGAAGTAAAACGTAAACAAGAAAAATATAATATGGAAGAGCTTTTTAAAAATCCTCTCATTCATCGTCAAATTAGTGGAGATGAAATTTATATTCCATTAGATACGAAAAGGTTGTGGGGCTTTTAACTTTTTGATTAAAAGTTTTAGGTTAAATAAATATAAAGGTGAAGATAGCCGATGCTTTTTCTGGTTTTAAGGATGATTGTAAAACTTTATATACGGGTAAAATTTAATATTAAGGTAATTGGATTAGAAAACGTTCCGAAGAAAGGTTCGCTCATAATTGCTTCTAATCATGTCAGCAATTATGATCCTATTATTTTAATGTGTTTGTTAAACAGAAAGGTTCACTTTTTAGCTAAACAAGAGCTATTTAAATTTCCGATAACCAATTGGTTTTTTAAAAAGGTTCACGCCATTCCTGTCAATCGGAAAACGGGCATAGTTATTCGTGCTGTCAGACATTCGCTATCGGTACTAAAAGAAGAAAAAGTATTAGGAATTTTTCCTGAAGGTACGAGGTGTAAAAATAGTAAGAAAACTAAGCCGAAAAGAGGAGTAGGTTTTTTTGCATATAAGAGTGAATCGCCTATTTTACCAATTGCACTAGTTGGAGTAGAAAAAGAAAAAGGGTTACGACATCCAATAAAAGTTGTGATTGGACCGATAATGAAAGTGGATGAGTTGGTTCTAATGAATTACTCAAAAGTTGCCCAATTAGTTATGAAAGAAATTACAGACATGAAAAATCTATATGAAAAAGACAATAATGAATTACCATACATTACCCAATTCAGTAAATAATATCTTAATAATATTAAGCAATGAATTAGCCGAGCAACTATATTAGGGTTGCTCCTGTTTCTATTGTTCTTAAATGGGTGCTTATGTTGAATAAGATCAACTAACAAAACAAAATCATTTGCTACACAGTACAACGATACTGGTAATTGAATAAGTGTCAAAGAGACGATTACATTCAAAGTGATCGTCTCTTCGTATTTGACTAAATACTGTGCAACTAATAAAGTGCGGTTTGAATAACCTATGATTTTTTAATTGGGTATTTATGTTAAAATGTAATTGACTTTGTGAAATATTGTACTTAAAGTAACGAGGCAGGTTAGTTGAACAAGGATTGAAACCCTATTGATGGGTTAATTTGGCAAGGCGTCGATTGAAACATCATTGGTTCGGGAAACGTATAAAAAGAAACTCTAAAAAAGGAATTGAGGAACATTGACGGAGTATTTCTTTTTATTGATCTTGTCATTCATAATGCTTGTGGGGATGTCAGCTTATCTTTGGTATTTATACAAACTGAAAAAGAAAAGTGGAGATTCATATAAGATAGAAATCAAGAATATTCTTGCCTTAGTCTTTTTTATTCTTCTATCTGGGGCTCTATTCGTTCACTTTTTGTTGGATTTGCCAAACGTGTTGGCTAATAAAACGGAACAATATAAAGGGAACTGTGAAGTTTGGGTATTTGAAAGTGCAAGGGGAGGACATACTTCTGTGGAATTTGAAAACCATAACATTATGTTTCCTGAAAATTATCAAGGGGCAGAGGAAGGCAGCTACTATTGTGAAGTTGAATATTATCCGCGAACCGAAACGGGTAAGTCATTGAAACTTTATGAAACAAAGGGTGGAGAATTATTAAGTTCAAAATAAGTTTCATCTTCAACTATCGGAAGCGATTGTTTAACAAAGGCATAGTTGAACAAGAATTTATTTTTTGATGAAGTAGAATAACTATTAAAAATAGGATTTTGAGGTAGGTGGAAAAATGATATGGATGTATGTAGGAATAGTAATCATTTTAATATTAGGTGCTTTCCTAATAATTTTTGGGTTTAAATTTACTAAAGAGAAACATAAAAAAGCAGAATATATAGACAATACTGCCGTGTACAATGCTGGGATAGTGGAAACAATCGTACTATTTTTACTATCTTTTATACTCAAGTTTATTCCATATTGGTTAATGAAAGTTATTTTAATTTTAATGGGTTTATCGTTAATTATTTTTGGAGTTTTTCTTCTTGCCACATAAATAAGTTGGAATAGTGAGGAAATCTGTTATTGAACAAACGGGGGCTTATGTTGAAGAAGATCAACTAATAAAATCTTTTGTTTCACAGTACAACGATACTATTCAATAGAAATTGATATTCCACAATTGGCGCGATCGAGGAAGACCAAAGCCTAATTCCTCGCTAAAGATAAGGAGGATTAGGCTTTTTCACTTAAAATCGTTGACGTTCTTCTATTGGTAAACATGTTGACATCAAGTGGTAAATTTCGTGGCAAGTGCTGGTAAAAAACATGGCAGAGATGGTACATTCTTGTGGCTGTAATCAATTAAACTTCAACTATATTAAATCATTGGTAAATAAGGTAGTCAAAAAACTGTTTATAACATATTTTTCCTCACATGCTTTTCTTAATAAATTGATAACCCCTTCTTTTTTCTTAGTAAATACTCATATACTTTACTTAAGTATTAATTCGTTATGCGAAATAATAATATTGCCATTGAAGTTAACTTCAATGGCCTTAGTTTGATGAATGTAATGGACAATAAATTAGAATTCCTAATTATTCAGAGTTATTATTTTTCTGTCCCTTTATATGATTAATAGCAGTATGAGCTGCATTAATGTTAAAACATTGAAAGAGATTATAAATAAAACTTTTTAGTTCAATTAAAGAGTGTATTACAAAAGTAACATACACTGCTATTAAAAATGATGTTATACCTTCATTTAATTTATTCGATAAAAATTGTAGATGCCATTCCTTGGACATATTTTTAAAAATTAATAGCGCTAATAAGTTAAAGATAATCAATATTAAATATAACAAACTCAAACCTAAAAAGTAGTAATTATATTCCGCAAACCTACTTCTTTCCTTTGAATCCATTGAAATAAGTGTAATCAATGTCTCTCCGTTGACCAAAGCCTGAAATATCGCATAACCTGTAATTATTACTGCAAATGTAGGTATAACAATCTCATTTACTTCTTTAACGAAGTCTCTATAACTTTCTATTGCATTAATATTTTCCATAAAATAAAACTTTAAAAAAAGAAAGGCTATAATTCCAAATATCAATAAAAATATTGTTCTTTTCTGAGAAGGTAGAACTAACCTTAGACTCCTTTTAAATAATTTATACGAGGATGTGTTTATGTCTGTTAGCAAACTCCTAGTATTTTTGCTAAAATTATCACTTTTATCTGTGCTCATTATATCACCTATTTACTTAGGTATTTATAATACAATTTTTCAATGGCTCCAAAAAACTTATCATATATTCTTTTATTTCCTTCACTAATTTCATTAAATTCTTGTTTATTTATAACCTTTCCAGCGATGTTATCAATGTTTTCATCAAATGATTCATCATCATCTAGAGATATATCCATTTCTTCAGTAAAAGAGTCATCTTTAAGAGTTTTCCTTGATCCATCTTTATATTTTACTCTTATTGACGGTTTAACCAAACCCTTAGTATCATCTAATATTTCAGCAACTTTATTCTTATTATCCGGTGTATTTATTTGAACAGAACCACTACCACTTTCTACATCATCCAATATTTCAGTAAGATGAATGAACGTATCATTGTTTGATATATCTCCATTTAAAGGGTAAAATCTAAGAGTTACATTTTGAATTTTTGCAACTTTCTTCAATTCCTCTTTAATAACGCCCTCAAATGGTATAGCTACAATATTTAAGTGTACTGAAGGCAATTTCTCTTCTTTATCATTAACTTTTTCGTTATATAACCGAATATAAGATTGAAGTAAATGCTTTGATGTAGATGAAAAATTAGCCAAAGTTGGACTACCCTTTTGGTTTTTCACTAATACCATTCTATGGTTTTTTAAGTTAATTAAGAAGTATGAATATGGGTCAGATGGATAAATTTCATGAGTTCTTGTTAGCCCTTCACCTTCTCTATAAATTGATTTCACCTCTAATTTTGTCCTCTTTATCAATAATCCGGCTAACACAAATTCCCCCTTTGTCATTAGGATCTTTATATTCTCAAAAAAATAAGTAGATCCCTTATTTTCCCTAATAATATCCTGTTGAAATGCAGGCAAAATAATATCCTCAAAGTGTTCAAGCATAGGTTCATTATCTTTTCCAAAAGTACAATTAAAATTAGCAATAGAAAGTTTTTTATTTTCTAGCATTAAAGCTTATCCCCCGTTAATTTAACATATTTAACCTTACACTTTTTCATAATAGAGCTTTTAAGTGAAGGTTAACTTATCCAAAAATTAAAATATTTATAAAATAGATAAAAGATCAATACTAATTTTTAAATAAGTTAGTAAAATAAAAAAAGTTTATTTATCTAATAATATAAGGCATTAAATCGTAATTAAGTTTGCTTAAATCACATGTATAATAATTACAAGTTGGAAATTTACAATATTTTAAAAAATAAAAAACCTTAATACAGAAAGCTTATCTCTGTATCAAGGTAAAATTTTAATGACTTATTAACTTATTCTTAAGTGGACCAATAGTTGAGACAAAATTAATTATAAGTCATAATCACTTATCAACAGTTTCCAACTTTGTTTTAATGTTTCAAATTTTATTTTAATGTTTCCAACTTTATTTTAAAAATACAACAAGTAAAAGGAGAATTAATCTCTTACTCAACTGTAACTGATTTTGCTAGATTACGTGGCTTATCTACGTCGCAGCCACGATGTAGGGCCGCATAGTATGAGAGCAATTGTAACGTAATGACACTTACTAATGGAGTCAAGTATTCGTGGACTTTTGGAATAACAAATGCATCATTTACGTCCTCTAAACCTTCCATACTAATTATGCATGGGTTCGCTCCACGTGCTGCTACTTCTTTTACATTGCCGCGAATGCTTAGGTTCACATGATCCTGTGTTGCTAAGGCAACAACAGGTGTTCCATCTTCAATTAAAGCAATCGTTCCGTGCTTTAACTCTCCTCCTGCAAAGCCTTCAGCTTGAATATAAGAAATTTCTTTTAATTTTAGTGCTCCTTCTAATCCAACAAAATAATCAAGACCACGTCCAATAAAGAAGCAGTTACGTGTCGTTGATAAGAAATCACGCGCTAATTTCTCAATGGTTTCTTTCTGGTCACATAAAGCTTCAATCGAAGTAGCAACAAGGCTTAATTCGTAAATCGGGTCAAAATCAATATCATAACCTTGAGCATTCGCTGTGTCTACAGCTAAAATAGCTAGAACAGCCATTTGAGCTGTATAAGCCTTAGTTGAAGCCACCGCAATTTCTGGTCCTGCATACGTATGAAGCGTATAGTTTGCTTCACGAGATAAAGTAGAACCTGGTACATTTGTAATCGTTAAAGCAGGATAACCGAGCTTTCTTACATTCACTAAAACGCCTCGACTATCTGCGGTTTCACCACTTTGTGAAATAAAAATAAAGAGTGGGTTCTCTGATAATAATGGCATGTTATATAAAAATTCACTTGCAATATGAACTTCTACCGGTATGTGAGCCAGTCGTTCAATTAGTTGTTTACCTACCAGTCCTGCATGATAACTTGTTCCTGCAGCAATAATATAAATACGATCAGCTGATTTCATAGCTTCACGAATATTGTCATCTAATTGAATCTTATCGTCACTATCTTTGTACTTCGAAATAATGTTACGGATAACGAAAGGTTGCTCATCGATTTCTTTTAACATGAAATGAGGATATGTGCCTTTTTCAATGTCACTTGCATCTAACTCAGCCTTAAACGGTTCCCGAGCAATCGTTACTCCTGCTAAGTTTTTAATTTCAATGTTGTCACGAGTCACAATAACAATCTCTTGATCCAATAATTCAACAAACGTGTCCGTTACTTGTAACATCGCCATTGCATCACTTGCAACTACATTAACATCGTCACCAATACCAACTAAGAGCGGACTCTTATTTTTTCCAACATAAATTTTTTCCGGGTCCATCTCATCTATTAACGCTGCGGCATAAGATCCCTTTAATAGTGATAATGTTTGACGAAATGCTTTTTCCACCGATTGACCTTCATTAAGAGCTTTCTCAACAAGCTGAACGATCACTTCCGTATCCGTTTCACTCTCGAACGTTACACCTTGTAAATAGTCCCGTTTAAGTTGTTCGTAATTTTCAATTACTCCATTATGCACAATCGTAAAGCGATGTGAAGTACTTTGATGAGGATGAGCGTTTACTTTACTCGGTTCCCCGTGTGTCGCCCAGCGAGTATGACCGATTCCAACCGTTCCTGCTACATCTTCATCTACAATTGCTCGAAGTGTGGCAATCCGTCCCTTTTCTTTAAAAAGGTGCACACCTTCTTCATTCACGATTGCAATACCAGCAGAGTCATATCCACGATACTCCAACTTTTCTAAGCCTTTTAATAAAATCTCTTTTGCATCTTCTGTTCCAATATATCCAACTATTCCACACATGGTTATTTTCCTCCTATAATTGGGAGGCAAGTAACACCCATGTAAATTTACTTATCCCCAGGGCATTAACTTGCCCCACTCTTCTTAACTCTTTATGGCATCAATGTTTTTGATTTTGTACAGAAAGTCACCTCTCTGTTTTTTACAAAAACTTTCGGTTGTGATGTGCAACCGAGGGGCATCCGCCGATCTTCGATAAACCCCTTCCTCGTCAACTATTCATCTACTCTATGAATAGTTCAGGCGCTTTATTGTAAAATATAGTTGTCTGACCTCCATTCTTTTTTCAAAGTCAAAACTAATCATACAATATGACACTGAAAATGGTCAATCTATTTCCTAAATGAAATATAAAAATGTTAAAAAATTACACTGACCAATCTAAATAAAATCAGCTTCTTTTTCAGGTCATATAATATTAAAAATATGCAAAAGCGACACGTCTCGTGCCGCTTTTGCTTATACTCATAGTCCTAGTTCTTCTCGTACGACATCCGAAATTTCATTCACATATTGTTCACAAAGTTCTTCTGTTTGTGCTTCCACCATCACACGGACTAATGGCTCTGTACCAGATGGACGTACGAGTACTCGACCATTACCTGCCATTTCTTTCTCCACTTTCTCAATAACTTGTGAGACATTTTCATTGACTTGAACAGCTACTTTATCTGTCACACGAATATTAACAAGTACTTGTGGGTACTTTTTCATCTCACCTGCAAGTTGTGATAATGGCTTACCTGTCGCTTTCATTATATTTACTAATTGAAGGGCTGATAACATTCCATCCCCAGTTGTAATATGATCGAGGAAAATAATATGACCTGATTGTTCTCCTCCAAGGTTATACCCGCCTTTTCTCATTTCTTCCATTACATAGCGGTCACCGACACTCGTTTGTTTAGCCTCAACGCCAATTTCTTCGATTCCTTTATAAAACCCTAAATTGCTCATCACTGTTGATACGACGGTATTATGTTTTAACCAACCTTGCTCTTGCATATATTTTGCGCAAATAAACATAATTTGGTCACCATCGACAATTTTCCCTTTTTCATCAATAGCAATTAATCGATCCGCATCACCATCAAAGGCAAGGCCGAGATGTGCCCCTTTTTCAACAACAAACGACGCAAGTGCTTCTGGATGAGTCGAACCCACTCCATCATTGATATTAACACCATTAGGAGACGTACCCATCGTGAAAATATCAGCCTCTAAATCAGCAAACAAATGTGGAGCAAGTGAAGAAGCTGCACCATGAGCACAATCTAGCGCAATACTCAATCCTGAGAAATCTTCTTGTACGGTTTGCTTTAAAAATTGCAAATACTTCTGGCCACCTTCAAAATAATCGTTCACTTGCCCTAACTCAGCCCCTACAGGTCGTGGCAACGTATCTTCTTCCTCTAATAATCGCTCAATTTCTTTTTCTTGATCATCCAGTAATTTAAAACCATCTGGCCCAAAAAATTTAATGCCATTATCAGCAACAGGATTATGAGAAGCTGAGATCATGATTCCAGCTTGAGCACTTAATGCTTTGGTGAGAAAAGCAACTCCTGGTGTTGAAATCACACCTAAACGCATAACTTCTGCTCCGATTGAAAGTAGCCCTGCAACAAGTGCACCTTCAAGCATTTCACCAGATATTCGTGTATCACGTCCAATTAACACTTTTGGCTTTTCTGTATTCTTTGTTAAGACATATCCACCAATGCGACCCAATTTAAACGCCAATTCTGGTGTTAATTCGGTATTCGCCACCCCTCGAACTCCATCAGTTCCAAAATATTTACCCATGAATAATCTCTCCTTCAATAAATCCCTTATTGATCTTCTTTGTCAAGTTCTTCTACAACTATTAACGCTTTTTCAGTTTCAGTAAAAAACAACAAGTTTTGTGGACCTACTACTTGTATGTCCACCTCATGTTCTCCTGAAGATAGCTGATTAACATCAACATATGCCTGTATATCTTCTCTGCTTACTTTATCTAAAAGTAATCGTGACCCTTTGACTATCACATCGGTTAATCGACCCTCAGGAGTTCTAATTTCAGCCGAAAAACCTTCAGATAATCCTGTAATCTCTAATGGTATGTCCTCAATCTCCAATGATTCTGCTACACTTAGTTCAATCGTTACATTGATCACTTCAGGGTCTACCTTTTCGACTCCACGTGGCTTTGGTACTGGTATTTGCACGGTTTGACTTTGTGTAATTGTACTTAAATCCAAATTAATCCCTTCAATTAACGAAAGACTGTTTATTATATTCTGTGGCCCGAAGATCGTAACTACCTTCGGGTCTACTGTCATAGAATTTATACTTAACCCTTCAGGTAACTCACCTTGTTTTGTTACTTTTACCGGCACTTCTTTATACGGACTTGTAATCGGTACTCGAACATCAACTACCGCTGTTTCCATATCAAGGTGTAACTCATTCCCGAAATGATCATAGATCTTTACTGGCACACTTTTTTCAATAGTTTTATCTGCACCTTTTACATCAACAAAAACCTTTGCAATGGCAACTTGATTAATTAACTCCTCTGCAGCTGTGATCTCAACATTAACTGGTGTAACAATCGGAAGTCCAATTGAATATCCTTCTGCTATTTCTGATCGATTTACTAAATCAACTTCTACTGGCAGGGAGATCGTTTTCTTTTCCTGTAAGACGACACGAACAAACTGAGGAACAATTGAAACGGAAACATCATTCGGAAATCCTCGATGCTCAACACTAACGTGATGTACTCCTGCTTCACGATCCTGTAAATCAACGAAAACTTCATACGACGGTCGTGTCACTTGAAAGAGTGTAATAGAGCTCTGTGGCCCCTTTAAATTGACTTGAACACTTTCAGTCATTTCGGTTACCGCAAATCTTTCTTCATCATAATGAGCCGTGACCTCAACATCCTCCAATGTATATGTACCAGGACTAACAGGAGGTAAAACCCCTGCTGGCTGATTAGATAAATTGTCATAATTCACCATCATAAATAACATTAAAGCAATGAAAAACGATACAATTTTCACAAACCATGGACTATTAAAAAACTTATCCATTTTTCTTTCCCCCCCATTGCCAACGAGAGGTTGTAGTTGGTTTCGTTTCCATAATTAGTTCTTTTTCTAAAAGGTGCCTTAATTGTTCTTCATTTAAATCCCGATGGAGCTCACCGTTCTTAGTAAGTGAAACATTACCCGTTTCTTCAGATACAACAATCGTGATACTATCCGAAACCTCACTAATTCCAAGTGCTGCACGATGACGTGTACCTAACTCTTTTGAAATAAACGGATTTTCTGATAAGGGTAAATAACAACCTGCAGCTAATATTGTATTTTCCTTAACGATTACAGCTCCATCGTGTAATGGCGTATTGGGTATAAATACATTGATCAATAGCTCTGATGTTAATTTAGCATTCATTCCTATTCCTGTTTCAACATAGTCATTCATACCCGTTTCTCTTTCAACTGAAATAAGAGCACCAATTCTTCGTTTAGCCATATAGCTTGATGCCTTCAAAATAGCTTCTATCGATTTGGTTGCAACATCTTCTTGTGGTGCATTCGTTCTCGAAAAAAATCGCCCTCTCCCTAGCTGCTCTAAAGCCCTTCTAAGCTCAGGCTGAAAAATAATAATAATCGCTAATAAACCGTAAGTCACGGTTTGCGTCATAAGCCAATGAAGAGTTCGTAAACCGAGAATATTACTTAGGAACCAAACGGCTAATATCACTGTAATCCCTTTTAATAATTGAACGGCCCTTGTTCCACGAATGACCATAATCAGCTTATATATGACATAGGTGACTAATAATATATCAACTATACGCCCTAAATGCGTAAGAAATTGAATTTCATCGCCAGGAAACATACTTGCATCCTCCAAACCTTAGTAAAACAAAACTATAATAAATAGCTTTTTCATTATACCACAAAGAAATACTTCAATATTTTTACTTTTGAATTAAAACTATACGTCAAATACAAAATTTTTATTTTCCTGTATCACGTTCAAACACACTAACCACTTCTAATAAAAACTTCTTAATATGGTACCAAGTCCATTCCAACACCTGATTTATTTCTTTGACTTCACCACTTACTGAACCAGCAGAAGCTAAATATTGTTCACTATTAATTAGCAAAACACTTCCTTTTACTTCACCTGCTATTTCAAGCTTACCATTGCGTATCGTTAAATCGCCTTCAATAACCTCACCTTCAGGAACTACAACGGTTCCTGTTTCATTATCAATTTGTAAATTTCCAGCGCCTGTAACCATCAATTGTCCTTCTTGATAGTTCCAGATGGAAAGAATACTAGATGACATAAAAACTAAAAATAATGCAGCTGCAACTAAGAAAGGATGACGTCTGACCCACTTTTTCCAAATATGCGTAGAGGTTTTCCGACTCGTCGGTAATTGATTTAACACATTCATTGTAAAATCTTTAGGCGCAGATATATGAGATGAACTTTGGACAAAAGCGATTGAACGCTTTAACTCCTTATAATGTCTATTACAATCTTCACATTGCTTTAAATGTTCGTAGAGTTCTTTACGTTCTTTGTCAGGCGCTTCACCGTCTAGATATTTATGTAACAAAGAAACATATTTAGGTTCACATGCCATATAAAATCCTCCTTTCACTTATTACGCATTCTCTTTCTTAAGGCCTCTCTCCCTCTATGTATTCTTGTTTTGACCGTTGAAATAGGCAAATTAAGAATTTCACTAATTTCTTTAAGAGAAAGATCTTCGATGTATTTAAGTATGATCGCCGAACGATACTTCGGAGGAAGTTGATTAATTTCATCCTGAATCCACTCTTGCATTTCTATCGTTACTACTTGATCTTCTGGTAGATCTTGATCTGCAGCAATTTGTGATTGAACAGTCAATCCCTCACTATTAGAAATCGGATCACTTAAAAAGCAATCGGGCTTTTTCTTTCGTAACCGATCAATGGAAAGATTTGTTGTTATTCGAAAGAGCCAAGTAGAAAATTTACGAGATGAATCATAGCTATCAATGTTTGTGTATGCACGTAAAAAAGCCTCTTGAGCAATATCTTGCGCTTCATGTACATTACCCACCATGCGATATGACAGTTGATATACTTTATCTTTAAACAATTCTACTAGCTCACCAAACGCCTGCTGATCCCCTTTTTTTACCTCTATTATTAGCTGTTGCACAATTCTATCCATTTTTATTACCTCCGCTTTAATTGCGGTTAGTCTATATACGAACCACTATAGAAAAAGTTTCTACCTCTAATGATTTTTCTCCAAAACATATTTACTATTTTACCATGATTATTTGGAAATAGGAGGAATGAGATAGACTAATAGAATAATTCTTATAAGAAAAGCGAAAGCGCCCGTTTAGCGACGTATGGACTGGACTAAGCCGCAGGAGATAAAGGAAACACAATGAACGTTAGTGAATTGATGTTGACTTATCGTACGGCGGTGAGGGAAGTCTCACTAGTCGCTGGGCGCTGCAGCTAGACAAGAAAAGCGCAAGCGCCCGTTTAGCGACGTATGGACTGGAGACCTCCGTATGAGATAAAGGAAACACGGCGAGTGCTAGCGAGGCGATGTTGACTTATCGTAAGGAGGAGAGCGAAGTCCACTAGACGCTGGGCGCT
>NZ_JAFLJM010000022.1 GCF_017745675.1 Alkalihalobacillus sp. BA299
CTTGTCTAGCTGCAGGTGTCATCGGCTCGAGGTCGCTTCGGTCCATCAAACGTGTCTAAAAGTCAAGACACTAATTGCTGGTCCTCCAGCGCTTGTCGCCGATAAACAGACACCTTCCGCTTTTCTTAACTCAAAGGACTTCTCTTACGATCGCACTATCAACATACTGAACAAGTCGTGATCTTTCCATCCTGCGTCCAGACATGAGCAAAGGCCGCTCTCATGCATTTTCCTGTAGCCTTAAAAATTCCACTGTAAGAGCCTAAAGCAACCACACATTTCCTCCATCAATATAATCATGGACATTCCCACGATATATATTAACTATTCACAACCTCAACTTCATAATATTCATTTTTACTATATGGCCCAACTAAAGCTTCAACAATTTCTTCAACTATTTCAATCGATGGAGCTTCCCATGTACAAACTTGTTTTGTACGAGGATGATTAAATGCACGAGAAATAAGCGAAACTCCCTCTGGTAATTGAAGGCTTCCATTTTGTAATTCTTGAAATGCTTTTTCTTCTGCACGGTCAAATCCTTCTGTATCACCGATAGTATGAATGACAATTATTTTCATTGTTAATCTCTCCTTTAATCGTAATAAGACTCTTTTACTGTTCCTCAACCCTTTCCCTAACTAAATTATAGTGTTCAAAGATTAAAGAGAGTCTTAGGAAAGGTAAAACTTCTCTTAGAATTGGTAAAGATTTTTCAAAGATTGATTTTATAATTTTTCCATAATAAAAGGGAAGCTAGCTACAAGCCGTTAACTTATAGCTACTTCCCTTTAAAAATTTGCTTTACTTGATTGTACCTACCGCTGAATTTTTTCTATAAATATTATTACTTGTTATAATTTCGCATATAATTAGACTAAAGACAGGGCTGTCAAACATATTACATAGGCCATAGGACATACAGCAGGATTCAGGGATTTAATAGAAGCTCCGTCTTTCAATAAGGGGGGAATAATGATGGGGAAAAGTAATGATTCAATGGATCCTGGCAAAATCAGTTTTGCAAACAACATTTCAATTTTAACCAGTTTTAAAGACAAATCCTTAGAGAATTATGCCAGGCTCGGATTAATTGGAGGGCTTTTATGGTTTGTATTGATGTTATTTTATATTGTAAATGATTCTTGGGCAGAACCAATAGAGTCATACCCTGTTTTTATCGTTTCAGATATATTGAATGTTCTCGGAGCTTTATTTCTCTTTATGTTTATTCGATTTCTTTATAATCAAGGGATTCATTTTGGATTAAAGAAGATTATATTTATGATTCTGATAGGCTTTGCGTTAAGAGTGTTAGGTAAAATATTAGATGCATTTAATTATTCTCTAATTGCTTTTGAAGTTGGGGGCGATGCTCTTATTACGGGAATTTTCCTTTTCTCAGACCTATTTCATCTGCTTGGTGCCATAGCTATTGCTGCATTTATGTTGATTCTTTTTAAGAAAGAGCAGAAAAAAACGTATAAAGTCATTTGTTTATTAAGTGTTATTTTTGCATCGCTTCACGCCTGCGCCTATATTTTCTTATTTCTTCTAGATACAGGTATAATCGAATGGGTATATATTCAAATAGTTAGATTAGTATCATTATTCACTTCGGTTACATTGATATTGTATTTTTTACTTTTCCTGAAAGATAGCATAAAAACGCAAAAGATAGTAGAAAAAAACTTAAATATTTAATGTCTTATAGTCCAAGATAGAAAAATTGACGGTGTTTCAGTTGCTCAAAAGATAGGAAGAGAATCTGGCATAGTATATAAAACGCTTGTGGCACAAGCAAGCTGAGAAAGAAGCAATATAAAATAGAAATCCTTTCCGTAATATCTGAAGGGAGTATCAATAGTCTGAAACGGCAGCAACGCTGCCGTTTTTTCTATAAATTTACATATACTTTTTAGGGGTATACAACTTTCAAAGAGGCTTCAGGAGTTTTAAAAAAAGTCAAGGTTACCCTTTCTTTCAAATAATGGATTTATATTGTTTTATTTACATAATTAACCCCATCAAGGTAAATCTAATAAATGGGGGTGGAAGTGATGCGCCGTTTAAAAAGAATAAAACAGGCAGGTAATAAAAAGGATTCAATACAAGCGGATTTGACAGATTATTCTGATAAAAAAACCCTCCTACTCTATTCAACTTTGCAAGAAAATATCGATTATGTGAAAAATTCACTTGGAAATAGTTCTGATTTAATTATAAGAAAAACCTACATTGATAATACGAAATTTCTTCAAGCATGTGTGATTTTTATTGATGGTCTTTCAAATAACACATCCATAAATGAATTTGTTCTTGAATCGATACGTCTTTATGATAATTTAGATCATCAATTTTTCGAAGACCCTTTAATAGACCCTTTAATAAAATTAAAAGAATTAATCCTTCCGATAGGTGAAATAAAAGAAATTAGTGATATGGATACGTTGTTGATAGGCATTTTATCCGGAGATCCAGCGATTTTATTGAATGGGTTTCAGGCAGGGTTCCTTGTTGGATTAAAAGGTTGGGAAGAACGAGGTGTTCAAGAGCCTTCTTCAGAAACAGTGATAAGAGGACCTAGAGAAGGTTTTTCTGAAAATATTCGCCTCAACACTGCTTTAATTCGCCGTAAAATTAAGGATTCGAATCTTTGGTTAGAGCAATTACTAATTGGAACAGTGACAAAAACAACCGTTGCTATCATGTATCTTCATGGAATAGTAGAAGAAACCGTTTTACAAGAAGTACGAATTCGCCTGAATCGCATAGATATTGATGGAATTTTAGAAAGTGGCTACATTGAAGAATTAATTCAAGACCATACTTATACTCCCTTTCCTACCATTTATAATACGGAAAGACCAGATGTAACGGCAGCTGCTCTTTTAAAAGGACGGATTGCTATATTAGTTGATGGTACTCCTTTTGTTCTCATTGTACCTGCCATTTTCCCGCAGTTTCTTCAAGCATCCGAAGATTATTATCAGCGTTCTGATATTTCGACGTTAATTCGAATCCTAAGGTTCATTTCAATATTTACAGCATTATTAGCACCTTCCATGTTCATAGCTATTACGACTTATCATTATGAAATTTTACCACGTCCACTCTTAATTGCTTTAGCTCAGCAGCGTGAAGGCGTTCCTTTTCCATTAATTATTGAAGCTTTCCTAATGGAGGGGACTTTCGAATTACTACGCGAGGCTGGTGTTCGGATGCCAAGAGCGGTTGGTCAAGCGATTTCAATTGTAGGTGCTTTAGTTATTGGTCAAGCTGCTGTAGAAGCAGGAATAGTTTCACCGGCAATGGTCATCGTAGTTGCAATTACAGCCATAACGAGTTTTGCGATTCCTTCATATAATATGGCTAATGCTTTTCGTATCTTACGTTTTGGAATGATGATATTGGCGGCAACTTTTGGTCTTTTTGGTATTATTATGGGGTTGTTATTGATGGTTCAACATTTATGTAGTTTGCGTTCGTTTGGTGAACCGTTTATGAAACCATTCGCAGGTGTTAAGAAAAAAATTTTTAAAGATACGATCTTGCGCGTTCCATGGTCAAAAATGAAGAAATCCTCTAATAAAATATAGCTCATTTTTTAACCATACAAAGAAATAAGGTTTAACATCACGTAAATAACAAGAGGCGATGGCAAGTGGATAATAGAAAAATTTTATTAGTTATTCTTTCAACGTTCGTTATCCTTTCTGGATGTTGGAATTACAAAGAATTGAACGATTTAGCCTTTACATTAGCTATGGGCATTGATAAGGAAGGCAAGCAGCATCTCATTACAAATCAAGTTCTTAATCCAAATGCATTAGCAGGAGATTCACCCTTACCTGATTCTCCTGTTACTATTTATCAAGAGTCAGGATATGGTGTACAGGAAGCGATGCGAAAAATGACAACAAAAAGTACCAGAAAGCTATTTATTGGACAATTACAAATTATTATTCTTGGCGAAGAATATGCCAAAGAAGGAATACAAGAACTTCTTGATCATTTTTTACGAGATCATGATTATGGTAAAGACTTCTATTTTGTTATTGCGAAAGGGGAAAAAGCAGCAAAGATTTTGGAAGTCTACTCTCCACTAGAACAAATTCCAGCAAGTAAACTAAACATTTCTTTGGATGTTTCATCCCAAGTTTGGGGGGAAACAGGCGCTGTCACGATGAGAACACTTACCGATGAATTGCTTAGTGGAGGAAAAGAAGTGGTTCTAACAGGAATTGAAATCGCAGGAGATCAAACAAAGGGAGAAAACCAAGAAAATCGGGTGAGGATTAGTCCATATGCTCAGTTTGAATACGTCGGTTTCGGTGTGTTTAAGGAAGATAAACTTGTTGGTTGGTTAAATGAAAGTGAAAGCAAAGGTTATAACTATACTCAGGGAAATATTAAAAGTACTGCGATTAGCATTCCGTGTCTTAATAATGAAGAGTATGTAAATGTAGAAGTATTTGAAACTAGCGAGGATACCAAATTTAAGCTCCTAAATGGAAACCCTTCTATTAATATGCATATTGAAGTTGAGGGCGCCTTGACTTTTGTTGGTTGTGAGATGGATTTTTCAGCACGTGAACCTATTCAATATTTAGAAAGAGAAACCGAGAAACAAATTAAAGAAGAAATTGAGGCCGCTTTACACAAAGCACAAAAGTCATATCGAGCAGATATTTTTGGTTTTGGCAATATTGTTCACCGTTCAAATCCAACATACTGGAATGAGCATAAAAATCAATGGGAAGATATCTACGAAAACTTAGCCGTAAATGTTGAGGTAAAAGCTTCAATTATTCATGAATTCCGAACAAATAAATCATTCCTTGAAAGAATGAAAAAATAAGAAGTTTTTTTCGGTATTCAAATGAAAGGATGAATTACTTGCTTAAGGAGAAGATAGCAGCAAGTCAATTTAGAAAGCTAGTCATCATGTTTTGCCTTGGAAATTCCATTTTAATCACACCCGTATTTCTTGCTCAAAAATCAGAGCAAGATGCTTGGATTTCCTCCATTGTCGGATTTGGAGGAGGAATGATACTTGTCTGGTTATACCTTTTAATAGCTAACTTATTCCGTAATGCATCCTTTATAGAATTTTGTTACTTTACTGTTGGCAAGGCAATAGGAAAAGTCGTTTCATTACTGTATTTTGCTTATTCTTTGGTAGCCTCCATTATACTAGTGCGTACCTTGGGAAATTTTATGGTCATTACCGCGCTTCCGGAAACCCCTATTTTAGCTATTCATGTTCTTTTTTTAGGTGTTGTCATTTTCGGTGTTTGCTATGGCCTTGAGAATATTGCTCGAACTTGTGAAATTTTCATGCCTTGGCTTTATGCATTTATATTGTTCTTTGTCTTTTTTATTATGAAAGAGATTAAATTTGAAAAAATACAACCCATTCTCGAACAAGGAGTAATCTCCGTTTTTGATGGGTCGCTAACGTTAATCGGTACGGCTTTTTTGGAACTTGTACTTTTGTTAATTATATATCCTCATGTCATAAAAGAACCAAGAAAGAAGAATCCGTTTCTTTTAGGATTTACAATTGGAGGGTTCCTATTAATTCTAAGCACATTTCTTACAATCTCTACTATAGGTGCAGAAGCAACCTCATCTGTACATTATCCTGGCTTCATACTTGCACAACAAATTAGTATCTTTAATTTCATCCAGCGTCCAGAAGCATTTATTTCTAGCATTTGGATCATCACTATCTTTTTTAAATTATCCATTTGCTTTTATGTCTCTATTACTTTATTCGCACAAACATTTGGGATAAAAAACACTCGTCTGCTTTCAGTAGCCTTAGGAATTATCGTCATTACTTTATCAATGGAGTTTTTTCCCAATGTCGTTTTTTTTACAGAGTTTATAAAAACCAGCTGGCTAATAATTTCAATATTTTTTGGATTTATATTCCCACTTTTTCTTTTTTTAATTGCAAAATTTCAATTATTGTCACAGTGACTTCTCTGGAAATAGTTCATTTGGTACCATTAAGGTAACGGTCACTTACTCATGGTCTGGTGTTCTTCAGCCAATAAGACAAGAGTTGAAGCATATTAATAGCTAGAAACTACTACATCGTCGTTTAAACTAAGTAACTTTTACCATGCCTTCATACAGCAATTACGAAAGGGGCACTGTTCTATTTAGTACAGTGGCCCTAAACATATGATCGATCACTCTTATCATTACGGGTTTTATGGGGATTGAGAAATTATTCTTACATTTGGAAATATACCGCTACTTTTGATGGCTTTAATTTTCTTTTTTAAAATGGGTAGACTTCTTCTAATTCTTTCCCCTATGAATCTAACATAAAAATCCCAAATCTTTAATATTATTATTGATAACCAGAATTTCATCATAAAGGAGTAAATTGAATGCATTATTTTATTGGTAAAAATCAAGATAATCATGTTCCTATTTCAAATGGTAATGTATTAGCTTGGCTTCAGCAGTATGATGTTGGATGTCGTCCAGTTGATAAAATAAGTCAAATTTTTTTCGGAAACTTTGACATGTCAAGTTCACTTTTTGATTATCCTGGTTCTTATATACTAGCTAAAGATCAGAATGAGAAAATTTGGTATGATCCATATGGAATCATTAAAGAAAAGTTGGGACAAATCGGGGAAATTATTTCAATAAATAGTACGAGATACATTCATGGTTATGGAATATATGAAGTCGTTTCTCATAAAGGGAATACCGTAGTCAGGACAAAAACATGGGCTCCTCCTAAGAGAAACTCTTTCATCCGCTCTATCGAAGTTAAAACTCTCCGCAGCAACCCTTCTGAAGCATCGATCTTCCCTATCGTACATTTAAAAAACATTGTTCAAAGAATTGATAACACCTTTATTTCTCGAATCTCTGAAAACCAATGGCTTGCAACCACTGTTTCCCCCTCTGCTGAAGGAATAGCAGGCGATATTTCTAAAGCAGTAACTGGAGGTCAGGTAACTATCTTTGAACACAGTTTAGTCCCTGTTCCCCTAGTCTTTACAATTTCCGCTCAAAAGGTCCCAAGTCTATCATACAGCAAACCTGTCTTTCAGGTATTTGCATCAGGTGCTTCTAAAGAGGAGGCCCTTCATGAATTAGAGAATACATTGGTTCAAATTAATCAAAGTCAAGAACAAACATTAAAAGGATGGCAAACATGGCACAATAAAACAGTAGAGATTGATACACTTTCACCTGATCTGGAATATTTTTGGAGAGTTAGTAACACTTTAACAAAAATGAGCCTGCAGAAAGATGGAACTCCTATTATCATTGGATTTAAACCTTATCAAGGTAATGTATGGATTCGTGATAGCTTGTGGATTGCATCTACTTTAGCGCTAGCGGAACATCTAGAAGACGCAGTAAGGTCGTTATACGCGACACTTAGTTATTTAATAGAGCGTCCTGATGGAAACTATTATTTTGCATATAATGTTGTAACACGTTTACCGAACGAACACGCTTTTGAAAACGATACTACTGGACTCATATTATACGGAATATGGCAGGTTTGGTCGTTAGTAAAAGACCATACAATTATACATGATCTGTGGCCAATTATAAGCCAATCGGCCGAATGGATTTTGAAAAATCGTGATTCAAGCGGACTTATCTTCCCAGATGCAGGAATTTGGGAAACCTTTGGACCGCATTTAGGAGAAAAATTCGAACATATGACATGGACATCAGCTATCTCAGCATTTGGATTAATAAGAGCAGCCGAAATGGCGGAAGTTATCTTCAAAAATGAGAAAGCGAGTCGATTTAGACAAGGAGCCTTTGAATTAATTCAGGCAATTTCTAAGCACAACGTCCATAACGGAATAGTCACTCGGTCTATGGAAACAAAATTATTAGATGCATCTGTTACTCTATTCTTCTCTGAATTTCCTATATTTCCAAAAGAATGGCTAAAACCGACACTTAAAGCCATTCAGCAAAGACTTGAAGATCCCTTCATTGGAGGTATTTGGAGACATGAGAGTTTAACAACAGAAGAAGGCGATTTAAAGCCATGGACCGGTCCAACGTTCTGGTTAGGTGAAGCATTCTTAGTTAACAATGATGTAAACGAAGCCTGGAAGTATTTTAACCATAATTACAATAACAGTGCTTTTTGCGGCCTTTTACCCGAATTATTGTACAGCAGAGGCCGTCCAAGAGGGATTGGGATGCCAAGTTATTCTCAATCAGGTGTAATAAGATCACTATTGTTATATAAAAGTTTATATAGTTAAGATCCTCCTGATTTTTTAATAAAGAGTAACTCAGAACAACTTAGGTTATGTATTTATCTTGCTTTAAAAGATGTAACTGTTTTTGATTTTTTAGCTATATTGGCAAATTGCTTTAATAATTTTTTATCGATTCTCTCGAGACTATTTTTCTTTTCTTTCTTTTTAGAAGTCATACAATTTCTCTCCTATCTTTTTTCGTTGTTTGTATTGATAATAGTTTATACAAAAACTTATTATTTTAAACGTTCTACCATTTCCCTCTCTCGAATAGACTAGCAATAACAAATTGATATAAGATAATTCTCCATGATAATTTAGAAAGCAGGGAAATATTATGAGTAAAACCTATACTAATAAAAGATTATATACTCTATATGAAGAGGAACTTAATGAATTAACATATACTCCTACAGGACTTTTTGACAAATTAGTTCATAATCTATCACGAAAGTTTGCTCTAACCATTGATCTTAAATATACGATTTCTGTTCCAGTTTCAGAATTTCTTCGAGGAGAGCTTATTTGTGAAGATGTTTCTGAATTAATTGAAAAACCATTTACACAAAAAAATTTGATCAGCATCCTTTTAGATGATTTTCTCTATCAGGCAAAACATAGTAAAAATCTTTATGAATTGTATCGAAAGTTACACTCAGGAATTCAACAGCCTATCGAAATCTACCATTACAGAGGAGAACGTGAAATACTACATATCAATAACGAGGTACAAAGAAAAAAGGTAATAGACTGTACAATCAAAAGAAAAAAAGCGCTAAGGCTTGAGGTAATTCTAAATGATTTAGCAAGTTTAGAACCAGAAATGACCTTCAGTGTAAATGATATAATAGAATTTTTATATCGTGATTTTATCCAACAATACAAAAATGGTAATTTAACGAATGTAATAGAAAACATTTTAAAAAGATTAGCTTCTTGTGAAACTTGAGGTTGACGATTTGAAAAGGTTCCTGGGACGAGTGGCTAAAGAATATAAATAAGGAGCCCCCTATTCTGAAGGAAGCTCTTGTAATTATTATTGTAATAACATCTTCAAAGATACACTATTTGCTTTTTTTTCTGTTATTATCAGAATTACTTTATCAAAGTTAAAAGCGGAGTTCCTTAAATAATTCTATCAATAATACATTTCGCTGTTACTTATGATACGGTTCATCCCGATTAATCCTAAACGCCCGATACACCTGCTCGACTAAAATCAACCGCATTAACTGATGAGGAAACGTCATCTTTGAAAAGGATAGTTGCGTATTGGAGCGTTTCAATACTTCATCACTTAATCCTAATGAGCCGCCAATAATAAAA
Organism: Alkalihalobacillus sp. BA299; assembly: GCF_017745675.1. Classification (GTDB taxonomy): domain Bacteria; phylum Bacillota; class Bacilli; order Bacillales; family Bacillaceae_F; genus Alkalihalobacterium. The sequence continues at coordinate 9,600 of NZ_JAFLJM010000022.1, forward strand.
GCAATTTTACTTTTTCCATACGTCGCTAGCTTGTCCAGTTCAGATGCTAACTGCTCGGAAGACATTTGCTTTCCCTCAATCGCAAGTGAAATGACATAGGCATCTTGTTGGACCTTTGCTAGAATTTTTTCTCCCTCTTTTTGCTTGATTTGTTGCATTTCAGTTTCGCTTAATTGTTCAGGAGCTTTTTCGTCAGGAACTTCAATAATTTCTACCTTTGCATACGCGCCTAAACGTTTTAAATATTCATTTATCCCCAATGTTAAATATTTTTCTTTTAGTTTCCCTACCGTAATAATTGAGATATTCACAGGTTGTCTCCTTCCACAAATCCACAGTTATCCACATGACTTATCCACATATCAACACACTTGTTCCCATTAATCTGTAATTCTATAGATTGGTTCTTGTTCACAGAACGAGCAAGTTGTGGATAATTTTTGTTGTTCTGATAAAATTTCCATATTAGGAGCTGCTTCACATTCATCAATAATGTGCTCCATCGCGAGTTCCACGTGGTCCTTACAAGATAAGTATTTCAAAGTTATGACTCCCTTCAAGATCCGCTCTTTAAACTTTTCGGCTTTTTATTATAACATATCCTTCCCGTGTTCATCTTACTTGTGGATATATAAAATGATTTCTAAAATGCTGTGGATAACTATAGACCATATAAAAAAGGCAAAGATCTTTTCTCCTTTGCCTTTATCCACAATTTAAAAGCTTTGCTGCTCAGCTAGTTGTACTTTAGTCGTTTCCTTTTTACCTTCTCTATAAAACGTGACTTGTACTTCATCGCCAATTTTTGTTTGCGAATATAAATATTTGCGTAAATCGTGACTATTTTCAATTACTGTTCCATCAATTTCTACAATCACATCATATTCCTTCAGCCCTGCTCTTTCGGCTGGGGACATTGGTGCGACACTTGTAATAAACACTCCCGCTTTCACTTCAGCAGGGAGCTTTAATGTTTCTTGCCAGTGATAGCCTGGAATTTCGGATAAAGAACGAATCCCGACGCCTAGCTGCGGACGCTGAACTTCACCAAAACGCTCAAGGTCATTGATCACAGGTACTGCAACCGCCGTAGGAATGGCAAAGCCTATTCCCTCCACTGCTGTCTGATTGATCTTCATTGAGTTAATCCCAATAACTTGCCCTTGAATATTAATTAATGCGCCTCCACTGTTACCCGGATTTATTGCAGCATCAGTTTGTAAAACTTCGGCATGCCAATCCACTTGGCCGTTTCCTGTTAAATCTACAGGAATACTTCTTTCTTTTGCACTAATAATTCCTTGCGTCACAGAGCTTGAAAATCGTAATCCTAATGGGTTTCCAATCGCAATAGCTGGTTCACCGGCTCGTAATGTTTCAGAGTTTCCAAACTCAGCAACGGTAGTGACTCCTTCATCGTCTATCTCAAGGACAGCTAAGTCAGTAAGGACATCGGCTCCTAATAACTTAGCTTCAACGCGAGTTCCATCTGCTAAACTTACCTCAATTTGTCTTGCTCCATCAATAACATGATGATTGGTTACAACAAATGCTTTCCCATTTGCCTTTTTATAAATGACACCAGATCCTGTACCTTCATTCACGTCTTCTGACCAGAAACTCGATTGCTGTAGATTGATGACACCAACCACTGCATCCGACACTTTTTCGACAGCCTCCGTAATATCCGTATTTACTGATACGTTTACCGTTTGCTCAAGACCATCTGGTGTTTTTTCAACTACTTCACCAATTATTGCTTCTCCCTGATCATTATCATAAGGAAGAAGTCCCATTTGCGAGAGCGCGGGAACTGAAAATAGAACCATTAGCCCTCCAATAACAGCACCAACAAACGCTGACAGACCTAGTCCTTTTCCATTTCGGCGCTTCTGTCTCGTCTCAGTAGAATAGTGTTCATCGTAATATCCCATGTCTGCCACCATCCTTCATCTATGATTAATAAAAATAATTGCTTTTACTTTTATTATATTAGCCATGAGTAAAAAGTCCACATGGGAGAAAGACTTTTGAATATTTCACATACTATGTACTAAATTTCCCAAAAAGAAAGAGACTTAAACGCAAAATAGAGGCTACCTTTTACCGTTTGTTTACAAACCCGCCGTTCTATAGGAACTTTATCGAAGTTAGATTGATCCTTTTTCAATATATCGGTCTAATTTGAAATATATCAGTCTAATTCCGAATTTATCAGTCTAATCTCAAATATATCAGTCTAATTCCGAATTTATCGGTCTAATCTCAGATATATCAGTCTAACTCTAGAAATATCAGTCTAACCAAAAAAAGCGCAGGCGGATAAACGTCTGCGCTCTTCATACCACTCATTTCAAATAAAATAGTTCCGCGAACCCATCCATTGCTGTATTCCTCACAAACTAAACTACACTGCCGTCAGTTCGGTGGCTTTTTCAGGGTCTGTGTCATATAAAGAAAACTGGTGACCGTGGCCACAGTCCCGTTCATCTAAAATTTGACTGACCGTCATTCTCGCTAGGTCCTTCATATTGTTATCTTTACTTAAATGAGCTAAATAGACGCGTGAGGTTTTCTCTCCAATGACGTCTGCTAACGCGTACGCTGCGTCTTCATTCGAGACGTGACCTACATCGCTAAGAATTCGTCGTTTAACACTCCATGGATATCGACCCATACGAAGCATATTAATATCATGATTTGCTTCAAAAATAAATACATCGGCATTTTGTATCGTTCCTTTTATTCGTTCACTCACATAACCCATATCGGTAGCAAGCACTAATTTTTTTCCTGCGTGGTGGAAAACATAAAACATCGGCTCAGCCGCGTCATGAGAAACACCGAACGATTCCACTTGAAGGTCTCCAAACTGCTTGACTTCTTCACGCTCAAAATGAAATTTTTGCTCTGTAGAAATTGTACCTAAGTCTTTTTCCATCGACTGCCACGTTTTTGCATTCGCATAAATTGGAAGATCATACTTTCTTGCTAGTATTCCTACTCCTTTAATATGGTCACTATGTTCATGAGTGACAAGAATGGCATCTAATTCTTTTGGGCTGCATCCAATCGATTTTAACAGCTCATCCATCTTTTTTCCGCTTAACCCAGCATCAATCAAAAGACGCTGCTCGTCCGTTGCTACATAAAGTGCATTGCCTGAGCTACCACTAGCTAGGACACTGTATTGCAAAGTCATTTTATCCACTCCAGTAATCTTATCCTTATCGTTTAAAAAACATCTTGTACTGATCCATCAATCGCATTTACTAAGTAATCTTTTCCATTAACAGAAATTCTCCACATCGGTGCAAACACTTGAACGTCTCCTAATTGCTTAAAGAAACTATAATAGCCGAAGTCAACTTCTGTTATTGTTTGATTAGCACTTATCAAATGCTCATTTAATAGTCTTTCAATCGCCTTTAATCCAGAAAGGAACTCTTGCTCCCTCCCTGATTCATCTACTTCATATATTACTTGCTGGTAAGCAACAATTTGCTCTTTATCATTAAGTTGTAGAATTAAAGGGGCTTCATCAAAGGAGTACATCACTTTCCCATCATATTGTTGTATAAACATCAACTGATTACGCTCTTCTTCTTGGCTACTAAACTCATAAAACTCACCATTTAACACGAATTCACTCAGGAATCGATCGACTTGTTGCCTAATAGATCCCTGATCTAATGGATATGGCTCATCTAGTCGAGAAATCATTTTCGTTTTGTTTACGAATGTAATCTCTTGTCCCTTTAGACCTTTAACTGCATCTTCTGAAATTTCTATATTTTTACCAACAATTAAAAAGCCAGATTGAATTTCTTCTTCAACTGTATCATCAATCGTTACATTCATCTCTTTTAAACGTTCCTGTAAAGTTGCTTCGATAATAAGGTTGATCTGATTGGCATGGTTTAACTCTCGTAACTGATAGAATAAAAAGCTATTGAGAAGAATAAAGGTGATGATAAAAATAGTCTTTGCTCTACTCCAATCCACGATCGTCTACCTCACCTTCATTTAAATCATCCAGTGATACTTTTTGCCACAGTTCATCATAAAAAATATACCAATTCGGTTCCATCGTCACGAATGCATTCCACTTCTTCATTTCATAGCCAATCGCAATTCGTTCTAAAAGAGCTGGATCAAAGAAATCTTGTTTTTCTAAATACTCAACTACTTCATAGCCAGAAGGTAAATTCACTATCGTTTTTGCAGAATCAATCGGTTGACTATCTAAATCAAATAAAGGTCTTACATATCTGGATGTTTGATTTCCCGTTCGAAAAACATGCAAACTCATTACGTCGTAGCCACCCATTGAGATGATAGGGTATCCATTTACCGTTAGACGGAATTTTACTTCTTCTTTCATACCATTTGAAATCCAGTCATACAGAACATATTGATCGGTCCAACCCCCATGTCCATTAATAAAGTCTATACTGCTGACAATTACATTTCTACTGCCTCGTTCTGGATTTTCACTATAAATCGGATTAATATAATCCATAAAATTTCCACTATCAATAATATTAATTAAACGATTTCCGTCAGTATAAGACTCTTCTCCATTACCTTGGCTAAAGTATTTTACAGAAAAAGGATCATTAAACAGTAGCTGTTTAAATACATCGACAGAAACAGGGGTTATCGTATAAGACATATTTTCGACCGTTATCGGTTCTTCAGGTAAATAAAGCTTTTTTCGCCATTGTCCTTGCTGTGTTCCTACTGGAAAAGCAAAAACCTTCATATACTCTTGAGCTTTGGACACATAGTTTTCTTCAAAGTCACTTGGTGAAAACGCTGTTTCGATATCAGCAAATTTATGTTCGGTATTTGAGACGATACGATAATGTACTTTTAAAGTATCAGGATTCGAGTAAATATACACCCGATCAACATTATCTAATGGCATCAAAAATTCTTCATCTAAATTAGGAAACAGACTTAAAAAAATATCACCTGGAATTGCTGTAGGAAATACGAGCTCAATTGATTTTTCTGCGACTTGATTCATTGTTAAATTAGATATCATTGAAATATCTTCAATTCGACTCGTCAGCCATTGTTCATATAGCTCCGTATGAAGTGGGTCGGTACTACTTAACAATGAGTGCCCATCTTCCACATGAAAAATAACCTGTTCTGGTACAATCACCTCAGATACATTTCTTTCCTCATTTAAATGTGGATTATTTACGTAGTCTGTATCTTTTAGTAATGCATAATCAGGCTGGAAAGTCCAAATTTGCCAAGTTAAAACGAGGCTTAGCAGCACAAGAAAAGTCAGTGTTGCCGATTTAATATTCTCATACTTCATTGGACTCTCCTCCCTTAAAGGTTGAATACGGTAATGTAAAATGAATCGTTGTCCCTTTCCCGTACTCGCTTTCTACCCAAATTTCACCTCGATGCGCATGAACGAGCTCTTTTGCTATCGCAAGACCTAAGCCTGTCCCACCAATACTTCTTGCTCTTGCCTTATCGACTCGGTAAAACCGATCAAATATTTTGATTTGACTATCACGTGGGATCCCAACCCCTTCATCAGAAATACTAAGACGTAGATTATTTCCCTGGTAAAGCAGCTGAACAGAGACATTCCCTCCATCTGGTGAATACTTCATCGCATTAGAAATAATATTATCAATCACTTGGGTAATTTTATCTTTATCCATTTTTACATACAACACTTCTAGCGGGATCGTCCGAACAAATTGAATGTTTTTTTCTTTGGCCATCATTTCAAATCGATCGATAATATTGTGAATAAATTGGTTAAAGTTCACATCTTCAAAAACAAATTGATAATCTTTACTATCTATTTTCGATAACTGTAGTAAATCATTGACGAGGCGAATCATCCGTTCCGTCTCATTTTGTGTAACATTTAAAAATTTTGATGCGAGTTCTATATCTTCGATTGCGCCATCTTCAAGCGCCTCTAAGTAACTTTTCATCGTCGTAAGTGGTGTTCTTAATTCATGTGATACATTGGCTACAAATTCTCGTCGTTCCTGTTCGATTTTTTCTCGTTCTGTAACATCATGGAGAACCGTGATAATACCCGTAATCGGCCCATTATCTTTTTGAATAACAGAAAAACTCGCTTGCAGTAAAAAGTCTTGTTCTTCATTACTAAAATCTAGCAAAATAGATTCACTGTAGTCATCTATTTCATTTGCTGAAAATGTTTCAGATAGTCTTAAAACGTCTGGGAGTGGTTGAGAATAAGCTTCTTCACTTGTCGTCTCTAACAGTTGCTCTGCGCGCTTATTCATTAAAATAATATTGCCACGGTGATCGGTTGCAATCACACCATCCGTCATATGAGACAGAACGGAGCTTAGCTTTTTCTTTTCCCTTTCTGTTGAAGCATTTGCTTCTTTTAGCTTAAACGTTAAATCGTTGAAAGACGTTGCTAACTGTCCGATTTCATCTCTTCCATACACCTGTACTTGTCTAGTAAAGTCACCTTTTCCCATTCGTTGTGCCTGTCTTTTCATGTCAATTATCGGACCTGTGATCGTCCGGGCAATTAATATTACGAGAATAGCCGTTATGGCTACCGCAATAGCCGTACCTTTAGCCAAAATATTATTAATTTGTTGCATTTGATCATAAATCTCTTCCATTGAAGCTTCAATATAAATAGCTCCTATGGTTTCATATTCCGATTTAACAGGCAAAGCAACGACACGCATTCGATGCCCTGTTTCAGGATCACGTAGAAATCCCGTATCCTTTGTTCCAAGCAGTGCCCGTTTAACTCTTACTTCGGTACTTTGTTGTCCAACAATATGGCGGTTTTGCGCTTTTGATGTCGCTAATACGACCTTATTCATATCAACTACTTGTGCCTCAGAGTTTTCTACAGGAAAAAACTCCCGCAGCAACACATTAATATCGATTCCTAGTGAAGTATTATCTTCTCTAGGCTTTACTAGCTCTTGTTCTATGTTATAAGCTAATAAATTTGCCCGTTCATCGAGCATTTCTGTGTAGTTATTAACGAGTTGATCTTCTAGTTGACGTATAAAGTACACGCCGATAATTTGCATCGCTATAACAATTAATAGAACATAAATAATAATTAATTTAAATTGAATCGATTTAAAAAAACCGACCTTTTTTTCCATTCTTAACTCTCCTGCCCTGGATGACGTAAGTAATAACCGACTCCTCTACGTGTGATAATCCAAGTTGGATAACTAGGATTATCCTCAACTTTTTCACGCAGTCGTCTTACCGTGACATCCACCGTTCGTACGTCTCCAAAATAGTCGTACCCCCATACCGCTTGAAGTAAATGCTCACGTGTCATCACTTGTCCAAGATGGTTCGCCAAATAATGAATAAGTTCAAATTCACGATGAGTAAGTTCAATTTCTTCGCCCCTACGCTTCACAAGGTAAGCATCAGGTTTAATGACTAAATCACCAACAACAATCTCCTTCAATTGATTTTGTTCTTCAGGCTTAATACTATGACGTCGTAAATTCGCCTTCACCCGAGCAATTAATTCTCGTGTACTAAAGGGCTTTGTTACATAATCATCGGCACCTAATTCAAGTCCCAATACTTTATCAATCTCGGAATCTTTTGCTGTTAACATAATAATAGGCATATCGTGTTTCTTTCGAATTTCTCTACAAACTTCCATTCCATCTTTATATGGCAACATAATATCGAGTAAAATTAAATCAGGTATTTCTTTTAGAGCTAACTCTATTGCTGTAACTCCATCATGTGCACAAAAAACGTTGAAGCCTTCCTTTTCTAAGCTGAACTTCAAAATATCTGCAATCGGCTTTTCATCATCTACTACAAGAATGCGGTTATCCATCCTTATCGCCCCTAACCTAAATTAACGTTTACTTCTGTTCATATTTTAACATATTAACGGATCACAAAAGTAGATATATAGCTTTCACCATTTGTTACCTAATCCTAGCTAAAAATGATATGCGAACGTCCACCGTTTAACTAGATATAAAAAAACAGAGGCTGATGACCGCTAGCCTCTGTGCTTATGTTAACGATTTAAGTAATCCATTGGATTTTTAAGCTTACCATTTTGATACACTTCAAAGTGAAGGTGAATACCTGTTGAATTACCCGTTCTCCCCATCACGCCAACTTTTTGGCCCTTCGCTATTGTTTGGCCTGCTCTTACATCAATCGACGATAAATGAGCATATAATGTTTCAATACCATTATTATGATTAATTCTAACGATATTCCCATATCCACCTTGCCATCCAGCTGAAATGACTGTACCATTATCTGCAGCTAAAATATTGTAATTACTAGGTCGTGCAATATCGATCCCTTTATGAAAGCGACCCCAGCGATTACCTTGATAGCTTGAAATGTAACCACCGACTGCTGGCCAACCTAAACTTCCCGTACCGCGCGATGTCGACTGTTTTGTTCCTTTAACAATGATACGATTAACAGCTTCCTCGACAATTTCTTCACTTAGGACCTGATGTTTGATCGTTTGCCCGTTTTGCTGTGTTATTTCGTAGCTTACAATCCGTTTCCCTGGTTTTCCTTCTTGGACAACTTTCGTATCACCTTTCCACATCGATGAGTCTTCTTTTGTCTCGGTTTGGAACGTAATTTCTTCTTCTACTTTTTTTACCTTCTCAACTTCTACAGTAACAGCTGGTTCATAAGCTGTAACATTCATTTCTTGACCAATTTGTAAAAGTGTATCTTTAGTAATGTCTGGATTTAATTTCAAAAGCTCATCTGTACTTAACTGGTGGTCACTTGCAATTGACCCAAGAACATCCCCAGCAGCAACCGAATATTTATCTTCCTTTAATGTTCCGAGGTTTAACATTTTAACTGCCTCATCTACAGATAATAGTTCATCTGGGTGAGCGAATCCGCTCTCATATTCTGCTTCTGCTGATAATGTTATTTCCTTTATTTCCGTTTCACCAACACTAGGTTCTACTAGTGCCTCATCCTCTTCTGTACGTGTTTCATAAGCTTCTAACTCTTCTGCTGAAACGTACTGCAATTTAAATTCACGCAAAACTTCTTTAGCTGTTTCTTCTTCCTCAACAAATAAAACCGTCTCATCATCGAACTTGATGGCTACAGCTTCCGCCTTTACCGTTAAAATTTCATCTAATTTATCTACCGTTTGCTCTGTACTTGTCATTGCCTCGAAAACTCGTTCCGGGATCAGTTTAACATCTTCCCCAATAACTAGATTTAAAGATTGATATTTTTCATTATACTGATCGATTTTTTCACTAACTAGCTCTTCATAAGCCTGTGTATCATTAATCGATCCAATTCGTTCACCCTCAACATATACATGGTATATCGTTTTTAATAGATTGTTACTTTCATTTGCTAGAGCTGTCGGCGCTGCTAATAATAGAGCAGAACATGCAGCAATACTTGTAGCAAGCTTTACTTTATGTACCGAGTTATTAATTATATTTTTATATTTATCTACTAATTTATTGTGCTTTTTCCGTTTAGTATAATCAGCACGTAATGTCTTTAACAGATGCATAATATCCTCCCATAAAACCTTTAAACACAAAATTTATTTATTGACAGACTTCTACAACTTTTATCATTTTAGCACAAGATATGCAAGATGTGTCTGATAATTTAAAATGAAATAAAATTGTAATAAAGTGAAGCTTCATTCATATGGGGCTTTCCTTCATCTCCCACTGAATATTAGTCTGTATACAAATGTACAGGTTGTTACTGAGGCCAGTAAAATGCTGGTCAAACAGCCGTTGTCACAGGACGGGACGTTCTTAGTCTGTGTTCATTCAAAGGTTTACTTTACCTTTCTTGTTTCTTAAAAGCCCTAAAGGGGGAATTTTAGCGCCAGTTAAACGGGAAAAACAAAAAATACACCGACAAAGTGGTGTATTGTTATTTTTATTATATTTACAATTTTTAAAAATAGAACTAAATGGTGCCGGCGAGAGGACTTGAACCCCCAACCTACTGATTACAAGTCAGTTGCTCTACCAATTGAGCTACCCCGGCATTTTGCATGTAAAGGTCTGAGGTAAGATCTTGAAATTTTATTAAATATGTAGGAATACTGACTTACCACTTTCCTACTTCTATTCTCTATAAAGTGGTGGCTCGGGACGGAATCGAACCGCCGACACATGGATTTTCAGTCCATTGCTCTACCGACTGAGCTACCGAGCCTAAATATAAAAAGTTTGGCGACGTCCTACTCTCACAGGGGGAATCCCCCAACTACCATCGGCGCTAAAGAGCTTAACTTCCGTGTTCGGCATGGGAACGGGTGTGACCTCTTTGCCATCATCACCAAACTTTTTATTATGGCGGTCCCGACGGGAATCGAACCCGCGATCTCCTGCGTGACAGGCAGGCATGTTAACCGCTACACCACGGGACCAGCATCATATTTAACTTATAAAAATTGGTGACCCGTACGGGATTCGAACCCGTGTTACCGCCGTGAAAGGGCGGTGTCTTAACCGCTTGACCAACGGGCCACTTTTAAGTAAAAGTGGTGAGCCATGAAGGACTCGAACCTTCGACCCTCTGATTAAAAGTCAGATGCTCTACCAACTGAGCTAATGGCTCATGAAGTTAATTCATGTAGTTTCTCATGTCGTTTCGGACGATGTGTCGCTTCGCTGTCCTACCTGTTCCTTCCTCTACTAGCTTTGCTTCGTAGCTTGCTGTGTCGGAACTACGGTAAGTTTTTCAACGACAAGAATTATATTAACATAAATACTTTTCGTTAGCAAGTACTTTTTTAAAAAAGTTTTTCATTTTATATGGCTTATTAACAGAGTTACTTCAAAGACTGTATACAACCTTTAATAGAATACTGTAAAATTCATTTCATTTCAAGGGCTTTTTAAAATTTAAAATGAGACAAGAATAAGCTCTCACCTATTCTTGCCTCTAATTTTAGGTTTTAAACAAATACACCACGGATTAAGTTCGTTTGGTTACGATCTGGACCTACTGAGAAAATCGTTAGTGGTATTCCAGTTAATTGAGATACACGTTCAACATAATGACGAGCATTGGCAGGAAGCTCATCTAATGAATGAACACCTGTAATATCTTCTTCCCAACCTGGCAGCTCTTCATATACAGGCTCACAATCAGCAAGTATTTTTAAACTAGCTGGGAACTCTTCAATAATTTCGCCTTTATACTTATAGGCTGTACAAATTTTTAATGTTTTAATTCCTGTTAATACATCAATTGAGTTCAATGATAAGTCCGTAAGACCACTTACACGACGAGCATGACGAACTACTACGCTGTCAAACCAGCCTACACGACGTGGACGACCTGTCGTTGTTCCATATTCATTTCCGACCTCACGAATACGATCACCAATTTCATCATGTAGTTCTGTTGGAAATGGACCATCACCTACACGAGTCGTATAAGCTTTAGAAACACCAACTACGTGATGGATTTTTGACGGACCAACACCCGAACCGATCGTTACTCCACCAGCAATTGGGTTAGAAGAAGTAACAAAAGGATACGTACCTTGGTCAATATCAAGCATAACTCCTTGTGCGCCTTCAAAAAGTACTCGGCGGCCATCATCTAATGCATCATTTAAAACAACTGATGTGTCACAAACGTATTGTGCGATCTGTTGACCATACTCATAGTACTCATCTAAGAAGTCTTCTTTTTTAAAGCCTTCAACCTCATAGTACTTTTCAAACATTCTATTTTTTTCTTCTAAGTTACGCTCCACTTTTTTATCGAACTCTTCACGATCCAGTAAATCAGCAATTCGGATCCCGATACGAGCTGCTTTATCCATATAAGCAGGTCCAATCCCTTTTTTCGTCGTACCAATCTTATTTTCACCTTTACGTTCTTCTTCCACAATATCTAACTTAAGGTGATATGGTAGAATGACATGTGCTCTATTACTGATTCGAAGATTACTCGTATCGACATTTCGATCATGTAAATACTTTAGCTCTTCAATGAGTGCTTTTGGATCGATAACCATACCGTTTCCAATCACACATACTTTATCTTTATAAAAGATCCCTGAAGGAATTAAATGTAGTTTATATTTCTCTCCATTGAAAACAATTGTATGTCCTGCGTTGTTTCCACCTTGATAGCGAGCAACTACTTCTGCTTTTTCAGAAAGATAATCTGTAATTTTACCCTTTCCTTCGTCTCCCCATTGCGTTCCAACAACTACTACTGATGACATCTCTGCACCTCCACAATTGCTTTTACACCTCTATGTATGTTGTGTAAAAATTAGTGATCTTACTCAAACCATAGCTAGTTTATCAATTTACTTCTCTAAAGTCAATAAAACCCGAACATTATTTATTTATTTTTATTTGTTTGTTCGTAATCAATACAATGCACTCACGTAAAACCTAAGTACAAAAGAAAGTAAATATTCGTCTATTCGATTCGGTCTCACTAAACAGATAATCATCTAACCATTATTTCACATATTGAAATACCCTAATGCTTACTATACGTAAAAAAAGAGACAAAATCGGTGCGATTTCTGTCTCTAACTGGTAAGTTTTTTGATGTTTTCTACTTCTGTTCCGTTATTAGAACTCTAAGCGCCTGGAGGCATACTGCTTTCCTCATGGCGTCGATCTAAGTTCACGAATTTATTGTATTCTTTGACAAAGGCTAGTTCGACTGTGCCAACTGGACCGTTACGTTGTTTTGCAATAATAATTTCAATAATATTTTTATTCTCTGATTCCTTATCATAATAGTCATCACGATATAAAAACGCTACGATATCGGCATCCTGCTCGATACTTCCTGATTCACGAATATCACTCATCATCGGCCGTTTATCCTGCCTTGATTCTACTCCACGAGACAGCTGAGAAAGTGCAATAACCGGTACTTCTAATTCCCTTGCAATGGCTTTTAATGTACGTGAAATTTCAGAGACCTCTTGTTGACGATTTTCGCCACCTCTTCCACTTCCTTGAATGAGCTGCAAATAGTCGATTAAAATCATGCCTAAACCTTTCTCCTGTTTGAGACGACGACACTTGGCACGAATATCATTTACTTTAACACCTGGCGTATCATCAATGTAGATTCCTGCCTTTGAAAGACTTCCCATCGCCATCGTTAGTTTTTGCCAATCTTCTGGCTCTAGTTGTCCAGTTCTCATCTTTTGCGCATCGATATTTCCTTCTGCACACAACATACGCTGAACGAGCTGACTTGCTGACATCTCTAAACTAAAAATCGCAATGTTCTCATCCGTCTTTGTGGCGACATTTTGGGCGATATTTAAAGCAAAGGCTGTTTTACCTACAGAAGGTCTGGCTGCAACGATAATTAAGTCATTTCGCTGAAAACCTGCTGTCATCCGGTCAAGTTCCACAAATCCTGTTGGTATCCCAGTAATTTCACCTGTTTGTTTTTCGAGCATTTCAATGCGATCATATGTTTCGACAAGGACATCTTTGATCGATATAAACGCACCTGAATTTTTCCGTTGTGCGACATCCAGGATGGTTTTTTCTGCAGTATCTAAAATGGCATCAACTTCATCTTCACTCGTATACCCATCTGCAGCAATGTTCGTAGCCACACGAATCAGTCTGCGTAATAATGATTTTTCTTCGACAATCCGGCTATAATAATCAATGTTTGCTGCAGTTGGAACCGCATTGGCTAAATCACTTAAATACGAAACTCCACCAATATCATCTAACCACTTTCGGTCTTGAAGCTCTGAGGTAACGGTAATGAGGTCAACTGGCTCTCCCTTTTCTGCTAAAAAAAGCATAATTTCATAGATTCGTTGGTGAGCAGAACGATAGAAATCTTCTGGTATCAATCGTTCTGAGGCAGTGACTAAAGCTTGTTCTTCTATAAAAATCGCCCCAAGTACAGCCTGTTCCGCTTCAATATTTTGGGGAGGGGTACGGTCAGCAAATAAATCACTCATTTATTCTTCCTCCTCTCCGTAACACAACTCCATAAAAACTATATAAAATTTATCACTCGTAATTTTTACTATTTTTACGGTTTACATTTTTTATCTTATATTTGTATCTTTTGATCTCAGACATATATTCTACCATAAAACACAAAAATGGTTGATTATTAAAATCAACCATTTTTGTATATTCTTTTTTATAGGTGTTCACATGAGAGGACTAAAGGATCCGCTAAGTTCTTCTACCGACGAGATTTTTCCCGGACTTATTGAACTTCATTCTATTGTTCGGTTACGTGAACCTTAACTGTCGCTACTACTTCAGGGTGAATTTTAATTGGAACATTCGTATACCCTAAAGAACGAATTGGTTCATCAAGCATTATTTTACGCTTATCTACTTTTTTCTTTAGCTTTGCTAATTCCTCAGCAATTTGCTTCGTTGAAACAGCACCAAATAGTCGTCCGCCCTCACCACTTTTAGCTTTGATTTCAACTGTTATACTCTCTAGCTCTTCTTTATATTTTTTTGCTTCTAACAATTCTTCCTCAGCTTTCTTTTCTTCACTTTTCTTTTGCGCTTCAAGATTTTTTACATTCCCTTTTGAAGCTTCTACCGCTAAATTTTGCGGAAAAAGGAAATTTCGAGCATAACCTTCAGCTACATTTTTTACTTCTCCTTTTTTACCTTTTCCTTTTACATCTTCAAGAAAAATGACTTTCATTGGTTAACTTCCCCCTTTAAAGTATTCATCAATTGCAGCTCTTAACATATCCTCAGCTTCATCTAATGACATATCATCTAATTGCGTTGCAGCATTTGTTAAATGACCACCACCATGTAATTGCTCCATAATTAACTGGACATTGACTTCACCTAACGAGCGAGCACTAATTCCGATTCGCCCATCTTGACGGGTTGAGATAACAAATGCTGCTACTATCCCATCCATCATTAATAAAGTATCTGCCGCCTGAGCAATTAACACTTGGTTATAAATATCATCTTCTGCTGCTTTTGCAATCGCAATTTCATCATGATAGATGATAGCAGATTCCACTAACTTAGCACGTTTAATATATTGATCCATATCTTCTTTTAGTAATCGTTGAACAAGGACGGTATCTGCACCATTCCTCCTTAGAAACGAAGCGGCATCAAAGGTTCGTGATCCTGTTCGAATAGCAAAGCTTTTCGTGTCAACAATAATTCCAGCTAATAGCGCTGTAGCTTCTAATATATCCATTTTTAATTTTTTCGGTTGATATTCAAGTAATTCGGTTACTAGCTCAGCTGTTGATGAAGCATATGGTTCCATATAGACAAGAACAGGATCAGCAACAAACTCCTCACCACGACGATGATGATCGAGGACAACAATTCGATCGACCCGATCTAGTAGCTTCGGTTCAATAACTAGTGATGGTCGATGTGTATCCACAACAACTAGCAGTGTTTGATCATTTGCCATCTCTACTGCTTCATCAGGTGTGACAAAGTGTGACCATAAATAATCATGCTCTTCAATTTCTTCCATCAATTTTTGGACATCAGAATGAATCTCTTCTCGATCTAATACGATATATCCTTCTTTTCCATTCACTTCTGCGATCTTAAGAACCCCAATAGCTGCCCCGATAGCATCCATATCAGGATTTTTATGCCCCATCACGATTACTTTATTACTTTCAACGACAAAATCCCTTAGTGCATGGGAGATGACACGAGCTCTTACCCGAGTGCGTTTTTCCATCGCATTCGACTTACCACCATAAAAATGTACTTTACCATTCTTTTCTTTAATCGCAACTTGATCTCCACCGCGACCAAGCGCCAAATCTAAACTAGATTGAGCAAGGGCTCCAAGCTCTCTCGTCGTTCCCTCACCACTTCCAATTCCTACACTTAACGTAATTGGGATTTTCTCTTTCGCAGTTACTTCTCTTATTTCATCAAGGATTCCAAACTTCGTCTTTTCAAGTAACTTTAATGTTTGCTTATTAAAAATGGCTAAAAAACGATCAGAACCCGTCCGGCGAAGTAATATCTCATAATCACTCGCCCACTTATTTAACGTCGCAGTCACTTGACTTGACAATTTACTTCGAACTTGGTCATCCATCCCTTGTGTTACTTCATCATAATTGTCTAAATAGATGAGCCCAAAGACAGTCTGGTCTTTTTCATACATGTCTTTCGTTTGTACTGTTTCTGTAACATCAAAGAAATAAATGAGCCGCTCATCTTTCTTCAGTTCAATCCGAAAAAAATGTCCATCTAATGAAATAATTTCTTCTTCATGACCTTCTTCAATTATGGATAAAAGGGGTTCTGATAGTTCAATTAATGGCCTTCCAATGAATGTATCTCCGAATACTTGAGTTATGTACGGATTGACCCATTGCACGACATTTTCCTCATTATAAAGTAATATACCTACTGGCAAGTTAACTACAGCTTCTTCCCCTGCTTTATTAATGCGATACGACAAAGTAGAGATATATTCTTCTAATTGTTGTTCAAAAGAAATTCTCGCTTGGATCGTATAAATTAATAAAACTCCTAAGATGAAAAAGCCCATAACTCCTACTTGCCATTGATAGTAAGTTAATATCCCGATAAAAAGTGCTGCTACAGTAAATAAGGAAATTACGTGATAACCATGCCACCGATTCATCAAGAACTTAGGCATATTGTCAACTCCTACTTTAAATTCCTAACTAAATTTTACTTTTTTACTCGTTTACGTAAATCAAAACCTAAATCCACAATACCTAATATTCTTATTATAAACAGGAACATAGGTAAAAGCAGTGAAAAGACTGCTACTAAAATAGGCACAACTTTCGGCACTCTTTTCACATGACAATAGTAAAACAGAAACGATAAACCTTGAACTGTCATAATAAATCCAAGTAAAGGAAATAAATTAATTAATACTATATAAATAAATGAAGTCTCTGGTACTTCAATTAACACCAAAATTGATACAATTAAATAATACCATAAAAATGACTTCGGAAACGTCCACTCCCTAAAAGGCGGTAGAGAAGAGACCTTTGGATAAAAACGCTTTACAATCATTCTTGAAAATACTTGAGTTAAAAGTGCTGTTGTTACCCCCATTAAAATAATTATCAATGGACCTAATTCACCAAGCATATCAATAAACTCATAAAACGCAACCAACTGTTCATTTGTTTCTTGCCCCATTCCTACCAACATACTTTCTGCAGTCTCAATCGATTGACGCATTAATTCTTGAGTTGTATGTAAAGGATGGATACCTAACAAAACAATGCTAACGATAAAAAATAATATAATACTTACAATATACGTTAAACTTCCACCAAGTAGCACAGCTAGCCCTGATTTCTCTCTTCGGTAAAGCTCTCCTACAACAATACCACCAGCTCCGAAAAATAATGGGATAGGAAATCCAGGTAACCCAGAGATAATAAACGTTAGAAACAACGTCACAACCCAGAACAGTACGCCAGACTTTAGCCCATGGCGAAGTACATAAATAATAAATGGAATAGGCATAAACCAAATTAAAACCATAGATATGAATGGTATAAATAGTAGTGCGATTATACCGACGCCAAACAAGGCTGCTAATAGTGCCCCTTCCGTTAAGGCTTTTGTTTTCTTCACATTTTCACCTCACTTTTTACCTCATCATATTTTACCCTAGTTTGAATTAAAGTTAAAGAAAGGAAGTGAAACGTTCTTTCATGCACTAGTTATTATGTTACCAAAAAACATTTAATAAAGATTTTTGAGTGAAACCCTAAAACCCCAATCTCTCATGTATTTGAGAAATTGGGATCAACTAAACGATTTTTATTCTGTTTGTACAACATTACTATTTACTTCACGAGCTTTGCAAGCTTGCTTTAACTAATTTTCTAGTTGTTATTACCTTTTCCTTAAAGTATGTAAATAAACAACATCCTATAATGACAATCGTACTACCAATTACTTGTATCCATGTCATTTGTTCACCTAAAAACACAAAAGCTAATGCGGCCGTGAAAATAGGATTGAAATTCAAGAAAATTCCTGAAGTCGTAGCGCCTAATTTTTGTACACCGAGATTCCAAAGCACAATACATACTACAGTAGAAACAACACCTGTATATAAAATACTATATATAAAAGAAGCATTTATATTAGATACAGTAAAATTAGCGTTATTAAACGGTACAAGAACGATTAGTCCAAATATACCAGAATATAATGTAGCCATCATCGGTGACGTATATATCATTGCCCATTTACTAAATACAGCGTATATCCCCCAAATACATACAGCAGCCATCATGTATAAATCTCCTATATTAAATTGTAACGAAAATAATAGATTGCTATTTCCCTTTGTTAGAACTAGAAGTACTCCTACTAAACAAAAGAGCATAGAAACGATTTGAAGTAGATTTAGTTTTTCTCCTAAAAACAAACCAGAAAAAATAGCAATTGACATCATAATTAACGTGGAAATTAAGCCTACGTTAGTAGCCGACGTTTGCTCTAAGGCAACAAATTGTAGAACATTAAATAGTGCGACTCCTGTAATTCCCATAAACATTAAAGGCAGTATTGCCTGACGTGGTGGGAGTATCTTTTTTTCTGTCCACCAAACCATAGGTATGAGACAAATAACAGCAATTACCCATCTTAAACTTGTTAAAGTCATTGGAGAAGCGTGGCCAACAAGCCATTTTCCTACAATAAAGTTCCCTGCCCATAATAAACTTGTTAAAAGTAGTAACAAAAAATAGAAATAGCGCATATTTACCTCCTTTTTAAATGAGCCTTAAATTAAAGTTAAAATCCTTAGTAAAAGAAAAAATAAGCATATCTCATTTATATTTTTAATAATTTTAACATTTTTACTTAATACTCAATATAAAATTTTGTATAATATAAATAATTCGAAATAAATTAAAGTTTTTATCCCGTTTAATGAAATTTAATTTTATTTTCACATGTAAAAAGGGGTATTTTTTGAATAATCGAAAAGGGGGATTTAGGAATGGAATCGATCGTTAGTAAAGTGCTCGATCATATTGACATTCAAATTTTAGATATATTACAAAAGCAAGCGCAGTTAAGTAATGCGGAGATAGCAAGACGTGTGAATTTATCTTCTCCTGCTGTACATTCAAGGATCAAGCGTTTGGAAAACGAAGGATATATTAATCGACAAGTTGCCATTTTAGATCCAGAGAAGCTTGGTTTTGATTTATTATGTTTTATTTTTATTAGTACAAATATTCATCAAGCAGAAAAGCTGGATCGTTTAGAGAATGTATTAAAAAAGATGCCCGAAGTATTAGAGTGTCATTGTTTAACGGGTGAGTATGATTACATATTAAAAGTCGCTAACAGAGATCGGAAGGATTTACAAACTTTTATTAGGAAGTTAAATGAACTTGGTGTCACTAAGATTCAAACGAGCTTAGCTTTAAGGGAAATTAAGTATTCTACAGTCTTCCCTATATGGAATGAGGAAGGTGATGCTTAACCTAATAGTGAAACAATATTACACATAATAAAAAGGTATGGTAGGGAATTTAATATCCCTACTATACCTTTCATTTAGACAAAATTAGTTTACTTCATTCACATACCCAATTCAATTATCGATGGATCTGGATGAAGGTGAGGAAGGTTGGTGGTCGAAGTAGAGACCACCACTCCCTTCTACATTAAGAAATTAAAGCTAGGGAAATAGGTGATTAATAAAAGCGCTAACACCATTAAGATGAACATAGGTAAAGCAGCCTTGGCTATATCCCATATCGCTAATCTAGTAATACCTGCCGCAACAAATAGGTTTCCTCCTAAAGGAGGCGTGATAAAACCAATGGCTAGATTTACAACCATAATGATTCCGAAATGTACTGGATCAATCCCCATTTGCGTAACAATTGGATATAAAATCGGCGTTAATATAATAATAGCTGCAAGGGTGTCCATAAACGTACCAACTAAAAGGAGGAACACATTGATTAGAAGCAGAATGACAATTGTGTTATCAGAAATGCTTGTAATCGCTGATCCAATCATCGCTGGAATTCGCTCTAATGATAAAATTCGCCCGAATGCTGTTGCCGTCCCTGTAATGATAAGAATAACCCCTGTTGTTAACGCTGAATTAGCGAAAACCTTAAAGAGCATGTTTGGCTTTAATTCCTTATAGACAAATACGCCAATGATTAGACCATAAACAACCGCAACAACAGCAGCTTCCGTTGGTGTGAAGATTCCACCATAAATCCCTCCAAGAATGATTACAGGAATGAGGATAGCCCAAAAGGCATCTTTTGCTTTAGTCCATAGCTCTTTGAAATCGAAACGATCGGCTCCTACATCAAATTGATTCATTTTTGCATACACATAGCTATACAGCATTAATAATAAGCCAATGAAAAGGCCTGGGATAATTCCTGCGATAAATAGGTTTCCAATCGATGTCGTGGAAGATACTCCATAAATAACCATCGGAATACTTGGAGGAATAATAACTCCAATTGTCCCCGCACAAGCAACAAGTGCTGTTGCAAATTTTCTATCATAGCCTTGCTGTGCCATCAAAGGAATAACCATTCCTCCAATTGCAGCTACAGTTGCTGGACCTGAGCCTGAAATCGCGGCAAAGATGATACATGTCACCACCGTTGCAATGGCTAACCCCCCTGTGATATTTCCGACAATGACTTTAGCAAAATTAAATAGTCTTCGGGAAATCCCGCCCTGTCCCATAATTTCACCTGCTAAGATAAAAAACGGAACAGCCATTAATGGGAATGAATCAGTCGAGGTAATTAACCCTTGAGCTAAGTACATCGGGGTGATCCCACCGCTATAAAAAATGGTAATTAAACTAGCTACACCTAATGCTATACCAATAGGTACTCTTATCATAAATAGAAGGATAAATGTACCAAATAATACTAAAGCAACCATAATGGTCCCTCCTTAAAACAATTCTTCCTTAACAATGGGCTTATTCCAATTTTTAATGATCAGCCAAATATTTTGAGCAACTCGGAAAGTAGTTAACAGCATTCCTACAGGTGCAGCTAAATAAACAAGTACCATACTAATTCCCATAGCTGGACTCGTTTGACCGTAGCTAGCAATTTGCATCACAACTTTATATCCGTAATAAATCATCGTGAGCGCAAATAAGCCAAAAATAATAGTTGCCACTAGCTCTATGACCTTTTTTCCTTTGTCAGGTAGAATATCATAGATTGTATCAAACGTAATATGACGACCTTTTTTCACTCCGTAAGCAATAGCAATGTAAATGAGCCAGATAAAACAATAACGAGCTAATTCTTCTGACCATGAAAGCGAGCTTCCGATGACATATCTCATAAAGATTTGTAAAGCTACTGAAAAAACAGCTACAGCCAATAAAGAAACTAAGAGATATTCCTCTAAACTTTCATTTAATTTTTTAATCATCAGCCTTCCTCCTTCGAAGACAAACATGGCTTCCCTTAAAAGGAAAGCCCGGGTAAAGCTTTGTTCCCGAGCTTGTTGTAAAAAATCATTTAATATTACTGCTTTGTCATAGAAAGAAACTCCATTAATAGATCCTCACCAATTCTATCTTTAAATTGGTCATAAATTGGCTCCATCTTTTCTTGGATTTTTGCAATTTCTTCTGCTGGTAATTCTGTAATTTGCATACCTTCTGCTTCTAACGTTTCTCTTGCATCTTTTTCCTCTTCTAAAGTTAGACCTCGGTTGTATTCAGTAGCATCTGTAGTTACTTCTTCAACAATTAGTTGGAGATCTGCTGGTAAACTATCATAGAAGCCTTTGTGCATTAAGATAACATATGGACTATAAACGTGATTTGTCATAGCAAGGTGTGATTGTACTTCAAACAATTTAATATCACGGATTAATCCAAGCGGGTTTTCTTGTCCATCAATAGTTCCTTGTTGCAAGGCAGTGTACAGTTCTTCAAATGACATTGGAGTTGGATTTGCTCCAAGTGATCTCCATGCCTCAATATGCATATCATTTTCCATTGTACGTACAGATAAACCTTCGATGTCTGCTGCTGTTTCAATTGGTTTAACATCATTTGTTAAGTTACGGAATCCGTTTTCAAAATAACCTAATCCTTTTAAGCCGATTTCATCTAAGGTTCCAAGCACCTTCTTACCAGGTTCGCCATCTAAAACGGTATATGCTGTTTCACGATCTTTAAATAAGAAAGGTAAGTCAAAAATGTTAAAGGCTGAACTAAATCCTGTAATAGCGCCTGTTGACGGGGCAACCATTTGAATCTCACCCATCTGTACCGCTTCTGATAATTCACGGTCCCCACCAAGTTCACCTGAAATGTAAAGTTCTACATTGATTCTACCGTCTGAACGTGCTTCTAGCTCTTCTTCGTAATACCTCCATGTTTTAGCTAGAGAGAACTCTGGACTCATCGTACCTGCTGCAATTTTTAGAACATATTCCTCTTCTTGAACCGGAGCATCGCTTCCTCCACTAGATTCTGAAGTGGATGGCGATGTCTCTCCTCCTCCACAAGCTGCTAATGAAAAAGCAAGTGATGTAACGACTCCTAGTGATAATAACTTTTTAAATTTAAACATGTCTCATTCCCCCAAAGTTTTTAATTTTTATTTAACAAATTCCTTATTATTCACCCAATATTTCGGTTCTTTCCCTAAAAGGACATCCGCAATATTTTGTGCGGCTTTTCGTTTCATTTCGTTGCAAGACTCTTCAGAGTAAAAAGCAGCATGCGGTGTAAGAATGACATTATCCATTTGGATGAGAGGGTTATTAGGATCAATCGGCTCCACCTCAATAACATCTAATGCCGCACCAGCAATTTTCTTTTCTTTTAAAGCGTTTACAAGGGCTTTCTCATCAATAACAGGTCCTCGACCTGTATTAACGATAAACGCATCCTTCTTCATTAAATTAATAAGCTCTTCGTTAATAAAATGGTGTGTTTCTTTCGTAAGCGGTGCATGAACACTGACTATGTCAGAACGTTTCATTAGCTCTTCCATAGAAACAAGCTCAACATCATACTCTCTAGCTAGTTCTTGACTGCAATATGGGTCCGACGCAATGACTTTAAAGCCAATCGCCTGTAACTTTTTGCATAACGACCTTGCAATATTACCAAAGCTAACTAGACCTACTGTTTGAGTGGAAAACCTCCGAATTGGCGCTTCATCAAAAACAGACCATGTATGTTTCGTTTTGGTATTGTAATTTAATACAACAATTTTTCTAGCAAAGCTTAAAATTAACGCTAGAGCATGGTCGGAAACCTCAGCATGACAATAATCTGGAACATTTCCTACATATACACCACGTTCAGAAGCGGCTTCCGTGTCGATGGTATCAACGCCAATCCCATAGCGTGAAACCGCTTTTAAATTAGGTAATGATTCAATTACTCTTCGTGTTACTTGAGCTGCAGCATTAAGAAGTCCATCAGCGTCTTTAGCAACTTCGATGATTTCATCTTCGGTTTTACAATCTTTAATAATCAATTCACAACCAATGGCATCAAATACTTTCTTTTCTTCCTCATAATCATTAAAAGTAATATCAGTTACGACTACTTTCATTCTTCTCCCCACTCCTTTTTTCATTTAGTCGTTTTATGTTGCTTTAGGTGGTGCAGTCGAATCCTTAATTTGCAATTTAGGTTTAATGATTACTCTTTTTGGAGGATAATCCTCTTCCATCGTTAACCTATTTTTTAGCATAATTGCTGCCTCGACACCAATACGCTGTAAAGCTTGAGTCATTAATGTTAAAGATGGTTTTAATAACTCCCACTGTGATGGTTCAGCAAACGCAATTACAGAAATATCATCAGGATAACGTAAGCCTTGTTCCTCTATTGCTTTAAGGACACCTACCGTCATCGTATTGTTAGAGCTATAAATAGCAGTCGGAGGAGTTGGGAGTAACAACAATTCTGTTGTTGCTCGAAATGCCTCATGTTCTGAAAAGTTTGCACACTTGATATAAGCCTCTTCTATCGGAATATTAAATTGTTTGAATGCGTCGATTGCACCGTCATAACGCTCTCGCCCAATCGAATTTTTTCGATGTCCATATAAAAAAGCAATTTTTTCATGTCCTAATGAATGAAGGTGAGCAATTGATTCAAAAGACCCATAATAATGATCGTCGGCAATGTAATCTGTCTCAACCCCGTCCACTTCTCGGTCCACAGCAATAATAGGTATTTTACGACTTAGAATGTTCTCGATCAGATCCGCATTCCCTCCTGTAGGAAACAGAAAAAGCGCATCCACTTGTTGCTCTAACATGAGATGTAAAAGCTCACGTTCCGTATCCCTATCGTCGTTATGACTCATTAACACCATATGGTAATCAATCGAACGAATCACATTCTCAACCGACTTCGCAATCGACATAAGAAATAGATTCGAGATGTCTGAAACGATGACTCCAATTTTATTCGTTTTTGCCGCTTTCAAACTACGAGCGTTTGCATTGACACTGTACTGAAGTTCTTTTACAACCTTCATTACATGGTCACGTGTCTCTTTACTCAAATTTCCTTTGCCATTGATCACTTTAGAAACTGTCGTAATAGAGACACCCGCTTGCTTAGCCACATCTTTAATTGTTACTTTACCCATACATCAACCTCCGGAAGTAAAACGTTTTTTTTATTATAGCAGTTTACTCCTTATGAGAGGTTTAATCCTACATGTTCTTTTCACTGAAACCTTTTCCCATTTCGTTAGTTTACTTTGTTAAGCGTTCTCGATTTCCTCTAACCTAGGCATACCTGACTGAGCTCCAAATTTTGTCACAGATAGCGCTGCAGCTTTAATCGCAAATTCAACCGCCTTACAGTCAGAGTGGCCTTTTGCAACCCCCACCGCTAATGCGCCATTAAACGTATCTCCAGCACCCGTTGTATCAACAGCTTCCACTTTTAAACTATCTTTAAACTGTAATCCTTCTTGACTTGTAAAAATGACACCAGCTTCTCCTCTAGTCAGGATGACCGTACGTACCCCCCGTTCTAATAAGGTATCAAGTTGTTTATCAAAATTACTCTCGTCATCTGCGTTGATCACTCGAATCTCCGTTTCATTAGGTGTGAGATAGGTAATTTTCTCTAGCAACTTATCGTCTAACCTTTGGGCTGGTGCAGGATTTAAAATAACTGGAATTTCATTTTCATCAGCAATGTTAATCACCGTTTCTGCAACATCTAAAGGAATTTCTAATTGAACTAACAGAATATCCGATGACAATAATTTCGCGCGATGTTTTTCTAACCATTCCCTTTTTAGATCGTGATTAGCTCCTGGTACAACAATGATGGAGTTCTCTTTTTCTGCGACCGTAATTTGAGCCACTCCTGTAGGTGCTTTTTCACTGACAGCAAGCCCTTCAATGTTAATACCTTCCTCTACGAGAATCTGTTTTAATTTTTCTCCAAACAGGTCGTTTCCAACACAACCAATGAAGGAAACGTCGGCTCCTAACCTAGCAGCCGCAACAGCTTGGTTAGCTCCTTTCCCACCAGGATATTGACTATAGTCATATCCTAAAATCGTTTCACCCTTCTTGGGAAATCGATCTGCCTTTGTTACTAAATCCATATTAATACTACCGACTACAGTCACTCTCGGCTTTTGCCTCATTGTCCACCTCCAACACTTGATTAAAGCTTACATATTCCTATACATTTAAAGGACTAACTGGAGGTAAGCGTTTTAATTGTTGATCTAATGCTTCTATTTCACTATCAGTTAAATCAAGCTGAGGGGCTCTCATGAAACCTGCATTTATTCCTCTCAGTTTTAAGGCTTCTTTAAAATAAGACATGTTGCTTCCGTTTTTTAAAGTTTCACAATATTGAACAGCGATAACTTGAGCTTCTCTAGCTTCATCTAACTTTTGTTCGATATAGGCACTATATACATTGACGAAAGGCTCTGGATAAACACTTGATACTCCAGAGACAACCCCGTCACATCCCATAGCTAAAGCACTTAAGAAAAGACGATCTGCTCCAGGTAAAACAGAGAAATTCCCGTTATTAATGCGAAGATATTCACCGACACGAAGGAAATCTGGATAACTATACTTGATTCCAATTACATTTTCACATCTGCCAGCAATTTTTTGGGCAACCTCTGGTGTAATATCATTTGCCGCACACTGCGGAATACTGTATAAGTAAATTGGGAAATCGCTTGGCACATTTGATGATACAGTTACGAAGTACTCTTCTAGCTCACGATCATTCGCACTGAAGAATATCGGAGTTACGATACCAATCCCATCTGCACCAATTTCATGTGCATGTTTAGCTAAACTAATTGTGTCCTCTTGATTCATTGCCCCAACATGAATAAAAACAGTCACTCGATTTCTTGCTGCTTCCACAACTGTTGAAGCTACTAATTTTCTCTCTTCAACACTTAATCTAAGCATTTCACCCGTTGTACCAAGTGGATATAAGCAGTTAACACCTTTAGAAATTAAAAATTCGGTATGAGACTTAATCGCCTCAACATCAACCTTTCCATCTTGGTTGAAAGGAGTAATCATTGCTGTTGTTACACCATATAGTTTTTTCAAAACTTATATTCTCCCCTTTAGCTATCGTGTAGTTTACTCATTTTGCTAATAAATTTCAGTAAAACGTTTTCCTTATCTTATATTTGAAACCGCTAACAACCTAAACATTTAAAAATATATGCCTTAATTTACAAGAATATTAGCTACAACTGTTTAGGGAAACGTTTTCCTTAATTGAAATTATAAACTGATTATTTTAAAATTTCAACGGTTTTCTCAAAATTTTTATCTTTTTTTGTTAGTATCCTATCTAAGTTACCCTTTCATGAGATTGAATTATGCATTTTTCAAAAAATAGAATAGGCGCATGAATAAATTCATCCGCCTCTCACAGATCCGTACGTTCGGGTCATCGCATACGGCTCCTCCATGATTATCCACTTACATCATAAATTTTAATTATTATCGACAAATACAATAATTCTAAAAAAAACTGCTCCTCATAAGAAAAGCGCAAGCGCCCGTTTAGCGACGTACGGACTGGACTGAGCCGCAGGAGATAAAGGAAACACAATGAACGTTAGTGAATTGATGTTGACTTATCGTACGGCGGTGAGGGAAGTCTCACTAGTCGCTGGGCGCTGCAGCTAGACAAGAAAAGCGCAAGCGCCCGTTTAGCGACGTATGGACTGGACTGAGCCGCAGGAGATAAAGGAAACACAATGAACGTTAGTGAATTGATGTTGACTTATCGTACGGCGGTGAGGGAAGTCTCACTAGACGCTGGGCGCTGCAGCTAGACAAGAAAAGCGCAAGGTGTCTGCTTATCGGCGACAAGCGCTGGGGGCCAGCAATTAGTGTCTTGACTTTTAGACACGTTTGATGGACCGAAGCGACCTCGAGCCGATGACACCTGCAGCTAGACATCCTCGAAATTTATATTTTCTTATTCTTAAATAAAAAGGCATGACAGAGAATGTATCTCTATCATGCCTAATACTTATTTTTGTCAATTAGTTTACTTCATTCACATACGGCAATAAAGCGATTTGACGAGCGCGCTTAATTGCAGTCGTTAATTGACGTTGGTATTTTGCAGAAGTTCCAGTTACACGGCGAGGTAAGATTTTACCACGCTCTGAAATGAACTTTTTAAGAAGATCTGTATCTTTGTAATCGATTTTCTCGATTTTGTTTACTGTAAAGTAACATACTTTACGGCGTTTTGGTCCACGTCCTCTACGAGCCATCGTAATTCCTCCTTCTTTTATAAGTTGTGTTATATAATCAATTCACGTTAGTTGTAAATTATCGGGAGTTTTGATTTGCGATTAGAAAGGTAAATCATCATCCGAAATGTCGATGCTACTACCATCTGATGCAAACGGATCCTCGTCCAACCTAGATTGGTTACGATTTGGACTTGGATTCTGTTGCCCGTATCCTCCTTGCCCACCAGGTGCCTGTCCTCGACTATAAAAGTCATTTCCTTGAGAACCACCACCACCTGAGCCTCTCGGTTCAAGAAACTGTACACTATCTGCGACAACTTCTGTAACATACACTCGGCGACCTTCATTATTATCATAGCTACGTGTTTGAATACGGCCTTCGACTCCAGCTAAACTTCCTTTTTTTAAGTAGTTTGCTACATTTTCAGCCGGCTTTCTCCAAACAATACAATTAATGAAATCTGCTTCCCTTTCTCCTTGCTGGTTTGTAAACGTTCGGTTTACAGCAAGAGTAAAGTTAGCGATTGCTACACCATTTGGAGTATAACGTAACTCTGGGTCTTTTGTTAGACGCCCAACAAGGACGACACGGTTAATCATCAGAACCCCTCCCAAGGACTTTCACTTTTATTGATTGTCTATTACTATTCGTCTTTAACGATTAATAAACGAATAATGTTTTCGTTAATCTTCACAAGACGGTTAAATTCAGCAATTGCTTCTGGATTAGCCATTACGTTGATTAAAACATAATAACCTTCACGGAAGTCATTGATTTCATAAGCTAAGCGACGCTTACCTTTTTCTTCAACCTTCTCGATTTCTGCACCATTATTAGTTAATACGCCATTGAATCGCTCAATAATTTCCTTTGTAGCAGCTTCATCAAGGTTTGGCGCAATAATGTACATAATTTCGTATTTACGCATTCCTCGTCACCTCCTTTTGGTCTAACGGCTCCATTTCGTGGAGCAAGGAGCAAAAAACTAATGTCATTTACTCACATTGAATTATTATACCAGAGTAGATTGTACTATACAAGTATTGAATTTAAACATTAAATCGGAAATGGATCACATCTCCATCTTCAACGATATATTCTTTTCCTTCAAGACGGACTTTTCCTTTTTCTTTGGCAATTGTCATGGAACCTGCCTCTACCAAATCATTGTAAGCTACAACTTCCGCACGAATAAATCCACGTTCAAAATCAGAATGGATCACACCCGCGGCTTGTGGTGCTTTCATGCCTTGTTTAATCGTCCATGCTCGAACTTCTTGTACGCCCGCGGTAAAGTATGTACGAAGACCAAGAAGATGATAGGATGCGCGAATGAGCTGATCTAAACCAGATTCTTCAATACCTAACTCTTCTAGGAACATCGCTTTTTCTTCACCATCTAATTCAGCAATTTCTGATTCGATTTTTGCGCAAACCACAATCACTTCTGAATTTTCACTTGCTGCAAACTCTTTTACAGTTTTAACATATTCATTATCGCCACTTAGTAAATCTTCTTCACTTACATTCGCTACATATAATACCGGTTTCATCGTTAACAAATGAAGTCCATATACAATTTTCTTTTCAGCATCGGTAAGGTCCACACTACGAGCAGGCTTTTCATTTTCAAAAGCTTCCTTTAACTTCAATAATGCCTCATGCTCAACCATTGCTTCTTTATCTTTTTGTCTCGCCATCTTTCCTACACGATCAATTCGTTTATCAACCGACTCTAAGTCAGCCAAAATTAATTCTAAATTGATAACCTCAATATCATTTATAGGATTAACACGGCCCGATACGTGAGTAATGTTCTCGTCTTCAAAACAACGAACAACATGACAAATTGCATCAACTTGTCGAATGTGAGATAAAAACTTATTTCCTAGCCCTTCCCCTTTACTTGCCCCTTCAACAATCCCAGCAATATCAGTAAACTCAAACGTCGTTGGGACCGTCTTTTTCGGTTGTACGAGCTCTGTTAATCGATTAAGACGAACATCTGGCACTTCAACCATACCAACATTAGGATCAATCGTACAGAATGGGTAGTTTGCTGATTCTGCTCCTGCTTGTGTAATTGCATTAAATAAAGTTGATTTACCAACATTCGGTAAACCGACGATACCAGCTGTTAAAGCCATCGGTTATCACTTCCTTTAGATTAAAAAATTGCATAAAATCGCCATTATCTTTATACCTTTCACAATTATAGAGATAGTTCAAAAAAAAAACAAGAAGCTGACTAACTAAGTATTTTCCCACTCATTGAAACCATTACATAGCTACTACCATATCAATCCTATATAACGCAATGAGTGTCCAACACTTTATGAATTAGTCAGCTTCTCGTCGGGTACTATTTTTCCCCTTTTTCAATAATCTTTTTTAATTTTCTACCAAATTCTCTACGAGGTAACATCACACTATGATTGCAACCTTGACACTTAATTCGAATATCCATCCCCATACGAATAATTTTCCAACGATTTTCTCCACATGGATGGGCTTTTTTCATTTCAACAATGTCATTAATTTCAAAATTTTTATCGCTCATGAATCGCTCTCCTCTACTTCAGAGACGTTCGTCCAATTTAACGTTATTATACACTACTATAACAAAAAGTAGGAATCGTATTCACAAATTTCTTTATTAAATTTAGCCGTTTTCGTAAACCATATTACTTTAGGGATCGATTTACGTACAGCTGAAGAGCTTTACGTTTTCCGTTTTAAAATAGGGTATAGAAGGATTGAAGCTAATACATATAAGTTCAAAATTCCATAAAGCGGGTATAGGATTGAAATCAATGTCGAAAAACCAAATGTAGTTAGTGGGATCATCATTAATAAAAGTACGGTTGCTAATAGCCAAACAGGCAGCTTAACATACTCTCTAAATCGTGAAACAAGGCCGAACACTCCAGCTGCCGCTGTTGTATATATCGCAATCCATAATAAACCTGACATTAATATGACCATATAGTATGGATAATGTTTTAAAATTGCAAATAGTGGGATTTCATATAGGATGATCTCTCCTGCCACCTGAAGTAACGATTCATTATAAAGAAAAGAAATGCATCCTAAAATCAGTCCACTCCCCACACTCGCAATCCAAATTTCCCCTTCGTATTTTATTTCTTTTCCTATAGCTGATAATACGGCGATAAGAGGTAAAATATTTAACGCAGTAAATGTTAATGCTGCTGGCCAATTTCTTTGTTCATGAAATAAAAACTCAATCGGGAATCCTTTCATATATTGAAATGCAAATAACACGGTTAATAAACAGACAATTAACACTGGTATGACAAAGGCATTCATTGATGTCATTCCTTTTGTATCCCATACAAATAATAAGATTAATAAAGTACAAATAATACCAATTCCATACCAATAGGGTAAATGAATCACTTCTAAAGTTGCTCCCCCACCCGCGAGCATAATAACTGTTGTAGAAAATAAATATAGGACAATCATAACATCATATACTTTAGTAAACTGCTTTCCCATTAAAGTTTGTAGCACTGGAATATAGTGTGAGGATCCAGAGTTGTAGCTTATTTTCAATATGACTGTACAACAAACAATAAATAATATCGCAAACAAAAAAATTGCTAGTCCACTTTCACTTCCAAAAAATTCCCAAAGCTCTCTTCCTGAAGCATAGCCTGCACCAATCATTGTTCCGATAATTAAAAATAACCACTTCAGCCCATTCGTCACCAAGTTATTGTCTCTCCTTCCAATGCTTGTACTTTTAACAAAACAGAAAGGATAGTTTCCATAGTATCTATAACTTTGCTACCTTTTCTTCTCTCTTTATGTATAGAAAGGAAAAAATATCCGTATACTGATACTACTATTGCAAAGGAGAGAGATATATGATTCTTAATCGAAATATTTTCCCTAAGAAAGCTCCTCCTTCTCGTTTTCATATGGATGAGCCTAATGCAAAGCATTCGATTTCTAAGCAATTAGCTGAATTATTAATCCCTTATTCCCATCGAGAGCTTGTCATTGTATGCATCGGTACAGACCGTTCTACTGGAGATTCCCTAGGCCCTTTAATTGGCACAAAACTTTCCGAGAGAAAGCTTTCTAAATTCACAGTTTATGGTACTCTTGAGTATCCTGTTCATGCAGTTAATTTAGAAGAGAAGTTAACGGAAATCGAGCAGAATCATAGAAATCCTTATATCATCGGAATTGATGCTTGTTTAGGACGTTTGAATAGTGTTGGCCATATTACAGTAGCAAATGGTCCTGTAAAACCAGGAGCGGCTGTTAACAAAAAGCTACCTGAAGTTGGTAATATTCACATTACCGGCATCGTAAATGTTGGTGGAATGATGGAATATTTTGTTCTTCAAAATACTCGCCTGCATACGGTCATGAAAATGGCATCACTAGTCGCTTCAAGTTTATTTTTAACGGATCATACTCTCTCTCAACGGTTAGAACAGAAAACAAATCTATTACAATCATTAAAACCAAATCTATTTCTTCGAGAACGCAAAGAAACTCATCTATAGTAGATGAGTTTCTTTCTATTATCCAAAAAATGAAAAGAATGCGATGATTGAGGTCCAGTAATATACGCTAGTTACTAAAACTGCGGTTACTAAAATGGAAGGTAATAAGTTAGCTACACGAATTTGCGTTAACCCTAAAATATTTAAGCCAATTGCAATAATCATAATTCCGCCAGTAGCAGTCATTTCAACAATAAATGAAGCCATTAACTCTGTCGGAATGAAACGATCGATTTGTGTTGAAAATATTGCAATTGATCCTTGATAAATCATCACTGGTAAAGCTGAAAAAATAACACCTATACCTAATGCAGACGTAAAAATGATTGCAGAAAACCCATCAAGCATTGATTTTGTATATAAAACAGAGTGATCGCCACGAAGTCCACTATCCATAGCTCCAATGATTGCCATAGCCCCAACTACATAAATTAATGTCGTTGTTACAAAACCTTTTGCAATTCTCCCGTTCTCTTTTGCACCTACTCTTCTTTCTAACCATTTTCCTAACCGATTTAACTTTTCTTCTAAGTCGAAACGTTCACCGAGTAGTGCCCCCATTACTAAACTGCCAATGACAACTAAAAATTGCTCACTTTTTAATCCCATACCAATTCCCAATACAATAACAGCCAAAGAAATCGCTTGCATTACAGTGGATTTTACTCGTTCTGGAATATTTTTGACAAGTGAACCTAAAAGTGCTCCAAATATAATCGCCAACCCATTAACAATTGTTCCTAATAAAACCATTATGTCTCCACCCTTTTTAATGTTATCTTTCTTTAAAAAACCTAAAAGAAAGACTTTATCTCTTTTATCGCTTCTATAAAACGATCAATTTCTTCAATTGTATTATAAAGACCAAAACTCACTCGAATTGTCCCTACTTGATTTGTACCCATTATGGAATGAGTTAACGGTGAGCAATGTAACCCCGCTCGGACAGCGATATGATAATGTTGATCAAGAATCATCGCTGCTTCATGAACGTCGATCCCTTCTATTGTAAAAGAAATAACAGCTAACCGTGGCTCATTTAAACCCGGTCCAAACATACGAATGCCTTCAATCTCTGATAACTTTCCGATACAATAAGTTGTTAATTTAGCTTCATGTTCATAAATATGGTCGAGTCCGATGGAGTTAATTTCTTCTATTCCAGCTAATAGACCCGCAATCCCCGGAGTATTTAACGTACCACTTTCAAACCGTTCTGGCCTTTTTAGAGGTTGGTGGATATCTTCTGAATGGCTGCCTGTCCCTCCATAAATTAAAGGAACTAAATCAACATGCTCTTTAATAATTAAAACACCCGTACCTTGAGGTCCCATCAGTCCTTTATGACCAGGAAAAGCCAATATATCAATATTCATATCTGTCATATGAATAGGTAGTATACCAGCGGTTTGCGATGCATCTACAATGAAAAGAATACCATGTTGTTTTGTAATTTTACCAATTTCTTCAACAGGTAAAATCGTTCCCGTTACATTGGAACCGTGACTTACTACGACAGCTTTTGTCTTTTCATTGATTTGCTGTTCTACTAATTCTAATAATGTCTGCCCATTCACCTTAGGTTCAATATATGAAACTTTAATCGCCTTAGTTTCCTTCAGTCTTTCTAATGGACGACGAACGGAGTTATGTTCAAAGCTAGTCGATATAACATGGTCTCCTTCTTCAAACTGAATCCCTTGTATCGCTTGGTTTAATGCTTGCGTCGCATTTAAATAAAAACAAACATTATCTGGGTTTCGCTCTCCAAACATCATTGCTAACTTTTTTCGCGTGTTAAAAATCACATCATTGGCACGTACAGCCAATGTATGTCCTCCCCTACCTGGGTTGGCCCCATATTCTGTGATTGCTTCTAAAACAGCTTCGCCAACTT
The DNA here is from genome assembly GCF_017745675.1 of Alkalihalobacillus sp. BA299. Classification (GTDB taxonomy): domain Bacteria; phylum Bacillota; class Bacilli; order Bacillales; family Bacillaceae_F; genus Alkalihalobacterium. The sequence goes on from NZ_JAFLJM010000022.1 coordinate 43,835, forward strand.
TTGGAGGTTTTGGAAACGAAGACGCTGCTTGATCAAAGTAAATATAACTCATAAATTTCACCTACTTTACATATAGTTCATTAAGAAAGTTTATCTTAAGTCCACATCTTAAAGCAAAAAATTAGTCCTTAATTTAAGAAATGCATAAGCGCCCGTTCAGCGGCGTATATCCTTACGCCTTCCGTATGAGATAAAAGAAACACGGCGAGTGCTAACGAGGCAATGTTGACTTATCATAAGGAGGAGAGCAAAGTCCACTAGACGCTGGGTGCTGATGCTAGACACACTTGAAATTTATACACCCCTATCTAAGAATAAAGAAAAGCCATCAATATTTGATGACTCTATCCTACTACTTTTTATCATTCATTTTCTCTATCTAATAATACTAATATTCGCTCAAGATCATCTTCTGAGAAAAAATCAATTTCTATTTTTCCTTTATGTTTACCTTTTTTGATTGTAACTGATGTTCCAAAAAAATTCCGTAGTGACTCTTCTTTCGACTTTAAAAACGGAGATTTCGATTCCTTTTCCTTTTTTGTTTCACGTGAAACATTCTCATTAATTTTTTGGACGAGTTTTTCCAATTCCCTAACACTAAGTTTTTCCTGTAATACTTTTTCAAGTAAAGCCGATAAAGTACTTTTATCCTTTAAACCTAATAGGGCACGACCATGTCCCATAGACAATTTACTATCTTGAATCAATTGTTGTACGACATTTGGAAGTTGTAGTAAACGAAGGTGATTAGCTACATGTGGACGACTTTTACCTAATCGAATGGCCAACTGCTCTTGAGTGACTTGTAAATGTTGCATTAACTTTTCATAAGCGACGGCTTCTTCAATTGGATTTAAATCTTCTCGTTGTAAATTTTCAATTAAAGCTAATTCCATCATTTTTTCTTCGGTTAATTCTCTGACGACAACAGGAACCGTTTCAAGTCCAGCTTCGATAGCAGCTCGGTATCTTCTTTCACCAACTACAATTTCATAGCCTTTAATGCTCTTTCTTACAATTAGTGGTTGAAGAATCCCATGATTTTGAATTGATTCCTTCAATTCTTCAAGTGATTTTTCCGAAAAATGTTTTCGAGGCTGATACGGATTGGGACGTAATTCTTTAACCTTTACTTCTTGAACCTTCTCTTCTTTTTCATTAGCTGCTTCTGGAAAAAAAGCCTGAAGCCCTTTACCTAACCCTTTGGCCATCAGCTACCACTTCCTTTGCTAATTCTAAATAGACTTCGGCACCTCTCGACTTCGGATCATAAATAATAATAGGTTGACCATGGCTCGGTGCTTCACCTAGTCGAACATTCCGTGGAATGATCGTTTGAAATACTTTTTCACGGAAATACTTCTTCACTTCATCAATGACTTGAATACCAAGGTTTGTCCTAGCATCTAACATTGTCAACAGAACACCTTCGATTTCTAAGTCGGTATTTAAATGTTTTTGCACGAGTCTTACCGTATTTAATAACTGACTTAATCCTTCCAACGCATAATACTCGCATTGAACAGGAATCAAAACAGAGTCAGCCGCTGTTAAAGCGTTGATTGTTAATAATCCTAATGAAGGCGGACAATCAATAATCATATAATCATACTCTTCAGCTACTGTCGACAAAGCCCGTTTTAAGCGAACTTCACGAGAAATGGTAGGGACTAACTCAATTTCTGCTCCAGATAACTGTATGGTTGAAGGAATAATATGTAGGTTTTCTACATTCGTTACTTTAATTACTTCATTTGTAGGAACATCTTCAACTAAAATATCATAAACACATTGATCAACATCGCCCTTTTCTACCCCAGCACCACTCGTGGCATTCCCCTGAGGATCGATGTCTACTAGTAAAACTTTTTTTCCGATATATGCTAAGCAGGCGCTTAAGTTAACTGCAGTTGTGGTTTTTCCAACCCCACCTTTCTGGTTGGCTACCGCAATGATTTTCCCCATCCTGACACCTTCTTTCTTCTCAAAAACACACTTTCAATTTCATTTTATCACGAAATGTTTTTTATTGTTTTCTTTAATTAAAATTTTTTTCTATTTTCCTTCTATTCTCCTAATTAAGAAAAGCGGAAGCGTCCGTTTAGCGACGTATGGACTGGAGCCCCACCGTATGAGATAAAGGAAACACGGCGAGAGTCATCGAGACGATGTTGACTTATCGTAAGGAGGAGGAGCGAAGTCCACTAGACGCTGGACGCTGCAGCTAGACAAAGAAAAGCGGAAGGGGCCTGCTGATCGACGTATGGACTGGAGCCTGTCGATCCAAAAAAAAATAATCTATCATAATGATAGATTATTTCTTCGGAATCCGAATCGTAAATTGATAAAATTCATCATTTTCTTCCTCTGCCGTATCTACGGCTAATCCAGTTTTCATAACCATGTCTACCGATTGCCTAATCGTGTTCATAGCAATACGCATATCTTTTGAATATAGCTTATGTTTTGGCTTTTTCTTTTTAGTAGGATTTTCAGCAGCTTCTAGTTTAGCTTTTACTCGCTCTTCTGTTTGCTTAACATTTAACCCTTTTTCGATTATCTCTGCTAAAATTTGCTCTTGCCATTCATCGTTTTTTAATGAGATTAATGCTCTAGCATGTCTTTCCGTAATTTTCCGTTCTAAAATGGCATCTTGAACAGACTGCGGCAAATGAAGCAGTCGTAGTTTATTCGCAATTGTAGACTGTCCTTTACCTAATCTCTGCGCAAGACTTTCTTGTGTAAGTCCGTGCAATTCCAGCAGTTTCGCATAAGCAATGGCCTCTTCAATAGCAGTTAAACCTTCACGTTGTAAGTTTTCTATTAATGCGACAGATGCTGTTTGTGAATCATTAAACTCCTTTATGATGGCAGGAATCGTAGCCCACCCTAAACTAGTTACAGCCCTCCAACGTCTTTCACCAGCAATCAATTCATATTGACCGTCTCGTTGACGCACAACGATCGGCTGAATCACACCATGTGTTTTTATCGTTTGTGCTAATTCTTCAATTCTCTCATTATCAAAAACAGTACGTGGCTGAAAACGATTTGGAACAATTTCATGAATAGGAATTTGTTTCACTTCTTCTTTTTCTTCTTTTTCATCACGTGCTTCACTTTCTCCTCTTTCTTCACCTGTTTCCACTTCTTCTTCATTTCTCTCTCCGAAGCCGAATAGGCGTGAAAACGGCTGTTTCATCGCCTGACACCACCTTCTGAATAATACCGTCTATATTATAGAGGTTGTTCAAATAGTCCTGGAAAAATAGCTGTCGAATCTCTTCGTTATCTTGCTTCTGCGCTCCTCATGTATTAAAAACATACACTGTGCTGCTCGAAGCTTCGCCGCCTCGATCTTCTTGGCTCTTTTTGTCCTCCTTTTTGAACACATATTTATATTTAATTTCGATAGGATCATACAAAGTTCCTGCTATTATCTTATAAGTCTTTTATATCTTGGTTTTAATTGCTACGTCAAGTATTTATTCCTATTTCAATGTTTCACGTGAAACATCTTCCATCTCAATTCCTGCTATGAAACTAGTACATATGTCTATCTTATTTATAAACTAAAACTATTATTTTACATTTATTGGTAATTTCATATAATAATAATAATTACTAAAACAAAAATGGTTCAAAAAAGCTGAGCTGTTGTACTTCTATTCAATAATAAAACTATAAAGTATTCATTTCTACAACAGCCCACTAAATTCCCTGCCAAAAGAAGGAATTTTTAAAAATATTATATAATTGGTTGCTTATTTGGAGTTCCCGGTTTTCTAGGATACTTATTAGGTGTTGATTTTAATTTTTCTACAATGATTATATGACGTTCACTTTCTTCAAACGGTAGCAAGAAACGTTCGTCCTTCACAAGCTTGCCACCTAATAAAGAAATTGCCTTTTTCCCCTCTTTTAATTCTTCACTTGCTCCTGCACCTTTCATTGCAATAAATGTACCGCTAACCTTAACTAAAGGGAGACAAAGTTCAGAGAGTACAGGCATCCTTGCTACAGCTCGAGCCATAACTATATCATATTTTTCTCGGTGATCTTTATTTTTCCCAAATAATTCAGCTCGGTCATGGAAGAATGATACATCGTCTAAATGTAAGCGATCAGCCAAATGATTTAAAAAACCAATCCGTTTATTTAATGAATCGACGATACTAACGTGAAGCTGTGGAAAGCAAATTTTCAATGGGATACTCGGAAAGCCAGCACCTGCTCCTACGTCTATTATCTTAGACGGCTTTGAAAAATCATAATAAAATGCGGCTGAAATCGAATCAAAGAAATGCTTTAAGTACACTTCATTTTCTTCAGTGATCGCTGTCAAGTTCATTTTTTCATTCCACTCAACTAATGTTTGGTAATAAATATTGAATTGTTCAAGTTGTGTAGGAGAAAGAGAGATCCCCTTCTCCTCAACCATACGCTGAAACTGTTCTTTACTCATAGATCCTCCAAATTGATTAAGATGGCTTTACCTTTGCAAGTCGACCTTGCTCTAAATACACAAGTAAAATTGAAATATCCGCTGGGTTGACTCCGGATACTCGTGAAGCTTGGCCGACAGATAACGGACGAACTTGACTTAACTTTTGTTTCGCCTCTGTCGCTAATCCTGAAATTGCATGATAGTCTAGATCTTCTGGAATTTTTTTATCTTCCATTTTCATCGCTCGTTCGACCTGTTGTAACTGTTTTTCGATGTAACCCTCATATTTAATTTGAATTTCTACTTGCTCTTGAACATCATCTGATATTTCTTTTTCTGCCGGAGCAAGCTCGTGGATATGAGAATAATTGATTTCAGGCCTTTTTAATAAGTGCAATGCACGGACTGCATCATGCAAAGGAGAGGACTGCGCAGCACTCAATAAGGCCTGCACATCGTCACTTGGCTTGATTATCACAGCCTCTAACCGCTTCTTCTCTTCTTCTATTAGCATTTTCTTCTCTTTAAATCGCTCATACCGTTCTTCAGGAATAAGTCCAATATCGTACCCGACATCAGTGAGTCGTAAATCAGCATTGTCATGTCGTAATAACAAACGGTGCTCTGCACGTGACGTGAGCAGACGATACGGCTCATTTGTTCCTTTCGTTACTAAATCATCAATAAGTACTCCGATATAAGCCTGTGAGCGGTCAAGAATAATGCCATCTTTTCCCTGGGAATATCTTGCCGCATTGATCCCAGCAACAATGCCTTGACCAGCAGCCTCTTCATAGCCAGATGTTCCATTAATTTGACCTGCTGTAAATAGCCCTGACACTTTCTTTGTTTCAAGCGTCGGCCATAATTGTGTTGGAACAATCGCATCATACTCAATCGCATACCCAGGACGCATCATTCGTACATTTTCAAGACCAGGAATTGTCTTTAACATATTTAGCTGTACATCTTCAGGTAAACTTGTAGAAAACCCTTGTACATAAACTTCACTCGTATTACGCCCTTCAGGTTCTAAGAAAATTTGATGGCGAGGTTTATCATTAAACCGCACAACCTTATCTTCAATCGAAGGACAATACCTTGGACCTGTTCCTTCAATCACACCAGAGTACATCGGTGACCGGTGTAAATTATTATTAATAATATGATGAGTATCTTCACTCGTGTATGTTAACCAACAAGGTAATTGATCCGTAATGTATTTTGTCGTTTCATAAGAAAACGATCGAGGGACATCATCACCAGGCTGTATTTCCGTTTTCGAATAATCAATCGTACTACTATTGACCCGTGGTGGTGTTCCTGTTTTAAAACGTACCATTTCAAACCCTAGCTCTTTAAGGTGATACGAGAGCTTCACCGATGGCTGCATATTGTTAGGACCACTTTCGTACGCTAAATCCCCGAGAATGATCTTCCCTCTTAAATATGTTCCTGTCGTAATTATGACAGCTTGAGCACGGTATTCTGCACCTGTATTCGTAATGACGCCTTTACAAACACCATCTTCGACAATTAGCCGATCAACCATACCTTGCCGAAGCAATAGGTTTTCTTCATCTTCAAGTGTTTTTTTCATTTCATGCTGGTACATAAATTTATCCGCTTGAGCTCGTAATGCACGTACAGCAGGACCTTTCCCTGTATTTAACATACGCATTTGGATATGTGTTTTATCAATATTTCGACCCATCTCGCCGCCTAAAGCATCAATTTCCCGGACAACAATCCCTTTCGCTGGTCCCCCGACAGAAGGGTTACACGGCATATAAGCGACTGCATCTAAATTTAAAGTTAGAATAAGGGTGTTTGCACCCATTCGCGCTGCTGCAAGCGCTGCTTCACAGCCTGCATGGCCAGCACCGATAACAATAACGTCAAATTCACCACCTTGATACTGCATGTGGTTTTCATCTCCTTTTTATTATTTCCCTAAACAGAACTGAGAAAATAATTGATCAATCAAACTTTCGTGTACACTGTCACCGATGATTTCACCCAATAATTCCCACGTCCGTGTAATATCTATTTGAACCATGTCTACAGGCATACCATTTTCAATTGCCTGGATCGCATCATTTACTGATTTCTTCGCTTGATTTAAAAGCGCAATATGTCGTGAATTGGAAACATACGTTACATCTTCCCCTTCAATCCCTGCAACAAAGAACAATTCTTTAATGGCCTCTTCTAGTTCATCGACACCTTCATCTCGTAATAACGACGTTGTGACAACTGGTCGACCCTTAGAAAGCTGTTTCACCCGCTCAAGATCAATTTTTTGAGGTAAATCGGTTTTATTTACGATGATAATGGCATCCATACCGTCAATTGTTTGTAATAATGCTTCATCTTCTATTGTTAATTCTTCACTATAATTCAACACTAACAATATAAGTTGTGCTGCTTTTAATGCTTGACGAGACCGTTCGACCCCAATTTTTTCAACAATATCTTCCGTTTCACGGATTCCCGCTGTATCAATTAACCGTAATGGAACACCTCTGACATTGACGTACTCTTCAATAACATCTCGTGTTGTTCCTGGAATATCGGTTACAATCGCTTTATTTTCATGGACTAAACTATTTAGTAAAGAGGATTTTCCAACATTTGGTCTCCCGATAATTGCCGTTGCAAGGCCTTCTCTTAATATTTTTCCTTGTGCTGCCGTATCTAATAGCTTGACAATTTCTAGGTGAACAAACTGGGCCTTTTCGAGCAATAACTGATTCGTCATCTCTTCAGCATCGTATTCAGGATAATCGATATTTACTTCGACGTGAGCAACGGTTTCTAATAACGCTTGACGTAATGTTTTAATTTTTTTCGAAAGACGTCCATCTAATTGACCTAGAGCAACATTCATCGCTCGATCCGTTTTTGCTCGAATTAAATCAATGACTCCTTCTGCCTGTGACAAATCAATTCTTCCATTTAAAAATGCTCGTTTGGTAAATTCCCCAGGCTCCGCTAATCGCGCCCCTTCATTTAACACGAGCTGCAATACACGATTGACAGATACTAATCCACCATGACAATTGATTTCGACAATATTTTCACGCGTAAACGTTCTTGGTCCTTTTAATACAGAAACCATTACTTCTTCAACTTTGGTCTCTGTATTCGGATCAATAATATATCCATAGTGGATCGTATGACTTTCAACCTCCACTAACCGTTTTTTTCCTTTAAAAATTTTATCTGCAATTTTTATCGCTTCGTCACCTGATAGTCTAACGATCGCAATCGCTCCCTCTCCCATCGGTGTCGATATTGCAGCAATAGTATCGAATTCCATTCTGTCACCTCTTTTCTAACCATGATCTTATATGATAAATAATTTTTATTGTGTTTATCGTTCAACATACTTCCCTAAATTAATAGAATACCACATATTGCCGTTCAAAAAAAGATATCAACAACTCTCCTTCTATTTTAACCTATCTTTCCTTAAGAAAAACATTATCCACATGTGGATAATGTTTTTTCAATCAACAACATTCATATACTCATTACAATTATTACTGCGGTAAGCTCAAAATTTATTCTTTCTTATTCGTTAAAAAAAGTGCCTGACACCTCTTCTAGAGATACACAGACACTTATTGGTTCTTTTTTATTTATTTGGATTAATAACAATATATCTCCGAGGCTCTTGTCCTTCAGAGTATGTTGCTATCCCTTTAATATTTTGAAGTGCAGTATGAATTACTTTCCGTTCATGAGCATGCATAGGCTCTAATTTGACCGGCTTTTTCGTTTGGATCGCTTTCTTTGCAAGTCGATCAGCTAATTGCTCTAACGACTGCTTTCTTCGTTCGCGATAGTTTTCTGCATCTAGGCGAATCCGTAAAAAGCCATCTGAATTTCGATTAGCCACTAAATTCACTAGATACTGAAGCGAATCCAACGTTTGCCCTCTTCTTCCAATCAGTGTACCAATTTGCTCACCCTGTAAGTCAAAAATGGTCTCTCGATTTTCCGTTTTTATGTCGATATTCACTTGGACACCCATTTTTTCGATTAAGACTTGGAGAAAATCCATCGCCTCTTCGACCGAATTGGGTTTTAATTTAACTTCAACCACTGCTGGCTTACCGCCAAAAAGTCCAAATAATCCTTTTTGAGGTTGTTCCATCACTTGAATCTCTACTTCATCTCTTGTTGTATTTAGTTCTACTAATGCTTTTTGAACAGCTTCTTCAACAGTTTTTCCAGATGCAGTCACTTTTTTCACTTCTTCTTTCCCCCTGCACTTACTGGTTCTTCTTTTTTCCCTGCATTCGGGCCGGTAATAAAGTAAGTTTGTGCAATCATAAATAAGTTACCTACTACCCAATATAATGTTAACGCTGCTGGGAAGAACATCGCAAATACAAAAATCATGATCGGCATCATGTATAATAAAATTTTCATTTGCGGATTATCCGTTACCATCATCAATTTTTGCTGAACGAAAGTAGTAATACCAGCTATCAACGGAAGTATAATTGGATCAGGAACATCAAGATAGAACCATAAGAATTGCTGATGTCCAATTTCCTGTGTACGCATAATAGCATGATAAAATGCAAGCAAGATCGGCATTTGAATAAATAAAGGTAAACAACCAGCTAAGGGATTGACTCCTTTTTCCTGGAACATTTTCATTGTTTCCTGTTGAAGCTTCTGTTGTGTCTTTTGATCTTTTGCACTATATTTCTCACGTAACTTTTGCATTTCTGGCTGTATCGCTTGCATTGCTTTTGCACTTTTCGTTTGTTTGATCATTAATGGTAGAATTAATGTACGTAGCAAAATAGTAACTACTATAATAGCCAGACCAAAACTATCATTAAAAAAATCTGCAAAATAAATGATTAACCAAGATAATGGATATACAAGGTAGCGATCCCAAACACCAGTACTTTCAGCATTAATCGGCTCTTCTAAGTCAAAACACCCTGTAAGAAGAACAAGCATACTGACAAGCAACAAGGTTAAACCAAGCTTTCTCGACACCTACATTTCCTCCTTGTCATTCACCAAATCTACATTTTAGAGGTTGTCCAAAAAGAAAAATAAATTTCATCCTCCTTTTTGGACATAAAATTTTTATTAAAGTTGAGTACCGCCATTATCATCTATTATCTTTTAAAAACACACCAGCTTTTTTAGACACATGAACTAGACTTTTTTCCATTTCAAAAAAGTCCATTTCTGCTGTCGGTTTCCTGGCAATAACGACATAGTCTTTATCCTGTAACAGCTTGTCTTCATATTGATGAAACCACTCACGTATGATTCGTTTAATTCTGTTTCGCATAACAGCATTACCTACTCGCTTGCTCACAGATAATCCGATTCGAAAATGAGTTTGTCCCTCCTTATGAAGCACATACAAGACAAACTGACGGTTAGCAACGGAATTCCCTTTATTAAATATCATAGAGAACTCTTCATTTTTCTTAATACGAAAAGCTTTCTTCATCCGTTACACCCCAACGATCTTTTATTACAATTATTTATTCTACCAAAAAAGAGCCACATTTAGACCTCTGCCGTCCTTTTTTAGTGAAAAAGACCACTGAAGATTCCAGTGGCCTATGCAGATAAAACTTTTCTTCCCTTACGACGACGACGAGCTAAAACTTTACGACCGTTTGGTGTGCTCATGCGCGCACGGAAGCCGTGAACTTTCTTACGCTTTCGGTTATTTGGTTGAAACGTTGGTTTTCCCATCTATAACACCTCCCTGAGGATATACTCAACATAGACATTCTTGTAAATTATAAGGAACATAACAGCTAATTGTCAAGTACACCTCTACAATTCTCTTTACTGTTAAATCTTTCAATACCATCGATCAGCACCAGTTCATTTTCTGAAATAATCTTCTTATATCAACTTGTGGATAACATTTATCGACAAGTTTTGACTTTTCCTCAAGTTTATTTACAACCTATACACATCATCTAGTGTTGTGGGCAAATTCTAAACACAAGTACTAGTATTCTGTGGATAAATCGATAAAACCGTTGCAACACCTAATATTTTTTGCTATTATATATTTGTTTTCACCCGTGGATATTTTTATTTAATTTTTACCTTATCCACAACCTGTGAATAAACCTGTGGATAGTTATTAGAGGGTGTTTATTATCTTATCCACACAGTGTTTATATTTTATAATACGACGCTTTTCTACTATATTATACATTTTTTCCACATATGCTGTGTATTGCATACTTATTCATTCGTTTAAAAACTGCATTATACAAAGCTTGTACAGTAGAAAAAAGCTACTATCCTATAAAAACTTGGATACAAGCCAAGTTTTTATTTAATTTTTATGAAAGTCGGAATTCATCCTTAAAGAAAAGGAGGGAACAATCTTTGGAGAACATAAACGATTTATGGGACCGAGCTCTAGCTGCGATGGAAGTTAAAGTGAGCAAGCCAAGTTTTGAAACTTGGTTAAAGGCTACAAAAGCAAATAACATTGAAAGTGATACGATCATAATCACAGCACCTAATGAGTTTGCAAGGGATTGGTTAGAAAATCGTTATTCAAGTATTATTTCTGAAACGTTAGAGGATATTACTGGATCCGAATTAAATGTTAAATTTATTATTCCCAAAAATCAGTTAGAAGATGATTTTCTAGTTGAGCCGGAAGTTAAAAAGTTGCCTAAGGATCCTCTACCATCAAATGGTGATATCCCTAAAAGCATGCTAAACCCAAAATACACATTTGATACTTTTGTTATTGGATCAGGGAACCGCTTTGCTCATGCTGCATCTCTTGCCGTTGCTGAGGCACCAGCAAAAGCATATAACCCCTTATTTATATATGGTGGAGTAGGTTTAGGAAAAACACACTTAATGCACGCGATTGGCCATTATGTCATTGATCATAATCCGAATGCAAAAGTTGTCTATTTATCTTCAGAAAAGTTTACAAATGAGTTTATTAACGCAATACGTGACAATAAAGCTGTTCATTTTCGCAATAAATATCGAAATGTGGATGTGCTTTTAATAGATGATATTCAGTTCTTAGCTGGAAAAGAACAAACTCAAGAAGAGTTTTTCCATACATTTAATGCGTTACATGAAGAAAGTAAGCAAATTGTCATTTCAAGTGATCGTCCACCGAAAGAAATTCCGACATTGGAGGATAGATTACGTTCTCGTTTTGAGTGGGGACTAATAACTGATATTACGCCTCCTGACTTAGAGACACGGATTGCAATTTTAAGGAAAAAAGCAAAAGCAGAAAATTTAGATATCCCTAATGAAGTAATGCTATATATTGCAAATCAAATCGACACGAACATTCGTGAATTAGAGGGAGCTCTTATTCGAGTAGTCGCTTATTCATCCTTGATTAACCAAGATATGAATGCTGACTTAGCTGCTGATGCATTAAAAGATATTATTCCTAATTCCAAACCAAAAGTACTAACAATCATTGATATTCAAAAAGCAGTTGGAGAACACTATAGTGTCAAATTAGATGATTTTAAAGCAAAGAAACGAACAAAATCTGTTGCTTTTCCTCGTCAAATTGCGATGTATTTATCTCGTGAGTTGACAGATGCTTCTTTACCTAAAATCGGTAGTGAATTTGGAGGCCGAGATCATACAACAGTCATTCACGCTCATGAAAAAATTTCAAAATTGCTTACGACAGATCATGAACTTCAACAAAAAATCCAAGAGATCATCGAGCAGCTTAGAAATTAAATTGTGACTTTTGTGAATAACTCACCCTAGCCTATGCACACATTATCCACATGTGTATAGGCTTTATCTTTCGCTTCTTTTTATACTTATCCACAAATTCACAAGCCCTACTACTATTACTATTACTTTTTTAATAAAAATAAATTAATAATAAAGGTGATCAATCATGCAATTTGTAATTAATAGAGATCGATTCGTACATAGCGTTCAACATGTATCAAAAGCTGTATCTTCGCGAACAACAATTCCGATTTTAACGGGTATAAAAATTGTTGCTACAAAAGAAGGTGTCACATTAACGGGAAGTGATTCAGATATTTCGATCGAAAGCTTTATTCCAACAGAAGAAAACGAAAAAATTTTAGTTGAAGTATTAGCCGAAGGAAGTATCGTTCTCCAAGCAAAATATTTTACAGAAATCGTTAAAAAACTACCGGATAATCAAATTGAAATCTCAGTTCAAGACCAATTTGCGACAACGATTCGTTCAGGGTCTGCTGTTTTTAATTTGAATGGATTAGATCCTGAAGAGTATCCTCGATTACCACAAGTCGAAGAGCATCATGTTTTTCGATTACCACAAGATTTATTAAAAAATATTATTCGACAAACAGGATTCGCAGTGTCCACTCAGGAAACACGACCGGTGTTGACAGGTGTAAACTTAACAGTGGAAAATAGCGAGTTGACCTGTACTGCAACAGATAGCCATCGTCTAGCGTTAAGAAAAGCAAATGTAGAAACAACTAACAGTGATTTACATTTTGAAAATGTTGTAATTCCTGGGAAGAGCTTAAGTGAATTAAGTAAGGTGTTAGAAGATAGCGATGAGTTAATTGATGTTGTTGTTACTGAAAGTCAAGTATTGTTTCGGTTAAAAAATTTATTGTTTTTCTCTAGGTTGTTAGACGGAAAGTACCCAGTAACCAAAAATATGATTCCGACCCATTCGAAAACTGAATTTAAAATTAACACAAAGCCATTTTTACAAACGTTAGAAAGAGCTTTGTTACTTTCAAGAGAAGGTAAAAATAATGTCATTAATTTAAAGACACTTGAAGAGAATGAAATTGAAATTACATCAATTACACCAGAGATTGGGAAAGTTACAGAAAAAATAAAAAGTAACGGGTTAAACGGTGAGGAACTAAGAATTTCCTTTAATGGTAAAAATGTTATAGATGCGTTGAAGGTTGTTGATAGTGAGGAGATTCATATTGTATTTACTGGAGCGATGAGTCCATTTGTAATCCGCCCGACAGAGCATGAATTAGCGCTTCATTTATTTTCACCTGTCAGAACGTATTAATGATGAACAGCTATTGGCGTTCTACTAATAGTTTAGTACAATAGAGATAAAGAAACTTGATTACCCAAATAAAAAGTAAAGGGAAACGGATGAATAACAGCAATTGCCGAAGAGATTGCTGTTTTATCTTTGCGCTTGAAGAAAGTTAAAAATTTTTTAGAGAAATAAAGAAATATATTGACGTTTACCATTTTCTGTAGGAATTATTTTTTTCTAACTTTAAATTGCACTCTATGGTATTTAAAATCAAAGGAAGTGAGAGATCTCTATGCCAAAAGAAATCGTCATTGATTCTGAATATATTACTTTAGGTCAACTACTTAAAGAAATTGGTGTAATTGATACGGGCGGTATGGCGAAATGGTTTTTATCAGAACATGAAGTTGTTGTAAACGACGAACTAGAAGGCCGCCGTGGGAAAAAATTATATAACAATGATCAAATCACTATTCCAACAGTAGGTACGTTTAAGATAGTGACCGAACCTTAAGGGGGATTTCCCTTTGCACATAAAAGAACTCGCAGTAAAGAATTACCGTAATTATGAAAAGGTACAATTAGCATTCGAAGATCAAGTGAATGTGATCTTAGGTGAAAATGCACAAGGTAAAACAAATTTAATTGAAGCGATCTATGTTTTAGCGATGGCTAAGTCACATCGAACCGCTCGTGATAAAGAATTAATTTATTGGAATGAAGAGTTTGCAAAAATAGAAGGGAAGCTTGAAAAGCGAAATGGACCTTTTTCACTAGATGTTATTATTTCTTCAAAAGGTAAAAAAGTAAAAATAAATAGTCTTGAGCAGCGGAAATTAAGTGAATACATCGGTGCTGCAAATGTCGTTATGTTTGCTCCTGAAGATTTAAATTTAGTAAAAGGTGCTCCTCAAGTGAGGAGACGTTTTATTGATATGGAAATTGGTCAGATTAACCCGCTTTATCTATTTCATTTAGGGAAGTACCAAAAAATTCTTCAACAACGAAATCACCTTCTAAAAGAGTTGCAAAAAAATAAAGGTAATAAAGTCATGCTAGATGTTTTAACGGCCCAGCTTATATCTGAGGCTGTGAAAGTGATCGCAAAGCGTTTTGAATTTCTCGCATTACTTCAAACTTGGGCAGAAGAAATCCATAAGGAGATTAGTCGAGGAAAAGAAATGCTACTTCTCCAATATAAACCATCTATTAACGTATCAGAAAAGATGGAATTGTCGAAAATAGGAGAAGAACTCTATGTCGGATTTGAAAAAGTAAAAGAAAGAGAGATCCAAAGAGGTACAACTCTTGTTGGTCCACACCGCGATGATATTGGTTTTCTAGTAAATGAAATGGACGTCCAAACGTATGGTTCTCAAGGACAACAACGGACGACGGCATTGTCTGTTAAGTTAGCTGAAATCGAACTGATTCATTCAAAGGTTGGTGAATACCCTATTCTTCTGTTAGATGATGTCCTATCAGAATTAGATGATTATCGTCAATCTCATTTATTAAACACGATCCAAGGGAAAGTCCAAACGTTTGTAACGACAACGAGTGTTGATGGGATTGATCATCAAACCTTAAAGCAAGCAGCCACATATCGTGTGTGTCAAGGTCAAGTAGAGAAGAAGAATTGAGGTGATCTTTTGTTTATTCATTTAGGTGGAGATACGGTTATTCGCTCCAAAGATGTTGTTGCGATATTAAATAGTGATATGAAAGAGTCTTCGGGAATAACAAAAGAGTTTATTAATGCACATTATAAAGCCAATTACGTTATCCAAATTTCAGAAGAAATAACTAAATCGATTGTAATAACAAAAGAAAAGGTCTATTATTCCCCTATTTCTTCTGTAACTTTAAAGAGGAGAGCACAAGTTGTTTCTGAGCTTGAAAGCTATGCGGATTAATCGCTTAATAGTGACGGGGTAAAAATTGAACAGTGATATCCACTGATAAGAAGTGAAGGTGAAGAAATTGACGATTGAACAACAACATTCATACGATGAAAGTCAAATACAGGTGCTAGAAGGATTAGAAGCCGTAAGAAAACGACCGGGAATGTATATTGGCTCTACCAGCATACGTGGCTTACACCATTTAGTCTGGGAAATCGTTGATAATAGTATTGATGAGGCAATGGCCGGTTATTGTGATACGATTTCAATTACGATTGAAGAAGATAATAGTATCACAGTGGAAGATAATGGGCGTGGAATTCCAGTAGGAATACAGGAAAAAATGGGTAGACCTGCAGTAGAAGTTATTATGACCGTTCTTCATGCGGGCGGAAAATTTGGTGGCGGTGGATATAAAGTATCTGGTGGATTACACGGTGTAGGTGCTTCTGTTGTAAATGCTTTATCTACTTGGCTAGAAGTTACGGTTTCTCGTGATGGAAAAATCCACCATCAAAAGTATGAACGTGGGGTTCCACAATGTGATCTTCAAATTATTGGTGATACAGAAAAACGCGGAACGAAAGTCCACTTTAAACCTGACCCTGAAATTTTTAGAGAAACAACGGTTTATGAATACGATACACTAGCGACAAGAGTACGGGAACTTGCATTCTTAAACCGTGGTTTAACAATTATTATTACTGACAATCGTCCAGAAGGGAAATCGGCAAAATTCTACTATGAAGGTGGGATCGCATCATTTGTCGAGCATCTTAACCGAACAAAAGAAACACTTCATGAAGAACCTATTTTTATAGAGGGTGAAAAAGACGGTTTAAATGTTGAAATTGCCGTTCAATACAATGATGGGTATACAAGTAACATTTATTCCTTTGCAAATAACATTAGTACACACGAAGGCGGAACCCATGAATCGGGATTTAAAACAGGTCTGACTCGTGTGATTAATGACTATGCAAGAAAGCATAATTTATTTAAAGAAAATGATCCGAACCTAACAGGTGAAGATGTCCGAGAAGGTTTAACGGCTATAATCTCAGTTAAAATACCTGATCCGCAATTTGAAGGACAAACGAAAACGAAGTTAGGAAATAGTGAAGCACGTACGATTACCGATTCTTTATTTTCAGAGCACTTTGCGAGATTTTTATCAGAAAATCCAAATGTAGCCAAGAAAATTGTCGAAAAAGGTTTAATGGCTTCGAGAGCACGAGAAGCAGCTAAGAAAGCCCGCGAACTAACCCGAAGAAAAAGTGCGCTAGAAGTGAGTTCACTACCTGGAAAATTAGCGGACTGTTCTTCAAAAGATGCATCCATTAGTGAGATTTATATCGTTGAGGGTGATTCTGCAGGAGGATCTGCAAAACAAGGGCGAGACCGTCATTTCCAAGCGATTTTACCGCTACGCGGAAAAATTATTAATGTTGAAAAAGCAAGACTCGATAAAATTTTAGCAAATAATGAAATCCGAGCGATCATCACTGCCCTTGGAACGGGAATTGGTGACGATTTTAATATTGAAAAAGCTCGTTACCATAAAATAATTATTATGACGGATGCCGATGTGGACGGCGCACATATTCGTACCTTAATTTTAACGTTTTTCTATCGTTATATGCGTCCAATTATTGAAAAGGGCTATATTTATATTGCGCAGCCACCGCTTTACAAAGTGCAACAAGGTAGAGATATTCAATATGCATACAATGATAAAGAATTAGAAGTTATTTTAAGTAATATCCCTGATAAATCAAAGCCGGGCATTCAGCGTTATAAAGGTTTAGGAGAAATGAATCCTGAACAGCTCTGGGAAACGACAATGGATCCATCAACTAGAACGGTATTACAAGTTACATTAGAGGATGCGATGAAAGCTGATGAGGTCTTTGAAATACTTATGGGAGACAAGGTAGAGCCAAGACGAGATTTCATCCAAGAAAATGCTCAGTATGTAAAGAATTTAGATATATAAAAATTTACTCGGCTCGAAACGGATATATTGGAGGTTTCTAAATGGAAGAACAGGACCGTTCAAGAGTTAAAGAAATAAATATTAGTCAAGAAATGAAGTCATCATTTTTAGACTATGCGATGAGTGTTATCGTAAGTCGTGCGCTACCTGACGTTCGTGACGGATTAAAGCCTGTTCATCGCAGAATTTTGTATGCGATGAATGAACTTGGAATGACGTCAGATAAAGCATATAAGAAATCAGCACGTATCGTCGGAGAGGTTATTGGTAAATACCACCCTCACGGCGATTCAGCTGTGTATGAAACAATGGTAAGAATGGCACAAAACTTTAGTTATCGCTATATGTTAATTGATGGCCATGGAAACTTCGGATCGGTTGATGGGGATGCAGCTGCAGCCATGCGTTATACCGAAGCAAGAATGTCGAAAATTTCAATGGAGCTTGTTCGTGATATCAACAAGGATACAATCGATTATCAAGATAACTATGATGGCTCTGAAAGAGAACCGATTGTTTTACCATCACGCTTTCCAAATTTATTAGTCAACGGGACTTCAGGAATTGCTGTAGGAATGGCAACAAACATTCCACCACATCAACTTGGTGAAGTCATTGATGGAGTACTAGCGGTAAGCCGTGATCCTGAAATTAGTGTGGCTGAATTAATGGAATATATACCTGGACCGGATTTTCCAACAGGAGCAGAAATTGTTGGAATATCAGGAATTAGAAAAGCTTATCAAACTGGTAGAGGTTCAATTACATTACGAGCCAAGTCGCATATTGAAGAAATGCAAAATGGGAAACAGCGAATTATCGTAACGGAAATTCCTTATCAAGTAAATAAAGCGAAGCTTATAGAAAAAATAGCTGAACTTGTACGTGATAAAAAGCTAGATGGAATTACGGATCTTCGTGATGAATCAGACCGTACAGGAATGAGGATTGTTATTGAAGTACGTCGTGATGCCAATGCCAATGTTTTATTAAATAATTTGTTTAAACAAACAGCCCTTCAGACAAGTTACGGTATAAATCTATTAGCGCTCGTTGAAGGACAGCCTAAAGTGTTAAATTTAAAGGAATGTCTTTACCATTATTTAGAGCACCAAAAAGTGGTTATTCGACGCCGTACAGCATTTGAGCTACGAAAAGCTGAAGCCAGAGCTCATATTCTTGAAGGACTTCGTATTGCTTTAGATCATATCGATGAAATTATCTCGTTAATTCGTGGTTCACAAACGACAGAAATCGCACGAAATGGATTAATGGAACGATTTGAATTAAGCTACGAACAAGCTCAAGCAATTCTTGATATGAGACTGCAACGCTTAACCGGTTTAGAACGAGATAAAATTGAGGCAGAATATGCTGAACTCGTTCAACGTATTGCTGAATTAAAAGCAATATTAGCAGATGAAGAAAAAGTATTAGAAATTATTCGAGGAGAATTATTAGAAGTTAAAGAGAAATTTGACGATGAAAGACGTACAGTTATATCGATTGGTGAAGAGTCATTTGAAGACGAAGATTTAATTCCACGTCAAAATATTGTTATTACCTTAACGCACAATGGCTACATCAAGCGACTTCCAATTTCGACATACCGTAGTCAAAAACGAGGCGGAAAAGGAATTCAAGGGATGGGTACAAACGATGATGATTTCGTTCAACACTTATTTACGACGAACTCGCATCATACGATTCTCTTTTTTACGAATAAAGGTAAGGTATATCGTCTAAAAGGTTATGAAATCCCAGAGCTAGGAAGAACTGCGAAGGGCATACCTATTATAAACCTTTTACAAATTGAAAAAGATGAGTACATCAGTACAGTTATTCCTATTGAAGAATTCGATGATAAGCATAATCTATTCTTTATGACGAAGGAAGGAATTTGTAAACGATCACCACTTACTTATTTTGCAAATATTCGTAGAGGTGGATTATTTGCAATTAATTTACGTGATGAAGATGAGTTATTGGGTGTACGATTAACGGATGGAAATCAAGAAATAATCATCGGTACGAAAAGCGGTTTGGCCATTCGTTTCCATGAAGATGACGTTCGTTTAATGGGTCGAACAGCAACAGGTGTAAAAGGTATTACTCTATCTGAAGACGATCGTGTGGTCGGTATGGATATTATTGAAGCAGATCATGATGTACTTATTGTTACTGAAAATGGTTTTGGGAAACGTACAACGATTGACGATTACCGTATTCAACATCGCGGTGGTAAAGGGATTAAAACGTGTAACATTACAGATAAAAATGGACCTGTTGTATCATTAACGGTTGTGTCAAACGATCACGATTTAATGATTATAACGACTGCTGGTATTATCATCCGTCTTCATGTAAGTGAAATTTCACAAATGGGAAGAAATACTCAAGGAGTAACCCTCATACGTGTCGGGGATGAAGGTGAAGTTGCAACAGTTGCAAGAGTAGACATTAATGATGAAGACATTGATGATCGTGATGATGACGATGGTCAAGAAGTTGTAAAGGTCGAGGAAATGACCGAAGAAGAAGAAGTATCAACGGAAGATAATATAGAAGGTGAAAAAGAAGATAAAGAATAAAAAGAGAGGACTTCCTCTCTTTTTTTTGAATCACGGCATATAGGCTACTGCATCTACATTTAAAGTTAGAATAAGGGTGTTTGCACCCATTCGTGCTACTGCAAGCACCGATGAGAATAACGTCAAATTCAACAACTTGATATAAAGATAGACTACTTTTTACACATGACAAAAGAATTAATACTTTGTTTACATATTACTGTCCCTTATAATGGTAATAAAGAAATGGAAAATAGAGGGGAAAATCTATGAAAGTGAAAAGAAATCAATTGCAAGAAGGTTGTATAGTAGCGAATGACTTAACTTTGTTATCAAATCAACCATTTATTAAAAAGAATACAGTGTTAACACAAGATTTAATAGAAATTATTAATGTTTTTTTAGTTGATGTGGTAGATGTTAAAGCCAAGTTAGTTACGGGAGAGAGATTTACACCAAAGGAAATAGTAGAAGAAGATTCCGAATCAAAAACTACAATAGAAGAACCTTTTATCGATATGTATCTTTCAGCAGTCCAAACTTATAAAAAATATTTTCAAGGATGGCAATCAGGGTTGAAGGTTAATATTGGAGACATACGCAAGTTATTTTTACCACTTATTGATAAAGCAATTGAACATCAAAGTGATATTTTAAAGCTCCACCATTACTCTACAAAAGAGGAATACATATATCATCATTCTGTTTTTGTAGGTATTCTTTCTGCTCTAACCGCTAAAAGCTTAAATTTTACGAAGGCTGAATGGATTCAAGTAGGGTTAGCCGGTCTTATGGCTGATGCTGGCATGTCTAAAATTCCAAGTAAAACGATCAAAAAAAATGGTCCTCTTTTAAAAGAAGAGTACGAAGAAATAAAAAAACACCCAATTAATAGTTATAGGATGTTGAAAGGACTAACGGGTATAACGGATACGGTTTTACTTGCCGTTCTTCAACACCATGAACGTGAAGATGGTTCGGGTTATCCGATGCGGACGCAGCCTGAAAAAATTCATGCTTTTAGTCAAATGGTTGCAGTAGCAGATGTATATCATGCGATGACATCAGAAAGGCATTATCGTGCAAAACAATCGCCGTTTAAAGTAATAGAGGCATTAACGCTAGAACAGTTTGGTAAGTTCCAACCGAGTGTCGTACAAGCTCTTACAAATGGGCTGATGAGATATTCAGTTGGTACACAAGTTCGTCTCAGTAATGGGGATATAGCAGAAATCGTGTTTATTAATCAACAATATATAACCCGGCCTATGGTTAAATTAAAAGGTTCTAATGAGATTATTAATCTTAGTACTGAAACATTATTATATGTTGAAGATATTTTAAATTAATTTATTTTAAAGAAAGGGTTGCAATCTAAATGATATATTGTTATAATATTTTTTGTCGCTGAGAGAAACAGCAGACATTTTTAAAAAACTAGTGTCGTAACGTTGACATAACGAATTCTTTCGTGTATAGTATTGAAAGTTGTCGGTATCATGCGACTTTAAAGTTCTTTGAAAACTGAACAAAAAGCCAAGCGAAATAAAGAGATACATGATATCTCGTCAATGTTTTAAAACGTCACAGTGATGAATGATCTTCGATTAAGAACGCGAACGTCCTGTTCGCAACATCGAAGCCACCACATCCTGTGGAAGTGAGCTTAATCAAACACTTTTATGGAGAGTTTGATCCTGGCTCAGGACGAACGCTGGCGGCGTGCCTAATACATGCAAGTCGAGCGG
>NZ_JAFLJM010000023.1 GCF_017745675.1 Alkalihalobacillus sp. BA299
TCCGCCGCTAACCTCATAAGAGCAAGCTCTTAATTGGTCCGCTCGACTTGCATGTATTAGGCACGCCGCCAGCGTTCGTCCTGAGCCAGGATCAAACTCTCCATAAAAGTGTTTGATTAAGCTCATTTGTCACCTTAGTGACAACTTCATATTAAATGAAGTTTAATTGAAGAGATATCATGTATCTCTTTATTTCGCTTGGCTTTTTGTTCAGTTTTCAAAGAACTCTTTAATCGTTGTCTTCGTTAACGACAAGAATTTAATTATATCACCTAGTCAACAATTAGTCAACAACTTTTTTAAAGCATCACATGTTGTTATTTTCATCACTTCTCGAAAGCGACAGGTAATAATATATCATATTCATTCGAACTAGGCAATAGATTTTTTAAAAATATAATTAAATAAAAATTAATGTTTCTTCAAATCGCTTTTGGCGATAAAAAGTAATATATCAGATATAAGTACATTAAGCAATACTTTTTAAAAAAATATTATCAATTATCCACCTCTACTCTATTTATCTTCTATATAATAGTAACTTAATTATTAAAAAGAATGTTACGCTTAATTTTGTTGTAATAAAAGAACTCTTTTATAGCAAAATATAAACAAGTAATAGTATGATTAGTAGCGGGGAATTAAAGATCCGTTTTACAGAATGATAATAGTTCGGTATTATTTTTAATGTTGTCATGATTTTGGTGAACAAAGAAAGGATGTAAGAAGTAATGACAAAACAACAAATCGGTGTTTTAGGTGTCGGTGTTATGGGGAAAAGCTTAGCTTTAAACTTTGAAAGTAAAGGGTATTCTGTCTCCATTTTTGATATTTCGCCTGAAACGGTAAAAAACATCACTGCTGAACATGAAGATAAAAAGATAGTTGGAACATACAGTATTGAAGAATTTGTTCAGTCGCTCGAGGTACCACGTAAGATTTTATTAATGGTTCAAGCTGGGGCAGTAACAGATAAAGCCATAGAATCGCTTTTACCTCACCTGTCGGAAAAAGATATCTTAATCGATGGTGGAAATACATATTTTGTTGATACGATACGACGTAATCAATACCTTGCCGAAAAAGGCATCCATTTTATCGGAGCTGGCGTATCCGGCGGTGAAGAAGGAGCATTAAAAGGTCCTGCAATTATGCCTGGTGGTCAAAAAGAAGCATATGATTTAGTCCAATCGATGTTAGAAGGCATATCTGCTAAAGTAGATGGTGACCCTTGTTGTACATATATTGGACCAAATGGTGCAGGTCATTACGTCAAGATGGTTCATAACGGGATTGAATATGGTGACATGCAATTAATATGTGAAGCCTATTTCTTAATGAAACAAGGCTTGAACTTAAGTAATGAAGAATTGCATGAAATCTTTGCAGAATGGAATAAGGGTGAACTCGATAGTTATTTAATTGAAATTACTGCTGATATCTTTACAAAAAAAGATCCAGAAACAGGAGAAGCAATCGTTGATTTAATTTTAGATACGGCTGGTCAAAAAGGCACAGGTAAGTGGACGAGCCAAAGTTCATTAGACCTCGGAGTTCCGTTACCAATTATCACGGAATCTGTCTTTGCTCGTTTTATATCCGCAATGAAACAAGAGCGTGTGAAAGCAAGCCAAATCCTTTCAGGTCCAACTCAGCCTAAATTTAAAGGGAATAAAAAAGAAATTATCGAGTCCATTCGTCAAGCTCTATATTTTAGTAAAATTTGTTCGTACGCTCAAGGCTTTGCACAATTAAAAGCAGCTTCACAAGAATATGATTGGAACCTTCAATATGGAAAAATTGCAATGGTATTTAGAAACGGCTGCATTATCCGTGCTGGCTTTTTACAAAATATTATGGAAGCGTATGACCGTGATCCAAATTTAGAAAACCTATTATTAGATCCATACTTCAAGGAAATCTCGGATCAGTATCAAGGAGCTTTACGTGATGTAATTTCACTCGCTGTCCAAAGTGGTATTCCAGTGCCAGCTTTATCTGGAGCCCTCTCTTATTTTGACAGCTACCGAAGCGAACGACTTCCGGCTAACTTACTACAAGCGCAACGTGACTACTTTGGTGCTCATACGTATCAACGAATTGATAAAGATGGTACCTTCCATACAAAATGGCTAGAAAAATAAATACGTCGAAATGATAAAAAGAAGCATCAGGATCATAGCATCCTAATGCTTCTTTTCATTATATCTCTTCTCTTATCCGATATATCTCCTTTACTGATACTCCATCAAGTAATAATCACGTGCTGGCGACGCATATGTGCCACTTAATTTTAAAGGTGCAGCAATATCAATTACTTTTATTATTCAAAACCTCTTTCTATAATATGAATTACATTTTTGGACCACCAGTGGTTACCATCCTGTGCTAATAAATCGTCCGCAGCTTTTGGGCCCATTGAACCAGCTTCATACGTATGTATATCAATTTCTCGACTTTGCCAAGCTTTCGAAATCGCATCGATAAACGTCCAAGATAGATCTACTTCGTCCCAGTGAGCAAAGTTTGTTGCGTCTCCTAACATACAATCGTAAATAAGACGCTCATACGCTTCTGGTGTATTACCCGCATCAACACCGTCATTGCGATAATCGAGCTGAACAGGTACACTTTCCCCTGAAATCCCCATTTTTTTACCATTTAATACGAGAGAGATTCCTTCTTCAGGCTGAACATGAATGATTAATAAGTTCGGGTGAACCTTTTCCTCATTATTCAAGTAAAGATTCATGGGCAGATCTTTAAACTGAATAATCACTTCAGTTGATTTTACATGCATTCTTTTTCCAGTACGAATATAAAAAGGAACTCCAGCCCATCTGTGACTATCAATTAACAGCTTTCCAGCCACATACGTTTCTGTGAAAGAATTCGGATCAACATTTTTTTCACTTCGGTAACCAGCGACCTCTTCCCCATCCATTTGACCAGGTCCATATTGTCCTCTAACAAAATAATCACTGACTTTTTCGTGGGTAACTGGACGTAAAGCTCGCAGCACTTTGATCTTTTCACTCCGGATCTCTTCAGGTGTTAATCGAAGCGGCGGATCCATCGCAAGTAATGAGACCATTTGTAGCATATGATTTTGTACCATATCTCGTAGAGCACCAGACTTTTCATAATATCCGCCTCGGTCTTCTACCCCTAATGTTTCACTTGATGTAATTTGAATATTTTCAATGTAACGGTTACTCCATAAATGTTCGAATATGGCATTACCAAAACGAATTACTTCTATGTTTTGAACCATTTCTTTCCCTAAGTAATGGTCAATCCGATAAATTTCATCTTCTGAAAAAGCTTCACGTATTTCACGGTTTAATTGCTTTGCAGAAGGTAGATCATGGCCAAACGGCTTTTCAATAATAAGCCTTGTCCAACCCTCTGTATTTTTTAATCCTTCTGATTTTATATTTTCTGCAATCGTCCCGAAAAATTCAGGTGCCATCGCCATATAAAATATGCGATTGCCTGGTATTTGATGCTTCGTTTCTAGCTCGCTTAACAACGTGTTTAATTCGTGGTACGAATTTTTTTCTTGAACATCAAAAGGTAAATAATAAAAATGCTCGCAAAACTTTTCAACGGATTCATTACTTTCTTTATGTATTAGCGATTGGCTCACAGTTTCTCGAATCGTCTCATTTGTCCACGCTCTTCTACCTAGCCCAACCACAGCAAACTCTTCAGATAATTGATTTGCCTTAAACAAATTATAAATAGATGGGTAAAGCTTTCTTTTCGCTAAATCACCAGTAGCTCCAAATATTACTAACGTCGTTTTCGGTTTTGTGTTCATTTATAAAAGCCTCTCTTATCATAAGAACTATTTTTCTCTTTTTTTAAAAGGAATGTACTAAATTCCTAATTAAGTTTCTTTAGTTTGTACAAACACCTAATATACAAAGCATTTATGACATACTATTTTTATTTTTCCCTTCCTTTAATTAAATTATGACGTCTAATTAGAATCAGGCCATCACTAAAGGAACTTACAATAAGCAACATTTCAATTCTAGTCGAGTGGTATACTAAAATCAATCTATTTGCTTGTTTTTTTATTTATTCAGTTGTTTTATTTATATTTGAATGCAACTAAAATAAGAAAAGCGCAAGCGCCCGTTTACCGACGTACGGACTGGACTGAGCCGTATGAGATAAAGGAAACACGATGAAGCGATAACGAATCCGATGTTGACTTATCGTAAGGAGGAGAGCGAAGTCCATTAGACGCTGGGCGCTTGCGCTAGACATCTCAAAATTTATACTTTCATAGTTCTTCAAAAAAAGAAACTCCTCACTTCCGTCAATTCGGAAAAAGGAGTCTTTACTATACTAAAGGTGCCTAACACCCTAAGTGAGAAATGCGACGAGGAGGCATACAAATGCAACGCTATTTCCCATTTCTATTAGTCCTAAGGTAACGGGCTTTACTTTTTTATTTCTTGGCATCAGCCATGTTTTTAACGAACTTACCGCTAACGCAAGTGCAATCCATGGTAGCCCCAATAAGAGTGGAATGATAACTAAACCACTATGATAGATATTTGAAAGCTTTTGAAATTGTTTATTACCGTGTTCACGAATAAAAGTTTTAATATGAAAAACACTGCCAATAAAGAAACAAAAGTTTAAAAACATAATAAGGTAGGCTTGCGTTGGTATTTCACGATGCCCAATATAAAAAGCGATAAGCACAAGAAAAGATAAACCGAAAATTGCGATTACGTCATTTAAAAACATTCGTTCTTTCTTCTGTTTGGCAAACCATAAATTCATTATAAAAAAAGGACTAATTCCTAGTAATATTACAGCGATAAAAGGAAGCTGGGTTAGGACAGGTATCGTAAAAAGGCAGCCAGTTAAAATATATATCCACAAGGCAGGCACAACTGCTTTACCTAGTTTCGGTTGTCGAACATAAGCGAGAACAGGGCCTGTTGCAAAATAAAAGCTTAATATACCGATAAAGAAAAACAAATGAATCCAATTCGTTGAACTAAATAATGCGCCTAATACATACGGAATGATTAACATCGCCCATGCTCCATGCTCACGTGGAATAAATAGCTTCATCATCCATCTCTCCTTTCTGTCTTTATAAGTGGCTGTTGTTGTAGCGTTTGTTACTTTATAAAGCATTCATTGAAAAGGCTTGAACAACTCCATTTGCCACTATAAATAAGTTTATTATCTACTGGCGCTTAACCCATACGAAAAGCTGTTCAGCAAAGCTTACATGATGAGTCTAGCGCCAGTCATAGGGGAGGAAAGGGTCTGCACTATTTAGCAGCGCCTCTCTTCAATTAGTGTAACGGATTGTAATAGAATACGATGTGAAATACATCACACACAATACATTTTTTCGTGTGTGATTTTTCGCACTGTTACTTTGATTATTGTTTGCTAAAGTATAGCTAATACGTAAGCTTGAAAGGATGGTATTTATGTTATCGGTAACGATTTCTTATCAACAAATGGCTCCAATGAACGTTACGATTGATGGTTCGATAGTAAATCATTTGACAGAGGAGCTACAGATTAAACTACATCAATTATATGAATTAAAAATAATTCATAATCGAAAAGAAAAATACTGGGTTCTTTCATTTCCAGCTGAATCGAACTTAATCGAATTAGATAGAATACACCAACTGATAGAGCAGCTTCTAGATCACTGTGAAGGTCCATCCATCAATGATTCAAGTGCGTTTATTGGCTATTTACCAGACGGGGGAAAGGCTTATATTTATGACAGGTACAAAGAATGGCGAGAATTTATTTTAAAAGCAAAGCATCGCTCAATGGAAGGACAAAAAGTAGAAGTGTTTTCAGGAATTGAAAAATTAGCAGACGGGATTTTAATCGATTACGAGCTTGAAAATGACAAACCCTTTTTATTAAAAAATGTAACGTTACTCACTCGATTCGGTGAAAAAGTATTGACCGCTAGTGACCTGTCAATTACTGCGACCGGAGAGTTTTTCTAAGTGTAAAGAGCATTATGTACTTACTTAGTATAAAATGAAAAAAGACTGACTTGGTAGAGTGATTCATAAGTGTTGGCACTCCTCTTTTTTACACAAAATAGAGTTACTACTTCTTGTAAAAATAGCAGCTCTATTTTGGGGTTAAGCTGCCTGGCACTTTCTCATTTGACACATTCTCTTAAAGTCAACCTCTCATTTTCATCAGATCGTGCATATCTCTACTGGACAGTCTCCACAATGTAAATAATCTTTTAAAAATTGCATATTTTTAATAATGATAAAACCATCCTCTATTTGAATGACATCATCTTTTTTCAAGTCATTAAGCATTCGATTCACACTTTCTCTTGATGTTCCAATAAAATTGGCTAGATCTTGATTCGTTAAGCTCACATTAATTTTTATTCCTTTTTTATGTTCAACACCATACGAATTTGAAAACCGTATTAACGTCGAGTAGATTGCTCCTGTTTTTCCACATAATAATAGGTCACGGAACTTAGCTTGGGTGGACTGGGTATGTCTCGTAAACCATTTCATAAAAGCCATAGCAATTTCACCGTTTTGGCAAAATAAATGTTCTATTTGCGTGCGTTCAAATCGGACAAGCTCTGCTTCGCCAACTACTTTTGCCGTAACACTAATTGCCATTTCATTAAATAAACCAACTTCACCGACAAGTTCATCTTTCTGCTTTAAGTGCACTGAAAACTCTTTTCCGTCTATCGTCACTTTACTTAAGCTGACTTGACCAGAAAGGACGAGATACACAAATTCCGGTTGATCTCCTTCAACAAACAGCACTGTACCTTCATGCGCTTTCATCTTTGTACCAGATTTAAGAAGTATCTGTTGGTTATTATGAGACAATTCACTAAAAAACCTTTTCATTTCTACCGCTTTTTTTTCCAAATAGCCTCACTCCAACATTTTAAAGTAAACTCATTTTATTATATGCCATATATATCTTAGTTTAACATGATAGTCTCGATTTTGAATAATGATTAACCCATTTTCTATCTCAATAATATTCTTTTTCTTTAGCTCATTTACCATACGATTTACACTTTCTCTTGAAGTACTCATAAAACGCGCGATATCCTTGTTAGTCAAATGAAGATTTATTAGGATCCCTTTTTCATGTTTTTCTCCATAAGAATTACTTAAAGGAGCCAACAGCCGTGTTGACTCCTTTATAGTTTTTCATTTATTGATATTCATATTTCCGCCATTTTAAATAAGTAATAAAAGCAATGATGGATGACAAAACTCCAACAATGGTGTAGCTATAAATCTTCTCATACTCTAGTCCTAGATATGCCATAATCGTCCATTGAAGCATAACAACATTGATCCCGACCGTAACAAAAATAATGATCCAACACATTTTTTTAGCCATGGCGAACTTTCCTTCCAACAGCATAAACAACACCATTTGCAATTTCGATTTCTATTAGAGGCAACTCTCGCTGTGGCGGTCCAGCCATCGGCTGACCACTATGCAAGTTAAAATAGCCTTTATGGCACGGACAAACTAATTCTTCTTTTTCTGGTTCATAGAAAACAGGACACATTAAGTGTGGACACGCACTATTATAAGCTAACCACTCCCCGCTTTTCGAATGAATTAATAAAGCTGGATCTTCCTCTGTTGGATACTTAAACGTGACCGAGCTTCCTTTAGGTACATCTACCACTTTAGCAATTTCCGTTTTTTCAAAATCCTCTTCTGCCATACCTAGCATTGCGCGAACCGAAAATGGAACAGTTGCAAGCCCTAAGGCGACCGACGCCCCTACTGCCGTTTTTAAAAAGGCACGGCGATTATATTTCATATCATCGTCTCGACTTAGATTATCGACAAGGTTAACCATATCATCTTTACTGTTTCTTTTATTCCGTCCGAGTTTCTTTTGATCTGTCATCTTTCTCCCTCCTTTGGCCTTGAAGTCTATTAATCCGAATACACCCCGAAAAACTCAGGTACGTATTGCCATTTATCTTGTTCAGAAGGCTTTTTCCCTTCAATTAAATTCATCTGTGTACGACGTCTGCGTAAAGCTTGCATTTCGTCAAAGTCGATAAAGCGGATCGCATCACTCGGACAAACAGATGCACACATTGGAGCGATATCGTATTGTGTCCGGTCATAACACATATCACATTTGTACATCTTATTTTCTTCAAAATCGAATTTCGGAATACCGAATGGGCAACCAAACGTACAGTTTCTACAGCCAATACATTTTTCCTCCATCGCTGAAAGGACTACACCTTCTTCAGTAATTTGAATTGCATTCGCTGGACATACACGGGCACATGCAGGGTCTTTACATTGCATGCACAACATCGGAAACGTCTGTCTACTTTCCATGAAATCGACATATTCAACATAGTTCCGCTCCTTCGCATCATGGCCTCCACATTCGCGGCAAGCCGCTTGACATGAGCGACAACCGATACACCTTTCAAATTCTAGATACATGACTTTATTCATTGCAAACACTCCTTATTATCAATTAAGCCTTTTTCATTTTCACCGAGCAAACTTTAAATTCAGGCATTCTCGAAACTGGATCTAATGCTGGATTTGTTATTTGATTAATGGCAAGCTCTTTCCCCCAATGATATGGGACAAATACTGTATCTTCACGGATAGCCTTCGTTAATCGGACATCTAATTCCATTTCTGATCGTCTTGTCGTTAATTTCACTTTGTCCCCGTTCGCTAGTCTATATTGACTTGCTAGTGCAGGATGCATTTCCGCATAAGGGGTAGGACATTGCTCCATTAAAAATTTAGTTCTTCTTGTTTGGCTTCCTGATAAAAAGTGGAAAACAACTCGGCCCGTTGTTAAATATAAAGGATATTCACTATCAGGCACTTCACCTGAGGCTCGGTAATTCACGACTGGAAGGTTTGCTTTTCCATCAGGTGTTCCGAATTTATCGATAAACATCGTTGGTGTTCCTGGGTGATCCTCTGTCGGACATGGCCAAAATACACCATCTTCTTTATCAATTCTCTCGTACGTAATTCCGTAATAATCGGCTTTCCCGCCTTTTGATGCGAGACGGAACTCATCGAAAATTTCACGCGGATTGTCATAGTTAAATAAATGACCTCTACCCATCCGCTCTGCAATCACCTTCATAATTTGCCAATCTGGTTTTGATTCCCCAATTGGATCTTTTACTTTCCGAATACGAATGACACGGCCTTCAAGGTTCGTTGTTGTCCCTTCATCTTCTGCCCATGTCGTTGCTGGAAGGACTACATCTGCAAACTCAGCCGTTTCTGACATAAAGAAGTCACTGACGACTAAAAAGTCTAATTTCTTAAAACCATTCCAAATATGTTCGAGGTTTGGTGCGGAAACCGCTGGGTTACTACACATAACATGCATTCCGCGAATGCGGCCTTCCTTAATCTCATCAAACATTTCATAGGCAGAAACTCCTTCTCTTGGCATATCTGCAGGGTCAATTCCCCAAACACTAGAAACGTACTTTACAGCTTCAGGGTCAGAAATTTTACGGTAACCTGGTAGTGCATCTGCTTTCTGACCATGCTCACGACCACCTTGCCCGTTCGCTTGCCCTGTAAATGTTGCAACGCCTGAGGCAAATTTACCGATTTGTCCTCTAAGAAGTGCCATCGACGTGTAAAGGCGGACATTGTCAACACCTTTTGATTGTTGTTCTATTCCGCGAGCAAACATAACAACAGAACGAGGTGAACGGCCATAAATGTGAGCAGCTTTCACAATTTTATCAACATCAATGCCTGTAATATTGGAAGTGAATTCCGGTGTAAAATGTTCTACCGAATTTATTAATTCTTCGTAATTGTTGCAGCGCTCATTTACATACGCTTCATCTACATAACCTTCTTTTATGAGTAGGTGCAGCATTCCACTCGCTAATGTGTCATCTGTCCCCGGTCTTAAGTCAAGATGTACATCGGCTATGCGAGCTGTCGGGGTTTCACGTGGATCCACTACGATCATTTTCGCCCCTTTATCTCTTGCTTTCCATAACCATTGAATACTCGTCGGATGACATTCTGCTGTGTTCGAGCCAGCCATGAAAAAGCAATCGGCGTGCTCCAGTTCTGGCCAAGGTAATGTTGAACCCCGGTCTGTACCTAAGGTTGCCATGAAACCACCTGCAGCTGAACTCATGCAAAAGCGTCCGTTGTAATCGACGTAGCGGGTTCCTAGTACCGCTCGTGCATATTTACCAACGAGATAACATTTTTCATTTGTCATTGATACGCCACCAAATACTCCAAGCGCATCTTTACCGTGTTCACTTTGTAACTTTTTGAAGTTTTTCTCGATAAGGTCAAGCGCTTCAGCCCAAGTTGCTTCGATAAATTGTCCATTCTTTTTGATGAGAGGCTTTGTTATTCGCTCTTCATGATCAATCGTTTGATAAGCGGTCACTCCTTTTGGACACATCTTTCCTAAAGTAACCGGCCAATCATAGCGTGGTTCTACTCCAACCACTTTATTTGTTTTTTCATCTAAACGAATATGCATGCCGCATTGCATTCCACAGTAACAACAGTGTGTTGAAATTAATTTTTCGCCTTCATGCTGTAAATTTTGTACGCCTTCTTTTACAAGATATTGTGTCATTTATTTCTCCCCCTCGTTTGTACGGTGACTAACGTCTTTTCCTTGTCTCGATCATAAAACTCATCTGCTCGTTTACGACCAAAACCTGGTATATGAATACCGTTATTTGTTTCAATCGGTCCAAATGGATTACCTGACGTATTTTCTAAGTTTAATTGACTCATGACCCGTATTCTTCTTCGGCAAGACGGACAATAGTCCGCTAAATACGTACCATCCTTTAGTTGGAGGTCAAACGCTTGTGCACCTAAGATCCCTTTTACATCATCTATTTGATCGTCACTACTATACGTCGTGCCACACTTTTTACATGGTCTTGTATCCACTTGCACCTGTTCTTGGTAGTTCATTGGAACAGCCGCTGCTAACGGACGGATCGGTAAGTGGAAAAGCTTTCCGAATGGGAAATAAACGAGAAAGATAACGACCGTTACTTGATGAATGAGTGTTAAATACTGATGCAAAAAGCCACCTAAAAATTTGTAGGAAACCGTTAAGATTAATCCTGTAACTGTTACTGCTAACAGGATATATAAAGGAAACAAGTCAAATTCAAATCGTTGGGTTACTTGTACACCTTTGTCTCTTGCACGACGGATAAACATCATAATAACACCAGTTAAAACCATTAACGCGGTAATATTTAGCCCGTTGTATACTAGTTCAGCAATGAGGCCATCAGCTGCCATCTTGATCATCGGAATTCCCATGAAAACGAGTTGATAGGTTTGCGGATCTACGAGATTAAAGTGCATCCAACCGAATGTCAGTCCGAATGTAATAGCAAAAGACCCAATACAGCCCCAGGCGACAAGCCAGTGTTGAATACCGCGATAGATCCCGCGTTTGAAGATAAATTTTTGAAAAATAATATTTTCAACTAAAGTTTTTGTAATCGCCTTAATATTTCTTTTCTGTCTTTTTCCTGTTTTTAAGTTATGAATTGTTCGTTTTATTACTTGGTGTGTTGCTGGACGAATCGCCCAAGAGCAAATTCTAATAGTCATCCCGATCGCGAAAACAAACGATGCAATAAGATAACCAAACAACATCATATCTACGTGTGTAAACTGCTTTGTTCCTACCCACATCGAGAAAATGAGTAGTAAAACGACAATAAAAGCATACATGCTTGTTTTTGAATAAAAGGATTTTTCAAACTGCGTCATCCTTGTCACTCCCCTACGTTAAATCACAATTTGTTTTGTTATAATTATTGTAGATCCTATAAATTTTTGGCACTGTGAATTTTTTCACAGGAGGACAAAAAATATCGTGACAAAATAATGACAGATTGATTTTGCGATGGGTCATACTATGGGTGAAGTGTTGTATTTGCTGGCGTTAGACAGGTGTTTAGCAGAAATGTGAACGTTGTGATATTTTTAATCGATGTCTGAACAGACATCCTTATTGGCTGATCTCGACGCTCTTTATAAAAGCCACAAAAAGCCTCATTCCACAGAATGAAGCTCTTTGACTAAACTTTGGCCTTATTTAGTAAAAGCAGCCGGAATATATTCGCAGCTTGGGTCTCTTTCTAGGTAATCGCCATACACTGCGTAGGCACGCGCTCGTGAGCCCCCGCAAATTTCCTTGTACTCACAAAGACCGCATTTGCCTTTTAATAGTGATTTATCGCGTAATTCTTTCATGACAGGGGAATGTTGATAGATATCTAGCAGATATTGCTCGCGCACATTTCCGCACTTTACAGGTAAAAAGCCACTTGGGTACACATCACCAATATGACTGATAAAAACAAACCCGTCGCCATCATTGACGCCTTTTGGAGCTCGTCCAAGCACATCTACACGTTTTTCGGTTTTTGTCTCCTCTGATTTACTTGGTAAACTACGGATCTCGCCATTTTTAGGAGCCTTTTTATTTTGCAAAAACACCCTGCGGTAATGAGGAGCTTCTGTCGCTTTTACGTGATACGGCATTTTTTCCTGGACGGTTACTAACCACTGCATCACTTCCTCATGTTGTTTCGAAGATAGCATATCTTTTTGTTGAGCTCTACCAGTGGGAATCAGGAAAAATAAACTCCAAAGGACAGCACCCATTTCCATTACTTTTTCACTAATTCGCTCTAAATCATCAATGTTATAAGTTGAAACCGTTGTATTGATTTGTATAGGGATGTTTAATTCTTTTAAATATGAAATTCCTTTCATCGTCCGGTCAAATGAACCATTTGTGCCTCTAAAATAATCATGAATCTCCGCGTTCGATCCATCTAAACTAAAGGCCCACCTTGATAGTCCGACGTCTTTTGCTTGCTCTACGGCCGCTTGCGTCACTTTCGGTGTTGCACTTGGCGTCATTGACACTGCCAACTTCTTTTCATTTATCGCATATTGGGCTAGCTTAAATAAATCAGGACGCATGAGTGGGTCCCCTCCCGTAAAAACAAACAGAGGATTATTCATCTCAGCGATTTGATCAATTAACTTCTTTCCTTCTTCAAAAGATAACTGTCTAGGATCCGCATGATATTGAGCCTCTGCCCGGCAGTGAAGACATTTTAATGCACATGCTCTCGTTACTTCCCATATGACAATGAAAGGATATTCATTATAATTACGTTGTGTCGCTAATATATTCATAGCCAGTCTACTCCTTCTACAGCAAAATGCTTACGTCTACTTAACTATAAGAGAAATGACTTCATTTGACTGTGAACTCTATCACAATGAACAAACTTCCACTAAATTTTTGCCTAGTCATCATTTATCCTTTTAATTTAAAATGATCAATTTTCTTTTGAAGTCTTTCCGACATCATCGTTAGTTCATTCGAAGCCGCTCTAACTTCTTGCATTGCTGCTGTTTGTTGGTCGGTCGAGTCTACTACAAAATTGGTATGTTCGGCATGACGCAGAGAGATATCTACAATCATTTCTGTTAAGTCGACTATTTTTCCTATTTCACCATTCATTTCTTTTAACCTTTGACTAATTTGGTCTACATCACTCGTAATCACATTAATGGTTTCAGAAATATCATGAAATGATACACCTGCTTGATTCATCACATAAATACCATCTGTCACCGCTTTGTCACCTTCTGAAGAAGTTTTTACCGCTTCTGTTGTTTCTTCTTGAATCTGAGTAATTAAGTGACTAATCTCTTTAGTTGCAGATGAGGACTGCTCTGCCAATTTTCGAACTTCATCAGCCACCACTGCAAACCCTTTTCCGTGATCTCCTGCTCTTGCTGCCTCAATCGCTGCATTTAAAGCGAGTAAATTAGTTTGATCGGCTATGGCTTTAATCATTGAAATGATTTCGTTTATTTGTTCAGATTTTTGATCAAGTCCATTCATCGTTTCTTTCATAGAAACTGAATTTTGTTTGATCATTTCCATTTGTACAATTGCACGTTTAATAACGTCATCACCGGTGTCTGCCTTTTGATTAGCAAGCTCTGAAACATTGGTCGTTCGATTTATACGATCTAATACTTTTTTCATATCATTTGAGATGTGGGTCACCACTTCCTTGATATGATTAGATTGGCTTACTTGCTGTTGTGAATCTTTTTGTATACTTTTAATTCGTTCAGAATTATGCTCGGTTGCAGTCGTTATGTGCTCTGCTTGATCAGATAATTGATCAGACGTTGCGGCTACTTGATCCGTACTTTTTGAAACATCCCCAACGATTTCTTGTAATTGATCAACCATAAAATTAAAGTCACCCGCTAGTTCTCCTATTTCATCGTTTCGTTGAAGTGTTAATCGTGGAGCCGTTAAATCCCCTTGAGCAATTTTTCTTGCATAGACGATAAATTGCGAAATTGGTTTCATCGTTTTTCCAACCATCCAAATCGTCACTATTGTTGTTATGATTAAAGGAATGATCCCGATCAAAAATCCACCTTTCACCATATCCCACGTTCTTTCATGGACAATACTCGCATCAAAATCAATCGCACTTATGGCAATCATTTCTTTACTCGGATCATGATCTTTAAAAATCGGTGCATACCCCGTGAGACGTTTCATACCACCATACTCATAAATATCAGAATAATGGGGATGCCCCATTGTTTTCATCATCTGTAATGCCTCTTCATCTAAATAGAACCTATCCCCTGGTTGAAACCCTTGTTCCTGTAAATGAACATCTGCAGCTAAAATTTTTCCTTCTAGCGAAAGGATGTACTGCGTTTCAAAAATTGCTTTATGGTCGACGGTCCAGCTAATCAGCTGTCCGATTTCATCTGCTTTCGTTAAATCCCCTTGAGCAAGCTGTTCTATTTCATTCGGATTTAATAGACCCGTCGTTATACTTGCACATCCATACAATTCAACCGCTGCTGCTTCTTTTACCTTTTCATAAATGATCCGATAGTTTGAAATCGATATAATTGTCATTGAAATAAAGATCGTAGTAAATATGATCAATCCTAGCTTTAATGTCACACCATTTTTTTTCTTCATCTACTTCTCCCCCGTAGTCTAATTACTTTTACTAGCATTGTAATCTTATTTATCATTTCGCAGTGTGAGAAAAATCACATCTTAAATATTCGAGTGATACTAAAATAAAGTTGTACCTTCTTGTACATCAAAAGTTAGGAGTGAAAAACATGATTTCTGGAAATGTAATTGCGATTACTAGTGGTAAAGGTGGAGTGGGAAAATCAACAGTAGCTGTTAATCTAGCTCTCGCTTTATCTCGCTTAAATAAACGTGTGGCTATCATGGATTTAGATATTTATGGGTTTAGCGTTCCGAAAATGTTGAATATTACGGATCGCCCGAAAACGATTAATAATAAAATTATTCCCGTCGGTTCTCATGGGTTAAGTGTAATGTCTACAGGGTTTATGGTACCGGGAAATAGTCCGATTGTTTGGAGAGGACCAATGCTCGGCAGAATGGTTGAACATTTCTTTAAGGACGTCATTTGGGGGCAGCTCGATTATGTAATTTTAGATATGCCTCCAGGAACAGGTGATGTCGCTCTGGATTTAAATCATATGCTTCCTGAATGTAAAGAAATTATCGTTACAACCCCGCATCCAACAGCTACACATGTAGCAGAACGAGCTGGAACAATGGCACAGAATACGAACCATGATATTTTAGGAGTTATTGAAAATATGGCCTATTTTGAGCCGCCGATTGAAAATGCCGAGAAATATTATCTTTTTGGTAAAGGGGGAGGCGAAGCATTGGCTAAGACATTAGAAACAAACGTTTTAGCTTCACTACCAATGGCGGTCCCGAATGAAAACGGGGAAGTCCCGATCATTTATGATGAGACTTCAAACTTATTTCCCCACTATAATGATCTAGCAAGTCAAATCGATCGATTATTCATAAAGCAAGCAGCGATAAATTAATCAATTGGGAAAGTATATAGCGTAAGCCGTTGCCAGTTAGGTAATGGCTTTTTTATATTGATCAGCGATGTCCTTTAACAGAGCCTTTCTCAAAAAAAATTGAGGCTGTCTCAAATGAGTCAGCCTCCTAGTCTATATCTAACTATGAGGAATTAACGTAAAGTTCCCAGAGCTAACTCTTATTAAGCTAGGGTTCTTTACTGATTGTCTGTAGCGTTAGTTAAGTGAGCTAAAATTTAATGTTCAACATCAAAGCTATTAGTTTTTTTCGTCATCCTTACTATTGAACACCTAAAATTTGTTTCGCGCGCGCGACGGTTTCTGGTTCTGGTGGATTGACGTCACAAAGTGGGTATTTTAACCCGAGCTGCTCCCACTTATATACCCCCATTTGATGATAGGGTAGAACCTCTACTTTTTCCACATTCGCTAGAGTTTGAATAAAAGAAGCTAGGTTTCTTAAATCCTCTTCTGCATCTGTCTTTCCAGGAACAAGCACGTGGCGGATCCAAACCGGTTGTTGTTTCCGAGATAATAGTTGTGCAAACTGAAGGATATGTGTGTTTGGAACGGTTGTTAATTGTTTGTGTTTTTCGTTATCGATTTGTTTCAGGTCTAGTAAAAATAAATCAGTATATTGTAATAACTCTTCTAAGGATTGAATAAACGATTGGCTTTTTGAAAAGCAGCCTGCAGACGTATCAATCGTTGTATGAAGACCTAATTCTTTACATCGTTTAAATAAAGCAATGAGAAAGTCTATTTGTAAAAGCGGTTCACCACCACTGACGGTTACTCCTCCGTTTGAACGCTTTAAGTACGGGATATACGTTTCAATATCACGGATTAGATCTTCTACGTCAACAGGTTCACCTTTCTTTTGTTCCCATGTATCAGGATTATGACAAAATTGACAGCGTAATAAGCAGCCTTGCATAAAAATTACATATCGAATACCGGGCCCGTCTACCATACCTGATGTCTCAACTGAATGCACGTAACCTTTCATAATAAGAAGCCCCTTTTCATCTTCTTTAAACTGGTACGACTTTTTGTTTTCCTCCGATGGAATCATGGAATGTTCGATTAATGACATCTAACTGTTGTTCTCTCGTTAATTTGATAAAGTTTACCGCATACCCAGAAACACGGATTGTTAGTTGTGGATATAATTCTGGGTGGTCCATCGCATCAAGCAGTGTCTTGCGATCAAATACGTTAATGTTTAGATGATGTCCATTTTTTTCTGAATAACCATCTAAGATTGCTGCTAAATTAGTAATTCGATCTTCTGGCTCTTTACCTAATGCTTTCGGAATGATTGAAAATGTGTTCGATATTCCGTCTAATGAATGCTTATAAGATAATTTAGCTACTGAATTCAGCGAAGCGAGTGCTCCTTTTTTATCTCGACCATGAAGCGGATTAGCTCCTGGTGCGAAGGGCTCCCCATCTTTTCTACCGTCTGGGGTGTTCCCTGTTTTCTTTCCATAAACTACATTCGAAGTAATCGTTAAGATTGACATTGTCGTTGTTGAATGACGGTACGTATCATGCTTTTTCAGTTTTTTCATAAAGCGTTTCACGATATCTTTAGCTATTTCATCGACTCGATCATCGTTATTTCCATATTGAGGATATTCCCCTTCGACCACATAGTCGACAACAATACCACTTTCATCACGAACTGTCTTTACCTTTGCATGTTTAATTGCACTTAAAGAGTCAGCAACAACCGATAATCCGGCAATACCTGTAGCCATCGTCCGGAAGATTTCTTTATCATGTAACGCCATTTCAATGCGCTCGTAATTATACTTATCGTGCATATAATGAATAACATTTAATGTGTTAATATAAAGCTCAGCTAGCCACTCCATCACATGATCAAACTTGGCCATGATTTCATCATAATTTAAGTAATCGCTTTGAACGTTTTCAAACCTCGGTGTAACTTGGATTTTCGCCTTTTCATCGATACCGCCATTGATGGCATAGAGTAATGCTTTTGCTAAGTTTGCTCTAGCACCGAAAAATTGCATTTGTTTTCCAATACGCATTGCTGATACGCAGCAAGCAATCCCGTAATCATCGCCGAACTCTACTCGCATTAAATCATCATTTTCATACTGAAGTGAACTCGTTTGGATCGACATTTTTGCACAATATCGTTTAAAGTTTTCTGGGAGCTGCGTAGACCAAAGTACCGTTAAATTCGGTTCCGGCGCTGGCCCTAAGTTTGTTAACGTATGAATGAAACGGAATGACGTTTTTGTTACTAAAGGTCTGCCGTCTAAACCGACACCGCCGATTGATTCTGTCACCCAGGTCGGATCACCGCTAAATAGATCATTGTATTCTGGTGTTCTCGCAAACTTGACGAGTCGTAGTTTCATAATAAAATGATCAACTAATTCCTGTGCCTCTTCTTCAGTTATACGGCCTTCTTTTAAGTCATTTTCAATGTAAATATCTAAGAAAGTAGAGACACGACCTAAACTCATTGCTGCTCCGTTTTGCTCTTTGATCGCTGCCAAATAGCCGAAATACAACCATTGAAACGCTTCTTTTGCGGTTGTCGCTGGACCTGAAATATCAAATCCATAGGCAGCTGCAAGTGATTTCAATTCTTTGAGTGCTTTAATTTGCTCGGCAATCTCTTCTCTTAAACGAATAATCTCTTCTGACATTCTGCGGCCCATCTCTTGAAGCGAATGCTTCTTTTCAGCGATTAGAAAATCAACACCGTATAATGCCACTCTTCTATAATCACCAATGATTCTGCCGCGACCGTAAGCATCCGGTAAACCAGTAATAATCCCTACTTTTCTTGCAAGCTTCATTTCATCGGTATATACATCAAACACACCTTGATTATGTGTTTTTCGATAGTCGCTAAAAAAGCGATCAACTTCTTGATCAATTTTATATCCATAAGCATCACAAGCGGTTGCTGCCATACGAATTCCGCCATAAGGCTGTAATGAGCGCTTGAACGGTTGATCGGTTTGGAAGCCAACAACAGTTTCTTTATTTTTATCTAAATAAGCGGGGCCATGTGAAGTGATCGTTGAAACAATGGCGGTGTCTAAGTCGTACACACCACCGTTTTCTCGTTCTTTTTTCGTTAATTCCATCACTTGTTCCCACAATTTATGTGTGTTATTTGTTGCATGTACTAAAAAAGTGTCATCACCCATGTAAGGTGTATAATTTTTTTGAATAAAATCTCTCACATCAATTTCCTGATTCCAATTTCCTTTTATAAAACTTTTCGGCTGACTCATTATTTTCAACTCCCCTGAAAGTTAACAATAGGATAAAGACGTTAATAGAATGACGTAGCAAACGATACATATTAGGTAAATTCATTCCAATTACTAATGACGTCTTCTTTAATATTTCTATATTATCTATAAATAATAGTTTAACAAGACGATAATATTGACTACTGTGATAAAAATCACAATAACGTATCGTAACAGCTGTGTTCACTAAATGGTCGTTTTTTTAAACACTTACCTTTAGCTTCATTAAAATAAATCACGCTTGACTCCAGTTCAGATAATTGAATAATTACATTTGCTCAGCAAGCTCTCTCCTTAACATGTTTGAAGCTACCGCGTCTAGCTGTTTCTCCATTAAATGCTCTGGTAAATGAACGACATCCACTTCCATTCCTAGATGAAGAAGGCCTTTTGCTGCTTCAAGCCCGAGAAGTCCACCACCGATAACGACTGCTTTTTTATATTCCTTCGCCGTTTCCATTATCGTCACACAATCTTCAATATCTCTAAATCCAACCACTCCGTAAAGCTCTGCTCCAGGTATAGGTAAAATAAATGGCTTTGGGCCAGTTGCTATTATTAGTTCATCAAATTGTAAAACTTTCCCATTGTTTGAGTATACAAGCTTTAGATGAGGGTCAATTGAAGTAATCTCTTCCCCCGTAAATAACTGGATTTGATTGGCTTTGTACCAATCTAAATCGTTCAAAATCGTGTTTTCAAAGCTCGTTTCACCTTGGAGAATGTTAGAAAGTTGAATCCTGTTGTAATTAGGGTGTGGTTCTTTTCCAAAAATCGTAATCTCATATTGATGCGAATTGATTTTTAACAGTTCTTCGATAACTCTAACTCCCGCCATCCCATTCCCAATCATAATTAATTGCTGTTTTTCATTGTTATCCCTCCACTTGCTCACTATTTCACAATCATATTTACATGCGTTACCTTTGAAGTTTTCCTATGCATCTATAATAGACTCTCAACTCATTTTAAGTTGTGATAAAAATCACATTCAACTTTTTATTTTGATTGTATCATCGGTTTTGTAAAGAACATCGATGTTAACAAAATTAAACAATTGTATTTGGGGGAATAAATCATGGCGAGAATTACAAAATGGGAGCCAGAAAATAAGATTTTTTGGGAAAAAGAAGGAAAGCGACACGCAAAAAGAAATTTATGGATATCCGTACCAACATTAATGCTAGCATTTATCGTATGGCAAATTTGGTCTGTTGTCGCCGTTCGATTAAATGATATTGGGTTTCAATTTACATCGGAGCAATTATTTACATTAGCAGCTGTTCCTGGGTTGATTGGAGCAACGTTACGCTTTGTCTATACGTTTGCAGTTGGTAAATTTGGAGGTCGAAACTGGGTTGTATTTTCAACGGCAATCTTAGCCATCCCAGCAATCGGGATTGGTATTGCGGTTCAAAATCCAGATACACCTTACTGGATTATGCTCTTGTTAGCTGCACTTTGCGGACTAGGCGGCGGTAACTTTTCATCGGCATCAGCAAATATTAGCTTCTTTTTTCCAAAAAAAGAAAAAGGAACAGCGCTTGGTATTAATGGTGGTTTAGGAAACATGGGGGTTTCCGTCGTTCAATTCGTTACTCCTTTAGTTATTACACTAGGCACGTTTGCTTTTATTGGTGGTGAAGCTCAAGTATTGCCAGACGGTTCACAAATTTGGCTACAAAATGCGGCATTTTTCTGGGTACTTCCGATTATCATTATGACGATCGTTGCCTACTTTGGGATGGATAACCTACCGACAGCCCAACAATCGGTATCAGACCAGTTTGTTATTGTTAAAAGAAAGCATACTTGGATTATGACATGGTTATACGTAGCTACGTTTGGTTCGTTTATTGGCTATGCAGCAGCATTTCCACTTTTATTAAGATCTGAATTTCCAGAGTTTGTATCCCTTGCTTTTCTTGGCGCATTTTTAGCTGCGGCTTTCCGACCAATTGGTGGATGGCTTTCGGATAAATTAGGTGGTGCTAAAGTAACAACGTATGTTCTATTTGCTATGATTGTTGGTGCACTCGAGGTAATCTACTTTGCAGGTCAACAGCATTTTATAGGGTTCTTAATTGCATTCCTTGTGTTATTTATCGCAGCAGGAATGGGATCTGGTTCAACTTTCCAAATGATCCCAATCATCTTCCCAGTAAAAGAAGCTGCACCTGTTCTAGGCTTTACCGCAGCATTTGCAGCATACGGTTCCTTCTTTATTCCTAAATTATTTGGATGGTCTGTAGCGACTACCGGTACACCTGTTACTGCTTTATACTTCTTTATCGGATTTTATGTTATCTCAATTTTACTTAACATTTATTATTATCAACGAAAAAATGCTGAAGTAAAATGCTAAAGTAAAGACAATGACTGACAAATAAAAGCCAGGTTCTCTCCATTTCACCTATGAATGGGAAGAGCCTGTTTTTTGACTTTTTGGTCGTAACGAAGCAAATTAAGGCTATTCACATGTTTGTTTCTAAATGATTTGCTATTACAAAAAGGGAGTATATTAATAAAGTAATTCCAATAGCAAAATCAAATTAATTATGAAATAATCTAAGATAGTATAATGTCTGATTTAAAGGAGATATCATATGAATTCCTATCATGCTGTAGGAGTGTTATTAGCTGGCGGGGCATCACGCCGATTCGGGGAACCAAAGGCTCTTTACAAGCTAAATGGAAAACCTTTTTACCAATACAGTATCGAGGCTTTAAAAAATACAGTAGAAGATATAATAATTATAACTCAAACTCAGCTGATCGAACCACTTCGTAAACAAACACCCTATGAAGTTCTATTAGATGATGAAAAGTATCGAGGATTAGGTCCGTTAGCCGGCATTTATACCGCAATGAAAAGAGTACATTCTGAATGGTATATCCTCCTCCCCTGCGATACACCCTTTATCAAAGAAGACGTTATAAAACAACTCCTGTCTTTCATTGAAAAATATCCTAATAAGGATGCAGTAATACCAATCATTAATGGGAAAAATCAGCCACTAATTGCTGGATATCACCGCCGGTCTTTACCGACGATTGAAAAACATCTGAGTAATAACGAATTAAAGATGGGTATGCTATTCGAAGCGGTGAATACTCTATTTTTAGATGAAAGTCAGTTCGATAACCTAGAAGCGTTCCATAATATTAATACGAAAGCAGACATGATATAGTAGACTGCCTTTATGTTGTTGTAAGTGGACAGATGATCCGTTATATTCTAATATTCCCCTGCTTTCTGACACTGGTTCCGTTATTCTCTAAGAAGCCTTAAGCAGAGAGGCTCTTTTATCATAATAACGGAACCACGGTCCATTTCCATATCGAATGATGTGTCTTTGCATAATTAGTGGAATCATGATCCGCTTGCTTCCAGATTAATTGCTTTCTTGTATTAAAGCCATTTTTCCATTACCCACCACTTACTGGCGGAATGAGAGCAATGACATCATTTTCATTGATTACCGCATCATCTTTTACATACTCTTCATTGACGGCGATGATCGTATTGTCTAACGGTGGTAAATCCGGGTACTTTTCACGTAAAACATGCTTAAATTGTTTGACGGTTAACGGTGCACTGTTAATTTCAATTTCTCTGTCACCGACCACTTCTTCTAATTGGGCAAATAATAACACTTTCATCATTACACCTCTTTAATTTCTGGCTTTCCTGCTTCATACTTTTCTGTTTCGAGTTGGTTTCCTACCCATTCTTGCCCATCTTCCCAATGTTCTTTCTTCCATATCGGGACAATCTCTTTAATTCTTTCGATCGCATAGCGGCTCGCATCATAGGAATCGGCACGATGCGGCGTCGAAACAGCAATGACGACTGCAATATCCGTAATGTCTAGGTCGCCAATTCGATGAGTTATTGCCACTTTCGCCTTTGGCCACTTTTCCTGAATTTCATCACCAATCTGAGCCAGTTTT
Organism: Alkalihalobacillus sp. BA299; assembly: GCF_017745675.1. Classification (GTDB taxonomy): domain Bacteria; phylum Bacillota; class Bacilli; order Bacillales; family Bacillaceae_F; genus Alkalihalobacterium. The sequence goes on from NZ_JAFLJM010000023.1 coordinate 23,277, forward strand.
TTTACAGCCATCGTTTCGTATGCATCATAACGAAGATACACCGTTTTTTTCTCACCTGTCATCTCTCTAACCGTACCGATAAACGTATTGATTGCGCCAGCATTACGATCTACTACTTTATTAACGATGTTTTCGATGGAAATCGGTTCTTTTATTATTTCAAAAAGCTGTTCACTCATTTTTTTCCTCCAATATATTGTTCATCAACCAATCAAAAAAAAGATCAAAGTCATTGATATAAAAATGGGGTACATTTAGTTCTAATGGAAGAATGATTTTTTCCCAAAATAGAATCACATGAATATTTTCAAGTCGGTCAAGCAGCTGTAAGTCTTCTTCTCTTCTCACAATGACAACTTTCGGAAAAGGTTCCTTTTTAAAGCCTTCAATGATGACAATATCTGTATTAAAAAACTGCTGAAATTTTAGTGCATCTGCAAGCGACCAGTTCGCTTCGTTTTCAAAATGAACTTGAAGCTTGTTTCCCGCAACTACCGTCGTACCAGCAGCACCAGCTTCACGAAACCGTGCAGAATCTTTTCCGGTATCTAAGGCAAATAATCTGTTTTTATGCCCATGATGCTTAATCACTGAAACTTTCTTTCTTTGGTCTTTTAACCTTGCTACTAATTTTTCAATTAACGTTGTTTTTCCTGAATTGCTATAGCCTGCGACTTGAATCAGTTTCATTTCTGCTCCCAAGTTGTCTTACTTCCTTCTCCATTTAAAAGCAACACTTTGACGTCCATTCCACGTTCGAAACCTCTCGTACCACCGGGTAACATAAGTAGTGCGTTTGCAAAAGCAATCGAAGAAACAACACCCGATTTATCTAATCCAACAGGCGTTACGACAAGCTTTCCTTCTTTGATCGACACCTTACTTCGTACAAAGCGTGTAAACGGGTTCGGCTTTGGAAAGTCTTTTTCGAGTATAGCCTTTTCCTTTTGTAAATGAACCTGTTCTGTTTCAACTAGGCTAAGAATAGCAGGACGCGCAAACAATTCAAAACCGACAAAGCAGGCAGATGGGTTCCCAGAAAGACCGAACAAGAATTTTCCATCCTTTACAGCTACTGTTGTCACACTTCCTGGGCGCATCGCTACTTTATTAAACAAAACTTCGGCTTGAAGCTTCTTATAAATTTCAGGTAAGTGATCATAATCTCCAACAGAAACACCGCCTGTCGTAATCAAAACATCGACTTCAGTCAGTGACCTTTCAATTTTCTCGTAGCATGAATCAAAGTCATCTGCTAATTTCCCAAAAAACTTAGTCTCAGCACCGATTTTTCTAATTTGTGCAGCGATCATATAACCATTACTATTGCGGATTTTACCTGGCTCAAGTGGCTCACCTACATCTAGCAGCTCAGATCCTGTTGCAATAATGCCGACCACAGGCTTTTTAAATACAGGCACGTTTGCATAACCGAACGTTGCTAGTAATGCTACTGTTCCTTCATTAATTTTTGTTCCTTTTGCAAGTAAGATCGCACCATTTTGAACATCTTCACCTTGCCTAGATATATTGTCACCTGATACTACTTTTCGTTTCACTTTTATGTAGGACTTTCCGTTATCTTGCATTTCTTTGACGAGTTCAAGCATAATGACGGCATCTGCTCCAATTGGGATTTGAGCACCGGTCATAATTCGAATTGCTTGATTTTTTTGCAGTGTCGATTTAGCTACCGTTCCTGCACCAATTTCTTCAATGACTTCAAGCGTGACAGGCTGATCAGATGATGTATTCTGAGTGTCCTCACTTCGAATGGCAAACCCGTCATAGGGTGACCGATCAAATGGTGGGACGTCATGATCTGCTTTTAACGGTTCCCCTAAGTATCGTCCGAGACTTTCCTCAATCGGAACATACTCAACGTCTCCATTCATTTTCACATTTTCCATAATCTTATGTACAGCTTTTGAAACAGGTATCGGGGTTCTTCTTTCTACCAATTCATTTTCCTCCCTAATCCACCATGAATTCTTTATATATGGCTGTTTTCGTAAACTTTGTTGCTTTTGGACCGTTTTTTGAAAATAAAACCTTCACGCTATACGTGAAGAGCCAAGCATCCGCTTGGCTTACGGTCCAAAAGCTAAAAGCAACAACCTTTTAGAAAAGAGCCTTATATATTTATCATATAAAAAGACTAGCAAAACTACGTTAGAATATGTATTTTATCATGTATTATTATACACTAAACGTTAAACCATTAATAATATTATGATCATACGATTAGCATAAAAAATCAGTGAGGTTTTAGCTACATCCCCACTGATTGGAAGCACTAAAATCTTGTTTTTATCTTCCAAACAATTAATTTGATTCAACAACTTCAAGCTCCGATGCTTTAGCTAAAATGACATGAAAATAATCAATTTCTTTAATTTCGCAATACCCACTATCATAAACCCAAAAGACGGTATATAGCTTATTTTGGTACCTTACTTTTGTCCCAATGTTCATTAACTCCAACTCCCCTGTGTGATAAAGTGAAACTTCAATCAGTGGGAATTTTCCTTCATCCCTCACTGAATGTTAGTTGAACCAATCGGGTTGTTACTGACGCTTAACTCCCACTTAGTCTTTTTTGTTTCCTTAAAGCCTTGAAGTGGGAGTCTTAGCGTCAGTTAAACGGGATAGATGACATTCAAGCCGAGTCCCCCTCTATCAATATATGTCTAGTTTGATTGAATAGACTTGCAAGTTTCCCAATTTTTAAAATTAAAAAATTGGAAACTTCTCATTAAACGACAAATGACACTTTCTATGTAGAAAGCGTCATTGATTTCTGTAGATTCTCTATTAAATTTCTAATACTTTTAACGTCAATTCATCCTCACCGAGCTTTTTTAACTCGAGTAAAGGAAAATGATAATACATTTTTTGATTGGCATATTTAAACTGAATCACTGACTCAAAAAAGTCTTCACGACGTCCTGAAATGAGGCCGCGGTAGAAATAATGGAAGCCTTTAATAATATGAGGCATTTCATCAATTTCACACTCTATTTCGTGAAGTATATCTTTCGCTTTAACAAACTGTTGTTTTTGAATATAGTAAAAAGCTATCTCATGTCGATCATCTATTTCCTTTGATTTAAAATCTAAATACTCAGGCTCTCTTTTCCAATAATTTTGAAGAAAATTAATTGTCCTTTGTGTTCCCCTTATTTTGAGAGATTGCAATTCATTGTATATATTTAATGCCTTAGAGAGATAATTATACGCAACTTCATAACTTTCGATTATAGACAATATACCTAGAACTTGGTTTGCAGTAGCCTCAGTAAGTTGGCTTACTGCATTATTTATGACCATCTCTCCACTTAGTATCCCTTCTTCACGATTCCCTATATGCATATTAATAAGTCCAATTCGACATACTAACGATTTCTTTAGGTAAGGATATTTTTTAAGTTGAGAGAGTCCATCCTCTATTAAAGAAGCGACTTGTTGGCATCGATCTAACATTTTCAAATCATAATAATTATAGATCATAAAAACTTTTGCTATTACTTTCATTTCTATCGTTTTTAATTTTAGATCATTCAGTAGAATGTTAGCTTCAGTTGGTGAAATTTGACCATCCATTACTTGTTGATCAATTTCATACGTTTTTGCCCATTCTTTACTTTCAGCATTTGAACACATTTTTAATTTTCCCAACATGAATACTTTCAAATCATTTAAGCGATTAATCGTCGCATACTCAAGGCTAATTCTAGCCGTTTTCCCATTCGGGTTAACATTACGAAAGTAGGCGTCCATGATCTCAAATTCTTGTTTAGGAAAAAGATAACGAACCATCTTTAATAAGCCTTCAAAGTGATCCATTTCACGGTCTGGCTCATTAAGAAATTTATATAAAGAAGATTTACTCTTTAGTCCAGTTATGCTAATTAGTTTTATAGCTAAAACTTTTTCTTTTTCTAACTCATTTTTTATCATTTGCTTTAACATTTTATTAGGAACCCTTTCATTCAATAGCATAAGAAGTTAAATATAATGTGTAGTATTGAATAGATAGTTACCTTAATTATATCATAAAAAATAGCCGTGAAAATCATTTTTCATAGATAAAATGTACTATATAGCAATGTTATAATAGTGCATATATTAATAATTATTCCATTTCTCGAACCTATACAAAAAGTTCTAAACGATAATGCGTCTAGTCCTTTATCGGAAATGGTTAATTTAAATCTTTACGAATTTCACGTACAACGTGACCGATTTCAGGAATAATGATCCGATTCATCGCTAACTTTACTGCACCTGAAGACCCCGGCATAGAAAAGATCGCTTTCGAACCATAAACGCCTGCAACCGCACGACTTAATATCGCTGCTGTTCCGATATCTTCTGCATAGCTTAAGTACCGAAAAATCTCACCAAATCCAGGCATTTCCTTATGTAAAACATCCTTAACGGCTTCAAAGGTTGTATCGCGCAACGCAATTCCTGTCCCACCATTTAAAAGAACTACATCAATATCCGACCGAGTTTCTGCTTCCTTAAGCAAGCCTTGAATTCCTGCATATTCGTCTTTGACAATTTGATATTCGGTTACAACATGTCCATTCTCTTCAAGCAATGCTTTAATCAGTCCACCACTTTTATCAGTATCAAACGTTCGTGTATCCGAAACGGTAATAATCATACAATTGACTGATTTAGGTGCTTCTTTTTTATGCTCAACCGTTGACATTTCAACATCCCCTTTTTATTACACAAGTCTTCTTTTAATTATATCAAATCTAGCTTTGGATACATAATTTTTCCTTATAAATTTAGCATTTTGAAATCCGTTCGTGGTAAAATGGATGGAGCAAAAAAGGAGGAAGAACCATGAGTGAACTGACCCATTTTAATGAACAAGGCCGAGCAAAGATGGTCGACATCTCTGAAAAGGAAGTCACATCAAGAATTGCTGTTGCTCATTCAAGTATAAAAGTCAATCCAGAAATCTATACAAAGATTATCGAAGGATCATTTAAAAAAGGGGATGTTTTAGCTGTTGCCCAGGTGGCCGGTGTGATGGCAGCAAAAAACACATCAGACTGGATCCCAATGTGTCACCCTTTGCAGCTAACTGGGGTTGATATTACATTTCAATGGGAAACGAATGAACCCGATCATTATGAATTACATATCGAGGCAACTGTTAAAACAACGGGAAAAACTGGGGTTGAAATGGAAGCTTTAACGGCAGCATCCGCAACCGCATTAACGATTTATGATATGTGTAAAGCCGTAGATAAAGGTATGATCATCGGGCAAACCTTCCTCGTCCAAAAATCTGGGGGAAAAAGCGGCGATTTTTCGAGGTAAAACGTATTTTTCTTTTAGGAAGTCCTCATTTAATACGTACTTAATTGGATATACTGTCATTATTAAGATCCATTACGGTATTGTTGAATAGGAGGATAAAGTTGGAATACGTTATCTCTTTTGTAAAAGCACTTGGATTATTCACAGTCGGGTTAGTTGCCTTTCGTGTTATGGGAAGCCAAGCGGTAGGAAGATTAACAGATTTTGATTTAGTCGTCGCAATTGCAATTGGTGCATTAATCGCTAAGCCATTATCTGACCCTGAGTTAGATGTTTGGATTTCAATTGTAGCGATTGTAGCGCTAGTTTTGGCTCAAATTACACTAAGCTTGCTTTCTCTAAAAAATTCAACATTTGAAAAAATCGTCCAAGGCAGCCCGATTCAATTAGTAAAAAAAGGAAAACTTTTGATGAATGGATTACGTAAAGCGAGGATTAGTAAAAATGAACTTGACGAGGAATTACGAGCAAAAGGATTTCAGTCACTAAAAGAAGTAGAAACCGTTATTATTGAACCAAATGGGAAATTTAGTGTGTTTGGTAAAGAAAACGAACAATCATAAAGATAGAAAGAGACTAAATGAAAGTTTATCCTTTCATTTAGTTTCTTCTATTTTATAGAAACATTAACCTACGGTCGTTTCTAAGTCTTCGATTGGTTTTTCAAGGTATTTTCGATCTTTACGAGCATTGAAGCGGTCTGCTTTTTCAACTGACACCGCGATATTATAATCAGGAATCCGTGCAAACTTTTCATATCTCCCCCTTGGAAGGAGGAAGTTACCTTCAGGGAAGTGGACTTCAACGTTTCCACGAGCGATATTTACGAATTTAGCTCTTCCTTGGAAAACGCCAAATCCGTTATAGACAACTACTGCTTCACCTTCAGTTACTCTTAAATCTTTCGCATCATCTGCGTTCATTAATACATCGTACCGGCCCGCAGCATTGAAAGGATCCTTTTTACTGTAAACCATTGAGTTGAACTGCTTTCCACGGCGAGTCGTAAGAAGGAATTGGTCTTGTTTCTTTCCGAGATTAGGAATATCAACTGGGATCAAGTTTCCTTTTCCGTCTGGTGTCGGACAAATGCCACCTTCACATAACCAAGCGCCACCCCATTGGAATACATCTCCTTGCTTTTTCAAATGTTGTATACCATCATAACTCGGGTTCGTTTTCGCAATCTCTTCGCGAACTTCATACGCATCTTTGAAATCTACTAAATGTGCCATTTTAGGATTGACTCGTTTTGCTAAATCAATATAAATCTTCCATTCTGTCCGAGCTTCTTCAATTCTATTTTTATTTCCTTCAATTTCAGGAGAAAAATAGACCATCCGCTCTGTTGACGTTGATGTTCCGCCGCCTTCTTGCTCATAACGCGTTTTCGCCGGTAAGACGATGACTGCTTCCTTCGCATCTATTAACGTTGAAGTATTTAATATAATATCTTGATGCACGCGAATATCAAGTTCAGACAATGCTTTTTCAACAAAATGAGGATCTGGCATCGTTTCTAAAAAGTTACCACCAGACATGTAATATAGTTTTACCTTTCGTTCATGTCCTTCTGGTAGTACGATATTTTCTAACGTAATACCGACTGTATCTCCTTGCCATTCCGGAAGTTTAAAGCCCCATAACTTTTCAATCCGGTCAATATTTTCCCCGTAGAAATCGCCACCAGGAAGAACGAAAGGATCGGCACCCATTTCGCCACTTCCTTGAACACTCGAGTGACCACGGAACGGCATCAGACCTGCATGCTTACGACCTAAGTAACCACGTAATAGTGCAAGATTTGCGACTTGAGAAATATTATCCGTCGCAAACGAATGCATCGTTAATCCTAATGCCCAAGCAAAGACAGCATTCTTACTCTTCGCAAGTAATTCTGCTAACTCGATAATTCTTTCTTTTAAAATGCCTGAAGATTTTACAATATTATCCCAGTTTTGTGCTTCTACATTGACTTTTAGGTCTTCATAACCATTTACATGCTGTTCTACAAACTCATGATTAATCGCAGAACCGTACGATTTTTCCTCCATCTCAAACCAGTGCTTCATAATACCGTGCATGAAGGCAATATCACCACCGATATTCACTTGATAGAAATCATCCGCTAGTTTTGTACCAAATAGCGCAGATTCTACATTAGATGGAATCCAATATTTTTCCATTGCCGGCTCTTTATACGGATTAACGACAATAATTTTCGTTCCACGTTTCTTCGCTTCTAGCATATATTTGGATGAAACGGGTGAACTGTTTGATGCAACACTTCCCCAGAATAAAAGTACATCTGTACCGATCCAGTCTTGATAGTTGACCGTAGATGCTCCTACCCCAATTGAACGCTTTAGCGCTGTTTTACTTGGTGAATGACATATTCGTGATGCATTATCAATATTGTTTGCCCCTAAAAAGCGCGCAACTTTAGCGGCTACATAATACGATTCGTTAGTAATTCCTCTTGATGTTAAATAAAATGCATATTGTTTCGGATTAAGTTTCTTCATTTTATTTGCGATCATGTCCATCGCATCGTCCCAAGTCAAGCGTGAAAACCTTCTTTCTCCTTTTCTACGGATTAATGGGTATGGAATTCTACCTAACTGGCGTAGTTCTGTACTGTCATACTTTTTCAGCTCATCGATATCTGCATGTAAAATTTCTTCTTTAATTGCAGGCATTGTATTTAAACGAAGAACGTTTAAACGAGTAGTACACACATGTGGCCCAGTTAATGTTTGGTCATAAAGACCGGCTACACCTAGTGCACAGCCATCACATACACCTTGTGTAATAATTCTTGAAGCATAACCTAAATTATCTTTATTATCCCAAGCGATTTTAAACGAATCACGAATGTGCTTAGGCTTTAATTTACCTAATCCGAATGGCACAGGGCTAACCCAATGTTTCGGATCTGGCATTTTCGCTTTCTTAATCGGACCTGGATGCTTTGTTTTTCCCAATTTGAACACTCCTTCATTCTGACAAACCTTTTATTTATTACTTATTTAAGTGAACAGTCTTTTAGAAATAAAAAACCACCGAGATCTCTTATCTTAATGGAAAGGTCAGTCGGTGGTTAAGTCTTCGGCAGGATCGCTGCTAAGTGCCAAACCTAGCTATTCGGTTTACAAAATTTTTCTTCAATATTTTCATCAAATACAAAAATGGACATGCCTAAATCCTTTTCGATATTAATATCAACGAAGAGCTCAACAAATTTACACTGTAAAAACTCCTCCATTTCAGCAGGCGGATTCTTCCGGTACATTTCCTTGACCATCTCTGTTCTTGCTGCACGTAACATCTGTTTTCCTTCATCTGCCGTTGCCATAAACTTTTCGATCGGGGAAAGATTTCCTTCCATCTCACAAATCGCCCAGTTGTTGCAAAATTTCGTATAAATTTTACTAGGACCTTTCCCCATATGCTTTTTTCGGAACGAACGAACTAAGTTACTAAATTCCGCTTCATATTTATTCATTTAACGTCAACCCTTTTACTTTTTCTACCTAAAAGAGTAGTCATTCGTACATTGCTTGTCAACTAGCAAGCTTGTTTGCCGCATTTTGCTCTCTTAGTTTTTTAATATCCAATCGAATAACTAATGAAACTAGTAGAGCTACAATAAACATCGTAGCGAAAATGTACAGTGTTCCAGCATAGCTATTTGTCGTTTCACGGACCCAAGAGGCGATAATCGGGCCAGTTAAACCAGCTGCAGCCCATGCAGTTAAAATATACCCGTGAATCGCTCCAAGCTGTTTTGTTCCAAATAAATCACCAATATATGCTGGGATCGACGCAAAGCCTCCACCATAACACGTTAAAATTAAAAATAGTACTGCTTGGAACAGAAGCGCATGAGTAATGCTAGGTAATAAGAAAAATGTCACAATCTGAATAACAAAAAATGCTGTATACACATTCGGACGACCAATATAATCTGAAATCGATGCCCAACCTAAACGTCCAGCCCCATTAAATAACCCCATTAAACCTACCATTGTAGCTGCTGCGGCTGCAGATAGTCCCGCAATTTCTTGTGCCATCGGTGATGCTACAGAAAGAACCGCAATTCCACATGTAACGTTAATAAATAGCATCACCCATAAATAATAAAAGCGTTTCGTTTTAATCGCTTCATTAGCCGTTAATTGCGATAAATCAGCAGCAGGCTTTTTAGCCCCTGTTGCGACCTGCTGTTTAAATCCATCTGGTAGCCAATCCTCTGGCGGACGCTCAAGATACAAGGCAGACACTGTCATAATGACAAAATAAACCGCTCCTAAAATAAAGAATGTATTCGCTATCCCAAGGGATGAAATTAAATTGGCCATAATTGGACTAGCAATCATCGCAGCAAAACCAAATCCCATAATCGCAAGTCCTGTCGCTAGACCACGACGGTCTGGGAACCATTTAACTAGCGTTGAGACCGGTGTAATATAACCAACACCTAGTCCAATCCCACCTAACGCTCCATAAGTAATATAAAATAATGTTAAACTCCCCATATTAATAGCTATCCCAGAACCGATTAAACCAATTCCAAAAAATGCTGCTGAAAGGAGACCCGACTTACGAGGACCATGTTTTTCTACAAAATGTCCCATAAATGCCGCTGATAACCCTAAAAAGATAATCGCAATACTGAATGTCAATGAGATGGCACTTAAACTCCAGCCAAATTGTTCTTGCAACGGATTCGTAAATACACTCCACGCGTAAACCGATCCGATCGATATATGTATTCCTACTGCGGCTAGAGCAATTAACCAACGATTTTTTGTATTTTCCATACTCATCTTCCTTTCGTTCGTCGTTTCATTTTCATTTTGAACAATCATTCGAATCTTCCCTAGACAAAAGAAAACCGCCGCTGTAATCTTACCTTTCGATAGGAAACGTTTTCATTCAAAAACATCCTGATCTAAGTAAGTATACGGCGACGGTTAGTGTTAAGCAGGAACTCTACTTTATACCAACTTTTTTCGCATCTATCTAGTAAACATTTAAATCGACGACAGGTTCGCTATCTCGGATCTTAAATGTTACAGATTTATGAACAATAATAATATAACGCGATTTTTTTACAATTTCAATACTTTTACAAATAATTCTTAAAAAAATTAAATGAATTGTCAGGTGGCTTTTAGATAACACGTTTAACTTGTTTAATAGAATAAATTATGTTTATATTGATTTCATAATTAGGGAAGTTAGGAAAAATCATTAGGAGTGGACAGTGATGGAAGAGAAAATAAGTGCAAAATGGCCCATCGTAAAATACGAAAATGGCCAGCTCAGTCGTATCGAAGATGAAATCGTTAGTGAGTTTCCATTAACCATTTATGTGAATAATGAGGAATTTGCAACGATGGTCTGTAGCCCCACCTACTTTAACGAAATGGTCATCGGATTTTTAGCATCTGAAGGTGTCATTCGCACAAAAAATGATGTAAAAAGTTTAAAAATAGATGAAAGTAAAGGGTTTGCTTACATCGATTTGCATGCAAATCAAGTAACAAGTCAACAATACTATTCAAAACGATTTATTGGTTCCTGCTGTGGAAAAAGTAGACAATTTTACTTTCACAATGATGTAAGAACGGCGAAAACTTCAACATCAACTACTACCCTGACAGGAAAACAATGTATAAATCTCATGAGCAAGATGCAACAAAATAGTGTCGTGTTTCAATCAACAGGTGGCGTTCATAATGCCGCTATTGGTGACACTCATAACCTGATTGTTGAGCGTTCTGACATCGGACGCCATAATGCGTTAGATAAACTATACGGACATTGCTTATTAAACCAAATTCCAGTTCGGGATAAAGTCCTCGTTTTTAGTGGGAGAATCTCTTCAGAAGTTTTAACAAAGGCTACTAAAATCGGTGTCGGCATCGTACTTTCAAAGTCTGCTCCTACAGATTTGGCGATTAAACTCGCCCAAGATTTAAATATAACGGCAGTCGGTTTTATACGAGGTTCATCCTTTAATGTGTATTCTCACCCGCACCGAATTGTTGAAGATTAAATTCATTCATTAAGAAATTATAAACATTCGGAATATAACCAATTTCGACATATACTTAACGTTAGACACAAAATGCTTTATACTATATAAAACGAATACATTTTATTAAGAAAAGCGTAAGCGTCCGTTTACCGATGTACGGACTGGACTGAACCGCAGGAGATAAAGGAAACACGGAGAATCGCTAGCGATCCGATGTTGACTTATCGTACGGAGGTGAGGGAAGTCTCGCTAGTCGGTGGGCACTGCAGCTAGACATCCTCGAAATTCAAACTTTCTTATTCTTTTAAAAAGGAGGCAGGTATGGTGAGCAAAAGTCAAACTGTCTATGACAAATTCAATCGACCACTTCGTGATTTACGAATATCCGTAACAGACAAATGCAACTTTCGCTGTACGTATTGTATGCCTGCTGAACTGTTCGGACCCGACTATCCTTTTTTAGAACGGCATGAAATTTTATCATTTGAAGAAATTGAACGGCTAACTAGACTTTTCGTGCATTCTCTAGGTGTTAAGAAAATTCGCATCACAGGCGGAGAACCTTTGATGCGTAAAGATTTACCAGACCTCATAGAAAAAATCAACGCGATCGAAGGCGTTAAGGATATTGCGATGACAACAAATGGTGTACTCCTTCCGAAGCATGCTAAAGCTTTAAAAGCAGCCGGGTTAATGCGGGTTTCCGTTAGCTTAGACTCCCTTGACGACGAATTATTTGGCAAAATTAATGGCAGAGGTGTCTCCGTAAAAGCAGTACTTGAAGGGATTGAAGCAGCAAAAGACGCTGGCCTACAGGTTAAAATTAACATGGTTGTTAAGCGCGGGATGAATGAAAAAGAAGTCGTACCAATGGCAAAATTTTTCCGTGAAAAAGGTCATATTCTCCGATTTATAGAGTTTATGGACGTTGGAAATACGAATGAATGGCGCCTTGATGATGTATATTCAAAGCAACAAATAATCGCTGATATTCACGAGGTTATGCCACTTGAGCCGATTGAACCTAATTATGTTGGAGAAGTCGCAACACGATACCGTTATGTCGATTCTGAAGAGGAGATCGGCGTAATATCATCGGTCACTGATGCATTTTGCAAAAGCTGTAACCGTGCTCGCATTTCAGCAGAAGGGAAACTCTATACATGTCTCTTCTCATCTGTCGGCCATGACTTGCGGGATGTTGTCCGTTCTTCGCTATCTGACGAAGAAGTGTCAACACATATTCAACACATTTGGGAAGGACGAAAAGACCAATATTCCGTTGACCGCAGTCGCCTAAAACACAAACGTAAAAAAGTCGAAATGTCCCACATCGGCGGATAAAGTGAAACTTCATTAAATGGGGGGTTCCTTCATCCCCCACTTAATGTTAGTTGAACCAATCGGGTTGTTACTGGTGCTTATCTCCCACTTAGCTTTTCATGTTTCCTCAAAACCTTGAAGTGGGATCTTAGCGCCAGTTAAACGGGATAAAACACAATGCTGATGACAGGCACCTTTAACGCTGAATTGTGTTAAAGGTGCCTGCCATCAGATACATAAGGAGTGAAAAAATTGAGTTCATGTAAATTGGACCATCCATTAGAGGATGTACGAAAGAAATTAGCCGACCAACAAGCATTTTTGCCTACTGAGCTTTACGAAGCAACTAAGCGCCTATTGGATAAACCTCTTAGCCAAGCTCAGCTCAATGAATTGTTTCACTTACTCAAAAAGTATGATTTAGCAACGAAAGAAGAGCAAGAAGGCCGTAATGAAAAATTACAGCTTCTTGTGAAGTGAAATGAAAAGGGTGACCTGAGCTATTGCTATGGTCACCCTTTTTCCATCTAATACAATTTCTGTTCAATAAAACATAAATTAAGTTCTTCGATTTTTCTTACTATTATCATTTAATTTATAACCGCTTCTGCAGTGTTTCTCTCCAGCTGTCTGACAATTCGTCTACGGCCAGGATCGCTTTAATACCTTCCACATTTTCTTTTTCTTTAAACATAATGGTGTTAGCATAGGAGACACTTATTTTGTTAGGATGACGTTTCATTAACTCAATCGTGTCATTCACCTCTATAAACCCTTCTTCTAATACGCGAAAATAATAACCTGTATATCCTGTGTTTTGTACATGAGCAACGAGGTCGTCAGCCCCATTTCTTTTCGCTAGTTTAAAACAAGGCTGCCGTGGTTGACTAACTTGAACGATGACATCGCCAATCTTATATGTATCCCCAATACAAACCTCTTTTTCCAACATGCCTTTTACCGTCAAATTTTCACCAAACGAGCCATTGCTCATCGTTCGATTTAGGTCGTTTTGCCAATACTCATAGTGTTCTAAAGGGTACACACAAACCGCTTTATCTTTTCCTCCGTGATTGATTAAATCTGCTTGTCCATCGCCTTCAATGTTTAGTTTTCCTATAAAAACAGGCCCCTTAACTTGAGCTTTATAAATACCCGTCTTTATTTCTTTCCCGTTATGCTCTATTGATTTTGGCTTACCTATTTGTATGGAAGTACAACTCATCATCGACATTTGAACCGCTCCTTACTTATTTTTTTCATTATTTTACCATAATGGACAAAGGGGTGTTAGGCACCTTTAGCGAAATAAAGATGCGACCACTTACACTCTTCTTTACAAAAACTCCTTTTTACTTTATTATTGCTTTAATTATAAGTTGTAGTTTTCTAGGGTTCCGCAGCGGTATCTGGTCTGGTCCGAGAGAAAACGCACAGCTCTGCTGTGTTCACGGAGGGATAAAAGCCCGGGAGGATATTGTTCATCATATCTTCTCTGGCTTTTTTGATGATTTTAAAAAGGTATTAAGACAAGAGGTGTTTTCTATGAATAAAGTTTGGATCAGTGTCTTTATTGCAGCTTTTTTTGAAGTCCTATGGGTCATGGGCTTAAAATATTCCGATAATCTTTGGACGTGGATTGCTACAGCGATAGCCATCTTCATCAGCTTTTACTTAATGATCATGGCAGGACAAAAGCTCCCCGTTGGCACGGTTTATGCTGTATTTGTCGGACTAGGCACTGTTGGAACCCTGTTAGCCGAAATTGTTCTATTCAACGAAGCGATTCAAACCGTTAAACTACTACTTATTTTATTTTTATTAATCGGTGTTCTTGGGTTAAAGCTTGTAACCCCTGAAGAATCAGGAGATAAAGGAGTTGAATCTTAATGGCGTGGATATATCTGATATTCGCTAGCGTCTTTGAGATGATGGGTGTAGCCTTGATTAATAAACTTCATAGTGACCGGAATTGGCAAGCCCTTTTGTATGTAGTTAGTTCATTTACTGCTAGCTTTTTATTTTTGGCGAAAGCAATGGAAACTCTTCCAATGTCGACTGCCTATGCTATTTGGACTGGAGTTGGAGCTGCTGGAGGAGCTATTCTTGCTATTGTTTTTTACGGTGAACCAAAGAACATGTATCGCCTATTATTTATTTTTATCATTATATCCGCTACGATTGGGTTGAAATTAGTTTCATAATATGAGCAGAGTAGACTGTCCTACTGAACTATGTATGGATTACGAGCTTCTAGATCAAAATAAATCTTATTCGAATCAGCTTTTTATGACAAACTATAGATCTTTTTGGCTTGGAGGATTTACTGATGTGGAAAGAAATAAAAATTGAAAGCTGGCATGAATTCAACGATGTCATTTCACATTTACATTACAATGAATGGATATTTAGAGGGCAACGAAATTCAGTTTGGGATTTACAGTCCTCTCTGTATCGGGAAATTCAAAAAGTGATACATCAACCGACAAATACGGAATGTGTTACGATCGAAAATAAGATGGTTAACGAATTTTATTCATCCTCACACCTTTATTCATCTTTAGAATTTCAAGCCCCTACCAATGGAAATGAAAAGGATTGGATCAACTTCCGTTTAGAGCCTTTATCCGTTATGCAAGATTACGGAACACCTACTCGATTATTAGATTGGACATGTTCTCCGTACATTGCCGCTTTTTTCGCATTAGATGGTGCCGAGGATGACTTTAGTATTTATGCTTTAAACGTAAAGGAAATTGAAGAATACGATAACAATCGATATGGAGATTATTTCTTTCACTATAAACAAGCAATCTTTTCACCAGAAACGATATCCGAATTATTTATTTTCAGTTATGATCCGTACCAAAAAAATGAACGACTCCGGATTCAACAAGGCGTTTTTCTTGTGCCGAGCGTTATCAATAAAACGATGGATGATATATTAAAAATGTACAACATTAGAGGCAACAAAATGAATGGCAATGACGTAACGTATAAGCTCATTTTCAATAAAGAAAATCTCCAAGATTATTGGTATAAGCTGAAGCAAATGAATATTACCCATGAGACGATTTATCCCGGTCTCGAAGGTTTTTGCCGATCCCTTAAACTTCATATCCTGTTATAAAAATGGTTTTATAATGGTGACGGACCTTTAATGTAATAAAGTGTTAAAGGAGCTGTCACCATTCAGTCTTCACCACATCACCTTCGTGCACCGCTCACGAAGCAGTTTCCTTTTATGAAAAATCGCCAAGGGTAATGCTTCGCTTCACCGCTATTCTCTATTCCAATCCTAGGTCCAATGGCAATTTCTTCAGATTTTACTGCTTTTCCTTCAGCAATAAATAAAGGGTGCTCGAAAAACGGACGACCGTAATCTTCTTTAACAATGCCCAGTGCTTTCGTTAATTTCCCTGGGCCACTTGTAAGGTCTCGGTCAGTTTTAGCTTTTTCACGGCGCTCGTACATAAGCTCTATTCCCATATATGGCTCTACAGCTCGAATTAATACTGCTTCAGGGTGGCCGACCTCCCCACTCACCACATTTACGAGACAATGGGTATGCATTACATATGTGTAAACATATCCAGGAGGTCCAAACATCACCTCGGTTCGCTTCGTGCGCCGATTATTGAAGCTGTGTGCAGCCTTGTCATCTGGTCCAATATAAGCTTCCGTTTCTACAATCCACCCTGAAGCGACGCCTCGATCCGTTTCTTTCACTAATAACTTTCCAAGCAATGACTTGGCCACCTCTAGCGTAGCCTGATCGAAAAAAGAAGCTTGTACAGGTACATATATCATATTTTAACTCCTTTACAATCCCTATTAATTACGCTTAACACTCTCTTTCATCGCCTTCCAATTCATCAAATGATGGACTGCCACCCCATGATACGACGGATCATTTTGATAATGTCTATGAACGATCCTTAATTCCTCATCCATTTCATCTAAACCAAGGTCATGAAAAGTCGTATTAATTTCCAACAAAGGCACCGTTTCAACAGCGATAAATACAGCTAGGTTATACAACGAATATTCTCTTTATTTTACCGCAATTCTCTGTTCCTCTGAGCGTTTCCGACTTTGAGGTGCCCGTTGCCAAATAATCACTAAAACAACACCCACAACGCCGATAACTCCTCCAAAATAAAATCCAGCCGACAAACCAAACATCGAATTTAAAATCCCAGCGACAAATGGCCCAGCAAACATTCCTACCGCATATACCGCTTGATAGAAGCCCATTGCCGTTGCTCGCTTCTGATCATCAACCGATTCAATGGACATTCCTAGAAGCAGTGGCATAACAAGCCCTAACGCAAATCCATTGAACGCTTGGGTAATGAGTAATACACTAAATGAATGAATAAGAGGTATTGTCCCTGTAAATAAAGCGCTTACTATAAAGCCTACAAGCAAGGTCGGCCATTTTCCAAAACGCGGCGTGAGCCACTTCCCTACCATTATAGCGGCAAAAGCATGAGGAACGATAAAAACTATGACCAAATAACTTAACCCAGCCGTTGTCGCTCCTAGCTCAAGTGCATAATTAGGAGTGAAGCCAAAGATTGTAATAAAAATAATCGCATAGGCAAAAACGGAAAGTAACGTAACTTTAAGCAGTAGGGGCTCCTTAATAATACTGACTATATCTTTTACCTCAATCGGTTCATGAGTAGAATTCTCTTTCTCCTCTTTAAGCCACAAACATAAGATTAACCCTACTATTCCAGCAAAACCACCGAGCCAAAACGGAAACAACCAACCGAACCACTCAACAAATACACCACTAAATATCATACTTGCTAATTGACCTAACACCATCGTGACACTGATCCAACCCATCGCTTTCGTAATGTCTTCTTTAGAAAAATAACTCGCATATAACACCGTAAAAGCGACCCATGTTGCAGCACTCACTCCAGCCATTGCTCTAAAAACTAACAACCAGCCTAGTTGATCTGTCAAGATAAACCCAAAGCTACTTATACTTCCAATCACTATCCCTAAAATAATAAACGGGCGCCGACGTTTAATAACATCAGAATAAATTCCAAGCGGAAGTCGAACGACCATTTGCATTAATCCATAACTTCCAACGACAACACCAATGAACAAATATGTAGCACCTAAAAAATCTAAATAGGCTGTTAAAATAGGAACATAACTATATATCGTAAACCAATACATAACCGTTACTAGTACAAAAATAACATGATCTATTTTTGTAACCGTCGAAGGCTTCTCCACTCTCACTACATTCCCTCCATTCCTACGTAAAAATAAACAAAACGATTGAAAGATTTAATTCGAGATTAATAATACAAACTGAGTCATATTAATTTTGGACTTGCATTTTTTTGCAACTTTATTGATTTTTAAAAGCCAAACGCAAAGCATTAGTTAAAGAAAGCCTTACTTGTTGTAAAAAAATGGTGATCTCTTCTATAATTTTATGCTACCTGAATACGAAGTATTTTTAAATAGCTTCAAGCAAAAAAACGAATTTAATGTTGTTCCACGTCAATCATTTCATACAGCTATATCCCAAAATTGGTCAAAATGGAATAAGTTTTATTTTTTAGGGAATAAAAATGGATATCATGATTTTTACTTTTGCATACAAACTAAATGGAAAATTAATATCTAATTCGAAGGTGAGAAAATGGTAATTGAAACACTAAAATTAGGTATCTTATTTATATTGGTTTTTATTGTTATGCGCATGCTTGGCAAAACATTATTGTCACAGTGGACAGCTTATGATCTTGTTACCATAATTTTTCTATCTTATGCTGCTTTAGCGGCTGTGAAAGTTCACAGCTTTTTTCATGCGGTAATTTGTATCGTTCTTATTGGATTTTTGTATTTAACTTTATCAAAATTAAGTTTATATGGTATCTTTTCTCGATTTATTATTGGAGAGCCTACCATCATTATTAAACACGGAAAAATTAGTCAGAAAAATTTAAAGAAAGTTCGTTATTCTTTAACTGAGCTATTATCTACTGTCCGAGCGTTTGGATATCCAGATGTTCAAGATATTGAGTACGCTATTTTAGAACCCAATGGTAAAATTAGTATTATTCCCAGAAAAGAATTGAAGCCGTTAACACCCAAACTTATGAAGATCGATGTAGAATATACAGGATTACCCCTAGCTATCATTGTCGATGGTAGCGTTCAACTTGAAAATTTAACACTCATTGAAAAATCGGAAGAGTGGTTAAAAAACGAGTTAGAAAACAATGGATACCATCATTACAGAGACATATTTTATGCTTATATCAAAGATAATGACAAGTCAATATCGATCGTTCCTTATCAATCTTAAATTGAAACAATTAAGGCTCACCCCTTCCTCCATGCCTTTAAACAAACCGTATATCAATATAAGCAAAACCGTATTAAATCTAGCTTTATGCAGTATTACTACGATACCTTAACAGGGATGCTGATCGTAAAAAAACGAAAAATGATAGCTGCAAATAATACATGGGGTCAGTGGTTGAAAGGATAATGGAGGAATGAGATAACTAACCAAATGATATTGTAGACGATTGTAAACACTTTTTAATATTCATGTTTGTGCCACACCATTAAATAGTAAAGATCAAATTTGGCCCATAAATTTTGTACAAAAAATTTTGAATTTCCAACAATAAATCCTAGATTCCCGACAAAAAAGGTGAAACAATTAATATGTCTCACCTCATCATTGGATAATATCACCTCATTCAACCTTTATCTCTAAACATACTCTACTAACCTTTGGCAAGGGAGAGCTTGCTCTAAGTTTCGGCAAGCACGGAGAACCACGTCATCTTCAAGGTGGCGTCCGATAATTTGTAATCCAATTGGGAGACCATCCTTTGAAAACCCACATGGAACTGAAGCTGCAGGGTTACCGGTTAAATTAAAAGGATACGTTAGAAACCAACCGATCAATGAGTTAATTTCCTTACCATTAATTGAGCTCGGTGGTCCTTGATCAATAGAAAAAGCTGGTACAGCAGTTGTTGGACTAATTAGTAAGTCATAATTTTTATGGATTTCTAATAACTTATGCCAAACTACTTCTCTAGCAAGATTTGCTTTATAGAAATCGACAGCACTCAATTTCTTTCCTTCAAGGATTATCTCTTGAACTTTAGGTTCGAGTAAAGTAAATTCTTCATCTGACAAATCACTATACATACCAGCTGTTTTACCATACCACAATGTTAAAAACTGGTGTTCCACCTCTATACCAAAACCGGGATCTACTTCATCAACCTGACAGCCTAAATCACGAAAAATATTTGCTGCTCGCCTGCACACTTCACCAACTTCAGGATTCACTTCAAAATAACCTAAATTTGGACTATACGCCACCCTTAACCCACGAATAGAGTCATTAATGGCTGTACGAATACCTCCTGATTCCGGCATCGAAAAAGGATCTGATAAGTGTGGCCCTGATATTACATTATACAGAAGAGCTGCATCAGTCACTGTACGAGCTATCGGTCCATTATGAAAAAACGGGGAGTGACTAGAAAAAGCACCAAGTACATCAGGAACTCGGCCATAAGTCGGTTTAAATCCAAATACACCACACATACTTGCTGGAATACGAATCGAACCTGCACCATCACTTCCTTCAGCAATTGGAACTAAGCCAGCTGCTACCGCTGCACCTGATCCACCACTCGAACCACCGACTACTCTTTCTACATTCCACGGATTTCGGGTAGCTCCAAATATTTGATTATCAGTCACTCCTTTATGGCCAAACTCTGGTGTATTTGTCTTACCAATAATAATGCCACCAGCACTTTTCATTCGTTTAACTAGTACCGCATCCTCATTAGGAATGAAGTTCTCAAACAGTCTAGACCCCCGTGTTGTTCGTACTCCTTTTGTTAGTGTTAAGTCTTTTAATGCTATCGGTATGCCATGAAGGGGGCCTAAAGTAGCCCCCTTCATCATCGCCTTATCTGCTGCTTTCGCTGCTGAAATCGCCTCATCGTGCACCACTGTACAAAATGCATTAATTTTAGGGTTGATTTCATCGATCCGACTCAAATGGGCTTCCACAACTTCTACAGAAGATACTTGACGACTTTTAATTAAAGAGCTTAATTCTACTGCAGTCATTTTCGTTAATCCTTTAAAATGCGTATGAGTCATTCGCTTTTCATTCCCCTTTCTAATTTTTTCAAGCAACCAACTGACTTGCCACTAAAGGATAAGTAGTCCGAGACTAAGGACAATTCCACTAATAATTAATACCACCGCTGTATAGCCCATGATGTGTCTAATTCCTAGTCCTGCTATCGCTAACAAAGGGAGCGTCCAAAATGGCTGAATCATATTTGTCCATGCGTCTCCCCAAGCCACTGCCATAACGACCTTTGCCATATCGGCACCGAGTTGACTAGCTGCATCTACCATAATTGGGCCTTGAACTGCCCATTGGCCGCCACCTGACGGAACAAACATATTAACAACCCCCGCACTGATAAAGCCTAGTACAGGTAACGTCTTCTCATTAGCTACCGAAACGAATGCACTTGCAATATCGGCTGCAAGTCCTGTAGAAACCATAATTCCCATAATTCCTGCATAAAATGGAAACTGCATGATAATTCCATACGATGATTTGGCTCCACCTGTAAACGAATTAATATATTTATTTACACTTGGTGTTAAAAACAACCCAAGAGCAAAGAACGTCATAATTACTATATTAATGGTTACTGCCCCACCTGCGCCGAAGTAACTAACTAACCATAGCAACCCTAAAGCACCTAAAACAATCGGAACTAGGCGACTATTTTCAATACGCTCAGCTGGAGTCATGTCTTTTATGGACAGCTCTTCTGTTGCACTAGCCACCTCTTCTTTAATGATCTCAGATTCTGGAAGACTGACACGTGGTTCATTTGCTTTTGGCCTCATCATCACCATGGCTATCGGGATAACGATCATTAATACAACGACCATAATTAGAGTGGCAGGAGCAAAAATCGTTTCTGTTACAGAAATGACTCCAATTTGCTCTTCAAGAAAATGCCCCGGTGTTGCTATTAATGTTGGGATGGCTCCACCATAACCTGCATGCCAAACAAGAAACCCTGCATACGAGGAAGCTACGACTAACGGATAATGAATTTTTCCACGATGTACGATTCCCATCTCTCGAGCAACGATTGCACCCGCTATTAAACCAAATCCCCATGAAAGCCAGCTACATACCATCATGACTAACGTTGTTGCAATAATAACTTGAATTTCATTTTTCGGTATCCTCGCAAACGCTTTCAACCCTTTGTTTATTAAAGGTGTATGAGCAAGTGCAAACCCTGTCACTAAAATTAAAATCGCTTGTGTAGTAAATGCTAAAAGATCAAAAAAACCATTTCCCCAGAAATCCAACACTTCTCTTGGACTAAACCCTTTCAACAAACCAAGAATATATACAACGAGAGTAAGTGCAAATACGAAAATAAATGCATCAGGTAAATATCGTTCAGCTACACGAGTAAAGAGTTTTGTAATAAATCTCACATCGAATCCCCCTTAATCAATTATGAAAATCTAATTTTCAACACCACTAAATTTATACAATTGTAAATTTTCAGATAATAAAAGTTGGAGTTGTCTTTTTCTATCAATAAAAAAAATAGAGTTAGATAAATAAATCTCGATGACACGAAAGTAATTAAAATACACTCATATCAATTCATATATTTTTTACTAGTTTTAACTTATATTGTAGTTAAAAGAGGTTGATTACAAGGGATTATAGTGGAGTTAGTTTCTAAACTTTTATTACATTTTGAAATCGCTTCCAAAACAAGAGATAGAAAAAGAATTACAGAGAAACTCTATTATATCGAACTAAAAAGTAAATAGAATCCTGTAACTCCAAGAATAACATATGTTATAAGCTGAAATACCTTTTGATTAATAAATTTAAATAGCCATTGTCCCAAAATCATCCCACATATCGACACTGGAACTAGTATTAATGAAGTAAACCAAATTTCTTTATTCGTAGAGCCAAATGTAATTTGCATCCCAAGAGCTACAACATAAATAAATAAGTAGAAAGCTAATGTAGTACTTCGTAAAACTGCTTTTTCAATTTTGACTCCAGAAAAATACAACAATAATGGTGGTCCCGGCATACCTATACTCGTCGTTAGCATACCTGATAACCCGCCTGAAATATGATCTTTAGCAGACGTCTGTTTGACTGAAAATTGTAAAATAAGTAAGCATGTTAAAAACAAAATAAGTAAACTAATAACAATCTTCAAAAATTGAACATCGAGAAATAAAAATATACCAATACCAAATGGAGCCCCAATAATACTTCCTTTTACAAGTTTAATTAATAGTTTCTTATCCACATCTTTAATAATTTTGGGTAGAATAAACACCGAAATTAATATTGATAAAATGATATTGATTTGGATTGCTACATGTGGGGCATATACGAATAGTAAAAACGGCGTAGCCATGATTGAAAAACCAAATCCGGTACATGCTTGTAATACTGAAGCAAATAAAACAATCATCGCAGATATGACTATACCTTCCATACGGATCACTACCTCATTCGTTAATTTGTCGTCTCTTTCTTCACAGCCCTCCTTTTATATTAAACCTTTGAATCTTATCCTCCTCCTTTTCTCCTATAATGATGTTGAATATATTGATTAGTTACATATTATTGCATATTTTAATTAGTTACCATGTCCGTAAATAGACCTTTAAATAATTTGAAAATTTTTACTATTATAGGTATACTTAAATAAATGAACTTACACTCTCTACGAATATTTGAAATGGATTTACAAATGTCGAACCTTCTGAGGAGGATTTTTGTGATAATTAAAGTTGCAGCACTAGTTACACCCGACATGGTTCATTTAACAAAGGAATTAGGAAAGCAAATCAATGAACTATCTATAGTTATTGATACTTACAATGATCCAAACGAAGCCATCGACTTGTTTAACAAATATGTAGAGGATAATGATATATTATTATACGGAGGTCCCATTCCCTATTTAATTACACATCATTACCTCATGAAAAACGAATTAGAGATTAATAAACCGATGATCTATGTTCCATATAATGAAATTTCTATATATCGTGGTTTATTTCAAATGTTAAAACAAATGAAGACGGATACAACGTTACCACTTACTTTTAGTGTCGATTATCCAGCAGAATCCGAAATTCGTGAGTGTTTAGAAGAATTAGATATAAATACGGATTATACATTTACTAAAGAGTGTGGACATAATGAAGACCTTAACGAGCTTGTCTCATTTCATTACAATCTGTGGCAATCTAAAAAGGTACAGGCTGTCATTACAAGTGTATATTCTGTCTATAAACAATTAAAAACACTCGGCTTACCTACTTACCGTATCTCTCCTGCTAAATCATCTATTCGAAATACTCTTCAACGAGTCGTATTAGAAGGAAAAAATATGTATCAAGCCGCAAGTCAAATTGCCATCGGTATTATAGGCTTCAAGGAAGAAATCGACTTTAGCCCAAGGGCTTTATCAGATTACCAAACACAGCGAAAAAAATTAAAGCTTCAACAAATCCTTATTGATTTTGGTGAGGAAACTGGGGCCCTAATCGATTGGTCTGATCGAGGAGAATTACGATTTATCACAACTCGTGGACAAATCGTAAGTAATACAAAAAACTTCCAACAAATACCCGTTTTACTAGAGATCCAAAAAGAATTAAAGCTCTCCCCCTATTTAGGAATTGGTTTTGGTAGTACGGCTCATGAGGCTGAAACAAAAGCATATGAAGGATTTACAAAAGCAAAATCTGTTGGGGATGGAAGCTGTTTTATTGTAGAACTAGACGGCAATGTACACGGTCCTGTTGGAGAAGCCGTTCAATTAAAATACTCAGTTCGAAGTGAGGACCCAAACTTAATTGCCTTAGCTAAAAATGCAAGTTTAAGTATAGGAACGATTAATAAGCTACTGGCATTTAGCAACTATTCTAGTGATAAAAAATTTACAGCCCTTGAATTAGCTAGTAGTTTTGGTATCACACTACGAAGTGCGAGGAGAATTTTAAGCAAACTTGAAGAAAACGATTACGTTAAAATTATCGGTGAAGAACAACCAATAAGTCGAGGTCGCCCAAGACAAATTTATCAACTCAATTTACAACTCCCCCCATTAATACCTAACCTCACGTGACAGGCACCGTTAATGCTTTAATGGATTAACGGTGCCTGTCACCTATTTCTACGCACTTATCCCTATATCATACGTTACAGCTACTTCATAAAAAGCACCATAAATACATTTTTTTGTAAATTAAATCCTCCTAATTTACGACAATATCATTTCTTATGTAACAATTTTATTACATTCTAACAAAATTCGTTGTTATTAGACAGGAAACATATTAAAATTTGAGAGGACTAATAAATGCACAATCTTCCATTGAAGGTAATGGTATATATAAAAGGAGAGTAATACAATGAAAAGGAAGTTAACCCATGTAGTTATTGCTACGGCATTAGCTGCTACCCTTCTTCATGCGGTTCCTGCAACAACCTATGCTAATCCTCCTACGAATTATTCCGCACAAATCGAAGAACTGGAAACTAAAATACTTACATACGACAACAAGATTATCGAAGCCATCGCTAAAGTTGAAGATTTAACGAAAGAAATTGAGCAAGGTCAACAACAAATTGAACAAAACCAAAAGGATCTTGAGGAAGCTCAACAGAAATTTGATAGTTTAAAAGAAATTTATTTTGAGAGACTACGTGCCATACAACAAAATGGCCAAAGCCCGATGCTAACCTACATTGATGTCATTTTAACTTCAAATGGACTTGGTGACCTCATTGAACGAGTCACCCTCATCTCCCAAGTGATTGAACAAGATCAAAAATTGCTTGAAAATATACAGAATGCCGAGTTAGAACTGACTACTTTACAGGAAGAATTAGTAAAAGAAGTTGAACATTTAGAAAGTAACAAACAAACGGTAAAGAATGAACAGGCAGCAATGAAAAAAGACAAAGATATCGTTATGAAAGAATTAGATCGGTTCAAGGAACTACAGCGTCAGGAAGAAATTCGCTTAGCCGAAGAAGAACGGCAGGCTACCTTAGCTGAAGAAGAACAGCAACCACAACAGACAGAACTAGAAAATGGACCTAGCCAAACATCACAAAATCAATCATCTGTAAACAATTCGAATACCAAAACACCTGCACCTACGAGTTCAAATAGTAATAAAAATACAAGTACGAATAGTAACCCTGCTCCATCTGTTAGCTCTGGAAATCAGGATCAAGTTACTCAACTAATTAATTACAGTAAACAGTTTTTAGGGACACCTTACGTTTGGGGTGGTACAACACCTAGTGGATTTGACTGCTCTGGGTTCACTTCATATGTCTTCCGCTCTATCGGTGTAAACCTACCACGAGTATCAAGACAACAAGCACAAGTTGGTGTTGCTGTCCCGCTGAACCAAGTGCAACCAGGAGATTTAATTTTTAGAGGGAACCCGATCCACCATGTCGGTATTTACATTGGAAACGGACAATACATCCACTCTCCACAAACGGGAGATGTCGTGAAGATTTCAAGTTATAACCCTTCGAAGCACACGCAAGCACGTAGAGTATTAAATTAATACTTATCGAATATAGAAAGAAGGTGGCTCTCTGCTAGAGCCACCTTCTTTACCGTTGTTACGTTATTGTTGTTGATTTTGTTGTTGCTGGGCTTGTTGAAGTTGTTGTGTTGCCTGCTGTAATTGTTGTTGGGCTTGCTGGAACTGCTGCTGTTGAGCAGGTTGAGCACTATTTTGAGCTTGCTGCAGTTGCTGTGACGCTTGTTGAAGTTGTTGCTGGGCTTGTTGAATTGCTTGAGGATTAGCCTGTTGAGTAGCTTGCTGAACCGCTTGCTGGGCTTGTTGGATGGCTTGTTGCGCTTGCTGTGCTGCTTGTTGTGATTGTTGATTTTGTTGCATGTAGAATTCCCCCTTGGAAAAGTAATTTTTGTTACTCGTATATGATGCCTTAAATAGGAGCTCAACATACGAATTTCTTATCATTTTTTTTACCCATTTTAATTCAGTATTTCCACCTTAAGAGCTTTCTTGAGAATTAGACCCCAACACAGACTTGATTGCTTCCTCGATTTCTTGATAGCCTGTACAGCGACATATGTTAGATTCTAGCCAGTCCTTGATCATCGTATCATCAGCATTGGGGTATTTTTGAAGTAATGAATTACAGCTCATAATAAAACCAGGAGTACAATAGCCACATTGAAAGGCAAATTTTTCAATAAACTCTGATTGGATCGGTGCATTTATAAGTCCTTCCACTGTCGTTACTTTTTTTCCAACAGCCTCTATCGCAAGCATTAAACACGCTTTCATTGGGTCCCCATCTACATCGATCGTACAAGCCCCACAATCTCCATTTAAACAACCTGGTTTTGCTCCAGTTAATCCTAATTCTTCACGCAATACAAATAATAATGTATCCGCATTTCGAACGAATACTGTGCGATCTTCTCCATTAATCGTTAAAGTGAGTTCAGCTTTATACATATCAAGCTTCCTCCAACGTTTCCATTACATCAAGTAATGTATTTTTTAATACAAACGAACGATATGCAGCTGAACCGTGAACATCATCGAGAATCGGTGTTGATATCAGCCGAATGGCTTCAGTTGCTTTCTTTTCTTTAGATAAGCTTGGATCATTTAAACATTGTTCTATGAGTTGATCTCGAAACGGATACGAACATAAACCACTGAATCCAACTTTAATACTATCGTTCTTTTTTAGGGCAGCTGTCGTTATTAATGGATATCCCACATCCCATTGTCTTCGTTTTTTTATACTGAGAGAAGGACTATTTATTTCACTTTGTTCAGTAATAACTTGAACAAGCAATTCTCCTCTTTCTAATTTTAGAGTTTGGTTGAACACTTCCTTCAGCGGGCGCATTTTTACACCAGAAGGGCCAGCAATAACTACTTGACTTTCTGTTAATAAAAAGGGTAAAACCGTTTCTCGATAGAT
Source organism: Alkalihalobacillus sp. BA299 (assembly GCF_017745675.1). GTDB lineage: Bacteria > Bacillota > Bacilli > Bacillales > Bacillaceae_F > Alkalihalobacterium. The sequence goes on from NZ_JAFLJM010000023.1 coordinate 51,104, forward strand.
AATATTAGCACAAAGGTTTCCACCTAATGTAATTTTGTTTCGAGCTGTATGGTCCGCAATTTCAACGATAACTTTACTTAGAAAAGGGAACAGTTGACTCTCCCGAATTTTTGTTAACGTTTGTGCAACGCCTAATGTCAATTGCTGTTCGTCTTTTCTCATTACTAAGCACTCTGGAATTCCCTTTATATCTATAACAGCACCTGTTTGAATTTTATTTACTCTTCCTAATGTAATGATTTCTGTCCCACCTGAAAAATAGATCGGGTTCTTCCCTTGCTCATCTAAAGATTGGTGTAATTGAACCGCCTCCTTAATTGTTGTTGGTCGGTAATATTCAAAGTCAAACGAAATCATGAATCTACCTCCTGCTTTTTTGCCCAAATGAATTCAGGAGTAAGTGGCAATTCATTTAGATCCACGCCAGCTGCTTTTGAAAGGGAATTAGCTAAAGCGGCAGGCATTCCAATTAAGCCGAGTTCACCAACACCTCTTGCGCCATATGGGCCATCAATATGTGGTGTTTCAAGAAAGTGTACTATATATTTAGGGTGATCTCCGTATCGAAACGGGGTATAAGTTCGTAGTCTGTGGTTAAGTACTTTTCCCTCTTGATTAAATACAAAGGTTTCACTACTAGCAAAATTCAACCCCATACTCATCGCACCCATTACTTGCCCTCGAGCTGCTTTATTATTTAGGACTTTGCCAACATCAATAACCGAATAAGCGTTTAAAATTTTATAAGTATAGTCTCGTGTATCGAACTCTACTTCTACACCTTGAGCACCGACTGTATATTCTGGACCAGGTTTTCCAGATCCTGTATCATGATCAATATGAGTTAAATGTCTTAACGTATAATTACCTCTTGCAATGATCTGGCCACCTATGGAATACCCACTTGGATATTTATAACCCAAACAAATGTCTTTCACATTGATAAACGTATCTGGCTCATCACGAACATAGACCATTTCATTTCCTACCTCTAAATCATCTGGTGAACACATAAGTACACGTGAAGCAATGTTTTTTAACTGCTCTATTGCATCATCCGCAGCTTTTAATAAAGCTCTTCCAGCCATTAACGTACCTCGACTTGCAACCGTCTTCCAATGCTCAGGTGTCGTTTGTGTATTGATTTCCATTTTGACATGAATTTTATTGATATCCATTTTTAATTTTTCAGCTAACAACTGAGCGAGTATCGTTTTGGTCCCCGTTCCGATTTCAACAACACCTGACAGGATGTTAACACTTCCATCTGCATTAAAAGTTAACACGACTCCAGAGCTTGCTTCTGAGTCAATCGTTGAAGTCTTCCAAATACAACTTAGTCCTTTCACTCGTATTTTCCGATCGCTTACTTGTGTTACTAACCCCTCATCCCAGTTCATCAATTGTTTTAAGCGGTCGATACATTGTGGTAAGTTTCCAACCGTACTTTCATTAAGTTGGATTTGAGTTGGTGTTGTATGTCCAGGTAAAAAAGCATTTTGCTTTCGTAATTCAATTGGATCCATTTCCAATTTTTTGGCAAGTATATCCATAGCTCGTTCAAACACAAATAAAATCTCAGCATGACTGAATCCCCTATAAGCTGTAGCATATGGATGGTTCGTATACACACAAAGTGAGTCACACCAGACATTTTCAATGTGGTAAGGTCCTGTACAAGTGACAGCTGCCGCACGACTCACTGTCGCCCCTTTATCTGAATAAGCTCCACTATCAAATATATACAATATTTCTGCAGCTGTTAATTTCCCGTCTTTTGTCGCCCCAAGCTTGATGTTTGCATCTAAACCTATATGTACAGGTGAAGTGATCATGTCTTCTTCTCTTGTATTTAAAAGTTTAACCGGTCGTCCACCAACAGCAAGTGTTGCCATATATGCAATAAGCTCTAACTGCACTGCTACTTTACCGCCGTATCCCCCACCAACTAACGGGGTATTGACAACAACTTTTCCTTCTTCAAGACCAAAATAACTACCCATTAATTTTTTGATCATATAAGGAGATTGTGTTGCAGATGAAAATACAACCACCCCATCAGGACGAATTTCTGCGGTCACACATCTCGTTTCCATCGCGATATGGTCAGATGGGGAAAATGAAAAACTAGCTTCTACCGTTACATCACTCTCAGCCCAACCTTGCTCCATATTCCCTTTTCTTATTTTCGTTCGATCGGCAATATTTGTATTCGGTTCTGGATAGACGTGTTCAATCCGTTCATAAGTTGCTAAATTTTCATGGACAAGAACAGCACCCGGCAGTAGTGCTTCCTTCGGTGAATTTACAACCGGAAGTGGTTCATAGCTTACTTCTATTTGTTCAGCTGCTTTTTTGGCTTGAAGCGGATCATCAGCAACGACTACGGCTACGGGTTCACCGTAATACCGAACTTTTTCAAATGCGATTGGTGGTCGATCATTAATTTCTTCGCCCGTCAGTGGATACGGTTGCCCAAGGACAATAGCTCGAACTCCAGAGACCGCACGAGCTTTTGTCGTGTCAATAGCTGTTATTTTGGCATGAGCATAAGAGCTCACGACTAGCTTTACATGCAACATCCCTTTTGTGGAATAATCATCCGTGTATTTAGCTTTTCCCGTCACCTTTTCGTATGCTTCTTTTCGGTAAATACTTTTTCCGATACTCCAACTCATGAATTCAAGCCACCTCTAAAAAATATCTTGTTCTAGGTTAAATTTTATTTAAAAGATTTGCTTAACCGTTCTATTTTCAACTTTTGCGGTTTTATTTTCAACTTCAGTCCTTTTATTTTTAACTTCTGCCATTTTATTTTCAAGTTCGGCTCATTTATTTTCAAGTTTAGGCCATTTATCGATTTCTCGACAACATTAGACATACTTCTACATCTTTTATACTCACTCATTTAGTCACTAGCTCTCTTGATTAAGTACGAATACCTTTAGACCCTTCAGTTCTATTCGACTCCTCCAATGCTTTTTTACTTTTCTATCCAATATATAAAAGTTACATTTTCCTATTATTGGTTTTCTAGGTGTAATTCATTCGTTTTCACTAGAATATTTCCAAGTTTGTACAATTCGTTGTCTAATTGTATAAAAATGTTCATCTAACAAATTCTATGAATGGAAATTTCTAAACAAGGAGGCATTAAGGATGCCTAATAACAACGATGTCATATCACCCGAAATGCTAATACTTATTATTACAGCAACTGTAATTGGAACCTTGGTTCGCTTCCTTTCTATCAAACTGGATTACAGGCAGTATCCTAATTACCCAAATGGCTATTTAATTCACCTTGTAACGGGTGCACTTGCTGCTGCTATAGGAGCCTTTATCATTCCTACGCTAATGACCAAAAACTTTACGGCCGTTACATTTCTAGCTTTAGCTGCCCAACATTTTCGTGATGTTCGAAAAATAGAGAGGGAAAGTCTTTTAGACCTTGAGGGAGATGAATTTACAAGACGCGGGGATGCTTACATTGATGGCATTTCAAAAATATTCGAGGCGAGAAACTACATCACGCTCATCGTTTCTTTCTCCACGGCTCTTACGATTCAACTAATACAAGAATTGTTAGATGTTGCAGCATGGGGACAAATCGTATTCGGTTCACTCGTAGGACTCATTATCTTTTATTTACTAAAACGATTTACAGCACGACAAAAGGTAAGAGATATCGCAACTGTAACAGAAGGAAAGATCGAAATTAAAGGTTCAGATTTATACGTCAATGATATGTTTGTATACAATTTAGCGGGAAGAGAAGAAGCAAAGCAGTGGTTCTTAGATGACGGACTAGCTGCAGTCATTAAGCCTAATAAAGATCATTTTCAAATACCGCTTTTCAATGGGGGACAACGACAAGCGATTTTATTTGAAACCACCCGCAGACTCGGCCAAAAAAAGTTATATAGTGTAGAAAACCCTGGAGCAGGAGTTATCATCATTGTTTTAGTTCCGATTATCAAAAATATTGAACTTTTAAAAGAAACAATTTTACTTACTCCTTTATTAGAAACGGTGAAAAAAAATCCTGAATTACTAAACATTCAAAAAGGAGGACAAAGTTAATGGGGAATAACGGTGGACAAATTAAAGGAATTCTTGCTTTTATTACAACAGATAAAAACCGTTATTTAGGTGGGGATCCTCTTTCATTATTAGCAAAAGATCAAGCGGAATTAGTTGACATCTCAAATAGTCTTGCTGAAGTATTTTTAGCAGATATTCTTGAACTAAAAAATGGAGACCATATCATTATAAAGAAATAATAAACTCACCCAAACGAAAATGACCACCGTTCATCGACCGTGGTCATTTTCGTTTTACTAATATATTTTTTGTGTAAGTTTCTATTATTTATCCGTATATGAAAATAATCGTCCCTGTAACAACGGATCATTACTAAAGTCAATACCAGGAACAACGTGACCAGGATGGAATGCGGCTTGTTCTGTCTCCGCAAAAAAGTTATCTTGATTACGATTTAACGTCATTTTTCCGAGTCGTGAATTTTGTAGTTAAGTAACTAAAAAAAAAAGCGATCCGATTAGAGCCTTGTGTTCCCAACTAATATTTAATAATACATTCTAAATTCTAATCGCATCACCAGACATTAAGGAAAATACTTTAAGTTGATGTTGTTCTTTTAAAAATTGTGCGACTTGATCATTTTCTTCTTTCTTGTTGTGCATTACTATGATTGTTTTAGGATCAACGAAACCAATTATTTTTCTCGTTTCACGAAAGCCTGGATGGACTTTAAACCGACTGACATCTATTTGAACCTGATAAGGATTTTTTTCTAATAGTTGTTGCCCTAATGAATGTTTAGATTGATATCCCGTTAAGAGGATTAGATTTTTACTATCATCTTTCAATTCTTGTAAGTAAGCATTTGCGACTGTTGACTGTAACATACCATCTGGAGAAAAAATGAGTTTTGGACGGTCCCGTTTTAGCGCCTTCTCCCTTTCTGTTTGATTCGTTACAACAACGATATTCTCTTCATTAAGTGCACTGCTAATGGTTGTCGCAATCCCACTTTTTAACCAGCTTATATCTTTTATATAATTTTGCAAAGGTAAAAGAATAGAAGCCTCTACAACAATTAAGGGTCTCAAAATATCCCTTGAAAAGTAATTTAAAGCTAATAAAAGTAACTCTTGTCCACGTCCATATTTAGGGACAGGCAGAAAAACACTTCCATCATTTTTAATCGTAGTATTTATTTTATTAAATAGTAAACTGGTATACTCTTGTTGATCTCTTTCATCTAACCCATATGCCGTGTCTAAAATAGCAACATCCACATTTGTAACGTCAGGCTTTAAAAAAGAAAATAAAGGAGATTCCATATGGTAATCACCGGAGAAAAAAATCTTTTTACCACCGAGAAAAAGAATATACCATACAGCTCCATAGATATGCCCGCTGCTCCCCCATTGAATTTTCACACCTAAGTCTAGAAAGTCAATAATACCTGTTATACCTTCTAATTCTTTAATGTTTATTTTGCGTTCATCATCCCTACTATAAGGTAGCTGATAGCCCTTTTCTTCACAGTTTTTTCTCCAGTTCTCTAAATAATATGGAATTTGCCTTGCTGTGTGATTGGTACAATAAACCGGACCATCATAACCAAGCGCATATAAATACCCTAGGGCAGAACAGTGATCTTCATGAGAATGAGAAATAAATACGGCATCAATGGAAGCTGCGATTTCTTCGGACAATAATGGATATTGTTCTTCCGTAGTCGCCCCGCTTTTATTCGTACCACAATCAAATAAGAACCTACCTTTTTCGTTCGTTATCAGTACCGAAGTTCTACCGTATTCACCTGCACCACCTAATACTTTTATTTGCATAGTTCCATACACTGGCTCAGCCATTGGTAGTTTTCCTTCACCGTTTCTAATTCCTTCCCATGGACATACCCTTCAATAATTAAAGGTCCCTGATATTTTTTTATTAACTCAGGAAGAACCTCATCGAAGTTGATCGTATCTTCGGTTTGCGCTGAAAACGGCAAGTGCATTTTACCCGGTGCAGCTTGACTAATATGCACATTCATAATCGGCAAATCTACTTGCTGCACAAATGTTTTCACATCGCCAATACTATGGTAATGTGCCAAATCCATAGTTAAACCTAAATGAGAACTGTTTACTCCCCGAATTAATTTCGTCACATCGTTTAGTGTTACAACAAACTCTTTTGAGCGTTTCTCCATATTTTCAACTCCTACATTTACACCGTATTTCTCGGCATGACTTGCAATTTTTGAAAACATATCCAGTTGTAATTCCCAAAAGTCGTCCGGTAAATCTTTAGAAGATGACATTCTTCCTGGATGTAATGTTACAACTGGCGCTTCCATTTCACTAGCAAGTTCAATCGTCTCTAACATTTGCTTTAACGATTCGTCTCGAATTCCTTGATTGGTTGAAGTCAGATTTACATCTCGAACATCGGCATGAATCTGAAAATCAAGATTATTATTTTTCATTAATGATTTAATTTCTGTTGCTTTAAGATTACTTTTATAAAAGTGACCCATCCATAGTTCTACAACATCATAGCCCAAGGCTGAAAATATAATCGTTGCCTCTTGTAAGGAATAATTTCTAAGTAATTCTGAAGATGAACCGATCTTAAACATAGTGTCCTCCTAGTTTTTTGTAAAAATAATAGATTGTTTCATTTGCAGTCCTACATCTACACCTAATGCCCAATTAGAAGAAGAATCTGCCTCCACCCGAATGTGTTGGTGATCAACATTGACAATATACTCGATTACATTACCTAAGTACGTTTTGTTTACAATCGTTCCCTGTAAGGACTTTCTTTCATCTGATGATTCTACTATTTTAACTTCCTCAGGACGGATGCAAAGAGATACATTTTGCCCGACAGTATACGACTGAGAGAAAGGTTCGCTTTCCATCGTTATTTGCATATCTGTACTTTCAAGTTGAATCGTCAATGGAGTAATACTTTTTATTTGACCACTAATAAAATTCGTTTGCCCGATAAAATCAGCAACAAAAGAATTGATTGGCTCTTTGTAAATTTCTTCTGGACTGCCAATTTGCTGAATGACACCTTTATTCATGACAACAATTCGATCCGACATCGATAATGCTTCCGCTTGGTCGTGAGTAACGTAAACGATCGTTACTCCTGTACGCTTCTGAACATCTATTATTTCTGCACGCATTTTTTCTCTTAATTTAGCATCTAAGTTTGACAATGGTTCATCAAGAAGTAACAGCGATGGCTCCATAATTAATGCTCTCGCTAACGCTACTCGTTGTTGTTGGCCACCAGAAAGCTCATGTGGGTACCTTTTTTTATAGTCTTGTAGATTGACTAAATCTAACATCCTTTCTACCCTTTCCTTCATTGCCTTTTTATTCACCTTCTTAATTTTTAAAGGGTAAGCAATGTTTTGATAGACCGTCATATGAGGCCAAACCGCATACGATTGGAACACCATCCCGATATTCCGTTCTTCAGGCTGCAATCCAATCCTTTTTGCTTTTGAAAAAACCACTTGCTCATCAATTTGAATTTCACCCTCTGTCGGATCAATAAACCCAGCAATCATTCTAAGAGTAGTTGTTTTTCCACACCCTGACGGACCAAGAAAGGAAATAAACTCTCCTTCTTTTATTTCTAGTGAAAATTGATCAACAGCCACTGAAGCTTCAAATCGTTTGGTTAATTGTTTAATGGCAATATAGCCCACTAGTCTCACTCCTCGTAAAGTTTAAAAGGCTGATTCTTTTTTTGTTAGTTTCATAGACAACTGATGACCAACAACAACAAATAAAATCATAATCATACTTAAAGCGGATGCACTTGTCATATCTCCGGATTCTTGTAAATTAAATACAGCAATTGCAATCGTTTCATTCCCTGCCGACCATAATAAGATGGAAATCGTCAACTCTCTTAATGTAGGCATGAAAATTAAGAACCACCCCGCAAAAATTCCTGGACTTATTAATGGAAGAACGATATCTTTCAAGTTTCTCAACCAACTTGCTCCTGAAATTCTAGCAGCTTCCTCAAGCGAATCATGCACTTGCATAAGAGATGCAGATGTAGTTCGAACAGCGAAAGTAATGTAACGGGCAATATAGGCAATTAAAATGATCCAAATCGTGTTGTACAGTTGAAAGTCGATGATCGGAATCGGACGAATCCACGCTAAGATAACGGAAAGTGCTACTACAGTTCCTGGAAGGGCATACGGGAGTGTTGCTATAAAATCAATAACATGTCTCCCTGGAACCTTTGTTTTTGTCGTTAAATAGGCAATGATAACTCCCATCCCAACAGCAATCGTCGCCGCTCCAAAAGCGAGTATAAAACTATTCATAAAGGCCCTTTTAACCATCGGCATTTCCAATAGAATATAGCGGTAATTATCCAACGTTAAGTTCGACCAAGTTGGCAAAAGTCCGTACGCCTTTGTAATGGATGTCAAAAAGATTGCAAGCATTGGAGCCAAAGAAGTTACTGCTAATAACAAAAGAATACAAGCTGTAAGCCATCCTCTAGCTTTTCCAAGACTAATCGTCATTTTTTGACCACTTTTTCCAGTTATAACAGAATAATTTTTCTTATTTAAAATGATGTGTTGTATCCATAAACCAATGGCAGCAATTTGAACTAATAACATAGATAACGCTGCGGCTATTGCAAAGCTATTAGCCATATTAAAACTGTGTAACACATCGTAAATTTTCGTTGTTAAGACGAAATAAGAAACTTGAAAACCTAGAATAGCCGGGACACCAAAATTGGAGATTTCTGTGACAAAAACAAGAACTGCCCCCGCTAAAATGGTTGGTAGCATAATTGGAAGTGTAATATCCTTTAACACTCTCCATTTATTTGCTCCAGCCATTCTCCCTGCTTCTTCAAGAGCTGATTCCATTTTTTCAAAGGCTCCGACTGTAACAAGATACACTAACGGAAAACTACTTAATGTCATAACAAGAATAATTCCCAATGGACCATAAATCGTAAATAGAGGGCTTGTTGCTCCCGTAACATACATATAAAACTTATTAAAATATCCTACTGGTCCGAGCAACTGCTGCCAGGAAATCGCAGCGATAAACGGAGGAATAAGAAACGGAATTAAAATCCCAATTTTTACCCATTTTTTAAAAGGAATATCTGTCCGTGCAATAAACCACGCGAGAAATGTACCGATGATCGTCGCAATAATCGTTGCCATGATGGAAACAAAAAAACTATTCCATAAAATACGATAAACCCCTACATCCGTGAAAATATTTAAATAATGCCTTAGAGTAAGTCCAGTTTCGCCTTCAAAACTTTTATATACAATAATCGCCATCGGATAAACAACTAATATTCCTAATGATAAGATAACTAGTAGATATATCCATTTACCATTTGTAAACAAACTTTTCATATGCTTGCTCCCCCAAAGCTCGTAGAAATTGGAAAGGGTTCATAAAGAACCCTTTTGCAATTGTCTTAGTTTGTAAAAATTTGTTCAAAACGTTCAATAATCTCAGAACGCTTGGTTTCTAAATAGTCAACATCTGTAGGAAAAATTTTTAAATCATTAATAGATGGTACGCCTTCAGGAGGCTCGACATCCTCTCGTACAGATACAACATTTTGCTCCGCCATAATCTTTTGTCCTTCTTTTGAAATTGTAAAATCAATAAATGTTTTTGCTCCTTCTGGATTACTGCTGTCTGCTAATAAAGCAATCGGGGACGCAACCATCACAAGGCCTTCTTCTGGTACAATGTAATCAATCGGAGAACCCTGATCTTTCATTTCTTTAACCATATAGTCCAGAACTACCGCCATTTCCAATTCACCAGTCGCCACTTTCTCTGCTGCATCTTTATTTGCTGTAAGCTGAATTCCCCCATTTTCCCTCATCTTTTCAAAGTAGTCCCAACCAAAACGATCAGATGCTGCTAGCGTTCCAACAAAACTAAAAGATGTACCTGAACTTACACTTGGAATACCAATTTTACCTGCATATTTTGAGTCAAGCATATCGTTCCAGCTATTCGGAGCTTCAATTTTTGTATTATAAGCAAGAACCATATTGATGATTCGCGATCCATAGTAATATCCATCCGGATCAATTAAATTTTCATTAATTGCACTCGCTTCTTTTGATTCATATTTTGCTAACATGTCCATTTCTTTTAAAGCCTCTGCTGATACAAAATCTGCAACCCATACGACGTCAGCTGCTACACTGTTTGCTTCCTTTTCTGTTCGTAGTTTTGATAAAATATCTCCTGTACCCGCTCGGTAAACATTCACTTCAATGTCCGGGTAGGTTTCAATAAATGCTGCCTGAAATTGATCAATTAAGTTTTGTGGAACAGAAGTATATACGGTAATCGACTCATTTTTACCACTTGAAGAATTAGAGTTACAAGCTGCTAACAGTAATACAACCAAAATAAGGGAAAACGTTAGGATCGATTTGATTTTCATTTTCATTTTAATTTTCCTCCATATATCTTTTATAAGTTTGATTTATCCATTCCAACTGTTCCATCGTTTCAAGCGCTCGTCTTTCTTTTATTAAAGTAACCTCCATCATGATTGCGTTACAGATCGACATAGGAAGAGCTAATGAATTTAATTCTTCTTTAGGACCTCGTTTTACAATTAATGATGTTGATGCTTTCCTTGCAAGAGGTGATAGGGCATTTTCAACAAGAGAGATAGCTTGTATACCCTTCTTTTGGGTATAATCGAGAGCAGTAATGATTTCACTGTAGCTTCTTTGAAAACCAATAGCCAAGACGATATCTTTGGATTGGATGGGTAGAAGTTTCTCCATAAATTCATGTCCGCCACTTGTAAAAATCTTTGTCTCAATCCCGATTCTCCTTAATCGAAAATCCAGAAATGATACGATAGACTTAGATACTCCTAGCCCCATTAGGTACACACATTCTGCTTGACTAATAGAAGCGACTACTTTTTGAAACTGCTCATGATTAATCGTTTGTAGCGCCTTAGATAGCGTTTCAATGTCTTTTAATAACTCTTTTTCAATACGGTTCGTAGACGCAGCACTTTTTTGTAGCGTTTTTTCCATTTTTACCTTAGGTGTTAGTTGATTAAGAAGATTCGATTTTAAACTGTTTTGAAAGTCATGATAACCTTTAAAGTCTAGTGCTTTTGCAAACCGTGTTAAACTAGCTTCTGAAACTTCAAGCTTTTTGCTACATTCTGTGATCGTTAGCATCGTATATTCTTCCGGGTCTCTCATAATTAAGTCAGTGATTTTCCTTTGAATCGGACTTAATATCGGATAGTATTGCTTAAAAAGTTCTTCGATTGCTCTATCGATATGAAAAACACTCCCCTCTATGAAAATATTTTTTAATTTAACGCAAATTTGAAAATATCTTTTCAACAATTATTATCTTAACGCCCTATTCGTAACTCTGTATTAAGTACATGTTAGGATTATGTAAATGTTGAAAATCAAAAAGCCGAATTAGACATCCAAGTCCAATTCGGCCAGTTCTTTCGCCACATGTTGTGAAAATTAGGTTTTTAAATTAAGTTAATAATAAACCAGTTTCTTTTTTGTACAAAAGGTCAAAATCATTCATTTAGATCCTTTTCTGTATGGCCTTTTTGGATTCCTTAATGCTTCTAAAACTTTTTGAACCTTATAGCCTTCTTCAAAATCAATGACTTTACTTTCTTTACCTACTATTGCATTAACGAGATTTTGTATCATTTGGTCCCAGAACGATTGATCTTTTTCAATTGGAATTTCCCGATATACCTCACCAACTTTACCACCGAAATAATTTCTCCAAACAACTGATGAATGATTTGAATAAAGTGCAGCTACTTCAAATACAAAGCCGCCTTGTTCTCATGAAGCAATCCAGTCATTATGCTGCCATTTTCGTGGCCAATTAGGGAAACGCATCTCTAGTTCTATTCTTCTGATTTTACCTACATACCCTTCTTTCAGAAATTTAGTTATCTCTTTTATAACAAAAAAAGACCAACTAATGTTGATCTCTTATCTTTCATTATCAATATGTACTGGTGCGGGTGAAGGGACTCGAACCCCCACGTCAAAGACACTAGATCCTAAGTCTAGCGCGTCTGCCAATTCCGCCACACCCGCAGCTTAAAACAATGGTGAGCCATGAAGGATTCGAACCTTCGACCCTCTGATTAAAAGTCAGATGCTCTACCAACTGAGCTAATGGCTCCCGTATTAAAGGTGATTATTCAAAGTGATGTTTCTTCCTCTACGAGTATAGCTTCGTAGTGAATGCGTCGAAACAACTCGTAGTAGTTCAAAGAAGATAATCCTCGTTGCTCTACCAACTGAGCTAATGGCTCAAAAAAAATGAGTACTTTTAGTTTACCCATTTAAGTGTTACTATATGTGGTACTTTATAACGAAGTGCTATTAAATTTAAAATGGTGCCGGCGAGAGGACTTGAACCCCCAACCTACTGATTACAAGTCAGTTGCTCTACCAATTGAGCTACACCGGCATGGATGGTGGAGGATGACGGGCTCGAACCGCCGACCCCCTGCTTGTAAGGCAGGTGCTCTCCCAGCTGAGCTAATCCTCCATTCAGATTTTGTTAAGCGGCAAGTTTCTTCGTTAGTTTCGTTCTGACACTACTCATGTATTAAGGATACGCTCCGTTTCCTCAGAACTTTACTTCCCTGAACTTCTTGCTTCGAAAAATCTTCCTTAATTCTAGATGGTGACCCGTACGGGATTCGAACCCGTGTTACCGCCGTGAAAGGGCGGTGTCTTAACCGCTTGACCAACGGGCCATTTGGCTCCACAGGCAGGACTCGAACCTGCGACCGATCGGTTAACAGCCGATTGCTCTACCAACTGAGCTACTGTGGAATCTTCTATGGTGGGCCTAAGTGGACTCGAACCACCGACCTCACGCTTATCAGGCGTGCGCTCTAACCAGCTGAGCTATAGGCCCCAAATTTGGAGCGGGTGATGAGAATCGAACTCACGACATCAGCTTGGAAGGCTGAGGTTTTACCATTAAACTACACCCGCAGATAATTACATTCATGTTATCTAAAAAATAAATGGTGCGCCCTGAGAGATTCGAACTCCCGACCTTTTGATTCGTAGTCAAACACTCTATCCAGCTGAGCTAAGGGCGCATATGGTGCCGAGGGCCGGACTTGAACCGGCACGGTAGTCACCTACCGCAGGATTTTAAGTCCTGTGTGTCTGCCAATTCCACCACCCCGGCAAAGCAGACAAAATATAAAGGTACCTTTGGAGGCGGCACCCGGATTCGAACCGGGGGATAAGGGTTTTGCAGACCCGTGCCTTACCACTTGGCTATGCCGCCATGGATGTTATAAATACTAGAACTAAAATTAAAACTGTTCTAATCTGAAATGGCGGAGGAAGAGGGATTCGAACCCCCGCGCGGTTTAACCCGCCTGTCGGTTTTCAAGACCGATCCCTTCAGCCAGACTTGGGTATTCCTCCATCATCTAACTTTCTGGTGGACCCTGTAGGACTCGAACCTACGACCAATCGGTTATGAGCCGACCGCTCTGACCAACTGAGCTAAGGGTCCTTATAATGGTAGCGGCGGAGGGAGTCGAACCCACGACCTCACGGGTATGAACCGTACGCTCTAGCCAGCTGAGCTACACCGCCATATTAAAGAAAAAACTAAATATTATGGTGGAGCCTAGCGGGATCGAACCGCTGACCTCCTGCGTGCAAGGCAGGCGCTCTCCCAGCTGAGCTAAGGCCCCATTTTAAGAATTATTTAAGCCTAGCGACGTCCTACTCTCACAGGGGGAAGCCCCCAACTACCATCGGCGCTGAAGAGCTTAACTTCCGTGTTCGGCATGGGAACGGGTGTGACCTCTTCGCTATCGCCACTAGACTCTAAAATTGTGATAAACTTCGAATTTCTTCGTTGGCTGCGTCCACTGCGTTGCTCAAGTACCCTTCAAACGTACATTCCGCTACTCGTGAACTTGTCGCCTCGAACTACTCGCTTCTAACAATTTTCTTATCGGATTTTGATAAGCTGCGAATTTCTTCGTCAGCTGCAATTCTTGCTTCTGAAAATCCTTTAAAATTATGAAGTTTATTCCTTCAAAACTAGATAACATTGACATTGAGTTTTCTTAAGAAGTCAAGTTCACCTTTCATTTGGATAAGTCCTCGACCGATTAGTATCTCTCAGCTCCACGTGTCACCACGCTTCCACCCGAGACCTATCAACCTCATCATCTCTAAGGGGTCTTACTTACTTGACGTAATGGGAAATCTCATCT